>CBFGOJ010000067.1:0-3986 GCA_965650365.1 uncultured Fluviicola sp. | reverse complement strand
CACCGATACAAAGACGATTACGCAGTGGGTCGTCTTTTCAAATTTTGCTTCACTCATTTTCCGGGAAAAAACATCCACTCCAATGTGAATGCTGGAAGTTCCCGTATAAATGACACGCGCCTGTATTTTTACAAGGCTTCCGATGTGAATCGGTTTAAAAAAGCGAATTCCACCAACGTAAACTGTTACACAGTAACCCTCCGACCAGGTCGAAGCACAGGCATATGCTGCCTGGTCAATCCATTTCATCACGGAACCTCCGTGAACCTTTCCACCGAAATTCACATCCGTAGGTTCACTTACAAATTGAAAAGTAATCTTGTCTTGCATAAAGGCGAAAATAACAAATAGTTTGTTTTAATTGAATTATCAATTAATTTTGTGTGATTTTAAACAAAATTACAACCTTTTGATTTTTTTTCCGTTAAACCAATACTGAAAACTAAAACCTTATGAAGAGGGTAACTCGATTTAGCAAATGGCATATTCGTGCGCGAAACAACAATTTTGTTAAAAAAAGAACTATCTTCGGCTGGTAGAACTAATACACTCCCGTTACCTTGACTAAACGTATATGAAAAAACTACTTATTCTCCTATCATTCTCCATGATAGCTTTCCTGAATTGGTCCCAGGTCTCCAACGCCTGTTTCAGTTCACGAAATGATATTTCCATTCCGAAAGGACAACCCAGCACTCGTGGAATTGTCAAAGGTGATTTTGACGAAGATGGAAAACTGGATATTGTTACCAGTTCATTTGGAGCAATCAAACGAATCGCGTATCAAAGAGGATTGGGGAATGGAAAGTTCGCAACTCCTGCTTTTTATGGAAATCAGGGAAATTCAACCCAGGATATTAGAAGTGCCGATTTTAACAACGATGGAAATCTCGATGTAGCATATATAAATTTAACGGGGATCTATATCTATCACGGACAGGGAAATGGTCTTTTTGACAGTATAACTACTATTACATTCACCAACGGAAAATACATGGCTGTTGGTGATTTCAATGAGGATGGTGCAACGGATATTGTTGCAACAACTAATACCAATTTCACGCTGTTTACGGGGACCTTAGGAAATCCGACACTTTTCGGTTCAAGCGTAGTTACACTTGCCGGAATCCAAAACATGGAAGTTGCTGATATGAACGGCGATAATCATTTGGATGTCGTTTCCTTAACTAGTAGCGGAGTTTATGTTTCAAGGAACAACAACGGAAGTTTAGGTACATTTTTCGCAGGGGCTAATGTTTCCACAACTGGTACTACCCCGTCAGACCTGACTTTGTGTGACATGGATAATGATGGGGATATTGATGTTGTTTCAACAAATAGCGGTACTAATAATATTTCTGTTCTCAAAAACAATGGTTCAGGAACTTTGACTTTTCATGCAACGTATTCAACGGAAACATTTCCCTCCGGGATCGATAATTTCGACATTAACCAGGATGGATTCAAGGATATTGTTGTGGCAAATTCTAATTCCTCAACTGTTTCTATTTTCTTTGGAAGTGCAGGCGGTGTTTTAAGTTTGCATCAAACCACGCAAGCGCCCGGAAGTCCTAGAGCAATTATTATCGGACTGTTTAGCACGGATACCTATGCCGATTTCATCTCTACTCAAAATTCAACGACATACATCAATTCTTTTCTTGGAAATGCTTCCCATAATTACCTGCAAACAAACTTATTTGATGTAGCAGCTAGTCCCAGTTCTGCCTTTGCCGCAGATTTCAATGCTGATGGAAATCAGGATATAGCTATAACACATTCGACTTTAAATCTCGTTCAGATCTATCTGGGGAACGGTGCAGGAGGCTTCACAACAGGCGCATCTTTTGCAACCGGAACAACACCTTTCCACATTAACGGAGCAGATTTAAACAATAACGGGACCATGGACCTCGTAGTTGTCAATAATGGAAGTGCAAACATCAGTGTTTACTACGGTACCGGAAGCGGAACCTTTTCTGCAGCGACGAACTACTCTGTGGGAACAACACCAGTTCAGGCTAAAATCGGTCATTTAAACGGAGACGCGTTTCCTGATATTGTGGTGAGCAACACGGGAAGCACTGACTTTTCCACTTTAATTGCCAGTGGTGCCACTTCATTTAACGCTGCCGTAAATTATACCACCAATGCTTCTCCATATGGAATTCTCATTACAGACTATGACAATGACGGATTCAATGATGTAGTAGTTGGGCACAATTCCACTTCTCAAATTCTCCGATTTAAAGGGAATGGAACTGGTACACTGACAGCAAACGGGAATATCGGAACCGGATCAGCAACTTACATTTCAGTAACAGCATTGGAATCCGCAGATTTTGATGGTGACGGAGATAAAGATATCATTGTTGGAAAATCCGGAGATATCGGAAAAACGTTTAATCCTGCAGCGACAACTGGTCTTGCTTCATCCAATACACCTACAGTCATCGCCAGTTCAACAACACCTGGAGTTGCCGGTGCGGTTGTAGGAATGAAAATAGTTGATATAAACAATGATGGAAAACTTGACGTAATTGGAGTTTTCAACAATGGTGGAGGTACTGCCGGTGGATCATTAGTAGCAGCTACAGCTACTGCTTTTAGTACAAATGCGGGTTATGTATTAACACCATCTTCCATGGGTTTCGCATCAGAACTGGATGCTACCGGGATGGCTGTTGCCGATTTCAACAATGACGGCAGAGTAGATGTTGTTATTCCTAACAAAGGATCAAACAGTTTTACCCTGCATTTAAATACCACTCCGGTAATTACTGCTGGCGGACCAACCACTTTCTGCAGCGGAAACAGTGTGACACTTACATCAACACCTGCTTCTCAATGGTATGACTGGGAACCGAATAATGAAACTACTCCATCCATTTCAGCTACCACATCCGGAAGTTATTATGTAGTAACTTCTTCTTCCTGGAGTGACTGGTGCCAGGCAAAATCAGATACGATCACTGTAACTGTTACACCGGGACCAACTGCGCCAACGATTACTGCAGGCGGGCCAACTACATTCTGCAGCGGAGGCAATGTCGTTTTGACTTCCTCCCAGACAAGTGGCAACCAATGGTATAAAGGCGGAGTACTTATTTCAGGTGCTACGAACCAAACTTACACAGCTACAACTGCCGGAGTATATACAGTAACTTATACGAGTGGCGGATGTACTTCACCTCAGTCTCTAGGAATAACGACAACGGTAAGCCAGGCCCCGGTAATTACTGCCGGCGGACCAACTACTTTCTGTACGGGCGGATCGGTGACTCTAACTTCAAACGTAACAACAAATATAACTTGGTCGAATGGTGCCACTACTCCATCCATTACGGTATCCATAGGCGGAAATTACTCGGTACAAAACATTGTAGGCGGTTGTCCCACTTTAACATCTAATACGATTACTGTTACCGTTGCAGCATCCTTGAGTACTCCGACAATTTCACCGGCTGGACCAATTACTTTGTGTCCAAGTGGAACAGCAACTCTAACATCTTCTTCGGCAACGAATAATATTTGGTCAACAGGAGCAACCACACAATCTATCACCGTAAACAGCGCAGGTTCTTACTTTGTTCACCTGGATAACGGTTCTTGTACTTCCGCGAATTCAACCCCGGTTACAGTAACCATGGGATCAACTCCCGCAACACCGACAATCACAGCTGGTGGATCAACAACTTTCTGTACGGGTGGTTCAGTAACATTGACTTCCAGTGCAGGTACTAGTTACTTATGGTCGAATGGTGCTACAACTCAGTCGATCAATGCTACAACAGCTGGAAACTATACCGTTCAGGTTACAAACGCTTCCGGTTGCCAAAGTGCGGCGAGTGCAGTAACAACTGTTACTGTAAACACAGCTCCTTCAGTTCCTACAATCACTCCGGGTGGGGCAACAACATTCTGAACAGGTGGTTCAGTAACTATTACTTCAAGTGCCGGAACATCTTACTTATGGTCGACTGGAG
>CBFGOJ010000066.1:0-6583 GCA_965650365.1 uncultured Fluviicola sp. | reverse complement strand
TAACTCAACCGGGCGAAAACGTGTTGTGCCGACACTAGAACCCGTTGGGAACATATAAGTGCTTGCAAAATTGGTAATTCGGGATAGTGTTCCTGGTGCCTGGCTGCTGACAAAACCCTCAGAGCCAAAAGTATTGGTAAAAGTAATTGCTGCAATAGCAGGATTCGTAACAAAAAAAGTATTCGTCTGAGTTTCCAATTCTCTTCCGTTCAGTTGAAGTGTTCCGGATGTACCGGTGGATGCGTTTACACCCTGAAGGGTTTTCTTCCGGTCATTTCCGGTTCCTGTTCCGGTAAGCACCAAATTATTGAAAACCGTTGCGGTTCCATTGGTCGAAGTAATGAATTGCTGGGTATTTCCAAACAAATTCACGGTAGAATTTTCAAAATTGAAAACCCCGTCGTTGATCCAATCCTGTTCCACCCGGTAAAGTCCATCTCCGTCAACTGCGGAGTTCGCACCAATCTTAAATGATCCGGCATTTGGAAAAGTAGAGTTTTTAGTGATCGTTACCGAACCTTCATTGGTCAAATTTGATATTGCTGATAATTCTGCTCCGCCATTTACATGTACTACTGCACCCGCAGAAACAGAAAGCAAAGCACCATTTGAAAAAAAGATTTGTTCATAGGAACCAAACGGAGAAAGGATCGCCAGTAGCAGTGCGCCAGTTAGTAGTCTCATCGTAGTGTTTAATTAGTAGAGTGAAGCAAATATAAATTAACTTATCCATAAACAGACGATACAATAGCGAAAATAGTTGCCTATACTCCTGATTTTATTGAAATTACAAAAAACAACGATTTAGTTTGTTAAATAAAAATTGTTCCGTTTTCAGATTTTAATTAGACAGTTAAATAATCTACTATTCTTTCTCACAATTCGGAAATCAGGAATTCGTAATTGGGAATTATATAGCTAACTTTGTGCCATGGAAGAACGTTTGGATAAAATATTGTTTGACCGTGGTTTGGTTACCTCCAGGACACGAGGTGAAGAACTAATTAAAAACGGCGATGTTTTGGTAAACGGTATTTCTGTTGAAAAACCCGGGAAGAAAATCGCACTGGATGCCAAGATCCTGCTTTTGAACGAAGAATTGACCTGGGTTTCGAGAGGCGCGTTGAAATTGCTGAAAGCAATCGAGTATTTCCAAATTTCGGTTACTGATAAAACGTTTATCGACCTGGGAGCTTCTACCGGCGGTTTCACAGAAGTATTACTCAGTAAAGGAGCAAAACACGTTTTTTGTGTAGATGTGGGCCACGGGCAATTACACGAACGCATTCGCAGCAATCCTTCCATTACCAATTTAGAAAAAACACATATCCGCGAATTGACAACGGCACATGTTCCGGAACCGGTAGACGGAATAGTAATCGATGTTTCATTCATTTCCTTGGAAAAAGTACTTCCATTCACAGGATCGTTTGTAAAAGAGGGCGGAACATTGGTTGCTTTGATCAAACCGCAATTTGAATTGGAGAAACGCCTTTTAAATAAGAGCGGAGTTGTGAAAAGCGCGGTAAATTACCCGGGAATCCTGCAACGGATCCAAAAAGCGGCAGTGGATTCCCATTTTGAAGTAAACGGGATTATTGATTCTCCGATTATTGGAGGCGACGGAAACAAAGAATTCCTGATGTACGCGACGAAAAAGTAATTTTTACCGCAAAGAGAAGAAGAAGCAAAGAAAATGAATTTTATTTTCTTGGGTTAATAATCTTCAGTAATTAGACAGAAAGTAAAAAAGAACACAAAGAATCCTCTTTGCGCCTTTGCGGTGAAAACTAAAAAAGTCCCACTTTCGCGGGACTTTCGTTCAAGCCAGTTCTACCTTGCCTCGACTATTTCGTTATCGTTTGAGTTGTAGTAATTTTTCAAACTCCGGAGAGCTGACAACGAAATAAATATCTTTCTTACCCCTTAGATGCAGAACTTATTAAAAGGTTGGAAATTAAAATGAATATTTTATCTGGAGCTTCACGCCCTGGATATCATTGAACACCGTATTCTCACTTTTCAACTTAGATACCAGCTGGTATTGCAGTCCAAGTCCAAGTGCAGTTTTATTTCTAAACGGCGTGAAATGATAATCAATTCCTGCTGTTGCACCCACTTGTAATTTTTTCGAATTGTACACATTCGTGATCGCTGTTCTGCTTTCTTCGTAGCCGTTCAATAAACGATTGACCGAAATTCCCCCGGAAATAGTTACTCCTCTAAATGTGTATCCGACCGTGGAAATTAAATGAATGGTATTCAATTTTTGGTCGGAACTCGTATAACGTCCGTTTATATAACTTCCGTTCGACTGTGCGTATTGGCTGAACCCAAGGTCCTGCGTAAATCTCCAGTTTTTCAGGTATCCGTGGTATTGCACATCTGCCGCGATTCCCATAGACGGAAGTGAACTGGAGAATGCGCTTCGGTTCTTTTCATTGATAAAGGAGAACTGTCCACCCACCAATACACTGAATCTTGGTCTGAAAGGTGCTTTGAACGGCATAAAGTCAAAATCCGCAATAGTTCCGGTTTCACTGAAAGCAGTAATTTCTCTTGCAGGAAGGGGTTCCAAAGCTGCCAGGTCATTTGCGCTAGTATTCACCGATTCGTTCCCAGGATTTGAAGTATTTTCATTCGAACGATTATCCAACGGATTTTGGTTCGCGATCAACTCGTTGTTCTGAGGAGTATTCTCGTTATTCGGAACAGAATTGTTATTCGGATTGTTGGCCGTATTATTCACAACTACCAATCGGTTTTGAATAGCTGTATTTTGAGGAATGTTGTTCCATACATCATTTACAGAAACCGGTTGATTTCCATCAACTGCCTTGTTTTCCGTTCCGTTAGAAGCCAGATTTTTGTCTGCATTTTCGTTTGAACCGGCTTTGCTTCCTTCAACTGCAAACGCACCAGGCTGCGATTCCTTATTAGGAGAGCTAAACTGGTAATCGGTATAGAATGCTGTGAAAACGAACAACAAAGAAGCCGCGGCCATTTTCATCCACGGAATACTTGTCGTAATTGGATAGCTCAGGGTTGTATTCAATCGCGTCCAAACACGTTCTCTGGAAAGCTGCTCTTCCAATTTAGACCAGCCATCCCCGTAATTATTCGGCGACCAGTTTTCGTAAGAATCTACCAATGCTTTATCTGCTGAACTTCCGTTAGCTTCCAGTGTTTCATCCAAACGGTCCCAAACGGCAGAAACAGCCAAATCAGCCTCCAAATTTTCCCAGACATCAGCAGACGGAGAATCCGCATCCCAATCCCGGAAAGAATTTTGCAGAGCCTTAAACTCCCGATTTGTGTTATGTAACTTGTCTAAAGACATTGTTTAAGAAACCAATTTTTGTTTGAGCACGGAACGCGCATAATTTAATTGTGATTTGGAAGTTCCAACCGAAATTTCCAATTCTTCTGCGATCTCAGAATGTGACCATCCTTCCAAAGCATATAATTTGAGTACCAATCCGGCCTTTGTAGGCAGTAAATTGATCTCTTCCAATACTTTTGCAAACGGAATCCCTGTTTCCAAATCTGCTTCGTCCGGATCCACCACCGAAATCTCCCCCAATTGCGTGAAGTTCTTTCTCTTTCGCAGGGTTTGCAGGCAGCAGTTCACTGTAACCCGGCGCAGCCAGCCTTCAAAAGAACCGGTAAATGTATAAGAACCAATGTTTTTATAAATGTGCATGTAAGCATCGTGCAGCATATCTTCCGCATCCTGTGTGTCCGAGCCGTACAACTTGCATACCTTGAACAAATCCTTCGAGAATAAACGATACAAGCGCTCCTGTGCAGATCGTTCCCAATTTGCGCAGCCTTCAATGATATCTTTGTACTCTGCAGACATTATTCGACAGTTAAAACCAATGAATTTGGTAATTGATTAGTGATTTCATTGTACACATTAATATTGTGACCTTTATCTATAACTAATACAGAACCATTGGGCTCATTCGCAAACAAGACTTCGTTCCACTTTGATGCAGGTACTGATGAAAATAATTTAGCAACATCAAACCCGATATATACTTTGTAATCTTTTTTCTTTTTTAGGAAGAACGGATTCATAATCTTAAAATTCAATTCATCCAAATCCGACCATTCTATTCTCATAGGATAAGGTAAATTTCCTTTATAATAAGTTCCTTCCAATCTGATCGACGGAGTATTCGACTTATCAATCAATGTTTTTAATGTAAACTCGGTATAATCTCCCATTGGAACATCCAGGGAAATTCCCAAATCACTTTGTGTTGTAAATTGAACTTTCTGAAATTGTTCGGGCAAACTTTTCGTGATTTCAACCGGAGATCCTTTTTCACGAATCCCTGAAATAGCAAATTCTTTAGAATAGAAAAATCCTTTGCTAATAACAACATTCCCCATACTATTGGATACAGATTGGAATCTCCAGTTCACACCAAGGTATGCCGGCTGTTTCAGGTTGTACTTCTCGCACCCTGAACCAACAACCACTAATATCAATAATAGGTATAATGCCCTCATTTGTAATCAATTTAAAGCTAAGATACTGCTAAAATAAAAAGGTTGGAAATTAATCTTATTTAGAAACTTTACAAATAGCATTTTAGCTACCTTTGCAGTATGGAAAATCCATCAAAAAGAAAATTCAACGTACGCGATATCCGGCAGGACTTCCCTGCTCTGCGCCAACAGGTATATGGCAAGAACCTTATCTATTTTGATAACGGGGCAACCTCCCAGAAACCGCAGATGGTATTGGACGCTATCAATCAATATTACAGTATGGACAATGCGAACATTCACCGCGGAGTCCATCATTTGAGCCAAAAGGCTACTTCCGAAT
The DNA here is from genome assembly GCA_965650365.1 of uncultured Fluviicola sp. GTDB lineage: Bacteria > Bacteroidota > Bacteroidia > Flavobacteriales_D > Crocinitomicaceae > Fluviicola. The sequence continues at coordinate 1,740 of CBFGOJ010000066.1, read as the reverse complement.
ACGAAGATGCACGTGAAACGGTGCGCCGATTCATTAATGCCGGTAAAAAGGAAGAGATCATTTTCACGAAAGGAACAACCGACGGGATTAATCTCGTTGCCAGTTCATTCGGGGAATTGCTGAGCGCCGGAGACGAAATCATTGTTTCCGCGATGGAGCACCACTCGAATATTGTTCCGTGGCAAATGCTGGCCGAGCGTAAAAAACTGACCTTAAAAGTCATTCCGATCAATAAACGCGGTGAGTTGATGATGGAAGAATACCAGAACATGCTTTCTCCGAAAACGAAACTGGTTGCGGTTACTCACATTTCAAACAGTTTGGGAACGATCAACCCGGTAGATCAAATCATCGAAGCAGCGCATGCTGTAGGTGCAAAAGTGTTGATCGACGGAGCGCAGAGCGTGCAGCACACAAAAGTGGATATGCAGGCAATGAACTGCGACTTTTTCGTGTTTTCGGGGCACAAAGTTTTCGGTCCGACAGGAATTGGGGTTCTTTATGGAAAAGAGGCTCTTTTAGATGAAATGCCTCCTTACCAGGGCGGTGGTGATATGATTGCCAAGTGTACTTTCGAACGTACCACTTACAACGAGCTTCCTTTCAAGTTTGAAGCAGGAACTCCGCACATTGCAGGCGGAATCTGTTTGGGGACCGCATTGAACTACTTAGACCAATTCGACCCGAAAGAGCTGGAAGAATATGAACGCGATATTACCGAGTATGCCCAGGAAATGCTGGAAACTTTCGAGAATATCAAACTGATTGGAACGGCGCGGAACAAAACTTCCGTAGTTGCATTTTCCGTAGACGGAATTCATCCGTTCGATATCGGTACACTCCTGGACAAGCAGGGAATTGCAGTCAGAACAGGACATCATTGTACACAACCTCTGATGGATTTTTACCAGATTCCGGGAACGGTAAGAGCATCCTTTGCTTTTTACAATACACGGGAAGAAATTGATCAATTTATAGCAGCAGTGGAGAAAAGTATTTCCATGCTGGGTTAGGAGCAAAAAATGACTATTGAAGAAAAACAGCAGGAAATAATCGATGATTTTGCCATCTACGACGATTGGATGGAGAAATACGAATACATCATTGAACTTGGAAAAGAACTTCCATTGATCGACCCGGAGAAAAAAACGGAGGACCGATTGATTGAAGGTTGCCAGAGCCGGGTTTGGCTTGATGCTCACATTGATAACGACAAAATACAATTGACTGCGGACTCAGATGCAATCATTACCAAAGGAATTATTGGTTTACTGATCCGCGTTTTAGACAACGAAACACCCGAAGACATTGTGAAAAGTGATCTTCATTTCATATCAGACATCGGTTTACAAGAACACCTTTCACCCACTCGTGCAAACGGATTGGTGAGCATGGTTAAAAAAATCAAATTATTGGCACTGTCCGCAATCCCAAAATAAGATGGAACATTTAGAAGACAAAATAGTTGAGATCCTCAAAACCATATTCGACCCGGAAATCCCTGTTGATATTTACGAATTGGGATTGATTTACGAAGTACGGATTTCGAAGGAAGGCGTTGTGGAACTTGATATGACGCTGACTTCTCCGAATTGTCCGGTTGCGGAATCACTTCCAAAAGACGTGAAAGAGAAAGTGGAAAGCGTGGAAGGCGTTACGGAAGCTCACGTAAACATTGTATTCGACCCGCCTTGGGACAAGGATATGATGAGTGAAGAAGCAAAGCTTGAGCTTGGTTTT
>CBFGOJ010000065.1:0-6812 GCA_965650365.1 uncultured Fluviicola sp. | reverse complement strand
TCTGCTTGCAAAAGCCTGAAAATGAATCCCAGAATAGAGAATAAGAACACACCTGCGAGCTATAACGGTTCGCAGGATACAACGAACACCGCAGATATTAAGTGGAGGGACTTTTTCAAGGACCAATACCTGGCGGCGTTGATCGATACGGCACTTAAAAACAACCAGGAGTTGAATATCACCCTGCAGGAAATCAACGTGGCTAAAGCGGAGGTTAGAGCTAAAAAAGGGGAATTCCTTCCTTCAGCCGGAGTTGTTGCCGGTGCCGGTGTGGAGAAAGTGGGAGAATACACCCGCGATGGTGCAGTTGAAAAAAACTTACCGATCCACGATGGAAAAGCCTTTCCAGATCCATTGGGCGATTTCAAGGTTGGAGTGAATGCTTCCTGGGAAATCGATATCTGGCGAAAATTGCGAAACGGCAGAGATGCAGCTTCATCCCGTTACCTGGGATCGGTTGAAGGAAAAAACTTCATGGTTACAAACCTGGTCGCTGAAATTTCAGAATCGTACTACGAATTAATGGCGTACGATAACAAACTAATGATCTTGCAGCAAAACCTGGAGATTCAGAAGAACGCACTGGAAATTGTCAAGATGCAGAAAATAGCAGGTGAAGTAACCGAACTAGCGGTTAAAAAGTTTGAAGCGGAAGTTTACAAGAACCAAAGCCACTTATTCTACCTGCAGCAGCAAATTATCGAATCGGAAAACCGGATCAACTTCCTGGTTGGGCGTTTTCCACAACCGGTACAACGCAACTCGGCAGCATTCCAGCAAATGGTACCCGATACTATTTATACTGGAATTCCGTCTCAGTTATTGCAAAATCGCCCGGATATTCGTCGGGCAGAAATGGAACTTACAGCTTCTAAACTGGATATCAAAGTGGCACGGGCGAACTTCTACCCTTCCCTGCGTATTACTGCCGGCGTTGGCTACCAGGCTTTCAACGTGAAGTACCTGATTACTTCCCCGCAATCCCTGCTTTATAACCTTGCAGGTGATTTGGTGGCACCGTTGATCAACAGAAACGCCCTGAAAGCAAAATATGCTTCTGCAAATGCGAAACAGATCCAGGCAGTTTACGAGTACGAGCAAAAGGTCCTGAATGCTTACATCGAAGTCACGAATCGGGTATCTAAAGTTCAAAACCTGAAGAAAAGCTACGATTGGAAGCAGAAACAGGTAGATGCACTCAATCAATCCGTTGCGATTTCAGGAAACCTGTTCAAATCGGCAAAAGCAGATTACATGGAAGTTTTGATGACACAGCGTGATGCAGTGGAATCCAAATTCGACCTGATTGAGATCAAGCAGGAACAACTTTATAACATGGTAAGTGTTTACCAGGCTTTGGGGGGCGGCTGGAGGTGATTTCGGTTGAACTCCAAGGATAAATTAACAAGAAAGCATTCGTCGATTGACGGGTGCTTTTTTATTTATACTTACTATTGTACAGAACCTGATTCAAAGTAATGAAACTAAAAACGATCCTGATCCTGGTATTTCTGTTGATAACAGCATTGACCATTGCGTATATTGATTACAGAATCCGGAATTACGATCTGAGGTTTTATTCCGGGAAAGACGGCGGATATTTCAAACGATTCGAATCAATTGTAATATTGAGCACACTCTTCTATCTCCTAAATGCGATTCGTCCGAAGGGAAAGCCCAAAGATTATTTCATTTACGGACTAACAGGTTTCATCCTTGGAATCTTTGTTGGTTTCAGCTGTTACATTCTCGTTCCATCTGATTATTATGGAATGACCTACCACATCGTTTCTATTGGCATTTGCTATAGTTCTATTTATATTCTTCGAAAAATGAAACAGATAATCGCAAAAAAGGCATCCGCTGATTAACGAATGCCTTTCTCTATAATGAATTTTTATTTTAGTTCTTCACCATTCTCACAGTGACAGAAGAGTTCTCCGTTTGGATCAAGACCTGGTAAACTCCGTTGCTGAAGTCAGACAAATCCAATTTAGCTGCTTCTGAAGCTGTTCCTTCCAGTACTTTTCTTCCCTGGGAATCTGTAACTGAATAGTTGAATGATCCGGGTAATTCAATAGTTGCAATGCCGGTTGTTGGATTTGGATAGACCGATAATTTAGCTGCTGCTGTTTCATCCATTCCTAAACACTGATCTACGGTAATTGTGCCGGAAGCAGTATTCTCACAACCATTCAAATCCGTGTAAGTATAAGTTACCGGGTGAATGCCCAAACCTGCCGTTGAAGGACTGAAAACAACTCCTGTGATTCCGGTTCCCGCATACGAACCACCTGAAGGAGTTCCCTGTGTCAAAGCAGCAGATCCATCGGAAACACAGAAGATCGGAACAGCTGAAATACTCACATTCGGTAATTGGTTTACTGTGACAGTCATTTGATCCTCTGCCTCGCAGCCACCTGCATTTGTTCCGGTTACAGTATAGGTTGTAGTTCCCAAAGTAGGAACAAAAGAAACGCCGTTCACAACCCCATTATCCCAATCGTAAGTTACAGCTCCCGTACCGTTTAGTGTAACAGATTCCCCGTTACAAACAATAATATTCTGTCCTGCACTTACATTTGGAGCACTGTTTACAAAAACTGTTACCTGGTCTGTATTCGTACATCCGTTGCTTCCTGTTCCGGTTACTTCAAAAGTCGCCTGATTGTTAATCGGGAAAGAAACACCATTTGTAATTCCACCTGTCCAGGAATAAGAGGATGCGCCGGATGCAAGCAAAGTCACCATCGCCCCTTCACAAACCGTTTGATCAGGTCCCGCAGACACATTCGGTGCGGATTGAACTGTTACCAAAACGCTCGCGGAAGGAGATGTACAACCATTTAAATCTGTGTAAGTCAACAAATAAGTATTCGTCCCGGTTACGTTGATGCTTTGTGTGTTAACTCCTGTAGACCAGTTATTTCCAGATGCCTGCGAAGACGATAAAATTACCGATCCTCCGGCACAGAAAGTGGTTGGACCATTTGGTGTAATGATCGGTGCGGAAGGAGTATTGTTTACTGTAATCGTCACAGGAGTTGAAGCAGCAGCACAAGTTCCGCCATTGCTAACAGTATAAGTTCCGGCTGCCGAAACGGTAATACTTGGAGTAGTTGCTCCATTCGACCAGGTATTCCCGAAAGCTTCCGAAGAAGTAAGGGTTACTGAACCGCCTGCACAGAAACTGGTTGGTCCTCCAGGAGTGATTGTTGGTGCAGAAGAAGCCGGGTTCACAGTTACTGTAACCGGAGCTGATGCAGCAGAACAAGATCCGTTTGAATAGCTTACCGAATAAGTTCCGGAAGTTGAAACAGTAATGCTTGGAGTTGTTGCCCCGTTTGACCAGGTGTTACCTGTAGCTTGAGACGAAGTCAAAGTTACTGAACCACCCGCACAGAAAGTCGTTGATCCGTTTGGTGTAATAGTTGGAGTTGAAGCAGCCGGATTTACAGTTATTGCAACAGGAGCAGAAGTTGAGTTACAAAACCCGCCATTTGAATAAGTAACTGTATACGATCCCGCATTTGAAACGGTGATGCTTTGAGTTGTTGCCCCATTCGACCAGGTATTCCCGGTAACATAAGAGGAAGTAAGGGTAACTGATCCGCTGCCGCAAATTGTCGTTGAACCACTTGTGTTCACAGATGGTGCAGGAGGAACTGTATTTACAGTAATTGTTTGTGAAGCCGATCCGGAACATCCCGCTCCATTATCGCCTGTAGCGGTATAAGTTGTTGTCATTGTTGGTGAAAACGGTACGTTATTCAGAACACCGTTACTCCAGGTAATGTTTTGTGCACCCGATGCTGAAAGAGTGATGGATTCTCCCTGGCAAATAATAGTTGCAGTTGCATTGGTAACAATTGTTACACCGGTTGTACTTACGTTAAAGCTGCCCGTATAATTGAACTGACCATCGTTTGCAGTCAGGGTAATCTGGGCTGTTCCCGTTATGTTGTTGTTCAGGTTATTGATCACTACTCCATAAGTTCCGCCTCCCAAATTGTTCACCGTGATATCGCTGTTGTCAACTACTGCTTGATTATTGCTTGTTCCTGTTACGGAAGTAATCGCAGTTCCCACATTGGTAATGATTGCATTGACGCCGCTCATTCCGGTTGATTTACAAAAACTTTGCGCGGAAGGCATGGTAGTCGTAGCATCATTGTCCAGGTTTATCAGTGCCTGGTTCTTATTTGCCAAACCGCCATAAGTTGCATCTGCACTTCCCGTAGTTGATGCAACCAGGTTGAAGGAAATATCCCCGTCGTCGGCAGCATCATCTACTCCGGTCACCACTACGTTTTGAGCTACGTTCCAGTTAGATGTGGTAAATGTTAATTGAGCAACACTTACTGTTCCTTCTGTTAAATCAGAAGAAGAAAGGTTCACGGTTACATTTGCGGTGGGTTGTGTTGCAAGCGCTACACCGATTGTTGCTGTAGTTCCTGTTTCGTTCACTGTGTAAGTTCCTGCATTGGTAAATGCTACAGCCGGAAAAGCCACTGCATTGTAAGCGCGGGCATAAATTCCGCGGGTATCTCCCTGGAATCCGTTTCCTGACCAGCACCCCACGAATCCGCCGTTTGGCAATTTAGCAGTACTCACATATTCCTGTTCCCCTGCCAACGTACTGTTCATTCGTAAAAGCCCGCTGTTACTTGCATTGTAATTTTTTCCATAAATAACGTATGCTTCATTATCATTCGGATTCGTATATCCCCCTGTCCGAATAGACTTAGAGATTAAAAAATCTCCGTTATCATACAAATGACCTTCAATATTATCGTACCAATCGTTAGTAGTTACCACAGGAAGCAATACGGCATTATTAACAATTGTCGAACCGGCATTTCCTAAAATCCATAATCGCAGGTATCGTTGGGAAGATGTTGTACCATGAGTAGTGGTTATAATTACTTCTCCATTCGCATTCCCGCTGGCATCCAAATCATTTCCCACATTGAATTCCGAACCTATCGACCAAACGGCATATTCAGGCGATTCCGCCAAATAAGAACTACTGAATGTTTTTCGCATAACCCGGCGATCAAAGGTACAACATCCTGATGTATTGATATACAAGTGATAAATTGCAGTCATTCGACCGTTTGGATGATAAACTATATTCGGTTCATCGTATGAGGAACCTCCGATCTCTGTTGCCAAAACTTCTGTATTTAACCATGCATTGGAAGACAGGTTGTATCCTCTCAGATACAATTGAACGTTTGTTGCTGATTTGCTGTAAAGGAAAGCCAAAGAATCTCCTTTGGGAGCCAGGTCGTACTTCACTACGGAAGCCAAAACAGTTACCTCTGCCCCAACCACATCCAATTCATCCAAAACAGCAAATTTCAAGATATTTCCGGTTGTTTCGATATAAGAAATGATGTACTTTCCATCTTCCCAATGTTCGATATTGATATTTTTGGAGTCCTCCACGTTGATCGTTAATTCTGCAGAAACAGCTGTATGAGAACTATTATACCTTCTGGCTTTGATAGTTCCCGAATTTTCCAATGTGGTCCAAATAATAACATACGCACCACTCGGATCTGCAGCTACCTGGCTGTTAAATTGTGTTGTTGGAACATCCGTATTCACTATTTGTTCCAGTGATACAGGGTTGAGCGATTGTGCCCTTGCAGTCATAAAACAGACGGTGCAAAAGAGCATAAATAATGTTGATTTCATAAAAAAATTCTTATTAAACATGGCACAAAATTAGCCATTCAACAGGCCTCAAGGTCTTTTTTGACGGGACAAAACAGGACAATTTCACAAGCGTAAACCGATGATTTCGAAACTCACTGATTGACAGTACTTTATTTTTTTCGAGAATTAATAAGCGTGATGATCCATACCATTCAACCACCAATAAACACGGAGTAATCCTGCATTTCAGAACAATTATGAGTTGTATTCTCAACGAATTTTCGGGGATAAGTGCAAGATTATCCCCCACCTACCAGGGTAATTAATTAATCGCGAACAAAAAAGCCCGGACGATAAATGTCAGGGCTTCAACTATGAATTTAAATCAGTTACACGTTAAATCTAAAATGCATAATGTCTCCATCCTGCACAATGTATTCTTTTCCTTCTACTTTAAACTTCCCGGCATCTTTTACGGCTGCTTCGGAACCTAAAGTGGTGTAATCATCGTATTTCATTACTTCAGCGCGGATAAATCCTTTCTCGAAATCCGTGTGGATTACTCCTGCAGCTTGTGGAGCTGTTGCTCCAATTGGAACCGTCCATGCACGTACTTCTTTTACTCCTGCTGTGAAGTAAGTCTGAAGATTCAATAACGAATACGCAGAACGGATCAAACGGTTCACTCCCGGTTCTTCCAAACCAAGTTCTTCTAAGAACATCTGGCGCTCCTCGTATGTCTCCAATTCGGTGATGTCTGCTTCAATTTTTGCTCCAACGATCAGGATCTGAGCATTTTCATCTTTCACAGCTTCACGAACTGCATCTACGTGTGCATTTCCTGTTTTTACAGCCGATTCTTCCACGTTACAAACATACATGACCGGCTTGGATGTGATCAATTGGAATTTCTCAACGATTTCCTGCTCTCTTTCGTCAAAAGTCATGGAACGAACAGATTTCCCTTGTTCCAGTGTAGCTTTGACAGCCTGTGCCAGGTCATTTTCTTTAACGATTTCTTTATCTCCGGATTTCAAAGTACGAGCCAAAGACTGGATGCGCTTTTCAATCGATTCCAAATCTTTCAACTGCAATTCAATATCGATGATTTCTTTGTCACGAACCGGGTTCACACTTCCATCAACATG
>CBFGOJ010000064.1:0-7375 GCA_965650365.1 uncultured Fluviicola sp. | reverse complement strand
TTTGAGGATTCAGAAAGCCATTCTTCCGGACGAACAAATTATCAAAAACAACTTCCCGGACTCTACGATCTTCTATCAGCCAAGAGATATTGTGAGTGGCGATTTTTACTGGTTCGTAGAGAACGAAAACTACCTCTATTATGCAATGGTAGATTGTACCGGGCACGGAATTCCGGGAGCGTTCATGTCGTTGATCGGTTCTACGCTGCTCAATGAGATTGTGAGTATTTACAAATTGGAAACTCCGGCTGAAATTCTTTTCCAGCTGCATAAAATGATCATCAAGACACTGAAGCAGGATCTCAATCCAAATTCACGCGACGGAATGGATATGATTCTTTGTCGTTTCGATAAAAAGAGCAGCCAGGTCCTGTTCTCTTCTGCCGGAAGACCGCTTTTCCATGTTTCTGATGGTAAATTGGAAACTTACCGCGGCTTGTCGTTCTCGATTGGCGGATCCTATGATTATATGGATAAGAACTTTGTGAACCAGGAAATCACTACCAAAAAAGGCGACTTACTGATCATGTTCTCGGATGGTTACGGTGATCAGTTCGGGGAAGCAATTCCGAAGAAATTCTCTACAAAAAGAGTCAAGAAAATGTGCGAACAGATGACCGATCTTCCAGCTGATCACAGAAACAAATTAATAGAGAAAACATTCTTCTCCTGGAAAGGCGATGCAGAACAAATCGATGATGTGTTATTTATCACAGTGAAGATCGATTAGTTCAAATGTTCAAATGTTTCAGCCGAGGCTGATTCAAATGTTCAAATTGAACCGATTAAACCCTTTGAACCTTCGAAGCTCACAACGCTTATGCTGATCGCGTGTCGCCATTAGCTTTAGCGATGGCACAAGCTTCAGCGAAGGCACAGAGCGAAGAAGATTTGAACTATATTTAAACCTGATTTCCTGCCACTTTGTCATAGATCACTCCTTGGCACAAACCTTGACAATACTTCCTCAAATTTCAAATAAGTATGAAAACAGGACAAATACACGTTTCAACGGAAAATATCTTTCCAATTATTAAAAAATTCTTGTATTCCGACCATGAGATTTTCTTACGTGAGTTGGTTTCCAATGCAGTAGATGCAAGTCAGAAATTGAAGGTACTTGCTTCAACCGGTGAGTATAAAGGAGAACTGGGTGATTTGAAAGTAGAAGTGCTTTTGGATAAAGATGCGAAAACGCTCACAATTCGTGACAACGGAATTGGTATGACAGCCGATGAGATCGATAAATACATCAACCAGATTGCTTTTTCCGGTGCGGAAGAGTTTGTAAAACAATACGAAGGAAAAGAAGGTGCTGAAAGCATTATCGGTCACTTTGGTTTAGGATTCTATTCGGCATTCATGGTGGCAGAAAAAGTGCAGATCCGCACATTGTCTCGCCACGAAGGTTCGCAGGCAGTTCAATGGGAAAGTAACGGTTCGCCTGAATATACACTGACAGAAATTGAAAAAGAGTCGCGCGGAACGGATATCGTATTGTTCATCAATGAAGAATCCATCGAATTTTTAGAAAAAGCGCGCATTCAGGGAATTTTGGATAAATACTGTAAATTCCTGCCAATCCCGGTTTTCTTCGGAACGAAAGTAGAATATATCGATTCTCCGGAAGGTGAAAAAGACGAAGACGGAAAGGTAAAACGCGTTTCTTTAGACATTCCGAATCAGGTGAATAATCCGAAACCGGCATGGACTTCAGCGCCGGTGGATTTGAAAGACGAAGATTACAACTCTTTCTACCGAGAATTGTACCCAATGTCTTTTGAAGATCCTTTGTTCCACATTCATTTGAACGTAGATTATCCGTTCAACCTGACAGGAATCCTTTACTTCCCGAAGATCAAAGAAAACGTGGAAGTGCAGCGAAATAAGATCAATTTGTACTCCAACCAGGTATTTATCACCGATTCGGTGGCGGAAATTGTTCCCGAGTTCCTGACCTTGCTTCACGGAGTGATCGATTCTCCGGATATTCCTTTGAATGTTTCCCGTTCTTACTTACAGAGTGATGGAAATGTGAAGAAAATCTCTGCACACATCACGAAAAAAGTAGCAGATAAACTGGCAGAAATGTTCAAAAAAGACCGTGCTGATTTTGAAGCGAAATGGGACGATTTGAAGATTTTTGTGGAGTACGGAATGCTTTCTGATGAGAAATTTGCAGAAAAAGCAAAAAGCTTTGCCCTGATCAAAAATGCGGATGGAAAGTATTTCACCATCGAAGAATTCAAAGAGCAGATCGCACCGCTTCAAACGAATAAAGACGGAAAGGTCATTGCATTGTACACCCACAGTGTGGATGAGCATTTTTCCTTCGTGAAACAGGCAAAAGACCGCAGTTTCCAGGTTGCAGTTATCGACGGACCGTTAGCTTCGCATTGGATTTCATTAATTGAGCAGACATTTGAGAATTTCAGTTTTGCACGTGTCGATGCGGATGCTTTGGATCAATTGATCCAAAAAGAAGGCGAATTGCCTGCTAAATTGAGTGAGGAGCAGCAAACGAGTTTGAAGCCTTTGTTCGAATCTGCTGTGGATAGTCAGAAATTCAAAGTGGAATTCAAGTCCATGAGTGAATCAGATGCGCCGATCATTGTAACACAACCGGAGTTTATCCGAAGAATGATGGAACAGCAGCGAAACGGCGGCGGTGGTTTCTTCGGAGCTTTCCCTGAAACATACAACCTGGTAATAAATGCCAATCACCAAAAAGTGGAGGCACTTTTGAATCTGTCTGACGATTCGGAAAAAACAACCAAAGTAAAACAACTGACAGATCTTGCCCTTCTCGCACAGGGAATGCTGAAAGGAGAAGAATTGAATAAATTTATTGAGAGAAGTATCTCATTTGTATAACAAATAATCCCCGCCCTGATCACCTGGTTTAAGGCGGGGATTTTATTTTTGGAGCGTGTATAGTATCATTTTTGCAATTGTAGCATTTGCTGTTTCAGGAGGCCGGTTCATTCCTGCAATCATTGGGTTTTTTATCGGTGGAATTGTCGATCAGGCAGTTCGCAGGAGAAAGAATCCCCAAGCACAGGGCGGGGCGGGAGGTTCCCGTAAGTCATTCCAGGATATTTTCGAATACTATACCCAGCAAACGCAAACGCAGCGTTATGATTTCCCGACACAGCTTTTGGCACTTTCTGCTTATATGATGAAAAGCGACGGAAAGGTGCTGAAATCGGAATTGGATTTCGTGAAAGCCTTCCTTGCTCAGCAGTTCGGAAATCAATTCAATACTTCGCATCTGCAGACACTGAAGCATTTTTTGGATGCTCCGTCCATTCCTATCGATCAGATTTGCTCGGATATCCGCATGCGTGCCCAGGTAGAGATACGAATTCAATTACTCCATTATTTATTCGGGATCGCACAATCCGACGGGCAGGTTTCAGACCAGGAAATCAAAACGCTGCAATACATTGCAAACCTGCTGCAGGTTCCGCCAATGGATTTTAGATCGGTGAAGGGAATGTTCAAACAAAACCTGAATGCGGATTACGAAATTCTGGGCATTGAAGAATCAGCTTCCGATGAAGAAGTGAAGAAAGCTTATCGCCAGATGGCAGTGCGCTATCACCCCGATAAAGTAGCTTCTTTGGGAGAAGAATATCAGAAAGGTGCAAAGGAGAAATTCCAGCGTATCCAGGAAGCGTATGACAATATTAAGAAGGCAAGAGGTATTTGAATCAAATAATCCAACTATAACGTTGTAGTTTTCCTGAATTTAGCGATATATTAATTGCAGATTAAAAAAAACAAAAACCAACGCCACCATGTGATATTATTTACGTCTATTTGCATATAGCGTTAAATAATTCAGGCCCATGCCGACAATAAACTACTCCGGAAACCGATTGCTTTTCCTTTTCATTTTTTTAATGGGAATTAATTCTTTATTTGGGCAGGACAAGCTTGCTCAGAATGGCATGAGCCCAGGAACAAAAAATCTGACAACTTTTCGGGTTTCCCAAACGAAGAATTTGGAAAGCTGGAAAAAATTAAACAATCCCAAATACTACTCACATCCCGAATTTGGAAAACTCCCCGATAATGCTCCATGTGATAGCTGCGTGGAAATTCTGGAAAAACGCACCATTGATGAACGTTACTTTGTAAATACATTCGAAAATTCGAAATTCTATACCCAAAAAGCATTGGGAGATCTTCATCAATTGGTAAATGGAGAATGGATTACTATTGAGCACGAATTGCATTCGGTTTCTGCCAGCAGGTATGAATCCGGGTATTTATTGGACCAGGCAGCTATTGATTTTTCCAGTGCGCGAACCGAATTGAAGACAGCCAACGGAACACTTCGTTTTAATAATTGGAAATTAATTATTATTCAAAATGGAGTGGAGATCAGCCAATTCACTCCGGATTGGTCGGATTACACCGTTGGTTCTGATGGAGCACTCATTCACAATGTGTTTCCTGGAATTGATGCGGAAATGGTTGTTCTCAGAGGAGCCATTAAAACCAGTTTCATCATTAAGAGGAATGACCTCGGTACTTTTGATAACTTGATTTTTCGGGAAGAATTGGATGGGGTTTCTGATATCCACGCACAATTTGCTGATGGAGAATATTCCCGGGGGATTGGAAATTTGAAAATCATGTCAGGGTCATCAGAATTGGCAAGAATGGACGAAGCAAAATTATTTGCAAAAGACGGACCTAAAAACCTTGCTCGCTCGGGAGAATACGAAATTCATTCAAACAAGATTGATTTGATTGTGGAATATGATTGGATCAATGCGAATATTAGCTCTTATCAGCTTGTCGTTGATCCTCTGGTGACCGGAACAGCCACTTTGGCCCAGGCTTCTATCACAGGTTCCAGGTATAATAACAGTTGCAATTTCACCAATTCGTGTGATTATAACCTGGCAGTTTCAACACCGGCCAATGCAACAATCACAGATGTCAATTTCTCCTTTACTTATTCAGCGAACGGGTCTACTTGCTGGCTTCAGGATGGTGCGACCAGAATTGGGTTAGGAGCTTGTAACAGTCCTTCTGCAACAGGATTTTATTGGTTTTGCAATGGTATTGGCGGTGGAACATGTGCTGCAACCAATCAAACAATATTTACAGATATTGCATCTTGTTTACCTGCACCAACCTGTGCTCCTCAGAATGTAACATTTGTATTGAAATTCTATCGTTCCTGCTGGGGTGCAACAGGCTGTTCAAATACATGTATCGGAGCAGCTTCTCCATGGGTGATGAATGTGGTCGGAAAAACGCTGGAATATACAACTCCTGCAAACCCCATCACGCTTTCTGCAACAACTGTTTGCCAGGGTGGTTCAATTACAGCATCTACTTCCGGAACAGGAGGTGTTCCTGCTTATACTTACAATTGGAGTTTTAGTCCCACAGGCACACCAAGTGTAGGAACAGGAGCGAGTACAGGTATCGCTTTCCCAACCTCCGGAACAGTGACACTTTATTCCATTGTAACTGATGCTTGTGGTAACCAGGTAACAAACAGCAGAACGGTTACAGTTACCGCGGGAACACCGCCAACTATTACGGCTGGTGGCCCGACCACTTTTTGTGCGGGTGGTTCTGTTACTTTAACTTCCTCATCTGCAACAGGAAATACCTGGTCAACCGGAGCAACCACTCAATCTATTACCGTTACTGCTTCCGGATCTTATACCGTAACAGTTTTAAGCGGATCTTGTTCAGCTACCTCTGCAGCAATGGTAGTTACTGTAAATCCTACCCCTGCTGCACCAACAATAACACCTAGCGGGCCTGTTACATTTTGCTCAGGCGGTTCGGTTACTTTGACATCCTCATCCACAACCGGAAATCTTTGGTCCAATGGAGCAACAACGCAATCACTTGGTATTTCTAATAGTGGGACTTTTTCCTTAACGGTTTCGGCAAGCGGCTGTACTTCTGCATCAACTTCCATTACTGTTACGGTTAATCCACTGCCGCCAGTGCCAACAATTACAGCAGGTGGTCCAACTACATTTTGTGCTGGAAATGCAGTTACGCTTACTTCCTCATCGGCAACCGGGAACACCTGGTCAACTGCCGAAACAACTCAGTCGATTACCGTTACAACAAGCGGTTCTTATACAGTTACAGTTTCAAACGGAGCTTGTTCTTCCACATCGTCAGCAACAACCGTGACTGTAAATCCGCTTCCGGCTGTGCCAACAATCACAGCTGGCGGACCAACCACTTTTTGTACCGGCGGTTCCGTTACTTTAACTTCGTCATCTGCAACCGGAAATACCTGGTCAAACGGAGCTACAACACAATCGATTACTGTTTCAACTGCGGGTTCTTACGTAGTAACTGTTTCGAACGGTCCATGCTCTATCATGTCGAATCCGGTTACAGTTACAGTAAATCCACTTCCTGCTGTGCCAACTATTACAGCTGGCGGGCCGACTACTTTTTGTGCTGGTGGTTCTGTTACTTTAACCTCTTCGTCAGCAACGGGAAATACCTGGTCAAACGGTGCTGCTACGCAATCAATTACTGTAACCACAAGTGGTTCTTACACGGTAACTGTTTCAAATGGAGCTTGTTCTTCCACATCGTCAGCAACAACCGTGACTGTAAATCCGCTTCCGGCTGTGCCAACAATCACAGCTGGCGGACCAACCACTTTTTGTACCGGCGGTTCCGTTACTTTAACTTCGTCATCTGCAACCGGAAATACCTGGTCAAACGGAGCTACAACACAATCGATTACAGTTAGCGTAAGTGGTTCATATACTGTAACGGTCTCGAACGGATCGTGTACGTCAGTATCTGCTGCCACAACGGTTATCGTCAATCCGCTTCCTGCGGTGCCAACCATTACAGCTGGCGGGCCGACTACTTTTTGTGCGGGAGGTTCCGTTACTTTGACTTCATCATCTGCAACGGGAAATATATGGTCAACAGGAGCTACAACTCAATCCATTACTGTAAGCACAAGTGGTTCTTACACGGTTACCGTTTCAAATGGAACTTGTTCTTCGACTTCTACTGCAACGATAATTACGGTAAACCCGCTTCCAGCTGTACCAACAATCACTGCTGGAGGCCCAACCACATTTTGTGCCGGAGGTTCCGTTACTTTGACTTCGTCATCTGCAACTGGAAATACCTGGTCAAACGGAGCTACAACACCATCAATTACAGTTAGCTTAAGTGGTTCATATACTGTAACGGTCTCAAACGGATCGTGTACGTCAGTATCTGCTGCAACAACCGTTATCGTCAATCCGATTCCCGCGGTGCCAACTATCACAGCTGGTGGTCCAACAACATTCTGTGCCGGTAGTTCTGTTACTTTAACTTCTTCATCCGCAACCGGAAATACCTGGTCAAA
>CBFGOJ010000063.1:0-10518 GCA_965650365.1 uncultured Fluviicola sp. | reverse complement strand
CCGCCGGCTTTAAGATAATCACGGTGAGGTTTGGAGAGTCCCGATGTCACATAAGCCAACCCAATCCGGTCATTCGGGCGTTTCCATCTTCTTCCTTCCATAACAACTCCGGCACTGATGCTTTGATCAATTTCTGTAAAGGCCCAGGTTTCACTCGTTCCGTCATTCCAGCTTACCCGGAAGAAAATTCCCAGATCTGAGGTTAAAGCCTGTTCTGCATTCAGTCCGAATCCGAATTTAGAACGCCCGAACGAACGGGCGGAAGTTATATCAGGAGCCAGGCTGTCAGATTGTTCGTTCAGGCTTTGGCGGTAATTCCCCATTTGGGTAGTATTGAAGTAAGCAAGGAAATGAACGGCACCTTCCAGCGTGTTGAATTCATGCCTGTGCACGTATTCCAGGTTGTGAGAAGCGGACCGGCGGATGTCCCAATCCATGGTATTTGCATTTGCTTCTACCGGGAGCAGTGAAAGGGCATAACGAACTTCATGTTTGGGAGAAAAGTACTCAAGAATAGCACTTGGGGTATAACCGCGTGAATTTGCCGGATAATCCCAGGCACCGAAATCCATTAATGACCAAGCCATGAACTGTGTTCTGGGGTCGTGGCTGTAAGTATTGTCATCGAAGAAATCCGTAATGGCAACTTTACCAATCGTGAGCGAGAGGTACCTGGAGGGAACGAACATTCCCAATTGGTTTTGATCACTTTCCTGGTAGGTGATTTCCTTTGTTAATGCGAAGGTTTGTTTGAAAAACAGGCGGGCCAGGTAAAGCTGTGGAGCAGGACTTCCAACCCGGAATGTTTCGCCGTTTGTTGCATCACCAACTCCTAAAGCTCCGCTTAAACCGGAACCACCCGCAATTTCAGGATTGAAGTAAATGCTTGCACCTTTCCATAAACGCGCGCCCAAATAAAATGTTGAAGTAAGGGAAGTTTTGTTTTCCTGCTCGTTTTCCAGGCTGTTCTCTCCCGAATAGGATGCACGAAAATGCGGTTTAAACTGGTTAATCACCGTTGTTTGCGCGTGAATGGTCAGCCAATCGTTCTTAAGAGAATCAGTCTGTTGTGCTGAAACACTCAAATGAAAGAATGGTATCGTTGTAAAACAAATCAGTGAATTTTTCATGTCTCCTGGTTTAGAAACCTGAATTTAATTCATCCGAAATAATCTCCGGTGGATTTAGCTTTTATTAGCTTTTTCTTAAAACGATTCCAGAATCTCTTCGATTAAAGCGACTGATGTTTTTTCATTTCCTCCAAAACGCCGTCCCACAAGTATTTGCGCATTTCCAGGGATCTGATCGAATATTTTTCAGCTTCTTCCCACTTTTGCGGGTCATTTCCGCATAATTCACTAACCATTTGAAGTGCCAGGTGTCCGTGGTGATCTCCGTCTACTTCAATGTGCCGGTCGAGGTAAAACTTAAAGGTTGCCAGCTGAACCGGGAATTTGGCATTCAGATCGCTCACTATGTTGTGGAACATGTTCGGGATCAGGTCTTCTCTTCCAAAGGTGAAGACTGCTGCGATCACATGCGGTTTTTTAGTTGCGATGACTTCAAAGGTAAAGCGGAGAAAGCTTTTTGCTGCTTGAGGAATGGAAACCAATTCGATGGCTTCTTCCACACTTTTGCCATTTTGGATTTGGGTGAAAAGCGCATTGATCCCTGTGCGTGAGGCCCCGGTTTGCTCCATGGCATCCAGGTACAGTTCAAAGTGGCTTTTGCGGATCCCGTCGCCGTTCTTTACATCTTCTTCTGAAGCCAGGTCGGATTCTTCCCCGCAAACGATCTCATTGATGAGGTAGCGAACTTCCGCAGAACCGACCGGAAACCACGGAACCTGCGTGCAGGTCAATTGATTTTGCAGGGCTTTCAAAAGTGACATAAAGTCCCAAACCGCATAAATGTGGTGTTCCATAAAGATGCGGATGTCGTCCAAGGATTGAATGGCCTTGTAGCTTGGGTGGTTAACTACTTCGTTGCGTACTTGTTCCAGGCCGGACTGGATTTGTTTGATTTCCTGATTCATAGAATAGTGTGTTATTTGTTATTAATTGCGATCCGGAGTTCAGGGGAGGCGATTGGAAGACCTGGTACTAAATAGTTCAAATGTTCAAAAGTTTAAGAGTTCAACTATTTCAGCTACTGCTGATTTGATGTGCAAAATTAGCTTTAATCTGTGTGGAATCTTTTCAATTTGTTGAACTTTTTCTACTTTTTTTAGTTTCTAAAAGACTTTGTTCAGCTTATGATGGCTCCAATAAGAAACAGCTAAAATCGCAAAGACGACTAAAGGAAAGAAGGTTGCGCCATTGATTCCGTCGACCCATGCCAAAGCGAAAACGGCTGAAAGCATGTCTAAGGCCAAACCGAAATAGGCCCATTCTTTGAGACGATTTCCGGCAAAAGGTAGTAAAAGTACAATTGCTCCGATCACTTTCAGGATTCCCAATTCCCATTGAAACCAATCTGGCAACCCCAAATGAGTGGGCACCATCTTCGCAAACGGAGTATTCAAAAAGAAAATTCCGGGTATGATAAATAAACCGATCAGACCGGTGCTGATCCAAAATGTTATTTTTACTCCTTTCATAACGATAATCGAGATTCTAAACTGGTGATTTCAACTGAAAATAGAAAGAACTCCTTAACATGTCAATTAAAATAATGCAGATTGCGCGCTTGACTGTACATTCGGAGAATTTATCTTATTTTCCGGCCTGTTTCTTCAAAATGAGTCCCGTTGAATTGGTATATGGTATAACAATTGGGTAGTACTTTCTCTTCATCTGAGACACATGCAAGGGTGATCTGCTTTTTCTTTACATCATATCGAATAATACTCACAGGTCTTTCAGGGCGATCTATCACGCTGGAGAAATCATAGTAAGCATCCAGTGAGTTCTTGATCCCTTCTTTTGTTTTGAATAAAGGAATACTGTCGTTCAAACCTTTTTCCGTTAGTTTAAATGCTCTGATTGATTGACCAATATCTTTAGAGGAATAAATCCCGTTCGTAATTGCCAGGTAAACCGTGTTTTTCTTCGTTTTCAAAGTGAACAGATCGGAGCAGTACCAAGCCGGATCACCTTCCATTTCTGAATGATAGCGCTGTGTTTTTACAATTTTTCCGTTTTGGTATTGATAGACTACATTGAAAGCCCGCATAGTTCCACCTAAGTTAGAATCCCAGCTGTAAATGCGGAACAAACCATCTTTGGAGGTGTTTACCCGGCAGCTGTTTGCTTTCGTCAATGCGTTGAACGCATAGCTCAATGTTTTTTCATCGGAAAGCAATTCTTCTAATTTGGAACTGAACAGATTGCTGTAATAAAGCATCGAATCCGGATCTCCGTAATAAAGCTCCATCATTTTTTCATCGATCCGGATCAATTCCTGTTCTTTTTCGGGAATGTTGATTTTGGATTCGGGTGCAGAAGCTGTTTGATTTCCGCACGAGAAAGTAACCAATGCTCCGCCAAGGAACAAAAGGAATATTGAAATTGCTTTTAACATATTATTTCCTTTTTGCAGTAAAGCTTCCGTTTGGCTGCACAAAAGTAACCGCTTTTGAATTCCCGTTCTCCACCGTAAATTTCACACTATATCCTTTTGCAACGGCCAGGTCGAACGTGTCATTCCCCACAGAAATTGTTTCGTAATCCGGCTGCCCGGGAACCAATACCATGAGTGTTTTTTCTTTCAGGTAGATTTTTACTGTTAGTCCTTCCAGGTCGTAATCACCCACATATTTGCTTAAAGCATCTTCCGAAAGGTTCACTTTGATGGATTGTCTTTCAAAAACGGTTTGTTTCTCCGGTTCATCCAAATCCAGAGAAATACTGCTGATTTTTCCATCATTGGCAGTCCTGAAATTCACCAGGAAGTGACTTTCGTCCGTTCCGTCCATATCGCCTTTTTTATCAACCGATTTAAATTCAAAAACATCGTAATGATAATGTTTCAACCAAGACTTTTCTCCTGCAACGGTTGTGAACAGTGTATCATTTTTGAAAGTGATCAGGAATTCACAGAACGCCGGATTTCCATATAAGCCGGCATAATCTGCCAATGGGTGAGAAGGATGCGTGTTTTTTACCTGTAAAGTATCTCCTGCCGGTTTCGCATCTTTTGCTTTTTTCTCTTCTTCGTCCCAATCCTTTTTAGCATCTGCATTCCAGGCAATCGGGTCCAAAGCGAATAACTTATCCGAAAGAATGTTGCGCACAATTCCCGTTACCGCAGATCCGTTCTGATTCGTCAGAACCACGATTCCGATTGAATCGGTAGGAAAAAAGCCAACACTTGCAGAGAATCCGTCGATATTGCCGCCATGCTCCACCAAATAATGTCCGCGGTAAGATTTTAAAAACCAGCCCAAACCATAATTTCCGAATTGAATATCGGAATACTTAGTAGGCTGACCGCCGGAAACCACCATTTGAGAACTGGAAGCATCTCTGACATAAGAAGCCGGAATGATTTCTTTTCCATTGAACTTTCCACCCATGATCCAGGTCGAAACCCAATTTCCCATATCGTTTGCACAGGAGTTGATACTTCCCGCCGGTCCCATTCCATTGATGTTGTAGTAAGGAACTTCTTTGATCGCAAATTTATCATCAACCGTATAAGGCAGAGAAGCATCGGCATCTTTTTTAGTGGCAAAAATATCGGTATTGCTGTGTGTCATTTTCAAGGGTTTGAAGAAACGCTCTGCGATATTTTGTTCCCAAGTTTTTTCGGTGATCTTCTCAGTAATCATTCCCTGGGCCAGGAACATGAAATTGTTGTACTGCCATTTTTCGCGCAGCTTCGCATTTGGTTCCATGTATTGCACACGACGAATCAAACTGTCACGGTTGCTGGTGTTGAACAGATACCAGGAATAATCAAAACGGGAAAGCCCCGTTCGGTGGCACATCATGTCGCGGATGGTAATTCCGGAATTCATATAATCATACTTGAAAGTCAGGCTCGGTAAATGTTTTGTTGCCAAATCGTCGAGTTTCAATTTTCCTTCTTGTTCCAACTGCCCCAGAATTGCAGCAGTAAATGCTTTGGAAGAAGAGCCGATAGCAAATAAGGTGTTCGGTGTTACGGGTTTTTTGTTCTCCACATCGCGGTATCCGAAACCTTTTGAGTAGATGATTTTGTCTTTGTAAACCACCGCAACCGAATAGCCGGCAACTTTTTGATCAGCCAGTACTTTTTCCAGTTCTTTTTCCACTCCGGCAAGACGCTTGGCGTAATCGGGAGTTTTGGTTTTGGCTTGAGAAAGGCCGGTAAGAGCAAAAGTAGTAGTCAGTAAAAGGGTAAGAATTTGTTTCATTGTACAAGGTGTTTTATCGACGGGTAAATGTAATGAATTACGGATTATGTCCCGACAACTATCGGGATTAGTTTTATTTACCTGCTAGGACTGAGATAAGGCCTAAAAGTTACAATTGGTTCACCTAATCGCCAATTTTAGATCTGAGTAAACTGATTACGAATGATGTTCCAATAGCTATCGGATACGAATTATGAATTTGGAACTGTGACAGAGAAAACCGTTCCGGCAGAAGCAGGAGCGAGCTGAATCTGAATATTGACTTTTTCAGCGAGGGTGTGGGAAATTTTTAGTCCGTATCCCGAATTCCGGCTGTTGATTTGGTTCCAGTCAAAAATTTGGTGTGTATCTTCTTCAGCAACAGGAATCCCGGAATTGAAAATTAAGATCTTCAATTGGTAGTTATTCCTTTCGAAGGAAATAGAAATTTCTCCTTGTTCAGGAGTATGAGTGATGGCATTTGAAAGGATGTTACGGAAGATGGTTTGCAAAATATTTTCATCCGTATAAACCAGCAATTCTTCTTCCGGTAAGGTAAGAGCAATTTTTTTTAGTGTAATCAGCGGTTCGTAAATAGTCAAAACTCCATGGAGCAGCTCTGTTACCGGAATAGGTTTCTTTTCCGGAGTAAAAGAGTCCATTTGTGACTTACTCCAGATCAACAAATCCTCCATGGTGTTTAACAGGTTCCCAATATGGTTGGATAATTGTTCTTCCTTCAGTTCCCGGAATTCAGCATTCATTTTATCCGGTGCAATCTTTTTCAATTGCAGATAAGTGTACAAACCACTCACCGGACTTCTCAGATCATGACTCAGGATACTAAATAATTTCACCTTGCTTTGATTTGCGTCATCCAGGGCTCCATTCAATTCGGAGAGTTTCCGATTGTTTTTTTGCTTCAGCCTGTTGTTCCTTATCAGGCTCACAACGATGAAAGCCAGAAGAGCAATTCCGCCAAAGAGAAAATAAGTCGTTCGCTGTTTGAGTTTGTTTTCCTTATCCAGGAGTTTGATTCGGACTTCCTTTTTACCTGTTTCATACCTGGTTTGCATTTCTGCCAGTTTCGTGCGGCTTTCAGTGGTCAGAATGGATTCTTTCAATGCGTAAGCCTGAAGCATGGTTTCATGAGCGCGTTTATATGCTCCCGACTTTTGGTAAGCTTTCGAAATAAGCAGCAGGGTTTCGAGTTCTGTTGTTTTATTGGAGCGCTCTCTCGAAATTTTCAATGATTTCCGATAGTTCTCCAATGCAGCCGGATAATCATGAGTTACTTTTACCTGGTATGTTCCGATACTGTTGTAATAATCGCTCCAGTCCACATCTTCATAGTTGATTTTTTTAGAGTAGAAGATAATGCTGTCGATTGCTTTTGAATAATCCGGGAAATGATCAAACTGACTGCAGAAATAGGCGACTCTTCCCCAGGATTCAAAACTGCTGATATCGTCCTTCATTTGCACAGACAATCTGGTGTTTAACAAAGCATACCGAAAGGTCGAATCGTGTTCATTCAGACTACTGTAGCAATTGGCAATATTGGTATAAGTATTATACAAACTAAACCACAGCTGCTGTTGTTTGAGCCCCGGAATCAGTTTTTTATATTCATACAGCGATCTTTGGATAAAACCCTGTTTGAAATGAGTCCCGGCAATATTCATGTTAATTCCCGCTACTTCTTCCGGATTACCGATTTGATCATAAATCCTTTTGGTTTTGTAATAATAATCGGCCTGTTTTACAAAATCGGATTTCTCCCCGTAAACAACTCCCAAATCATTGTAAGTACCTGCAATTAACTTTTGCTTTCCGGCTTTTTTCTTCAATTTCAAAGAAAGGAGCATGTAGTGTATGGATTGGTCAAAATCCAAATCGGTATCGTACAATTCTGCCAGGATATCATAATGCCTCCACAACAGCGAATCATTTTCTGTTTTCACAACCAGGGGAAGACCTCTTTTTGCCCAGTTTATACCGGTTTTTGGTTGGTAGTAGAAATTGTAATAATAAGCCAGGCGCTGGGTTGCAATACTTTTTTGGACCAGGTCCGGGTTTTGCTTAAATGTTTTAATCCATACATTCGTGTCGCGGTCTTTTTCCTGTGCATGAGCTGCCGTTTGAATGAACAAGAGCAGCCCTATCGTTAGTTTTAACCGGAAAAATCGGAAAGCGGAAAAGCTCATGGACAGAATTTATTCCCGAATGTACAGGATTTATCCGAATCCGGAAGTTTCATTTAAAAAGAAGATTTTTTCCATTCGCTGACGGTACTTTTGTAGGTCTTGCCAATAGGTACCTGGTTGTTCCCAATGTGAATGGTGTTTTCAATAATGCTGTTAATGTATTTGGGATTGATAGCATAGCTTCTGTGGACCCGTTTGAATTGAGGCGCATTGAATCCTTCCAGGATCCGGCTGATATTTCCAAGCGTAATATAGCTTTTGTTCTTCGTGAAAATACGCGTGTAATCTTTTAGAGCTTCCATGTAAAGAATATCGGAAAGCAGGATTCTGTGTGTATTGTAGCCTTCCTGGATGATCACAGTGTCCTTGTCCAGGTAATGCTCGTAACTGAGTGCTTTTTTACGGATGTCGATAAAACTCTTTATGCGGGAAACAGCATTTTCGAAACGATCTTCTGTCAATGGTTTTAGAATGTAGTCCAAAGCAAAAAGCTCAAAAGCATCCAGGGCAAACTCCGGGTGACTGGTAATAAAAATACACAGAGGCGGATCGGGCAAAGACCGCAGAAAATCAATTCCGTTTATAGCCTCCATTTCAATATCGAGAAAAAGAATGTCCGGCGGATTGTTTGTCACTAGATGAACGGCTTCAATCGGATCGGAAAAACTTCCGGATAGTACAAAATCGGGATGTTTGTCACAGAATGATTCAATCACCATTCTATCCATTTCATTGTCATCAATTACAGTATATCTCATGTCGCTCTCCAAACAAATTTAGGAAATATTCAGGTCGAAATTTCATTAGTCGATTAATTAGATGCGTTCGTATATTCTTTTTCGGGTTTGGCTGATGAACGGGTTAGGTTTGACAAGTAATCTGAAAATCACTGCGATGAAAAGGAAGCTCTTAAATACGATTCATGTCTCATTCGATCATTGATCCGGCAACCGGAACGCTATTCCTGGATGACGGATTTGTAATAAGTCCGGATAAAAGTGAAGAAACCCTTGCTGCACATTTTGCCGGATACTTCCAGTCTAAACAAATGGATGACAGAACAAACTATTTCATCAATCAGGCAGCTGCCGCCGGGTGGAAACTTACTCTGAATCTCACTTTTTTTGATCATCGGCTAAAAGTAGTTTATATCTATCCGGTCATTCCCGAAGAGTTATTACAACCATTAGATGCAGAGCGAAAAGGGTTTGGTCCTTCGGAAAAAGAAGTTGCGGTACTGGATATTTATGAAAACTGGCTGACTAAGCAAGTAGGTGGACAAAGAACATTTTCCTGGGGGACCATTGAAGCACTTTTTACACCACGACCAGACGGACCAGGCGAACCATTGATCCTTTTGACTTATGAAAACTAAAAAATACTTCGAAAGATGAAGACATACGCATTTGAAAATTACCGCGGAATTAACCGGCAAAATTACCAGGAACTGGACCAGGTGTTTCAGAAGGAAATGCTCCAGATAGCAACATTTGATGCGGGTTACAATGACGGTTCCATCGAGAGTTTTATGATCGCCTGTGAAACCGAATTTCCCAACGAACCTGATTGGGATTTGTACGATGTAATCCTGGCAGATCATCCGGAGAAAGTCATTTACCATTTCTGGAAATACTTCGATGAATACGGCAGCCTCTTTTACGCAGATTCAGGAGAAGATACGGGCATTGGGATGATGAATTTCGATTTCATGCTTCATGATGGTTCAATCGAACAACTCCAATTGTGCAAGGAATTACAGGAATCTTTTTACGGCAATAATTAGAAATATCAACATAAAAAAAAGAGCATGATAGCAATAGACAAATACGGACAAATGTACCTGGAAATGACCGGTGCAGCCGGAAACCCGGAAGTGCAAAGCCAGATTTGCAACAAACACGGCGTTTCATTAAGTGCCTGGAACGAAGCGCAGGCATTTTACCTGGCAAAAATGTCGGATGTAAGCGATATGGGGAAAACAGCCATGGAACTTGCCAAGTACATGATGCCCCAGAATACAGTGCAGGATACTACCCCGGTAGATTTTAACGCGGCGCAGGTGGATTTATATCTGAACGAGAATCGGGTACAAATGGCCGAATTTATCAGCGGGCATTTACACGTTGTTTTGCAGTCTGCCGTTGATGTGGATCCCAATGACGAGTTTATGGCAAATTACGTTCAGGGACGGGTACACATGAGTGTGAATGAGCAGAGCTACAGCATTTATGGAGGTGTTGAACGCGTAGAGTTATTTCGTGACAAATTGGTGTTCCATTTTGATGAAGAAGGAAAAGAACGCATGAAAAAACCTTCTCTGACCGTTACTTTCCAAATCTCAAACACCAAATATGCGTATTTGGAACGCACACTTTACCACATGTACAGAGATCACCCCGTATTGGTCCTTTCCAAAGAAAAGCCAGCTGTAAAAGAGAATTGGAACGGTGTGGATTATGATATGACCTGGGAAGCATTCGGATTTGAAAATAGCGGTATTGTAAACCTACGTCCACATATTTCAAACCTGCAGCAAACCGGAATTTACGACCAAAGCGTAACGATAGCCTTCAAAAGAGAGGGAACTTCGAAAGAATTGCTTGATTCCTTCCTAAATGAAATGATGTCTGTGATGGAGTCTGATTATGAAACAATTATCTCCATGATCATTCACGAGAATGAAACTACAGAGTTGTTTCTCTACACCCAGTTATCGCAGGATGATTTTATGGCGCGCGTCAACACAGCTTTGTGTTATTTACCGAATCTGCCTTTGGGATTCAGTGGAGAGGCTGATCCGGAATGGGTTCATTACAAGAGATGTCTTCAGGATTATTTGACAACACGCGGATAATAAGAATTTGAATAAATAAATCAGTAAAAAACAGAATATGGGACTTTTTGATAAAATAAAGAATGAATTCATTGACATCATCGAGTGGACCGATGAAACCAATGACACAATTGTGTGGAAATTTCCACGCTATCAGAATG
>CBFGOJ010000062.1:0-11371 GCA_965650365.1 uncultured Fluviicola sp. | reverse complement strand
TCGGTTGTACTTACACTGCTCCGCAATGTATTACAGTGAATTGTGGTACTTCTTTGCCGATTGGATTAGTGAGTTTTGATGCGAAGGCTGTTAATAACAATGCAGTGAATCTGTTCTGGGAAACGAGTTCCGAACAAAGCAACGATTATTTTGTAGTCGAAAGATCTGTAAGCGGCGCTGATGGCTGGGAAGAAATTGCTATCGTAGACGGAGCAGGAAATTCTGAATCAATAAAGGATTACACAGCAGTAGACCAAATGCCGCTGAGCGGAGTTTCTTATTACCGATTGAAACAAATTAATTTCAACGGGCAGGAACGCGTTCACGAAATGGAATCGGTTTATATTGATATTGCAGGAGTGGGTGATCTGGTTATCTTCCCGAATCCGGCAACCAACCTGGTAACTTTGAAAGGAGACATCGTTTCATTGAGCACTTTTAAATTATTGAATGCAATGGGCCAGGATATACGTTTGAATGTTTCTTCTTACAAACAAGGTGACGGAACGTTGGTTTTGGATATTTCTTCTTTGAGATCAGGAGTTTACATGGTTAAAAACGGTTCGAAAGTATATTCATTGGTAAAGCAATAGGAGATCAGCCGCGGCTGATCGATTCGATACGTCAGCCACAGCTGACAATAACTGGATTAAGCCTTCGTCAACTGATGAGGGCTTTTTTTGGCAGAAATATCGAATCGGCCTTTTTTGATTTGATAACAATCAATGCGTCTTTCAATTATATTTATTGTCTATTTTGTAATCAAATTAATGAATATGAAAAATCTGTCTGGATTGATAGTTGGTTTGGTGCTTGCGGGCAGTCTGGTATCTTGTGGTGATAAAGAACCGGAGAAAGTAAAGGTTGACGTAGCTGAAAAAACACCGGAATACAAGGCTTATGATTTGGTACAGAACTTAGAGCTTGTGAAAGACTACAAGGAGTATGTTGAATCAAAGAACCAGTCAATTTCTTTGAAGTTAAGCAAGGAACGCCTGAATGGAAAGAACGGTTTTTATTGGTTCCAGGTTGTGCAGCATGTTGGTGGTTCCAATATTGTGAAAATGAATATCAAAGTGCGTGAGGACAGCTTCAAAGTGGCAATTATGGATGAGAATACCGGTTTTGATCTGACTGAAGAAGAGTACAGAAAGAAATTTCCGTTTAAGTAATTTCAGATCCGGTCCAGGACATATTGGATCAGTCCGTTCATCTCTTTTTCATAGCCTTTACTGAATTCCATGCGTGGTCTGTTTGCAATTCCCAGGCAAATGGTAATGCATTCGTGACCCATCGCTTTTCCTAAAGCAAAAAGGGCCGAGCTTTCCATTTCGAAATTCACTACCCGATGATCACCGAAGGCAAATTGCTCCAGTTTTTCATTCACATCTGAAGTTCGTGTTCCCAATCGCAAAGATCTTCCCTGTGGAGCATAAAATCCGGAACTTGTAACGGTGATTCCTCTATGTGTCTTCTCGCTGTCCAGTTTTTGAGCAAGTGAAGCAGACCCTTCCGAACAATAAGGGGTGATTTCTTCCGGGAAACCCACAAAAGCGTCTAAAGATTTAGCAATGGCTTTTTCCGTTTCATTGAATGCGATCGGGTAGAAGTGAGCTACATTGTCAATTCCAATAGCATGACTGGAAAGAATGTAGCTGTGCACATCAATATCTTCCTGGAGGATTCCGCAGGTCCCGATTCGAATCAAATTCAATGAAGTCAATGTGGGCCGGTTCTCCCGGTTTTTCAAATCAATGTTTACAAGCGCATCCAGTTCGTTGATCACAATGTCAATATTGTCTGTCCCGATTCCGGTAGAAAGGGCCGTTACCTTTTTTCCCTGATAGGTTCCTGTATGACAAACAAACTCGCGGTGCCTGGATTGGTGAGAAATTTCATCAAAAAAAGCAGAAATGGCAGCCACGCGGTCCTGATCACCAACCAATAAAACGGTGTGAGCAATGTCTTCGGGCGAAATGCCCAAATGATAAACATTTCCCCTGGAATCTAATACCAGTTCCGATGCAGGATATTTCATGGTAATTCAAAATTATTAATTCAAAATGCAAAAGGTAGCTGAGCGGAGTCGAAGTTCCTTTTCAATTATTTTCCGATGCTTCCAAATACCTTAGTTAACAAATCTGTTACACGAGCCGCCGGATCAAGGCGAATTTTGTTTTCTTCTTTTTCAACCATTTGGAATAAGCCTGCAATCGCTCTTTCGGTAATGTACTGATTCAGATCCGGATTGATCTTCTCTCCACCGGTCAGGTTCATTGCACTGTTGTATTTTGTAATAATCGGGTTCCAGTATTCTGTTAACTTTACTTTAGCGATTGCTTCTTTTACTTTGGGTGAAAATGCAGCAACCAGTTTTGAAGTGGTATTGTCCTTTAGAAACTTCGTTGCTGCTCCGTTTCCGCCGTTTAATATGCTGAATCCGTCAGAAATACTCATGTTCAGGATAGCATCCTTAAAAATAGGCAGGGCTTCTTTTGTTGCTTCTTCAGCAGCTCTGTTTAAAGTGGTTTCAAATTTCTCCACTTGTCCGCTCAATCCCCAATCGATTGCTTTCTGTCTTACTTTTAGTGCATCCGGAGGAAAAGGTAAACGGATTGCATCATTTTTCAGAAAACCATCTGTTACCGATGTTAAATTCACTGAATTCTGAATTCCAACGGTTAGTGCTTCTTTCAATCCCGAAATAACTTCTGAATTGGTTAAGGCCGGAGCTGTATTAGTTCCTGTATTTAATGAACCTGCAGCCTCTTTGATTGTTTCACATGCCTGTAAACCAATCATAATAGTACCTAAAGTCAGAATTTTAGTGATTTTTCTCATGGATAATTTTTTATGTTCAAACTTAACAATAATTTTGTCCAAAGCTCAAAAACAGTACCATGATTAATGTCGAAATAATTTCTATCGGAGACGAACTCTTAATCGGACAGACAATTAATACAAATGCTTCATGGATGGGAGCTCAGTTGGCGCTTAATGGTATCAAGGTTTCTCATGTGGTAACGATCTCAGATACCCGGGAAGCAATTACAACCGCATTGGAAGAGGCTCAGAAAAGAAGTCAGGTAGTTTTGATTACAGGTGGATTGGGGCCAACAAAGGATGACATTACCAAACACGTTCTTTGTGAATATTTCGATACAAAGCTGGTGATGGATGAAGCTGTTTTGAGTCACGTAGAGTCTTTCTTTATCAAAAGAAACCGCCCGATGCTGGAAGTGAATAAAATGCAGGCAATGGTTCCGGAAGCGTGTGAGGTCCTTTTTAATGAGCAGGGAACAGCTCCCGGATTGTGGTTTGAAAAGGCCGATACCATTTTTGTTTCAATGCCCGGAGTTCCTTATGAAATGAAGTATCTGATGGAGGCTCATGTGATTCCGAGATTGAAAGAACGATTCCCTGTAAAAAAGCTGGTTCAGAAAACGTACCTGACACAAGGAATCGGAGAATCATTCTTAGCAGAAAAATTAAGTGATTGGGAAAATCAATTAAGAAGCGAAGGCTTGGACCTGGCTTACCTGCCTTCTCCGGGAATGGTCAAGCTTCGCATTAGTTCAGCTTCAGGAGATCAAATTCGCGTTGCGCATTACGGAGAAGCATTGAAAAGGATGATTCCGGTTTATTTGTATGGGGAAGAAGAAGAGACTTTGTCTGAAATTATAGGTAAACTGCTGCTGAGCAAAGGAGAAACTGTTGGAACGGTTGAAAGCTGCACCGGCGGCGGAATTATGGCAAACCTGACAAGTATCTCGGGGTCATCAGCTTACGTGCTTGGAGGATTGATTACTTATAGTAATGACCTGAAGATAAAGTTGGCTCATGTGAGTAGGGATACGCTGGAAAACTTTGGTGCTGTTTCTGAAGAAACTGTTCTTGAAATGGCAGCAGGCGGCAAAAAAGAATTGGGAGTCGATTGGTGTATTTCTGTTTCGGGTATTGCCGGTCCGTTGGGAGGTAGTGATGAGAAACCGGTTGGTACCGTTTGGATCGCAATTGATGGTCCGGAGCGAAAACTGTCCCGAAATTTTTTATTTGGTACAGACAGGCAAAGAACGGTGCAAATGACGGTACTTACGGCCTTAAATTTGTTGCGCTGCGAAATTTTAGGAATAAATATTGAAAAAAAGCAAGATTAATATTGCTTATTTGTTGGAAAATACTTTTCTTTGCACCCGCTTTTAGAATTAGGAAAAAAATAATATACAATGTCACGAGTTTGTCAATTAACAGGAAAGTCGGTAATGGTAGGGAACAACGTTTCTCACTCAAACCGCAAAACTAAACGCAAGTTTTACCCGAACTTGTTAACCAAGAAGTTCTACGTACCAGAAGACGATATGTATGTTACATTGAAGATCTCTGCATCTGCGTTAAGAACAATTAATAAGAAAGGTATTTCTGCGTGTATGAAAGAAGCACGTGAAAAAGGGTATTTGAAATAATCCTGATTCGGTCACGAAAGTGATTAATCATAAAGAATAAAAAAATGGCTAAGAAAGCAAAAGGAAATAGAATCCAGGTTATTTTAGAGTGTACAGAGCACAAAGAATCTGGAATGGCAGGAACTTCTCGATATATTTCGATGAAGAACCGTAAAAACACTCCTGATCGTTTGGAAATTAAAAAATTCAACCCGATCTTGAAGCGTTATACACTTCACAAGGAAATTAAGTAATCGATTCGATGAATCTGTTGAGGCAGAAAAATCAAATTGAACTAACAATAAAAAAATTAAGTCATGGCTAAGAAAGTAGTAGCATCCCTACAAAAAGGTGGAGGAAAAGAGCATACGAAAGTAATCAAGATGGTTAAGTCTGATAAAGGTTCTTTCGGATTCAAATCTGAGATCGTTCACAACGATAAAGTAAAGGACTGGTTCAACGGTAAGTAACCAATTCTTAAAGTTGTAAACTCGATATTGTTTTAGAAACCTCTCCGCACGCAACGCGGAGGGGTTTTTTTATGTATTTTTGAACTATGGCATTATTTGGTTGGTTTTCGAAAGAAAACAAAGAAACGCTTGATAAAGGACTTGAAAAAACAAAAGAAAGTTTTTTTGGGAAGTTAACGCGTTCGCTGGTAGGTAAATCAAGAGTTGATGATGAGGTATTGGATGAATTGGAAGAGATTCTGATTAGTTCCGATGTAGGAGTGAACACAACCCTTAAAATCATTGACCGTATCAATGAACGTGTTTCCAGGGATAAATATGTTGGTACAGACGAACTGAATAAAGTTCTCAAAGAAGAAATCGCATCCTTGTTGTCAGAAAGTGATAACGAAGGTCCAAGCCAATACAATATTCCGGAACATAACGGAAATCCGCATGTGATTATGGTAGTTGGAGTAAATGGAGTAGGTAAAACGACTTCCATTGGAAAACTGGCTAATCAATTCAAGAAAGCGGGAAAGAAAGTAGTTTTGGGTGCAGCTGATACTTTCCGGGCTGCTGCAGTAGATCAATTGATCATCTGGTCGGAACGTGTCGGCGTTCCAATCGTTCAACAGGGAATGGGAGCAGATCCGGCATCTGTTGCTTTTGATGCGTTGAGTTCGGCCAAAGCCCAGGGAGCTGACGTCGTTATTATCGATACCGCTGGAAGGTTGCATAACAAAGTGAATCTGATGAATGAGCTCTCTAAGATCAAACGGGTTATGGAAAAAGTCATTCCGGATGCTCCTCATGAGATTTTATTAGTATTAGATGGTTCTACCGGTCAGAATGCTTTCGAACAGGCAAAACAATTTGCTTTGGCAACCTCATTGACAGGACTGATCATTACGAAATTAGACGGTACTGCCAAAGGCGGTGTCGTGATTGGAATTTCAGATCAAATGAGTATTCCGGTAAGATTTATCGGTGTTGGGGAAGGTATTGAAGATCTGCAGGTTTTTCATAGAGAAGAGTTTGTTGCTTCTATTTTTGGAGAATAATTGGTAAACAATCATTTAAATTAACAATCCAATAATTCTGTAACTAATTATATAATTTGAGTAGTATTTTCGTGTGAGTATATTTGCATGAATTCAAAAACGCTTAGCAAAACCTACGCAATAATTGCTTATTGCACCTTGATCGGCTGGATAATTTCCCTGGCGAAGGTCTCAGCTTCCAGGGAAGACGAACGAAAATTCACAGCTTTTCATTTAAGACAAATGCTGGTTCTGATGCTGCTCGGAGCAGCAGTCAGTATAATTGATACCATTTTCTTCTTCATTCCTTATTTCGGATTGTTTGTCATTAATAGTTTATCCCTGGCACTTTTTATTTGCTGGCTGCTCGGTCTGATCTCTGCTATTCAGGGGAAAAAGAAATGTGTCCCTTTTGTGGGTCAGGCAGGTGAAAATATCCTGGGTGATATGTTTGAATAAATTAAACATTGTTGATAAATCAATGTTAAATTTTAAACTTAAAAGTTCGTCAATCTTTTTTTTTTCGCTATCATTGATTTGCTAAAACTAGATTGAGGGCTCTGAATCAATTTATTTCCATTTAAGGATTAAGAGCCTCCTTTCGAAAATGAAAAACTGCTTTTATGAAAACTAACGGAGTAAAACTACGTGCCCTCTCTGCATGTTTGTTTTTTTCGGTGCTCTTGAATGGGGTATTCGCTCAAACAAACGGAGTAGTGCGCTGCTACACAGATGAACAGGATGCGATCCTGCATGCCAACCACCCGGAATTAGAATCCGCACAACAATTTGAACAATGGATGCAATCCGAAATGGCCGCAAACATGGCCGCCGGAAAGATTATTGGTGGTGTTTACCAAATCCCGGTCGTTGTCCACGTAATCCATAACGGAGAAGCGGTTGGTACCGGATCAAATGTCAGTTACGCGGCAATCCAGTCGCAAATTGATGTGTTGAATGAGGATTTCAGAAGAATCTTCGGTACGAATGGATACAATACCAATCCGCTTGGTGCGGATACTCAGATTGAATTCTGTTTGGCAAGAAGAAGACCGGATGGTTCTGCTTTTCCCGGAGGAGAGTTTGGAGTAAACAGAATTCCCCGCTCCACAGCAGGTTTTACTGCACCTCCTTTCAGCACTGCCTATATTGATGCTACTATTAAACCTTATACCTATAATGGCGGTACACCGGCAGTAGTTGGTACTTATGCCAGAGGATGGTCACCGGATAAATACATGAATATTTGGTTGTGTAACATCAGCGGAGGTATCCTGGGTTATGCTCAGTTTCCTCAGTCTCCAATAGGAGGAATGGGTTGTGGTGCACAAGCTGCTGCAACAGACGGAGTGGTATTTCTTTACAACTCGATTGGTAAAAGTTCGGTAACAGGTTTTCCTGGTCCGTATAATGAAGGTAGAACTGCAACTCACGAGATTGGTCACTGGTTAGGATTACGCCACATTTGGGGCGATGGAAACTGTACTGCGACAGATTACTGTAACGATACTCCACCCGCAGCGGCCGCAAATTTTGGTTGTCCGACCGGAGCAAACACCTGTACTGCAGCACCCGATCAGGGTCCCGACATGATCGAAAACTACATGGATTACACCGATGACGGATGTATGAATATCTTTACCAATGACCAGAAACAACGGATGCGTGCGGTTTTGGAAGGATCTCCAATGCGGGTTTCTTTAATTAATTCAGATGCTTGTACACCTCCAAATCCAAGTGATGCGTCAGTGACCGATATTTTTGCTCCTTTAGGAGATAATTGCGCCGGAGCGATCACTCCAAGTGTACAGCTGAAAAACAGAGGTTCGAATAACCTGACGACAGCAACGATTTCGTATAAAATTGATAACGGAACTCCGGTAACTTTCAGCTGGACAGGTAACTTATCACCGAATGCGACGGCAACAGTTGCACTTCCTGCATTTACCGCTACTTTAGGAAATCATTCCTTTCTTGCATATTCAACACTTCCAAACGGAATTGCAGATCCATATGCAGTTTACGATACATCAGGAATTGATTTCGCAGTTTCTAACGGGATCATGCCGAATTACACGCAGGATTTTGAGGGGCAGTCTTTTCCTCCGGATGTAAGGTGGAGAATTGACAATGTGAACGGAGATTGTTACAAGTGGTCACCGGCTTCAGGGATGTCTTCTACCGGAACATTTACCAATAATATGGCACAAGTTCCTTGTTATGGGAATGCTTCCACTTCGAATGAAGATTTTTACTCACCTGTTTTCCTATTGCCTTGTAATGCAATCACTGCAACTTTGAAGTTTGATGTGGCCTATAGAAGGCGAGTATCAGGTTCCAATGATCAGTTGATCGTTCAAATTTCTACCGATTGTGGGGCAACCTGGACAAACGTGTATAATAAAACCGGTAACGGAGCACAGCCCTTGTATCAAAATGCAGCATTATCTGCAAACGAATATTTCCCAACTTTGGCTACGGATTGGAGAACGGAAACTATTAGTTTGATGTCTTATGTTTCGGCAGCTTCAGACAATATCCGCTTTCGTTTCAGAGGAGTTTCCGCAAATGGAAATCATATCTTCCTTGATAATGTGAAATTCGAAGGAACAACTCCGGGAGAAATCAATGTATCTGTTACCGGAAATGATGTTTTGGATGGTGGTTATTACACGTATGCCAATACGCAGTCAGGTGGATCTGCAACCACAACGTTCACTGTAACGAATACCGGAACAACGAATTTGACTTTGACAAATCCAATCACCGTTACCGGAACAGGATTTACTTTGGGAACAGGTTTTGGAACAACAACTGTTACACCAGGCTCAACAACAACATTTACCGTAGTCTTTTCACCGAATGCCGCAGGGAACTTTACAGGGAATGTTTCATTCGCTACGAATGACTGTGATGAAGGAACATACAATTTTGCGCTGAATGGTTTAGGCGTTGTAAGTCCACCGGTTGCAGATTTCTCTGCTTCTCCAACTACTATTTGTGCAGGAGGAACGGTTGCATTTACAAACTTATCGACCCTTGCAACTTCTTATACCTGGACATTTACGGGTGGAACACCGGGAACTTCTACGGCAACAAATCCAACGGTTACTTATAGTACAGCGGGAACATACGCTGTAACGCTCATTGCAACCAATGCAAACGGATCAGATACTGAAACGAAAACCGGATACATTACAGTGGTTGCTTCTACAGGATCAGCTTTGCCACTAAATGAAGGATTTACAAGTGCGACATTCGTTCCAACAGGATGGTCTCTTGTGAACAACAATGCTTCACCAACATCTTGGGGAAGATCTGCAACAGTTGGTCGTGCACCAACAGCAGGAAACTCCATGTGGTTCAACAATTTTGCTTACAATGATTCGGATGATGACATTGTAAGAATAAAACCACTTATTTTCACTGGCCTTGCTTCTGCTCAAATGACTTTCGATGTGGCTTATGCGCCCTATGATGCAGCTAATTTTGATGGTTTGGAAGTGCTCGTTTCTACCAATTGCGGTGGAGCATTTACACCTGTTTATTCCAAATCCAGTACAACCTTGGCAACGGCAGCAGCTACAACCGCGGCTTTCGTTCCAACAACTGCTCAATGGAGAACAGAAACGATTGACCTTACTCCTTATGTCGGACAAGCAAATGTGATCATCGCGATTAGAAATCTATCCGGATATGGAAATAATATTTATGTAGATAATATCAATATTACGGGAGTGGCAGCTTCAACTGCTCCAACTCCAAGCTTTACAACTGTCTCAAGTGCGGTTTGTGCCGGACAAAGTATCGCTTATACTAACACATCAACCAATTCTCCGACATCCTATTCCTGGTCTTTTCCGGGGGGAACGCCAAATACTTCAACAGCGGCAAATCCAACCGTTACTTACAATACTGCCGGAACATATAATGTAGTATTGACTGCAACTAACGGTTCAGGATCCAATACTACTACGATGACCAATTACGTAACAGTAAACGCCGTTCCTGCAACACCAACAATTACTGCGGGTGGAACTACTACCTTCTGTTCAGGTGGTTCGGTAACATTGACTTCCACAGCCGGGAATTCTTACTTGTGGTCGAACGGAGCAACTACCCAGGCGATTACAGCAACAACAGCAGGAACATATACGGTTCAGGTCACGAATGCTGCAGGTTGTCAAAGTACGGTAAGTGCTGCTACAACGGTAACAGTTAATCCAACTCCTGCTGCACCAACCATTACGGCTGGTGGAACAACAACGATTTGTACTGGTGGATCGGTAACATTAACAGCT
The DNA here is from genome assembly GCA_965650365.1 of uncultured Fluviicola sp. GTDB lineage: Bacteria > Bacteroidota > Bacteroidia > Flavobacteriales_D > Crocinitomicaceae > Fluviicola. The sequence continues at coordinate 1,136 of CBFGOJ010000062.1, read as the reverse complement.
ACTGCCGGAACTTCTTATTTGTGGTCTACCGGGGCAACAACACAATCGATTACAGTAAACGCAGCAGGAACTTATACTTGTAAATTGGTTAATGGTGGCTGTCAAAGTGCAAATAGTAATTCAATAACGGTAACTGTCAATACTGCACCAGCAGCACCGGGTATTACAGCAGGTGGAACTACTACTTTCTGTTCAGGTGGTTCGGTAACCTTGACTTCCACAGCGGGAACATCTTACTTGTGGTCGAACGGAGCAACTACCCAGGCGATTACTGCAACAACAGCCGGAACATATACCGTTCAGGTTACAAATGCTGCGGGTTGTCAAAGTACGGCAAGTGCTGCTACAACGGTAACAGTTAATCCAACACCGGCAGCTCCTACATTGACGGCTGGTGGTGCAACGACTTTCTGTACAGGAAGTTCGGTAACTCTTACTTCTACGACAGGGACTTCTTATTTGTGGTCTACCGGGGCAACAACACAAGCTATCACTGCAACTACGGCAGGAACATATACCGTAAAATTAGTGAGTGCGGCAGGTTGTCAAAGTGCGAATAGTAATGCAGTTACTGTTACGGTTAACCCAACACCGACGGCTCCAACATTAACCGCCGGCGGAACAACAACATTCTGTGCCGGTGGTTCAGTAACATTGACTTCTACAACAGGAACGAGTTATTTATGGTCAAACGGAGCAACTACGCAGTCAATCACTGCTGCAACTGCAGGAACTTATACGGTTCAGGTATCGAATGCTTCCGGATGTCAAAGTGTGAATAGTAACGCTGTCACGGTAACAGTTAATCCAACACCTGCAGCGCCTGGCATTACAGCAGGTGGAACGACAACTTTCTGTGCCGGAGGTTCGGTAACTCTCACTTCTACGGCAGGAACGTCTTACTTATGGTCGAATGGAGCAACAACGCAAGCTATTACTGCAACTGCAGCAGGAACTTACACGGTTCAGGTGTCGAATGCTGCGGGTTGTCAAAGTACAGCAAGCGCGGCTACAATCGTTACTGTTAATCCAACACCAACTGCTCCAACGATTACTCCGGGTGGGGCAACAACATTCTGTTCAGGAACGCCAACAACTCTGACTTCCAAAGCAGGAACAAGTTACTTGTGGTCAAA
>CBFGOJ010000061.1:0-12414 GCA_965650365.1 uncultured Fluviicola sp. | reverse complement strand
TAATATTTGCCAAAGAAGCGGTATTCGCTACCGGAGCAGTATTGTCGTTGATGATCACATTTTGCGTTTGTGTCGACGTATTTCCATGACCATCGTTGTATGTCCAGGTTACGATTGTTGTTCCGGGAGTTGTAATCGGAAGCGTTGCATTGTGCGTTCCAGTGATCGTTCCAGCGCAATTGTCTGTTGCGGTTGGAGCGGTTAAACTGGTAACTGAACATTGACTAGTTATATTTGCTAAAGAAGACAAATTCGCAACCGGTGCGACCAAATCACTAATTGTAAGATTCAGCGTAATAGTGGAATCACAACCTGCTGAGTTTGTTAGGGTTTGCGTATAAGTCCCGTTCGCTGTATAAGTCTGACCATTTAGTGTGAAGTTTGTACAGGCTGTTTGCGTTATTGTTGAAGAAGTATTTGAACAATTAGTAGCATACTTTCCAATGAATGCTGCTTCGTAAGGACTTGCAGGCCCTACCAAATTATAAATACCTGAAGAAGGATCCATATCGACCGTATTGCGATGCGTTCCTGTAGTCAGAATCATATTTCCAGCCTGATTAACTTCCATTGATTTAATAGCACTAGTTCCACCTGAGAGTTTATTAAACCATATCAGTCCTCCGGAATTGCTGTATTTAGCCCAAAATCCAGACCGGTTAGGTGAGCTTATATTATTAATAGCAGACGAAAGATCAAAATCACACGTACCTTGAAAGCTTCCCGAAATATAGATATTGGACGAGACATCTGTTTTTATTGAATATATGTCATCATCCAAACTTGATCCAGCTCCTATTGAATTACCCCACAGAAAATTTCCTAAGGCATCATATTTAGCGAATATCATATCATAATCAAATGATGCAGTACTTACGCTAAAAACAGCAGAAGATGGATCAAGATCTACAGTACCTATAACTCTTGCAGAAATAATTAAATTTCCGGAATTATCCATTGCCAATGCTCGTGCTTCATCACTAGAATCTCCATTAATCGCTTTCGCCCAAACATAATTACCAACTGATGAATATTTTGCAATGAAAACATCAAAATAGGTCGTTCCAATTGCTGTCAGATTGGCTACTGCCGCAGATGGATCAAAATCCGCTGTTCCATCAAAATCTCCCACCATACAAATATTACCTGAACCATCCACTATCATTTCAGCAGCCCTAAAACCACCGATCCGTTTCCCCCAAACATAGGCACCGGCGGAAGAATATTTTGCAAGAAAGGCACCTGAACCCGTAACATTTGCAGTTGCTGCCGATGGGTCCAAATCTACTGTCGAACCAGGTATATTTGCACTGAAAAAGACATTTCCACTTCCATCCACCACGACTCGTGGGTATCTGTCATATCCTGCAGTTCCAATTGTGAATCCCCAAGCGTAGGCCCCAGTTGTGGTCAATTTAACCAGAAATATATCTTCACCTCCAACTGAAGTCACATTTGAAACCCCACTATTCGGATTGAGGTCAGTAATTCCGGAAAAGCTTCCGCAGATATAAACATTTCCATTTGCATCCGCATTAAAAGTGGGAAGGGGCGTATTAACATCATTTATCTGTATATTTCTTACCCAGATAAAATTTCCCGAAGCATCGTACTTCGCTGCGAAAGTGCAAAGATAGTTGGTCGTTGCCGTTAGATTTGCAACCCCAGGTCCCGGATCGAAATCCATGGTCTCAGTGAAATATCCCATTATATAGATGTTTCCAGAGATATCTGTTTTAATGGTGCTTACTTCAATACTTCCTGCCATGTTCTCTGCCCAAGTTATTGCAGGATTTTGTGAGAGCCCTGTATTTGGCAAGCTAATTAAGAATATGATGAATAAAAGTCCCTCTAACAGAGATTTTCGGTAGTATAGTCTTTTCATGTTATGATTATTATTAATTTCTTCCGCAAAGTTCACTCCAACCACCTTCTCGCTACCTACCACACAGGAAGTTTTTCGCACACCCGACAGAAAACGGTTCGCGGAGAATCAAAAGCCCTTATTTTTGTTTCGTGTCAAAACACTTGCTTCATATTTTGGTTTTCTTAAGCTGTTGGTTTTCCGGCAGAGCCCAGGAATTGCTATTTTCCAATATCAGCAATGACATGCAGCTTCCTTCACAGGAATGCTATAAGATCCACCAGGACAAAAAAGGCTATATCTGGTTTAGCACGGATAACGGTTTGTGCAGGTACGGAAATGGCTCTTTGAAAATTTTTGATAAACAAAACGGATTACCCGAAGAAAGTGTTTACAATATGTCAGAAGACAAAACCGGGAGAATGTGGTTTGCAACTTCAGACAACCGGATTCTGTATTATGAAAATGGGAAACTGCTGGAAGCTTCTTTCAACAAAAAATACCAGAAACCCGCAACCAAAGGGTGGTCACACCCAACTCCGCTGTTTTTGGATATGTCTGATTCGGAAAACTCATTCATCGCTAATTCTTATTACAGTTTCAGGGTAAATCTTAAATCAAACACTGCTTCTATTATTCCCAATACAGAGTCTGAAACTTCTGTGCAGTTCATTAAGAAAAAAGGACACCCTTTTGTCCCCAATCGATTCCAAAAGACCAACACAAAGTTCTTTAGCTTGTTATTAAGCTCCGAAACAAAAAACAAACAGATTGTCCTGACAGATTTTCCAATCAACGACGTTGTATATTGGAATACTCCCACCACTTTTTCAGGTACTGTCGACTTTATCGGGATTCAGAATAAACTCCTGAAAATCAATTCGGATTTCAGTTATTCAACCCTTCATTTTCCGGAAAGGATTTTAGGTCTTTATGTAGACAAATCAAACGGATTGTGGGTTGGTGTGCAAAATAACGGTGTTTATTATTACCCGGATGTTAGAACTATGAAATTGGCCCACCACAGCTTGAATACTTTCTCTGTAACGGGAATCTGTGAAGACCTGGAGGGCGGAGTTTGGTGTTCTACGCTTGAAAAAGGCATCTTTTACTGTCAAAATAAATGGTTAGTCTCTTATACCGGAATTCCCGGACTTAACCGGAAAATGACTTTACTCAAAAATACAGAAGGAAGCCTGTTCGCCTCTTCTTCCAGTTTAGCTGTTTTCCAGTTTACAAAAAGTGCATTCAAAACCCACTCTTTTACTTTCAACGAAATTCGCTTTTCAGATCTTCTATTTCAGCAAAATCAATGGCTGTTTACCGGGAATGAAGCCATCATCCGAACCGATAAGGAATTCGTTTTCAAAGAAAAATTAATGCAACCTCCGTTTCACAATGTAGCTTCCAGTGAGTTAACTTCCGCAAATGGTCGAATCCTGGGGATTTTAAGTAAGAATTTGATGGAGATCGATGAGTCGAAATTTGCTCGATTGATCTATTACAATTCCCTCTATTCTTCCAAGACAATCGTTCACAAAAGCGGTAATATTTTTCTATTGGGCGGAGATCAGGGTCTTTACGAATTCAACATTCTTACACATCAGTCTAAAAAAGTGGACGGTGTTCCGGAAAGGGTTAAAAAGATACTCAAAACCAGGTCCGGCCGGTTCTGGATTGCAACTAAAAACGACGGAATCTATTGGCTCGATGGAGAAAAAGTAACGAATGGAAGTCAAATCCTTCGATTAAAAACACTGCTATTCTACGATTTAACAGAAGATCCGAAAGGGAATATCTGGGCAGGAAGTAACCAGGGATTGTATCAATTCATTCCAACGAAAAAAAAATACAAAACCATTTGCTACAATACTTCCCACGGATTGCCTTCCAGCGAAGTCTACAAAGTAGCTGCCGACGGAGAAAAAATCTGGTTCTCTACTTTTGAAGGATTGTTCAACCTTCCTTTAAATGGAAACTCACTCAATAAAACCGGACCGGAAATTCACCTGCAAAAACTAAGCATTAAAGACAAGGTCCTTTCTAATTCGTCGCACACATTTCAATTTCCCTACAACCAAAATGATTTCCGCTTCACCTTCGACATCCTGACTTTTAAAAACGGAACGAACACAGAACTGGAATACCATTTGAAACACCGTAATCAATCTGTCGTAACAACAGTGAACGGAAACGAGCTATTCCTGGAGAATTTGGATCCGGGCAACTACCAATTGATCGTATACGGAGTAAACAATGACGGTGTTCGGAGTCCGAGTCCGGAAGTTTTTTTAATCACGATTGAAACTCCTTTCTGGCAAACCGGTTGGTTTATTTCTCTTGCATCACTCCTTATTCTTTTAGGTGTTTTCCTGATTGTTCGTCTGATAGTCAGAAGCATTCGTAAGAAGGAAGAAGCAAAAACGCTGGTCAACAAGTTGATGGCCGAATACCAGATCACCGCTTTACAGGCACAAATGAATCCACATTTTATCTTTAACGCCATCAACACTATTCAAGGATATATTCTCGAAAAAAGCGAAGACGAAGCTTATGATTACCTCGCGAAATTCGGAAAACTGATCCGAACAGTACTGCATCATTCCCAGGAAAAGGTCCTGCTCCTGGAACACGAACTGGAAGTATTGAATTTGTATATTGAGCTGGAGCAGCTGCGCTTCGATCACTGTTTTGACTACGAATTGAAACTTTCTAAAAACGTCATTCCTGAGGATATTTATCTGCCCGGAATGATCCTGCAGCCTTATGTAGAAAATGCCATCTGGCACGGAATAGTCAATCTTCGCGGCAGCCGAAGAGGCAAACTGGAAGTGAGTATGGAATGTACAGACCGGATTCTGACCGTTCAGATCAAAGACAATGGTATTGGCCGGGAAATGGCCAGGAGTTTCAATAAGGACCGAAGACACAAATCTGTGGGAATGCAATTGACAGGAGAACGGATCAACGTTATGAACCAACTGCATGGTTATGAAACGGCAAGTGTTACGATTACCGATCTTTTCGATCCGGAAGGAATCCCTGCAGGAACTTGTGTAGCAGTCAAAATTCCTATAAATAACGAATCATGAACCAGGTAATCAAAGCACTCATTGTAGACGACGAATCCAAGAGCCGGGTTGTTTTGCGCACTTTGCTGAAACGAATTTCTCCGCAGATCGAATTGATCGGAGAAGCCGCTGATGCAGATGAAGCTTTTGATCTGATCCTGAAATTCAAACCGCAGCTTGTTTTCCTGGATATTCAAATGCCCCGGGCAGATGGTTTCAGTCTGCTCAAACGATTTGACGTGGTTCCGTTTGAAGTAATCTTCGTAACCAGTTTTGATCAATACGCTATTTCTGCCATTAAATTCAGTGCGTTGGATTATTTGTTAAAGCCCGTTGAAGTAGATGAGCTCTCAAAGGCATTGACCAAAGCTGTTGATCGGATCTCTGCACAACATGGCAGCCAAACGCAAATAGTCAATCTGCTGCGAAGCATTGATGACCTTCCGGAAACGCATCATGTGGCCATCCATACCAATGATTCCGTGCGCCTGGTTGAAGAAACCAGCATTATTTCCATTCTTGCCGACGGGCATTACTGCACTATCAGAACAGATAGCGACGAACGCTTTACCACCGCTAAAAACCTGCGGGATTTCGAAGATTATTTCGGAATTTCTTCCTCTTTTATCCGTATCGGTAAAAGTGAGATGATTAATGTGAATAAGATCTTAAAATACAGCAAGGGAGAACCTTTCATCATCGAAATGATCAACGGGGAAGTTTTTGAAGTGGCCCGGAGGCGAAAACCGGAAGTTTTGGCGAAGATTAAAAGATATTGAAATAGCACTCTCGTTCAATCACTTAAACAAATCTACCATCACTTCACCTTTCCCTGTATAAAAGGGAAAATGAAGTAATTCAGCAATGGTAGCAGAGATATCCAACTGATCGTATGATGTACTTAATTCCACATTAGTTTTAAAATCAGGCGATAAAGCAAACAATTCGATGTGTCTGCAGCCTTCACAATTATCTCCGTGACCAGTATATCCTTCCGCAACACCATCCAGGTGTCGTCCATGATCATTGGTAACTATCAATGTGGTTTTGTTTTTATAAACGGGTGAATTCTGAATAAAGTTCCAAATATTCCCAATATAGCGATCTGTATTTTGGATCGCGTGTATATATCCCGCAGAATCCGACTGATGCCCGTAATAATCCGGATCCTTGAATGCAATCAACATCATCTTAGGCTGATAAAGCGTCAAATTATCCAAAGCCAGTTGCATCGTTATGGAATCTTCCCTGTACCCACCGGTTCCATTGCCATTAACCCCGCAATTAAAGTAAGGCCGGTATTGATCGTGGTATTCCGGGTAAAGACAATTGGACAAGGCATGCAGCTTATCTTTCGATCCTATGATCGCACATTTGTTATAAGCTTCCTGTGTGTATTTCATCCAACACTGGAAAATAGAAGGATAATCCGGCAGCTGCAATCCATCATTGGTAATTGCCTGATAATTGCCGGTGCAAATCCCTGTGTGCCCGGGAAGCGTGCGTGTTTCGCCACTATTTCGAAAACTGGTCAGCAGAACCCCATATTCCGACAAACTATCCCTGACAGGAATATTGATTCGCAAAGGATCTCCCCAGGTTTCGGAATAACGCGGACCGTCAATCACAACAACGATAACATATTGCGTCTCGTATTCTCTAAACGGTGCTGCCTTGTCGTGCGTGCAAGCCAGCAGCATCAGTAGTAAAAAGCTTATAAAAACACTGCGAAACATGTGGTAATGTACAAAAAATTCGGTTCAAATTCGTGCCCTATGATTTCTTTCAGTCCGGATTCCGCACCAAACAGATTCAAACAAAAAAATCCTCCCGGCTATGGCCAGGAGGATTCTCCAACAATAAAAACAGAGTCTAAGGAAAAACTCTCGTTTATAACTCTTATAAATTAGACAAAGCTTCTTTTACGAGTTCTGAAACACGTTTGCCGTCAGCTTTTCCAGCCAACTGACCATTTACCGGTCCCATCACTTTCCCCATATCCTGAGGTCCGCTCGCTCCTACTTCAGCAATCTTAGCCGTAATAATTGCACGCACTTCATCTTCCGACATCATTTTTGGCAAATAATCTTCCAATACTTTCGCCTGGAATAGTTCTTCTTCCGCCAAGTCGTTTCTTCCCTGCTCTACATAGATCTGGTATGTTTCCATACGCTGTTTATGAAGCTTGATAACGATTTTATTAGCTGCTTCTTCGCTCAATTCACCACCGGCACCCGATGTTGCTTCAAGCAGTAATTTACTTTTAATGTCGCGCAAAACTGCAAGGCGTTCTTTTTCCTTTGCCAGCATGGCGTTTTTAATATCCTGGTTTATTTTTTCTGTAAAGTTCATCGTTTTGATTTTAAGATCGGGACCTGCATCCTCATCCTAATGTCTAATTAATCTACGTTATCGTGTAAGAAGGAGTTGTTTGTTTTGATCCCGTCATCTGAAAGACCGAAACGGCTCACGTTGGATTCTTCGCTTTTAACGACCTGGTCCAAATGAATGTTTCTTCTAACAAATGCAGGCTCATCTTCTAATTCTTTCAACCCTTCCGCCTTCTTTAATTTATTGTTGTAGTTCTTGATGCGGTCCATACGCTCCATATTGCGGCGCTGCAATTCTTCTGCGCTCACTGGTGCTTTTTGAACTACGTTCTCCAATTCAACTTTTGCCTGCGCTTCGTCTTCCAGGAAAAAACGCTTCGTTTCTTCTTTGACTTCCACAGAAGGAGTTGACATTGGAGTAACCATTGGCTGTGCTTCTGATTTCACTTCCCAATCGAACTCAATAGTTCCTGAATTGGTTGATTTCACTTCTTCTGTCTTTGGCTCCGATTTCAAAAACGGTTCTTCTTCTTTCTTTTCAGGAATAACCTGGTGAGTTGGAGAAGTCAGAGGAGTTTTGATCTCATTTTTCGGTTCGTCTTCCAAAACAGAAACTGTTTTTTCCGGCGCTTTTTCAAAACCCGTGAACGGCGTAGAATTAAATCCTGTTGCCACTAAAGTAACGCTCAATTTATTTCCAAGAGTAGGATCGTAACCATGCCCCCAGATAACGTCTGCAGATGATCCTGCTTCGTCCTGAATGTAGTCTGTGATTTCACCGATCTCATCCATAGTTACTTCGATATCACCGTAAGTAATATTCAACAAGATGTATTTCGCTCCTTCAATATTATTATCATTCAACAACGGAGAAGTCAATGCTTCCTGAACTGCGTTGATTGCACGGCCTTCACCTTCAGAAACAGCAGATCCCATGATCGCAACTCCGGAATCACGCATTACCGTGTTCACATCGTTGAAATCCACGTTGATTGCACCGGTTGTTGTAATCACATCCGCAATTCCTTTTGCAGCCGTTGCCAATACATTATCGGCCATAGCAAATGCCTGAGCCAATGACATATTTCCACCAACTTCCCGTAAACGCTCGTTATTGATCACCAATAAAGTATCCACGCACTGGCGCATTACATCCAATCCTTCTTCTGCCTGCTGTCTTCTGCGACGACCCTCAAAAGCGAAAGGAACCGTTACGATACCAACAGTTAGGATATTTAATTCTTTAGCAACCTGTGCAATTACAGGAGCAGCACCTGTTCCTGTTCCACCACCCATTCCTGCAGTTACGAAAACCATTTTAGTTTGGTTTGAAAGCAAGGCGCGAATATCCTCAATGTTCTCCACTGCTGCATTTCGTCCAATCTCAGGAATTGCACCAGCACCACGTCCTTCCGTAAGGCTTGGGCCTAACTGAATTTTGTAAGGCACCGGAGAAATATCCAAAGCCTGACGGTCTGTATTACAAACGATGAAATCAACACCTTTGATTTCCTGGTCGAACATGTGGTTTACAGCATTACTTCCACCACCACCAACGCCAATCACCTTGATAATTGAAGTTGTTCCTTTTGGCAAATCGAATTCCATATGCTTTTATTTATTGTTGTTGTTATTGTTGTCTTTTTTCCAAACCATCACTGAAAAATCAATTCCGGCTAATTTACTATTACTCCTCTTCCGCGAAGAAATTTTTACTCTTTGTTAACAAAGTATCAAAGAAACTTCCTCTTGTTTTAGTGGAATGCGTTTTTACCTGACCCGTTACAGATTCTACTATTGCTTTCTGCGGAGTTTCATTCTCAAATCCTTTCATCACCAATCCGATTCCGGTAGCATACATCGGAGATGTAATTGCTTCGATTGTATTGGTAGATGCCAAATGCTCTGTTGGCAAACCGATTCTCGTAGTCATTCCGGTCATGTATTCAAACAACTGTGTAACGTGTTTCAATTGAGATCCACCGCCTGTTACCACAATTCCTGCAATCATTTTCTTTTCGTATCCGGAATTCACGATCTCGTAATGAACATGTTCGATGATCTCTTCCATACGTGCCTGAACGATACTGGCCAAATTACGAAGCGTAATCTCTTTCGGATCTCTTCCACGCAACCCCGGAATGCAAACTACTTCTGTTTCCAAACTTTCGGAAGCCAGTGCAGAACCGAATTTCACTTTCAATGCTTCCGCATGGCGGCGAAGGATCGTACAGCCTTCTTTAATATCGTCCGTAATGACATTTCCACCGAAAGGAATCACAGCAGTATGGCGAATCACTCCTTCGTGGAAAATTGCCACGTCCGTAGTTCCACCACCAATATCGACCAAAACAACTCCGGCTTCTTTTTCTTCATCATTTAAAACAGCATCTGCAGAAGCAATTGGTTCCAGGATGATATCTTTCACCTGAAGTCCGGCTTTGTCCACACACACTTTAATATTCTTAGCAGCATTGATCTGACCTGTAATGATGTGGAAATTTGCTTCTAAGCGAACTCCCATCATCCCGATCGGGTCGATAATTCCCTGTTCGTTATCAACGATATATTCCTGCGGCAATACGTGAATGATCTCCTCTCCCGGAGGCATTACCAATTTGTACATATCGTCGATCAATGCGTTGATATCTTTCTGAGAAATCTCTGTATCCGGATTGTTTCGGGTATAAATACCACGGTGCTGCAAACTTTTGATATGCTGACCTGCAATCCCTACATTCACCACACGGATGATCAAATCTGCATCCACGCGGTTTTGAGCTTCTTCTACTGCGGATTTAATGGATTGAACGGTTTTCTCGATATTGGATACGATTCCCCGGGAAACACCCAAAGATTCTCCTTTACCCATGGAAATAATTTCAATTTTCCCGTGCTCATTCTTCGTACCAACCAAGCATGCAATCTTAGTTGTTCCAATATCCAATCCAACTACAATCTTTTTTCCCGCTGACATAAACTCTCCTTATTTTTTCAACCCTGCTCCAATCCACATGCGGACGGAACTAAATTTTGACCGTTCTTACAATACCTAATAGAATTTCATCCAATTAATCAGTGCTTTTATCGGCAGAAAACCATCACATATCGATGTTTTGCTTCTTACCCATAATACGGTATATACAAACTTAAATTTTATTTTGCCGTGTTTCCCGTGAATTTAGAATACTTATTAAACAAGTATTGTTAATAAAGATGGGCTGATTTTCGCGTTAAAACCGAGCTGCAAAGCAGTAAAACCAGGTAGTTCAACTACATCCTTAATTATCAGCATGTTCACATTTTAGAAATAAAAAATTAATTTTATCTTTAAAGAATGGCCAACAAACCCCAGTTACCATGTCGAAACGAAACTTAATCAGCCTGGTATTTTTATTCATCAGTCTACAGCTGAGTGCTCAGAAAACAGATGCACAAAGATTGGAAGATTTGAAAATAAGAATCAAACAGGCAACTTACTACGATAGCTCAACGGTTTTCTCACTTGGAAAACAATGCATTCAGCTTGCTAAAAAACTGAAGCGGGAAAATGAAATCGGCTATGTTTATCAGTATTATGGCAGCTTCAATTACTATGCAAACAATTTAAACGAAGCAAAAAAATACTATGCAAAAAGTATTACCGTAGGAGAAAGAACGAAGGATCTCAAATTGATCAATTCCACAAAAATAAGGCTTAATTTCCTCATTCTTGACCAGGACGTTTTACAAGCTGAGGACGGTTTCAAAAAACTGCTGGCTGACGCCAAAAAAGGCAACTACATTGAGAATCAACTGGAAATACACAACGGTTTTGGAATCATGTATGAAGCCCGGCTGATGTATGATAAAGCTACCGAAAGTTATTTAACAGGACTTCGGATCTCTGAAAAACACAACAAGAAATTTGCTACCGGATATTTGCTGAACAACCTGGCTTTGCTCAAGTTGAAAGCCAGGAAATACGAAGAAGCAAAAAAAGATCTCGAACGGGCCCTGATCCTTTCAACAGAGACCAACGAACCCCGTTTGCGCCTGAACGTATTGAATAACCTGGGATTGGTAACACACGAAATCAAAGATTTCAAAGGCTCCATTGTCCATTACAAGCAAACGGTTTCAGAAGCTAAAAAAGTGGGATTTCCTGCCGGAATTCTTGCTGCTTACATCAATTTATCTTCTTCTTACCTGGACAATAAACAACTCGTAGAAGCTTCCAAAAGCAGTGATTCGGCACTTGCAATTATTCAAACGTATCGCGATCCCCTCTTCCTGATCAATGCATACATTATGCGTGGAATGGTTTCAACCGAACAAACCGATTTTCAGACCGCCAAGCGCTGTATTGATTCTGTACAGCTTTTCCTAAAATCTTACAATGATCCCAATTTCAGAAGGGATTTGATTGCTCTTCAGTCAAAACTGGCTTCTAAACAAGGAGACTACAAACTAGCTTATGAACTGGAACAGGAATTCAGGAGTCTTTCCGACAGTATCCGAGAGTTCTCAAACGAAAACGAACAAACGCGGTTACAAACCATTTATGGAAAAGAACGGCTTGAAAATGAACTCACCGATTCCAGGCAGCGAAACAAAATTCTGCGGACCAGGGGTGAATTAAAATCAGCAAATTTCCGGTTTATTTTCCTGGTCATTCTATCGTTATTTTTACTCGTTTTGGCGGCAATCTATATTTACAATGTCCGGAAATCACGGAAAATAAAATCCGTTTTTTCGCAAAAATTAATTGAACAAATTGATAAAGAGCGTTCCCGGATCTCGAAAGATTTACACGATGACATTGGACAAAGTTTGGCTGTAGTTAAGTCGAAACTGAATTTGTTTACAACCGGAAAAATAACTCAGCTGGAAGGTGTAGATGCAGAGATCGGTGATATCCTGGAACAAACCCGGGTTCTCAGCCATCAGCTTCATCCGACTGCTTTGGAGAAAATCGGGCTGGAACGCGCACTGAATTCTATTATTGAAAAAACACAGGCTGCCACGGACATGTTGTGCAATTTCGATTTTGAACTGGAAGGAAAAGACGTAGACCTGGAAACCAGCTCACAAATCTACCGTATCATCCAGGAATGTATTTCAAACACCATCAAGCATGCCCATGCAAGTGCTTTGAAAGTGAGCGTAG
>CBFGOJ010000060.1:0-12725 GCA_965650365.1 uncultured Fluviicola sp. | reverse complement strand
TATGTTCCCAACGGGTTCTAGTGTCGGCACAACACGTTTTCGCCCGGTTGAGTTAACTCCTCAAACAAATATCGGGTCAGAGTATACCGTGCGTTTCAATAATTACGATGCCAACGGCGACGCATTTGATCGAACGGATAATGATGGAAATATGTGTGGGTTGAACCCAACCTATTATCATTCCATTGAACGTTTAATAGGTACTGCACCAACTGACATTCGCTTATTTTATGTGATTGCAGATGAGGGGGATTGGACAGGTATGGCTCATTGGAGAAATGCAAGTACCAATTGGAATGATATGAATGCGAATACTTCGGCAATTAACGGCGGATTTACAACCCGGACAAGAACAGGCTGGAATTTTACAAATCCCGGATTTCCATATATTTTGTCGACTGCAAAACCAGGACCTCCAACATTGAATTGTCCGTCTGTTTGTGAGAATTCCTTTAACAATGTATTTGCCGTAGTGGGTGGATCCGGAAATTTTCAGTGGACTTTTCCTTCGAATGGAACTATTACTTCCGGTCAGGGTACTTCCAGTGTTTTTGTAGATTGGACTACCGGAACAGGACAAGTAACTGTTATTGATATGGGAAACAACGGATGCAGCTCTCAGCCGGGAACATGCACGCCAACTATTAATCCTTCTCCTGTAGTACAATTCTCGTATACGGAAGAAGGAACAAACTATAGTTTCACGGATGGATCTACCGGAGCAGTATCCTGGATTTGGACATTTGGAGACGGAGAGGGATCGAACAATCAAAATCCGACGCATACTTACTTAGATAACGGCGATTCTTACCAGGTGACATTGCAGATTACAGGTGCAAATGGTTGCTTAAGCAGTATGATGCAGATCATTGAAATTTTCCAGGATATTACGGTTCCAAACATTATTACACCAAATGATGATGGTACCAACGACTTTTTCTTAATTAAAACAGCAGGAATCAAATCTTATAACCTTGTCATTGTAAACAGATGGGGGAATACCATGTTCGTATCAAATGATCCGTCTCACATCTGGGATGGAAAAGTGGACGGGAAACCAGTAGATGAAGGAGTTTATTTCTATAAACTGAAGGCTTCATCTGCTTCAAAAGAATACAACTATCAGGGTAACGTAACAGTTATCAGAAACTAATCAAAAAAGTGCTATGCAACAAAAACAAAACTTTATTGCAGCTATCGCATTCATCTTCGGATTAAATGCGGTTTATGCTCAGAACAACGTCGGAATAGGTACTACTACACCAAATCCGAATGCCATTTTGGAAATGCAATCCACCAGTCAAGGGGTATTGGTACCAAGAATGACAACCGTACAAAGAAATGCCATCACAGTTCCTACAGAAGGATTGCTTGTTTACGATATTGATGTGAATTGTTTTTTCTTTTACGAAAGCAGTTCTACATCCTGGCAAAACTTATGTAATGCTGGCGGCGTTGGTCCGACTGGCCCTCAGGGCCCAGCAGGCCCAGCGGGTGCGATAGGAGCAACAGGTCCTGCTGGTGCAGCAGGTGCTCCGGGTACAGCAGGTCCGGCAGGACCAATGGGAGCAACTGGTCCGCAAGGCCCGGCAGGTCCGGCAGGAACAAACGGTATTGATGGCGCAGCAGGTGCTCCGGGAGCAACAGGTCCGGCAGGACCAATGGGTGCAACTGGCCCGGCAGGTCCTACAGGAGCGAACGGAACAAACGGTATTGACGGTGCAGCGGGAGCTGCGGGTCCGGCAGGACCAATGGGTGCAACAGGTCCTCAAGGTCCGGCGGGTCCAACCGGCGCGGCAGGCCCGGCGGGAGCAAATGGAATAAACGGAACAAATGGTGCAGCAGGGGCTACAGGTGCAACAGGACCGCAAGGCCCTTCCGGAGTGATCAATAAATATCATGTTTACGGTACGGCCGGGAGATTGGCAGTTACTTCAACCGTTGCAACTATGCAGCCCGGAATGACGCAAACATTTACTTTAGCGGCTCCTGCAACAGTGGTTGTTTGGGCAACTATCGGAGGGAGAACCACATTAACGGGAAGTGGTAACTATGCGAATGTGGATATGGTTATTTATCTGAACAACAACTTTTTGGCAAATGGAGGATGGAACCGATTTTCAGTAGTTAACTCATCGGTATCAAACGGGTTTAACTCGTGTGCGATTAATACGATGATCTCGCTTCCGGCCGGGACACATACCATTGACTTGAGAACTTTGCGCAGTGCAGGTACAAGCTCTGTTGATATCGGTGGAAACTCTGCGGCAGATGTAAACCCTGGTGAATTGTCTATCTTAATTTTAAACTAAGAAAACTATGAGACAACTCATTTTTACATTTGGAATTAGTTTGTTTGCAACAGTTAGTTTCTCACAACAACAGGCAGCTACAAGTGAAAGAAAAGCATCTGCAGTACCTGTGAGTAAAAGCAATGAGCAAATTCAACCGGTTAATACTTCGGATAGCGTAGCTGTATTGCATTCCTCTTCGAGAAGTATCCAGTCTGAAATAATTCCCGTATCAAAGGAAATTGAATCAACTACGGAGAAGCAGCCCGAAAAAACAACAGTTAGTTCGGCTAAAAAACCGGATTAAAATACAAGACATAAAAAAGCCCCGAAGTGATCATTCAATCTGCTTCGGGGCTTTTTAGTTTCTATGAAGTTCAATTATTCAATCACCCAATTGAATCGTTCTCTTAATATTTCATGAATGCGATCTGTTACCGCTTCGTTCTCAATTTTTTGGATCACATCTTCGATGAAAGCACCAACCATTAACTGGCGTGCACTTGCTTCGCTTAATCCTCTTGCACGAAGATAAAAAACGGCTTCTTCGTCCAACTGGCCGGTCGTGGACCCATGCGAGCATTTTACATCATCGGCATAGATTTCCAATTCCGGTTTGCTGTTGATCGTAGCATCGTCACTCAACAATACATTTCCATTCGACTGGAATGCGTTGATTTTTTGAGCGTCTTTGCGAACGAATACTTTCCCGTTGAATACAGCCGTAGCTTTTCCGTCGATTACACCTTTGTATAATTCAAAAGATTCGCAATTAGCAACTTTGTGATCTACAATCGTATGATTATCGACATGTTGGTTCCCGTTCAAAATGTACGCTCCATTCAAATGGGTTTCGCAATTTTGACCATCTACTTCAATCGTCAGGTTATTTCGGACCAATAAACCGTTTAAAGTAACTGTGTTGATGGTGAAATTAGAATCCTGGTGCTGATTGACCAATTCTGTGGAAATCTGGGAACAGCTTTCATCTTCCTCCTGCAATTTGTCGATGGTCACTTTTGCATTCTTCCCCACGTGGATTTCAGAAATCACATTGGTGAAGTTTTCAGAACCGTTTACCGAGATTGAACGCTGAATGAGTTGAACTTCCGAAAATGCTTCTGCAACTAGTACGTGACGTAAATTCGAAAGGATATTTTTATCTGTATTGATCTGTATGATCTCAATGACAGGTTCGATCTGCATTTTTGCAGAAACGTGAACGTATAATCCGTCAGTAGCATAAGCTGTATTGATAGCAGAAAAAACTTCTCCGTCCAACAATACATTTCCTCCCAGTACGCTTACTTCTGCTTCGTCCATTTGGGAAAGAGCAAGTACTTTTAATCCTTCCGGGTAAGATTTGGAAGAAAGTGTTTCCGAAAAATGTCCGTTTACAAAAACATATTGAATGGAATTTGCCGATAGACCAAAGCTTCCCGAAAGAGAAACCGGGTTTTCCTGAACAGATAAATTACTGTTTTTGATTTTGGCAACGCGCGTATATTTCCAGGCTTCCGTTCGGGTAGTTGGAAACGGAGTATTGTCTAAAACTTCAAGTGCTTTGTGACGCAGTTCGGAGTTTAGCAGAAAGGCCCCTTTTAATTGCCAATTCACACTTGCTGCCGATTCTTTTTCAATGGTTTGCATCTGTATGATTTAATTATTGAGCAAATTCTGCTTTAATCCAGTCGTAACCTTTTTCTTCCAGTTCCAAAGCCAATTCTTTAGGACCTGATTTTACGATTCTTCCATCGTATAGTACGTGAACAAAATCCGGAACGATATAATCCAATAAACGCTGGTAATGCGTGATGACAACCGTTGCATTTTTGTCAGATTTCAAAGTATTCACTCCGTTTGCCACAATGCGAAGCGCGTCAATGTCCAATCCTGAATCAGTTTCATCTAAGATAGATAACTTCGGATCCAGCATCGCCATTTGGAAGATCTCGTTGCGTTTTTTTTCACCTCCGGAAAACCCTTCATTCACAGAACGGGAAGCCAATTTTGCATCCAATTCCACAATTGCAGATTTTTCTTTTACCAAAGCCATGAATTCTTTCGCTGAAATAGCAGATTCTCCTCTGTATTCGCGAATTTCGTTTAAAGCAGTACGCAGGAAATTTACATTCGATACACCCGGAATTTCAACCGGATACTGGAATGCTAAGAACAAGCCTTCTCTTGCGCGGTCTTCCGTTGCCATTTCAAGCAGGTCCGTTCCGTCAAAATCAACTGAACCTTCTGTGATTTCATATTCTTCACGACCAGCCAAAACACTTGCTAAAGTACTTTTTCCGGCACCGTTTGGTCCCATGATCGCGTGAACTTCACCCGCTTTTATTTCCAGGTTCAATCCTTTTAATATTTCTTTTCCGTCTATCGACGCGTGTAAATTTGTGATCTTTAACATACTTCTTAATTCAAATTCCCCCCTTTATGCTTGCGCTGAAGCTACAGCGTAGGAGCAGGAGGGGGATAAAGGGAAGGATCTCCCTAATTATTTTTATCCGACCGATCCTTCTAAACTGATCGTCAATAGTTTTTGTGCTTCAACGGCAAATTCCATTGGAAGCTGGTTCAATACTTCTTTACAATATCCGTTTACAATCAGGCTGATTGCTTTTTCTTCCGAAATACCACGCTGTAAACAGTAAAATATCTGGTCTTCCCCGATTTTTGAAGTAGTAGCTTCGTGCTCAATTTTTGCACTAGGGTTCTTACATTCAATATAGGGGAAAGTATGCGCGCCACACTCATCAGTCATCAGCAATGAATCACATTGAGAGAAGTTGCGGGCATTGTGTGCGTTTTTATGAATTTGGACTAATCCACGGTAAGAGTTGTGAGATTTTCCGGCTGAAATTCCTTTTGAAATGATGGTACTCTTGGTGTTTTTTCCCAGGTGGATCATTTTAGTTCCGGTATCTGCCTGCTGATAATTGTTGGTAACAGCCACAGAATAAAATTCACCGATCGAGTTATCTCCTTTTAAAATACAGGAAGGATATTTCCACGTTACCGCAGAACCTGTTTCTACCTGTGTCCAGGAAATTTTAGCGTTTGTTTCGCAAATCCCTCGTTTGGTCACAAAGTTGAAGATTCCACCTTGTCCGTTTTTATCTCCGGGATACCAGTTTTGAACCGTTGAGTATTTAATTTCAGCATCTTTCAATGCAACCAATTCAACTACAGCAGCGTGTAATTGGTTCTCGTCGCGCTGAGGAGCTGTACATCCTTCTAAATAAGAAACATAAGATCCTTCGTCAGCAACAACCAATGTGCGTTCAAACTGACCGGTATTTGCTTCATTAATTCGGAAGTAAGTAGACAATTCCATCGGGCATCTTACACCTTTTGGAATGTAACAAAACGAACCATCTGTAAATACGGCTGAATTCAAAGCTGCATAGAAGTTATCCGTTGCCGGAACTACAGATCCCATGTATTGCTTAACCAATTCGGGATGTTCGTGCACCGCATCAGAGAAAGAGCAGAAAATAATTCCTAATTCCTTTAACTTGGATTTGAAACTGGTAGCTACAGAAACGGAATCCATTACGAAATCTACTGCTACACCTGTTAAACGTTGTTGTTCCTCCAGTGAAATCCCCAATTTTGCCATGGTTTCTTTCATCTCCGGATCCACATCGTCCCAGCTTTCATATTTTTTGGTCTGCTTAGGAGCAGCGTAATAAGAAATTCCCTGGAAATCTGGTTTCGGATAAGAAATGTGTGCCCAGGAAGGTTCAGTCATTTCTGACCAGATCTTGAAGCATTTCAATCGGTATTCCAATAACCACTCCGGCTCTTCTTTCTTTGCTGAAATAAAGCGGATAATATCTTCATTCAATCCAAGCGGAGCTCTATCCGATTCAATATCGGTGGTAAATCCGAATTTATATTCCGAATTTTCTAAGTCCTTCGCTAAGTCGTTTTCCGTGTAACCCATTTAAACTTTGTACTATTATTATAATGAGAAAGATTCTCCGCAACCGCAAGTTCTACCCGCATTTGGATTAGAAAACACAAATCCTTTTCCGTTCAATCCTCCGGAAAAATCCAGGGTCGTACCGATGAGGTATAAAAAGCTCTTTTTGTCAACAACAACTTTGATTCCGTTGTCTTCAAAACTTTTATCGTCTGGGTTTTCCTGATTGTCAAATGTTAGCTGGTACATCAATCCGGAGCAGCCGCCCCCTTCAACACCAACCCGAATGAAATAGCCTGCTTTGCCGTCGTCTTCCATCAAGCGAATCGCTTGTTTCTTTGCTTGTTCTGTTACTGTAATCATGACAAGTATCTTGAGATCTTTATTTAGATTAATTTTAAATAAAGCTGTATTTCGTTGACAAAAATACCACATTTATGGTATTGGTGCAATAAAATGATGAAGATTCTTAAGTGCAGGTGTTATTTTATTCTAAATCGCTACCGGCGTGATCAATCAACTGTTTGAATTTTAACTTCCGGATTAGCCCAAAGAGTATATTTTAAATTAAAAATTGCTTCGGGTACTTGATTTATCAAGTGTTAATCTTCGTTTTAAGGTTCAAGGATGCATCGCTTGAACGGAAGAGGTTTTAAGGTGCTCAACCAGGTGTTTATTTTCCCGGATTCCTTGCTGTAAAAGAGTTTTCAGCTTGATACATCAACGAAAAAAAACGTTGAAAGTGTGCAACTTTTTGTAAATCCAAGCCGTTTAGTTACAAAGAACACTGAAAACAACCATATAATTTGTTATTCTACTACTAAATGAAAAAAATAGTCATTTTGGGCTTATGTATCTGTGCATCATCGATATATGGCCACTCGCAATCAACAACCAATCAATTACCAAATGGCGTAGTTGTTCATTCTGCACAAGGGGTTGAAGGAACTGTTTCTACCGGCAGTACTGAACATGTTAAAGTTCGAACCATTCAGGATTGGACTCTTGCAGAATGCATTGATGCACTTCCATTCGTTATGATGAAACTAAATGAAGCTTCGGAATCGGATCGTGAGCGCTACCTGATCGAAAAAACAAAAATCGATCAGCGAATTGTCGAACTTAAATCATCCAATTAATCATGAAAAAATTGCTTATTCTTCTTGCAATTGCAAGTTCAGTATATAGTCATGCTCAATTGGTTGCAAATGGCAATTCGGGGGCTTCAACTACTAGTTACACCAACGGTGCTCCAAGTGATCCGATCTATATTTGGTGCGGAACAACTTTAGGAGCTCAGCAGGGAAGTTTGACAGCTACTCCAACAAGTGGAGTTGGCCCTTTTACCTTTAATTGGTATTACCACGATCAGGGAACGTCTTCCTGGCAATCGTTATCTAATGAAGCTGGTGTAAGCACTTCCACTATCTCAAGCCTTGCAAGCGACGGTTACCGTGTGGAGATTCGTGATGCTGCAAATGTCCTGGTTGATTGTTTTGTAGCTTGGGTTTGGAACTTAAATACGGAAGTTACAGCTTCAAGTTCACTTGCTAATTGTAACAATGCATCTTTGTCGTCAACCGTAAATACGACGGGTTCTTTTTCTTACTATAATCCGCCGCCGCCGCAATCATTGATTAATGTAAATACTCAAATCCAGGTTTGTTTTTCAGCAAACCATACGTTTGTATCTGATTTGGCATTTTACCTCGTTGGTCCGCCGGCTTGTGGTTCGCCTACTATTTTATTGCTTCCGAATCCGGGTGCAATTGGTCAGGGTTCTACCTGTAACAGCGCTGATGGAGTAAATAACTTGTGTTTTACAACTGCTCCGAGCGGAAACATTAACGTGTGTAATCCTGCTCCGGCATCTTTAGGAGGAACATACAGTACTTATGGTCCTTCCAATACTCCGATCAACTGGTCGAGCCTGATTGGATGTAATGCTGCTGCTGGCGGCTGGCGAGTACAGATTTACGACTGTATCGGTGCGGATGTAGGTGCATTAACGAATGCAAACATTACCTTTTCAAATTTGACCTCGATTTGTGGTTCTGCAACTTCTATTTCATATGCTTCCGGTGCTATTAGTTCGGTAATTAATGATAACTCCTGCACTGCAGCTTCTGCTTCGATCTTCCAGGTACCGGTTTCACCCCTTTTGACAACTCCGATTACCATTACTGCTGCTACGAGCTTACTTTGGACAGCTAGTCCAGGTGTTGGAATTGCGAATAACACTTCTACATCCGCATCTGCAAATGGATTGCCGGCAGGAGTGACCAATTTCACTCAGACGGCAACAACTTCTTACCAGGGCACAACATGTACTTCTGCGGCTTCAACAAGTGTGAATGTCATTTACCCTACAGTTGATGCCGGTCCGGATCAAACGGTTTGTATAACAACTCCTGTAACACTTTCGGGTTCCGGAGCACAAACTTATGCCTGGGACAACGGTGTAACTGACGGCGTTCCTTTTGTACCTGGTGCAACTGCAACTTACACAGTAATTGGTACTGCAGCAAATGGATGCCAGGATACGGATCAGGTCGTGGTAACTGTAAATACAACAATCATAGTAAATGCAGGCCCGGATCAAACTATTTGTATCGGATCTCCTGTAACACTTTCTGGTTCCGGAGCGCAAATCTATTCGTGGAACAATGGTGTTGTTAATGGAGTTGCATTCAATCCCGTATCCACACAAACTTATACGGTAACCGGAACAGATGCTTTTGGTTGCTTTGGAACAGATCAGGTTGTTGTAACGGTAAATCCGCTTCCTGCCGTTGATGCAGGTTCCTCACAATCAGTTTGCCAGGGAACCTCTGTTACTTTGAATGGTTCAGGGGCAGTTTCTTATTCCTGGAATAATGGAGTCACTAACGGAGTTCCATTTGTTGCGAATTCAACCCAAACATATACTGTGACAGGAACGGATGCAAACGGATGTACCAATACCGATCAGGTAACAGTTACAGTAAATCCTTCACCTACAGTGAATGCTGGTGCTGATCAGGCTGTTTGCCAGGGTGGAAATGTCGTATTAACAGCGTCAGGTGCTCAGTCTTATTCCTGGAACAATGGAATTACAAATGGAGTTTCATTTACTCCCGGTTCAACAACAACTTATACCGTAACAGGAACAAATGCCAACGGATGCCAGGGAACGGATCAGGTGCTGGTAACCGTCAATCTGATTCCGAATGTGGGTGCAGGAGCAAACCAAACAATCTGTCTGGGAAGTCCGATTACTTTAAGCGGTTCGGGAGCCGCAACTTATTCCTGGTCTAATGGGGTTTCTAATAATGTAAGTTTCATACCATCTTTGGGAGTAAACACTTATGTAGTAACAGGAACGACTGCTGCCGGTTGTCAAAATACCGATACGGTTATTGTAACAGTTGTACCTGTTCCAACTGCTGTTCTTGGAGCTGATTCTCCACTTTCCGGTACCCCCGGGTTGACTGTTGAGTTCACCAATTCAAGTTTGAACGCGCAATCGTATAGTTTTGAATTTGGTAACGGAAGTACTTTCCAAACAACCAATATTGCTTCTACGCCAAACGCTACCTACCAGCAGCCCGGAACTTATACGGTAGTCCTTACTGCAAGTAACGGTATTTGCCAGGATACTGCCCAACTAAAAGTAATAGTAGTTCCTTTTCCACCAATGAATATTGTGGTTCCTAATATATTTACTCCAAATGGGGACGGAAATAATGATGTATTCTTTATCCGCCTGGAAAACGCTGTTTCTTTAGAAGTTACTATTGTAAACAGGTGGGGAAATAAAATGCTCGTATACTCTGGTTTGAATGGTTCCTGGGATGGGAGTGTAAATGGAAATTTAGCTGAAGAAGGAGTTTACTTCTACAAGTATACTGCAACAGGTTTGGATGGAGGTACTCAGACCGGACAGGGTAATATTCAGTTGATGAGAGATTAATTTTTAGAATCTAATCAATAAGAAGAGGTGCGTCATTAAGATGCGCCTCTTTTTTTAAACAGTTGAAATTCTTTTTGTTAATTAAAACACGATTTTTTGGTTTTGATTTAATTAATTCTTAAAATTCGGTACTTTTAAATATTACTACTAAAGAAAAAGAGGCCTTCTGCATGAAACCGGGAGGAGTTTCTTTTTCGACTACTTACTACATACTACTATGAAAAATCTATTGAAACGAATTCAATTGACAGGTATTTTGTCATTGACTTTTATTCTGGCCGGTTCTGCTTACGGTCAGATCACGTTGACTTCTGATATTCCAAATAATTATGTTTCGCACATTTGTGGTGCCGGAATTTCTTTTTCCAATGTTTCGCTCACGGGAGATACCAGGGCGATTGCCAAGTTTTTGGGAGGAACTTCCGCAGGAATCGGAACTTCTATGAATTCCGGGGTAGTTTTGAGTACCGGTTTTGTGAATACTGCTACGGCACTCCAGGGAGGTCCGGGTATATTCTTAAGCGGAGATAATACCGGAGTAACCATCAATGAATTAGATGGAATTGCCGGGGATGACACCTTTGACGGAATCATTTTAGAGTTCGATTTTGTTCCGATCACCAGTAGTATTAACGTGAATTATGTATTCGGTTCTGAAGAGTACAACGAATGGGTAGGTTTGGGATACAATGATGCATTTGCATTCTATATTTCAGGTCCGGGAATTGCCGGCACACCAAACCTGGCAGTTTTACCTGGCAATATTCCGGTAACTATTGATAATATAAACCTGGGATCAAACAGTTCTTTGTACAGAAACAATATCTCATTGAATAATCCGAATGTAATGGACGGTTATACAGCTCAGTTAACTGCGAACAGAGCGGTAACGCCTTGTCAGACTTATCACATCCGACTGATGATTGCGGATGGGGGAGATCAAATTTACGATTCATGGGTTTTTATTCCGGAAAACGGATTATTTGCCGTAGGAAATCCACCGCTTTCTTTGGCTGCAACCTATCCTTTCGGAACTGCTCTTTACGAAGAATGTTTCAATACAAATACCATTACGTTTACTATTCCAACGGCTCAGGCATCCAATTATTCGTT
The DNA here is from genome assembly GCA_965650365.1 of uncultured Fluviicola sp. Lineage (GTDB taxonomy): Bacteria > Bacteroidota > Bacteroidia > Flavobacteriales_D > Crocinitomicaceae > Fluviicola. The sequence continues at coordinate 1,435 of CBFGOJ010000060.1, read as the reverse complement.
CAATGTAACCTGGGGAGGAACTGCAACCAGTGGAGTAGATTATTCTTCTCTGCCAACAACAATTACTATTCCGGCCGGACAAACTTCCGTCAATCTTCCGATCAATGTTTTTACAGATGGTTTGACAGAGGGAATTGAAACTATTGAGTGTAATTATCCGATCAGTGTTTGCGATATGGGTACAGCTGTTATCAATATTGATGATGCCGCTCCATTATTAGCAGACGCCGGACCGGATACCGATATCTGTGGCGGGGCTGCATCCACGACATTAACCGCATCTTCTACGAATGGAAACGGTGCGGTGACTTATTCCTGGGATAATGGCGCCGGATCAACTGCTTCCGTAATCGTATCGCCTGCGGTAACGACGACATACACAGTTACTGCAACAGACCAATGCGGAAGAACAGAAACCGATCAGGTAACTGTGGCAGTGGGAGCACCTCCGGTAATTGATGCGGGAACAAATACTTCCATTTGTGCCGGAGCAAGTGCTACATTAACAGCGAGTGGTGGAGCAACTTACTCATGGGATAATGGACTTGGTGCAGGAAACGGAGTTTCTGTTTCTCCTGCTGCAACAACAACTTATAATGTAACCGGAACAGCTGCGAACGGATGTTCCTCTACGGATGCGGTAACGGTTACCGTAACTCCGGCGCCAACGGTAAATGCCGGACTGGATCAGACTATTTGTCAAGGTGCCAATATTGCAGTGTCGGGTTCGGGTGCTCAAACTTATTCGTGGAACAATGGAGTAAGCAACGGTCTTTCATTTTCGCCAGCTTCCACTCAAACGTATACGGTAACCGGAACAGATGCAGGAGGCTGCCAGGGAACTGATCAGGTTACCATCACTGTAAATCCGCTTCCGGTGGTTGATGCAGGTTCACCGCAATCTGTTTGTCAGGGAGGTTCTGTTATTCTAACAGGTTCAGGAGCGCAGGCTTATTCCTGGAATAATGGTGTAAGTAACGGTGTTTCATTTACGCCGGTTTCTACGCAAACGTATACTGTAACAGGAACAGATGCCAATGGTTGTGTCAATACGGATCAGGTAACAATTACCGTAAATACAGGTTTAATTGTAAACGCGGGCGTTGACCAGGCTGTTTGTCAGGGTGGAACGATTATTTTGTCAGGTTCAGGCGGAGTCAGTTATAGCTGGAACAATGGTATTACCAACAATGTTTCCTTTACACCGGGTTCTACTCAAACCTATACGGTAACAGGAACAGATGTGAATGGCTGCCAGGGAACAGACCAGGTAGTGGTTACTGTAAATCCGCTTCCGGTGGTTGATGCTGGATCACCGCAGGCTGTTTGCCAAGGCTCTCCAGTTACATTGAATGGTTCGGGAGCAGTTTCTTATAGCTGGAATAATGGAGTGAGCAATGGTGTTTCATTTACGCCAACTTCCACTCAAACATAT
>CBFGOJ010000059.1:0-14474 GCA_965650365.1 uncultured Fluviicola sp. | reverse complement strand
TTCGTTTTACCTCGCACCAAATGGCAATGAAATGACTTATTGCTTTCGCTTTCCCGGCGATATGATGGCTGCCTATTCTGCTTTCATTACCGGGAATGGAAGTGTGGAATATATCCAGGCACTTTCTGATGCAGAAGTGTTGGTAATCCCAAAAGATCAAATTGATTTGCTTTTGACGAAAAATCCGGCGTGGATCCATTTCCTGAAGATTATGGCCGAACAGCAGTACCTGGAACTGGAAGGACGCGTTTTCCAATTGCAGCGCGATTCTGCCCCCGAACGTTATGAAAACCTGATCAAAGAGCAGCCGGAATACATTCAGAAAATTTCTTTGCAGCACCTTTCCTCCTACTTAGGAATTACCCAACGGCATTTAACGCGGATTCGTAAGGCAATCGTTTTGTGACAAATGTCCTTTTTTAGGGAAATGCCTGAAAGTAGCTTTGCTCAAAAGAAAAATAATGAGCAAAAAGATCTTAATTATCAACGGACATCCCAATAAAGCATCCTTCAATTATGGCCTGGCAGAAGCCTACAAAAAAGGAGCTTCCTATTCAGACGCTGAAGTCAAAGAAATCGTTATCGCTGAACTGGATTTTAACCCAAACCTGCAATTCGGCTACCAAAAAAGAACAGAATTGGAACCGGATTTATTGGAAGCCTGGGAGAAAATTACCTGGGCTGATCAGTTGGTTTGGATCCACCCGGTTTGGTGGGGCGGACTCCCTGCAATCACCAAAGGATTTATCGACCGATTATTCCTTCCGGGATTTGCTTTTCAATACCGGGAAAACTCCTCGCTTTGGGATAAACTTCTAAAGGGGAAAACAGCGCACATCATTACGACTTTAGATCAACCAGGCTGGTTCTACCGCTTTTATTTCGGAAGACCGAGTGTGAATCAGTTGAAACGTTCTGTGCTGAAATTCTGCGGGGTTAGTCCGGTGAAAGTGAGTTATATCGGAATAATTAAAGGTTCTAAGCCTGAAATGCGGGAGAAATGGCTTCAAAAAGCGGAGAATTGGGGACGACAGATGAGATAACTTTTTCCTCCCCCTTCATCCCCCTCCAAAGGGGGAGTTTTTAATCCTCTTTAAAAAGAGAAGTATTTCCTGAATTTTAAAATTTCGAAGAACGAATCTAGCAGTAAAGGTGAACTTTCGATTTCCCCCTTTGGAGGGGAACTAAGAGGGAGGAAATCAAATACTGCCATTTTGCAATCCACCCGTATGCAGGAAAACAATGGTTTGGGGTGTTTCAAACTTCTGGTCTTTCAACCATTCCATCGTCGCGTAGAATGCTTTTCCGGTGTAGATCTTATCTAAAGGCAGATCGAATTTCATTTTGCATTCGGTTATAAAATCAAGCAATTCCGAAGTCCATTTTCCATAGCCGCCAAAATGTGCTTCGGAATGTACTTCTACCCTTTCCAGGTATTCATGGATGATTTCTTCATCGATCAGGAAAGGAAAAAGCAGTTTCCGCATTTCGGCAATGGAGTCAAAACCTTTCAAAACCGGGACCACATGTAAACTTGTTTCTTCATCCGAACCAAGCAGTAAACCGCAGCTGGTAGTCGTTGTTCCCTGCGCAACGAATAAGTGATCGATCTTGCCGGGAAGTTCTTTAACAATTTCCTGGCAGCCAACCATTCCGTAATAATTTGCACCACCTTCCGGCACTAACAAATAAGTTGGATGGGCTTCTTTCCAGCCTTCCTGGCAGCTTTTTTCTTCCCGTTCGTCGTACGATTCACGGGAAGCGAAGATCAATTCCATTCCCAGTTCCGAACAGCGCTTCAGGTTTTTATTGCTTTCTGCGGTCAATTCATCTCCGCGCACAACTCCAATAGATTTTAATCCCGCTAGCTTACAAGCAGCTGCAACAGCCAATAAATGGTTCGAATAAGCTCCGCCGAAAGTCAGAATTCCGTCTTTTTTCTGGTAGTTCACCAATTCAATCGTAAACTTCAACTTTCGCCACTTATTGCCGGATACTTCCGGGTGGATCAGATCATCGCGTTTTACAAGCAAGCGCGCATTCGGGAATTGATCAGCGTTTAGCCCGATTTCCTGTAAAACAGATTTGGAAGTATCGAATAGCTCCATGAAATGCGTAATTTTGTATTATGATTGATGATGACTTTCGTCCGCTCCCCAAAAATAATGGTTTAGAACCGGATGACTTTTATTATACCCCGGAAGGTTATATTGTTTTTACGGAAAAGTATCATTTAAAGCGCGGACATTGTTGTAAAAGCGGTTGCAGACATTGTCCGTATGGATATGACAAGAGAACAGATTCTTTTAAGAAATAACACGCGAAAATCATCAATTATCAAGGCATCGTTCCTACCTGATCATTTCGCCACGCTGATCTAAAAAGAGCAAACAGTTCTACTTTTATTTTTTCCAACGTGTTTCACGCCACTCTTTTTGTTCTGGTTTAGACAGAAAAGTCCAGGCTACAATTCGGCTTGATTTGTTACCGGTTCCCATGGCCAGCGTTTTGATCTGAATGGCGCCATTTTGTTCTAATGACCTATAAATTCCTTTCAGATTCGATTGTTTGGATACCAAAGTTGAAAACCAAAAACAGTTTTTCGCAACCAGCTTGCTATCCGAAATCATATTTTGGATGAACTGAAATTCGCCACCGTTAAAGACTAATTCATTCCCGTTCCCCGCAAAATTGAGTACCGGAGTTTTTTCTGTTTTTCCGGATAAATTCTTGATTTTTCTGCGGGTTCCTTCCTGGGCATCTTCCAGCGAAGTATGAAACGGCGGATTACAAATCGTTAAATCAATTTTATCCGAATCAGTAATGATTCCCCGAAAAACAGCCCTTGGATTTTTCTGCAGCCTGAACGAAACCATTTTTTGAAGAGATTCATTTGCATCCACAATATGCTGCGCTGACGCAATTGATTTTGGATCAATATCGCTTCCTATAAATTTCCAGTCAAATTCTGTCACTCCAATAATGGGATAAATACAGCTTGCACCAACTCCAATATCCAGACACGTGAAGGTTTCTCCTACCGGGATGACACCAAAATTGGTTTCAGCCAATAAATCCGCTATGTGATGCAGGTAATCCGCTCGCCCGGGTATTGGTGGACATAAATTCTCATCCGGGAAATCCCAATTCGCTATTCCGTAGTAATGGTTGAGTAAGGCTTTATTCAATAATTTCACCGCAGCAGGACTTGAAAAGTCGATCGAATCATCTCCAAAATGGTTGGGTTTTACATACTCTTTCAATTCAGGATTAGAAATCAAAAGTGCATTTAAATCGTACCGATCCCGGTTTCTGTTCCTTGCATGTAACCTTTTTGAAGCGTTTTCCTTTTTTTCTGACTGCATGCTTTTGAGGATTTAAACTTATTTCAGTTGGTTAAGTATTGTTTTCTTTGAGTGTTTTTATTCCACATATTCTGCAAACAACCGCGCTATTTCTTTCTCCAAATCACCGGTCTTTCCCGGATGCGGACGTGAAGTCTGGATAATAGAACTTCTTACTGCCGTGAGCCAGCGGAAGCGTTCCGGTAATTCTTCGCAGGCAATTGGTCCGCCTTGCTTTGATCCTGAAGCGATCCATTCAAAAGCTTTTAAATTTGCTTGAACCTGCTCCAGGTCCATTTCACATTTAAATAATTTCAAACGCTCTTCTGGAAGCTCAATCTTTGTTTGGATGAATTTTTGCTTTTTCGAAAACAGGATAACACCCACATTGATGAATTCTTCGCGTTCAACCTGCGGGACCAGGCGTATTACTGCGTATTCATATAAGAACATTTCGGGCATTTTTAGCTTCGTTTACAAAATTGATGGAGTTCTTCAGACGAATGCTTAAAAACTCTTTATACACGTTTTTGATTTCATCCGGAGTTAGTTCCGGATCTTCCCAGTTCAACCAGGATTCGGGAAGTGCGTCTACCAAAGCGGCTAATTTTTCTTCATCCAGTTTGGAATGTGCAAAGGTATCCGCTTCATCCATTTTTGACGCCTGTGGAAGCAGTACATGATCTTTCACGTACATAAAGTTACTTTGTGCGGTTTTCTCCCAGTTTTCCCAGGTATGGTGAAAATAGAACGAAGCCCCGTGATCGATCAGCCACAATTCTTTTTTCCAGATCAGCATATTGGTATTCCGGAAAGTGCGATCAATGTTCGTAATAAATGCATCCAGCCAAACAATGCGGGAAGCTGTTTCTTCGTCTACTTTCGTCACTACCGGATCAAAAGTAATTGCCCCGGAAAGAAAGTGCAGTCCAAGATTCAATCCGTGACTGGCGCGCAGCAAATCCTGTATTTCTTCATCCGCTTCCGAGCGGCCAAAATCTTCATCCAGGTTCACAAAAACCAATTCCGGAACCTTAAAACCCAGCATGCGTGCAATTTCGCCGCCTAAAAATTCGGAGATCAGTGCTTTCACACCATGTCCGGCCCCTCTGAATTTCAGTACATACTTAAAATCGTCATCGGCATCGACCAATGCAGGCAGTGAACCACCTTCGCGCAAAGGCGAAATGTACCGGGTAACATTTACTGTTCTTAAAAATTCTGACATGTCTAAATCTCCAATTTTGTCCGCAAGATTCGCGAACTATTCGATTTCTTCTTTTCTAATACCGTTCTCAGGAACTTTCCCGGTATACTGTGACAAGATACCTTTCAAATATTTAATATCCGCATCAACGTCTCCCGTTGGAACAAATAAAGAATGGAATCCGCCGATTTTCTTTTTATAATCAATGTAACCAATGTAAATCGGAACTTTAGCCTGTTCTGCGATGTAATAAAAACCTTTTTTCCATTTCGGCTGATATCCTCTTGTTCCTTCCGGGGTGAAAACCATGAAACACTTTTCGTGGTCTTTAAAATAGTTTACAGCCTGCTCGGTTATATTGTTGTTTTTTTTGCGGTCAACCGGTATCCCGCCCATTGCTTTCAGTAAAAGACCTAAGGGGAAAAAGAATAAATCTTTCTTGATTAAGAATTTAGCATTCACTTTATAATGAGCGAATGCAATTTTTCCAATCACAAAATCCCAATTGGATGTATGCGGCCCCATGACCACAACTGCTTTATTTACGCCGGTTGGAACATGATCATCTATTTTCCAACCAAATAGCTTAATGAACCAGAAAAAGAATTTTCCCATGAAACAAAGTTACACTTTCAATAAAAAATTACCTTTATGCCATGCAAATAAAAAAACGCTTTTATGCAGCTTTCCTTGTAGTGCTACTTACAGCCTCCAGTATATTGATTTTTATTTGTCTGAATTTTCTTTCAAGCAACCAAAATAACCCGCATGTTCCGGTTCCTGATGATGCAAATTGGGTTTTAAGGCTCGATGCCGAATCATTCGTTAAGAAAGAAATTTACAACACCTTATTTGCAGAAAAAGACGATGCCTTCATTTTGAAAGTGCGCGAACTGATCGAAAAAAACCTCAATCCTGATTCGAATAAAAAATCACTTTACATTGATTTACAAGAAGATGTTGTGCTTTACAGCATTCAAAGAGGTGAAGAAAGTTTCTTGCTGGTTGCTGTTCAAACCACTAATTCGGGTGCGTTCAATAAAAATATTGCCGCTTATTGTAAATCAAACCAAGCTGGTTCTGCAAAAGGGGATTGCGCTTTATTTATTCAACAAACCAAAGGAAAAAAGGACCGTGCCAACCTTCAGTCCACTCTGAATGAAATTCTGAATATTCCGTTTGTAGAATTAAAAAAAGCCGCTCCGGAAAAGAATGAATTTATCGCTTTGGATTTAAAGAAAATGCCTGTAACCAGTGCTTTTTCTTCTGTTAACTTATCTGTTCAACACCAGGATAATGAGATCATGCTGGAAGGTTTGGTAGCCTATCGCAAGAAAATAGGACCGGGATTAAAATTCGGATTAAAACCAAAAGGAGTTTACGTCTATTCGCGTTTAATCCCCGAAAAATTACCTGATACTTTATTGAATTTCCTGCCAAAAGGATTGTTTGTGTTTAAAGATGTACAAGCTTTTGCAATGGACTTCAACGGGACTAATTTGGAAGACTCTAAAGAGAACATGCCAAATACCTTCGGTTTTTTGCTTGTCCCGCAAATGAATTTGATTGTTCAAACAAAAACGAACTGTGATGTAACGGAATTGTGGAAAGCTTTTCCGGAGTCGGTTCAGGGTCCGGGTTTGAGTCTGAATTTTGGAAGCACCATTTATCATTTAAAGCAACTTTCGCCAAACACCTATTTTATAGGAGTTGATCCAAAATCCGTTATTCCTTATTCAGGAAATGAAATTTTGTCTTTGAAAGGAAACCTGGAAAAAGTAACGAAAGTATACGGTGGAACATTTGTAACCGCAGTCATTGAAAATATGGGGCCGGTTCGGGTATTCAACGAATTTCTAAAGAGTACGGACTTTGTTCAGCTAAAAGTAACTCCTAAAAAAGTAAACGATTTTATGCTTCAGGGGCAAATAAAATTCAAGCCCAACAAACTTCCTCTTCACGAAATGACCAAAATGTCATTGGATATGGTTGAGTTTGCGGAACAGTATTCTAAAATGTAAATCTCCGGATTTAAACGTAACGTATTTTCGCAGTCATCGTCTTATCACCTTTCAATTGAAATTTGAAACTTTCGTATTTGGGCTTACTCCAGGAAGTATGATAATAATCTGCGAATCCAAATCCTTCGTCCGGCATGAACATAGTGTAATCCATTTCCTTGTTCTTATTTTCGTCGTCTAAAACAGCTATGCCATATTCGCCGGGTTCTATTCCGGTGAAAGTACAGGTAAGTATGTTGTTCTTTATTTCACTTTTGTCAACCACCTTCACTTTCCAGGCAATGCCTTTGCTGTAATTTTCTGCACTACGAAAAATTTGAAGCTGCATATTTCCGGTACTATTGCGCATATTGGTCACTTTAACAGTGATTGTATGATAAGCCGGGGCTTTGAATGAAACAGAAACCAGGTAAACAAAAGCGAATAACAGAAATGTAAAAAATGATCTTTTCATGGTAAAATAGATATGCATGCATAAATTTAATACATCCCGTTTAAATTCCTTAACCTTCTAGCTGATTTAACAATTTCTCAAAATAATCCGGAGCTCCGATCAATCGTGAACCATACCAGGAAAAGTATTCTCCGTCTACCAAAACAATGGTACTTTCAGGAAATTGATTTTGTAGTTCTTCGATGTGCTTTTCTTTGAATGGAAAAGGTTCTGAACTCAGGAAAATAAAATCGGGATTCACTATTTCCAGTTTCACTTCCGGGTAGCGTTTTTGCCGCATGGCATTTTGAAAACCCAAAGTTGAAAGCATGGCATCAATAAAAGTATTCGGACCGGCAGCAATGTAGGGATCTTTCCAAATGAGGTATAAAACGGTTTTCCCGCTGCTTTTCAAGGAATCTAATTGCGAAAAGTTCCTTTCGATCGTCTCACAAATCTCTAACGCTTTTTCGCCGGTTCCGGTGATCTCTCCTACTTTCCGGATCATCTCCAGCGCATCTCCCAGGTTGAAAATATCGCTCATCCAGGTCGGAAGGAGAGATTCCAACGCTTCAATGTCGGCTTGACTGTTTTCTTCCTTATTCCCGATTACAAGATCAGGATTCAGTGAACGAATCAAATCAATCTTCGCATTTTTGGTCCCGCCTATCAATTGGACTTCTTTTTTCAATCCGGCAGGGTGCACGCAAAACTTGGTAATTCCGACCAATTTATCACGCAAGCCTAAATCAACGAGCAATTCGGTTTGGGAAGGAACCAATGAGACAATACGCGAAACGGTGGAAGTAATCTCCACCGTTCGCTGCATTTGATCTATGTATTTCTTTTTATTCATTTTCATTTAAAACATGTATGAATCGGTCGCGGCCGATCCCCACCGTTTTATATTATTATGCCAACGAAGCAATCACGTCCTGGCGAGTCAGGATTTTTTTATCTCCGTTCGCTCTTTCAACGATAACTGCCGGAGTTTGCTCATTGATCAATTTGGCTACCTCTTCCAATTTTGCTGTTCCCATAACAACCGGGAAAGGTTTCTGCATGATCTTGGAGATCGGTGTATCTCTTAATGCCGGGTTGTCTACCAACAACTGGTAAACCTGTGAATCATTCAAGGAACCAACCAATTCTCCGTCTCTTAAAACAGGAATCTGGGAAATATTGTATTTACGCATTTTCATGATCGCGTGAGAAACCAACTCTTCCGAATACAAAGTTACCAAAGGCAAATCTGCATGCCGCGCAATCACATCTTCTGCCGTTTTGAATTCTTCCTCCAGGAATCCGCGCTCACGCATCCAATCGTCGTTGAAAATCTTGCCAACATAACGGCTTCCATGATCGTGGAATAAAACCACTACTACATCGTCTTCTGTCAATTGATCCTGCAATTGCAGCAATCCACCGATCGCAGCTCCTGCAGAGTTTCCAACGAAAATTCCTTCTTCACGAGCCAAACGACGTGTATAAACAGCCGCATCTTTATCGGTCACTTTCTCAAAAAGGTCAATGACGTCGAAATCTACGTTTGCAGGAAGAATATCTTCCCCGATTCCTTCCGTGATGTAAGGATAGATCTCATTCTCATCAAAGATTCCCGTTTCCTTGTATTTCTTGAAAACAGAACCATAAGTATCAATTCCCCAAATTTTGATATTCGGGTTTTTCTCCTTCAAATATTTTCCAACTCCTGAAATCGTTCCTCCGGTTCCAACTCCAACTATGAAATGAGTCACTTTTCCTTCTGTTTGTTCCCAAATCTCAGGTCCTGTTTGCTCGTAATGTGCAGTTCGGTTCGACAAATTATCGTATTGGTTTACATACCAGGAATTCGGGATTTCTTTTGCCAGTCTTTTTGAAACCGAATAATATGAACGCGGATCTGTAGGTTCCACAGCAGTTGGACAAACCACCACTTCAGCTCCTACCGCACGCAAAATATCCATTTTCTCTTTCGACTGTTTGTCGTTCAATACACAAATCAGTTTATAACCTTTTATAATGGCAACTAAAGCAAGCCCCATTCCTGTATTTCCGGAAGTTCCTTCAATGATCGTTCCTCCTGGTTTCAACAATCCTGATTTCTCAGCATCTTCAACCATTTTCACCGCCATCCGGTCTTTTACCGAGTTCCCGGGATTTGTTGTTTCAACTTTCGCTAAAACAGTTGCCTTACAGTTTTTTGTAAGCTTGTTCAATTTTACCAAAGGTGTATTTCCAATGGTTTCCAATATGTTGTTATAAACTTTCATCAAGTGAATTTTACACAAAGATAATTTTAATTCAAAAGACCGGTACATTTAACCTTGCTGATTTCTGGTTAAATCGGTAATTTCGGATCCAATTAATTTCTCCTGAAAACACCAACTGATTTATGAGCGATTTTGAATTAAACGCAACGGATGAAAATGATTTTGATGAAAAACTGATCATACTCTTACTTACTATTCACCGTCAAAAACACCGTCTGACAGAAATTCAGGATGTAGATTCCTACTTTGAATTTCTTCGTCATTTTGAAAAAGAGGCAAAAACTCCTCGCCCGGTACAAATCACGGAAAAAGAACTGGTTACAACGGAACAACTGGAAGAGTTAAAAAAACGCGACTATCCGGAAGAATACATTCAATGGGCAGAAAAATACGGCCATTATTCCATCTGGATTGACGCCGCTACAATCAGTTCTGTTAAAGATGTACTGGGAGAATCTAACGGATATTACAGCTTATTGCCTCCTAACAAATACCAGATTTTTGCTTCCGACGGTTCTGGAAATATGTTTGCGTTTGACGGGAATAAACCAGGGAATCCAATCCGTTTTTTTGATCATAATTCTTACGTTTCTACTGAATCAATTGAAGAACTGTATAGTGAAGCCTATGACTATTACGAAACGAAAGACGGAACAGTTGTAAATTCAGCTAATTTGGATTCGTCTGCAATTTTCGATCCCGAAGCAAATTACCGGAACGATTCCAAATACATTCGGGAATACCTGGTGGATCCGGAAGTTAGTAAACCTATGGCAGCAAGTCATTTCCTGGACTTTCTACTTTTAAAAACTTCCTCGGGATTCATCCAAATTGTATCTCGATTCGCCCATAAAATTTATGCTCTTTCCGAAAAACTGATTCTTTCCGGTAAAATCGAAGATGGAATTGCCTGTTATTCCGAATTCGTCGCAACAAACCCTGAAAGAGCTATGTCTTACAATGACCGCGCATGCCTGTACCGAATGGCGGGACAACTTGATTTAGCAGTCAATGATGTGCAACAAGCGATTTATATAAATGAAAATCAAGGACTTTTTTATGGGACACTTGCCGAAATTCTTTCAGACAAGCAAGATGACAACGGATTCTTTCTGAATTTGGAACTTGCGCTAAAAAAAGGAATGAAAATGAGTCTGCTTGATAGCAGTGTCCTGGATAAATACTCCAATGATTCCAGATTCCTGGCATTGTCAGAAAAGTATTCCTAAACTTTTTGAATTTTGAATTTTACATTTTGAATTCTTTGAGAAAGTTTAGCTAACTTTGTGTTCATGTCGGATTTCGTTGTTTCTGCCAGAAAATACAGACCTCAGACCTTTGATACGGTTGTGGGTCAGAAGGCAATTACCAATACGCTAAAAAATGCAATTAAGAACCAGCACTTAGCGCAGGCATTCTTGTTTTGCGGTTCGCGCGGGGTTGGTAAAACAACAACGGCGCGTATTTTAGCGAAAACGATCAATTGTTTTAACAGAACAGAAGCAACTGAAGCCTGTGACCAGTGTGAAAGCTGTTTATCCTTCAATGAAGGTGCTTCTTTGAACGTTTACGAATTAGATGCTGCATCCAACAACTCCGTAGATGATATTCGCGGATTGATTGACCAGGTGCGCATTGCGCCGCAATTGGGAACTCACAAGGTTTATATCATTGACGAGGTTCACATGCTGTCTACTGCGGCTTTTAATGCTTTTTTGAAAACATTGGAAGAACCGCCCGCACATGCGATCTTCATTTTAGCAACGACTGAAAAACACAAGATTCTTCCAACGATTTTATCGCGCTGCCAGATCTTTGATTTTCAACGCATCAAAGTAAAAGACATTGCAGATCATTTGGCTCACGTGGCAACACAGGAAGCAATTTCTGCTGATCCGGATGCTTTGCACCTCATTGCTCAAAAGGCTGACGGTGCTTTGCGCGATGCTTTATCTATTTTCGATCAAATTGTTAGTTTCTGCGGAACTACCATTACTCATAAAGCGGTTTTAGAGAATTTAAATGTATTGGATCACGATTATTACTTCAAGGTCGTGGAAAATGCATTGAACGAAGATATCCCCGCTTGTTTGCTGCTGTTTAATGACGTCATGGAGAAAGGATTTGACGGACATCAATTCTTAGTCGGGCTTGCAGAACACTTCCGTAATCTATTGATTTGCAAAGATCCTAGAACAGCACATTTACTGGAAGTTGGTGAAACAACTGAAAAATTGTTCGTGGACCAGGCTAAAAAAGTAGAAGGAGCCCTGGCCCTTCGTTGTTTGGGAGTTCTGAGCAAGGCAGATGTCGACTATAAATCGGCAAAAAACCACCGACTGCTGGTCGAATTGACTCTGATGCAAATATGTTCGGTTAAATCTGAGCTCGAAAAAAAAAATCCTTAACTGATCCTGTAGCAATCATTCCTTATGTGGGCCAAAGCTTGCGAAACGAGCCTTCAAAGCCTGTAAACAAGCCATCCGTAACTCCTGAACGAGCTGCTTTTTCTACGAAACAAGAGGCAAAAGTATTGTCTGCTCCAACCGGCAATTTAAACTCCAATAACCTGTCAATTAATCATTTAATTGAACAACAGAAAACAAAAGCAACCATTCCTCAAAGCGATCTGCCAAAAAAAGAATTCCATAAAGACGACGTCGTTCGGCTTTGGAAAACGATGGCGCATACGCAAAAACTCAACGGACAAGACCAGGTTTATCACGTGATGATCAAACGGGAACCCGTTCAATTGGACGATACAACTTTTCAGTTCGAAGTAGACAATACCATTCAACTGACACGATTAGAAGGAGCCATTGGAGACGTCATGGCGTATATTCGCCAGGAAATCCAAAATTACGACCTGGTCATTCAGCTTGAAATGATTAAAGATGCCCCGGAAGAAGTGAAATACCTGAATGGTCCGGATCGTTTTGATAAATTGGCAAAGAAAAATTCCAACCTTTTTGACCTGAAAAACCGTTTTAACTTAGACATCGATTATTAAGTATATGAAATCATTCTCTATCAGCATGCTTTGTTTGCTGCTTATTACAAGTTCTTGTGGTGATGAAAACACTGCAGAATCAACAGATCCTACTGAGGATCCAACAGAAAAAAGCCACGAAAGCCTGGATACAAGAGCAAAAAGAGAGATCATGGCATCATTGGCGATTCCCGTTAACGAAAAGTTCACCATGCGGATCTACAAAGAGTATCTCAATGCCGACACCATTATTGATGCAATTATTACTATCAACCGACTGGAATATGCGATGGATGAAGCGATCAAAAATAACCGTGAAGCGAAGGCTGCAGAATTGGGTTTCACCGGAAATTACAATTACCTGTTCTATTACGACGGAGCTTTAGACCGTATTTCCAACCCGATCTTTGCACCATCAAGTCCGGGAAGAGAATTGGACATTGAATTCAAGTCTATCGTTGCTCCTACGAGAAAAGATGTGATTGTAGGTTACCGCATTCGTAATTCGGCCTGGAAAAGTTATTTTTCTGTCTTTAATGACCACGATCTGATGATGGTTTTTCAATGGAAATCCTTTGATTACGCCGGGGAAGATAATCCGGAAGCATTGATCCATTCTTTTGAAGAAAATTCGAACCAGGTTCCTATGGACATTGCTATTTACAAGAGTGAAATTGATTCTTACACGAAAAATATTGGAGATATGTATAAATACATTCCTTCCATTACCAGGAAAAAAGAATTACAACTCAAATTTTTCCTGGATCCGATGGCGAAGAAATACCGCCTTTATCCGGAATTTGCTAAAAACCTGCCGAAAAAAGTATGATTTCGACAGAAGGAAAAATAGATGTCCCATCAAGCCTAAGATATCGGACGATTCAAGCCGGTGAAAACATGCGCCATTTGGTTTATGTATTGCATGGCTATGGTCAGTTGGTTGAATACTTCTGTCAAAAATTCGCAGATATTCCGGTAACTGAAACCTTGTTTGTATTTCCGGAGGGAAGACACCGCTTTTATCTGAGAGGAACATCCGGCAGAGTTGGTGCTTCCTGGATGACCAAAGAGTGGCGCGAAGAAGACATCCGATTGAACAGCATAAACCTGGATTTACTCCATGAAAAGATTCTGAAAGGCATTTCTCCTGAAAAAATAACCGTTATTGGTTTTTCCCAGGGCGGGGCTACTGCGGCTCGCTGGCTGGCACATGGAAAAGTAGCGTGTGATCATTTTATTTCGTGGGCAAGTGTTTACCCACCTGATCTGGCAGTTGAAGAGCATGGTAATTTAGCCCGGAAAGCCACTTTTGTTTTGGGAACGGAAGATGAATTCTTTCCAAAGGCAGACCAGGAAATCCTGATTGCAGATTATCAATCTAAAGGAATAAATATTGCTCGTTTCGAAGGAACTCACGATATTGATAAACAAACACTTATAAGCGTATTATGAAACAATTCCTTTTTAGCTTCCTGCTTCTTTTCAGCATTCATTCCGGTTTTGCACAGGAGGATACCGAATTGTACCTGAAAGACGAGGAAGAAACAAGTACAAAAAAATTCGAGCCATACAATGAAATTGGCGGCGATCTTCACTTTTCTGCAAGTAATTTTGGTGGGACCGGAGGAATTGGTTTGAAATTCGGAATCGTCAGAAACAAATTCCTTTCATTCGGACCGTCTGCGCGCTACCATTATTCCTATTACAAAAACCTGGGAATTTCCGGTTCTTATTCCGTCTATGGCGGCGGTGTTTTTATTCATGGACGATTTTTCAATTACTTATTTACCGGATTGGAATTCGAACTGTTATCGAATCCGTTCAGCAATACTAATGGGATTATTGCTCCAAAGAGAATTTGGGTACCAACAGCTTTGCTTGGTTTCGGATTTTCCCGTGCATTCGGAGAGGAGCAAAATTTCCGGTTAAATGTCGGAATCATGTATGATGTCATCAATAATTTGAACAGCCCCTTCAGACCCGGATATTTTATGAGAAAACAAACTGCGAACGGTCAACCTGGCGCCCTGATTCCGTTGATTTACCGGATTGCTTTCTTTTTCAAGCTATAGCTTTAAAAAAGTTCAAAAGGTTGAAAGGGGTTCAAATCTTCTTCGCTCTGCGAGCTTCGAAGGTTCAAAGGGTTTAAAGGGTTCAATTTGAACATTTGAACATTTGAACATTTGAACATTTGAACATTTGAACAT
>CBFGOJ010000058.1:0-14948 GCA_965650365.1 uncultured Fluviicola sp. | reverse complement strand
ATCCCGATTTCACCACCGCCACCGCGAATGATAACCACCGCATCAAAGTGATGTTTGACTTTTTCAATGCGCTTTAGTTGGTTTTGAATGGAAGTAATTGCGGCATCTCCCTGGAGAGTTGCTTCAAACAAAAAGGTGTTGAAATGATAACGCTTCGGATGGCCGTTCAGAAGGGTAACAAAATCGGAATAGCCTTTGCTGTCGGCTTGTGAAATAATTGCCAAACGTTTGGGAACCAAAGCCATTTCCAGGTTCTGGTTGGTGTTCAGAATTCCTTCTTTGTTCAGTCGCTCAAGTGTTTCCTGGCGTTCGCGCTGTAAAGCGCCGAGTGTGTAATTCGGGTCGATATCGATAATTTCCAGCCCCAGATTATAGATCGGATGATAGGTGATCTTCACATGAAACAAAAGTTCCATTCCATCGTGGATCGGTTCTTTCACGATCTCAAAAAACTTCTGCTGAATGCGTTCGAAGTTCTGTTTCCAGATTGTTCCGCGCATTTCCACCACAATCGATTCGTCTTCTTTCTGCACCAGTTCCGGGTAACAATGACCTTTCCGGGTTTGGTTCAGCTTGTGCATCTCGGCAGTTACCCAATAGGTGCGCGAATAGCGTTCTGCAATGGTTTTGCGGATCGATTCTGCAACTTGTTTGAGCGTAAAATGCTTTGGGCTTTCCATTACCTAAAGGTACGGAAAAACGGTTTATTTAAACTCAAATTGATAGGTAATGATTTGTCCTGTTTTCACAGAGGTTTCCACCACTTTCAAGGGCAGACCATGATGGTCGTAATAGAAGATCTGTTCACTGATTTTTTGTTCTTTTTCTCCCGGGAATTGTGAAAATGATTCCACTTTTATGGTTTTACCCTGGGTATCATAAGTGTAATTTGTTTTACTACTATAATCCTTACTACTGATCAGTTTTCCTTTCGGATTGTAAATAGTAGTTGAAATAATTTCTTCCCCATATTTATAAGGATATTTTCCGGCGAGCTGAAATTGTATGTATTTCTCCGGACCCTCTAAGACTTGTGCGTAAAGCGTATCGTTGTTGTAAAAAGATTCATCTATCACTACATCATAATCTCCGTGTGTAACAGTGATATTGCCACTTTTGTCCTTTTTTTTCAGATAATAGGACGCTTTTAGAGACTTCATTTTTCCCAGGTTATCAAAGCCTACGAATTCAGAAATA
Organism: uncultured Fluviicola sp.; assembly: GCA_965650365.1. Lineage (GTDB taxonomy): Bacteria > Bacteroidota > Bacteroidia > Flavobacteriales_D > Crocinitomicaceae > Fluviicola. The sequence continues at coordinate 13,751 of CBFGOJ010000058.1, read as the reverse complement.
GTCAAATCATCCCCTTTTTTGATAATGCGGTGAAGGTTTTTCTCCACCCGACTGCTGTTTGTATACGTTTCGGTCCTGGTGATCCAAAGGGTGTCCTTTATTCTTTTGTATTGGTTGAGTGTTGTCTCTGTTAATTCATTTTTCCGGTTAAACACCTCTTCTTTGAAGCTGAGGGAGTCGATATAAGTATGGATGTGGGTACTCGTGATCAAAGCCGTGTCTTTATCATCGAAGAAAATGAATGCTGTTTTTCTCTTTAATGAATCAAAGGATTCTTTGTGCCGTGTCCAGCGATACCCATTGTACTGAAAATGTTCGGTACGCAATCCGCGTGGATCATAGATCTGAATCTCCGTAAGTGTTGTCCCTTCATACTGGCTCCAGGTAGTAGTCATTTGCTTATATCCTGCTTTATTGAAGCTTTCCAACATCACAGAATCCATTACTCTTTCCCGAAAAGGTTGAGCATGAAACTTGGTACTGAAGAGCAGTATAAGAAAAAGAAAACTAGTGTTGAAAATCCGCATAATGAATGGATTAGATCTTTCAAAAATACGGAATGCAATCCTTACTTCTCACACGTCACCATAATCGTTTGTGTATTTCCGGAAGCTGTTTGAATGCGGCACAACAAAACTCCTGAAAAACCAGGTTGCGGAGTAAGTTGCAGGTGCTGATCATCCATTTCAACCATGTTCACAACAATTTCTTTCCCCATCAGGTCATAGCAGCAGATTGTCAAATCGCCCGGGCGGTCAGAACGCAATGTAAAGCTTTCCGTAAAAGGGTTCGGGTAAACTTCTAAGACCAATTCGTTGTTTTCATCCACGGATAAGTTGGTGTGACAGAGAATATCAAGCGGAAAAGAATCCTGATGTTGTACCAGGAAGACGGTTGAGAACGTATAGTCTTCAGGAGTAAAAGTGATGGTAGTTGCGGTGTGCTGAATGGTTGTATCAACATACGGATAGAGATATGTTTGAGAGGTGCAGGATGTAAAGTTTGTAGTGTCTACGCGCTCCAAAACAGTTGTAAATGAGGATCCGCCCGAACCCATCAAACCTCCCAGTTTTGAGAAGAATAATGCTCCGGAGGAATGTTTGAACAAATCTCCGCGGTTGTAATTGAAGGAATGGAAGTCATCGAAGATCTCTGTTTTTACCACTGTTCCGTTTTCCTCGAATACAGAAAGGTAGGTAATAGGATGAGGTACGGAACCATAACCGGCCACGACGATTTTTCCATTGCTGACAACAATATCGGAAGAGTTGCCCCCATGATAGGAAGGACCGGAAATGTTCAGTCTTTTAGCCCATCCGGAAGTTTGGTTATCTTCCAGTTTGTGCAGCATCGATTGCACATATACTCCGCTGATCAGACTTCCGGTGTAATACCTGCTTCCGTTGAAAACCAATACGGATTCCGGGAGGAATTTTGCGGGGAATTGGATGCCTTGGTATACGGTGTTTTGATCCAAATGCAAATCCACAGCATTCGTATCTTTTCCGGCAACAAATCGCAAATCGCTCTCATCCATGTAAAGTGCGGTTGATTTTTGAAGCTCGTTGGTATGGAACCATTGTGAGTCATTGAAATTTCCAAATGGAATTCGCCCGTATGCCACAGAACGGCTGGAATCTGCTGCCAGTAGATCGAAAGAAACAACCAGGAATTGGTTTTGAACGATGCTTCGGATATTTCGTACCTGTGGTTCATTGGGAATGTCGAGTTTATGGGAAGCAAGCACGTCCCCGTTTTCAGCGATATGCAAAAAACACAGCTTGCTTTTTCGTGATTGATCAATGTGGGAATAAACTAAATAAGCAAAGTTACCCTCACTTTTTAAACTGGCTGACAACCAAATGGAATCACCTTCTCCTATCGAAAATTGCCGTTCCCACTGCATCGCCCCGGTTTTATCAACACTCCAAAGACGCATGAAATGTTTGGTCCCGAATGTGGAATCTGCTTCAAAACGATAAATCATCATCTTCCCGTTCTGTAATTCGGTGAATTGATTTTTTTCTAATCCGCTTCCTGCAAAATTGCAATTCAGGGGATAATGAAGTTCAAAAGTGGGTTCTGTTTGAGCAGAAAGGTAGTTAATTCCGAAAAACAGGAGCAGGGATAGAAGTGGAATTCTCATTAGTTGTTTTTTTAAGGAACGGGAAAGGTAGGGAATTCGTTGGGGGTTTTCGGTAAAAAGAGATTTTAGCCGTAATCGGAATAATTTGCAATCATCTTTTCAAAAAGCGGGTTTTCCGAAAGCATTTGATCCAATTTCAGGATATCTGTTTGGTTTTTGTTTTCTCCCAAAATGAAGAAGAGATCCCAAATATCGCGCAATAATGAAATAGTTCCATTGTCTGAACTGAAAATAAACAGGAGCTCGTCATTCATCCGGAGGTCTTTGGTTTCTTTTAGTTTGAATCCGTTTTGTTCCAGGAGATGAAATAAATCTTGCTGCAATTGATCCGGAGAATTGCGAGCATCCAGGTCGATGAGCAATTCATCTGAGCCATAACCCGGACGTAATTTGTAGGAATATTTGCAATCGGTTTTCATCCGATTCTCCAAGGTGGATTCAACCGGTTTTCACCGGCAAAGAATAAGATCAACTGGTTTCCGTCCGGATCTTTCAGGTAAGCTTCCCGCCAAAGCCACGATTTATCGTTTGGAAGCTCGTCAAAATGAATGCCTTTTTCGATGAGGTGATTTACTTTTTCGTCCAGGTCCGGGCATTCGAAATAAACGGAAATACCATGACCAACAGGAAGCTGTTCTGTCAGATGAACAGAGAAAGTAGCAATTCCGTCGGGACATTCGAACCGCGCGTAATGATCGGATTCAACAATGAGTTTTAAGCCCAACGTTTGGTAGAAAGCAATGGACTTTGGAATGTCCAATGAAGGAACCGTAATCTGGTTTAAGTTCATGAATGAAAGTTAAATAGTTTAAAAGGGTGATCAGGCTTATCCTATTCGCTTTTTCTTATTTGTAATTCCCGATCAGGGAAACCTCAAAGTAATCTGGAAGTGTTTCATAGCTATTTCTCAAAGGCGTTCATCAACACTTCTGTCTCCACATCTTCTTCTTTTGCACTATTCGCGGGCTTTAATTTCTTGTTGAAGGAATAGTCGCCTCTGACGGAATCTTTGGTGTAAGGTTGAATGGGTTGTGAGATGTTTTCCTGTATTGCTTTGAATGTTTTTACTTCTTCGCACCTTACATTCAGTGTTCTTCGCATGACATCCATTTCTTTTTCAGACAATTGATATTTCTTCTTGTAGTTTGCGTAATTCAGACGGATAAAATCTGTTATCATGGAAGTGTCCTCGCCGGATAATTCCAGGATATCCGATTTGTATTTTATCAAACTGTCTTGAGTTTGATAGTAGTTTTTTTCGTTTTGGGTCAACTCTCGTTTGTTTTCAGAGCAGGCAAACACCAAAAAGGAAAGCAAAATTGATATGATTGATTTCATCCTGTTTATTTTCTTCTCCCTGCGTTAATCCGTGCCGCCAGTTCTTCTGCTTCCGCCTCTGTAAAGTTACCGCTTATCTCTGTAACACCTCCGGAAATTGTGTTGTTGACAACCGGGCATGAAAGTACCTGGCCATCAAAAGAAATAGCTATGGAGCGGCCAATATTTTTAGTGGTCATTACTTCCCAATCGTGGGAACCTTGTTTGTTCATGGTAATTGAAATAACGGGTGTCTGGTTGTATTGAGAGATGCCGGTTTCTACTCTTTCAATGTGTCTTCCGTCAACGAGTGCTTTGTTTCCGGTAGGAACTTTAATGGCGTATAAAACATGGGCTTTCAACCCGTTTTGAGCTTCTTCCAAACCATATGACCACGCGAATTTGAGGTCTTCGGGGAAACAGGCCTTCACCTCCGGCTTGGCAAGTAATGCATCTACTTTGGTCCTGTTTTCTTCATCCACATAACCAATCATGTTAGTCATTCCGGGATGGACAAGTCCGCGTAAACCAATTTCCATAAGGTTTACTTTTCCTTGTAAAGCGAGTGTATCACTATTGGATACCGTATCACACGCAGCGTTCCAGGAATACTGGATTTCCGGCAACGAGTAAGTTTCAAAAAACTGCAGGGTTCCGGGTTTGACGTTTTTCAGGTTGAGCGGTTTGCTGCCTGATGCGCAGGAAAATAAGATAAATAGGGAGATAAAAGGAATGAGTTTCATAGAGATGGTTTTTGTAAAATTACGAATTACAAGGATATGTTGTTACCTGCCTGCGTTGATGCGGTCCGACAGATTACCCGCCTGTTCCATGGAAAATGCTCCGTCGATCTCCATTCCGCCGGTAATTACCGTCCAAACCTGTGAACAGGAGACTACTTTTCCGTCCAGTGTAATCGCAATGTGCTTCATGAGGTTCTTTTTGGTAAATGCTTCCAGTTTTCGGGAGCCTGCTTCGGTCATGGTTACATGAATGTCTACCCAATCCGGGTTTTCGTTATCCAATGCAGGAACGGATTCCAGGATGTCGCGGGAATCAATGGGTGCTTTTTTGTTTTTCGGGACTTTGACAGCGTATAGATTGTACCCTTTGAATTCGGGGAAATAGTTGGTAGGATTTAGTGCCCACATGAATTGGAGATCTTTTGGGAAGCGCCCGGATACTTCCGGTACCGCAAGAATCGAATCCAATTTGCGGACATCACTTGTTTTTACGAAAGCAATAGCCGTGTTGAACTTATTTACAACGATGGACCTTAAGCCATGAATGACCAGCAGATTGGAAGAATCTTTACCCACATTTACGGCTGTTCCGCCCTCCGTTGAATGGAAGGTGGAATCCCACGGTTTACGAATATCGTCCATGCTGTAAGTCTCGAAGAACTGAACGGTAACGGGATTTTCGACTTTCTTTTTAGAAGTAGCGGGTTCGTTTTTGCAGGAAAACAAAAGCGGAAGTAACAGGATGGGAATGAGTTTCATAGGCTCAGGATTTAAAAAATTGAAGTTAGAAGCGGCGATGGCCATAGCTTATTCGTTTAGCGATTTCTTCGGCTTCTTTTTTGGAAAAATCTCCCTCGATTCCTAAAGTTCCAGACCCGATAGGGGCGTTTACCATGGGGCAGCTAAGCACAACGTCATCTATGGTGATTGCAATGTACCGGCCGATATTATCTTTTGTCATCTTTTCCCATTCAGGAGTTCCATCAATGGTCATGAGCAGCTCGATGTAAGTTGTGCCGTATTTTTTGTTGGTTTCGGTGCGTGCTGAGTTTACATATCTACTGTCAATACGTGGGATTTTGTTTTGCGGAATTTTTAGCGCATACAAATAACGAGGAGCATTTTTAGTATTCTCAAAGCGGTATGACCACCTAAATTCAAGATCCTCCGGAAAAAGTTTTTTAATCTCCGGAATTGCCAGGATTGAATCGATCAGGCGCATATATTGTTCTTTTACAGATCCGATTGCAGGCTCATCCTGGATTTGAATAAGTGCACTTAAATCCATTAATTCTTTACCCGATTCAGCCGAAAATTTGCAGGCCTTCAGCCATTGAACGGAAAACTCAGCCGGAGTATATACTTCATAAAACTGGACATTTCCCGGTTTAACCTGCCGGGGTTTCGTTGGTGGAACTTCCACTTCTGTTTCGCAGGCAATCAAGGCCAGTAAAAAAAGAAAGGGCAAAAATTTCATGGATTCAAGTTTGAGCTAAAAATAATTGATTAATTGCGGGTGACGGTCTTAAATTCTAAAATTTACAAAGCTTAAATATTCGCTCAGTTTATCTAAAGGAATCCCTTTGTAGAAGCAGACAGCATATTGTTTTTTCTGAATGCTTTTTAAAACAACGATCAACCCCTCATTTGTTTCAAAATACTCAAAGTTTTTTTGCGGAAAGAACTTCTTTCCGAATTCTTTTTCCAAAGCACTTTTTTTGTTTTGGTAAGTTTCTGTTTCCTCCAGGAATGAAATTCCTACGAAGTAATCGTTGTAATAACTTTCTTCGGAATCAGTGTCGCTTCCCGGAAAGAAAGGATGGTCTTCCAACTGTGTGATAATCGAATAGTGATTCGAAATTTTACCTCCCTTGAAACCGGCATAATAACCGTAAGTCAAATCCAGGGCTTTTTGCGCTTTATCTACACGCATGGGAAGTTCAAATGTTCGGTTATCAAAATTGATTTTTGTTGGAGAAGGGCGCTTGCATGAAAACAGCAAAGACATTAGAATGAGGAAGATGAGGTTGTTTTTCATAAGAATGAGTTTAAACGAGTGGCTGCCCGAATGTCAATAAATTATTGTCCGGATCAAGGATGGAAAATTCGCGTTGTCCCCAGGGCTTGTCAGTCAAATGCCCGTTTGGGTGGATGGCTGCTGCATCCCCTTCCGAGAATTTCCGGTAATCCACATCAATGTCGTTGGACCGAATGTAAACCTGTCCGTAATTTTCTTTCGGGTCTAGTTCCTTAAACAGGAAGAAGTGAATTTGAATGCCTTCTTTCTCGACCATGAGGTAATCCGGGAAATCGCCGCTGCCAAAGATCTGGAAGCCGAGATTCTTTACATAGAAATCCTGCGTTTGTTGCTTGTCCCTCATTGGTAGTTTGGGATGAATGGATGTGAGCATGGCAAAGATGTTATTTCTTAAACGAAGATAGGTGTTTTTGAAATGAACCGCAAAGAGAAGGAGTACGCAAAGGTTAAGAACATTTTTCCTCCGCGCTCTTCGTTTCTTTGCGGTTAAATAATATCTGCGCAATCCGTGTAATTTGTGGTAGAAAAAGAAAAATCTTCGTCATCCTCCCCCTTTTATCCCCCTCCAAAGGGGGAGAACGGACATATTTTCCTAATTTTACCCCATGAACAAATCGAAATTTACTGTAACAGCTGCGCTTCCATATGCGAACGGACCCCTTCATTTAGGACACGTTGCCGGTGTTTACCTGCCCGCTGATATTTTTGTGCGTTTTCTGCGTACGAACGGACACGATGTTGCTTTTATCTGTGGATCGGATGAGCATGGTGCTGCAATTACTTTGCGCGCTAAAAAAGAGGGAATTACACCTCGTGAGATCGTGGACAAGTACAATAAAATGATCGGTGATTCATTCAAACAGTTCAACATCTCATTCGATATTTTCCACCGTACTTCTGAGCAGATCCACATTGAAACTGCACAGGATTTCTTCAAGGTATTGGAGAAAAACGGGAAGTTCATCGAAGAAACCACCGAGCAATATTACGACGAAGAATATCAGCAGTTTTTAGCTGACAGGTACATTACGGGTGAATGCCCGAATTGTGGAAACCCGAATGCTTACGGAGATCAGTGTGAAAAATGCGGCTCTGATTTGAGCCCGACGGACCTGAAAAATCCGGTTTCTACTTTGAGTGGAAAGAGTCCGGTTTTAAGAACAACGTCTCACTGGTTTTTGCCGATGGACCGCCACGAAGAATGGCTGCGTCCGTGGATTAAGGAAGGAATGCTTGACGGAAAGAAACAGCACGACCCCAAAACATGGAGAAACCAGGTAATTGGTCAGTGTATGTCCTGGATTGATGGTGGTTTGCACCCGCGTGCCATGACCCGCGATTTGGATTGGGGAGTTCCGGTGCCGCTTCCGGGAGCAGATGGGAAAGTACTTTACGTTTGGCTGGATGCGCCGATCGGTTATATTTCTGCTACCAAGCAATGGGCTTTGGACAATGGAAAAGACTGGAAAGACTACTGGTGCAACGAAGACCGCAAACTGGTTCATTTCATCGGAAAAGACAACATCGTATTCCATGCCATCATTTTCCCGATCTTGTTAAAAGATCACGGCGGATTCATTTTACCGGACAACGTACCAGCTTACGAGTTCCTGAACCTGGAAGGCGATAAGTTCTCTACATCCCGCAACTGGGCTGTTTGGCTGCACGAGTATTTGGAAAGATACCCGGAGAAGATCGACGAATTGAAATATACATTAACCTGCATTGCTCCGGAAACGAAAGATGCAGAGTTTACCTGGAAAGAATACCAGGCACGTGTCAATAACGAATTGGCAGATATCTTAGGAAACTTCGTGAATCGTGCACTGGTGCTGACGCAAAAATATTACGAAGGAAAAGTTCCTGCCTGCGGTGAACTGACAGCGGAAGATCAGCAGGTATTGACAGATATGAAAGCCATTCCGCAGCGAATTGCGGAATTGGTTTACCAATACAAATTGCGTGATGCACAGGCGGAGGCAATGATGCTGGCACGGATCGGGAATAAGTATTTGGCGGATAACGAACCGTGGAAGCTGGTGAAAACCGATCCGAAACGCGTGGAAACGATTATGAATATCGCCCTGCAAATTACAGCGAACTTAGGGTTGGTATTGGATCCATTCTTGCCTGAAACTGCTGCTAAGATCCGTGGCTTTGTGGGAACACAGCCGCAAGACTGGGACCATGCCGGAAGTATTTTATTGCAGGCAGGAGATCAAACGAATCCGCCAAGCATTTTGTTCCAAAAGATCGATGACGAATTTGTAGCAAAAGAAGTGGAGTATTTACATGCTTCACAGCCGGCAGCGGAAACAAATTTCCCTCCTCAAAAAGAAGAAACCTCTTTTGATGATTTCACGAAGATGGATATACGTTTGGGAACGATCACGGATGCAATCCGCGTTCCGAAGGCAGATAAATTATTGCAGTTGACGGTAAATACCGGGATCGATACCCGTACGATCGTTTCGGGAATAGCCGAACATTATGCTCCGGAAGAAGTGATCGGGAAAACGGTGGCTGTTTTGATGAACCTTGCTCCACGTAAAATTCGTGGAGTGGAATCGCAGGGAATGATTTTGATGGCCGAGAACGAAGAAGGAAAACTGAGTTTTATGATCCCTGAAAAAGGATTTGAAGCGGGTGGCGAAATTCGATAGTTGCTCCCGCAGATAAATTATTTGTAACGGGGTGATGAAGTTATAGCTTATTTAATTTTCTGATAATATGGACCGACTGTGAGAAGAAGGATCGTCCTGTATAATTATGTAAAACTGGTGATTGTTTCAATGGTGACTGCTTTGATCTGTTCCATTTTGGGGTTCGTTTTGAAATGGTTGACGGAGCATTTTCAGCATCAATTGTTTGGATTTGCGAAAGAAACGCATTTGCTTTTATTTCTTGTTTTGCCCACTTGCGGCATCACCACTATTTATTTTCTGCGGAAGTATTTGTTCCGGAGCCGGAAGAATAAGGGAATCACGGAAATTTATAAAACTTTGGATCAGAGAAAAGACCATTTGCCTTTTTTCAAGATTCCTTCACATTTTCTAAATGGATTTTTAACTGTTGTAAGTGGTGGATCAACGGGAATAGAAGTTTCTACCGTTGTGGCAGCAGCTACCGTTGGAAATGAAGCATACAAACGCGACTTTTCTGCCAGGATGTACAAACGTGAATTGGTAAGCGCAGGTGTTGTTGCAGGAGTTGGCGTGCTTTTCGGAAGTCCGTTGGTTGGGTTGTTATTTGCTTTGGAAGTGATTGCACGAAAAGTCAATAAATCATTATTGATCAGCTGTCTTTCGGCCGCTTTGATTACCTGGATCTTTATTTTAACAGTAGATAGTAAACCGTTATTACCTTTTGAAGTGCAGGATTGGGCCTGGAAAGCTTTGCCATTTTTTGTTTTACTGAGTTTATTCGGAGCTTTGCTTTCGGTGTATTTTACTGTTTTGGTAATCAGGATCAAGGAATTCTTTGGGAAGATTCCGAATAATTTCCTGCGGGTAAATTTGGGCGCTTTGTTGGTGGGATCAGCAATTGTCTGTCTGCCTTTTCTTTACGGAGACAGTTATCATGGACTCACAGAACTGATACAACAAATATTGACGAAGGAACCGGTTTCCCTGTTGATTTTGGGGTTGCTCATTTTACTTAAACCATTGGTTGCTGCCCTGACACTAGGGGCGGGTGGTGATGGCGGAGTTTTTGCTCCGAGTATTGTGGTCGGGGCGGTACTAGGGTTGTTTTTTGCCTTGCTCTGCAATCAGCTATTCCATACCGAACTAATTCCCCTCAATTTTGCTTTGGCGGGAGTTGCAGCGACACTTTCTTCGGCAATTTCTGCACCGTTTACAGCGCTGATCCTGGTTTGTAACCTGGTTCCGAACGGTTATGCGCTTTTTCTCCCGATTTTGATCAGCAGTTTCCTGGCACAACGGATTGCGAAGAAGATTTTACCGTATAATGTGTATACTTACGGAATGAATTCTCCTCAGAAGGATTCATTTACTAGAGTAACCCCATGAAAAATAATCGCCCGCCCTTCTTTTTTACTGCCTGTTTACTGCTTTCCATGTTACTGGTTTCATGTGATCCCGGAGTGAAACATACGAAAACCATTGAAAACGAATCGGATTACGATATCGCTGTTATGGTTTACCAGCCAGCCAATTTTGCAAAGGGCAATTATGTTTCCGATTCTATCTGGATTGGAAAACACTCCAAGACGGAGATCTATAAAACCCAGCATGTGGGACAAGCCGCAGAGTATAAGGATTGTTTTACGGATACCGATTCTATCCGTGTGCGAATTCTCGGTAACGACAGTTTACGCCTCCATTTTGACTTGTCAAGCAACATAAATTGGAAGTACCGACTTCTGGATAAAGTTTCAAGGGGTGATGAAGAGTGTGATTGCAGTATTAAAATCACCAATAAGCACATTCGGTAATTTTATGCTTCACCGTTCAGGTCTTCATCGAGGATTTGATCAGTTGATTCATCGTTACCTGATTTACGGATGAAGTAACGCACGATTTGAAAGACCATCATAGTCAGGGCATATACCAGGGGAATTCCGATGAGACAGATGATAATCCAGGGATTGAATCCAATCATGGGTGAAGGGAGAGTTTACCGTATAATGTGTACACCGGATTGGAGAATCCCTTATTTAGCAAATAGCGGATGGCAGGTACGTTCTGAATTCGAGAATATTTCACAGGTTTCTTCTGCTTTTTCCTTTTTGGATTTCGGGAATGATTCCCCAATTTTTTCTCCAATTCCAGTGCTTTCGGACGTTGTGCAGTAACACGTATAGGGATATCTTTTGGAGCAGGCTGTTGAAACAACTAAAAGTAATCCGGTTAAAATAAACGGTAATTTTTTCATGTGATGTGTTTTGTTTCTATAACGTTCCACCGATTAATCGGTTGTTGGTGCAGGGAAATTAATCATTTATCCGAAACTTCTTTCCTCCCATGACTCTCCAGGTAAGAATTCACGACTTTCGTTTGTGCTTTGCGGTTGCGTAATACCGATCGTTGGTAACTATTCTTAGAGCGAAGGACAAAAGATTGTCCCAAACTTACAAAGAAGCGCTGAACTGGGGGGAAGAATCTCCAGGCAGTTTTGGGCAGCTGCATGGTTTCACAGGATGTTTTCCCAAGGAAATACCAATTGTAGCCCAGGTGGGTCTTATAAACCAAACGCTTCTGCCAGTTTTTTGCGGGAAAAGGTCCGTCTACCGGTTCGAGACTAAGTGCTAAAGCCAGTGCAAGTGTATCTTCGTCTGCCGGAGATTGCGTAATGGTCCAGGCGTAAATTGAACGAATGGCTTCTGATTCTGTTTCGGGGAAATAACTTTCCGGCGTTCCAAGCAGGAATCCGACGTACTTCCAAAAGTGGAACAGACCCTGAACTTCTTCATCAGTGGGTTTCATTCCCAATCTGCGCAAACCATCTAAGAAAATGATGGAGAAACCAAGATTTGTTGCGAGCATATCCCACTGGTTGAGCGGCGCTCCCCAATCTTCTTCCTGCCATTTTCCTTCTTCGATAATACTGACGCGTGCATAAGCATGCATCAAACGGATCTTTAAACACTCCTTTAGGCCATTTTGGGGACTTGTAATGGCATTTTGCCCAACAATCCTAACCCAGAATTCGGTAGTCTCGGTTAAACGTTTAGCAGCGCCTTTTTTCAATGCTCCGGTAAAAACGAGCGGTTTATTGATTGCGGAAGATTCATAGCCGCCCATTAAACAGTAATTCCGTAAAACCATTAGTCCGAGGGAACCCGATCTTCTGCAGAGAGCTGCGCCTTTTTCAAGCAATTCAGCATTTAACCAAGATGGGGCAGTGGTAATTTGATCTATTATCTGCTGCAGAGATTCAGGAACATGGGTCACTTTTTCGCCATCAAGCAACTGTGTGATCCATTGATCTGCCTGTTTAAAACCATGTTTTTTATAAACTTCATCAATAACGCGATCAGCTAATTCATCTGTTTCAAAAAGCCTGGGAATGAAGCGTTCGATTTCCGCCTTTTCCGGGAAAGTGCCGTTCATTTTTTCGGCCAGTTTTTTTCCGTTTCCACTTTTCCAGTAAATTGAAAAGCCGGGTGAAGGATAGTAGAATCGGGATGGGATCATTCTTTTTCGCGGGTGTGTTTCAGAAGCATATCTTTCATCGCGTCGAGCTGCATTTTCTGCATTTCCAGTAATTCCTGCTGCTGATGGATGATGAGATGATCGATTTTGTCATGCAGCAAACGGATTTCCACTTCCGATTTGAGATTGATCATGTAATCTTTTTTAGCGCGTTCGCGGTCTTTCTCTTCCTGCCTGTTCTGGCTCATCATAATAACCGGAGCCTGAAGTGCAGCCAAACACGATAAGATGAGGTTTAAAAGAATGAACGGATAAGGGTCAAAACCTTTGTTGAGCAAAACGAATGCATTGAAAGCAATCCAAAGCAGGAGAAAGGTCATAAACGAAATAATGAACGTCCAGCTGCCACCAAATGTTGCCACTTTGTCTGCTATGCGCTGGCCATAAGTATCCGGTGCGGCCTGATCTTCTAATTGGTCCGAAATCAGTTTTTTTTCGTTCAAGGATTCCAAAACCGTTTTATCCAAATCGGATAATTCCCCCAGCTGGGTTTGCATCAGTTCTGAGAGGTACTTTTCCCTGTAATTATTTAGTTCGCCGATGGATAGATGGCAGTTTTCATTGAATTCGGGATTTTCCTTTTGAATGAGTTCTAAAACGGATCCCCGGATAGTTCTTGCCGAAATGCGTTCTGAAAGCGGGAATTCTGTTTGAGAGAGATCGCTGCGAAAAGTGCTCATAGCTGAAATTTGTTCTGTGAATTTAAGCAGAAGAAATGGATTAATAAACTAAAAAGCCCCGACAATGATCGTCGGGGCTTCTCTAAATTTAGTTAGTGATCCTTATTCGAAATCGAACTTGATCATCACATCTTGTTTTTCTTTCTTGTAGATTTCCATCAGGAAAGTATTATCTGTTGCTTTACAGATACGGGTAACACGGAATTGGTAAGCTTTGTAACCTCCAAGATCATTCATGTCAGCCAATTTGATTCTTTCCCATTCACCGGTTTTATCATCTACTTTCATAGCCGTCAGGTAACCACCCATTCCGTTCTTGTGAGCAGCAGGAGCTTCGTTTTTACCAAGAGAAGCGTTTTTCTCATTGTCAACAAAGATCATATAATGGTAAGAACCACTGTTGATGTAAGTATAGCTCAATTGTCCTTCAGAGAACGGGCTGTAGTTATCTCCCAATACCAAAGCCTGGTTTTTTGGAAGTTTAGTAATCCAGGACAGTTGACCGGTTTTAGAGATTTTAGCAACCACCATACTTCCGAAATGAGCTACGTTTGTAGTTCCTGTCATGTACATTTCGTTGGCGTACAAGTGTGGATACCCGTTATGCCCCAAAGCTGACCGTCCGCTTCCAGTCTGTTTCCTTCGACCTTA
>CBFGOJ010000057.1:0-16184 GCA_965650365.1 uncultured Fluviicola sp. | reverse complement strand
TTTATTTCAACGTTTACTGTGGGCCGGGAAGCAACATGGTTACCAATGACATGACGGACCAAACTACCTGTACCACCAGTTGCTTACACGAAAAGGATATATCGTATTCTGTGTAGACACCCGCGGAACTCAGTTCAGAGGCGCAGAATTTAAGAAATCTACTTATTTGCAGCTGGGAAAACTGGAAACAGAAGATTTGATCGCTGTTGCTAAAAACCTTCAGAAAGAATCTTACGTGGATCCGGCGAGAATCGGGATCATGGGATGGAGTTACGGTGGATTCATGACCTCACTGGCACTAACAAAAGGAGCTGATGTATTCAAAATGGGAATTGCTGTGGCACCGGTTACCAACTGGAGAAACTACGATAACATTTATACGGAGCGTTTCATGAGAACACCGCAGGAAAATGCAGCCGGATATGACGATAACTCACCTGTGAACCATGCAGACAAGCTGAAAGGAAAATTCTTATTGATCCATGGTTCTGCTGATGATAATGTACATTATCAAAACACGATGGAGTTCATTACAGCTTTGGTAAAAGCAAACAAACAGTTTGATTTATTTGTTTATCCGAATAAAAACCATGGCATTTACGGTGGGAATACAAGAAACCACCTTTACACGATGATGTTGGAATTCACGATAAATAACCTGTAGTAAGGATCACTCGATTTTACGACCATTTTTGAAGGCTTGCAGATGAATTTTTGCAAGCCTTTTTTAGTTCTTTTTTTTTAGCAAAAAAAGATTACCATGGCAGTTTATTGTATCCAATTCTTTATTAATTTAGTGCGGCTAATAAAAATTGTTAGATAACACTCTTATAGATCATCATGAGCAAAATTGCGAAAATCGAATTAGACGGGAAGGTATACGAATTCCCGGTTGTACAAGGTACTGAAAATGAAATGGCTATTGATATTTCAAAGCTTCGTCAGGAAACAGGATATGTAACTTTAGATCAGGGTTACAAGAACACAGGTGCTACTTATAGTGCTATTACTTTTTTAGATGGTGAGGAAGGAATCCTTCGTTACCGCGGTTACCCGATTGAGCAATTAGCAGAAAAAGCAACATTTATTGAAGTTGCTTACTTGTTGATTTATGGTGCTTTGCCAACTCAGGAGCAGTTAGACGATTTCATTTCAAGTATCACCAAACACACTTTGGTACACGAAGATATGAAACAGTTCTTTGAAGCATATCCTGCACAGGCCCACCCAATGGGAGTTTTATCTGCAATGGTTTGTTCACTATCTACTTTCTACCCGGAATCTTTGGACCCGAACAGAAGTGCTGAGAAAAAGAACAGAACTATCTTACGTTTGTTAGCGAAATTGCCAACTTTGGCTGCATGGTCTTACAAAAACTCCATGCGTCATCCGTTCATGTACCCGAAGAACGAATACGATTACGTAAAGAACTTCTTATACATGATGTTTGCAATGCCAACAGAAGATTACAAAGTTGATCCGGTTGTTGTTGACGCATTGAATAAATTATTGATCCTTCATGCTGACCACGAGCAAAACTGTTCCACATCTACAGTTCGTATCGTTGGTTCATCTCAGGCAAACTTATACGCATCTATTTCAGCAGGTATTTCTGCACTTTGGGGACCGCTTCACGGTGGAGCTAACCAGGCAGTAATCGAAATGCTGGAGAAAATCCACAACGACGGTGGTGATGTAGACAAATGGGTATTGAAAGCAAAAGACAAAGACGATCCGTTCCGTTTGATGGGATTCGGTCACCGTGTTTACAAAAACTTCGACCCGCGTGCTACCATCATTAAGAAAGCAGCAGATGATGTATTAGAGAAATTAAAAATCAACGATCCTTTATTGGACATCGCTAAGAAATTAGAGAAATACGCATTGGAAGACGAGTACTTCAAATCAAGAAGCTTATACCCGAACGTAGATTTCTACTCCGGAATCATTTACAAGGCGCTTGGTATTCCATCTGAAATGTTTACGGTATTGTTCGCATTAGGACGTCTTCCGGGATGGATCGCACAATGGAAAGAAATGTCGGAAGGTGGGGAACCAATCGGTCGTCCAAGACAAATCTACACAGGTGAAGTCACCAGAGATTACGTAGATATCAAAGACAGAAAGTAAGAATCATTTAAATAAACAGTAAGGGCGCGATTAATCGCGCCCTTACTTGTTTTCATAACATTCCCTTTAAACTGTTTTAAACAAAAACCGTTTAGTTCAAATCCATATTTATTCTTAATATAACTTACTCATAAACAATTCGCTAAACGCTTAGTATACATTTGTTTTGTTCTTGTTGAACGACTTTTTCTCAAGCAAAATGAAACAAACTACACGAATACTTAAAAAATTCATCACTCTTGCGCTTCTTTGTTTTACTTATTCATTGAACACATTTTCTCAATGTCCATCCGGGGCTATTGGAGTAACGGGAAGTGGCTGCGGGTGTTTGGCGGGTTGTAACTTAACAAGTGTTGGCGGCCCCAATTGCTCTCCTTCTGTTGGTGGAAATTGCTCTGCAGGTTATTTGCCGATGCAAGTTGATATCAGTGTACCTGCTGGATGCACATATACTGTAAGCGCTACAATGCGCGATCGACCAGGATGCACGAACGCTTCAGGAGCTGACGGAAATTGCCAGACTTGTGATGTTGTTAAAGTTGATATTATAGGAGGAAGTAAAATTTTTCAGCAAGGTGCGAGCAATGCTACTTTAGATGACAGCTACACTTTGGCCGGTCCGGGAACAATCCGAGTTTCCGGCAGAGCCAACAGAGCCGATGAAATCATTACTTACACCACTACTTTCAGCGGAGCAGCCTGCGTGAATTGCATGAGCGTGCTTCCGGTAGAGTTAACTGCTTTCCAGGTTTCTTTAGAGGGAAAAGCCGTAGCTTGTGAATGGTGGACAGAAACAGAATTCAACAACGCTTATTTTACTGTTGAGCGCAGCTTGGACGGAATTCACTTTGAATCAATCGCATCTATGAAAGGTGCCGGAAACAGTACAGAGCCTTTGCGTTACAAAATCTATGATTACGATCCGTATTTAGATGTGGTGAGTTATTACCGCTTGTCACAAACCGATTTGAACGGGCAAACACGTCTTCACGATATGCGCTCGATCAAACCAAAAAAGACGCATGAATTGACAATCTACCCAAATCCATCGAATGGAACACTGAACATCTCGGGCGATTACAAAACGCTCCTTGCATCCAGATTATTCGATACTTCGGGAAGGGAAATTGTTCTGAACTACACTTCAACTGAAAACAGTGAAATTACCGTTTCCGGCTTGCCGGTCGGAGTTTACACCTTCATTTATTTCGACCAGGAGCAAACCATTTCCGAACGAATTGTTGTTACACCTTAAGCTTCAGCTTCAGTCTTTTCTGCTTTTTTGGAACCTTCGTAAATACTGTATTTTCGAAAAGAACATTCCAGGTCTCCGTTAAAGAGCTTGTACTTCTTATCAGGTTTTAGCGCAAGGTATTTGAAACCTTCTTCACTGGAAGAAATCACAAAACAGGAATATCCCATCAATCGGTGTTTCATGATGCTTCCCAAGGTTCCGTATAATTCTTCTACGTCTGTTTCCAAACGTTCTCCATACGGTGGATTGGTAATCATAAAAGCAGGACCTTCCGGGAATGGAAATTCATCTAACGAAGCATTGTGTACCTCAACAAATCGTCCGAAGGGAAACCCGCGCAGATTTCTTTTTGTTTTCATCACCATTTGAGAATCTATATCTCCACCGATCAATTCACAAGGAAGCTCCTTCACCACTTTATTCGCTTTGGCATGGATTTCTTCCCACAAATCAGAATCAAAATTGGCCATATTCTTGAACGCATAATGTGTTCGTTCGATATTTGAAGGAATTCCTGCAGCAAGCAAAGCCGCTTCGATCAAAATAGTTCCGGAACCGCAAAACGGATCAATTAAAGTTGTTTTCCTGTCCCATCCGCTCATACGCAAAAGAGCCGCTGCAACCACTTCATTCAGCGGTGCATCTCCGGTAGACTGGCGATATCCTCTTTGAAATAAAGGCAAACCGCTCGTATTTATGGAAATCACTCCTTCGTTCTCACGTACATACAAATCCACAACAATCTGCGGTGTCTTTACATTGATATCCGGTCTTTCACCTTTTACATCTCTGAAATGATCTACAATAGCATCTTTAATCAATAAAAACGGGAATTGGGAATGATTAAAAAGCGTGGAATGAATCGCACCTTTCACTGCAAATGTTTTCTTCACATTAAACAAAGAAGACCAATTGATTTTCTTCGCCTCGGTATAAAGGTCTTTCTCTGTTTTAACCGCAAATTTACGCAGTTCCACCAAAACCGAGATCGCACAGCGAACATGCAGGTTCAAAAAATAAACATCTTCCCATTCTCCTTCAATCTGAACGGCTCTATTCAGTTTTGTACTATCAGGGAAACCAAGCTCCTTTAACTCATCGGCAAGCACATCCTCCAAACCATAAAACGTTTTCAGTACAATATTCATAAAGCCATTCATTTATTAGTAGACAAAAGTAGACATAATATTTATACCGCAGAGAACACTGGGAGCACAGACGTTCCAGATATTTTTCTTTGCACTCGTAAACTCTTTGCGGTTTCAAATAACAGAATGCGGAGCTCTTTATTCTTTCTTTTGTAATGAGCTTCTCTTCGCTCTTCCTACCTATCATCCTTTCTAAAAAGATCCGATTTTCATTCTATAGCGCAGAAATAACCCAAAAGAAGCCAATTTTAGGCAAAAAAAAATTACTTTTGACTTCATGCAATTAGCAAAACGATTAACCATCATTTTACTTCTAAGTTTTGCCCCTTCATTCGTTCATTCTCAAGGGGTTGGAATTGTATTAAGTGGTGGCGGCGCATCTGGTTTTGCACATATCGGTGTACTCAAAGCACTGGAAGAAAACAACATCCCGATCGATTATATTACCGGAACTTCATCAGGTGCATTGGTTGGAGCAATGTATGCAAGCGGTTATTCTCCGCAGGAAATTGAAGATTATGTATTGAGCAATAAATTTCAATTGATGTCGCAGGGAGCAATCGAACAACGCTATGAGTTCCTGCTTCGGGAAGACAATGAAAATGCTTCGGGAATCAGTTTTCCCTTTTCACTGGACAGTATGTTCAGCAAATCATTACCCACCAACTTCATCCGGCCGGAATTATTGGACTTTGAGATGCTTCGTTTGTTTGGTGCCAGCGGAGCAGCCCGCCAATATAATTTCGACAGCCTTTTTGTCCCCTTTCGCTGTGTTGCAAGTGATATAGTTGCCAAAAAAGGAGTGGTTTTTTCAACCGGTCAGCTAAATGAAGCCGTTCGTGCCTCCATGACTTTTCCTTTTTACGTGAATCCGATTCGCATCAACGGTATTCTTTACTTTGACGGCGGACTTTATAACAACTTCCCTTCAGATGTGATGTACAATAGTTTTCCGGTGGATTTCATTATTGGAAGCAATGTTTCGTATAACGCTTCTCCTCCGCGGGAAGATGATCTGATCAGTCAGCTGACGAACATGCTGGTAACACATACTTCTTTCAAAATCCCTTGTGACTACGGAATTATTATCGAACCAAAATCAAACATCAGTACATTCGACTTCGACGATGTGGACGAAGCAATAGACGCCGGTTATAAATCCACCATCGCCATGATGGACAGCATTAAATTAATGCTGGATGTACGCATTTCGAAGGAAGAATTAAACAACCGCAGAATCGCGTTCAAAGCGAGAATACATCAGTTGGTCATTTCAGAAGTAAATACCACAAACAAACGCGGACTGGATGAAAGTTATGTCCGCAAATCGATCCTGAAGAACAACAAAGGAGAAGTTATTTCCGGTACCCGTTTCAAAAGAAGGTACTTCAGAACTTATGCTACTCCGCAAATCAAATACCTGTTCCCTACCCTGGAAGCAAAATCCGATTCAACTTACGCCTTAAACATTAAAGTCACGGAGGCAAAGCCATTTCGAATCGACTTAGGCGGAATTGTAAGTACGCGCGCTATAAACACCGGCTTTATTCAATTGAATTACATGCGTTTGGATCGCTTTGCAAGCACTATTCAGGCCGGAGGTTATTTTGGTAAATTCTACAACTCAGGAAGAGCAAACATCGATCTTCATTTTCCTTCCTATTACCCGATTTCGGCAAGTTTTTACGGGGTTATTAACCGTTGGGATTATTTCAAGAGCTTTACCACATTCTTTGACGACGAGAAACCCTCTTTCCTGGTTCAAAATGAAGCTTATGTGGGTGGCGGAATCAAATTACCAATTTTCAATAATTCCAAATTTGTGCTGGACTACAGGCACTTTGAAACCCAGGATCGCTATTATCAAAGCTCTGAGTTCACCAATAAAGACACCACAGACCGAACAGTCTTGTACGGGAACACGCTCATCATGACCCTGGAACACAATTCCCTGAACAGGAAGCAGTGGGCATCCTCCGGAACGATGGCCCAATTCAAAGCAATCTACAGTGCAGCTAAAGAACACAGTCTTGCCGGATCAACTTCCATTGAAAACTACGATTACCGAAACGGGCATCACTGGTTCAATATTCGGGGTGAAATTCAGAGTTTTCCTTTGAGCACCAAGCACTTTTCCTTCGGTATTCACGGACTGGCAAGCATTACCAATCTTTCCCTGTTAAAAAATTATACGGCAACACTTCTGAACATGAATGCGTTTCAGCCTTTACCGGATCTGCAAACCTATTTCTTTGCCGAATACCGCTCTCCGCAATACATTGGAGGTGGATTGAACGTCATTTTCTCCCTTCGCAAGAATATCGATATCCGGGTGGATGGGTATTGGTACCAGCCGTTCATTTCAATAACAAACAATGATGACGGAACATTTGGTTACTCCAAACCCTTCAAAGGAGAATCACAGGTTGCTTCGCTTTCGGCAATTTATCATTCACCACTTGGACCGATCAGAGCTTCTTTAAACTATTTCCCTAAGCAAAAAAGCCCTTTGGCCTTCCAGTTTACTTATGGATTTATCATTTTCCACGAACGGGCATTCCGCTAGAAGGAAGTTCAAAAGTTCCAAGTGTTTAAAGTTAAATATGACCTTTGAACCATTGAACTTTTTTGAACTCTTGAACCTTTGAACTTTCGAGATTCCTAGTATCTTCGCATCAAATTTTAAAAAATGGCAAAAATCATCTGTGGTATTCAGCAAATGGGAATTGGTGTTCCTGATGTTCAATCAATTTGGAAGTGGTATAGGGAACATTTTGGTGTAGACGTACGCATTTTCGAAGAAGCAGCTGAAGCTCCATTAATGACTCGCTATACCGGCGGAGTAATTCATTCCAGAACAGCAACTCTTGCACTTTCCATGGAAAGCGGCGGTGGATTTGAAATCTGGCAGTTTACTTCACGTCCAACAGAAAAGAGCACGGAACCAATCATTTTTGGCGATTTCGGTTTATATGCTTGCCGCATCAAATCCAAAGATGTAAAAGCAACTCACGCATTCCTGGTAAAAAAAGGAGCTAAAGTTCTATCAGAACCACAGCAGTTACCGAACGGAAGCTGCCACTTTTTAGTAGAAGACCCAAATGGAAACCTATTTGATATTGTGGAAGGCTCCGGATGGTTTATGGACACGAAATTCGAAGGGAAAACAGGTGGAGTTGCCGGTTCAATGATCGGTGTGAGCTCTATCGAAAAAGCATTGCCGCTTTACCAAACTATTTTGGGATACGATAAAATCGTTTACGATGTAACAGACACTTTTGATGCATTTAACACTATTCCAAACGGAAATCAGAAAGTAAGACGCGTTTTGTTGCAGCATACGGAAGCAAGAAAAGGTCCGTTTGCAAAATTACTCGGCCCCACTCAAATTGAATTAGTCCAGGCGGTTGAAAGAACAGATTCAAAATCAATCTTCAAAAATCGATTCTGGGGAGACTGGGGCTTCATTCATTTGTGCTTTGATGTTCAGGGAATGGACGATTTGCAGAAAGAATGTGAACAGCTTGGCTTTCCTTTTACCGTTGATTCCGGCAAAACATTCGACATGGGAGAAGCTGGCGGAAGATTCAGCTATATTGAAGATCCGGATGGAACATGGATTGAATTTGTGGAAACTCACAAAGTTCCTGTCATGAAAAAATTAGGCTGGTATATTCATCTGAAGAACAAAAAACCGGGAGCATTTTTACCCAACTGGATGCTGAAAGCTATGAGATTCAATCGCGTAAAAGATTGATTCAACAGTAGCTTCTGTTGATTTTAATCGGTAAATCCTATTAATTAAAATCGTACTTTTGAGACAAATTGTATACATATGAAATTTCTCCAATTTTCACTTTACTCCTTTATCCTGACTTCTTTGGTATTATTCACTTCGTGTGAAGACGATATTGACTTTGCCGGGGAGCACGTGGAAACACCTGTTTTATTCGGATTATTGGATAAAAGTGATTCTTTGCACTACGTTAAGTTGACGCGCACTTTCGGAGGTTCAAACAATTCATTAGATGTTGCTCTGATTGAAGATTCAAGCTATTTTGCGGATGCTGAAATCAGAATCGAAGAATGGGCTTCTACGAAAGTAAGAACATGGGTTTTAAGAGATACTATTTTGACTAATAAGGTTCCGGGTGCTTTCTACAGTCCGAACCAAAAAGTATACTATTTCAAAACAGAAACGTTCAATATTTCCAACCCGCCAACTACCGGAGAAACTGATTTAAACGCAGCATTAAAAGACGATGTGACTTACAGATTAATTGCATCTATCAACGGCGGTTCAATAGTAGTCAATGCAGAAACGAAACTGGTAACAGGAATGTCCGTAAGCCAGCCAGGTTCAGCTCCTTTATCTTTTATTAAGACGGTACAAGGTGTTAAACAGTACAACACTCTCAGTCTAAAATCAAACAATGGAAATGCTAAGGTTGTTGACGCACGCATTCAGTTCTCTTTCAATGAATACTTCAATGGTGTTCCTGTGGAGAAATCATTTACCTGGAAAGTGGGCGAACTAAATGGAACTCAGCTTACCGGCTCTCAGTCAAATTTCTCTGCAAGCGGCGAAGCATTCTATACATTGGTAAAAGAAAATTGCACCAATGACCCATCCATTACCAAACGTCAAATGACCTCCGTCCGTGTATTAATGACCGGAGGTTCAGACGCGCTGAGCAAGTATATCCTTGTGAACCAGCCAAGTACTTCCCTGGCACAAAACAAACCTAGTTTTAGTAATTTAACGCGAGCAGACGGCGGACCGGTAATTGGAATATTCACTTCCAGAATGACTAATAAACTAGTGAAATTCAGTACACCAAGTACCAGAGCATTAGATGCTTTATCTACAAAAGAATTGTGCACAGGACCAATAACAGGACTTTTATTGTTCTGTAGTAATTTCCAAACGGATATTAATGCCGGTGAATCCTGGGCTTGTCAATAAGAATTTATTAAACTGAAATAGAAAATCCCGTTTTATCATCAGATAAGCGGGATTTTTTCTTTTCCAGGTATAAGTGTCCGCCGCGGCAGATCCACACATACCCTGGTAACTACTTATTCGGATAAGTCGGTTTTATAGATCACAAAAGGCTCTTATTTGCTTTTAGTTCATTAAATTTGTTTCATGAGCGAACGTGTTACTCTTTTCGTTAACGTCATTTTACCCATTCCCTTAAGCCAGGAATTTACCTACCGGGTCCCATTCGAAATGAATGACCATATCGGGGAATACCTTCGCGTCATCGTTCCTTTCGGAAAAGGAAAGTTATATACCGGAATCATTACGAAAATTCACCGGGAAGCACCAAAACTCTACCAGGCAAAATACCTGGAACACATCCTGGATGAAACGCCAATCATTACAAAAAAACAATTTTCATTCTGGAAATGGATGTCGGAATATTACATGGCGCCCATTGGAGATGTCATGAACGCGGCCTTGCCGGCAAATTTCAAGCTGGCAAGTGAAACGAAAGTGGTTCTTCATCCTGATTTTGACGGAGAAAGTTCCCGTTTGTCCGACAGGGAATACCTGGTGGTTGAAGCACTGCAGATCAAAGAAACACTCGATTTAAGAGAAATTTCCGAGATCATAGGCATTAAAACTATTCAGCCGCTTATTAAAACCCTGCTTGAAAAAAGTATCATTCTTACACTGGAAGAAGTTTCTAATAAGTTTTCTGCTAAAACAGGCCTGTTTGTCGTGCTTCAGGAAAATTACCGTTCAGATAGGTTATTAAACGAATTGTTCGAACAGCTGGCTCAGAAAAAAACGACCCAAAAACAAGAACAGGTCCTACTAAAAATCCTGCAGCTTGGTGGTTTCCATGAAGGGGAAGTCATGCCCATTCTTCGAAAATCACTAGAGGACCAAGGCTGCTCATTATCTGCAATAAATACTTTGGAAAAACAGGGAATTCTCCGAACGGAACGCCTGGAAATTTCCCGAATCAACCCATTGGATCAAAGTAAGTTTGAATTCCCGGTTCTGAGCAGCGCTCAATCACAGGCATTGCATGAAATTCAAACGGGCTTTGGGGAAAAAGATACTGTTTTGCTCCAGGGAATTACCGGATCCGGAAAAACGGAAATCTACATTGAATTGATCCGAAAAGTATTGGATGAAGGAAAACAGGTTTTGTTCCTGGTTCCTGAAATTGCATTGACTACTCAATTGATTCAGCGTTTATCTGCATACTTCGGCGAGAAGATTGGAGTGTATCATTCCAAATTCAACTCCAATGAACGGGTGGAAATATGGCACAAAGTCCTTCAAAATGACCCGAAACAGTTCAGGTTGGTTGTAGGCGCACGTTCTTCAATTTTCCTGCCATTCCAGGACCTTGGATTGGTAATCGTGGATGAAGAACATGAATCTTCTTATAAACAACATGATCCTTCTCCACGCTACAATGCACGTGATATGGCTATTGTTTTGGCCCATTTCTTTAAAACCAAAACACTCTTAGGCTCCGCAACTCCATCGATTGAGAGCTTTCAAAATACGCGTGAGGGGAAATACGGACATGTACTACTGACCGAACGTTTTTCACAGGTAAAGCTTCCGGAAATTTTGTGTGCCGACATGAAAGAGGAACGCAGGCAAA
Organism: uncultured Fluviicola sp.; assembly: GCA_965650365.1. Classification (GTDB taxonomy): domain Bacteria; phylum Bacteroidota; class Bacteroidia; order Flavobacteriales_D; family Crocinitomicaceae; genus Fluviicola. Next base: position 5,019 of record CBFGOJ010000057.1, on the reverse strand, counting down.
AAAGTTTGAACGGGCATTTTTCCAAGTTCCTGTTAGATAACATCATTGAAACTTTAAAAAATCAGGAGCAAGTCATTCTTTTCCAAAACAGAAGAGGATATACTCCAATCTGGACTTGCGAAATTTGTGGTTTCAGTCCGAATTGTATCAATTGCGATACGACCCTGAACTATCACAAGCATTCCAATTTATTGAAGTGCCATCATTGCAGTTACAGTACAAATCCGATTGGAACCTGCCCCGCTTGCGGAAGCAACCGTTTGAAGATGCTTGGATTCGGGACAGAAAAAATAGAGGATGATCTTTCTTTAATCCTTCCCGATATTCGAATTGGCAGAATGGATTTAGATACGACCCGCAATAAGAATAGTCACCTGGAATTGATTAATGCTTTTGAAAACCGGGATATTGATGTATTAATTGGTACACAGATGGTCGCAAAAGGATTGGATTTTGACCATGTTGGTTTGGTCGGAATACTTGACGCGGATTTAATGCTCAATAAAACCGATTTCAGAGCATTTGAACGCGCTTTCCAGTTAATGACGCAGGTTGCAGGAAGATCGGGCCGTAGAAACAAACGCGGCAAAGTAATCGTTCAAACAGGAAATCCGGATCACTGGGTGATCCAAAAAGTCATGGAGCATGATTACGATGCATTTGCCATAAATGAATTGGTTGAACGCAGGAATTACCATTATCCGCCTTTCTATAAATTGATTCGTTTTACTTTAAAACACCGGGACCGTGATTTGGTAGAAAGTGGTGCGCTTCATTTCAGTAAACTACTGAAGGAACAATTCCACGAACGCGTTTTAGGCCCTGAATCCCCGGTTATCGCGAGGATTCAGAACTTTTATTTGAAAGAAATTGTTTTAAAAATTGAGCAAGATGCTCCGCAAAAGAAAGTAAAGGAACGCTTACATGAGTTGACGGATCAATTTTTCAGCGTTCCCCATTTCAAACCTATTCGACTGATTACAGACGTAGATCCCGCTTAACCAAGGTATGATTTAAGCATCCGGCTTCGGGATGTATGTTTCAAGCGTCGAATCGCTTTTTCTTTTATCTGTCTTACACGCTCCCTGGTCAAATCGAATAAATCTCCGATCTCTTCCAATGTCAGCGGATGTTTTCCGTTTAATCCGTAATAAAGTCTTACTACATCTCCTTCTCTACCTGATAAAGATGAGAGTGAGCGTTCAATTTCTTTTCGCAAAGACTCTTTCGTCAATTCATTCTCAGGACTCGGAAGCGCATCATTTGGCAATACGTCGTACATACTGGATGAACTTTCATCTCCATCCACCAACGGTGCATCCATGGATAAATGGCGTGCTGTATTTGCAAGTGACTGACGAACATCCTCCACGGAACATTCCAGGTATTCAGCCAATTCATCAGCTGAAGGTGGACGTTCGTACATTTGTTCCAACTCACTATAAGCTCTATTGATCTTATTAATTGTTCCGATTTTATTCAAGGGAAGTCTTACAATACGTGCCTGTTCTGCCAATGCCTGCAAAATAGACTGGCGAATCCACCAAACTGCGTATGAAATAAACTTGAACCCTCTGGTTTCATCAAATCGCTCGGCCGCCTTGATCAAACCTAAATTTCCTTCATTGATTAAATCAGGAAGTGATAACCCTTGGTTTTGGTACTGTTTTGAAACAGATACCACGAATCTTAAATTAGCTTTTGTTAATCGCTCCAACGCCCTCTTATCCCCTGCTTTAATACGCTTAGCCAATTCTACCTCTTCGTCGGCAGTAATTAATTCAACGCGACCAATTTCTTGAAGGTATTTATCGAGAGAGGCCGTCTCCCGATTTGTAACTTGCTTTACAATCTTTAACTGTCTCATGGTCTTTACTATTGATTTACATGAATATAACGATTATAAGATTCAGTTAGTTGTGTTAGTTGGAATCAAAAAATGTTAAATGATTAAACAGCTTGTTTAAACTAACAAATTGTGTGAATCAATGAAGATTTCAGATAATCAAGTTAAAAAAGTAACTTTGTAGCTTTGCTGATCGCGTGTCGCCAATAGCTTTAGCGATGGCACAAGCTTCGGCACAATCAAATAAGAGTGAATATATGCGTGTTTTAATGGTTTGTTTGGGAAATATTTGCCGTTCACCCATGGCTGATGGCTGGTTGAGACATAAAGTCAAAAAGCACGGTCTATCTATTGAAGTTGATTCTGCAGGAACAGCAAACTATCATGTGGGATCAAAACCTGATCATCGAATGATCCGACTTTCACAGGAATATGGAGTTTCTATAGATGAATTGCGGGCACGTCAATTTTCGGTTGCTGATTTTGACAATTATGACATTATCTTTGCAATGGATAAAAGCAATGAACAAAATATCCTGCGTTTAGCCAGAAATGAAGGAGACAAACAAAAAGTGCGTTTATTTCTGAATGAACTGTATCCGGACCAGCAGTTGGAAGTTCCGGATCCTTATTATGGTACTGACATGAATTTCAAGGAAGTAATTGAACTGTTGGACGAGGCAACAAACGCATTTTTAAAGAACAACCAATTAATAGAGAATTAATGAGCGCAGGTAATTTATACCTTATTCCCAATACACTTGGAGGAGAATCCACGGAAGATATTATTCCGCAAAAAGTAGCTGAAACAGCGTCTGAATTACGTGTATTTGCTGTTGAAGATATTAAATCTGCCCGCAGACTTTTGCGTAAGATAGACCGCACTTTTCCTATTGATGAATCAGAGTTCTTTATTCTGAATAAATCCACAGCGGCATCCGAATTATATCACCTGATTAAAGCTATGAAAGCCGGAAAAAGTGTTGGAATAATTAGCGAGGCAGGTTGCGCAGGAGTTGCAGATCCGGGAGCCGTACTGGTTGCACTGGCTCATGAGAATGATATTCATGTTTGCCCCACAGTTGGCCCAAGCTCTATTCTTCTTACTTTAATCGGAAGCGGTTTCAACGGGCAGCAATTCGCTTTTCACGGATATTTACCAAAAGAACAAAAGGAACGAATCCGAAAACTAAAAGACCTGGAACAACGTGTGAAAAGAAGCGGTGAAACCCAATTATTTATGGACACTCCTTTCAGAACGATGCATGTTTTTGAGGACTTACTAAATATGCTGGCTGACGATACTTTGTTATGCGTAGCCTCAAACCTCACTTTATTCACTGAGCGCATTCAAACCAAAACCATTAAGGACTGGAGAGAAAACGCATACGATCTGAGCAAACAACCAACAATGTTCGCTTTGGGGAAATTGTAAATTTTTCAAGGGCTAAAACCTCTGATAGCATCTTGTTAAAAATTAGTGCAAAAAACGGGATAAAGTCGCGTGATCTACGGGTATCCATAGAGTAAATTTGCATCGAATCTGTGCTTCATTCACTACCGTGAATGAATTATCAGAAGCAGTGTTTCTTCTTATTTAATCAGTGTCGTGTGTCCGCTTTTAGTGTATTTCTTATCCGTATCAGGATCTTTGAAGCTTACTGTCCAGGTGTAAATCCCTTCCTGAACCAGCGCCCCGTTATAGGTTCCGTCCCATCCAACTTTTGCGTCTTTGGATTCAAAGATGGTTTCTCCCCAGCGGTCAAAAATGAGTAATCTGAAGCTGTAAGGATCAAATCCGGAAGTAAAAACCGGCTGAAAAGTATTGTTATGCTCATCACCGTTAGGCGTGAATGAATTCGGAACGTAATAAATCAATTCATCCAATATCCGAACAACTACTGTTGCAATATCCGAACACCCGCTTGCATTTGTTGCAACCAACTGCACGATGTAATTACCTGCAACTTCATCATAAGTATGTGAAGGCGAAAAAGCAGCCGAATTGCTTCCGTCTCCAAAGTCCCAGCTATAGCTTGTTGCATTGGACGAAGTATTGATAAAATGAATTTCAGGATGCGTAATTGTTGCGTCGTATGGCGTTGGTGTAAAGGATGCATCTGCTTTCGGGAGGATACAAATGAAATTCACTTTCGTAGCTGTTGTAGCACATCCGTTGAGATCTGTTACCGTTAAAGCAACTGTGAAACACCCGGAAGAAGTATAAGTTACTGAACCATTCGATGCACTTGAAACCTGGCCATTTCCAAAATTCCATTGTGTACTAACCGTTGAAGGAGTCTGATTGGTAAAATTAACTGACAAAGGAGCACAACCGGATAAAGTATCCGCACTAAAATTCGTCATCGGTACCGGATTCACACTAATTGTCGTCGAAGATGCTCCGGAACAAGAGCCGGGAATATCATACGTGATAACAAATGAACCTGCTCCCGAAACACTTGGATCAAATAAACCTGTTGCGGCATTCACTATTCCGGTTCCCGACCAGTTTCCACCAGGACTAGCTGCAGTAAGCGTAATTGCCGCATCATTCGCACAAAAGGGCCCTGCTGCTGTTATGGCTGTTGAAGTTCCTGAATTCAGAGTCACGGTTGTCGTGGCTGAAGATGAACATCCATTCTCCGTAAGAGTAACGGTATAAACCCCAAAATCAGTACTTGAAATAGAAGCAATTGATGGGTTTTGTAACGTAGAACTAAACGAATTTGGCCCTGTCCAGGAATAAGTTCCTCCCGTAGTTCCACTTGCACTTAAGTTTAAAGGATCTGTGACACAAAGCGGGCCGTTATTAGATGCGGTTATCGTTGGCAATGGATTTACAGTTATCGCTGTGGGCGCTGATGTAGAAGAGCAACCGAAAGAAGAAACTGTCACCGTGTAAGAACCAGCTGTACTTATGGTAACTGATTGCGAGTTCGCTCCTGTCCACCAGGTATTTCCGGTTGCAGCAGAAGAAGTCAATGTCACAGAACCTCCGGCACAAAATGTAGTAGGTCCGCTGGCAGTAATAGTTGGTACAGCCGGAAGCGGATTCACTGTAACTGTCTCCGCAGCAGAAGTCGAAGAACAAGATCCGTTTGAAACTGTTACCGTGTAAGATCCACTTGCGCTAACTGTAATTGATTGCGTTGTAGCACCGTTTGACCAGG
>CBFGOJ010000056.1:0-16413 GCA_965650365.1 uncultured Fluviicola sp. | reverse complement strand
ATAGCCCAAATACTGAAAACCGGCAGGGAATTCATTTTCAGGAACCGTAAAATCAATTGGGACTTCACCTCCTATTTGATGCAGACCATTTTCGTCTCTGACTAATTCGTATTGAATGTTTTTAGACTTGAAAAGTTTGTTGAATAGGTGCATGTTTATGGCCCGTTTGAAATGTGCAACTGATTGAACAAAACTATTTCAAGGATCAATACCGAAACCGATAGAAGCAATAGGATGTATTTCTTATGCTTAAAAGCATGGAACAGCCCATAAAGAATCCCCAAAATGAGTGTCGCAAGGATGATTTCCCGAATGGAGTTTGAATAGATGAATCGTCTGAATTTGAAATGCGAGGGTGTTATTACCTGCTGAGTGACGGATTCATAATAAAACCAATAGATTAAAGTGCTTACCAGGCAAATTGAATGGTAGCATAAAATTAGTCGATCAAGAATCGAGTATTTTCGCCCGCTTGTATTTTTAGAATCGTCTATTAGGTTATGCTTCATTTATCCGGATTTTATGCTTTACTATTCCCCCAGATCTTATCGTAAAAAAGAATGGATGATGCTTCTCAATGCATATAAGAACGAACTCCAAATGATTTCAATTCGCGATTTGTTCTGAGGTTCAATATTGTTTTTTTTCTTTTTCAAGGTAGCTAAATCTGAATGAGAATTATTCAATCTCCATTCCCATAATACAAACATCATCAATCTGCTCCAAATCGCCTTTCCATTGGAAGAACGTGGATCTTAGAATGTCTATTTGCTGATTCACCTTTTCGTTCGAGATTTGTACCAGGAGATTTTTCAGGTTTTTTGCTTTGAATTTTTTCGATTCGGGTCCGCCAAACTGATCGGCATAACCGTCTGTGATGAGATAAATTCGATCGCCTTTTTCCAGCTGCACCGGATGGGTTGTAAACGGTTTCATATCGAAATGTTTCCCGATCGGTTGTTTGTTGGGCTTGATCTCCACAATGTCTTTGCTTTCCTTTTTCCAGATCCACAGCGGATTATTGGCACCGGCCCAGGTGATTTCGTTGCTGCTTTTATTCCAGGTGCAAAGCGAAATATCCATTCCGTCTGAAATATCGATATCTTCTTCCTCCTTGGATAATTCATCCACAATGAGTTCCCTTGTTTTATCTAAAATTAATCCGGGATCTCTCAGGCCAAATTCCTTGACAGAACGGTTTAGTGCATTGTGACAAACTACGCTCATCATTGCCCCGGGAACACCGTGCCCGGTACAATCGGCTACCGCAAAAATAATGGAATCCGAAGTTTCTTCCAGCCAGTAAAAATCTCCTGCTACAATATCCTTTGGTTCGTAAAGCACAAAATGTTCCGGTAAAACGCGTTCCCGCATTTGATTGGATGGAAGTATAGCTGTTTGGATCCGTTTTGCGTAATTGATGGAATCAGTGATCTCATGGTTCTTTTCTTCCACCTGGCGGTTTTTCTCTTCAATGACAAGCTTTTGTTTTTTGACCTCGTTCCAGCGGCGGTAAAGTATCAGGGAGAAACCAAGAACAAGGATTCCGACAATGGCAATAGCCCAATTAATGATCAATGCCTGTTCTTGTTTCTTTCTATTCTCCATGGCAGTTGCCAGGCGTTTTTTGTCGAACTCATAGTTCATTTCTTCCTGCGTCTGCATGCGCACATTGTCTTCGTTTTCCAATTCTTTTTCAATGGCGTGGAACAGGTGCAGGTATTCAAATGCTGATTTAAAATCGCCGCTCTTGTCGCCCAATTCGGAAAGTGACTGATAAGCGGATTTCAAAATTTCTTTTGCTCCCAGTTTTTTAGACAGTTCTACAGATCCGTTGAGGTATTTCTCAGCTTCGTCAAATTTCCTGCTTTTTACGGCCAGAACTCCAAGATTCAGTTTGGAAGTTGCAACGCCCAGGGTTTGATTTTTAATTTGTCGTATTTCCAAAGATTTCCGGTGGTAATATGCTGATTTTTGGTAATCTTCCGTTTCCTGGTAACAAACTCCGAGATTGTTGTAGTCGTCTGCCAGCCCAAGACTGTCTTGTAATTTGAGATCAATAGCTAAAGCCTGGTTGTAGTAGTGTATGGCTTTGTCGTATTTTTTCTGGTTCATGAAAACAATTGCCAGGTTGTTCACGGAAGCCGAAATTCCTTTTTCAAAATGGATTTCCTCCCTGATTTGGAGTGATTTTCGATGATATTGAAGCGCTTTTTCGTATTGTTCCAGGTTGGTGTAAATCAACCCGATATTGCTCAATATATAAGCTTCATTGTCTCTGTCTTTGATGCGCTCCGCAACACGTAAAGCCCTAAAAAAATGAGCTAAAGCCTGTGGGTAATTTCCTTTATAATCGTATGCAATCCCGATGTTGTTGTTCATCAAACTTGCAATGGAATCGTTTTTGTACTTGTAGGCTAGTTTCAGGGATTCCTTCCCATAACGAATTGCCTTGTCATAATCCCCGTAATACCATCCGTATGCGATGGATTCGTTGAACAGAAGCAATTTTTTCCGGATGTTCTTTTCTGATTTTCCAAGCTTGTAAATAGAATCAATACCACTTGTCTGTCCCCAGGCGGGAACAAAGAGCAGCAACAAAGCAATAGTGAGCAAGGAATTTTTCACATCACAATAATACGTATTATACTCATAAGCTTTGTTAAAGCCACTAAAACATTTTGTGTGTTTTACGGGTTGATATCGGAATGCTTGTTAATTTTGCGCGTCCGCTGGAGCAGCTTTTGCACAAGCGTTGTGACACTTTATTAGCACAATGGAAATGGAATTGATCACCACTTATATTTGTAAGGATTTTGATATAGGCATTCACAACAACATGTTTGGTGGAAAATTAATGTCGTTGATTGACGATGCGGCGGGTTCTTTTGCTTCCCAGATTTGTGATTCTCCCAACATGGTTACGATTAAAGTGGATGAGTTGGTTTTCAAAAAAGCAGTGAAGTCCGGGGCAATTTTAAAGGTTTACGGTAAAGTCGTGCGTTTCGGGAATTCATCGATTGAATTGTACATGGAAATCCGTAAGCACAATGTGTATACGGGCAGCCAGGATTTGGTGACGCATACCAACATGACTTTTGTACGGATTGATGAGGAAGGGAAATCTTTACCCATTGCGGATTACATCAAGAAACGCCACGCAATGCGTATCGATAAATACGGCAAAGCACTTTTACTGCCTACTGAAGAAGGTTTTTCGGCGGAATGACTAAATAGTTCAAATGTTCAAATGTTTCAGCCGAGGCTGATTCAAATGTTCAAAATGGATTTCCTTAAACAACTTTGAATCCTTTGAACCTCCTTTAAGATTGTGATTTCAGGTAAGTTTCTACCTGTTGCAGTACCTCTCTTTTTTTTCGCCTGGGAAGAAATACTTCAAAGTCATTGGTTTTTAATCCGATATAACCGGATCCGCCCTGGTCGCAGGTAACAATATCATCCAAATTAATGATGACGGATTGACTTGCGCGCAGCAAAAAAGGAACATCCCCGCATTCAAGTTCTACATTGCTGAGCGATTTTGAAAGCAGGAAAAACTCTCCGTTCTTGCAGAAAATAGTGGTGTATCCTCCGGATTGCCCGATCATGTAAGCAATGCCTGAGCACTCCACGTAATGTGTTTTTTTGTTTTTGATGACAGCTATTTTTGATCTGTTGACGGATTGGATAGTAGCTGATTGTAGGAGTTCTTTTTCTGAAATTCGTTTTTTCGCTTTTTCAATGGCGGAACAAAAGCGGTCTTTATCAATGGGTTTCAGGATGTAGTCAATGACCGAATGTTCAAATGCCTGTAAGGCGAATTGTTCGAAGCCGGTGACAAGGATGACTTCAAAAGTTCGTTTTTGGAGTTTGTCCAGGAGATCAAAACCCGTGCTGTCGGGCATCAGGATATCTAAAAAAAGCAAGTCGGTATCTTGCTGAAGCTGCCTGCTTTCAATAAAGATTTCCAGGTTGTCTGAATCGCCAAGAATGGTTATTTCCGGGTAGTATTTTTGAAGCAGGATCTGAACAATTTCCCTGTTGGCTTGCTCGTCGTCTATAATAAATGCTTTCATGGTTTGGCGGGTTGATATATTTCCGGATCGAAAAAGAAGGTGACAGAGGTCCCGGAGGGGGAACTGATCACTTCCATGGAGGCCACGTTTTTTTGAAACTGCATGTTAAGTGTATCAATTCGATCAGTGATCAATTGATTTCCTTTCGACAGATGTTCTTCACTTTTATTGGACTCATTGAATCCCGGTCCGTTGTCACTGATCCGGACAAGCAGTTCGTTATTTTGATTGATTTCGAACAGGATACCGAGCTCCGGATTATTGTCCTGGAATTTCAATCCGTGCCAGATGGCATTTTCCAGAATAGGCTGCAGGAGCAGAGAAGGGAATTGGAATTTTTCCAGCTGACTTTGCGAAAGTTTGATCTCTCTTCGTATCCTGAAACGGTTCCGGAAACGGAGCAATTCCAGTTCCAGGTAAGTATCCACGAGTTCCACTTCCTGTTTTACAGTGATGAATTGTGTTTCACTGTAATAGAGGGTCTTGCGCATCAAAAAGCTGAACTTGGCCAGGTATTGCGCAGCCAGATCATTGTCTTCTTTTAATATTAATGCCTGGATTGCAGCAAGCCCGTTACTTAGAAAGTGTGGATTTACCTGGGCTTTAACTGCCAATAGTTTGTATTCGTTCAGTCTGCTCTCCAATTCCGAACGTTCAGCTTTTCTTTTTCTGCGTCTCAAATGAATCACCAGGACACTTGTAATAATGATGGAAAGGATCAGGATGCCTGACAGGATGTAAAAGACGGTGCTTTCCCAAAATGTTTCGGCTATGGTGAAACGGAATGTTTTTGAATTGTTGAATTGGATCTTCCCGTCAATCACCGGATAGATTTTTAGTTCGTAGCGACCGCTTTTCAATGCATCGAAGTTGATTTTGGTCCCTTCAACCTGCTGGCTGATGGTGTTTTCACCTTTTAATAGGTAGAAAAGGTCCAGTTTATTTGCATCAAACTGAAGAATGTCTAAATCTACGGAAATGGATTTATTGGAAGGGATCAGGTTCGGGAAGGTGCTCATTTCAGTATTACCCAACTGAAATTTATTTAAGAGGATCCTGGGTTTATAACTTAATTTGTAATCGGATATTTTTTTAATGATCAATCCGTCTTTGTAAGAAATCAGTAAACTATTGTCAAGTACAAATATATTATCGGATTCTCCGCTGAAAAATTTGCGCCAAACAGATGGTCTGGAATTTTTAAGCGATTGGATATAAATTCCGTCGTTCCCTCGTATAATCAATTGGTTTTGAGAAATAATCGCGGATGAGATCGCAAAACACGGGCTGGCAATCCGGCGAACAATTTTATTTTCAGAGATGATATAAGTTCCGTTAAAGCGCGTACAAACGAGTAATTTGTTTTTATCCCGAACATGAATTGCGGTTATACGCATTTCTTTTTTGAAAATGTCCTGCTTTGAATACTGATCTGTTTTGAGATTATAGGAAATCAGCCCTTCATTATTGCCAAAAAGTATTGTTGAGTCATTTTGCCGGGCATAACAGCGAACATTTCGAAGCTTAATATCTTTTTTACCATAAGGATAAGGAAGGCTATTTAAGTTTTTCCAGGTCGAGTTATGAATGACTGTTCGAAGCACGAGGTAAATGTTTTCTTCGTACAGGAACCCTCCAAAAAAAGCATTCCTGAAATCTTGTATTGCTTTTGTTTTTTTGAAATCGTGATTAAAAACAGATACTCCACTACCCGAAATAACCACTAATTCGTTTTTTCGCTGAATGAAATTTAAAATCCGATCCTGTAACGGTCTTTTAATGACAGTAATGACTTGGTTAACTTGAGCGATCTTCTCCAGTTTTCCATCAACATAGTTAAAAATGTCACCTTTTGAACTTCCTACCAGGTTCATTCCCCGGATAGTTGCCGAAGCAGACGGATTGATATCAGGATAAATCCGGTTATTGATGTTTGATGAAATGAAAACTCCTTTTCTATTGAATGAAACGGCAATTCCTCCGGATTGCAGCGGAGTTACTCCACCAACCAGTTCACCTTTAAAATGATGGTGAATAACATTTCCCGCGGTGTCCAGTTCAATCAAACCATCGATAGTGCACAGCCAGATGCGGTTGTAAAAGTATTCGATGAACATGATGCGGTTGAAATTCAATAAAGTTACCCGGTTCGCTTGTTTTTTGAAAAGTTTCATGCAGACCAGTATATAACTAGTTTTTCCAATCCGGATCTCATCTTCCCTGGAGTCCGTAGTCAGGATACCATCTATATCAAACCGCTGATTACTTTCCGGAAATTCAAATCGTACGATTTTATTGGTGATGTGTTTTCCTGAAAATTTAGAAAAAGGAAAAGCTGCATTTGATTGGTATCGAAATTTGACCTGGTTCTCTTTATACCTGGGTTTGGACGCTATTTTTTTTGTCTCCAGAGAGAACTTTAAATACCGCGAGAAGGTGGAGATGTATAAACCTTTGGGAGTGGAGAATAATTTGAGAAAGCCATCATCGGAATCAGTGAATTCAGATCCGTTTTTCGGCCCGATCCAAATGGCTTTATCATTTTGCAGTTTAAATAATTCATTTTTTGAATTCATCAGGTAAACAGTTCCTTTCGAATCTTTCTCGAAATCATAAATTACCCTTCTATCGAGCGGTAGATTGGTACAAATAGGGTGAAATTTTTCACCGTCATACTTCATAGGTCCGTAAGTTGTACTAACGATTAAATACCCGTTTTCATCATAATTGATGTCGTAGCATTCACTGGATAAGAGACCTTGTTCGTGGTTGAGGTATTTTCCATATAATTCCTGCCCTTTTACTGATTGAATAAAGAGAAGGATCAGAGTTATGGAACAAATTAATTTCACGCTGCAAGATTACATAAAAAGAGACGATAATCCCTTTATCGTCTCTAACTAACATTTAGGCAGTTGTGTGGTGTTGAAAGTGAATGAAGTTAACTGTTCAGGATAACTAAGTTGATTGATGATACAAAGAGAGCAATCTCAAATGGCTTTTTATGACCAAAGAATGGAAGAAACGACCATAGAATGAATTTATTTGATTTTTTTTGATCATTCCCACAAATGCAGGCAATAGAATTTCGATTTTGACTTATCTTTGAGGCGTTACTAAAACAAAAAACGATTACATGGAGCAGCAAGCACCCTACAAATCCAAAAATAATATTCGTATCGTAACCGCAGCATCCTTGTTTGATGGTCATGACGCAGCAATTAATATCATGCGCCGGATCATTCAATCTACAGGCTGTGAGGTGATCCATTTGGGACACGACCGCTCGGTAGAAGAAGTGGTTGATACTGCTATCCAGGAGGATGCACAGGCAATTGCAATGACTTCTTACCAGGGAGGGCATACCGAATATTTCAAGTATATGCATGACTTGCTGAAGGAAAAGGGTGCTCCGCATATCAAAATCTTCGGTGGAGGAGGAGGAACGATCCTGCTTTCTGAAATTGAGGAATTACAGAACTACGGAATTACGCGTTTATACCATCCGGATGATGGTCGTTCGTTGGGTCTGCAGGGAATGATCAATGATTTGGTGGAACGCTCTGATTATGCAGTTGGAGATGTATTGAACGGCGAAATCAATCATTTGGCTGAAAAACATGTACCATCTATTGCGCGTTTGATCTCTGCTGCGGAGAATTACCCCGAAATGGCAGCTCCGGTTATGACCCAGGTTCATGAAATGGCTGCTAAGAATGACGTTCCCGTATTGGGAATTACCGGAACGGGTGGAGCAGGAAAATCTTCATTGGTAGACGAATTGGTACGCCGCTTCCTGATGGATTTCACCGACAAGCAGATAGCAGTGGTTTCTGTCGATCCGTCAAAACGTAAAACCGGTGGAGCTTTACTGGGTGATCGTATTCGCATGAATGCCATAAAAAACAGTCGTGTATACATGCGTTCACTGGCAACACGTCAGTCGAACCTGGCATTGTCCAAACATGTTGCAGAAGCTATCCAGATTTTAAAAGCAGCAAATTACGACCTGATCATTTTGGAAACTTCCGGTATCGGGCAGTCAGATACGGAGATTTTAGATCACTCGGATGTTTCTTTATACGTGATGACTCCGGAATACGGAGCTGCAACACAGTTAGAGAAGATCGATATGTTGGATTTTGCAGATGTTATTGCATTGAATAAATTCGATAAAAGAGGGGCTTTGGATGCATTGAGAGATGTACGCAAGCAATATCAGCGAAACCACAATTTGTGGGAAAAACCGGTGGATGAAATGCCGGTATTCGGGACGATCGCTTCACAGTTCAACGATCCCGGAATGAATACTTTGTATAAAGTGATCATGGATACGGTGAAGGAGAAAACAAATGCTCCTTTAGATTCCAAATTTGAGATCACGAAAGAAATGTCTGAAAAGATCTTCGTCATTCCACCGGATAGAACACGTTATTTATCGGAGATTTCAGAGAATAACCGCGGATTTGATAAATGGGTTGACAAACAGGTGGAAGTTGCGGAAAGACTTTACGGATTGACAAAATCAGTTGAAACCATTGCCGCGAGTTCCATGGAAGATAAAGATCGACTGGTAAAAGGTGTGCAGGAAGCTTTAGAAAACGAAAAACGAAATTTAGATCCGCACAATTGGGATATTATCCAAAATTGGGAAGCTAAAAAAGCAACTTACACTGCTCCTGAATTTATTTTCAAGGTACGTGATAAGGAATTGAGAATGGCTACACATACCGAATCATTGTCTCATACACAGATTCCGAAAGTAGCACTTCCAAAATACAAATCCTGGGGAGATATTCTGCGCTGGTCATTGCAGGAGAATGTTCCGGGAGAATTCCCTTATACGTCCGGATTATTCCCTTTCAAAAGAGAAGGAGAAGACCCAACGCGTATGTTTGCCGGTGAAGGTGGTCCGGAAAGAACCAACCGCCGTTTCCATTACGTGAGTTTGGGAATGCCGGCAAAACGTTTGTCTACTGCATTTGACTCGGTTACCTTATACGGAAATGATCCGGACCTGAGACCTGATATTTATGGAAAGGTAGGGAACTCAGGAGTTTCAATTTGTTGTTTGGATGATGCTAAAAAGTTGTATTCAGGATTCGATTTATCACATCCGGCAACTTCTGTTTCCATGACAATCAACGGTCCGGCACCAATGCTTCTTGGTTTCTTCATGAATGCTGCCATTGATCAGAATTGTGAGAAATACATCAAAGCAAACGGTCTTGAAAAAGAAGTAGAAGCGAAAATCGCAGCAATTTATAAAGCAAAAGGGGTTGAAAGACCAAGCTACCAGGGAAATCTTCCGGAAGGAAATGATGGATTGGGATTAATGCTTCTGGGTGTTACCGGAGACCAGGTGTTACCGGCTGCTGTATATGCGGAAATTAAAACAGAAACATTGAAGCAGGTCCGGGGAACCGTTCAGGCAGATATTTTAAAAGAAGACCAGGCTCAGAATACCTGTATTTTCTCTACCGAATTCGCTTTGCGCTTGATGGGAGATGTGCAGCAATATTTTATTGAGAAACAAGTACGTAATTTCTACTCGGTTTCCATTTCCGGATATCACATTGCAGAAGCAGGAGCAAATCCGATTACTCAGCTGGCGTTCACGCTGGCAAACGGATTTACGTATGTGGAATATTACCTGAGCCGTGGAATGGACATCAATGATTTCGGTCCGAACTTATCGTTCTTCTTCTCAAACGGAATCGATCCGGAATATGCTGTGATTGGCCGTGTTGCCAGAAGAATCTGGGCAAAAGCATTGTCTAAGAAATACGGAGCAAATGCACGTGCACAAATGTTGAAATACCACATTCAGACCTCCGGGCGCTCATTGCATGCACAGGAAATTGATTTCAATGATATCCGTACGACTTTACAGGCTTTGTACGCGATCTACGACAATTGTAATTCATTGCACACCAATGCTTACGACGAAGCGATTACAACTCCTACAGAAGAGTCGGTGCGCAGAGCAATGGCCATCCAGTTGATCATTAACCGCGAGCTCGGATTAGCGAAAAACGAGAATCCGCTGCAGGGTTCATTCATCATTGAAGAATTAACCGATTTGGTGGAAGAAGCAGTATTGACCGAATTTGACCGTATTACAGAGCGAGGCGGAGTTTTGGGAGCTATGGAAACCATGTATCAGCGTTCAAAGATCCAGGAAGAATCCTTGTATTATGAAACCCTGAAACACAATGGTGATTTCCCGATTATCGGTGTAAATACCTTCTTAAGCTCAAAAGGTTCGCCAACAGTTGAGCCAAAAGAAGTGATCCGTGCTTCGGAAGAAGAAAAGCAATACCAAATTACGATGCTGGAGATTCTGCAGTCAAGTCACAAGGACAAGCTGGACGATATGCTAAGCGAACTTCAACGGGCTGCAATCCAGAATAAGAATCTCTTCGAACAGCTCATGGAAGTGTCAAAATATGCTTCATTAGGGCAGATCACGAAATCCTTGTTTGAAGTAGGAGGCCAGTATCGACGAAATATGTAATGGTTTTAGATTAAATGCTTGTCCCTTCTTTTACTGCTGTAGAAGAAGGGATTTTTGTTAGTAAAAAACATCTAATATTCGAATTAAGTGTTTTTTCTAACACTTTCTTTTTTTGACTTTTCCGTGAGAATTTAAAATTCGGATTCATTCGGTGAAAATTTATACTAGATGGATGAATATTTAGTTTTTACTAAAATTTTAGCATTTGTTTAATTTGTAACAGCTTGATTGATATATTGTTTGGTGGGTCATGAAATCCTAGATTTGTTGAAACACAAACACAATGAACTACTTACTTACTACAACTCTCGCTGTAATAGCGTGCCTTTTCTTTTTTCATAATAATGCCTCCTGCCAGGATCAGGCTGCACCACATGGAATAGCTGGCGTGGAATCACATCGTTTTCAGATCACAACAGTTTACGGTGAAGCATGGGTTTCAGACAATCCGGATGCAGTGAATGCTTTAGAGGATTGTTTTGTTAACAGGATCAGTTATCTCACGGAGCCTTTAGCTGCGAATGGCAAATATCCGTTGCTTTCTTCCTTTCCTTTGATGAATAAGAACAACCCGGCAATCGTTGCCATTAATTACAGTCAGTTCAATCCCTCCACTTTTATCCCTATCCATTACAATCTTCCGTTTTTCAGCAATTTGAAACAAGTTATTCGCGTAGACGGAACAGATTACATTATTGTTATTGAACCAATTACTACGCAGCATTAATTATGAAAAAAGGGCTACTACTTATCCTTGGATTTTTATCCATAACAATTTCGTATTCACAAACGATCAATATGCCTGCAAGTGGTTCAACAACTGCTTGTTCCGGTACATTCAACGATTCGGGAGGAACAGGTGATTATAGTAATGGTATGAATAGTACCTATACGATCTGTCCTGGAACAGCCGGCATGTCTCTGCAGGTTGCATTTACATCATTCTCCACTGAATCCGGATGGGATTATTTATATATCTATGATGGAAACTCTACCGGAGCACCGCTTATTGGTACTTATTCTGGTGGAACTTCACCTGGAACTGTTACGGGAACAAGTGCTAATGGCTGTTTGACTTTTCGCTTTACATCAGATGGATCTGTAACCAGTTCCGGATGGACAGCAAACATCAGCTGTGTTCCGCCGCCACCGCCGTCAATTACAATGACTAACGGTACTACTTCTACTTGTGCAGCAACCTTTTTGGATCCGGGAGGAAGTGGAACTTATGGGAACAGTCTCAATTTCACCTATACCATTTGTCCTTCCACAGCGGGAGCAAAAATACAGGCTCTCTTTTCGTCTTTCCAAACAGAAGCAACCTGGGATGTCTTAACAATTTACGATGGGAACTCAACCGGAGCAACTGTACTCGGTACTTATTCAGGAGCAACGAGCCCGGGAACGGTTGTGGCTTCTGCAGGTAATGCAACCGGCTGTTTGACCTTCCAATTTACTTCAGATGGTTCTGTAACTTATGCAGGCTGGGTTGCTACGATATCATGTATTGTAAACTGTCAGACAATTACCTCTAATTGGGTTAGCTCCAATGAAGCTCCGGACATCGACGGAGTGATCCGGATCTGCCAGGGACAAAGCATCAATTTGGTTGGAAGCGGAACCTTTGGTACTTCTGCAGCGGGGGCAACTTACGCATGGAGTATGGGTAACGGAGTAACGGTAGCCGGGGCAAATATCAATTATACTTATCCTGCAGTGGGAAGTTATTTAGCGAACCTGGTGGTCACTGATCCGAATGGATGTACCAATACAAATTCCATTAACCGAAATATCCAGGTTTCTACAACGCCAACGATTACAACATCGGCTACACCTTCTACCATTTGTACAGCACAAACTTCGGCCCTGGCAGCAACTGTTACAATGACTCCGTATTCGGTGAATTGTACGCCGCCTGTTTCGGGAACTACGTTCTTACCGGACGGATCAGGAGTTTCGTATTCGACTTCTATCACTACGAATTGTTATAGCCCGAGTGCAACAGTTACAGCTGCCACAGATGTTACCAATGTATGTTTGAACGTGGAACACTCCTTTTTAGGTGATTTAAGTATTCGACTGGTTTGCCCGAACGGACAATCCATTAGTTTGAAAGATTACCCCGGAGGAGGAGGAACTTACCTCGGTGCAGCGCTGGATGACGGTGGAACGGGACCAGGAGTCGGAGCAACCTATTGTTTTACACCTTCTGCTTCTGTTCTCCTGGTAAACGGTGGAACAGTTACGGCAGGAAACCCTGCTGGTCCGTCAATCGCTCCCGGAAACTACATGCCGGCGGCATCTTTTGCCGGATTGATCGGATGCCCGATGAATGGGAACTGGACGATACAGGTAACGGATAATTTGGCAATTGACAATGGGTATATTTTCAACTGGGACATCAATTTCAGTGCGGCGGTATTGTCTGCAGCATCTTATACCCCAACGATCGTATCGCAGGGCTGGGCGGCTGCCCCAATCTTATCCAATACAGGAGCAACCACCGCCAATGTTACACCAACAAATGTGGGAACACCTTGTTTCACTTACAGTGTTACGGATAACTTCGGTTGTACTTACACTGCTCCGCAATGTATTACAGTGAATTGTGGTACTTCTTTACCTATTGGTTTGGTGAGTTTTGATGCGAAAGCAGTCAATAACCAATCAGTGAACCTATATTGGGAAACAAGTTCCGAGCAAAATAACGACTATTTCGTAATTGAAAGATCTGTAAGCGGTTATGATGGGTGGGAAGAAGTTGCTATCGTAGACGGAGCTGGGAATTCTCAGACATCGATGTATTATTCAACGGTGGACCAAATGCCACTGAGTGGAGTTTCTTATTACCGATTGAAACAAATTGATTTCGACGGTCAGGAACGAGTTCACGAAATGGAATCAGTTTATATCGACATTGCAGGAATGGGTGATCTGGTTATTTTCCCGAATCCGGCAACTGACCTGGTCACTCTGAAAGGAGACATTGTTTCGTTGAGCACATTTCAATTATTAAATGCAATGGGACAGGATGTCCGGGTGAATGTTTCTTCTTACAAACAGGGCGACGGAACGTTGGTTTTAGATATTTCCTCGTTAAGATCAGGAGTTTACCTGGTTAAAAACGGTTCAAAAGTATATTCATTAATTAAAAGATAAAAATAGGTTCGGGAAGCTGATTTAAAAGATTGGCTTCCCGATATTTCTTTCAAATGTTAAATTTTTAGTTTTTTTGGTGTGTTAAATTTTAATACACGCATGTTGTATTTTTTTAAAAATAGTGTTTTGACGATTATTTCGCAAAGGAGGTTGATTATTTGAATTTGTTCAAACATCGATCACGTGAGCGCGTGAATTTTAACATTTTAGTTACGGTTTCTTACAGTTTATTTCATTTATATTTATCGTATTACAACTTAAATAATACTATGAAATTACTACAAAGGGGTGCTCTCGTCCTTGTTCTACTGCAGCTTTGTTTCATTTCTCAAGCACAAACTGTTACTCAGCAGTTAACTGATGAAGAAGTCGCTAACCGGCTCAATTATGTTTATGGAAATGATTTCATTCTCCAAAACCAGGAATTGATCACGGCTTACGGTCAAGTCATGAATAATCGCATAGAGTATGTGGTAACTCCTCATACGACAGATGAAAAATTTCCGCTTCTATCTACAGTGCCATTACTGACAAAATTGAATCCAATGGTTCAAGGGGCAAATTTTGCCGCTTTCAATGTTGATGAGTTTAATCCATTGGTCTATAACATGGAGTATTTTTCAGACAGGACATTGGTATACCGTATTGATAATACGGATTACCTCATGGTTGTTAAATCAATTAGAACAAATTAAGCCATGAAAAATACCTTGTCATTTCTTCAAAAAGTATCCTTTATTGGATTGGTTTTGACTTTCAGCAGCCAGTTTTCCTGGTCGCAAACGGATGAGTGTGCAACTGCTCCGGCTTTAACGGTTGGTACTTCTTGTGTGAATACAGTCTGGAACGTGGCTTCAGGATTTACAAACTCAGCAATTACATACCCCGCTTGTACTGCCGGTAATAATTTCCGCGACGGATGGTTTTCTTTTGTTGCCACATCTACGACATCTACCGTTAATTGTACGAATAATGACCGGCAAATGGCACTTGCAGTTTACTCAAGCTGCGCGGCGGCTAGTTTATTGGGATGTGTTGATGCGGTTGCAAATACGGGAACAGAAACTCTTTCCATTACAACAGTTGTTGGGAATACTTATTATGTGCGCATTATTCGTACAAATAATAACAACGTCAATGATATGAACGGAACAATTTGCGTTACGTCAACTGTTCCGGCTCCAACCATCACCATGACAACCGGAAATACAACTACATGTGGAGCTACCTTTTTAGATCCGGGTGGTGCAGGGAATTATGGTAATAATGCAAATTTCACCTATACCATTTGTCCATCTACAGCAGGGGCAAGAGCACAGGCTATCTTTACATCATTTGCAACTGAAAGCGGCCTGGACTTTTTGTATATCTACGATGGTAATTCAATTGCGGCGCCACTTTTAGGGACTTATTCCGGGACTACAAGCCCCGGTTTGATTCAGGCTACTGTGGGAAATGCGACAGGTTGTTTGACTTTCCGGTTCACTTCTGACGTATCCGTTGTTGGATCAGGATGGTCTGCAAATATTTCCTGTATTTTATCATGTCAGTCTATTACGGCTAACTTTGTGAGTTCGAATGAAGCACCTATGGGAGATGGAATTATCCGTATCTGCCAGGGACAAAGTATTAACCTGGTAGGGAGCGGAACATTCGGAACTTCAGGAGCTGGAGCTACCTACGCCTGGAACATGGGGAATGGTGTAATTGTTCCTGGGGCAAATATTAATTATACCTACCCCGCGGTTGGAAGTTACCTGGCAAACCTGATTGTTACGGATGCCACCGGTTGTACGAATACCAATTCTTTGAACCGAAATATCCAGGTTTCAACTACACCAACCATTACCACTTCAGCTACACCTTCTACTTTGTGTACGAATCAAACATCGGCATTGGCTGCGACTGTAACGATGACTCCGTATAATGTCAATTGTACTCCACCTGTTTCAGGAACAACTTTCTTACCTGATGGATCCGGAGTATCTTACACTACTTCTATTACTACAAATTGTTACAGCCCAAGTGCTACCGTTACGGCAGCTACAGATATTACAAATATTTGCCTGAGTATGGAACACTCTTATTCCGGGGATTTATCCATGTCAATTACTTGTCCAAACGGGCAAAGTACCGAGTTGATAAGCTATTCTGTGAGTACCACAGCTTCCGCCAACCTTGGAACTCCATGGGCAACGGGTACTGTAGATGGTAACTCAGCGAATACGACACCGGGAACGGGTGCGAATTATTGTTTTTCCATGACAGGGGGAACAGCTTGGAATTCTTCTCCGGTTACCGGTGGAACTTTTCCAAACGGGAATGGTCCGGGAACATATACGGATAGCTACATTCCTGCTGGAACCTATACACCGATGCAGAGTTTTGCCAACCTGGTGGGCTGCCCGATAAATGGAAGCTGGACCATTACGGTAACAGATAACTTGTCTTCTGATAATGGATATATCTTCAATTGGGACATTAACTTTAATGCTGCATTACTTTCTGCGGCTTCTTTTACACCAACAATTGTCTCTCAGGGATGGGTTGCTGCACCGACACTTTCTAATGTCAACGCAACAACTGCAAACGTAACACCAACAAACGTGGGAACACCTTGTTTCACTTACAGTGTTACGGATAACTTCGGTTGTACTTACA
>CBFGOJ010000055.1:0-17133 GCA_965650365.1 uncultured Fluviicola sp. | reverse complement strand
TAAATAACGATTTGATCATTCTAGGTGATCCGGTTGACGGAAAGTTCTTCCTTCGAAAACGAAACACCCAAACAGGAACTTTCAATGAATTGGATCAAGTTGTTGAAAATAAACCGAATGAAGGCTGCTATGCTGCTAGCGGAACCTGTGCTTTGTACTTAAACCCGGATGCTTATTTTTTCGTTTCAGGCGGAGATTCTGCGGCTCGTTTTCACTATATGGACCTTTGGTCGAAAAGAACTCTAACAACCGATCTACCGCTAAAAACGGGTGAAGGAGCAGGTCCTTTTTCGGTATTCTTTTGGGATTCTCGCCATGGAATTGTTGTTGGTGGCGATTATCGAAAAAGTACCGATGCGACGCAAAATGCCTGTTTTACAATAGATGGCGGAAATACCTGGAAACCTTCAGAGATCTTCCCGAATGGCTACAGATCCTGTGTTACCGGAACTAAAAAGATTCTTTATTCCTGCGGAACCACGGGAATCGATTATTCCAAAGACGGTGGTAAAACCTGGCATTTCCTGTTAAAAGGCAATTTTTGTGCGATGCTTTTGGAAAAGAAAACGTTGTATGCAACAACGAATAAAGGGGTTTGTTTGAAAATGAAAATACGGTAGGCGCGCGACGCATCGCGCGCCTACCGTAACGCAATTATTTTATCGTTGATACCGCAGCCAGCAATTTCTCTTTGCTCTGCTTTCCAACCAATTTCTTCACCATCTTCCCTTCCCCGTTGATAAACAGTAAAGTCGGATAAGCCGCCACCGAATAAGTTTTTGAGATGATTGGTCCGTCTTCATCCTGCTCCGCATCGATTTTGAGATTGATGAATCGCTGATTGAAAACATCTCCAACCTCCGAATCTGTAAATGTTGTTTTGGCCATTTCCTTACAAGGTCCGCACCAGCTGGTGTGCACGTCAATAAAGATAATCTTGCCGGAAGCCTGAGCCTGCTTGATCGCTTTGGCTAAAGTCAGTTTCGAGAATTTAATTCCTGAAGTACTGTTCATGGTCAATCCGTTACCAACAGCTCTGTTTTCCACAGAAGTAAACGAATAAATGCAGAACGAAAGCCCTAATACAAGCAATGTGATAAATTTCATATATGTGTTTTTATGAGTCATAATCTTTGGTTAAATTTAGCAATTAAAACTGTTCAAATGGTTCAAATGGTTCAAATGGTTCAAATGGTTCAAATGGTTCAAATGCACTAATTATTTTAAATTCATTCTATTTTTTGAAATACTGAACATTTTAAACTTTTGAACTACCACAACAACTATCATTCCAAATGGCGTTTGAAGTAAAGTATATCAATTGTTCTGCAGAAACATACCAGGAGATCAAAAAGGTCATCGATTTTTGGCATGCGGAATCTCCGGATTATTATGTGAAGACGAGCGGTTCTACCGGAACTCCAAAATCGATTCTACTCAAAAGAGAACAATTGGAAGCTTCCGCAAAGCGCAGCAATACCTTTTTTGGCTTGAATGAAAATTCAGCTGTGTTAATGCCTTTATCTCCGCACACTATTGGTGGAAAAATGATGCTGATCCGTGCACTCGCAGGAAACTATTCCATTCATGTGGTTGAACCCCGTGCAAATCCATTGGAAGAAATTGACCCTGAATTTCATTATTCTTTCATTTCGTTGGTTCCTTATCAGGTAAAATGCATTCTGGAAGAAAACCCGGAGAAATTGAATCTTTTTGAAAACATCTTATTGGGCGGAATGGGCCTTTCCACTGAATTGGAACAAACGCTGTCGGAATTGAAACCCAAAGTTTATATCGGATTCGGAATGACTGAAACGGTTTCACACATTGCTTTGCGAAAAATGAACGATCCTGTTTACCGGGCTTTGGAAGGAGTTCACCTGGAAGTTTCGGAAAATTGTTTGCTGATTACAGATTCCAAATTAAGCATTGAGCGCATGCAGACAAACGACGAAGTTGAACTTATTGATTCCACCCATTTCAAATGGTTGGGAAGAGCTGATTTTACGATCAATAGCGGCGGCATTAAAATTCACCCGGAAGCCCTTGAAAATGCGATTGATGAACTCATTGAAGGTTCTTTCATTATTGGCAGTATTCCACATGAGACATTGGGTGAAGCCTGTGTTTTAATCCTTGAAGAAGCATTACCGGATAAAGTTTTTAGTGAAATACAGGAACTAATCAGGGAAAAATTTGGTAAATATGCAGCTCCCAAACGACAGGTCCTTTCTTTGATTCTCAAGACCGAAAATGGAAAGATCCGTCGAAAAGAAACTTTAAACGCGCTTTCCAAATGACAAGAGCTGAGTGCTTTCGTTTATTGAACCTGCCCTCCGATTCCACAGAGGTAGAAATCAGGAAACAGTATAAAAAACTGGCCTTGCGCCTGCATCCGGATGTGAATCCTGATCCGCTGGCACATGAGCTTTTTATCAACCTGGGCAGAGCGGTTGAAATACTTCTAAACCCGGATCACAAAGAATCTACGGCATCGGAAGACAAAAGGCCTTCCAGAAGGGCCACCAGTGAAACAGAAGCAGAACGTTTGGAACGGATGCGTGTGGCCAAAATGCGTTACGAACAGCAGAAAATGCAGGAGGCAAGGGATAACAACCGCTATTTCCTTTCTCTCACGAGCGGCATGCGCTGGAGCATTTACAAGTACATTATGCGCCTTTCGCTGGTTCTTTCATTGGCACTTTCTATCGAGTTTTTCCTTCCACGGCATTATGAAAAAGATGTGTTAATCGGTTATTCCAGCACTTTAAACAATGGAATCATCAAACGCAATATCAACAGCATTGAATTGGAAGAAAGAGGACAATTCCACGTACAAAACAACATTCCTGCCTGGAAATACACCTATCCGGAGGTCATTCTTGAAACAACCTGGCTCCTTCACACACCTGTAAAAATGATCACTTCAGATGATTTTACGCGTTACCGCACTGCATTCGATTTTCACATCGGAAGTATTCGCTTCGGCCTTATTATTTTGTTCCTGGTTCCACTTTATCCGTATTTAAGACGCAAGAAAAAGCTTTCGTTCGTTTTTCTCTACCACCTTTCTTTTTGGGGAATTGGAAGCGTACTGGTGTACATATTGATTACACAAAACCGGATTTTTCATTTGCTGAGTTTGGGTTTCCTGTAAGGTTTCACTACAAAGTACACGAGGGACACAAAGGATTTTTTTTTACAGGATGAGAGTAAAAGGACATTTGAACTAAACATTACGTTAACCCAAAAGCAAAGTACGTCAAAATTTTTCCTTGTGCGCCTTGTGTACTTTGTGGTTAAAATTGTGAGATTCCTAGGAACGATTTTTCTTCAAACGATCCATTTCACGTTTGTCGTCCTTCTCTTTCATATCGTTGCGCTTATCGTGCATTTTTTTACCGACACCGGTTGCCATTTCCAATTTCAGCCAGCCTTTTTCAGATAAGAATAATTTGATAGGAACGATGGTATTTCCTTTTACTTTCAGCCACTTTTCCAGCTTTTTGATCTCTTTCTTATTCAGAAGCAATTTACGGTCAGAACGTACCGAGTGGTTGAAAAACGAAGCATTTTCATAGGGAGAAACGTGCATATTGCGAATAAAAACCTGGCCGCCGTCTACAATACAGTAAGCCTCCAAAATACTCGCTTTTCCATTGCGGATACTTTTGATTTCCGTTCCTGACAAAACCATCCCGGCGGTAAAGAATTCATCCAATTGATATTCAAACCGGGCGCGTTTATTCTTGATATTTACTTCGTTCTTAGACATATTTTTGTTGGTGCGGCTGAATTTCTCCCCACTCTTTGATACCAAGGTAAAAATAATAAATAGTTACCAGCATGAGAATGTGGCTCAAATCGTCTTTATTTAACCACTGATGCGCATCCAGTTTCAGGATATAGATAAATGCGGAAGGTGTCAGAATGCAAACTCCAATAATCAGTTTCTTCAAAAATTGCGCTTCCGGGTGTCTTTTCTTCAGGATATACGCATAAACTCCGGTATAAGTGATATACGTAATAATGGCGTCTACTGCGGTGAAAATGAACTTTTGGGTAAGAATGGAAACCGCACAAAGCGCTAAACTCTTAATCCAGATGATGGTGAAAGCGTATTTTCCCGGGGTAGAAATCCCTTTGAAATGAAACATGGCCATTGCAGCAAATCCGTTTGCCAGACATCCGAAAGTCCAACTTGGATATTTTCCGGGGAAACCAGTATATTGGAAGAATAAGTGTCCCAATCCGCCAAAAAACGTTGACAAGCCGAAAGTGATGTAAAAAATACGCCAGTAAAAATTCGCTTCATTGCGGAACTTTCCCAGTTTGCGAAAGGCAAATAAACAAAATCCGGCTATAATCCAGTTCAGTATTAAGGCCATTGGTTCCTGGAGGTGTAAACCTAAAAATTCAAATTCTATTTTTTCCACCCCGCGAAAGTACTATTTCAGGCAGGAAAACACAAGTAAATCCTCCGAAAGACCTAAAAACAAGCTAAAATACGTACTTTTGAAACGATGAATATTCCATCAAAATACGTTGAAGAAGCAGTAGAGCAATTTAGCTCCCTACCCGGCATTGGTAAAAGAACGGCCCTGCGCTTAGTGCTTAATTTATTGAAGCGCGATACGGAAGAACTGGAACGTTTCGGAGATATTCTCCAACAACTCAAATCGCACGTTCAAAGCTGCTCTTCCTGCGGAAATATTTCAGACACGCTGGTCTGTTCCATTTGTTCGAATGAAAAGCGCAATCACCGACTGATCTGCGTGGTGGAAGACATCCGTGACGTGATGGCGATCGAAAGCACCGGCACCTACCAGGGAATTTATCATGTACTGGGCGGAATTATTTCTCCCATGGACGGAATTGGCCCGAATGATTTATTTATTCAGCCTTTGGTAGATAAATGCACTGCCGGACTAGCCGATGAGATTATTTTGGCTTTGAGTCCAACGATGGAAGGCGACACGACCAATTTCTTCCTTTACAAAAAACTACATGCCACGAATGTTCAGATAACGGCGCTTTCACGCGGAATTGCGGTTGGTTCAGAGATTCAATATGCAGATGAAATTACGCTTTCACGATCCATACAGCAACGCATCCCATTCCAATCGTAAAATCAGAATGAGAGTGGAGAATGAGAATGAAGGAAGATTCTTGTAATCTGTTCAAATTCTTTAGATTCAAAATCCTTTTTTTCCTCATTCTGTTTTCTTTTCCTCATTCTCGCTCTCCTTTTCATTCTGTTTCTTATATTTGATTAGACTTCAAATTAAGAACTATGTTAAAGGAATTCAAAGCATTCATCATGCGCGGAAACGTGGTGGATTTGGCAGTAGCGGTTATCCTGGGAGCTGCATTCGGAGCGATTATCAACTCGCTGGTCTCGGATATTATTACACCGGCCATTCTGAATCCTGCACTAAAAGCAGCACATGCTGACAAAATTGAGGAACTGAGAGCTTTTGGAAATGTGATCAAAGCAGGAGACACGCTTGTGAAGGATGGAAAAGTTGTTCTGAAAGACGGAAAACCTGTTTTAGCTGAGAAAGATGTCGTAGAAGGAGGAATTTTATATGGTGCATTCATTGCAAAGGTCATTAACTTCCTGATAGTAGCTTTTTGTTTATTCCTGGTAGTTAAATTGATGAACAAAGCCATGCATTTACGCAAAAAAGAGGAAGAAGAAACGCCTCCTGCAGCTCCGGAACCTTCCAATGAAGAAAAGCTGTTAATGGAGATCCGTGATTTGTTAAAAAACAAGCAATAAATTCCTGCATAAAATAGTTGAAAAGAACCAATAGATAATTGGTTTGACAGAAATCTCATTCAAAGTTTTGTGGGTTTGAAAATTTATATATCTTCGTTCGAAACAAATGCCTAATTTGGGGCAGTAAAAGAGCATATTTAAACACCAATGACAAGTATTTTTGTAGCAAAACTTGATTTCAATGTAACTGAAGATGAGTTGAAATCCCTTTTTGAGGAACATGGAAAAGTAAACCGTGTTACCATTGCAAAAGACCGCGAGACGGGCAATCCGAGAGGTTTTGCTTTTGTTGAAATGGCAAATGAATCAGAAGCTGAAAGCGCTATTAACGCCCTGGACAATACGTCTGTTAACGGCAGAAGTATAGCTGTTAAGAAAGCTGATGACCGCTCTTCCGGTGGAAAACCATCAGGAGGAGATAACCGTTCGGGCGACAGACCTGCTTTCAGAAGTGATCGTCCCCGGGATGACCGCAATTCTGTAAGTGATACCAGAACCGATTACAAAAAACCGGATGATGGCAGAGTAAGTAAACCTGCTTTTACCCCGGATGACATTACCCCGCTAAAAGTTGAACGGAAAAAGGAAACAAAATCCGGCAGCAGTCCTTCTGCTAAAGATGCTCCGAAAAAACCGAAAATGGAAGCTTACCGCAAAAGTGGTAAAGACAATCAATTTTTGAACGACGATGATCTTATTGATGAAGAGTTGGACCTATTCGGCAGAAACGAAGACGATGAGGATCTAGAAGAAGATTATCGTAAATACCTGGTAAACAGCGACGAGGATTCTGATGAAGACTACGACGATGAGGACGAATGGGAAGAAGAAGACGAAGACGACGAAGAAGAAGAAGACGAAAAATAGAAATTAACGAATCCCCTTGGTAAACCAAGGGGATTTTTTTGTGCTGCACTTTTATTTGCAGGGAATTAACTTCGAACTTTCCTGTTTCAATTTTTAGCATTCATTCCTACCATATCAGTTACTAAAAATTAAAACTAGCCATTGAGATGATGGTTCTTCTTATCAGTTTGTTAAAATACAGCTGAACAAATAGCCAATTTCAGTCTCACCCCCTTCAACGGTAACTTCCATTGATTTACCTGTTTGAACCAGATATTCTGCCCAACGGATCATTCGTCATTTACGTTCTATCTTTATTCCTTAAACGTACTCATGAGAATAATCAATCAATTTCTGCCTTTGCAGTGTTTCCTTTTGGGAATGTTATTGATAGGTTCGATCTCCTCTTCTGCACAGGTTTGTAATAGTTTTTGCAATTCCGGCTTCGAAAATATGCAGGTATTATCTCCCAATTCCATGGGAATGTTTAACCACAACAACGTTCCCTGCTGGAGAACAACCGCTCCCGATTCGATCATTGAAGTTTGGGGAACAGGATTCAACAGCATTCCTTCCTTTTCAGGAAATCAATATGTAGAAATCAGTGCAAACACGGTATCAACGCTCTACCAGAATTTCACTGCAGTTCCGGGAACAACCTCCACCATTTCATTTGCACACCGCGGAAGAATGGGAACCGATGTGCTGAATCTTTCAATAGGACCGGTTGGCGGACCTTATACTTCATTAGGCAATTTTTCCGCCGGGAATACAGCCT
This sequence comes from uncultured Fluviicola sp., assembly GCA_965650365.1. Taxonomy (GTDB): domain Bacteria; phylum Bacteroidota; class Bacteroidia; order Flavobacteriales_D; family Crocinitomicaceae; genus Fluviicola. Next base: position 9,727 of record CBFGOJ010000055.1, on the reverse strand, counting down.
GGGTCGTTCAAACAACCAATTACGCTTTTCCGAATAATGGAAACACTGCCTATTCACTGCGTTTCAATACCGTTTCCAGCGCAAGTTCAAATCCGGCTGAAGGGAATTTACTGGATGCCGTAATAGTTACCATCCCTCCTCTTGTAACAATTCTTACTACGGATGCTACCTGCACAACCGGTGGATCACTCACAGCAACTATTTCGGGAGGAAATCCCACTTACACTTATGACTGGCAGCCAAATCTCGGGAATTCTGCTGCACACACCAATTTAGCACCCGGAATATACGATCTGATAGTAACAGATTCGCAAGGCTGCAGTGGGAATGCATCTGCACTGATTTCAGGAGGATCGTCTCTTACACACATCACAGGTGTTATTTGTGGCAATGAACCTTATACTTTCAATGGAAACACTTATACACAGGCTGGTACACATCAATTCGATTATGTAAGCACTCAGGGCTGTGATTCCACCATCCTATTAGACATTGAAGAGCATCCTGTTTACGTGGATTCCTTTTATGTAACTCTTTGCGCACCAAGTGAAACTTATACGTACAACGGACAGGTTTATCCGGCCCTTGCAGCTGTTTATGATTTTACATTCCAAAGCGTTTATGGCTGTGACTCTCTTGTAAGGATGCACATCGGTACCGGGCTTATTATTTCGGCCAGCGAAGACACGATCTGTGAAGGCGGCACTGTTCAATTCAATGTTTGGGGAGGAAATACTTATCAATGGTTACCTGCCAATCTCCTGAACGACCCAACGATAGCAAATCCCATAGCTACTGTCACAGAAACAACTGAATTTACGATCAATGTTATAACCGTCAGCCAGGATGGATTAAGCATTTGCGCACATGCCATCGAACACTATACCATTACAGTTGTTGATCAGCAAACAGTTCATGCATCCGGAGACACACTGATTTGCGAAGGTACAGCAGTTCAACTTTCCGGAACAGGAGCAGAAAGTTATATCTGGAGTCCGGCGGCCTCACTAAATGATCCGTTGAGCAGTCAGCCAATTGCTCTTCCAAATCAAACAACTGTTTATTACATGCAGGGCACCACTTCTATCGGCTGTGTTGTTACGGATAGCGTTTTAGTGCAGGTGGTCCAAGACGTTCCAATTCCCAACATGCCGGATTCATTATCGATGTGTAACGGTGCTTCTGAAGCGATTTCGGTATCCGGAGCGGATTCTTATCAATGGTCACCAGCAGTAGGAATCACTCCGCTAAGCGGATCGAATGTTATACTCAGTCCATCAAACGACATGACTTATTACTGTGACTTCACCAATATTTGCGGAACCGTACGAGATAGTATTTACGTGAATATCACTGCTCCAACAGTTCAGGCCGGAAATGATACGATCGTTTGTCCGAAAGAATTGGTTTTCCTGCATGCTTCCGGGGCTGTTTCTTATCAATGGATTCCTGCTGCAACAGCTGTTTCCGGAGATGAATTCGTCAGCTATCCTGAGCAAACCACGAATTATAGGGTAATTGGGACCGACCTTTACGGATGTACTGATACGGCTTTTGTGGATGTACAGGTTTACCCAACACCTTTTGTCCAAACTGTTGATGCATATGCTTTCTTCGGAGATGCTGTTCAGTTGAACGCCGTTTCCAGCGATTCCACGGGAACTTTCACCTGGTATCCGCCTGAATTCCTGAGCTGTATTCTCTGCTCCGATCCGATTGCGCGCCCGGACATGGAAATGACTTACGAAGTAACTTTCACCGATTCTAACGGCTGCAGGGCAACAGATCAACTGACGATTTTCTACGATCCGATGGTTTATGTGCCAAACACTTTTATTCCGGATGGAAATAACTTAAACGATGTCTTCAAGGCGGTTTGCAACAATATCGATGAATTCGAGATGAACATCTACAACCGCTGGGGAGAAGAAGTTTACAGATCAACTGATGCTGATCAAGGTTGGGACGGAACATCCGGATCAAACAAATGTGCGGAAGGAATGTACAACTGGACAATCCGGTATGTTAGCGCAGACGGGTTGACGATCAGAGTAATGAAGGGACATGTGAATTTGTTGCGGTAGAAAGCATCTAAATTTTGATTAATCTTAAGAGTCTGTAGAGCACGGAACCGCCAATTTCTTGCAACTGCTGTTAGTGGCTGGGCTTGTCATATTCTGTCTTTAGATATTAAGTTCCAATAATGTTCTCCAAGTATTGTCAACTTGCAAGATTTGTTTTCCATTGCAGCAAAATACATATGTTCAGCGTCAACAGGAACAACTAAATTTATTCGATTATACTTTTGTAAGAGTTTGAATTTTGCAACATTTTCGTCATTTGGATTTTCGCTTTCTGGTTCAAAACTCGGGTCAAGTTTAAAGTCTTGTCCTTTGATTGGAAATAGTTCTGTCAAGCGTTTGAGGTCTAAAAGTGAAATGGGTGGTTGAACTTTTCTTAATGTTGTAAATGCCGTAACGTTTGTCTTAAAGATTGGTCGCTGCTCCCAAGAACCCAATGCTTGGTCAATATGTGCGTAAATACTACCGGGTGTTATGTCACCGACCAAATTAGATGCACTGCCATTCATTGCATCTATAAATAAAGTTGTGAAAACACCTGATCCGTTTTCTTCAATTGCATATTGTGTTTCACTCGATGCCGTTAAGATTGTTAACCCTTCCGAAAGAATTGATTTGTCTTCTTTTTGAGAGGTTTTGCCAATCATTCCTGAATGACAACTGTCAAGGATAATAATTTTATATCGTGCTCGAGAACCATTGGCAATTTCTAATAGGTCATTCATTGAAACACCGTCATCGCCATCTTTGCATTCCGAAGTAATTAAATACCCACCTGTGCTTTCAACATAACCGTGTCCCGAAAAATAAAATAGTGCAATATCACTTTTGTCCTTAAAAAGCTCTTCGACTTTATTTTTCAACTCTTTCCTTTCAATAGTCGCCTTTGGTCCAGTTGCTATTTCAATGATAGCATCAAAATTTTTTGTTCCGTCACTATGCCTGTCAAGCACAGCTTTGACAGCATAAGCATCATTAACACAACCGTGTAACGGTTTAATGTTTTCGTAATAGTCAATTCCTACAACTAGAGCTTTTCTCATTATTACTTATTTTTTCCTTCTTTCATAACTTGGACTATTGCAGATGCAATTTTATCCCATTCCCAAACAACAATTCTTCCTGAAGTAAGTCCAGATGGTAAAGTAGAAGATGAATTAGCCCCGTCAACATAAACGCCAAATACGGGGACATTATGTTCTTTTGCAAAAGCTATTTCTTTTGCGACACCTGTTGCAGTTGACATGTTTTTACCAACAAGAACGATTAACATATTGCACTTGTTAATTTTCTCGTGGATTAACTTTTCCCATTGACTTTGAGGAAGTGCCGATTTTGAAGACCAGTCTTCAATGTTAAAAGGTGTTTTTGAGTTAATTGATTGTCCAACAAAATACTTTTTTTGTCCTTCGTTGTTATCAAAATCAAAACTTATGAATGCTCGTGGATTTGCCATTTTATAATTTATTTATGAATTTTTCTAAATTGTCCCAACTCCAAACTATTACTCGTTTCCCTTGTAATTCTGTTGGTATTGCTCCTTGGTCATTTTTTTTAATATGCATTCCAATTATTTTTACTCCTTCTTCTCTTGCACATTTCATTTCCCATCTTGCTCCACCTGCTTTATGAGTGTTTTTGCTTAGCAAAGCAATTACACCATCACATCTTTTAATTTTTGTTCTGCATCTATCTTTCCATTCATTTTGGTTCCATTCCTTTTTAACTGACATATCAATAAAATCAAACGGTGAGTGTTTTTTTCTTGCTTGGTCAACCAAATAGTCACGATAATCAATGTCTTCGATAGCAAAACTAATAAACACTCTTTTCCGTGTTTCCTTTTTTGTTTCTTCTGCTCCAAATAGCCAATCTAAAAATCTCATTGTTTAAACTATAAGAATTTTATTTTGTCAAGTCTTGAATATACTTCTTCGTGGTTTTCAAATTTGCAATAACCATTAAAGGTTAAAAGTTTTATCAATTCTGAAGAACCGTCAACGTAAACATTTATGTTTTTAATAAAAGCCTTAAAGGACTTACCCACAAGAAATACCAAATCTTGACCATAAAACTCAGGTCTTACTATGAAATTGGCCTTTTCATTGGGTCTTTTTATGAGGCGGTTCAAATTATCCGTATCAAAAGATGAAAACAAAAGTTCGCTATGTATTCGTGAATTTGAAAACGTATTTTTAATACTTAATAAAATTAATTCGTCAATTTCATCACTTGGGTAATCTTCTTGTTTTGGATATGTTGATAAATACAAAAAGTCTTTTTCATCTTTTTTCTTTTCAACAAACTTATAGTCAGGGCTAAATTCTCTTTCATAAACAATAAAGCCAATTCGGATTTCAATATTGTTTTTGTTTTGAGTTAAGAGGTCAATTCTCTTAACAATTTTCACTTGTTCGACTGGCAAAACTGTTATTGTATTATTCATGTTTTTATATTTTTTATTACTTGTCTTGTCCGTTTGAAGTGGTCGTCTTAGCCTTGCCCATAACTTGTATATATGCGCAATTATTAATTACTTATAACCAATTAAAATCGGTGTTCATACTAAATTCAATTTCTAAGGAATGGGGTTTCAACGAATAGTCTCTCCTCATGTTAGCATGTCAATACTACCAAAATTCTGAAATACAATTATCTTTCAATAAGTTGAACTAAATGTTACAGCAAAGACTCATATTTGTTAAACGAATCGGCAAATGTTTTAGCTTTCTCAAAGCTGCTGAAACTGTAAGTTTCATCTAATCCGGTAGAAGACATCAATTTAATTTCTCCATATTGGACAATTGGAATTTCATAATTTCCTGCAAAACGCCGATCGGGACTACCGTCCTTGTTTACTTTCGCCCAGGACTTTCCAAGAATTAGAGAATCTGAAGGAATATCATCCTCTTCCAGAAACCTTTGAATATCACATGTCAGTTTGATGTCCTTAATATCTATAACGCTGAATTGTTTATTGTTCGTTGTTGAAATAACAAAAGCGGGGTAAATATAAAGGTCACCCCCATTCTTGTTTTCCAAATGAAAAGCTAGATTAGATGATTGAATGATAGCAATGCTATCGAATTTAAAACTAACCGGAACTCTTTTTACCAAGCTCGTTGCTGAACTTCTGGTAGCGCGGGTGTCTTGTTTAAATTCAGCTGTTATATCCCATATTTTCTCAGCCGTTAATAGTGATTGATAACCGGCAACAAGTGATTGATAAGCGTCATGAAAATCTTCATCAAAATGAATATCAATGTTGACAAATGCATTTTGCAATTGTTTTTGAAGATCACTGAGATAACCATTTTTTAGGGCAATTTGATTTTTAAAGAACTTAAAAAAGAAGCCGATTAAAAATATTCGCGCTACCAGGTAATTCTTTTTGGCACGTATTAACTCTTTGTTCACCTCCTGAATTTCCTGTGATAGATCAATTCTATCGGTAAAAACTTCCTGAAGAGTCTCTTTTAGCTCCATGAAGCTAGTACTTGTAAGTTTATCTTGTTCCGTAAAGTTTTCTGCTATTAACGAATCCGGATTCTCTAAAACAATCGTTTCAACGGATGCGTTAGACCTATTATGCGAAGGGGATTGTTGACCACCGGCAATTTTGGTTCTAAAACTTATTCCGGTTCCGGGAATACTTGAGTTAAGATAAGTCCCTCGTTTGCTAATATTAATACTGGCTCCTTTCACTCCTATCGTTGAACTGATTCCTGATTTGGAAACATTTAAGGAAAATCCTGGAAACACTTTAATCCTTTTGCTGAATCTCATAAGTATTTATTTCCCCCAAACCTCGAACAATAAAACTACATGAGTTAAAAATGTTTCCCAAATGGCAGTTTGGGTTTCCGAAACAGCCAATCGATTCGTTTTTAGACAAAAATGATTGCTAAAAAATCCGAAACACAACACCTTCCATTAAAACCGGAACCGAACTGCTGTGAATTTGAGGAAAGGAATGAAATCGGTTCTTGCGGGAGATTTGGGCTTATCCTCCTCCTCGGTTCCCCTCCAACAGAGGAAGCTAAAATGATCTTCGAACCAGGATTTCGTACTCTTCTCTCACTCTCCTCTCCCGCTCTGCAAAAGAAGGCATTACGGGAGTCGAACCGGAGATAGTGATGTTCTGATTCCAATACTCCGGATATTTTTTTGAAGTTTTATTTGCGCAAGTATTTACTTGCATTTATATTTGCAAGCAAATCCTTGCGCAATGTTACAACGAAGAGATGTCTTTCAGGCTATTGCTGATCCTACCCGAAGGCAAATAATCAACATGGTGGCAGAAAAACCACTAAACGTAAATACCATAGCCGAAAGCTTTGATGTTAGCCGGCAGGCCATATCATTACATATCAAAATTTTGATAGAATGTGAATTGCTTAAAATTAAAAAGCTGGGGCGTGAACGATATTGTGAAGCACAACTGGATCAGCTAAACCAAGTAGCTGCTTGGGTGGAACAGTATCGCGGGCATTTTGAAAGCAAACTGGACAATTTAGAAACTTATTTAGATAAACTAAAAGAAGAAAGACGAAATGGAAAATAATACTCAAGACCGCGAACTACTCCTGATGAGAACCCTTAACGCACCCATCGAACTGGTATGGGAGGTCTGGACAAAACCGGAACATATAGCACAATGGTGGGGACCTAACGGGTTTACCAATACCATAACCATCATGGAACCGGTTCCGGGTGGTCATTGGCACCTGGTGATGCACGGGCCGGACGGTACCAATTACCCGAATAAAAGTAAGTTTATAGAAATCATTGAATTTAAACGGATAAGCTACGAACATTTTAACCCACACATTATAGCCACTATTGATTTCGAAGCTGATGGCGAAAGAACGCATATTAAATGGCATATGCTGTTCGATTCGGCAACGGTTTTCCAGGCCGTGATAAAAGAACATAATGCTTCCGAAGGTTTGAAACAAAATGTGGAAAAACTTCAGGTTTACTTAACTAAACAATTAAACAACTAATGATTCTCAACCGTTACGTATTGCCTGTATTCTTTATGTTATCAATCATAGGACAGGCTTTCACACAAAAAACTGACAAAATGGAAACTTTAATAACATCCGGAAAAGCGCCGATCAATGGTATCGACATGTATTATGAGCTACATGGCAAGGGGGATATGCCTATCGTATTGATTCATGGTGGCGGTTCAACAATAGAAACTTCATTCGGTATTTTACTGCCGCTACTTGCCGGTGATCATCAGATAATCGCTGTAGAACTACAGGCACATGGCCGCACCAGCGACCGTAACGCGCCCGAATCTTTTGAGCAGGATGCCGATGATGTAGCAGCGTTGCTTAACTATTTGAAAATAGATAAGGCGAACATAATAGGTTTTAGCAATGGAGGCACCACCACCTTGCAAATAGCTATCAGGCATCCGCAGGTCGTCAACAAAATGGTGATCATCTCAGGCGCTTACAAACGTGATGGCTTTATGCAAGGATTCTTTGATTTTATGAAGACAGCGCCGTTTGAAAGTATGCCACAGCCATTAAAAGATGCTTATTTAAAAGTTACACCGAACCAGTCCGGATTGGTTAATATGTTTAACAAAGATAAACAGCGTATGATAGACTTTAAAGACATCAGTGATGATGCAATACGAAATATTAAAGCCCCTGCACTTTTTATGGTTGCTGATAAGGATGTGATCACACTGGAACATACCGTTGCCATGTCGAGATTAGTTTATGGAGCTGATCTGATTGTTTTACCTGGAAAACATGGGCAATTCTTTGGCGAGATGGGCTCTGTAAATGACAATAATGAAATACCGCAGGTTACAGCAATACTGATTGAAGCATTTTTAAAGAAATGAAGACTGGGGTGAGGAGACAGATTGAATGTTCGAACCACAATCCTGCGACTTTTCCGCAGCAAATATCGTTCCTCCATCTGCTGGCCGCAACGAAGCGGGGACTAAACTCGAACCGGAATATTTGACAGTTTTCGATTGTGATAGCTTAAGTTGATCTAATGATGCGTTATTAATAGTATTTGATTTCCCTCTCAATGATGTAAATCGGCTTTTTGTTTCTAAAATGAATACATTTTATCCAATTGCTACACTTGTCAAACTCATATTCAAATTCATCCCATTTTTCTTTTTTTATTTCATCAAATGAACTTACCAATTTATATTTGACAATATTTCCGCTTCCGTCTCTCTCATAGACATCTATAATATGCCAATCCGCAACAGTGTAGTAAACATCAAGGTATTGTATAAAGTTGTTTTCATAGGTATAGGTAGTTATAAATTCATCACCGATTTCTGGATCAACTTGGGTTTTATGATGTAAACTACCATTTGGATAATAGTCATAGCGAATATGATTTAATGATCTTTTTTCAATAATGAGCTGCCCTTTTTGATTGTAGAAATATTCCGATTCTGTATGACTATCGTTATTATGATAATAATTTGTTAACTGGCCTCTCTTATTATATTTATATCGTAAAATTTTATTAACTGTCCCAGTGTCAGCTGCAGGATAAATAATTTTTTTGATCGGTAATCCTCCTTCATTAAAAAAACAATGAAAGTCATCAGTTAAGTGACCTCTGCGCCACCTTTTAATTTTTACAGCTTCATTGTTTCTCAATTGAGCTTTATAAGATATCTCTTTTATTGATCTGACTTTACCATAAATAATGGCATCTTCAAACATAATCTCCCGAGGATTAAAAAATATGAATTTGAAAAGAATTACAACGAGTATTAGACCAATTAACAGTCCAATTATTTTTAGTTTATTTTTCATTGCCTTCAGTTACTTTTGATGCCCATAAGCCTATCAACATAAGCTATATGGGGCTAAGGTATCAGACTTTCATTTAGCTAAATATAATTGAAATTCATTCAAAAGGTTACCGAAATAATTTAGCAATTGTTAATCAAAAACTGAAACACAACACCTTCCGGGCAAACCGGAATCGAACAAGTATAATTTCAGAAAACGGAATGAAATCAAAGCCTACAAAAACCGCTTATTCGAAAAAGCCTTTCCAGAACCAGATTTCAAATACTTCTCAAAGTGAAAAGCCTTGTATTTGTCTGTGAAAGCGATGTAAGTAATTAGTTCTAATGGAAGTCGGGTTGAAGTATAATGGATCTCACCTTTATTGTGTCGTTTTAATCTTTCTTCTATATTTTGAGTACAGCCTGTATAAGTAGTTCCATCAGAACATTTGAGTAAATAAACGTATTGCATTTGTGATAGTGGATTTTGTTGTTTTCTATTTAAGATAGTGAAAATTAGGAGTTCGAGAAAACTATTTTAGAGAAAAATTTTGTGGACTGAGTCCACTACGCTTTTGCTGAAGCACGGAAGCACTTAGAGAATTGTTTGCGAAAGGAAGTATCTTGCGAACTATGATTAATGGATAATATGGTGGACTGAGTCCACCGAAGCCCATTGAGGATTTGTAATCGTGATGAGGGTTATAAACAACAAAGCCCTACTTCGCTCTTGCGAGCTATGATTATTGATCAACGCTCTTGCGAGAAAGGCACGCTGCTGCTGACCGCCGGATAGTTGACCAATTCGGGTAGCGGCCAGATCTTCAATCTTCATTGCATGCAGCGCCTCATC
>CBFGOJ010000054.1:0-17556 GCA_965650365.1 uncultured Fluviicola sp. | reverse complement strand
ATTGATGCAATTGGTCGTGCAAGAGGTAAAAACAACGGTTTCAACTCAAACGACGAGCGTGAAAACACCCTGAACCAGTTGTTGACTGAAATGGACGGCTTCGGAACAAACTCCGGGGTAATCATTTTAGCGGCTACAAACCGCGCAGATGTATTGGATGCAGCTTTGATGCGTGCCGGTCGTTTTGACCGTCAGATCTATGTAGACATGCCGGATTTGAATGAGCGAAGAGAAATTTTCCAGGTTCACTTAAAACCAATTAAGCTGGAGAAAAACTTGGATGTTGAATTTTTGAGTAAGCAAACTCCAGGTTTCTCCGGAGCAGATATTGCAAACTTGTGTAACGAAGCCGCTTTGATTGCTGCGCGTAAAAACAAAAAGTTTGTAGAAAAACAAGATTTCTTAGACGCAGTTGACCGTATTATCGGTGGATTAGAGAAGAAAAATAAGATTATCACTAAAGGAGAAAAGCGTGCAATCGCATTCCACGAAGCAGGTCACGCAACCACTTCCTGGTTATTAGAACACGCGCATCCGTTGGTGAAAGTAACTATCGTACCTCGCGGACGTTCCCTTGGAGCAGCGTGGTATTTGCCGGAAGAGCGCCAAATCACCACGACAGAACAAATCTTAGACGATATGTGTTCTGCTTTGGGTGGTCGTGCTGCTGAGCAATTGATGTTTGGAAAAATCTCTACCGGAGCTTTAAGTGATTTGGAGAAAGTGACCAAGCAGGCTTATGCCATGGTTTCCATCTACGGATTGAACGAGCGTGTAGGAAATGTTTCCTTCTACGATTCACAAGGCCGCGACTCTTTTACAAAACCTTATTCGGAAGATACAGCTCGTATCATTGACGAAGAAGCAAGTAAACTGATCGAGACACAATACCAGCGAGCTTTACAAATTCTTTCTGAAAACAAGGATAAATTGACCGCTTTAGCTGATAAGTTATTGGATAAAGAAGTAATCTTCAAAGAAGATTTGGAGGAAATCTTTGGAAAGCGTTTGTGGATCTCTGAAGAAGAGGAAAACGCAGCTGTGAATACTCCACCAATTGAAGATTCGCAAGTGGATATCAACCCGGAAAATCCCATGAATGAATCAACGGCAACAGATCCGGATTCGAATTTCATCAATCCGACCATTGAACCGCTGGATAACAAAGACAAAACTGAAGAGTAATAAATTTTAAAATCCCCCGTAGCAGCATTTGCATTCGCTACGGGGGAATTTTTTTCTATGAAAGATGTATTGATACGCTCCGTTTTCGGGGCTTTATTTTTGATGGTTGTTTTCACTCCTTTCGTTTACGATGTGAGACACAATGCCAACCTTCTAAATTTGGTATTCTATGTATTTACTATGCTGGGAACCCATGAGTTGAATGAAATGAGCAAGAAGAGCTCTTTAAAGCATTCGGTGAAACTACCTGCTCTTTTGTTTGTAACAGCTCTATTCATGCCTCTTTTGATTCAAACCGCAAAAGGATTTTACCCCTTACTCTTCAATCCGGTTTGGGAATATTTTGAGCAGACTCCTGCATTGTTTGTATTGTGGGGAATTTTAATCGTTACATTATTCATCCTTTCTTATTGGATTTTCAAAAAAGAAAAGATTGACTTTGTCTTCAAAAATCCGTTTGTTTTTAACATCCTGTACCCCATTTTACCCATGTGGGTTCTGGCAATTGCATATACCCTCACAACCAGTGATTACAATCCATTGTTAGCTAATAATACACTTGCAGTCACTGAAAACAGTATGGTACTGGTCAACAATAAACTGATCTTATTACTTGTTTTATTACCCATTTACCTGAACGACACACTTGCTTACGTTTTCGGGCGCTTATTTGGAAAAACTCCCTTACTCCCAAGTGTTTCACCCAAGAAAACACGCGAAGGGTTTATCGGCGGAATGATAGGTGCAGCTTTGGTGATGTTTGCGGTACATTATTTTGTCAAAGAATTTGCTTATCTCAGTGCCTGGAAAGTGGTCGGAATATCTATTCTGGCAAGTATTTTAGCAACGCTGGGAGATCTCTTTGAGAGCAAATTGAAGCGATCTGTGAACATCAAAGATTCCGGGAATATTCTTCCCGGACATGGTGGAATTCTCGACAGAATTGACGCAATGCTATTCGTAGCTCCCGTTTTATATGTACTTTTGATGCTCATTAGTTAACATCAAAACATGACACTTCACAGAGAAGGAACAGCTACAATTATCATCGCAGTTATTATCCTTGGATTGATCCAATGGGGAAATTACTGGCTTTATACAGTTACCGGATGGCTTTGGCTATTCCTATTATTATCTGCCGGAGCATTGGTAATGCTTTATTTGGTAGTTCAGTTTTTCAGAATCCCGAAACGCACATTCACTTTCACAGATTCCGATATTTTATGTCCGGCAGACGGAAAAGTAGTGGTAATCGAAGAAGTTGAAGAAACAGAATATTTCAAAGACCGCCGTATCCAGGTTTCCATCTTCATGTCGCCTTTAAATGTACACGCAAACTATTTCCCCATCAGCGGATTGGTGAAATACGTGAAATACCACAAAGGATTGTTCCTGGTTGCGTGGCATCCGAAAAGCTCTACAGACAATGAAAGAAGTACGGTAGTCGTTCAGCACTCATCCGGACAGGAAGTACTTTTCCGCCAGATTGCAGGAGCTGTAGCACGCAGAATTTGTTATTACACCAAAGAAGGTCAGACTGCAGAAACCGGTCAGGAATTCGGATTTATCAAATTCGGTTCTCGTGTAGATGTATTTTTACCGCTTGGCACGAAATTAGATGTTAAAATCGACCAGGATGTTAAAGCTAAGTTAACGAAGCTTGGCTCATTCTAATAATAATTGTATTTTTAAGCAAATTAAAACATTGAACCATGAAAAAAGCATTTGTTGCATTGACTTTATTTATGTTTGTAGGATCTGTAAGCGCTACTGTTTACGCTGCATCTAACAACACGACAGTTTCTATCGTTAAACATGACGATAAAAAAGGTAAAAAGAAGAAAAGCAAAAAAGGTTCTTGCGCTGGTGAGAAATCAGGAGGATCTTGCTGCCAGAAAAAAGCTGCTTAATACATTAAACGAAATAAAAAACCCCGTAGTGAATGTGAATTCTACTACGGGGTTTTTTGTATTATAAAACTCCAAATTATCAGCTTTGCTGACTTCTTGGAGTTAGTCTTTACTCTTAATCCATGTTTGGGTTCTGTAAAACGGCCCAACATATCCTCTTACGTGTAATTTGTTAAAGTCATCCTTATCAATCCAAATTGCGCAGGTATAAATTTTTCCACTTTCCGGGTCCACGATCGTGCCGTCTTCCCATTCTCCTCCGTCCCATTCTAATCCGCGTACAATCTGTAAACCAACCAATGGCTGATCTTTCCGATCGTCCGTACATTTTTTACACTTGGGGTTTTCTTCTCGCCCCTCTCGCGGATACAAGTAAGTGATTTTCCCGTAAAGCTTTTCATCCTTCTTATAAAGCTCCACTTTTGATTTCTTCTTGCCTGTCTTGTCATCAATTGTAACCCAAGTTCCTAAACAAGATTGCGCTTTGGCAGCTACAAAAATCAACAAGAATAATGATGTGGTAATCCATTTCATAGTTTCGAATTTTAACCCAATATACATCTTTTTTCTATGAATGCATAGGAATTCGAGCCCGCAAGCGCAATTCTAATCTCATTTTAATCTTCGGTAAACTCACGAAAGAACAAAAATAATTTCAGATGATTTAATATACCGATCGGTATTTTTAATACATTCGTTCCGAAAAGGAAGAAGCGGCATTTGAACAAATCTTTATTTAAAACTCTGAAAAATGGAAATATCATCGGTGAAAAACTTTCTCAACTACCTGGAGAAAACCAGGGCACAAACAAAAAGAATCATCCAGGCAATTCCACCGGATAAACTGGACTGGACCTATAAAGAGGGTAAATTCACTTTTGCTGATTTAATCAGGCACATTGCTTCTATTGAAAGAACTGTTTTTGCCGAAGTTGCAACTGGAAACCCTCCAAATTATAGGGGTTGCGGAAAAGAATTGGCAGACGGATACGATCAGGTACTTCAGTATTTCGATGACAAGCATGCTGAATCACTTGAGATTTTCAATTCAATTCCGGACACGGCCTTAAAACAACCGGTAAAGTCTCTGGACGGAAAAGAAATTGAGTTAGGAAACTTCTTGCGGGCACTTATTGTGCATGAAGTACATCATAGAGCAGCAATGTGCATTTACCTGAACTTAATCGATGTCGAATCACCACCGGTAATCGGATTAAAGGAGGAACAAGTCATTCAAATAAGTAAGGCCTCTAATGAGCCAGGCATTTCACCGGTGAATTTTAAAAACGATCAAAAATGAAAATTCGAAAATTAAACTGGGCAGGACTAAAATTGGAATGCGGTGATAAAACTGTTCTGATTGATGCGGTAGAAAATTTCACGTCCTATTTTCCTGTTTTAGGAATTCCATTAACTCCCCTGATCCATTTTTCCGACACCATAAAAGCAGATTACATACTCCTTACACATTTGCATTTGGACCATTTCGATCGAGGAGTCATTGAAAAATGCTTAACCCCCACCGGGAAAATAATCGCTTACAAAAAACATGAAAAGCAGATTGCCAAACTCAATCTCCCGTATAAGCTGTTAGATAACGACGAAACATTCGGAGAAAACGGGATCTCGTTTAAATGTGTTTACTCCCTGGATGGAATCGGTGAAGAACAAACTGCCTGGATCGTGGCTTTTGCCGAAACCAAACTATTTCATGGCGGCGATACTATTTGGCACAATCAATTTTGGCGGCTGGGCAAAGAGAATACCAACATCAATTTTGCCTTTTTGCCCATTAACGGTGCAATTGTAAACTTTCAAATGGTTGGTTTGGAATACAGCACGGTTCCGGCTTCACTGACGCCTGAACAAGCATTTAACGCAGCAAAATTATTACATGCAGAAAAGCTGATTCCCATTCACTACGAAAAATTTGCCACCTCGTTTTATCAACCTGCAGACACCAGCGAATCTGTGTTGAATCAGTATTCAGCGGTCATTAAACAGCCATACCAGCTGCTGACTGATGGTGAATACCTGCATTAAAAAAATAAGCTCATGGAATTTTCCTTTCATAGAACATTAGAAGTCCTTGCAAATACGCCCGACACGGTTTTTGCAATCCTGCACAACCTGAGTGAAGATTGGACCAATCGCAACGAAGGCGACAATACCTGGACAGTAAAAGAAGTTGTTGCACATTTGATCGAATGTGAAGAAACAAACTGGCTGCCGAGAATACGGATTATCCTGAATAGCCCGGACCGGGTATTTGCTCCGATGGATATGCAGGCACATTTTGAAATTGCCAAAAATCACTCACTTCAGGAGTTATTGATTAAATTCAAAGAGTTGAGAGCAAACGGGATCAGCGAATTAAAAGAATACCAGCTGCAGGGAACTGATTTTTTTAAATCTGCAAATCATCCTGTAATCGGTGAAGTACTAATTCAGCAGCTGATTTCTGCATGGGCAACACATGATATGGCACATATTGCGCAAATTGCCAGAATAATAGCCAAACAAAACAAAGAGTTTGTAGGCGGTTTTAAACAGTATTTAAACATTTTAAATTGAAAACAGCATGAATAAACACCTAGCGGAAAAGTTTGCTCAGGAATGGATCAATTCCTGGAACAACCATCAAATTGATGAGATTTTATCCCACTATGCGGACGACGTGGAATTTTACTCCCCGTTTATCCCACTTCTAAAGTTTAACGAAACAGGAATAATTACAAACAAAGCCGATTTAAAAAAATACTTTGAAATCGGGTTAAATACCTATCCTGATTTGCATTTTCAACTTCATCATTACTTTGTCGGGATTCATACCCTTGTGCTTTACTACACATCAGTCAATGGCAGAATGGCAGCAGAAGTTTTCGAATTGAACGAGCAGGGAAAAGCGGTGAAAGTGTATTGCAATTATACAGAAGCAAGCCAGCAATGAAATGGATAACTCATCCGGTTGTGCTAAAGGACAAACAAATCTGCCTGGTTCCTTTAACCGAATCTCACTTTGATGATTTGATCCAATTAGCGCAGGATAAACGTATTTGGAGTCATTATGCCATTGACGGAAGCAACTCCAGCTTATTGAAGGCCAGTTTGGAAAATAGCTTGGCCGAACGCGAAAAAGGAATGCAATACCCATTCGTTATTCAATGGAATGAAACCGGCAAGATTATAGGCAGCACCCGCTTTTTAGAGATGCAGCCCGAGCATAAAAAACTGGAGATCGGCTGGACCTGGCTTCATCCGGATTATTGGGGAACGAACATCAACACAGCATGTAAATACTTATTGTTTACCTATTGTTTTGAAGAACTGCAAGCAAATAGAGTTCAACTAAAAACAGATGAAAACAATCTCCGCTCCCGAAAAGCGATTGAAAAAATCGGTGCGCAATTTGAAGGTATCCTACGGAACGATATGATACGCGATAACGGAACCAACCGGAATTCGGCCTATTACAGTATCATTCAAAGCGAATGGGAAAGGAACAAAATACATCTCCGGGAACTATTGGCAACAGAATGAGCTATTTCTTGACAATCTCCACGAAATTCCGGATCATCTTCAGTCCTGTTGGAGTCAGAATACTTTCCGGGTGGAATTGAACGGCGTAGATTTTCTTTTCGGGAATTTCCATGGACATCAGCACTTTGCTTTCTGAAAAGGCAGTTGGCATAAACGGAGAATCTTCTTCCAAACGAACTGCCCAGGAATGGTAGAGACCTACTTCGAGAACTTCCCGAATTCCTTCATAAAAAAGGGAATATTCTGTCGTCAGATGAATTTCTTCCGCCAATCCGTGCTTCACGATTTCCTGGTTGTAGACCGAATCGCCGGTGTGAAGTGCCAAAGCCTGCATTCCCAAACAAACTCCGAGAATTGGAATGTTTTTTTCGAAAGCCAAAGCCACTACTTCCATCAATTTACCGGCTTGCGGAGGCAAACCAGGCCCGGGAGACAGAACAACTGCCTGGTAATTCTCCAAAGCAGAGCCATCGACTTCCAGGTTGTTGAACACATCAACCGTCACATCACACTGTTCCAAATAATGAACAATGTTGTACGTGAACGAATCGAAGTTATCTACTAATAAAAACCGCATGTGCACCAAATTTAGTAAACTTGCAAAAAAGAATCGATGAAAAAGGCAATTCAAATTCCGGGAGCTCCTGCCCCGATCGGACCATACAGTCAGGCTATTGTTAGTGGAGATACTGTTTACGTAAGCGGACAAATTCCATTGAATCCGTTTACAGGTGAATTAGAGATCGGATCGATTGAAGAAGCTACTCATCAAATTCTAAAAAACATAGAAGCCCTTCTGAAGGAAAATGACATGACTTTAAATCACATTGTGAAGTGCAGTATTTTCATGACCGATTTAGGGCAATTTTCCGAGATGAATGCCGTTTATGGTTCATACTTTCAGGATGTACCTCCGGCAAGAGAAACTGTTCAGGTTTCCAAATTACCGATGAACGTACCGATCGAGATTTCTTGTATTGCCGTAAAATAAACTAATACACAACTGTTATTGTGACCCATTCTGCTCCGAAAATTGCTGTTATCATAGTCAACTACAACGTTGTCTTTTTCCTGGAGCAATGCCTGAATTCTGTTGCCGAAGCAATGAAACAGGAAGACGCGGAAGTGTGGGTCGTGGACAATAATTCTGTGGACGGTTCTGTGGAAATGGTCCGGGAGAAATTCCCCTGGGTCAAAGTCATCGCCAATAAAGACAACAAAGGATTTTCGCGGGCCAATAACCAGGCAATGGAAATCTCCGAATGCAACTACCAGCTGCTTTTAAACCCGGACACCGTTATCGAAGAAGATACTTTATCAAAAGTGGTGGCTTACATGGACCAACATCCGGAAGTTGGTGGATTGGGAGTTCGCATGGTTGACGGAAAAGGAGTATTTCTTCCCGAATCCAAAAGAGGTTTGCCTACACCGGCAGTTGCATTCTATAAAATCTTCGGAATTTCACGTATTTTACCCAAATCAAAGATCTTCGGAAGATACCATTTGGGCTATTTGTCGGAATTTGAAACGAACGAGATTGAAATCCTTTCCGGGGCATTTATGCTGATGCGCAAGGAAGCTTTAGATAAAGTGGGTTTATTGGACGAAGAATTCTTCATGTATGGAGAAGACATCGATCTTTCCTACCGGATCATCAAAGGCGGATACAAAAACGTTTATTTCCCGGAAACGCGCATCATTCATTACAAAGGAGAAAGTACCAAGAAAAGTTCGGTGAACTACGTATTTGTATTCTACCGCGCCATGGTGATCTTTGCCCGGAAACACTTTTCGCAGAAAAACGCACGTTTGTTTTCTTTCCTGATCAATTCGGCTATTTATTTCAGAGCAGGATTGGCGATTGCAATGCGCTTCATTCGCAAAATCACACTTCCTGTTTTTGATACGTTTTATATTCTGCTGGGTTTATTTGCTTTGACGAATTACTGGCAGCAGGCACAAATTGATTTCCCGGCACAAACCACGAATATCCTGATCGGGATTTACACCTTCATCTGGATGAGTTCGGTGGCTTTGCAAGGCGGATACGATCAACCGATTACGTTTAAGAAATTCATCTTCGGCGGAGCTGTTGGAACGGCTTTCATATTGATTCTCTATGCACTTTTCCCGAAAGAATGGCAGTTTTCACGCTTATTCATTTTATTGGGTGCAGGATGGATTATTGGATACTACATCCTTTCCCGCTGCATCCTTCACCTGACCATTGGAAAACGATTTACCATTAACGGCCGCAAGCACGCAAATTTTGCCATTATTGGCTCACCGGAAGAATTTGAACGCGTTTCGCAATTGCTGCATCAAACACAGCCAAAGATTGCTCAAATCGTTTCTGTTTCCCTGAACGAAGATCATGGAAAAGATTCTTTGGGATCGATCAGTCAACTGGATCAAATTGTGCGGGTCCACAACATAGATGAGATTATTTTTTGTGCCAAAGACATGAGCGCAGCAGATATTATTCACTGGATGACCGCCATTCCGGATATTTCCGTAGACTACAAGATTGCCCAGCCCGACAGTCAATACCTGATTGGTTCCAATTCCATTGAAACTGCCGGAGATTTGTATATTCTGGAGATCAATGCCATTAGTCAGCCGGCAAAAAAACGCCAGAAAAGACTCTTTGATTTCCTGGTCGGAGTGATTTTACTGCTTATTTCTCCCCTTCTCATTTGGGCATATACACATAAGCTCCAATTTTTAGGGAATCTCCTGAAACTGATCAGCGGACGAAAAACCGTGGTTTCTTACAACGAACAGAGCAATTTATCCAATAAGCAACTGCCCAAAATCAAGAAAGGAATCCTTACCCCAACCGATCATTTGAGCGGATTGGATGAGAATTTGAAATCCAAACTGGACTTGTTGTATGCACGCGAATATTCGGTATTCCGTGACATCCAGATTTTATGGAAAACGTGGAAAAAATTAGATCAATAAAAAGCATTGGTGAAAATCCTATTTTTTCCGTTATTTTTGTACGAAATTTAATCGAGAATTCTTAGTCGTTATATGGCACAAATTGAAATTCGTCTTCCAAAAATGGGAGAAAGCGTTACAGAAGCTACCATTACTAACTGGTTGAAAGAAGTTGGTGATACTGTAGCAATGGATGAAGCATTGGTAGAAGTTGCAACGGATAAAGTTGATAACGAATTACCGTCAGAAGCTGCCGGTGTCCTGGTTCAAAAATTATTTGAAAAAGACCAGGTTGCCCAGGTTGGTGATGTCATTGCAATTATCTCTACGGATGGAGATGCTGCGCCAGCTGCTCCGAAAGCAGAACCTGCTGCTGTAGCGGCGGTTGCAGAAACAGTAGCAACAGCGCAAGCAGTAGTTTCAAACGGCGGAACTGCTTTGGATAAAAACAGTGGAGATGGTAAATTCATTTCTCCGCTTGTAAGAAGCATTGCACAAAAAGAAAATATTTCCATGTCAGAAATTGATGCGATCAATGGAACGGGCATGGGCGGAAGAGTGACTAAAAAAGACATTCTTTCTTACATCGATACACGTGGAACAGGAGCTCCTGCAACTACAGCTGCACCTGCTGCTCAAGCTGCAAAACCAGTTTCTGCACCTGCTGCTTCCAACGGAGCTGCTCCGGCTGTTTCAGGCGGATCTTCTTTCCTGAGCAACATCAAAGAGCCGGTTGTGATGCCAATGGCCGGTGATGAAATCATCGAGATGGACCGAATGCGTAAGCTGATTGCTGAGCACATGGTGATGTCGAAACACGTTTCCCCGCACGTAACTTCTTTCGTTGAAGCTGACGTTACGAATATCGTGAACTGGAGAAACAAAATGAAGAAGGAATTTGAAAAACGTGAAGGTGAAAACTTAACGTTCACTCCGATCTTCATGGAAGCTGTTGTGAAAGCTATCAAGGATTTCCCAATGATCAATGTTTCTCTTTCAGGAAACCAGATCATCAAGCGTAAGGATATCAACATCGGAATGGCGACTGCACTTCCTTCCGGAAACTTAATTGTTCCTGTTATTAAACAGGCTGACCGCATGAACCTGACAGGAATTGCGAAATCAGTGAATGAATTGGCAAGAAATGCACGCGACAACAAATTGAAGCCGGAAGATATCCAGGGTGGAACGTATACTGTAACAAACGTAGGAACATTTGGAAACGTGATGGGAACTCCTATCATCAACCAACCACAAGTTGCTATCCTTGCTTTGGGAGCAATTCGTAAGATGCCTGCAGTGATCGAGACACCGGAAGGAGACTTTATCGGCATCCGTCACAAAATGTTCTTATCTCATTCATACGATCACCGCGTGGTTGACGGTTCTCTTGGAGGACAATTTGTGCGCCGGGTTGCTGACTACTTAGAGCAGTTCGATGTCAACAGAGAAATCTAAGTTTACATTTTGTAACTAAAAAATAAAATGAACGTAAGACCCACCAACTTTAACTGAAAGAGGTGGGTCTTTCTTAATTTATAGAACAATGAAATTACTAAACTCTACTATTTTACTAACGCTCTTGTGTCCCTTCATGTCATTTGGTCAATACGATACCAAACGTGTGATGGAATTGATCAACAGTGGTTCCGAATCGGAGCTGGTGATGGAGAGTGCGATTATGATCCAGGAAGGTTATTACTACCAGGCCGGGATGATCGTAGACAAATTACTCGAATTTCAACCTACCAGTTCTAATTACAATTACCGCAGAGGATTCATTTATTTTGAGATGTCTACCGATTTCGTAAAAGCTATCCCTTACCTGGAAAGAGCGGTTGTAAAAACGGATAAAAAATGGGACCCTTTCAACACAAAAGAAACGGCAGCTCCTATTGATGCGTATTTTGAAATGGGAAGATGCTACCATGCGGCCGGAAACATTGATAAAGCGGAAGAGTTTTACAATAAGTTTTTGGCAACTTCCATTACAAAATCCAATAACGTTTTCTTCGCGAAATTGTACCTGGAGCAGTGTAAAGTGGCACGTACAGAAATGATGAGTCCAAAAAGTGTTTATTTGAAAAATATGGGAAGCTCGGTGAATACGAAAAATCCGGAATTTTCTCCGGTCATTTCATTGGATGGCTCTGCTTTGTACTTTACTTCCAAAAGAAGATGGGTAACCGGTGCTTCAGACAAAGGATTAGACCCAAGAAACAATCAGTACCCGGAAGATATCTACGTTTCATACCGCGATTTCGATTCCACGTGGATGGATCCTATCAAACTGGAATTCTGTGATTCTTTGCAAAATGAAGCTACCCTGGCGGTAAGCCCGGATGAGCGTCGTGTATATGTTTACCAGGATACAAAAGGAAACGGAGATATTTTCTACTCTGATTTCTCCACGAACAAATTCCAGCTGGTAACTCATTTGGATGATAAGAAGATCAACACAAATGATTGGGAGACGCACGCAACGGTTACTCCTGATGGACAACGCATGTATTTCGTTTCTAACCGGAATGGCGGAATGGGAGGACGTGACATTTACTACTCTATCAAGCAAAAAGACGGCACCTGGGGAGATCCTGTAAATGCAGGACCAACTATCAACGGACCAATGGATGAAGAATCCCCGTTCATTTCTATAGATAACAGTACCCTTTACTTCTCCTCTAACGGGAACAAAAGTATGGGTGGATTCGATATTTTCATGTCGAAAGCAGATGGAAAAGGAAATTGGGGCCCTGCAATGAATTTAGGTTCTCCGATCAATTCCACTTGTGATGATATTTTCTATACAACTACGGTTGACGGATTAACGGGATATATGACTTCACTTCGTGCAGACGGAAAAGGTGAAAAAGATATCTACGAGATCAAAAACAACTACTTAGGAGTTAAGAACATTGCTGTCTTGAACGGGAAGATCAACGTGATCGGGAACCAGCCTCTACCGGAAGATGTTTCTGTAACATTGCGTTGTTTGAACTGTGACAATCCATATGACCGTAAATTGTTCCCGCGTTTACGTGACGGAGTTTTCATGAACTCTTTGGAGCCTTGTAAGGAATACGACTTAACGTTCTCTTATGAGAAAAACGGGAAGAAAAACTTCTACAGTGAAAAGTTCAAAACAGAATGCAACAAAGAATACTCGGAAGTTTACCGCGAGTTCTGGTTAGACCTGGACAAGCAGATGATGGTGAAACCTTACTATGTGGTTGGAACAATTACAGACAGCAAGACCAACCAAAAGCTAAGCGGTGTTACAATCACTTTGATCAACAAGAAAACAGGAGAAAAGATTTCTTCATCTGTCACAGCTTCAGCCGGAGCTTACAAAACAGATACGCTTGGCGGATTTAAGAAAGGAGACAACGCGGAGTTTGCTCTGACATTGGAGAAAGCAGGATACATTACCATGACGTATGACGCTCCGTTTACTTTAGATGACAATTCTGAGATTCGTATCGACCGTTCATTGGCGAAAAACGAAGTGGGAACAGACATCGGTTTGAATGTAAACCCGATTTACTTCGACTACAACAAATCTAACATCCGTCCGGATGCGGCGGCAGAACTGGATAAGATCGTGAAGATCATGAAAGAGAACCCGGGGATTAAAATTGAGTTGGGATCACACACGGACAGCCGTGGTGCGGATGCTGCCAATGTGGTTTTATCGGATAAACGTGCCAAAGCTTCTGCCCGCTACATCGTTTCTAAAGGAATTGCTGCCAACAGAATTATCGGAAAAGGATACGGTGAGAACAAACTGAAGGTATCAGACGAACAGATCAACAACATGTCTACATTCGAAGAAAAAGAAAAAGGACATCAGTTGAACCGTAGAACAGAATTCCTGATCGTAAAATAGTCATTAAAATATATTCAAAGTAGGGGCGCGATTAATCGCGCCCCTACTTTTTTATACACGTTTCGCCGCTACCTTTTTTATTTTCGCCATCTTTGAATATAACTTTATCGTATGAATTTATCGCTCACCCGCAACTTTGTCATGTTGGACCTGGAAACCACCGGATTGGATGTTGCAAAAGACCGCATCATGGAGATTGCTTTGATTAAAATCACTCCGGACGGAGTACAGAGCGAGTATTGCAAACGTGTCAATCCAACTATTCCAATCAGCAAAGAATCTGCAGAAATTACCGGCATTACAGACGAGATGGTTGCCAATGAACCGACTTTCGCACAGCTGGCAGACGAAATTGCTGCATTTATCGGAGATGCCGATTTGGGAGGATACAATTCCAACAAATTCGATATTCCTGTGCTGGCGGAAGAATTCCTGCGAATCAATCACACATTTAAAGTGAATGCCCGCAGGTTCATCGACGTTCAGAATATCTTCCACAAGATGGAACAACGCACATTGGCGGCTGCATACCAGTTTTACTGCAAAGAATCCATGGAAAATGCACACAATGCCTTGTATGATACCAAAGTAACCTTAGACGTTTTTAAAGCGCAATTAGAGCGTTATCCCGATTTGGCGAAAACGATTCCCGAACTCTCTGATTTTTCGCGCCAGGGGAATAACGAATGGCATGATTTCGCGGGAAGACTGGCAAAAACAAAAGATGGACAGGTTTGCTATAATTTCGGAAAGCACAAAGGAAAAACGGTGGAAGAAGTAGCAGATTCCGAGCCTGGATATTTTGGCTGGATGATGGATGCAGATTTCCCCCTATTTACCAAACAATTGCTGCGTGAAGAAATGGAACGCATCAAGCAAAAACGCCGTGAAAAACGCGAAGGAGAAAACTCAAATCTAAGTATTGAGGATAAGCTGGCGGCGTTGCAAAATAAGTTCAAAAAGTAGAAAAGTTCAAAGGGTTCAAAGAGGTTCAATCGAAAAATGGAAAATCATCAAATTGGTTTAAATATTGAATTTGAACATTTGAACATTTGAACATTTGAACATTTGAACATTTGAACATTTGAACATAAAATAGAAGAAATGAAAATCATCTGCATAGGGCGTAATTACGCCGATCACGCGAAGGAATTGAATAATCCGCTTCCAACCGAGCCTGTTTTTTTTATGAAACCGGATACGGCTTATTTGCCTGCGGGAACTGATTTTTACATTCCTGATTTTACCAAAGACCTGCATTATGAATGCGAAGTGGTGGTAAAAATTAAAAAAGTGGGAAAGAATATCCAGGAGAAATTCGCTTCCTCCTACTACGATGAAATCTCGTTAGGGATTGACTTCACAGCTCGTGACCTGCAGGAACAATGCAAAGCAAAAAGCCTTCCGTGGGAAAAAGCAAAAGCCTTCGACAACAGTGCACCGATGGGAGCGAAATTTATCCCGGTAAGTTCATTGGATCTGAATGACTTTCATTTCACCCTAAAGAAAAACGGCACTGCAGTTCAAAACGGACATACAGCTGACATGATTTTTTCCATCGATAAAATCATCGCATACGTTTCGCAATTCGTAACCTTAAAAACAGGAGATTTGATCTTCACAGGAACACCAGCCGGAGTTGGTCCGGTAGCAATTGGTGATCACCTGGAAGGATTTATCGGGGAAGAGAAAATTTTGGATTTGAAGATCAAATAATTCCGAATTATGAATTATTTGATCTGTTTTAAACATTCAGTAGGGGCGGAAAATTTTCCGCCCCTACTATTTAATATAATTCGTAATTATTGAAAAGGCCATTCTGAATTCCGCTTTGCTTTCACGAAATACACAATTATTCCGAGACCGATTACGCCCAATCCGGCAAGAATCATCTGCCAGCCTGTAGCTATCAATATTCCCGCCCAAAGAATGATTCCGAGAATTGCCGGGATTGGAAACCAGGGCATTTTCCAGGGAAAGAACTGCTTTCCGCGTTGTTTGTGGAGCAAAATTAATCCTACAGACTGACCAATGAACTGGATCAGGATCCGCATGGCAAGTATGGCGCTGATCACATCACTTAGTCGAAATAATAAGCTGAAGATGAAACCCAGTCCGCCGAGGAACAAAAGGGAAATATGCGGAAACTGCTTGGTTGGATGCAATTTGGCAAAGATTTTAAAGAAGGAACCATCAACCGCGGCTGCATAGGGAATGCGGCTATAGCCCAGTGTTGCTGAGAATAACGACGCAAAAGCCACCCAAAGCACCAAACAGGTTACAATGATTGCTGCGGTTCCTCCCATCAGCTTTTCCATGAATGAACTGATCAGGTAGTCGTTGTCACAGGCATCTTCCCAAGGAATTACACTCACCACGCTAACATTCATTGCCAGGTAGAGAATCGAAATTCCGGTAATGGAAAGGAACATGCTTCGGGGAATATTGCGCGTAGGATTTTTGATCTCACTTCCAAGGTGACAGACGTTGTAATAGCCCAAATAACTGTAAACAGTTTTCACGCTGGCGAATCCAAGGGCGGAAACAAACGCATAATTGACGGTCAGTCCATCGTTCATGTGCTTGATGGGTTCCAGGAAGTTTCCATGAGAAATCCCACCGGCAACGATCCAAAGAATGGTAAAAATAACACCGAACCAAAGCATGACACTGATCTTCCCGATGGTTTCAATCTTCCGGTAAAGCAGGATTACGATGAGAACAACTACTGTCCCGCTGACGGCTTTGGATTGCCAAGTATTCATTGGAACCAGGTAGGAAAAATAGGCTGAAAAACCGATTGCTGCGGACGCAATTACCAGAGGTGCCTGGATCATAGTCTGCCAAACGAAGAGAAAACTCATCAGGCTGCCGGCTTTTTTGGGTCCGTAAGCTTCTTTGAGAAAATTGAAAGATCCGCCAGCTTTTGGATAGGCTGCCCCGAGTTCGCTCCAAACAGTTGCATCAACAAAAGACAAAAGTGCACCGGCCAGCCAGGCGTATAAAAAGTAAGGACCGTTCATCATGGTAATGATCATCGGCAGGGTGATGAACGGGCCGATACCGACCATATCGATCATATTTATAGCGGTAGCCTGTCCTAGGCCTAAACGTCTTTCCAACATGTAGTAAAATTACTAATTCCCTCCCGATAACTATCGGGATACGAATTGCAAATTAAGTTTTCGAACTTCATTTCACGGAGGAGCGCAGATCACCGATTCCTCTCTCCTATCCGGGATCTTATTTGGGAGCTACGCAATCCCCGCTGAGCAGGATTCGTAAAAGTATCAAGTAAAACCCTTATTTTAACCTTTTAAAACTCAAATCACACATGCTCAAATACCTGCTTTCCATCCTGGTTTTCGGTTTTACAAGCTCTGCTTTCGGACAAGATTCTACTTTCCTTTCAACAAACGAACGCCTGCAAATGGAACGCTTCCGATTTACCGAAGAAGAACAGGAAGCCGTTTTCTTTATCGGAACCGGATATACGGGCGGCCCGGGAAGCATGCCGATACTGGACATTTCCAATTGGAACGGAAGACCTCTGCGTTACAATGATGATTTACCGATCTACCTGAACGGGAACTTTCGCGAACAACTTGCACCAAAAATGCCCGGCTGCATGATCGGTTCACCGCAGATTATCGTAAGCGCTACGATCCGGATGGTTAAGAAAGAAGCAGTAATTTCCACTCCCAATCATCAAAAAATGGCTTATTACGAAGTGGAAGTGATTGAGCTGAACAACATTGAGGTGAAGACGCAGCCTTGCAGGGATTAAGTTTGGTGCTGAAAAAACTGATCTGTTGAATTCAGGAAGATGAAAAAATACTATCTTCGTTTGCAGATACTGCGCGCGTGGTGATCCCGATAGCTATCGGGATGGTAGACATGCGAGAAATATAATAAATACTGCGCACGTGGTGATCCCGATAGCTATCGGGATGGTAGACATGCGAAGTAGAAAATAATAACTGCGCACGTGGTGATCACGATAGCAATCGGGAAGGTAGACATGCGAAGTAGAAAATAATAACTGCGCACGTGGTGAAATTGCTAGACATGCCATCTTGAGGGGGTGGTGCC
>CBFGOJ010000053.1:0-19052 GCA_965650365.1 uncultured Fluviicola sp. | reverse complement strand
CGCCAGCAAACAAAAAAGGGCTTCTGCAATGCAAAAGCCCTCTTCCTGTTAATTTATTTATTACTTCTTATCGTTCTCATTTACTTCTTCGAAGTCAACATCAGTCACCTCATCACCTGCATTTCCGCCAGTGTTTCCACCTTGAGCTCCCTGATCTGCACCACCTGCATTCGCAGCGTTATACATTTCCTGAGAAGCTGCCTGGAAAGCATTGTTCAAACGTTCCATTGCCGCATCTAAGTTTGCCATGTTCTTAGCTTCAAACTCAGTCTTCAATGCTGTTAAAGCATCTTCGATCGGTTGTTTTTTATCTGCCGGAATTTTATCTCCGTATTCTGATAATTGACGCTCAGTCTGGAAGATTAATGAATCTGCTTTGTTCAAAGTTTCTGCTTCCTGCATACGTTTTTTATCTGCATCTGCATTTGCTTCTGCTTCTGCTTTCATACGCTTGATATCCTCATCAGACAAACCTGAAGATGCTTCAATCTTGATTGACTGCTCTTTTCCGGTTCCTTTGTCTTTTGCTGAAATGTGCATGATCCCGTTTGCATCCACATCGAATGTTACTTCGATTTGCGGTTCACCACGACGAGACGGTGGAATGTCTGTCAATGAGAAACGACCCAATGTTTTGTTGTCGCCTGCCATCGGACGTTCACCTTGCAATACGTGAATGTCTACCGCCGGTTGGTTGTCTGCAGCTGTTGAGAAAGTCTCAGACTTCTTAGTTGGAATAGTTGTATTCGCTTCGATCAATTTCGTGAATACACCTCCCATTGTTTCAATTCCTAAAGACAATGGAATAACATCCAATAGCAAGACATCTTTCACTTCACCTGTCAATACACCACCTTGAATTGCTGCACCAACTGCTACTACTTCATCCGGGTTTACTCCTTTTGACGGAGCTTTTCCGAAGAAACGCTGCACTGCATCCTGGATTACAGGAATACGTGTTGATCCACCAACCAAAATCACTTCGTCGATATCGCTTGTAGACAATCCTGCATTTTGAAGAGCAGAACGACAAGGAGCGATTGTTCTTTCAACGATTGAAGAAATCAACTGCTCGAACTTAGAACGCTGTAATGTTCTTACCAAGTGCTTTGGAATACCGTTTACCGGCATAATGTATGGCAAGTTGATCTCTGTTGAAGTTGTTGAAGACAACTCGATCTTCGCTTTTTCAGCAGCTTCTTTCAAACGCTGTAAAGCCATCGGGTCTTCACGCAAGTCCAAACCTTCTTCTGATTTAAACTCGTCAGCCAACCAGGTAATGATTGCATTATCCACATCATCACCACCTAAGTGCGTATCTCCGTCTGTTGCCAATACTTCGAACACTCCATCTCCTAATTCCAAAACAGAAACGTCATGAGTACCACCACCAAAGTCGAATACAACGATCTTTTGGTCAATTCCTTTTTTATCCAATCCGTAAGCTAAAGCTGCAGCTGTGGGCTCGTTGATAATGCGTTTGATTGTCAAACCAGCGATTTCACCTGCTTCTTTTGTAGCCTGGCGTTGTGCGTCGTTAAAGTAAGCCGGAACGGTTACAACCGCTTCAGTCACTTCATGTCCCAAATAATCTTCAGCAGTTTTCTTCATTTTTTGAAGAATCATTGCAGAGATTTCCTGCGGAGAATACATACGTCCGTCGATGTCTACACGCGGACTATTGTTGTCGCCTTTCACTATTTTATAAGGTACACGTCCGGTCTCTTTCTTCATTTCGTCATAAGAAGCTCCCATGAAACGCTTAATGGAGGAAATAGTTTTTGTTGGGTTGGTAATCGCCTGACGTTTTGCAGGATCACCAACTTTTAGTTCTCCACCCTCTACGAATGCTACAACAGATGGTGTTGTACGTTTACCTTCAGAATTTGCGATTACAACCGGCTCATTTCCTTCCATTACGGAAACACATGAGTTTGTTGTTCCTAAATCGATTCCAATTATTTTTCCCATTTTATTATTTTTTGTTTTTATTCAGATTTTCCTTCCTTAAGTCAAAGGTTGTGCCAGTTGGAAAGAGTGTCTTAATTCTGACAGATTTGACAAAAAAGACATGAAATACAGGAATTCCGCTGTCGATTTGTCAGAGAAATGTCTTTTGAAGTACCTTTTTGTCAGTTTGAGCTAAAAATCGAACTGACTGAACCAATATTATAGGCACGCATTTATAGATCCCGCAGATTTTATTTTGAATATTAGGAACTTCGCGAGCTCAGTCAGTTTTTTAAATTTTCGGTTGGAGCAGTTCGCTCCATCCAGATTTTCATGCAAATAACTATTCCACCGATGAATCCAATAATTTATCTGACTGATTATCTTTCTTCTTAAACACCAGGTAATAAATCGGAATTCCTGCAAGGATCAACAAAATACTCCCAAACGTATCCCAAAAAGTAAATAGTGTGAGTGAAACGCAAATTATCACCGCAAAAACCAAATACAAAAACGGAATCACCGGATAACCGAAAGCTTTGTATGGTCTGTGAGCATCTGGCATGGTTCTGCGCAATTTGAACAAACCAAGAATCGTTACGATGTAGAAAATCATCGATCCGAAGGTCGCGAACTTGATCAGGATCCCGTAAGAACCAGAACAACATAAAATGATCGACCACAAAGCCTGGATCCACATTGCCCAGGCAGGAACTCCGAAACTATTTAACTGGCTTGCCTTTTTGAAAAACAAGCCGTCTTTCGACATCGCATAAAACAAACGTGAACCTGCCATGATCAATCCGTTATTACAACCGAATGTGGAAATCATGATCAATATGGCCATCAGGATATTTGCTACATTTCCAAACAACATAAACGCTGCCGACGTTCCTACTCTATCCGAACTGGCAAATTGAATTCCTGTTGATTGAACAGCTTCTTTGGTGTAGACAAAATTGCCTTCAAAAGGAGCTCCGTGAATCGGAAGCAAACCAAGGTAGGCAACATTTGCCAAAATGTAAAGAATAGTAACGATGAATGTACCCAGGAACAAAGCTCTTGGTAGATTTCTTTCGGGATTTCGAATATCTCCTGCAATAAACGTTACATTGTTCCACGCGTCTGAAGAGAACAGTGAGTTGATGATGGTTGTAGACAAAACAATCATTAATCCAACAGTGGTCAGATCAACTGCAGGAAGCCAATTCCCCAATTCGTCTTTCTTGATAGAACTTGCATGCCACATATTTTCAAAATTCGCATCAAAAAAACCGGATGAAAACCCAACCACTATTCCGGCAACGATCAAGACAGCAAGAGCAATTAACTTGGAACTGGTGAAAATCGCCTGTATGATTTTGCCATAATTGATTCCGCGAACATTGATAATGGTAAGGATCAGAATCGTGGCTACCCCAACGAAATTGGCTCCGTTAATCTTCACTGAACCGTATTCGAGCAAGGTTTTATCTACTAATACAGGAAAGAAAACTCCCGCAAACTTCCCGAATGCCACGGCTACTGCTGCAATTACTCCCGTTTGGATTACAGCAAAGGTTGTCCAGCCGTATAGAAACGACGGCAATTTCCCCCAAGCCTCGCGGATATAAACAAATTGTCCGCCTGCTTTCGGGAACATTGCAGCCAACTCTCCGTAACTTAAGGCACCAAACAAGGTAATAACTCCCGTAATTAACCAGGTAAAAAGTAACCATCCGGAACTTCCCAAATCGCGCGACATTTCTGCGGAAACAATGAATATTCCCGAACCGATCATACTTCCCGCAACCAGGAAAGTTGCATCCAGCAAGCCCAATGATTTCTTAGTCGTGTTTTCTTCCATAAGCAGTAATAAAAAAGTCCCGATTCGTCGCTGCGGATCGGGACTTTATGAATTCAAATAAATTTATTCTTCAGGAGCTTCTTCTTCCGTATCATGTCCGGTGATGGAAGCATCTAAATTGTAATGATTCAGATTACTTTTTCTACGGCTATACAGGAAGTAAATGACAATTCCTAAAGCAAGCCAGCTCAATGAAAGCAACTGTGCATCAATACTCAAATTACACATCAGGTAGATATTGATAGAAATACCCAAAACCGCTATTACAGGAAGAGCCGGAACTTTAAATGTACGCGGTAAATTCGGTTGTTTCACGCGGAGTACCCAAACTGCGATACAAACCATTAAGAACGCAAACAAGGTTCCGAAACTAGTCATATCAGCAAGTTTATTGATCGGTGTAAAGGCAGCCACAGTTGCAATGATAACCCCAAGAATGTAAAGGTTTCGTTTTGGAGTTCCTGAAACCGGGTTAATTTCCGAAAAAACTTTAGGTATCAATCCATCTTTTGCCATTCCAAGGAAAATACGGGATTGTCCCATGATCATTACCATCAATACAGAAACCAAACCAATAGTTGCCGCAATTGTAATTAGTGTACTTGCCCATTTTTGACCGGCAATATCGAAGGCATAGGCAACAGGAGCTTTAATTGCATCCGGATAAGCACCTTTCGGATCGAAGTCCTGGTAGTTCATCATTCCCGTTAATACTAAGGAAACAAGGATGTATAAAACGGTACAGATCAATAAGGAAGCAACGATAGCAAACGGCACATCTTTCTTCGGATTAATTGCTTCACCAGCCTGTGTTGAAACGGCATCAAAACCTACGTAAGCAAAGAAGATAGCTGCAGCACCGGAAACAATTCCTGTAACTCCATAAGCATTATGCATGACACCCTCATGTGAAATTTGCTTTACATCAGGAATAAACGGAGACCAATTGGCCATATTAATAAAGAACAAACCGGCAATAATTACAAACAGTACTGCTGCCACTTTCAGGATTACAATGAAATTATTGGCTTTCGCTGCGCCTTTAGTTCCTCTAACCAAAATTCCAACAACCAATAAAACAATTAGGAATGCAGGTAAATTCATCGAAAAACCTGTACCTGTGTAACTTGCAGGATCGGAGGTTAAATAGTCCGGTAAGACTATGTGGAATACCTTGAGGAGTTTATTAAAGTATCCTGACCACGAAACGGCGACTGTCATTGATCCCATTGCATATTCCAAAACAAGTCCCCAACCAATGATCCAAGCCAAAAGTTCACCGATTGTTCCGTATGCATAAGCATAAGCTGAACCTTCAACCGGTAAAATTGCTGCAAATTCCGAATAACATAAAGCTGCGAAAACACATGCAATCCCTGCGATTATAAAGGATAGAGATAACGCAGGACCTGCATGATAATAAGCTCCCGTTCCCGTTAGAACAAAAATTCCACCTCCGATAATTGCACCAACTCCAATTGCTGTTAAGCTCCATTTTCCAAGAACACGCTTCAATTGACTTTTCTTCATGTCGTCTTCAAAAGCGCTCATTGGTTTTTTACGCCATACACTGCCTGCCATATTAAGATTTTTTAGTTTTCAAGTGTCTAAAGATAGAAAAAATGTGAATGAATGCTAAAATCTAAATATTTGTTCCGAATTTAACCTACCTTCTCTCCTCATACTAAACTTTCAGTTACATTTGATATAAATAAAGCTCTTCTATGTGGATTTTTCGCTTTAGTGCAAACCTTAAGAATTTTTTCAGATTACTGTCCATTATTAGAATCATTGCCGGACATTATACAGCCAATTGGCTGACAACCGGACCTTTGCGGATTATCTTTGACCCAAGAGGAAAAAATCGAAAAACACGTTCTGAAAGACTGCGTTTGATCATTGAGGATCTGGGTCCCACGTTTATCAAATTCGGACAAATCGTTGCTGACAGGCCGGATATTGCTTCGGAAGGGTTGCGGATGGAATTGAAAAAATTACAATCTTCTGCCCGCCCAATGCCCGATGATATTGCGATCCAGATCATTGAGAACGAAATCGGAGCTTCTATCGATACGGTTTTTTTGGAATTCAATGAAGAACACATTGCTTCAGCTTCTATCGGCCAGGTTTATACCGGAAAATTACATACCGGGGAAAAAGTGGTCGTTAAAGTACAGCGTCCGAACATCCGCAACAAAATACGCCTGGATATCAAACTTCTTCAAATATTTGCCCAGAAAGTTCAAAACCAATATCCCGAAATCAGTAATTTCAACCTGATCCGCTTCGTGGAAGATTTTGGCGACATCATGCTCAAAGAACTCGATTTCATGAACGAGCTTTCCAACATGATGCGTTTTACACACATGTTCAAGGGCGATGACCGGGTATATGTTCCAAAGGTTTACAGCAAGTATTCTACAGCCAAAGTATTGGTGATGGAATATATTGAAGGAGAAGCTCCGGACAACCTCGAAAACCTGGTTGAAAAAGGATATAATCCGCAGCAAATTGCAGAAAACGGAGTCAACATCATTTTAACAATGATCCTTAGACATGGTTTCTTCCATGCCGACCCACATTCGGGGAATATGTTTATCCGAAGAGACAACCAAATCGTTTTGATCGACTTTGGAATGTGTTCCAGCCTGAAACCTAAACAAATTGATGGATTGATCGATTTCCTGATCGGTTTTTCGGAAAATAATCCGCATAAAATTTCCAAGGCTTTGTTAAAACTAACCGAAGTGGAAAACTTCCGGGAGATGGAGAGCCTGGAATTTGAGATCAGGGAGCTGACATTGAAATACACCTATTATTCATACAATGATGTAGATATTTCCGGTTTGTTTACGGATACTTTCAGGTTATTGATGAAATACGGGATCACGATTCCAAGTAACCTGTACATGCTTTTGAAAACCCTGGTTACTATTCAAAAAGTGGCCGAAGCGCTGCAGGTAAAACTGGATATGATCTCCATGGTGAAACCTTACGCAGTCGAAAAAATCAAAGAACGTTTTTCCTGGAAGAACATCAAATCTAAAATTATCACCTCTGCGGAAGACTATTTGTACCTGGTAGAAACACTTCCGAAAGATATCAAAGCGATCGTAACGAGTTTCAAACACGAAGGATTGCGTCACAACATCAAACTCGGAGAAGAAGGAAATACGATCGGGAATACAGAAATCAGAAGGCATATATACCGTTTTGGCGCGATCGTTTTACTGGGGATGCTCTTGATCTGTGCCACACTCTTGAAAGTTTACAATGTGCAAATTTTCACCAGCAAGGATGGAAGACCAATTCTGCATGAAGTTTTTGGGAATTTCCCGGATATTTTCTTTGTGACCACAGTCGTTATATCCGTTTTTGTTGTACTTCGAATGATGTTTAGAGCCAAATAATTCATGACTACTTTTCAATCTAAAATTAACCAAACCAGGAATCACTTTAAAAACTCGGACATTGATCTGGGCTTTCGAAACCTGGTGGATTGTGTGCTGGATACTGCAGACAAAACTTACTATCAAAAAACCATTGACCTGGTTTCCTGGAAGGAACAAAACCCGGAAGACCGCGATCAATTTGTTCAAAGATCACTGGAACTGCTTCAGGAATTGGAACAACTGGCTATTGATGCAAATAATGGGCATGAAGCACTTGCTGTAATTTCCGATCTGACAAAAAAATACCGCAGGAGCTCCTTTGAGATCGGACCAATAAACATCGCTATTCAATCCGGAGAAATTTGGGGATTAGTGGGTGAAAACGGAAACGGAAAAACCTCTTTGCTTCGCGTTATTGCGAAAGATCTGGATTTTGACAAAGGCACGATTCTCTTCTCGCATGATTTGGAACAATTAAACTTATACAATCAGCGCTCTCACCTGGCTTATATTCCGCAAAGAACCCCGAAATGGCATGGTTCTTTGAAGAGCAACCTGAAATTCACTGCAAGTCAGTACGGTATTTTAGGAGAAGAGAATGAATTGCTGGTATTGATGTACATCATTCGCTTTGGTTTGTGGTCTTTCCGCAATTACAAATGGAGCGAATTATCTTCCGGATATAAAATGCGGTTTGAACTGGCCCGGACTTTCCTTCGAAAACCCAAATTGCTTTTATTGGATGAACCATTGGCCAACCTGGACGTTCTTGCCCAGCAATTGATTTTAGAAGATTTAAAGCTCATGGCTGCCAGCTTATCCAATCCGCTGGGAATTATTTTGAGTTCACAACAGCTTTTCGAAGTCGAAAAAGTAGCCGATAAAGTGATCTTCCTGAAAAAAGGAAGTCCTGTGTACATCAATCAATCGAAAGAAGTCGAAGAAGATTCATTGGACGGAGCAGAAAAAACCATCCTGGAAATGGATATTCAACTTTCAAAAGAAGAACTTTCGGGAATTATTCAATCCTTACCGATAGACCAAATCCAATACAACGGCGGGATTTTCATTGTTCATATTTCAAAACAATCGTGCATGAACGAAGTGCTGCAGAAACTCATTGATTCCAAGGTGCAGATCACCTACATTCGTGACATCTCCAAATCATCCAGACGCTTTTTCATCCAAAACGCCTAACTATGAACCTTTTTAAGAAATTTGATATTTTTTTGCTGGAAAAGTTTCCGCTGCTTTGGCATACCAAGTTATTGTATGCCTGCTTGTTTTCTGTTTTGATGAGCATCCTTTTTTATTCCTGGGGTTATTTTTATACGGATCCAAAGTCCATCATCCGCATTTCTCAAAGTTTTTATTTCGAGCGTTCAAATGCATCTCTTTGTTTTGTTCTCCTGAACGCCACTTTCATTATCGTTTGGGCTTTGGCTTTCTATAGGAAAAGTGCACTAAAGAATCTCTATCCTTTGCAGCGATTTTACTTCACACGTTTACTTTGCTCTTTTATGGTGATATTTTGGAGCTTGACATGGCCATACACCACATTCAATTGGGGAGTGAAAGCAAAAGTGAAGCAGCTTGCTCCAATAGAAGAATTAAAAGACCACATTCAAACTATCAATTTAGCAGATGCATTTTTGTTTGATAATAGCTTTTACTACAATACTTATTTAAATGTTTACCATCCCGATGTAACAGAAATCCAGTTCGATTATAACGATTCCACATGGACCAATATGCCATCTGTTCTCTATGGTAGTCTATCCAAACTTAAAGAATCTGAAAATCAGTATAAATTCGAATATCACCCGAAAAATCAGATCGCTGAAGTTGAATTAAAAAGTGATGAAACGTATTACAGCCCGTCTCTTCATCCTGAAAACAATGACACGGTTGAAAACATGCTCACGCAATTCTTAGTGCTCAAAACGATTGTGGCAAAATCTCCTTGTTCAAGTTCAGGTGAATACACCTATTTATTAGAGACAAAGAAGCTCCGGCAATTATGTCCCAACGGACTGTATGACTTACGAAATTTTTCAAAAGAGGAATTATCACCGGATTATTTCTCCTACCCGGAATACAAGAATATCTTTCACGAATACGCTGAAAGAAGGAATGATTACAATTATTTGATCCATTATAACGAATACGACGGTGAGCAAAATTTCTCCATAGAGGCCAACAAATCGTTTAATGCGTTTTTAAAATCCAGTAAAAGAGACGATATCCTGAAAGTACTTAATAAGTATCAGGACCTATTAGCTCGACATAAAATCAGGCATTCCCTTAACAATGCTGAAATTTTGGATTACGTGCTAAAAAGAAAACACAAGATGACTGCTCCAGCAGTTGTAGGTGAATTTGCCAATAATCCGGAACAGGCTCAAGCAGACCTTTCCCGGTTTGGCAACCTGGAGGGGTATGAAGCATTCAGAGCCTCCACGGAAGACGAACACGAACAATCTTTGTATTTTGTAGAAAAAGCGCAATTGGAAGAATTGTATTCAAACAGCCAGGCAGCGCATGATCCTGCCATTAATTGGATTCCATTTGTTGCAAGTCTCTTTTTTGCACTTGGCTTTGCGCTGGTGTTTTTCCTTTTTGCAATAGGAAATCCGATCAACCTGATCATTGCAGCTTCGGTTGGCGGAGTATTTGTGATTCTAAACATCCTGTTCTTCCTTTTGTTTTTAGAACAGCATGATTATCGTGAGGATTACGATCCGACATTCCGGATTTTTGCACAACTGCTGATTTTCAGTGGAATTTTGTATTCATTGCTGTATATCTTCTATTCCAAAAAGAGTATTTCGAAAAGGCTTCTTTTGATCACTTTCAACCTCTGTTTTGCAGTGACGATTTTTGTTCCGATTTTCTCTTACCAATTTTTGGAATCTGTCTTGAAAAGAAAATACATGGACAGTTGCTTCAACCAGCACACAGAACATAGTGTCTTTTACTATTGGGGTCAAGATCCTATAGTTATCTGGCTGTCTGCATTCGGGGCGATTCTCGTATTCACTCATTTCATAAAACGGGTTTTGGCAAAACCGGAATAAGCAAGCGAAATCGCGATAGCTAGCGGGATCAAAATTGTTGACGGAATGTCGGTGTAAATTAACTATTTCAGCTACATTTGCAACTCTCAAAAAGAGAGTAAATAAAGCATTCACAAGTTAACAGTAATGACAGTACACGAGATTCGCAAGCAGTTTTTTGATTTTTTTGCATCGAAAGGACATCAGATTGTTCCTTCAGCACCAATGGTTGTGAAAAATGACCCAACCTTGATGTTTACGAACGCCGGAATGAACCAGTTCAAGGATTTTTTCCTTGGAAATGCGGTTCCGAAGAATCGTCGTGTCGCCAATTCTCAAAAATGTTTACGCGTTTCAGGAAAACACAATGACCTGGAAGAAGTGGGCGTGGATACTTACCACCACACCATGTTCGAGATGCTTGGAAACTGGTCTTTCGGAGATTATTTCAAAGAAGAGGCTATTGGCTGGGCATGGGAATTATTGACTGAAGTTTACAAAATTCCAAAAGACCGTTTATACGTGACTGTTTTTAAAGGTGATGAAAAAGACGGTGTTCCAATGGACCAGGAATCCTTTGATATCTGGAAGAAATACATTGCTGAAGACCGCATCATTTTGGCTTCCAAGAAAGATAATTTCTGGGAAATGGGTGATACGGGCCCATGCGGACCTTGTACGGAAATTCACGTAGATAACCGTCCTGCTGCTGAAAGAACAAAAGAAGACGGAAAGAAATACGTAAACGAAGATCATCCGCAAGTGATTGAGATCTGGAACAACGTATTCATGCAGTTCAACCGCAAAGCCGACGGAAGCTTAGAACCACTTCCTGCAACGCACGTGGATACCGGAATGGGATTGGAACGTTTGGCAATGACACTTCAGGACAAAACTTCCAATTACGACATCGATTTATTCCAGACTTTGATCCAGCATATGGAAAAAGTTTCCGGAAAGAAATACGGAGAGAACGAAACAACGGATATCGCTTTGCGTGTGATCGCTGATCACGTGCGTGCCATTGCATTCTCTATTGCAGACGGACAATTGCCATCCAATACCGGAGCCGGTTATGTGATTCGTCGTATTTTGAGACGCGCTGTCCGTTACGGATACCAAACACTGGGATTGAAAGAACCCTTCCTTTCCGGTTTATCGGTGGTACTTTCCCAGGTCATGGGAGATCCGTTCTCCGAATTGGTGAAACAAGGCGAATTGGTAGAGAAAGTGATCCGTGAAGAAGAATTGTCTTTTTTCCGTACACTGGAACAAGGGATCAAGCGCATTGAAAGCTTAATTACAGCTGCGAAAAATGACCATAAAACCATTCTTGATGGAGTTTCTGTCTTTGAATTATATGATACTTACGGTTTCCCATTCGACTTGACCAGTTTGATTGCTCGTGAGAACGATCTTTCTGTAGATGAAGATGGATTCAACGCCCAATTAACGAAACAAAAAGACCGTTCAAGAGCCGCAACAGCTATTGAAACAGATGACTGGGTACAATTGATCGATGATTCGGTGGAGGAATTCGTTGGATACGATTATTTGGAAACAGCTGTTGAAATTGTGAAATACCGGAAGGTTTCTCAGAAACAAAAGACTTTCTATCAATTGGTTTTCACTAAAACTCCTTTCTACCCGGAAGGTGGTGGACAAGTTGGTGATACGGGAAGAATTTACAACGATTCGGAATCTCTGGTGATCTTTGACACGAAAAAAGAGAACAACCTCATCGTTCATTTATCTGA
Organism: uncultured Fluviicola sp.; assembly: GCA_965650365.1. Taxonomy (GTDB): domain Bacteria; phylum Bacteroidota; class Bacteroidia; order Flavobacteriales_D; family Crocinitomicaceae; genus Fluviicola. The sequence goes on along the minus strand of CBFGOJ010000053.1, from coordinate 7,051 downwards.
AAATCTCCCGGCAAACCCGAACAAACCTTTTACTGCTGAAGTAAATAAAGAAAAACGTCATTTATCGGCTTTCAATCACTCTGCTACTCACTTGCTGCATCATGCTTTGCGAAGTGTTTTGGGAACTCATGTCGAGCAAAAAGGATCTTTGGTAAATTCAAATTACCTGCGTTTCGACTTTTCTCATTTTTCGAAAGTGACGGATGAGGAATTGGCTAAAATCGAATCATTGGTGAGCGAAGCAATTCGTGCCAGCATTGATTTGGATGAAAGACGCAATGTTCCGATCGAAGTAGCAACAGAAATGGGTGCTATGGCTTTGTTCGGTGAAAAATACGGCGATACGGTCCGTGTGATCAAATTTGGTGATTCGGTTGAATTATGCGGTGGAACACATGTTAAAAACACCGGACAAATCGGTTTATTCAAAATCCAGGCTGAATCTGCTGTTGCAGCAGGTATTCGCAGAATTGAAGCGATTACAAATGTTGCCGTAGAATCGCATTATGCAGATCAGGAATCGAAATTGAAATCGGTAAATGAACTCTTGAAAAATCCGAAAGACGTTTCCAAGGCTGTAGAAGATTTGATCCTGAAAAACAACCAGCTTCAAAAACAGGTGGAAACCTTCAAGAAGGAACAGGCTAAATCGGTGAAAGCTGATTTGAAGACCAAAATTGTTTCCAAAGGGGATTTTTCTTACCTCGAGGCAATCATTGATCTGGATGCAGGTTCCGTGAAAGATATTTTGTTCCAGTTGAAAGGCGAAGTTCAAAACCTGTTTGCAGTAATTGGCTCAAAAGAAGACGACAAATGTGCGATCAGTGTGCAGGTAGACGAGACCTTGGTTTCAGCAAAAGGATGGAATGCAGGAGCTTTGGTTAAATCCGTAGCTCAATTAATCCAGGGAGGCGGAGGCGGACAAGCTTTCTTCGCAACCGCCGGAGGTAAAAATGCGGCAGGACTAAGTGAAGCAATCGAAACGATTAGAAAGACTATTTCTTAACGAATTTTCCTTTCACAAAGCCCAGTGCTTTTTGAAAATAGGAAATAGTCTCATTTTCCAGTTTGAAAATATAAATAGGAAACACGAATAATCCCATTACAAGAATGGATTCAAAGCACATTTGGATCCATTTGTTGTTTATGAGTCCTTGTGTGAAGTAACCTGCCGTGAATGTGATTACCGCCAATCCGATGACAAAGAACTGATTTCGCGTAAAGGGATGAATCTTGTAAATCTTCCACACGAAAATCAATCTTCCCAGGTTAAAGATGATAAATGCAATGCTTGTTGAAATGGCAGCTCCTGCTCCACCCCACTGCGGTATCAGCAGCAGATTAAAGGCGTAAACCGTTCCAATTAAAATAACGGTAAAGATCAATTCGTAACGGTATTTCTTGGAAGTCGTAAAGATCGCCCCGTTCAGACCCAAAAACATGTCCAGTAAACGACCGATCATCAACATCAGGAAAATCCATTTCCCGGGCTGGTATATCGGTTTCAACAGAGAAAAGAGAAAATCAATATTCAGCCAGACCATTAAAAACATTCCCAATCCCAAAACAAGCGAAACAGAACTGACTTTTTGGTAAAGATCTTTCATCTTATCCATCTCCCGGTGTTTCCAGTAATCTGCAACTAAAGGCGCACTAACCCGAAGAATCGAACGATAAGGCACCTGTAGAGCACCGCTCAGAAAAACTACTGTAGAGTATATTCCCGCTTCTTCCAATCCGATTATTTCGGCCAGCATCATCAAATCCAGTGAGGTAACCAAAACGAATCCAAGACTATTTACATAATAAAAAGAGGAGAACTGGAAGATAATCCGCTTGAAGCGTTTCGAGATTTGAATGGACGAATAACTCAGGTTAAACTCATTGATCCGGATCAGGTAAACAAGCAGGATCAGAGTTGGAACAATGTAAAGCAAACTATGCCATACCACAAATTGCTCAAACGAAATCCAATCCGCTATGAACAGCAGTATTAAAAAAGTTGTTACTACGCGAAGAACGATTTCGTATGCAAAGACCGAAACGATATTCTTGTACAAACTCCGCAGGTAAGATTCAAGTACGATGAAAATCACATATGAAATCCCGATCGGCAGAACCCAGTAATAATACTCATTGAACAAAGCAGACTTCTCACTGTACCTGGCCTGAATTTGTTCACTGAGCCCGATATACAACAGGGTACAGATCACTATTCCAATCAAAACTATAATCAGGGTAAAAGGCAAAAAACCGTGGTGCTTTTTTTCGGGATTCTTAAAGAACGGAAAGAATTTCCACACCGTGAATAGACTCCCCATGTTTGCCAACTGTGCAAAAAGCGTACCCACAGTAACGATCAGGTTTACCAAACCAATTTGTTCGATACTTAAAAACCATATGAATAAAAGACCTTTATTCAAATACCCCAAAACAATTCCCAGATAGGAAATAATCATTGTTCTGAAAGCATCTTTTTGTACCAGTCCCATTCAACACCTGAATTTACCTGACAAATGTAATTAAACAATCGCAAGTCATAGAGCAAATAATATTCGCTATCTTTGATTTTTGATGCAAAATAACTTCATGAATAAAAAATTATCGGTTATTATCTGTACGTACAATCGAGATAAATACATTGCTGAATCCATCCAAGCTGCATTAAATCAGACATCACATCCGGATACTTACGAAGTTGTTGTTATCAATAACAACTCTACCGACAGCACTCATGAAATTTGCACAAAACTGTTAAACGATCCGAACGTTCCTGCTTTCCATTATTTTGTAGAAACCAATCAGGGCCTATCTTACGCTAGAAATCGGGGGATGCAGGAATCCAAAGGACAAATTTTCTGCTTCATCGATGACGATGCTATCATGGAAAAGGATTATACAGCAAACTTAATGGCTTTCTTTGATCAAAATCCGGATGTTGCGGCTGCCGGAGGACGGATTTATCCGCGTTTTGAAGGAAAAGCTCCCAAATGGCTTTCTCATTTTTTAGTTCCGCTAATGTCGACCATCGACCTTGGAAACGAAGCAAAACCTTTCAAGTTCGGGAAATATCCCATTGGAGCAAATATGGCAATCAGGGCCAGCGTTTTTGAATCGCTGAAACCATTTGATGTACATTTGGGAAGGACCGGGAACAACCTTCTCGGAGGAGAAGAAAAAGACATTTTTTCGCGCATGCGTGCCCGGAATTATGGAATTTGGTACGTTCCCAATACGATCGTTCATCACGTAATCCCGGATGCAAGACTTCAAAAATCCTTTATCAAAAAAATGGGGGTGGGAATTGGGCTTAGCGAGCGAATTCGTTCTAAAAACCTGGGAGGAATGAACTACTTCAAAACCAGTATCAGGGAATTGTGCAAATGGGGAGCTACATTCCTGCTTGCATTGGGATATACATTGATGCTTGCACCTGCTAAAGGAATCATGCTGATCCGCTTTCGGTTTTGGGTTTCCAAAGGACTTTTTAATTATTGAAAACAAACTGAATTAAATGCTCAAGTTCATACAAAATTTAAGGTTAAGCAGTGAAACTCTAGCACGCATATTGATTCTGAGTCGGTGGACCGGAATTCTAAAATCCACTTCGGCCGATAAGACAACCTGTGTGATTGTTGGAAACGGTCCGTCATTTAGAGATTCTTTGAATAAATACCGGGATGAGCTGAGCCGGCACGACCTGGTTTGTGTCAACAATTTCGCCGCTTCTGATTCTTTCCTGGAATTGAAGCCCCGTTACTACATTATCAATGCCACCATTGTGTTCTTACCAGATGCCAAACAGAGCAAAATTTACCAGGATTTCAAAAGGGAAGTCTTTGATAACCTCAGAAAAACAAGCTGGGACATGGAAATCATGGTGCCATTCGCAGCTAAAAAATCACCGGATTTTAAACAACTTCTGGCAGATAACAAACACTTAAAACCCATCTATTTCAATTTAACATCCATTGAAGGCTTTTCCTGGTTCAAAAACTTGCTTTTCAAAATGGGAGTCGGGACACCCCGTCCGCACAATGTGATTATCCCTGCAATCATGAACATGATCTACCTGAAATACAGGACCATTATTCTCATCGGTGCAGATCATTCCTGGCTGGGAGAAATTTCAGTTTCGGAAGATAACATAACATTGATCAATCAGAAACATTTTTACGATGAGAACGAGTCTAAAGCTATCCCAATGAATGATTATCAGCTAAGGCCGCGAAGACTTCACGAGGTATTGCAAAAATTCCAACTCACTTTCCAGGGATATTGGGAAATCAACGAATACATTGAAAACAAAAACATTCAGATCTATAATTGCAGCGAAGTTTCTTTGATCGATGCCTTCGAACGCAAAAAACTAAACGAATTGTCATAAATACTCCGAAAGCAATGTTTAAACGAGCATTTTCTAAATTTTTCAATCCCAAATTTTACACCTTGCTGCGTTTGATCGCATTGACCGCATTCAAGAAGAAAAATAAGTCCGGAACGATCCGCATCGGTGGATTTAAAATAGAATACAATGACATTCGGGCTTTGATGGGAATGTATCACGAGATCATTTACCAGGAGCATTACCGTTTTGCAACGAAGAGTGAAAAACCGGTAATCATTGACTGCGGAGCGAACATCGGCCTTTCCGTCTTATATTTTCACCGAACTCATCCAAAAGCTCAAATTATAGCTATTGAAGCTGATCCGGCAGTTGCAGCAGTTCTTCGAAGAAATCTGGAGGCAAACGGCTGTTCTGCAACAGTTATTGAAAAGGCAGCCTGGAGCAATTCCGATTCTGAAATCACCTTCGGCCAGGCCGGCGCAGATTCAGGTTCTATCTTCTCTACAGAAAACGTGATTCGTGTCCCAACTGTACGATTCAAAGACATCATTGAAGAATATCCTTCCATCGACTTAATTAAAATTGACATTGAAGGTGCTGAAATGGAAGTAATCGAAGACTGTTATTCTTCCCTGGGCAGATCGAAATACGTCTTTATCGAATTCCATTCCTTCCCTCAAAGAGAACAGCGTTTAGAACGTATTTTAGAACTGCTTGCTTCCCAGGGATTCCGATATAAAGTGCTGCAGGCCAGACGCGAGGAAAAACCTTTCATGCAGGATATCAGCAATCAGGAGATGGACGTGCAATTAAACGTTTTCTTCCATAAGAATTAAATCATTCGGTTATCTTTGTAATATCTCAAAAATACATTTGTGAAAGACAAATCAATACTAATTACTGGCGGAACAGGTTCCCTTGGAAAGGCACTTACCAAACATATTTTAAGCAATCATCCTGAAATAGCACGACTGGTTATCTTTTCCCGGGATGAGCAGAAACAGTTTGAAATGGAACAGGAATTCCCGCAAAGGACTTATCCCCAGATTCGCTATTTTATTGGCGATATTCGCGATTTAGAACGTCTAGAAAGAGCTTTTTCAGGAATTGATTATGTTATTCACGCAGCAGCTATGAAACACGTCCACATTGCGGAATACAATCCGGATGAATGCGTGAAAACAAATGTCGGAGGAGCGGACAATGTGATCAAAGCAGCTCTTAAAACAAATGTGGAACATGTTGTTGCACTTTCTACAGACAAAGCTTGTGCACCGATCAATTTATACGGAGCTACCAAATTGACTTCCGATAAATTATTCGTTGCTGCAAATAATATCAAAGGAAAAAGAAACGTGAAATTTTCTGTGGTCCGTTACGGAAACGTAATGGGTTCAAACGGATCAGTGATTCCTTTTTTCCTGAAGAAAAAACGCAACGACGGTGTTTTACCGATTACGGTAGAATCCATGACACGTTTCAATATTTCCCTGCAAGGTGGTGTGGACATGGTTATGCATGCCCTTGAAACCGCCTGGGGAGGAGAAATTTTCGTTCCTAAGATTCCATCCTACCGCATTTTAGATGTTGCAGAAGCAATTGGTCCGGAATGTGAAAAACCGGTTATCGGAATTCGTCCCGGAGAAAAAATCCACGAAGAAATGATTACTTCATCCGATTCTTTTTTCACTTACGATCTGGGGAAATACTACACTATTTTGCCTCAAACACCTAATTGGAAAATGGACCAGTTTGTGGACCATTTTAAAGCAGTGAAAGTTTCAGAAGGTTTTTCGTACTCGTCTGATAAAAATTCTGATTGGGAAACGGTTGAAAGCCTCAGAACACTCATTAAAGAACACGTTGATCCTGCTTTTGAAGTATGAACAGTATTATTCCGTACGGACGACAGGAGATAACTCCGGAAGATATTCAAACGGTTATTGAAACCCTGCAATCTGATTTTCTGACCCAGGGACCCAAAATTGCTGAATTTGAAAATGCATTTGCCCAATACGTTGGTTCAACCTATGCAGTTGCGGTAAGCAATGGAACCGCAGCGCTCCATTTAGCCGTAATGGCCTTGGGAATCCGGGAGGATGAATACGTGATTTGCACTCCCATTACCTTTGCAGCTTCCATTAATTGTGTGAAATATTGCGGCGGACAGATCTTGTTTGCAGATATTGATCCCGAAACGTATTTGATGGACCTGAAATCCGTTGAAGCATTGATCAAAAACAATCCGGACAAGAAAATCCGCGGGATTATTCCTGTTGACTTTGCCGGCCGCGTTCCTCAATTGGATGCTTTCAAAAAACTGGCAGATAAACACAACTTATGGATCATTGAGGATGCCTGTCATTCTCCGGGTGGGTCTTTTCAGGACGAAACCGGAAAAGAGCAGCCTGCAGGAAATGGACTATTTGCTGATTTGAGCGTTTTTTCCTTTCATCCGGTAAAACACATTGCCACCGGGGAGGGCGGAATGATCACCACCAATAATTCGGAGCTTTATCAGCAATTACTGACTTTGCGCACGCACGGAATCACGCGGAACACAGATCTGTATGAAAACTCCATCGAATTTGCAGTTGGCAACGGTGTTTCAAACGGAGAATACCCGCTTTGGTACATGGAAATGCAGGAATTGGGTTACAATTACCGGATTACTGACTTCCAGGCTGCATTGGGAATTTCACA
>CBFGOJ010000052.1:0-19622 GCA_965650365.1 uncultured Fluviicola sp. | reverse complement strand
CAACATGTTCACATGCCCTTCGAATTCCCGTAGTTTTTTATCACCGGCTCCTTTAGCAACAACTGTCCATGTATAAACACCTTCTTTCACAGGAACAGTATGATAAGTTCCGTCCCATCCAAATTCCACATCGTGTGATTCGAACAATACTTCCCCCCATCTGTCAAAGATCTTAAATGTATAGTCATCCAAAACCATTCCATCAGGAACTACCGGTCTGAAAATATTGTTGAATTCGTCTCCATCCGGAGTAAATGTATTTGGTACATAAATCAGGAACTCTTCAATAAATACGATTGGTTTACAGATATCATTTCTACATCCTTCCGGAGAAGTCACAGTTAAACAAACCTCGTAGCTTCCTGCTTCGATATCTCCGTAATTAATCACCGGATTTTCCAAAGTTGAAGTTCCATATGCTCCAAAATCCCAATCATAAGTAACCGCATTCACAGAGTTATCATTGAAATTGATCGTTGAATTAATGGTTGTTGGTGGAATAGGGCTCCAATTGAAATTTGCAATCGGATCCGGAACCACACACACAAAGTTCTGCAGTGTAGTATCTGTAATACAACCTTCTATTGTAGTGATCTGAACTGTTACATCATAACATCCTACAGGAGTATATGTATGTTGTACAGCTGATGTACCACTTCCGGTTGAACCATCACCGAACGTCCATTGAGCGTTTGTAATTAACCCGGCAGTTGCTGCAGGGAAATCAAATGTCGTTGTTAACGGTGAACATCCGGATGCCGGTGAAGCCAAAAACTCAGGACTTGGTAATGCATAAATCTGAACCGTTACAGGCAATGTATCGTATCTGTAACATTCGTCATGTGCAACCATCAATACCGTTTCAGATCCATTTGGAGTGTATGAGTAAGAAGTACCATTCGCCAATGTATCGTGTGTTGTTGGAGTCAACCATTCGTAAGTATATCCTGGTAAACCATCTACTCCTGAACCAGTCATCATAACAGCTTGTCCCGGACAAGCTGAGACCGGAGTTGTTACTGAAGCCACAAATGGAGGTCTCACAGTTACATTTGCTGTTTGTGCATTCGATACACAACCATTTTGGTCATATACAGTGCACGTAAATGTAGCAGGAGCTGTTAAATTCACATTCAAATACTGAGTAGTATCTCCTGTATTCCATACAAAGTAGTATGGAGCAGTTCCGCCTGTTGCACTTCCCGATAAAGTACCATAACCATCGTAACAGATCAACAATCCATCTTCAGGAATTGCTGCCTGAACTAACGGTTGAGGTTCTCCTACTGCGATAGTACCTGATTGAGTACAACCTGCTGCATCATGCACCATTATCGTATATGTTGCTGCACAAAGACCGGTAAATGTATTAGCAGGCTGAATTGCACCACCATTGACACCAGTGATACTGTAACCTGTTGCCAGGTTTGAGTTAATTGTGACGGTACCATTACAGTCACCGTTACACAATGCATCTGTTGCACTGGTACTTGTAATTACCAATAAAGGCGGCTCAGTAATATTGAAGCTTTCAACGGCCGTACATCCATTATTATCAGTAACAGTCAATGAATAAGACGCTGCACATAATGCATTTGCACTTCCACCTGTGGCTCCATTCGACCAATTGTAGCTGTATGGAATAGTACCACCTACAACTGTAGCAGTAGCATCACCATCACATACTCCATGACAGCTTGCATTGTTTGTTACAATATTCTGAATATCCAACAAAGCCGGTTCGGTAATAATTATGGTCGTATTCACCGTACAATTGTTCGCATCTCTTACAACCGTGTTGTAGGTTCCTGCACTTAGGAACTGAACAGTTGACTGGTTCGAGAATGCAACTCCGTTGGTACTGTATTGGTAAGGTGCTGTTCCGCCTGATGCTGCAAAAGTGATTTGTCCTGTATTGTTGTTAAAACAAGTCAGTGCTGTTGGTGTAACTGTAGCCTGAAGAGGTGCCGGTTCTGTGACAGTAATCGGCTGAGTGTCCGTACATCCGTTAGCATCCGTAATTGTTAATGTGTAAGTTCCTGCACAAATTCCTGTGATCAGGGAAGCTGCCTGTGGAGTTCCGATCGAATAAGTGATTGCTCCTGTTCCACCTGATACTGTTACCTGAAGTGTTCCGTCACAAACTCCGTTACAAGAGACATTCGTCACTACTGCTCCGATAATGTTCGGTGAAGCCTGGTTGGTAATAGAAACCGTGGTATCTGCCTCACAGCTGTTTGCATCGTGGATAAATACATTGTAAACATTTGCAGCTAATCCAGTATATAATGAGGTACCTGTATAAGGACTTCCGTTCACACTGTAAGTATAAGCTCCTGTTCCACCTGCGCCTGTGATAGCCAGTTGTCCATTGGAAGCCGCACAAGTCTCATCGGTAGGAACAACATTCAGGGTCACTGCTGTTGGCTGGCTGATCACCTGAACTGCGTTGATGAAACATCCGTTATCATCAATTACCTCCAGGTCAATGTTTCCTGCACACAAGTTGTCAAGTGTTGCCGATACAAAGTAATTCAATCCATTGTCAGGACTGTACAAGTATGGTGCTGTTCCGCCTGTTGCTGTCACAACGATTTCTCCGTCGCACACCCCAAAACACGAAGCATTCGTTGGTGCATAGGTTGCTGTTAGCTGTGCCGGTTCGTTTACAGTTACAGTAGTTGTAACCTGGCAGCCTGCCGCATCCTGGGTAGTAGCCGTATAGGTTCCTGCATCCAGGTTGAAGAAAGATTCAATCGGTGAGAAAGGTCCGCCAATGCTGTATTGGTATGCTCCTGTTCCGCCTGTTGATCCGATCTGGATTCCTCCTGAGCTGTCTCCAAAGCAATTCAGGTCGAAAACCGTGGTTGCAATTGTAAGTGGTGCTGCCTGGGTTAAAGTAACCGTACTGCTTACCAAACAACCAAGAGCATCCGTAACTTCTAAAGTATAAGTGCCTGCTGCTAAGTTCGGGAAGCTTGTTCCTGTCTGGAAAGGAGCCGGATTAACACTGTACTGGTGTGCTCCTGTTCCTCCCGTAACATTGATGAATTCTATTTCACCCGTGTTTCCACCGTTGCAGGTAATGTTTGTAAGGTCTGTATCGTATTCAATAAGTGCTGGTTCTGCAACCATGAATGGAATCGTAAATACACAGTTACCAATATCGGTAATGGTCACTACATGGGATCCAAACGGAAGATTCGGGAAGAAACCGCTCAATTGTGGGTTGAAAGCATTATCCAAATCATAAGTAATTGTTCCTGCTCCACTGACGTTCGTTACCTCGATAGTACCATCCGCTACTCCGTGGCAGTTCGCATCTGTTTGAACAAGGACAATACCAGCCATTTCAACGTCGTTGATCCCGATGAAAAGTGAATCTGTACAACCCAATTGATCAACTGCTGTCACTAAGTAAGCACCTCCATAAAGGTTCGGGAACACCCCGCTTGACTGGAAAGTCGGATACCCTGGTACCAACGTGTACTGGAATGGTCCGTTAGTACCGTTTGCAGTTACTGTAACTGATCCGTTGTTGAACCCGCAGTTCGCGTCTACATAATCCGAAGTATCAATTCCAAATCCAGGAGGATCTACTAAATTGCGGATACCTGTGAATTGACAACCATGAGAATCAGTGATAAGGATCGTGTTGTTTCCGCCACATGCCCCGGCAATGACATTTGAAGCCTGTGAAGGACCTCCGTTTAATGCGTATTGATAAGTTGGTGTACCACCTGAAGGGGTAACTGTAATTGTTCCGTCGCAAGATCCGTTACAAATAGGATTGGTACTGGTAAATGTTGCTGAAACCGGTGCCGGCTGGGTAATGGTAACATCCGAGTTGGTCAAACAACCGTTGGCATCCTTTACTACAACATGAACAAGTCCCGCACACAAACCTGTTATTGGGTTTGCAAGTGCATAAGTTATTCCGTTATTGGATGAATACTGATAAGGTGTAGTACCTCCGGATGCATTTACCTGGATTTGTCCGTCGCAAACTCCATTACAAGAAGCCGGAGTAAGGGCTGTGGTATAAGTCAATTGCGGAGGGCTGGTAATGGTAAAAGTTACCGATCCAGGACACCCGTTACTACCTGTAGCTGTTACCGTGTAAGTTCCTGCAGTAAGGTTGGTAAAAGTATTCGATGCCTGGGAAGGTCCACCGTTTAATGAATATGTAAATGGAGAAGCTCCACCTGCAACACCAATAATCACAGATCCGTTAACACCGCCAAAACAACTTACGTTCGTCTGGCTTTGAACAGATACTACAGGGGCATTTGTTGCTACAATAGTAATAACAAGATTGCGGGTACATCCGCGGTTATCTGTAACAACAACCGTATGCGGACCTGCTCCCAAAGTTCCAAATGTTGGACTTGACTGGCTTGCTCCACCATCAATAGTATAAGTATAAGGTGCTGTTCCACCTGATGGTGTAACAGTTACTGTTCCATTAGACAAACCACAAGCTGCAGGCGTTATAGCACTCTGTACTAAGTTCAAAATTGCCGGCTGGGTAATGTTCTGGTTCAGGACAAGGGTACAGTTATTCGCATCACGGATAGTTACGGCATAAGTTCCGTTACATAATCCTGTAAATACAGTTCCTGCCTGGAATGCTCCCCCATTAATGCTGTATTGATATGGAGGTGTTCCGCCAGAAGGGGCTGTTACGGTGATTGTTCCGTTACATGATCCATTACAACTTACGTTCACCGGAGTCAATGTTGCTGCAATAGGTGTTGGTTGATTAACCGGAGCAGTTGCAGTTGCAACACAACCGGTGTTATCTGTCAGTGTAACTGTATATGAACCCGCTCCTAAATTGGATGCTGTTTGGGTAGTTTGTCCCCCTGTCCAGGAATAAGTATATGGTGCAACTCCGATTGGTGTGGCAGTTGCAGATCCTGTTGTAGCACCGCTACAAAGCACATTTGTTGCCGAAACAGTAACACTACAGCATACTCCACCCGGCGCAATAGTAAATGTACCGTTTGTTGTACATCCATTTGCCCCGGTAACAGTAAAGTTATAATTCCCATCCGGTAGGTTGGTAAAATTGGCCGTGGCGGCGGCTGTATTTGCCTCGACGACGGAACCGCTTGCCGGTCCGGTAATATTGACCGTATAAGGTCCGGCACCCGGTGGATTATTAATAATTACAGAACCGTTATTGTAGTTTGCACAAGACTCAGCGGTTGGAGTCACGGTTGGCGGAGTTAAATTCGAAAAGTTAATGGTCACCTGATCGTTATCGGTCACAGTTGTTCCGTCACATCGGTTGTAAGTTACTACAGAAGTATATGTAGTGGTGGCGGTAGGACAGACATTGATTGTATTTCCTGTACCGATTTGGGTTGCTCCCTGGAACCATGCTACTGAGTAGTTAGGAGCTCCTGTAGGAGTAAAACGCCACCCTTCCGGAGTTGTTACAGTCCAGTTAGCACCTGCATTTCTACCTGGAGCCGAAATACCTGCAGTACCGGCCGGGTTTTGAATACCGATAATTGCGCGACCACCATTCCAGGTACCACAAGTTGCTTTATTTTGGACATATACGTCAATCACATTGGTTGTCTCATACAACACCATCATGTGGGTACTTCGTAAACTCGTGCAGCTGAAATGTCCTAAATTATTATAGGAAACCACAAAAATACGACAAGGTGCAGTACCTAATAGATACCAGGTCACAGATCCTGCTACTGTCGGATCAATATCGTGATAAACGCCATAAATATCTCCTGCAGCTGATAACGCTGTACTCGGACAACTTGCAGTATATGACCAGGGTTGAAAAGATCCTCCGGCAGTACCTCCACCAAATTGGATAGTTCCATTAGAACCTACATTAATGGTGGTATAATTGACTCCATAATAGCAGAAGTTAAATGGCAATGAGATTGGTGGAGACCAAACGTCATCCGTTCCAACGGAAACCGCCGTACCACCTGCCTGGTTATAAGCAATTGGTGGTGTGTGCGGAATCGCACTTACTCCATAAGTTGTGGTTGCACCAGTTGCAAAAGGAGTTGCCGTTAAGTTCGTACAAGGCGTAGAACAGGGTAAGGTCTGATCCGGACCAGCGTTAATATCCGGACATCCCGGAAATTGAGCTAAGGATACTGTTGAAAAACCCAAAGTGAACAATACAAACAATAATGAATTGCAGATTGATCTGAAAGCAGTAGTTCTTTTCATAGTCATAGTTCTAGTTCAATGTATTGACTGTCTTTTTTTTAAAGGGTTGCCTTTATTGTTAAAAAAAGTAAATACTCATAAAATTACAATATAGAAATAATTATGTGATTACCTGGTCAAATACGGTATGATTTTTGAAATAGATTCCTTCTGTCTAAAAAATAATTTCGCATTCAATCATTCTGGTTATAAGCAAATATTGGGTGCGATTTTCAAATAAAAAAAGGATGTAACAAGTAGGGCAAGATTAATCTCGCCCCTACTGTTTAATATATAATCGAATTTTACTTCAACATATTTACGTGCCCTTTGAATTCCCGAGCTTTTTTATCACCGGCTCCTGCTGCGACAACTGTCCACGTATAAACACCTTCTTTGACCGGAACATTTTGATAAGTTCCGTCCCATCCAACACTTACATCGTGTGATTCGAACAATACTTCACCCCATCTGTCGTAGATTCTAAATGTATAGTCATCCAATGACATTCCATCAGGAACTACCGGCCTGAAGATATTATTGAACTCGTCTCCATCCGGAGTAAATGTATTTGGTACATAAATCAGGAACTCTTCAACAAACACGATTGGTTTACAGATATTACTTATACATCCTTCCGGAGAAGTAACTTTCAAACAAACCTCATAGCTTCCTGCTTCAATATCTCCGTAATTAATCACCGGATTTTCCAACGTTGAAGTTCCGAAAGCTCCGAAATCCCAATCATACACAGCTGCATTTACCGAATTATCATTGAAATTGATCGTTGAATTAATGGTTGTAGGCGGAACCGGGCTCCAATTGAAATCTGCAATCGGATCAGGAACCACACAAACAACGTTCGGAATTGTATTTCCTATCAAACATCCGTTAGTGGTTGTAATTTCTACCGATACATCGTAACATCCAACTTCTGTGTAGTCATGAGAAACAGTTGAGATCCCATTTCCTGTTGTTCCATCGCCAAAATCCCAGGTAACACTTGAAATTAATCCGGCAGAAGATCCAGGGAAATTAAATTCAACAGTAAGCGGCGCACATCCACTCGCATCATTTACTATGAATACCGAATCGGGCAATGAATAAACATTTACAACTGCCATTAATGTATCGTATGTAAAACATTCATCATGAGCTATTATTACAACCGTATCATTACCGGAGGGTTCAAAGGTGTATGATTCACCCAGGTCAATAGGGTTCATGTTCGGATATGTCAACCATTGATAAACATATGGGAAACCTCCCAATCCCGGTTGACCATCAGAACCTGATGCAACAAATGTTACCGTTTGTCCCGGACACACATTCATTGGGGTTGTTACCGAAGCATTGAATAATGGAATGATTCCAATATCAGCGCTCATAACGTTTCCTGCCACACAACCATTTTGGTCATATACCGTACATGTAAATGTAGCAGGTGTTGTGAGGCTTATGTTCAGGAATTGAGTTGTATCTCCTGTGTTCCACACAAAGTAGTATGGAGCAGTTCCTCCGGTAGCATTTGCAGAAAGGGTTCCATTCCCATTGTAACAGATCAACATCCCGTCCTCAGGAATAGCTGCCTGAACCAATGGTTGAGGCTCACCAACTGTAAATGTTCCGTTTTGAGTACAACCTGCCGCATCTTCCACTTCGATAGTATAAGACCCTGCGCAAAGGTTATTAAATGTATTGGAAGGCTGCATCGCTCCACCATTGATACTGTAATTTACAGCAAGCGGAGAATTAATAACTGCTATACCGTCACAACTTGTATTACACAAAGCGTCAGTAACTGTTGTTCCTGCAATCACCAATAGTGGCGGCTCTATAATATCGAAAATTTCCATTGCCGTACATCCGTTTGCATCTTCAACAATCACATCATAAGTTTCAGCACAAAGTGCATTCACCGTATTGATTCCTATACCGGTAGTTCCGTTAGACCACGCAAAATCATACGGTGCTGTTCCGCCTGTAATAGTTGCTGCAGCATCTCCATCACATACTCCATGACAGCTTGCATTGTTTGTTACAATATTCTGAATATCCAACAAAGCCGGTTCGGTAATAATTATGGTCGTATTCACCGTACAATTGTTCGCATCTCTTACAACCGTGTTGTAGGTTCCTGCACTTAGGAACTGAACAGTTGACTGGTTCGAGAATGCAACTCCGTTGGTACTGTATTGGTAAGGTGCTGTTCCGCCTGATGCTGCAAAAGTGATTTGTCCTGTATTGTTGTTAAAACAAGTCAGTGCTGTTGGTGTAACTGTAGCCTGAAGAGGTGCCGGTTCTGTGACAGTAATCGGCTGAGTGTCCGTACATCCGTTAGCATCCGTAATTGTTAATGTGTAAGTTCCTGCACAAATTCCTGTGATCAGGGAAGCTGCCTGTGGAGTTCCGATCGAATAAGTGATTGCTCCTGTTCCACCTGATACTGTTACCTGAAGTGTTCCGTCACAAACTCCGTTACAAGAGACATTCGTCACTACTGCTCCGATAATGTTCGGTGAAGCCTGGTTGGTAATAGAAACCGTGGTATCTGCCTCACAGCTGTTTGCATCGTGGATAAATACATTGTAAACATTTGCAGCTAATCCAGTATATAATGAGGTACCTGTATAAGGACTTCCGTTCACACTGTAAGTATAAGCTCCTGTTCCACCTGCGCCTGTGATAGCCAGTTGTCCATTGGAAGCCGCACAAGTCTCATCGGTAGGAACAACATTCAGGGTCACTGCTGTTGGCTGGCTGATCACCTGAACTGCGTTGATGAAACATCCGTTATCATCAATTACCTCCAGGTCAATGTTTCCTGCACACAAGTTGTCAAGTGTTGCCGATACAAAGTAATTCAATCCATTGTCAGGACTGTACAAGTATGGTGCTGTTCCGCCTGTTGCTGTCACAACGATTTCTCCGTCGCACACCCCAAAACACGAAGCATTCGTTGGTGCATAGGTTGCTGTTAGCTGTGCCGGTTCGTTTACAGTTACAGTAGTTGTAACCTGGCAGCCTGCCGCATCCTGGGTAGTAGCCGTATAGGTTCCTGCATCCAGGTTGAAGAAAGATTCAATCGGTGAGAAAGGTCCGCCAATGCTGTATTGGTATGCTCCTGTTCCGCCTGTTGATCCGATCTGGATTCCTCCTGAGCTGTCTCCAAAGCAATTCAGGTCGAAAACCGTGGTTGCAATTGTAAGTGGTGCTGCCTGGGTTAAAGTAACCGTACTGCTTACCAAACAACCAAGAGCATCCGTAACTTCTAAAGTATAAGTGCCTGCTGCTAAGTTCGGGAAGCTTGTTCCTGTCTGGAAAGGAGCCGGATTAACACTGTACTGGTGTGCTCCTGTTCCTCCCGTAACATTGATGAATTCTATTTCACCCGTGTTTCCACCGTTGCAGGTAATGTTTGTAAGGTCTGTATCGTATTCAATAAGTGCTGGTTCTGCAACCATGAATGGAATCGTAAATACACAGTTACCAATATCGGTAATGGTCACTACATGGGATCCAAACGGAAGATTCGGGAAGAAACCGCTCAATTGTGGGTTGAAAGCATTATCCAAATCATAAGTAATTGTTCCTGCTCCACTGACGTTCGTTACCTCGATAGTACCATCCGCTACTCCGTGGCAGTTCGCATCTGTTTGAACAAGGACAATACCAGCCATTTCAACGTCGTTGATCCCGATGAAAAGTGAATCTGTACAACCCAATTGATCAACTGCTGTCACTAAGTAAGCACCTCCATAAAGGTTCGGGAACACCCCGCTTGACTGGAAAGTCGGATACCCTGGTACCAACGTGTACTGGAATGGTCCGTTAGTACCGTTTGCAGTTACTGTAACTGATCCGTTGTTGAACCCGCAGTTCGCGTCTACATAATCCGAAGTATCAATTCCAAATCCAGGAGGATCTACTAAATTGCGGATACCTGTGAATTGACAACCATGAGAATCAGTGATAAGGATCGTGTTGTTTCCGCCACATGCCCCGGCAATGACATTTGAAGCCTGTGAAGGACCTCCGTTTAATGCGTATTGATAAGTTGGTGTACCACCTGAAGGGGTAACTGTAATTGTTCCGTCGCAAGATCCGTTACAAATAGGATTGGTACTGGTAAATGTTGCTGAAACCGGTGCCGGCTGGGTAATGGTAACATCCGAGTTGGTCAAACAACCGTTGGCATCCTTTACTACAACATGAACAAGTCCCGCACACAATCCTGTTATTGGGTTTGCAAGTGCATAAGTTATTCCGTTATTGGATGAGTACTGATAAGGTGTAGTACCTCCGGATGCATTTACCTGGATTTGTCCGTCACAAACTCCGTTACAAGAAGCCGGAGTAAGTGCTGTGGTATAAGTCAGCTGTGGAGGAGTGGTAATATTAACGTTTACTGAACCCGAACAGCCGTTTACATCCGTAACCGTTGCTACATAAGTTCCTGCAGTAAGGTTGGTAAAGGTGTTTGATGCCTGATTCGTTGGGCCAGGAGAAAGTGAATAGGTAAATGGAGAAACTCCACCTGCAAAACCAATGATCACAGATCCGTTAACACCGCCAAAACAACTTACGTTGGTCTGATTCTGGATAGATGCTAAAGGAGCATTCGTGGAAACTATAGTAATTACCAGGTTACGTGTACATCCGCGGTTATCCGTAACTACTACCGTATGAGGTCCTGCTCCCAAAGTTCCAAATGTTGGACTTGACTGGCTGGCTCCACCATCAATAGTATAAGTATAAGGTGCTGTTCCACCTGTTGCTGAAACCGTGACACTTCCACTTGGGTTACCACAGTTTGCGGCTGTAATGGCAGTCTGTGTTAAGTTCAGAATTGCCGGCTGGGTAATGTTCTGGTTCAGAACAATTGTACAGTTATTCGCATCTCTGATTGTTACGGCATAAGTTCCGTTGCATAATCCTGTAAATGCTGTTCCTGCCTGGAATGCCCCTCCATTAATGCTGTATTGATATGGAGGTGTTCCGCCAGAAGGGGCTGTTACCGTGATTGTTCCGTTACATGACCCGTTACAACTCACGTTCACTGGAGTCAATGTTGCTGTAATAGGTGTTGGCTGTACCAAAGAAACATTTGCTGTAGCCACACAACCCGTGTTATCTGTTAATGTTACCGTATAATTTCCTGCATTCAAATTGGTTGCTGTTTGGGAAGTCTGACCGCCCGTCCAGGAATAAGTATAGGGCGCAACTCCGGTTGGATTAGCCGTAGCAGATCCGGTTGAAGCACCATTACAAGGTACATTTGAGCCTGTGGCGGTGACACTACAACAAACCCCACCAGGTGCAACAGTAAATGCACCGTTTGTTGTACAGCCATTTGCACCAGTGACGATGTAATTATAGTTCCCATCAGGAAGGTTTGTAAAAGATGCCGTTGATCCTGCTGTATTTGCTTCAACAACAGAACCGGTTGCAGGACCGGAAATACTTACCGTGTAAGGTCCGTTACCAACCGGATTATTAATAATTACAGAACCGTTATTGAAGTTCGCACAAGACTCAGCAGTTGGAGTCACCGTTGGAGCAGTCAATGCACCGTTTGTTACTACTACCTGGTCCGTTGATGTATTTCCACATTGATCCGTTGCAGTAACTGTATAAGTTGTTGTAGCTGCAGGAGTAACGATCACCGGAGTTCCTGTTCCTGCACCATTATTCCAGGTATAGGTAACTGTTCCTGTTCCACCGGTTGAAGTAGCTGAAATCGGTGTGCTGCCACCGGCAGCACATATTAAAACGTCCGCGCTGGCCGCAGTGGTCAATGGATTAGAATCTACAATGTTTACAATTGCAGTTCCCGGAGTACATATCGTAGCCGGAAAGTTACAAATCAAGGTTTCAGTTCCTTCAGCAACCCCGTCTAAATTCACATTCACCGGGATGGTAACCGAAGTTTGTCCTGCCGGAATAGTTATCGTTGTTGGCAATGCCGCATAATCCACTCCTGAAGTTGCAGTTCCCGTCCAGGTTACATTAAACGAAAAATTGGCTGCCTGAGCTGTTGGAATGTTGAAAGTCATGGTATTGTTGGAACAACCTTCCGGGAAAATACCCGGTCCTGCCCCACTTGAAGTAACAGAAGAAACAGGTGGATTTCCAACGGCAAACAATCCATTTTCCTGAATAAATACCCAGGAATCGTAAGCAGAGTCTCCCCCATCGGCAAGCATCAATCGAATATGATAGGTCTGACAAGCAGTAACCGCTCTTGAAGCCACCAACTGAACAGTATAACCATCCATCACATTGGGATTATTCAAGGTGAGGTTATTTCTGTATAAGCCAACATTTGATCCAAGATTGATATTATCAATCGTTACCGGTAAAGCACCAACTGTAGCAATATTAGTTGGAACACCAATACCAGGACCACTGATTATAAAAGCAAATGCATCATTAAAGCCACTATTCACCCACTCATTATACTCCTCTGATCCGAATACGTAATTTACATTGATATTATTGGTAATAGGAATAAAATCAAATTCCAGAATAATCCCATCAAAGGTATTTCCACCGGCAATTGTATTCAATGTTGGAATTGGGGCACCGCCACTAACATCCGATTTAAAAACACCAGCGGGTGTACCCTGAAGAGCGTTGGCAGTATTTACAAAACCGGTACTCATTACTACTCCGGTATTCATAGAAGCACCAATTCCGGCTGATGTACCACCTGCGAAATTAGCAATTGCGTTTGCACTTCCTGTCAATGTTACATTGGAAAATGTAATTCCGGGACCGCAGATATTAGCGACGTAATTATTGGCAGTTGTTTGGTTTAATACCATTTGCCCCTGTGAAGAAAAATAAAAGGATACAAACACTAGCAAAAGCACACAGCTTTTGCTCACCGATTCAAGAGCAGCAGTTTTTTTCATAATCATAGAGTGTTTCTAAACCAGCTAGCGAACTAACTGGTGCGGTAATGATAAACGTGTTAAAAATCTAGTTCTTCAAATAGTTTAAAATCCAAACTTTTTGTTTCTTCTTTGTTTTGTAATCGTTAAAAGTCTTCGATGCAAGCTCCTGATCCAAAGAATACAGGATTACGACATAATAATAGTTATTTGCTTCGTTAATCACAAGGTATGAGGAAGGATATTCACTCAAATTCTTGTTAAGCATCAAATCAGCATTCTGTCTGTTTGAGAAAACTCCCGTAATAACATAAAAGCCATCCGGAGATTCGCTTTTATCCAAATTCACGAAATGGTATCCTTTTGCCACGGGAATGACTTCCGGAGTCGTAACTCTTGGTTTTACAGTATCTATCGGTTTTACTACTTCTATTTTAGCAAGATTTGCCAATGAATCTTTTTCTCTTTGTAAGCGATCCTTTTCAGCACGGTCTTCCAGCAAACGTTTCAAACGGTCTTCCAATTCATCTTTTAATTTCTGAACTGAATCGCGTTCTCTGGCAGCTAAATCATCTACCACGCGCACTTCTTTCTCTACAATCTGAATTTCTTTCTCACGCTTTCCTTTAAATGAAAACCCTAAGAAGATTTCATGATTCATTCCTGTATTGTAAGTCTTGAGATCCCCGATTAATAGTTCATAGCTGTAACCCACTCTCAGGAAGTCCAACACACGCACTCCGGCATTGAACTGAACTGCATAATCGGATTTATAAGTTGCTGAAGCCCAAATCATATTGTTGTAAATAGCCATTGCCGTTACATCATATTGCAACGGCACGTTCGGCAAATACCTTAAAACGGCATTCGGTCTGATAATGAATTTTTCCCTGATATGAAAATCATATTCCAAAGACATCATATAGTGGCGTTCCAATTGGTAGTATCCCCTGCTTTTTTCACGGGCATATTTCACTTTACCGCCAATTATCTGAGGGACAGAAATTCCAACTCTCAGATCTTTCCAATTATACAATAATCCAACATTCACATCAAAAACAGGAGCCGTTGGTCTTAATCCCGTTAAATAAGGATCGTTGATTTCCTCTGCATTTAGTTGATCATAATCGATTCGATTATCTAAAACACCTGCAGAAACACCAAATCGAATGTTATGTGCATCATTGATTCTCAATCTGTAGCTGTAATTCAAACTCGACATCAGTTGCTGCTGAATTCCCTGATTTTGATGAGCAACAATAATTCCCAAGCCCATCTTTCCTTTTGCAATCGGCCCTTCAACTGTCAGGTAATTATTTACCGCAGTAGACCCAAAAGAAGAGTATCGCTGATTTCTGACAAAGCTCGCATTCACATAATCACTTGCCCCGGTAGAAGCAGGATTATATACAAATGGATTTATTAAATAATGATTGTAGAAAGGAACTTGTTGTCCATATAAACTTCCCCAGCACAAACAAATACAAAGTAGTAGTAATTTATTCATTTCCCAATAGTGTAATTGTTCCTTTATATTCCTCTTCTGTTCCACCCTTCAAAACAACATAGTAATAGGTTCCATTTGGCAATTGAGCACCTTTGAAACTTCCATTCCAGTCGTTCTTATAATCTTCATTTTCATAAAGCATTTTCCCATACTGATTAAAAATCTTGACAGATGTCATAGGGAAAAATTCCACTCCGGTAATATTCCAGGTATCATTAAAGTTGTCGTTATTCATTGTAACAACATTTCGGATATTGAACTGGATCGGATCCAGTACAGTAATTATAACCGAGTCGCTTCCTACACAGCCTGAAACATCAATCACATTATAAACATAAATTGTTGTTGCGGGAGGTGTTGCCACAGGATTGGGAATTGTTGCATCTGAAAGTGTTGATCCCGGCAGCCAGATTCCCGTAACTCCACCCGAACCATTCAATGTAACGGTTTCTCCTAAATAGATTGCTGTATCCACACCCGCATCTGCAATTGGAGAAGGAAGCATGGTAATAGCAACAGGATTTGAAATTGCGGGTGGACAAACTCCGTTTAATGCTACTGTCTGGAACTGAACATCCTGGGTAATTGCAAAGGTGTTATAATCAATGGTATCCGAATCAGGAATAGTCTGCCAGGTTGCACCGTTATCAGTAGAAAACTGCCAAAACAATGAATCTGCCACCGAACCAACTAAATGTAAATCTTCGGATGTAAACTCACAGGCATTTCCACTTTGGTTCAAAACACCTGCTATAGGAGCTGAATCTAATTTAATGATTGCTGTATCTGAATAATAATCAGGACAGAAACCTCCATCCAGGAAAGCACGATAAATAGTTGTCACAGTCTGACCGCTATAATCATAAGAAGTTGTTGGATTTCCAATATCCGTCCAGTTACTCCCTCCATCTATTGAGGAGTCCCAATTCAAAACAGGGGTTGTTGCACCGGTCATATTCAGGATTCCAACTACTGAAGCTGCACAAACGGTATCAGAAGGTCCGATAGTTGGCTGAACAGGTATTGATTGTACGTAAACAATCGCTGTATCAGAAATCACATCCGGACAATACCCACCTTCAGTAAACATTCTGTAATATGTAGTTTGAGTCAAATTGATATAAGCCTGGCTCCCTGTCTGATTTCCTACACCGGTCCATGACATACCATCATTGGAAATTTCCCAGTCCAAAACAGAACCGAAAGTACCTGTAGCATTTACAAAACCTGTTGCATTCGTAATACATAGTGAATCACTTCCTGCCAAAACCGTAGGCGGATAAACCGGATCTACGTAGATCATTGCCGTATCGGAATATGCATCCGCACAGATTCCACCGTCTACCAATACGCGATAGATCGTTGTACTTGTAAGCCCTGCATAATTATAAGTTGTCGTTGTATTTCCTGCATCTGTTGTCCAGACACCTCCACCATTCGTAGAATACTGCCAATGCACAACCGGCTGATTATTTCCGGAAAGAGTTATAACTCCGTTGGCCATGTTCTCACACAAAGAGTCTGATCCCGCCAGTGTGCCGGGAATTGGAGGAGCCTGAATAGTTATCGTTGCATATCCTGAAGTTGCATTGGGGCAATAACCACCATTAATTAAGACATGATACTGGGTAGTTTGTGCTACGTTATTGTAAGCAAAAGAAGGTGTTGTTGAAACGGGTGTTGCAGCAGACCATGTAGAACCGCCATTTGTAGAAGATTCCCACCCGGTAATTGTTCCATATGACCAACCTGTCAAGGATAATGTCCCTGCATTTGCTCCCTGGCAAACCGTAATATCTGAAGTCACTGTTCCGGGAACGATCGGACAATCATTCTGAACGGTCCACGACAAGGTGTCGTTCAAATGATTCAAATCTCCTGCTCTGGCAACCCAAACTTTCAGAGTGTGGCTTCCGCATGCTGATAAATTTGCTTTTACCGAAAAACTGAAATTCCAGGAAGCTCCTGCTGTCAAATTTGATGATAAAGGCTGATTTACGATTGCACCACCATCTACTCTGTAGTAAACCTGGATCGTATTGGAAGGCATAATAACACCGGAGTTGTTATTTACCAAAACAGTAACCGTTTCAAGAGTTGATAAAGCACAACCTGAACTAGGAGAAAAATGATTTTGTAACCAAACATCCTGCGCTCTTGTTATAGAAGAAAATGTGGTAAGTAAAATCAACAAAAATAAGTATCGGAGAAACATAGAGTATAAGTGTTGAGAAGCTATCGTAATTGTATTTTCTAACATTAACTACATCGAAATTAACAGTTTTTTACAAGTATTCCAAATCGTCATTGAGTACATTTACGTGAGAAAGAGCGATTTGGTTTCCAAAAGTTGACTATTGTCGAACATTCGCTTGTTTTAAATGTATAATTAGACATTGAAATTCAATGATATACCCTCAATTTTTCACAAAGCAAGTTTCATTATTGTTTTTTTTAACACTATTGATTCACCCGTTTGCACAGAAGAAAGAACTAGCTCCTGAATCATTCCGGGATTCCCTTCAAAACAAGGGAATACAACTTTTGGATGTTCGAACTTCCGACGAATTTAACCAAGGGCATATTGCCAATGCTTTTCAGGCAGACTGGAATAACCAGGAGCAATTTAAGGAACGTACAGCTTCTCTCGACAAGCACAAACCACTTTACGTCTATTGCCTGGCGGGATCAAGAAGTGCAGCAGCTCAAAAATGGCTGATGCAGCAAGGATTTGAAACAGTTTACAATCTTCGTGGAGGAATTAATTCCTGGAACCTGGAAGATCTTCCTGTTGAAGGCAAAAAAGAGACCCCTCAAATCAACCTGAGTGATTTTATGGCTTCCATTCCTAAGAATAAAACGGTATTGGTGGATATTGGGGCAGAATGGTGTCCGCCGTGTAAGAAAATGAGCCCGATTGTGGCCGAATTGTCAAAGGAATATCCGGTAATTTATGTGGATGGTGGTTCACAAACGCAATTGGTGAAAGAATTGGGTGCGAGCACTTTTCCGACGTTTATTATTTACAAAAATGGTTCAGAAGTAAAACGAATTACGGGTGTTTGTTCGAAAGAAGATTTGATAAAATTGATGGAATAATTCGAATTTGTGGGGATTAGTCGCGACTGATCCCTGCCAATAGCGCTATCGCCTCTTCCCTATCCTTCCAGAGTTCTTCCAAAGTCATTTCAAACGCAGGATTCCGGGTGAGCCAGCCTTGCAGGTAATGTTTGTGGATCATCACTTTCCAATCACTGACCTGATTGGGGTCAATGCGCTGTTCACGAACAATTTTAGGAGCAATACGCTCCAACCCGTTGGAGGTATCTGTGTAATCGAAGCGTTCGCCCTGGAAACGAAGATAGCAGTGGCATTCCGGAATGTTTGAATAACTTTTATCGGTGAAAAAATCACTCAATTTTGAATGGGTTTCTCCACTCATCAGGAAGATCCCTGCTATTAGTTCAATTTCTGGATGTCCATTTTCCAAAGCAAGTGTTGCAAGTAGAGCATGTTTGGAAGAGCAGGTTCCTTTTCGTTCCGAAAACACCAATCCGAAATCTTCCCGATTGGCATTTCTTCCATAAGGAAGCCGGGCTACAAAATCACAGGCTTCTTTGAAGGAAGCGATTCCTGCTTCGCGGAAAGCGTTGGAGTATTGTTCGTTGGAAGTGAGTTGAAAATCCAGCATATACTATAAAAGTCACTTCAACTTCGCTCAGTGTCTTTTTCGAAATTAACGGTGACTGAGCGAAGTCGAAGGCACAGTTAATTCTTAATTATATCACATACCAGGCATTCCACCCTTCATTCCTTTCATCTGCTTCATCATGCCCATCATGTTCTTCGGATTACTCATCATTTTCATCATTTTCTTCGTATCCTCGAACTGCTTCAGCAATTTGTTTACTTCCTGGATGTTTGTTCCGGAACCCGCAGCAATACGATTTTTACGCTGACCATTCATCAATGAAGGATTTGCGCGCTCTTTCGGAGTCATGGAATAAATGATTGCTTCAATATGCTTGAATGCGTCATCCTGGATATCGACGTCTTTAACGGCTTTCCCCATTCCCGGAATCATCCCCATCAAATCCTTGACATTACCCATCTTTTTGATCTGCTGGATCTGACCTAAAAAGTCGTTGAAATCGAACTGATCTTTTTGAATACGCTTCTGAAGTTTACGAGCCTCTTCTTCGTTAAACTGTTCCTGGGCGCGCTCCACTAAGGAAACCACGTCACCCATTCCCAAAATACGATCGGCCATACGTTTCGGATAGAACACATCCAATGCGTCCATCTTCTCACCCGTACCTACAAACTTGATTGGCTTATCTACAACTGTCTTAATAGACAAAGCTGCACCACCACGTGTATCACCGTCTAATTTCGTTAGAACAACTCCGTCGAAATTGATGCGGTCGTTGAATGCTTTTGCTGTATTGACTGCATCCTGACCCGTCATGGAATCCACCACGAACAAGGTTTCCGTTGGATTGATTGCCTTTTTAACACGAGCAATCTCATCCATCATGGCTTCGTCAATTGCCAAACGACCGGCAGTATCGACGATTACCACATTGAATCCTTTGCTTTTAGCAAAAATGATTGCATCCGTTGCAATTTTAACCGGATCTTTTTCTTCTTTATTCGAGTAAACCTCAATTCCAAGCTGCTCTCCGAGAACGTGCAATTGATCAATAGCAGCCGGACGATAAACGTCACAAGCAACCAATAATGGTTTTTTATTCTTTTTTGTTTGCAGGTAATTCGCCAATTTTCCGGAGAAAGTGGTTTTACCTGAACCCTGAAGTCCGGACATCAAAACGATTCCCGGTGCTCCCTGAATTTGGATCTCACTTTCATTTCCACCCATTAATTCCACCAACTCTTCGTGGCAGATCTTAATCATCAACTGGCTTGGGGAAATAGCAGTCAATACATTCTCACCCATTGCCTTGTCTTTCACGCGAACGGTGAAATCTTTGGCTGTCTTATAGTTAACATCGGCATCCAATAAAGCC
>CBFGOJ010000051.1:0-20476 GCA_965650365.1 uncultured Fluviicola sp. | reverse complement strand
TTCAAACTAAACCTGATTCACCCGATCTACACGGACGAACAATCTGTTTTCCTGGATTACTCCGATCCGCATACCCCGAAAATTATAAAACCGAAGAATACCGCGAAATCAACCTGTGCTTTTGACGAAATTGACAAGAACTCAAAAATCATTTTTGAAGGAGTAACCATTAGTTTGGAGCAAAAGAAAGAAATCGACGAATTTGAAAGCATTGGAATTTGCGGCAAACCGGAGTGGTTGCAGCAAACTGAAATCCCAAGATGTCCTAAAAGTGGTAAAGCCATGAAATTCGTTTGTCAGTTGGGGAGTTTTGGTGAGATTAAAGCCACTTACAGCAACGTTGAAGCTACAGACGGCATGGAAAGCTATTTCGAGAATCTGAACTTTTGGTGCGACGGTAATTTGTACATTTTCATCGAGCCGGCTGCAAAAACAGTCTGTTATACCATGCAAAACACGTAGATTGATCTTTCCGGATACAATTTGATCAAACAAAATCCGTTTATCTGTTTACTAACGGTTAAAGAATGATACCCAATCTTACTTTATTACTTATTGTGATGACTTCTTTCGGAGCTTTTTCCCAGGAAGAAACTTCCAAATCTTCTGTTGATTCGATTTTCCGGCTCCAAACAGATTCTATCGGACGAAAAACAATTGCCAGCAAATCGGAAACCGATAGCAGCTATCTACTCTACTACACCGTTACAAACATCTCCTCCGATACACTGATCTTCATCACGAATTCCTGCTTCTATTACAACCATTTTTCATTGCAGGTTGGGAAACTCGAATTCGATTTAAATGCGGATGGCGGATGTTCGATCAATGCCGTGACTCCTCATTCAATTGCTCCCGGGGAATCATTCCATAAAACAGAATGGATAACCTCACCCGACCTCCATAAACTTTCAAAAGGAGAATGGACTGTAAGCCTATCGATCCCACTTATAAAGCACGATGATAAAACGTATCGCATCGACGGCAGGAACTTTGTGAAAAACAAAGAAATCCTTACAGGTGTTTCAGCCGCAAAAATTTTCGAAACTCCTATAAATAGAAAACGAAAGAAATCGCACTAAGCCTTAACGCATTACAATCTTTAAATGACAGCAATCCAGGAAATCAGCAACATATTCTCCTGGCTCCACGATGGAACAATAACCGGATGGAGCGGAAACAGGGATTCATTAATTCTAGTGGTTGAATGCACCTACCTGGCAGAACGGATTGACCCGTCATTCGATCTGTTCTATGTTGAGTTGCACCAAATTGACCTTATTGAGTTCGATCCCTGGACGATTCCGGTAGATCAGCCTGCTGTTATTAAAACTGATTTTTTCGACATTTTTAAAGCAGAACTTGAAATCCTTTCAACGGAGATAAAAGAAGATACCGTTGTGATAATCTGTGATCAGCACGACAAGAAAAATTTCGATTATCGTGGCGGAAACTTGAGTATCCGCTGTGAAGGGCTCAAGCTTTTTGATCAAAACAAGAATCTGCTCACCCCGGAACAATTTGAAAAAATTTGCAGCGCATACTGGGATGAATGGAGCCAGCAGTAATTTGAGCGCAGTCCATACAATTCTTCCCATTCATTGAATCTAAATCAATATGAACAAATCCTTCAGGAAAACGAACGCTGAGAAGTTTCTGATTCTTTCTCAATGCGTTTTCTTTTTTGAACCCACTTCTTAGTGAAACTAGGCAACATCGGATCCACCAATTGTCCCAAGTAATTCCTTGGAAATTCTTCTTTGATCCCGAAATGTTCCGGTTCATGGTCGGGGCAGACGTATGTCCCAAACAAAATATCCATCAGCGGTGAAATATTCGCATAATTCCCGCGATCGCGTTCCAGATCATGATGCCAGTGATGTAATGCCGGCGAACCAATGATCTTTTGCAGAAAACCAATATTCAGTCGCACATTGCTGTGAATGTAGATCGCCCAAAGTCCTCTGAAAACGGCTATCATCACAATAGCTTCCAAATCAAATCCGAGTAAGAATGCGGGCAGATTGATGATTCCCACCGTGTAAATAGAATCGATCGGATGTTCCCGGTGTGCCGCCAGCCAGTCCATGGTTTCTGCCGTGTGATGCACCTTGTGAAAACGCCAGAGAAAATCTACTTTGTGCTGCAGGCGGTGTCCCCAGTAAATCAGGAGATCACTCAAAATCAGCACTTCCAAACCCTGGACCCAAATGGGCTGTTGATGCACCAACTGCAAATACGAAAGTGATAATTGCTCCTGGAACCATTCATTGATGTGAAATAAGATCCAGATCACCAGGCTGTTCCACACCAAATACTGACCAAAGAAAAAACACAGGTCCAAAAACCACTGTTTCCGGAAAAATGCCTGGTTCTTCTTCGCCGGAAATACGCGTTCCATTGGAACATAGACAATGACTAAAAACAGGAAACTCACCCCCGTTGCAAAAACTGATTCCAATAACCACATCTTATTTTTATTTACTGTTTTTTTCTGTACCAAACTGCTCATTTATTACCATTGATGCGTAATCTATATACAAACTATATCTTTTGGTGTAATGAAGATTCACTATCGTTACTGATTTTGAACTGCTCAGGAAAAATGATCCGTATTGATATTTTCCACCTCCTGATAATGCGGCGTCAGCTTATAAACCGTATCAAAATTCTCAGGATTAAAACCACCCGCCGAATTCAAATGCCGAAACACATTTAATTCTTCTTCCGAAGCATTTTTCGGCGCATCCATCCTTTTTTCATCATTGATAATGATTTTCTTCTCTTTAGAAAAAATATAACCGCCTTTGTAAAGCATAAAACCTATAATCAGGCTTACAAAAAGAAGGATGGTCAGTATTTTGACAGATCTTGTCTTCATGGTTGACTCGGTTTATTTTCTTCTGCGGGCTTTTTTTACTTGCTTCCCAAGAAATGTTTTAGGCAGTTTGACTTCGAATGTAAACTTGACAGGCATGGATTTTGTGCTTCCCAGGAAATGATCTTCCTTCATAGGCAGCATGAATAGCGTATCAAACAAATCCGGGTCAAATGCACCCGACATCTTAAGCTTCTGAAAAGTATTCAATCCAAAATCCCGCTGCGAAACAGCCTTCATTTCACAGCCTGTTCCGCCATTCGGATCCGACATGTATTTCACTTTCTTATCCGCAAAAAGATATCCGCCCTTGTGGAGTGTAAACCCGAAAATCAAGGAAACAAAGAGCGTTAAGGTTAAAATTTTGATGGGTGTTTTTATTTTCATAGTCGGCAAAATCGATATCTTGGTGCTTGATTATAAACCCAAACACAAAAAACGTTCAACTGAATACAATATTCTATGAAAATTCTCGAAACACCACGCCTCGCCCTTCGTGAAATGACCCCGGAAGACGCTGAATCTGCTTACCTCCTCAATTCAGATCCGGAAGTGCTCAAATATACCGGAGACGATCCTTTTCAAAGTGTGGAAGAAGCGCGCGATTTCCTGGGGAAATACGAATCGTACAAAAAATACGGCTTTGGACGCTGGGCAATGATTCTCAAAGAAACCGGCGAATATCTGGGCTGGTGCGGTTTGAAATACACTCCCGAACTCGATGAATTTGACATCGGTTACCGACTGATGAAAAAATTCTGGGGTAAAGGTTATGCAACAGAAGCCGCGGAAGCTTGTTTGGAACTTGGGTTCAGTCAATTCGGAATGAAATCAATTGTAGGAAGAGCAATGCCCGCAAATTCGGCTTCGGTCAGGATACTTGAAAAAATTGGCTTAACTTACCTGGAAAACCGAATAACAGAAGGATACGAAGAAGTGATCTACATCAAACACAAGGCATAATCTCATGACAGAAGTAAAAGTAAACGAGTATGTTTCAACACTGGAATCAAACGAACAGGAATTCGTAAATCAGTTACGACAGCTTATACTGGCAATTGATCCGGAAATCCGGGAACACATTAAATGGAATTCAAGTGCTTTCTTTTATTCCGGTGAAATGGAGGCTTTTGATGCAAAAGAATACAAACGCGATTTACTGGTAGTAAACCTGCATCGCGGAAAATTCCTCCTGGTCTTCCCTACCGGCGCAAAAATTCCCGATGCTATCCTAAAGGGAAAAAACTATCCGGACGGAAGAAAAATCGTGACCTTAGATAAGATCGAAGATCTACAAAAAATGGAATCCAATATTCAGTCCGGAATTAAAAACTGGATCAGTCAAATTGAAAAATAATAAGCTATGAAAAAAATACCTGCATTCGTAATCGGACTTTCAGTAACAATCCTTTTCTCCTGCGGAGAATCAACCAGGGAAGAAGCCAAAAAATCCGTTGAAATGGATGAACCTCAAACGGAAGAACCGTCTAAAACAAAAACGGAACTTCCTGACGAAAAGTCAGAATACCTGATCGAGAACAAAGTGCTTCATGCTTTTTCAGATCCGTCTAAAAAAGATGAATTCCGCATCGTTGTAACTGGTAAAAGCCTGCTGAAAGGAAAAGTGATTTTCACTATCACCAATTCCGAGGGGAAAAACCTGCTCAAAGAAGAATTCGACGCAGATTACCTCCTGGGGTATGATTTCACCGGAGATATTCATTCGCAAACCCAAACAGACGCCTTCATTACCAAACGCGTCAATCAATTTTTCTCCAAAGAGAAGTTCAGCGTTCCTGCTATGGAAGAAAATGTGGTTTTTGAAGACCAAAGCTATTACATCGACCAGGAAACGTGGGAAGAGATCAAGTCCGATAAAAAGGCTGTCGGGTTTTACTATTTATTGGGGAAAGAAGATGGAAGACACATTGCTTTTTCTAAGAAAAAAGGAAAAGTGGTGATGTTTTACAACTGCTGCTGATACCGAAAGAGTTCAAAATGCTTGCGCTAAAGCTTGTGCCATCGCTAAAGCTATTGGCGACACGCGATCAGCATCGGCGCAGGATCAAAAGGATCAAATTGAATCGTTCAAACGATATTTGATCCGTTCAAACCCGGTTTTTAGTTAACAATTCTTAATCCGGCGTGCGAACAGAAATTAGTACTATATTCGCTTAACATTTAAACTTAAAAACATGGTCATTGGACTTATTATCACTGGCGTTATTATCCTGATTTTAATCATCTGGTTAGTCTCAATCAATAACCGTCTTGTATCACTGAAAAACAACCGCGAAAGTGCTTTTGCAGATATCGATGTGCAATTGAAACAACGTTACGACTTAATTCCGCAATTATTGGGAGCTGTTAAAGGCTACATGAATCACGAAAGTGAAGTGTTAACTCGAGTTACAGAAGCTCGTTCGGGATATCTTCGTGCAGGAACTATTGCTGAAAAGATCGAAGCGGAAAACAAAATGACTTCTGCAATGAACGGATTCAACATCCAGATGGAAGCTTACCCGGATTTGAAAGCAAACACGAACTTCATGCACTTACAGCAGGAAATCGGTGATTTGGAAAATAAACTGGCGGCAGTTCGTCGTTTCTTCAACTCTTCTACAAAAGAGTACAACAACGGTATCGAACAATTCCCAAGCAACATGATTGCTAAATCCAAAGGATACAAAACAGAGCCGATGTTTGACTTAGGTGTTGATCAGCGTCAGACTTTGGACAAAGCACCGGAAATTAAATTCTAATCGATTTTAATGGCAGCTTACATTGGTCTTCAACAACAAATTCGAAGCAACAATTTAAAGTCATCTTTGATATTAGCAGGATTCCCGTTATTGATCTTAGCGGGAGTCTATGCTTTTTTCTTCTTTATGATGGGCGGAAAAGAGCATATGGATCAGGTGAACCAACGCTTCATTACCACCATTCCATTCGTGATCGGCGGAGTGATCATTTGGTTTTTGATCGCTTACTTCGCCAATTCAACCATGATCCAGTTGGCTTCCAATTCACGATCACTGGAACGCAAAGAAAACATGCGGGTTTATAACCTCACGGAAAACTTATGCATGTCCGTAGGTATGAAAATGCCCCAATTATTCGTCATCGACTCTTCTGCTCTGAATGCTTTTGCCAGCGGGATCAATGAAAAAAGTTATGCCGTAACACTCACTACCGGGATCATCGAACATTTGAACGATGAAGAACTTGAAGGAGTTATTGCCCATGAGTTAACACACATCCGCAACAAAGACGTTCGATTATTGATTGTCTCCATCATTTTCGTTGGAATCATTTCTTTCGCGGTAGATATCTTATTGCGAAACCTGCTTTGGGGCGGTGGACGAAGAGACAAAGACGACAACAAAGGAGTTCTGATCGCCCTGGCTATTTCAGCCGTTGCGTTATTGTTATCCGTACTCTTCAAATTTGCTTTGTCGCGCAAACGAGAATACCTCGCTGATGCAGGCGCAGTTGAAATGACCCGCAATACCAAAGCAATGGCTTCTGCTCTTCGCAAGATTTCCGGTCATTCGGAAGTAAGCAGTGTGAAAAGCGAAGACATGAAACAGATGTTCATCGAACACAAGGCTTTGGACGGAGCAGGATTTGCAGGTTTATTTGCAACCCACCCTCCTATCGAAAAACGCATTGCTGTTTTAGAACAGATGTAATGAAATCGAAAGCCGCACACCGCATTTTCATAACCCTCGGACTTATTTGCATTGCATTTGCAGGTTTCATGCCTTTGGGCTATTCTGTCATTTACCCGGAGAAAACAAACGATTTCAAAGATTACGTTCTCAGACCCGCTTTTGGGATCACACATTCGGTTTATTACCTCAATTTCATCTTGTTAACTATTCCGCTTATCTGCGGCTACCACGGAAGAAGAGATATTGCACGCATATTCGTCATTCTGTTTGGAATTTTAGCAATTATAGCCACTTTCATCGGTTGTTCTTTTATCGGAATGACCTGGGACGGGCCCATTCATGGAAATACCGGCTTAGGCATGTCCTCACTGATTGCAGGAGATATCTTCCTCCTTATTGGGTGTCTGCTCCAAATTACCAGGAACAGGCAAATCGCTCAAGAAGCAGAAACTGAGACAGAAGCATGAAATTATTCTTTTTCTATGCACCGGAAAAAGATAAGAACAGGACAATCAGAAAGTGAATTATTAGACCAGTAGCAATTATTCTAATCCACCTTTCCTCTCAACTTCTTAATCTCAGCCTTTTTCTTTTTTACTAAAAGACGACGCTCTTTGACTCCTCTTGGAACCTTGGTTTCCTTGCGCTTTTTGATAATTTTAAACGCAAAGTCAAGCAATTCATCGAGCTTCTC
The DNA here is from genome assembly GCA_965650365.1 of uncultured Fluviicola sp. Taxonomy (GTDB): domain Bacteria; phylum Bacteroidota; class Bacteroidia; order Flavobacteriales_D; family Crocinitomicaceae; genus Fluviicola. The sequence goes on along the minus strand of CBFGOJ010000051.1, from coordinate 13,230 downwards.
CAGAACCAACTGTTTATTTCCCAGTTGAGAGCGATCTGTTTGTGAAATGATTTGAAGCACTCCTTCTTTAGTGATTTTATGGGAAAGTTTCGTAAGCAGGATTTCACGCTGTTCTTCGGTAATGAGCGCAGAAGTTTGAATGTTCCAGTTTAACTCCACTTTGGAAGAAACCTTATTGACGTTCTGACCACCCTTTCCTCCGCTTCTGCTCGTTTTGAAAGAAAGTTCAGAAAGGATCTGCTGTGCTGACACTGCCCTCATAAATTGTGCTATATCCTGATAATCAGCTTTACATTGAATCGACGCTGCGTCAAATAATTCGGGATCGAATAATACTTCCCCTCAACATCCTGGACCCATTGCTTCGAAAGCACGTTATTCACTCCAAGCAGGTTGAATACCTCAAACGAAATGATGGCACTTTCCATTTTCTTCAGGAACTTACGAGTCTTACCCGGTTTGCGGTACAGAATATCATAAGACATTCCCATATCCACGCGGAAATAAGATTTCATAGTCAAAGTATCTTTGTAGCGGGAATGGTCCGGCGGACCGTAAGGCAGACGTGAACCATAAGTAATTCCAACCTGGCAGGTCAACTGTTTCAGTCCTGGCATGTGATCCTGGAACAAAACTCCAACCGTTACATGCTGATCTGTTGGTCTGCGGATATAACCCGGATTTACCCGATTCGAATCAACAGCAACCTGGTCTTCGCTAAAACCGTAAATAATCTTCTCTCCGGCCGCATTGTAATAATCGTAGTAATAATCATCTTTAATATCTTCTTTCGTTGAAAGGAAGCCCAATTTAAAGAAAGACATCAATCCCGGAACAAATTCCCCGTTCAGGTTCAAATCCAAACCTGTAGCATAAGCCACCGCATTATTCTCAGCAAAGTAGCGCGTGCGCACATTGTCTACTTCGTAAGGATTTACGTCCCACATGTATTTGTAGTAAGCTTCCGCTGAAAATTTAAACGGAGATTCGCGTTTCAGCATAAAGAAACTGTAATCCATTCCTAAGACAAAATGAGCCGACTTTTGTGATTTCACATCCGGATTAATTTTCCCCGAAAAGGTTCTGAATTCCCGGTAGAACGGTGGCTGATAATACAATCCGGAAGAGAAACGGTAACGAACAAATCTCCTGATAAACATCGTATCTTTGCGCACATATTTGACAGGGTAAAAAGTTAAGCTCAAACGAGGCGTTATGAAGCCATCGTTGTTAAATGTCGTATAAGTCCCTCTCAATCCGTAATCCAATACCAAAGATGATTTGCCTTCTTTAATGGTATCGCGAACAATCCTTTGTCTGATAGTTCCAATAGAATCTTTGTACTTATAGGTCTTTGAAACAGGAATGTTATTTCTGGGTTTTCTCCATTCCCAATGGTCCTGCGCATACGCATTGTAGCGCTGGTTGTCTACCTGGAGTTTGCTCTTCACGACTTCAAACAGATCCACTTCATCAGTTGGCTGATTTACCTGGGAAAAACCTGCCGAATCGACAAACTGCCATTCGCTCAGCACATCATTAAAATGATCGATCTGAACTCCTGCACCCACTTTCAGCTCGTGCCTGGTATTCGCTTTTTTTGGAGTGAAAAGGACTGATCCGTCGTGGTAAACACTAAAAATATCTGCCTTCAGCTTATTTCTGGCGTGATTCAAAAAGCCTCCAACTCCCAAAACAGCAATAGAATCGCCAAATTCTTCTTTGGAAGGATCCATTTCTAACTCGTTGATGTAATATTCACCCAGGATGTCGAAAGTCTCGCGTTCATCACTTCTGAAATAAGTAAAGAAAGTCTTCCCTTCGTACTTTTTGGAAGAATAATTCAGTGAAGTTCCCACTGTAGAAGTCAGGAAGTTCGTTTTTTCCTGTCCTTCAAAATAAATATTGAATGAATAAGCCTGGTTCGCTGTTCCAAAGTCGGTTTGACTGGTCTGCGGGGCAAATTGATAGCTGTTTGATGAGATGTGGCCGAGCATCGTCCAGGACCAGTGTTCATTCATGGTATAATTTGTTACAGCCTGCGCATCCCAAAACACCGGGTTGTAATTTCCTTTCGTGGGCAGAGAATTCAACAAATATCCGTTTGCACGATACCGCGCTCCGAGCAAATACTGGAACCGATCGTGTTTTCCGATCTTATCTTCTATGTGGGCTTCCACACCAAGCAATGAAGCCATAGCAGAAATCCGCAGTGAATCGGCACGTTTGTATTTGATATCCAAAACAGAACTCAACTTATCTCCATACATGGATTGAAAACCTCCCGAGGAGAAGTAAATATCTTTTACCAAAGCCGTATTGATAAAACTCAATCCTTCCTGCTGACCGGAACGTGTTAAGAACGGCCGATTGATCAAAAATCCGTCTACATAAACCAGGTTTTCATCGTAATTTCCTCCGCGAACATTGTAATTGGAAGTCAATTCATTATTCGAATTTACACCGGCCTGGGTCAATACTAAAACGCGTTCAACACCACCAAATGTTTGTTTCTGAAGGTCGATAGGTGGCATTTTTTCTAAACCATTGAGTTCATTTCTGGAAGTATTGACATCCACCTCGATCAATCCGAAATCAAAAACAATCGGATCGATAACAAATGACTTTACATCCGGGATCTCTACATTTTTTCGAAACTCTACTTCAGCATCGTATTGTGCGATCATCCCGTATTTCCTGGGAGCAAGCTGAATCCGGAAACGACCATTTTTATCCGTAACTGTTGAAAGAGTGTCCGTTCCCGAAATAAAGAAAACGGAAATATTCGGTAATTCAGCCTTCCGATTATCCAGCACATTTCCAGTTACCTGAACTTGAGACCAAAGAGCGGTCAGGGGCATAAAAACAAGAAGGAATAATACTAGAAATTGGTTTCGCATCTTCGCTTAAACGTTGAAATGCCGAAATTAGTGTAAACTTTTTTATTTCCTTCGAACAACACAGATTATTTCCTGCGGAGGAGAATGCGATAGCATTTGAAAACGAAAAATGTCTTTCGATAGCGTTGGGTTATTCCTTTTCCCTATAAATTGAGATAAATGTTCCAAGCATTATAAACAATGTCCCGAATAAAGAAAGGACCTGCCCGATTTCAGCACTTCTGACACATGGAGTCGCACCCCAATTTGGGGCATTCCAGTATAAGAGCACGAATAACAAGAACATCGATGAAAAAACATAAAGCAATACTTTATTAAACTTCTCGTGATGGTAATAAGCCGGTAAAAAGATAAGTATCGTATAGAGAAATTGATCCCAATATATTTTTGATTCATAGCTAAAAACAAAAAACGGAATAGTTCCGGATTCATCTGAATTCCACTTGCAACTACTATAAAAAGGGAGAAAAACAGATGAAACGATCAAGAAGAATCCTGCTATCACCAAACCAATTCGCAAATACTTAATCGAAGTATAAATCATTTAATTAGAATTTGCGTGCTGCGGGAATTTTTATTTCGTCAAATCTACCACGATCAATCCTGCTTCAAACGGATCAATTTCTGCATGAATTTGCGCCAGCAATTCCTTATAAGCACCACTTGGCGCAAATTGCAGCCAATGAAAATGCCTTTCCTGCAGTGAATTCTCCGGAATAACCCGCTCCGAAATAAAGTCTATGGATTGCAATACCTGCTCATGACGCTGTTTGAGTTGTTTTACAAGGCGTTGTTCGAAAGATTCCAGTTGTTTTTTAATGCGTACTGTTTCCGCTTCCGCAAAAGATTCCAAAGTGGCTTCAATGGATTTTGCCTTATCGATCATCGTAGCACGCAATGCCTCAAATTCAGAATAAAGTGTTGAAAGATCCAAATCATCGCCTTCATTTTCGGTCAGGAAGAGCTTCTTCAAATCTTCTCTTGCCTGGAAATAACGTTCTTCCGGCCAATTCAGTTTATCCATGCGCTTTTTCAAAGCTCCATCAATCAATTGAAGAGAGACGCGTTGCTGGATCAATGGGAACAAAGTATGATGCACTTCAAAAACACCTTTTAACTGGATCCAGTAAGCCATTTCGCCTCCTCCTCCAACGTAAACCAAATTCGGTAAAATTGTTTCCTGGTAAACCGGACGTAGAATCACATTGGGGGAAAAATTCTCCGGTTCTGACTCAACCAATTTCGCTAATTCTTCCTGGCTGTAAACCGTTCCGTCAATGGCCAAACCATTTGCCGTTGGTTCAATGCGCAAACGTTCCCCGGCTTTCAGGTAAAATAAGTTGCAATCACGCGCATGAGCCTGGGGTTTATAGCCGGCAGTTTCTACCAGTTTATTCATATTCTGAACCGCATGATGGGCCAGATTGCTTGAAATTTCTCTTAAAATGACGGGAATAAATTCGCGTTTCAATTCGCGATGATCCGGCTGCAGCACCAAAACGCCGAAATCAGCAAATAATTTACTGATGAATTCCTGCAAATAAGAAGCGTAATCGGTCTTTTCTGAAATGGCGATTAATTCATTAATTTCCGTTTCTTTTCCCTCAAAAAAAGTACTGAACTGAGATTTCACTTCACTGAAATCACTCATATTAAAACGACCTACAGGTCCGGTTTGATCAGATTCCCAGGTCAATTTTTGATTGAACAAATGTGCCGATTTCACTTCGTCGAAATCATGGTCTTCGGAAGCCATCCAAAAAACAGGGACGGCCTTAAAATCCTTTTGGCTTTTGTTAAACTCTTCCGCCAACCGAACCACATGCAATACTTTATAAACCAAATAAAGCGGTCCGGCGAAAAGCGTTAACTGATGTCCGGTTGTAATGGTAAAGGTATTCTCGTTTTCCAGAAGCCTTAGGTTTTTCGCCTGACTTTCAGACGCGTAGGAACCAATTTGCTGATCCCAAACCTGCACCAGGTTCTTTCGTGTTCCGGAAGAATAAACTTCCTTCTTTTTGTTTGCCTGTGCCTGCAGGTCCGAAACGGAACTCAATGGCGCTGTTAGAAATTGCCCGAATGATTGTTGGTTCCCAAAAGCCTGGGAAAATGATGAAAATTGTCTGATTTTATCGCGGGCGATAGTTGTATGACTCATGGAGCAAATGTACACATCATTTTCACTTGAAGCAGTTACCATGGAAGCTAAACTGTTAAAAACCTTAAAAGAATTCCGCGTTCCAAATTCCAGATTCCGTATTGAGATTCCAAGAATAGGACTCTAAAACCCTTTCATTAATAACCTTTGTATAAATTTTCAACTAGTGGGTTCGCGAATACTACAAACTCCCATTCGGAATTCGTAATTGGGAATTCGCAATTATAAAGTATTTTTGCAAAAAGTAATTTATAGAAAATGGAAGCTATTATTCGTACCGAAAAGGGAGATATGCGTGTTACCTTCTTTCAGGAAGATGCACCGAATACAGTTGCTAACTTTGTAAAGTTGGCTAAAGAAGGTTTTTACGACGGATTGACTTTTCACCGCGTACTGCCTGATTTCGTGATCCAGGGAGGATGTCCGAATTCACGTGAAGGGGCAACAGGAACACCGGGAACAGGTGGACCGGGTTACAAAATTGATTGTGAACTAAACGGTGGAAACCAACACCACGATCGTGGAGTACTTTCTATGGCACATGCCGGAAGAAATACAGGTGGTTCTCAGTTTTTTGTTTGTCACAGCAGAAATAACACGGCTCATTTGGATCGTCAGCATACTTGTTTTGGAAAAGTGACTGAAGGTGTGGATATCGTTGATGATATCAGACAAGGTGACCGCATTATTGCGATTGAAATTCAGGATTAAGAAAAATTAGACCAAACAAAAACCCCGCAGCAGAATTTACATTTCGCTGCGGGGTTTTGTTTATGTAAAAAAGTAGTAGGGGCGCGATTAATCGCGCCCCTACTACTTTTTTAATATATCCTAATCTTAATTTGTCTTCGGAGATTCAGCTGGTGCTGCTTCCTGCGGCAAAACTTTACCTGTGATCGTTAAAATGATCGGCTCAGTAGAAGCGTTTGTTGTAACAGTAATTGTTTTAGTGAACTGTCCAACACGCTTAGTATCGTAATTCACAACAATTTTAGAAGACTTTCCTTTTGCAATCGGCTCAGTTGGTTTCTCAGCAGCTGTACAACCGCAAGAAGTTTGAACATTTGTGATGATCAAAGGAGTTTTCCCGTTGTTTTTGAATTCGAAAATAAATGGCTCTTTAGAATCGTAAGGAATTTCAGCTCTTTCGATTTTCAAAGTTTTAAAAGTTACCGGAGACTTCGCCTCTGTTTTTACTTCTTTTGCTGGCTTATCAGTTGTTGTTTGTGCAAATGTTCCAAGTGAAATCAGTGAAACTGCAAGAATTGCTATTACTTTCATGTGTTTTAGTTTTAACTATACAAGAATACGAACTCTTTTTAGAATGGTTGTTTAATTAACAAAAAATTAAATGCAAAAAACTACCGTAAACGGAGTTCAAAAAAGTTCAAAGGTTAAAAAGGTTAAAAATGAATTCAATAAAATTTGAACTATTGAACTCTTTAAACATTTGAACATTTAATTATATTCGTAATCCATTCAAAAAGAGTTTCATGAAGTTGCTTTCAAGTTGCATCCTGTTCCTCACCACCGGAATTTTATTTGCGCAGACACAGCAGCAGCTGGATTCACTGGAACGGCAAATCCCAAAGAAAACCGGGAAAGAAAAGGTACAGCTGCTAAACGATCTGACTTACTATTATTTCCGCTCCGACGCTAAAAAAGCCATCGGCTTCGGCTCCAAATCGCTCCAATTGGCCAAAACGCTGCATGACGACAGGATGCTGGCCAATACTTACAACGATTATTCCATGCCCTTTCTCACAACCGGGAATTTTCAAAAATCGGTGGAACTGAACTACAAAGCACTTGAGATTCGGACCCGGTTAAAAGACACATCCGGGATGATCTCTTCTTATGCAAAACTGGGAAATGGGTATTATGAATTGGGGCAATACAGAAAAGCACAGCAATCCTATAACCAGGCTATTTATTATGCGAAGATCCTGGGAGACGAAAAAACTTTGCTTCAAATCTATCAAAACAGCGCCAATGTGCTTGAAACCGGCGGATTTATAAAGGAAGCGTTAAAAATGCAGCTCGACGTTCATGGAATCGCCATTCGAACGGATGATAAACTGGTTCAAATCTCCAATTATGGAAACCTGGGATCCTGCTATCAAAAATTAAATCAATACCAAAAAGCACGGGAAATGTACCTGAAAGCAATTCCTATTGCAAAGGAAACCAATCAACCGGAACAATTGGCCATGGTCTACCAGGGCTTGGGAGTGGTAGAAAGAGCAGCAGGAAATACGGATCTCGGGTTGAATTACTACCGGCAGGCCCTCACATTATACAAGCGGCTGCATTCTAAAACCGGAGAAGGCATCATTGCAGTAAACATTGGAAACTCCTTTTTAGATCTGAAACAACCGGATTCAGCGGCTGTTTATTTGAATGAGGGACTGAAGCTGGTGAAAGAAACCAAATCCTACAAGCAGATTATGAATGCCTACAGCGGTTTGTCGCAATTGGAACTAAACCGGAAAAACTATCAAAAAGCAAGTGAATATCTAATTCTTAAAAATAAATACCAGGACAGCGTAACACTTTTCCAGGGAAATGAGCTCATTGCCGATGTATTTGGAAAATATGAATTGGAAAAAAATCAACGGGCATTGGCCGAAAGTGAAGCGAAAAATGCAAAAAATCAGTTGTATAAGGCAATCTGGATTGGGATTTCTGCAAGCCTACTCCTACTTTTCGTGGTAGTTTTCTTATTCTTCCGACACAAACGCAAGATTGCCAAAGAAGAACTCATCCGTACAAAGCAGGAAGAACATTATTTGCGCGAAAAACAACTGAACGAACAAAAACTCAGCATTTCCAGAGAATTGCACGACAATGTAGGTTCACAAATCACTTACCTGATCTCTTCCATCGACAATCTTTCGTACCTGGACGAGGAAAACAAAATCGTAAATTCGAAACTACACGATCTCAGCGATTTCGGGAGAAACACCATGCAGGAACTCCGCAGTACCATTTGGGCTATGAACGCTGAAGATGGCAGCATTGAAACACTTTTGACACGAGTTGAAAGTCTGCGAAACAAAATTCCGCTTCCGATTGAGATCCAAAATAGAATCCCACAGGATTATCCGTTGAAATCAACAGAATTACTAAATCTGTACCGGATTATCCAGGAATCGATCCAAAATACCCTGAAGTACTCGGAGGCAACAACTATCCGAATTTCATTGCAGGAAAATGAGAATAGGATCTCCGTAAGTATTTCTGATAATGGACGCGGGATCCAGGCTGAAAACACATCCGGGAACGGCTTACAGAATATGCGTTACCGCTGTGAACAGATTGGCGGCGAATTTCAACTAAAAACAGGCGAAAATGACGGAACAACTATTTCGTGCACATTCGGCATCTGACGTATTGGAGATTGCCGATGAAACAACGTACTTTGTACTGAAAAGTTCAATTGTTCAAATCCAATCGTTACGCGAAACGGGTTCAAATTTGAATCGTTTTAGGAACAAAAACCGAAGTTGAACACTTTGAACTTTTAAACCATTTGAACTCTTAAATAGTATGATCCGTATAGCAGTAGCCGAAGACAACGCTTTTTTAGCAAAATCCATCCAGGAAAAACTAGCCCTTTTCCCGGGAGAATTGAAATTCAAGTTCCATGGATTCAATGGAAAACTGTTTTTGGAGAAATTAGCAGAAGATACTACTGTTGACGTAGTCCTGATGGACATTCAAATGCCTGAGATGGATGGAATTGAAACCACACGCATTCTTTCCGGGAAGTATCCGCAGATAAAAGTAATCATGCTGACCGTTTTGGACGACGAAGAATCTATTTTCCAGGCTATTCTTGCAGGAGCAAACGGTTATTTGTTGAAAGATGAAAATCCCCGCATGCTGCTTCAAAGCATTTTATCCATCATGGAAGGCGGAGCACCGATGTCGGCCGGAATTGCCTCAAAAGCACTGAGATTATTGCGAAATCCCATCAAACCGGAAGCCGAAAAATCCGACACTGAAAAGCCGGAGCTTTCCCCGCGTGAGATAGACGTTTTGAATCAGTTAAGCAAAGGAATGGATTACAAACAAATTGCAGAAAATTTAATTATTTCTCCGTCAACCGTCCGCAAACACATCGAAAATATCTACGGAAAATTACAGGCCCACAATAAAATGGAAGCTGTGAAAATTGCTCAAAAACACCGGATCATAGATTAAAAGGGACTTCGACTCCGCTCAGTGTCCTTTCCCAAAAATAACGAAAGATATTAATTCCGGTGACTGAGCGGAGTCGAAGTCACCAATTCTTCGCCATTTCCAACACCTCTACAATCGAATCATACGTATTCTCCCGGATCATTTTCCACTCCTCCTTCTCAATCCAGATTGCCTGCGTAATCGATTCTTCTTCCTGCGGTGTCAATTCCATCGACCCGGAATAATTCAGTGCATACCACCAATTTTTTTTGATCGTAAGCTTTCCCATGTAGGAATAAGTATGAAAAGTAACTCCGAGAAAATGATCAATTTCCGGACTTTTTATCCCGCATTCTTCTTCAATTTCCCGAACAGCGGCCTCCCAGGGCTGTTCATTCGAATCCAGTTTTCCCTTAGGAATATCCCACACTCCATGTCGTTCAATAAATAAATACCGCCGATCACACTTTACTATCCCGCCGGCAGCGTCCATAAATTCATAGGCATGAAAAACCCGGTTGAAGGCCAATTCAAAATCTTCATAAATCACTAACAAACAAACGCTTGAAGCAGTAAAATCAAACTGATTCAAAAGCGTTGATAAATCATTCTCCAGCGAATTCCAAACCAAATCATACCTTCCGGAAGGCACTTTTTCCGAAGAATCCAAAAATTGGATAACCGAATTATCAATAAAAACTTTGTACATTTGCAGTATGATTTTAAATAAAGATCGAGCACTAAAAGTAGCTGAATTTTTGCTACAAATTAAAGCAGTAAAGTTACAACCAAATTCTCCGTTCACTTGGGCATCCGGTTGGAAATCCCCTATTTATTGTGATAATCGGATTACACTTTCATTTCCGGCAATCAGAACCTATATCCGACAGGGATATGCGGATGCAATTTTGGAACATTTTGGAAAACCGGACATCATTGCAGGTGTTGCAACCGGAGGTATTGCGCAAGGAGCGTTAGTAGCTCAGGAATTAGGAATTCCTTTTGTTTACGTTCGCAGTTCTGCAAAAGCACACGGAATGGGTAATCAGATCGAAGGTCACTTTGAAAAAGGACAGCGTGTTGTGGTTATTGAAGATTTGATTTCGACAGGCGGAAGCAGTTTAAAAGCTGTAAATGACCTGAAAGAGGCAGGGCTGGAAGTGAAAGGACTGGTTGCCATTTTTACTTACGGTTTCGATATCTCAATTAAAAATTTCGTCAACGCAGAATGTCCGTTCGTCACACTAACGGATTACGAACATTTGATTGATCAGGCATTGAAATCAGATTATGTAACTGATGCAGATATCGATTCTCTGCGTGAGTGGAAGATTAATCCCGAAAACTGGAAAAAATAAAGCCATGCTGTTAAAAACTGATTCTTCACCGGTAAATGCTCCCGCTCAGAAAGTATTTGAATTTCTTTCAGAGGCAAAGAACATGGAATATTTGCTGCCAACCGATAAAATCTCTGACTTTCAGTCAAATGAGAACGGCTGTTCATTCAAAGCACAGGGAGGAATCGTTATTCCATTGATCTATGTATCCAAGGAACCGAACACAAAAATCGTCATGGAATCCGGTGAGAAGGCGCCCTTTAAATATACCTTATCGATCATTCTGAAAGAAACAGGTCCTGAAACCTGCGAAGGTCATCTCGAATTCGAGGCGAATATCAATATGTTCATGAAAATGATGGTGGAAAAACCATTGAGCAATCTTTTTGGAGTGATGACCAAAAATCTTCAGAAACAATTCGAGTAAAAACATGATTGTAGAGACGCGATTCTTCGCGTCACTACTGTTTTTCATTCAATTGGTATTCCCTTGCCGTAGTTCGCTTCGAAATTCAATTCCTGGTTGTGATAGACCGTAATAACACCATCTCTTTCCAACAATAAATTTCCAATTTGGTCTACCCCGCGAATGATACCTGTAAACGGAAGCGGATTTTGACGCTCTTCCAATACTATGGGTTCATCCTTCTTCCATAAAAAAGATTCGTAAGTGTTTTTCAGATAAGTAAAGTCGGATTGTTGGAGGTATTGATAGAATTCATTCATTTGACTGCTCAACTCGTCCAAAACACTCAATATTTCGGGAGATTTACCCGACAGCTCTTCCAAAGAAGTTGCATAGCCTACACTCTGAACCGGCGAGATATTCACACCAATTCCAACAATTGCTCCTTCTACCCGGCCGTTTTTCCAATTTGTTTCAATCAGGATTCCTCCAATTTTCTGACTATCTATGAAAATATCATTCGGCCATTTGATGGAAACTTTCTTGCGGGTGAAAGACTGAACCATTCCCCGAACAGCCAGTGCAATGCCCATATTGAGGAAACATAAGTGGTCAACTGACAAAAAATCAGTTTTCAAAAAATAGGTCCCGGTGAACTGCTTTGACCCTACAGACTGCCAATGGCGGCCTCTTTGCCCCCTTCCTGCAGTTTGATGCTCTGCCAAAATTACAGTCCCATGCGCCAATTTCCCTTCAGAAAGCAGCTTGGCAGCATAATTGTTAGTAGAGTCTACCTCATGGATTTGGATAATTTGCTGACCAATCATGTTTTATTAACAAGTATTTGCATTTAACAATCACACAAATCAAGCTAATTAATGCTTAGATTTGTATTTACAAAATTACGAATGTATAAATTAAAAAACGACATAGATTCTAAAGTACTTTGCGACGCTATCGTTGAAGGTATGCAGGAAAACAAAGCGAAAGACATCGTTGTATTAGACCTACGAAACATTTCAAGTGCAGTTACAGACTTTTTTGTCATTTGCTCCGGTGAGTCCACCGTGCAGGTAGATGGTATTGCTTCTACCGTGCAAAGACATACCCGAAAAGAGCTTCAGGAAAAACCCTGGCACCAGGAAGGTAAAACAACTTCTGAGTGGGTTTTATTGGATTATGTAAGTGTTGTAGCGCACATTTTCTACAAAGATGCACGACATTTTTATGAATTGGAAGATCTCTGGTCAGACGCACTCAGAACAGATATTCCAAATTTGAATTAACTCTATTATGGCTGAAAATAACAATTCAAACAAACCGAAAAGAAATCCTTACGCGATATACTGGATTTACGCAGCAATCGTATTGGGAATCATCTTTACAGCTTATCTCAAAAACTCTTCGGACGCTCAACTGCGCAATATCAACACTTTCTACTCACTGGCTGATTCCAGTATGATTGCTGATGCGCGCATTGTGAACTACAAGCGGGTTGATTTCAAATTGAATGAAGCAGGTGAAAAATTTGTAAAGAACAATAAGAATCCGAAAGGAGAATTAAAATACATCAAGAAAGCATTGGAGACTGAAGGAAATACCAAACCTGTTTTCTCCATTGATATCGTAGATGCCGGAAATTTTGAAACCAAACTGGATCAAATCAATGATAGTTTAGTTGCTAAAGGTAAAGCTGCCATATCTGCACCTCCTATTGAAGAACACGATTATTTCGGTTCAATTATGGGGTTCATTTTTCCAATTCTTATCCTTATTCTAATCTGGGTTTTCGTTATGCGGCGTATGTCCGGCGGAGGCGGCGGTGCCGGAGGACAAATCTTCAACATCGGTAAATCACGTGCACAGGTTTATGAAAAAGGAAAATCCACCAACATTACGTTTAAGGACGTAGCTGGGTTGGAAGGAGCAAAAGAAGAGATCCAGGAAATTGTGGAATTCTTAAGAAGTCCGCAGCGGTATACCGAATTGGGAGCAAAAATCCCGAAAGGAGCGTTGCTTGTAGGGCCTCCGGGAACAGGTAAAACCTTATTGGCCAAAGCTGTTGCAGGTGAAGCAAAAGTTCCGTTCTTCTCACTTTCCGGATCTGATTTCGTTGAAATGTTCGTAGGAGTTGGAGCATCACGTGTACGTGACTTGTTCCGCCAGGCAAAAGAAAAAGCACCGGCAATCATTTTTATTGATGAGATTGATGTTATCGGCGGTAAACGGGATGGCGGTCAACAT
>CBFGOJ010000050.1:0-21727 GCA_965650365.1 uncultured Fluviicola sp. | reverse complement strand
GCATCCAGGAAATCGTTGACGTTTACAATAGTCGTATATTTCACGCCTTTCGTGAAAGAAGCCTGGGCCTCGTCCAATACTTTGATTGTTCCTTCAATGACTTCCTGGGCGTTGGAACCGGCTGTTTGATTCACTGCCACTCCCAGACCAAACTTTCCGTTCACCCGAACCGAACTTGCATAACTCTGAGATCCTAATTCAATGCGTGCAATGTCTCTCAGACGCAAAACTTCTCCATCTTCTCCAACACGGATCACGATATCACTGAATTCAGCTTCTTCCTTTAAACGACCTTTGTACTTGATTGTGTACTGATAGCTTTGATTGCCCTGTTCTCCGAACTGCCCGGGAGCCGCTTCGATATTTTGTTCAGCCAGCGCTTTGTTCACATCATCCGGAACGAGGCCGTAACTGGCCATCACATCCGGTTTTAACCAAATCCGCATGGAATAATCCATCAAACCAAAAGCTGTTGCATCTCCCACACCCTTGATTCTTTTAATCTGCGGAATGAGGTTGATGTTGGCATAGTTTTGCAGGAAAGTCTGATCGTAAGTTGAATCTTCGCTGTACAAGTTAAAAATCAGCAAGTTACTAGCCTGTCGTTTCGTTGTTACAACTCCTGCGCGGTTTACTTCTGCAGGAAGCAAACTCGTAGCCCGTGAAACACGGTTTTGTACGTTTACAGCCGCCAAATCGGGGTTTGTTCCCAGTTTGAAATAAACGGTAATCGTTGCTGTTCCATCATTCGAAGCGGTAGAAGTCATGTATGTCATATCTTCCACTCCATTGATCTGTTCTTCGAGCGGAATGACCACATTATTCAGTACCACATCGGCATTTGCTCCCTGGTAAGAAGCAGAAACCTGAACGGTTGGCGGTGCAATATCCGGATATTGGGAAACAGGGATAGCCAAAAGGCCCAAAACTCCCAGGATCACAATTAATACCGAGATAACCGTAGATAATACGGGTTTTTCTATGAATTTTTTAAACATAATTCGAGTCTATGAATGGGATGTAAATGACGAACTTTATTGCTGGTTCAATTCTGCATAAATTGCTTTCGGATCTGCTTTTACAGGCTTAACCTTCATTCCGTCCTTCAGGAACTGAATTCCTTCCAAAACCACCAAATCTTTACGTTTCACTCCTTTGGTCACGATGTAGAAATGCCCGCTTGTTGCTTCCATTACCTCTAAATTTTTCATGCTGATTGTTCCGTTTTTCGCTACTGTGTAGACAAATTTCTTTCCCTGAATATCTGCAACTGCTCGCTGCGGAATTAAGAATCCGTTAGAAATTTCCTGTGGAATACGAATTTGAGCACTTCCCCCGCTTCGTAATAAGTTCAGCGAATTGGAGAACGTAGCACGAATTCTTGCAGACCCTGTACGTGGATCAATGAGCCCGTTGATAGAACCGATCGACCCTTTGTCCGGGTAAAGCGAACCGTCTGAAAGGACCATTGAAACTTGTGGAGTATTTGCAATTTTCGCCTTCAGGTCTGCCCCTTTGGTATTGCGGATAAACTCCAGTAATTGTTTCTCATTCATGGAGAAATAAGCGTAAATCTTCGTGATATTGGAAACAGTTGTCAGCGGCTTGGTCATATTACTGGAAACCAAACTTCCCGGCTTAAAAGTTAAACTTCCGATCACACCATCAACAGGGCTTGAAATACGGGTGTATCCCAAATTCACATTGGCATTTACCAGGTTTGCCTGTGCCTGTGCCAATTCAGCCAGCTTCGTTTGCAAGGTCAAATCTGCTTCCTGCAATTCGTATTTATTGACGATGTTCTTATCTACCAAAGATTTGGTTTTCTGGACCTGCAAGCGTGCTACACTCACTCCGGCTTCAGCGCTTTTCACCGCAGCACGGGCAGTTCTTACCAGTTGCTCATATTGTGGTGCAGAAATGGTAAAAAGTAATTGTCCTTTTTTGACAAACTGACCTTCATCAACAGCAATTTTCTCTACAAAGCCGTCAATTTTAGGATGAATATCCACATTTTCGATTCCTTCTAAAATAGCCGGATAAGTGGTTTCGATGATGGTGTTTTGGGGATCAATTTCAAGCACCTGGTAAGGCTTAATCCCTCCGGGTGCAACCGGTGCTTCTTCCGAACCGCAGGAAGCCAAAAGTAACAGCGACAGAGCCGCCAGTAAGTGGTTTGTTTTCTTTGCAATCATAAATTTTGTCTTTTTTGGAAACTCTAACTAATTGGGTAATGTGTGTAAGAGTTTTGAATCTTTGTTACTAGTTTAACTATTTGGTCAAATGCTTGGCACAACGCTTATGCTGTAGCTTATGCTTACGCCGTAGCTTCAGCATAGGTGCACAGCGAAGGCACAAAGATCTTTCAAAGTCCCATTAAAAACTTATGCAATTCATGCAATTAGTTATCAAAATCAAACATTTTACATTTTTTAACTTAATTAATTACCCTGGTTTACAAATCGTCGTTCAATTTTAGTACTTATAAAAACAGGTCAATGCCACATATTAACTAACTTCTCTGAAGGATTTCGGAGTTTGCTGTGTTTGTTTTTTGAAGAAATTGTTGAAATTGGAAGGATGCTCAAAGCCAAGCGTATAGGCGATTTCAGCCACGGAACTGTCTGTATGACGCAGCAAAGCTTTGGCTTCATTAGCAAGTCGGGAGGAGATTATTTCTGTGGTACTTCTTCCGGTTACTTCTTTGATGGAGCGATTTAAATGGTTGACATGAATGGATAATTGTTCGGCGAAATCGCTTGGTTTTTTCAAGGCTAATGATTGGTCGGAAGAATCGATGGGGAATTGTCTCTCCAGCATTTCCATGAACAAAGTGGTTAATGCAACCGAAGCCTGAGGTTTCTTATCCTCATTGACATTTTGAGTACAAAGTTTGTTGGTGTGATGAAGTAATAAATGCAGGTAATGAACGATTACTTCGTATTTCTTGACATAATCACCTTCCGCTTCACACTGGATCTGCTCAAAAATGAATTCAAAGATCGCTGCTTGTTCGTCCGTTAAGGGATAAACAGGGTTCATGGCCATATTCATCAAAGGTGTATCTCTGAAAAGAGTATCGAGTAAATACGTTTCGATAAAATGGTTGTTGAATAAACAAAAAGCTCCCTGCTGATCTTCCGAAACGGGTTCCCACACATGCGGCACATTCCGGTGATAGAAAACCAGTGTTTTACCGGAAACAGGGACTTTTGAATCTTCAAAATGGATAATTCCTTCGCCTACCACGAGGGAGATTTTGTGAAAATCCGTCCGATGAAGTTCTGTAATCTTCGCGCATTGGATCTGACCTCTTTTAAACACATTGAAATGACTCATTTTAGACAAATGAGAGAACTGCTCCATGGTTCCTTTGTTCAAAATGCTTGCGTAAAACTCCTGTAAGGTCAATAGTCCATTCATGGCATAGAATTATGTTTTTCAAATATACAGCTTTTCGAATTACGAATGGAGGGTCATTCGTTTTTGAGGAGCATGCAGGTTGAAACTGCGTATGCGAATTTCTTTCCGGATTCATCGGTCAATTCGGCTTCTACCAAAGCGGTGGTATTTCCCAAATGGATCAGTTTTCCGGTTGCTGTCAGCATTCCGGATTTATCGTGTACTCTTTTCAGGAAATTGACCTTCAATTCCAAAGTCGTGTAAACAGTTCCTTTCGGCAATAAAGAGTGAAGTGTGCAGCCCATCGCCGAATCGAGGATCGCTGTGATCACTCCTCCGTGCACGCTACCATTCGGATTGTAGTGAAATTCCTGCGGCTCGAAATAAAAACTGGCCTTCCCTTCTTCCAGTTCTCCGAGGGAAAAATCCAGGGTGTTGATCAAAGGAGAAGCCGGAGCATCTCCTCTTTTGATTGCCTGCAGGTATTCGAGACCGGAAAGTTCTTTGGACAATTCGACTCCTTCCAAAGGATTTCCCCAGGTGTAAATGCGTTCGCGTTGTTTGATTGCTTCCATGTTTGTTGATTGAAAAGTGACTTCGACTCCGCTCAGCCACCTTTCGAAAGGACACTGAGCGTAGTCGAAGTGTAAATTATTTGACAAACTCCTTCGACATTCCAACCGGAACGAGCCATTGGTTTTTCTCCAGAGCCATTACCAACTCATCGGCTACCTCTTTTGGCGGAATTCCATTTTCTCCACCGATCTCTTTTGAAAAGTCTGTATTTACCAAAGGCGGGATCAATTCAAAGACATTCAATTTATCTTCAAATGTTTCGCGTAAAACATCCGTGTATGCTTTCAATGCAGCTTTGCTTGCGGTGTAAGTCGGCAGCATTTTCTGCGGATAATAAGCCACGATGGACGTTACATTTACGACTGCAGCATCTGGGTTGTTCAATAAAGTCGGCAATAATTTCTCTGTCAAACCTACTATTGACAAGTAATTCGTTTCCATTTCGCGGCTTGCTTTTTCCCTGGCATTGGCGTTGGCATCCAATTGATAGACATCCGTGTAACCGGCATTGTTAATGACGATGTTCAATTCCGGATGCTGTTCTTTGATCCGGGCAACCAGTTGGTCCGTACTCTTTGAATCGGTTACGTCTCCGGAAATCGGGATGACATTTTCCAGTTGATCGGCTGCCTGCTTCAATTTTTCTTCATTTCGACCGGTGATCAATACTTTGTTTCCCAATTGAGAAAATTGTTTTGCTAGTTCGAAACCGATTCCTGCTGAACCTCCTGTGATTAAGATTGTGTTTCCGTTTGTTTTCATGTGTTTGATTTATTTATATGTATGTTAAAGAATTACTCGTTTTTTCTCCCGCGGAACGCTTACGCCTTAGCTACAGCGTTGGCACACGAGCACAGAAATTTTATTATCTAGTTCTTACTATTCTCAATGAGCATTGCAGTCGCGCCGCCGCCACCGTTACAGATCGCTGCGATTCCGTATTTTGCGTTTTGTTGCTGTAAAATATGGGTAAGTGTTACCAGGATTCTTGCACCGGAAGCTCCCAACGGGTGTCCTATTGCCACCGCACCACCTTTGATATTCACTTTTTCCAAATCGACTCCGGCAAGGCGCGAGTTGATGATCGGAACATTGGCGTAAGCTTCGTTCATTTCGAAATAATCGATCTCTTCAATTGTGACTCCGGCTTTTTGCAGTGTTTTTTCAATGGCAATAGCAGGTGAAGTAGTGAACCATTCCGGTGCCTGTGCCGCATCTGAGAAAGCGATGATCTTGGCAAGAGGTTTCAGGTTCTTTTGTCTTAAGAATTTCTCTGAAACGATAATTAGGATTGCCGCTCCATCATTTAGATTGGATGCATTTGCCGCGGTAATTGATCCGTCGGACTCAAAAATCGGCTTCAGCTGACTCACTTTTTCCGGATTCAGTTTCTCGATGTCTTCGTCCGTATCATAAACAAAGTCTCCCTTTTTAGTCTTCACCGTAATCGGAGTAATTTCGTTCTTAAAACTTCCGGAAGCATGGGCTTGTTTTGCCTTTGCAAAAGATTTCAGCGTATACTCGTCTTGCTCCTCCCGAGAGATTCCATACTTCGTATTGGCCATTTCTGCCGCACTTCCCATGTGGATATTGTGATACGGATCCCATAAACCGTCTTTGAGCATTCCGTCAATGATATTCTGATGACCTGTCTTATGGCCTTCGCGGTGATTCTCGATGTAATAAGGTGCATTCGACATGCTTTCCATTCCTCCTGCAATGACCACATCACTGTTTCCCAAAAGAATTGATTGAACAGCGTATGAAACGGATTTTATCCCGGAAGAACAGATCTTATTGATGGTTGTTGCATCTACCTCATCCGGGATTCCCGCCGCTCGGGCAGCTTGTCGGGCCGGCGCCTGACCAATATTTGCAGAAAGTACATTTCCGAGGATAACTTCATCAACCTCATTTGGTTGGATTCCTGCCTTGAGAAGTGCGTCTTTGATTACTTCCGCAGCCAGTTGAGGTGCAGACAAAGACGATAAAGAACCCATGAAACCTCCGGTTCCGGTTCTTGTTGCCGCTAAGATGTACACGTTGTTTTCCATATTTTTCGATTTTTAATTCGTTATATCACGATGTCATAATATCATAATATCATGATATTATGATTACAAATATACCGATCGGTATATTATTGGATAAAATTTTTTAAGTTGCTATTTCTTGGATCATTTTACGGATCAAATCCAGGCATGCATTCAAATGTTTTTTATTCTTAAATGTCTTTGACAGGAGCATTCCGCCTTCAATTAATGAAACGAACTGATCTGCAAATGCCGCAGCATTCGTTTCAGGAGAAAAGATCTCTTTCTTTATTCCATAAGTCACTATTTTGAAAATGTGTGTATGCCATTCCAGCATTGCTTTCTGCACCCGTTCGAACAATTCGGAATTGGAATCGTCTGTATCGACAGCACTGTTTAAAAGCGGACAACCGCCCGCCACGTAAATCTTGTCAAAGACTTCTCCATAGAAATCCACATACACCAATAACTGTTCGATCGGATCTTTCAATCCCAAAGAACGGTTCACTATTTCCGAGCGGATTTTACCAAAATTGTAATCAAAAGCAACAGCTGCAAGTTCTTCCTTGTCTTTGAAATTTCCGTAAATGCTTCCTTTAGTAAGACCGGTTGCAGTCGTAATATCCGAAATAGAAGTTCCCTCGTATCCTTTCATATTGAAGATCGGAGCCGTTGTTTCTATGATGAATTGCCGTGTTCGTTCTGCCTTGGTTGTGAATTGCATGTAACAAATGTACGAAATTCTTTTGGTAAAATACCGATTGGTATATTAATTAGTTTTTTTTTAGTAACTGAAATCATTCAATAACTTTATTCCGTAATCCCGAAACTATGAGCGAAACAACAAAATCCGAAAAAGCTATCAAAGCGGAAGAAACGATTGATGTTTTTGAAGATCGATCTGTTTAACCTTCACGCAAACCTGGATGAGATCGGTCTTTTATATGGAATCGGACAATTCTACAGGGAAAATGTGGATATTTCTGTGAAAGGACTGGATAAAACGGCAGTGAAAAAGATTAAAGAGTGGGTGAAATAATTATAAATGTCGAATTCCAAATTATGACTAAATTCCGTTCAAATTCTTATTCAAGAAGTTATGAGTGAAGATGCTGTTTTATGGATTTGCATTGGCGGGGTGATTGTATTGGCCATTTTGATTGTTGTTTTGGCGAACTGGTTAACTGCAAGAGGAAACCAACGCCGCGCAGACAGAATGATGCGGGACATGAAAAACGGAACATATGATCCCAAAAAGAAATACTTTGGAAATCAGGGAGGCTGGGAAGCCGGTGATGAGAATTATACGAATAGCGAATACAACAGGGATCAAACTCCTTAACTATTGCAAAAACAACCCTGGATATTCTTCTTTTTGATCAACGAAAAACCGGATTTCTTCCGGTAAGTTTGTCCGGCCAAACGAACGTGAAACAGGATCACCTGTTCCTTCGCTAAAATAATCTTCGAGGTTTCGGTATTGAACAATCTCTACACTCTTGATAATATCTTTTCCTAACCAGTAAATTTTCTTGATTTTACCATAAGAAAAGACCTTCAATCCGATTCCCTGGAGATCCGGAATAATGTCAGAGAATTCGATCAAATCCTTGACAAGTCTAACAGGTATAGCCATAATACAATGTTTTAGTTTTCAACCAATTAGTAATACCTCGCTAATCTATATTCTGATAGCTTCCGAAAGTTACGGTTTTTTAATTTTGGACAGGAAAAGAACTTTTGAACAGTTCCAAAACTTAACGTTGTGGTAACATGGAAAGTCATTTAGACTTCTCTAATTCTTCCTGCAATTGTTTCCACTCCTTTAAAGTATTTCTGCGGTATTTTCTTACCTTCCAGGACGTCACAATCGAATCTTTGTCGAGGTAGAGCACAAGGATTTTGGTTAACGGTTTCCACCCGGATTCCCTGGAAATGATCATTTCCATTTTTAACGTATCTTCTGCCATAAACAACTCCGCATCACGTGATCCGAATAATTTCCTCAATTGAGGTACATTCATCCCTTTGAGGCGGTCATTTTTCAGCAAATCTCCAAGCATATCGTCCCTCCTGTCGTATGTTCCACGGAAGTGCTTATGATTCCAGTCATGTGCGTTAAACTTTGAATAAGTGCGTGGATAGAGCCCCGCAAAAAGCACAATGACAACAACAATAACGGAACAGATTATAATGGGTTTTTTCATAAATTTCATTCGATTATGGATGAAAGGTAATCGTTTTTGATTTAACTTTAATTCATGGAATTCGGAAAGGTTGATCGCAGTTTATTGGACAAAGTAAATTTTCGTCTGCCGGCAGACGGCGCTTTCACAAAAGCACTAAAACCTGCCTTTAAACAACCCAACATCTTTCTTGGTGGAGCAAAATGGGGCAGAAAAGAATGGGTTGGGCTGATCTATCCTGCAAAAACCAAAGAAACAGAATTCCTCGATTACTACATTCAGAACTTCAATGGAATTGAACTAAATACCACACATTACCAAATTTATCCGGAAGCAACGATCCAAAAATGGGCGGAAAAGGCAAAAGGCACCGATTTTAAGTTTTGCCCGAAATTCCCGCAATCTATCAGCCATTACAGTGATCTTTCCAGTGCAAAAGCGCATGCAGATACCGATCGTTTCCTGGCTTCCGTTGTCAACTTCGGAGAACATCTGGGGCCGCTTTTCCTTCAATTGAGCGAACGGTTTGGCCCGCAGCGCAGAGAAGCACTTTTCTCTTACCTGCAGAAATTACCGAAAGATTTGGATATCACTTTAGAAGTACGTCATACGGATTGGTTTGGAAACGCTGAAATTCGGAATGAGTTATTCCAGGTACTGCATGAACTATCCATTGGAGCTGTGATCACGGATGTTTCCGGGAGAAGAGATTGCATGCACATGGAAGTCACGGCGCCGGTTACGTTTATTCGTTTTGTAGGAAACGGCCTGCATCCAACAGATTATGAACGCATTGACGACTGGGTGAAACGCATCAAATCATGGCTGCAAAAAGACATCCGTGAAATCCACTTTTACATGCATCAGCCGGATGAATTGTATACTCCGCAACTAACAGATTACCTGGTCAGGGAACTCAATCAGAAGTGCGGTTTGTCACTGCAAACGCCAAAACTGATCGAAACCACGGGAGACTTATTTGGGTAATTATCCATGCATGGAATAATCAAAAAGATTATTTCGCTTGATAATTAAGGAATTAATAAGCGATAATTTTCAAAGCGCTCTGTTAGAAATTCGTTTATTTTTTCAGAAAAACACTCTTTGTATCAAACAATTACTAAATTAGCCCAACTATTCACTCGATAATTCCAATGGTAGAGCCATTATTCCATTTTTCACAAACTCTTGCGTCACAGGTGTCATCTGGAATATTCTCTTTTTACCACCCACCGGGATTATACCATTCATTTACAACATGCCTCAAAACAAATTTGCCATCGCCCGTTACGCGGTCATCGATGAACTTCTCAAGAAAAACAACTATGTAAAAACCGCCGTCATTGCTGAAACCTGCAAAAGAAACCTCGGATATGAAGTTTCCCAGCGCACTATTCAATTGGATTTGAATTCCATGAAGAATGACACCTTCCTTGGATTCTTTGCGCCTATTGAGTATTGTCCCAAGCGAAAAGCCTTTTTCTACAAGGATTCCGATTACCAATTCGGTTATCAGCAATTGAACCTGTCTGAGCTCGATCTGCTCGAGAATGTCTGCAACCTTGCTTCCAGGCATTTAAAGGCCGATCAGCGTGCTGTTCTCGGAGATCTGCTTTTTAAAATCAAGAAAAGATACATCGCGAAATAAAAATTCGCCATCCCTGCTTATCCTTGTAAGCTTAATTATTTGTTACCACATTCACTGAGATATGATCTTCGAGGCACTGCAGCTGCTTTCCGTAAAATTGAATGACTATCTGAAAATTCGTTTCAGGTTGACGGAAGATATTGTGTTCATTTCGCCGATCAAAGATCCGGCAAAAGCTTTTCCAAACCGGGTTGCAATTACCCTGGTTGGTATGGAACGTGAAACCGCAGGAGGTGTGAGTTTTCAAAGAAGAGCGATTTCAGATACTGCGTCAGCTCAAAGTGCTCCAAGCTGGCAGATAAATCTCAATGTGCTGATCTCGGTTATTTTCCAGGAAAAACAATACGAAGAATCACTTCGATTATTCTCAGCGGTCATTGCTTTTATCCAAAAGAACAACATGGTCAGATCGTCCGGCGAAGGAATTTCATTTTCATTGGAAGTGATGAACCTAAGCATGCACGAGCTCTCGAATCTTTGGAGTATTTCCGGCGAAAACTACTATCCTTCAGTGGTTTGCAGAATCCGGGTACTGGAAGTGGATGCGGAAGAGATCATGGATCTTTCTCATATTATTACGAAACCGGAAAGCGAACTCAAATAAAATGAATCAGCAGACTTCATATCGCATCTGGCTCAAGCTTGTTATCAAACACGAATACTTTGATTCAGAACAGTGTGGCATTGTGCTGGAACCAAATTCCATTACTCAGCGGCTGCTTCAAAAGGCGGGAATTATTTTCAAACAGCAAAGTCCCTGCATCTGGCTGCTGATAGCAGAAGAGCAAATTATCCTGGACACTGATATCAATCTCTGCTTTCAACTGAAAACAAAAAATACGGATTTCTATTATTATACGGATCCGTCCACAGCAGCTGATTCAGACTGGTCATTGGATGAGTACAACAAAGAAGGAACCTGGAAAATCTGGAACATTCCTGTTACCAAAAAACGCATTGCAGCAAAAGACCCGGAAACGATTGAAGTGCAATTGAACAGCCCGGCAAAACACATCGAATTTTTGGTTTTCCCCAACCTGTCTTACTCCATGGAACCTTTGGAAATTCGCGAACAACGCGGGAAAGTACTTTTCAAAAAACGAGAAGAATTAACCATTCCCGGAACGGAAAAAACAGTTTTCCGCTTTGTTTCTTCGGAAACCTTGTCGCTGAAACTGAAAAGTGCTTACCAGTTTCACCTGTGGGAACTCCGAAAAAGCGGTGACAACTTATTGAGTCGTCTGCCCGACTTTCCACTTATCGAATCGCTTTCACCCTTCAGCCCGAAGGATACAATAACAAGTTACATCTATTTATAAATCAATACAATAAATCCAAATATGAGTACAATGAAAACACCAGGAGTATACGTCGTTGAAAAGAAGGCGTTTCCCAATTCCGTTGTTGAAGCTGCTACTGCCGTACCTGCATTTATCGGTTACACGCAGTTTGCCAAAGATGGAAACAAATCCCTGTTAAACAAGCCCTGGAAAATCAGTTCCATGGCAGAATTCGAGCAGTACTTCGGTGGCGCCCCTATTCCGAAATTTTCTATTTCGAAGGCGGAAAAACCTTCCGACGACAAAAAAACTGCTGCTGAGACAGAAGCCGCTGATGAGAAAGATAAAGTGGATAGTAAGGTGCAGGCTACCAATTCCTTCTTGCTGATCAATGATACCAAATACAGCATTGAGCGTACCGACAAGTACAACTTCTATTACCAGATGCGTTTCTTCTTTTCAAACGGTGGAGGTACCTGTTACATCGTTTCTGTAGACGAAGGATACATGAACGATTTGGATGAGAAAAAATTGACTGATGGAATTCAATCGCTTTTGAAGGAAGAAGAACCAACCATGGTTTTGGCCCCGGAAGCAGTTTACCTCAAAACAGTAGACCAATGCTCAAATGTACAGGGTGCTATATTGAAACACTGTGGTTACGAAATGAAGAACCGTGTGGGTATTTTCGATATATACAACGGTTTCCTGGATAGCGATCAGGCAATCACAGATTTCAGGGAAAAGATTGGTACGGAATTCCTGAGCTACGGTGCAGTGTATTATCCCTGGATGAACACATCGATAGTATCGGATACGGAACTAAGCTTTTTGAACATTGATGACAAATCCAAAGCAGTTTTAAAAGAAATGCTCAGCGCCCAGAAAGTGGACGTAAGTGCTCAAACGGATGTCTCAGGTGCCAAAAAAACGGAGCCAAACCCTTTGCAGGAATTCATCGATTTAGCGATCATGAAAGCACCAGCTGATCCAAAACCGGATGAACCGGCAGTTTCGGATACAAAAGATACGAAGGATGACAAGAAGATTCCATCCAAACTGGACATTGAAACAGCACATAAAGTACTTTCCAGACATTCTGCTGCTTACAGCGAAATTATGCGGGAAGCATTGTTGATTATCAATCAACTGCCTCCATCTACTGCGATGGCGGGAATTTACACCCTGGTGGATGCTACCAAAGAAGTTTGGAAAGCTCCTGCAAATGTCGGCGTTTCGAATGTTATCAGTCCAACCGTAAGTATTTCCTTCAAAAACCAGGAAGATCTGAATGTTCCGATGAATGGTAAAGCCGTAAATGCGATCCGTTATTTTGTTGGCGAAGGTGTGAAAGTTTGGGGAGCACGTACATTGGACGGAAACTCACTGGACTGGAGATATATCAATGTCCGCAGAACCATGCTTATGCTGGAGGAATCCATCAAGAATGCTTCAAAAGCGTATGTATTCGAACCGAACGTCGCAAACACATGGGTAAGCATGCGAAGTATGATCAACAGCTTCCTTCACGGAATTTGGAAAAGAGGCGGTTTGGCAGGATCTGTTCCGGAAGATGCTTTCAGTGTCCATATCGGATTGGGTGAAACGATGACACCGGATGATATTTTAGAAGGAATTATGCGTATTACCATTTTGGTAGCGATCTCAAGACCGGCTGAATTCATCGAGATTACGTTCCAGCAACAAATGCAGAAAAGCTAAATAAACAAGATCAAACAGGTTCAAAGAGTTCCAATCTTCTTCGCTCCAAGAGCTTCGAAGGTTCAAAAGGTTTAAAGCTCAATTTGAACATTTGAACATTTGAACATTTGAACATTTGAACATTTGAACATTTGAACATTTAATAAAATTAAATAAAAGAAATCATGGCAGGAGAAAAACAAGATAATGTATGGCCACTACCGAAGTTTTACTTCCAGGTAAAAATCGGTGATAAAGAAGTTCCGTTCCAGGAAGTATCCGGACTGGACGTTGAAGCTCAGATAATTGAGTACAGGCACGGGAACAGCAAAGAATTTGCTACCACTAAGATGCCGGGGATCCGCAAAACCGGAAACGTGACCCTGAAAAAAGGAGTTTTCGTCAAAGACAATGGATTCTGGGACTGGTTCAATAAGATTAAGATGAACACCATCGAACGTCAGACAGTAGTGATCAGTTTATTAGACGAAGCCGGAAAACCAACCATGGTTTGGACTTTGAATAATGCATGGCCGACAAAAATTTCCGGAACGGATATGAAATCCGACGGTAATGAAGTGGCCGTTGAGACGATCGAGATTGCTCACGACGGATTAACTATTGCTAACAGCTAATTAAATCAAAATGAGTGATCCGAATTGGGAACTTCCGGTTGCTTTTTATTTCCAGGTGAAAATCGGAGGTGAAGAGTATGCTTTCAAAGAAGTAACCGGATTATCAACTGAAATAGAAACAGAAAGTGTGAAAGAAGGAGGTGTGAATGAATTTACACACCTCCTTCCGAAACAGGTAAAACATGGTAATCTGAGTCTTAAAAGAGCAATGAATCCGATCAGCAGTTCGGATGTTTCGTGGATTAAAGAAGTATTGGAGGGAGATTTCTCCGTTCCTATCATTCCCCGGGACATCGTTGTGAATTTACTGGGAAGTGAAGGAACTCCCATTTATACATGGACCTGCACAAATGCTTACCCGGTAAAATGGCAAATCGGAAACCTGGACTCACAGTCCAACACTATTTTGATAGAAACCATTGAATTTGCATACACGACCCTGAAACGATCTTAGAGCTTATGTCAATTATTATTAAAGAAATCAGCATTCGAACGACTATTGAGCGAAAAGCAGGCTCAACCGGAGATCTTGACTTAAAAGCAGCCAAACTCAAAAAGGATATTTTGAGAGAGGTGCAGGAACTGGTGCGTAAACAGCGGATTAAAAAAGGAGAGCGGTAATGGGGGAATTGGTCAAGTTAAAGATCATCGGGTATGAGAATCAAAGTTATTCCGAATCGAAGAAAAGCAGTGAATTCACTACGCAGGTGAATCCGGCAACTCTGAAATTAGGGAAACGTCTGAACTATTCTCAAAACGGAGAAGCTCAGGGCGTTGCAAACTTGCGCAAATTCCGTTCCCAGGCACTTGACAGTCTTTCCTTCGAGGTCCTGATGGACGACACAGGAATTATTCCCAATAAAACGAGGAAAATCAAAGACCGGATCAATGACCTGGAAAAAGCAATTTACCGGATCAATTCGGAAAGTCATGAGCCCAGTTACACCAAAGTAATCTGGGGAACCTTTATTTTCCGGGGAAGGGTTGAAAGCATTAATTACGATTACAGCTTATTCTCACCTGACGGGACACCTTTGAGAGTAAAAGTCTCTTTCTCTTTTGCAGGGTACTTTGACAAAGACACTACACAAATGAACTCTCCGGACCTTTCGCGGATCATTACATTTCGTGCCGGGGATTCCATTGCCCGTTACTGTGATGAAATTTACGGCGACGCTTCTTTTTGTCACGAAATAGCAGCATATAATAACCTGAGCGAATTCAGAAAAATTGAACCGGGAACAAAAATACAGTTCCCACCATTGGCAAGAAAATGAGTATATCACCGGAAAAAAATAGCGAAGGACTGGTCACTTTTTCCATCTACAGCGATGGTAGTAAGATCAGCGACAGTTTCGAAGCGGTTTCCATTTGGATCCGAAAGGAAGTCAATCGTATTGGTCGGGCAAAATTAGTTTTTGAAGCCGGGGATATGCCGATGAAAGAAATTCCCGAAAGCGACGACGATTCTTTCGCACCGGGGAAAACCATCCGTATTGAAGCCGGTTATCAAAGCAACGAACGGATTCTTTTTGAAGGTATTGTGATCACTCACAATGTAGATATTCCCGAAGATGAAGCCGCAACACTGGAAATCGAATGTGCGGATTTTCTCTTTCCTTCCACTTTAACACGGAAAAACAACTTCTACGAAAAACAAACCGACAGCGATATCATCTCAGCAATCCTTGCTACCTATTCCGATCTTTCGCCAACTGTAGATGCCACTACCGTTTCTCACCCGGAACTTGTCCAGTATTATTGTTCCGACTGGGATTTCATTTGTTCACGCGCAGATGCGAACGGACTGATCATTATTACGGATCAAAAGGACGTTAAAGTCATCAAACCGAAGGTTTCTGCTGCGGCCGTACTCAAAGTAACTTACGGAGAAGATCTTATTTCCTTTCGCGGAGAACTTCAAACCACGGACCAAACCATTGGTGTAGACGCCTACGCATGGGATATAGCTACGCAGGCAATGATCAAAGCTGCTTCAGCTGCACCTTCATTGAATGAGCAGGGAGACCAAACTCCGGCTGCTCTTTCCGAAGCTGTTGGCGGAGATCGCTGGGAATTCCAAACAGAAAGTTACGGCGATAGTTCCCAACTCCAAAGCTGGGCAGATGCACAAGCTCTGAAAGCAGGTTTGTCCCGGATTCGAGGTGAAATCCGGTTCCAGGGAAGTGCATTGGCAGTACCGGGCTGTTTAATCACACTCGACGGACTTGGAAAACGGTTCAACGGAGATGCTTTCATCGGGTTTGTGGAACATTCCATTGAAGAAGGAGAATGGATCACTACCGCAGGAATGGGAATCGACCCGGAAATGTCTACACAGAACCCGGATGTTGTAGCTCCGCCTGCTTCCGGGCTTCTTCCCGGAATTGAAGGACTGCACATCGGCGTAGTTAAAAAACTTGATGGCGATCCGGCGAAGGAATTTCGCATCCAGGTAGAAATCCCGCTTTTGAACACCGACAAAAACCTGGTCTGGGCAAGATTGAGCAATTTCTGGAGCAGCAAAAGTTTCGGAGCATTTTTTATCCCCAATATCGGTGATGAAGTGGTGCTTGGTTTCCTGAACAATGATCCTACTTACCCGATTATCCTCGGAAGTTTGTACAGTTCGGCAAATCCTGCCCCACTCGAGATCGACAAGAAGAACCCGATCCAGCTCATGCAGACCAAAAACGGGATCAAACTCGAAATGGACGACGAAAACAAAGTCGTCACGGTTACTACACCCGGAACCAACAAACTGGTATTGAGTGACAAAGAAAAATCCGTTACGATGTCTGACCAGAACGGAAACAAGATCGTGCTTTCTGACAGCGGAATTTTAATTCAGGCTGCCAAAGAAATTACCATAAAGGCCGGAACGGAAGTAAAAGTAGATGCGGGAACAAACTCCAGTATAAAAGCCGGGGTGAACGCAACGGTAAAAGGAACGAATGTGGAACTAACAGCTGATGCAAGTTTCACTGCAAAAGGAAATGCCTCTGCAGAATTGTCTGCAGCAGGACAAACCGCCGTGAAAGGCGCAATTGTAATGATTAATTAAAATACCATGAGTTTAGCAGCACGATTAACAGATATGCACACCTGTCCGATGGTTACACCGGGAGTTCCTCCTATACCGCATGTTGGAGGACCGATCACCGGACCGGGAGTACCAACTGTTCTGATCGGTGGATTACCGGCCGCAGTGATGGGAGACATGTGCGTATGCGTTGGTCCGCCCGACAGCATTGTGAAAGGGTCGGCTACCGTAATGATCGGTAACAAACCTGCTGCGAGAATGGGTGACACCTGCGCACATGGCGGCGCAATCGTATTGGGATGTCCAACTGTATTAATCGGAGGATAAGATGAACGATAAAACATACTTAGGAACCGGCTGGGCATTTCCTGTGCGATTTAATCAACGCGGTGTGCACCTGGTTTCCGATGAAGAAGATATTTGGGAAAGTTTGCGGATTTTATTCTCTACAATCCCGGGCGAGCGCGTTTTTCGCTACAACTATGGCTGTCCGATCGATAAATGGGTTTTCTCAAAGATTGATCTTTCGGAACGGACCATGATCATTGATATCATTGAACAGGCTATCCGCGAGGGAGAACCACGTATTGTAACAGATTCGGTAGACGTGGAAGTGCGTGACGCAATGGAAGGAATACTCTGGATCAAAGTAGAATTTACTATCCGGCAAACAAATAGCAGAAGCAGTTTGGTTTATCCATTCTACTTTTTGGAAGGAACACAACTTTAAAGAAAAGTTCAAAGAAGTTCAAAGGGTTCAAACTGTTGAACATTTGAACTATTGAACATTTAAACTTTTTGAATGGAATCAAGAGACGGACATAGCAGAAAAGATCGCTTAGATCGCTTACGTGTTCCCGGCACTTTTAAAATGCTGGACAACGATAAGGCTGTCATGCTCCAAAAATTGATGCAGATTGCAAGCTGGGTCCGTTTTTACAACGACCGGGAGATTCCGCAGGAATATTTTGAAAACTTCCTGGGTGAATTAAAAATCTTGTTGAAAAGCATCCATCTGAAGCATTCACACGAGGCTATCGGTAAAATGGAACCTTCACAGGCGCTGCTCCTTGCTTTTGTAGAAAACCTGCAAAAAGTAATGGGAAACTACAACAGCCGCTGGAATGATTTCGCAAACTGGTACCTGACAGAATACCTGAATGTTAGTCCGCTTGCTATAAAAGGAGATCGCGTCTGGCTGGCTTTTGACAAAGCAACTGCCGGAATCATTACCATTGATAAAAACACCGGCTTCAACCGGAAAAATGCGAATCAGAATGTGTTGACTTATCGCCTGGAAAACGAAGTTATTGTTCAGGATATTGAGACGGTTGGTGCTTATACTGTTTGCTTTGAAAGAAATCCATACCACTACCCTGCTGCAAACCTGAATTTTGTAACATCGATTAAAACCCGGAACCTGATTCATGACAAACCGATCGCGGAGCGTAAACTACTTTTCGACAATGAGTTTTCGAAGGAAACACCTGCTATCGGAATCCGGATTGCGGCGCCTTCCCTGCTTTTACGTGAAGGAAAACGGGTAGTAAACATTTATTTCGAAGCTGAAAACAAAGAATGGCTTAAAACACTTCAATCCATTGAACCGAAACTGGTGAAACTCGAAATCCTGAAGCATCAAGCAGAGAAGCTTAAATTTGAAAAGCAGCAGCTGGAAAACCTCAGTAGTCATGATCCGAAAGTGAAAACTCGCCTGAAAGAATTGAGACACCAACTTTCGAAACTCAAGTTAAGCCAATTGAAAGGGGACAAACTCCTGTTCACCCGCCAGGAATTAACTAAATTGAAACTGGACAGACGAGAAATGGGCCGGATACAACGTATTCGCCAAACCATTCGTTCAAATATTTTCAATAATCTCTTCTACCTGACAATCAGTACGCCCACCGGCTGGACAAACGTAACAGTTTTCGAAGTTAAAAAAGACACTACCCGAAACCGACTGATCCTAAAACTATTGCTTCCGGAAGATTTCCCATCTACGGTAGGTTGTACGGAAGAAGTGCATCGTTTCAAATCAGAATTCCCGGCTATTCAAATCCGGCTGAATTTTGATGCATGGCTGTATCCGTATTCCTGGATTCATAAATTAACTATCCAGCGCATTTTGATTCGCACCAAAGTAGAAGGAATCAACGATTTACAGGTTTACAACGAACTGGGAAAAATTGACAATACGAAGTCCTTTCCACCATTTGGGATCAATACTTCTGCGGGAACCTGGATGGCAATCGGGAATTATGAAATGGCGATCAAAAACACCAGCAATATTGATGTGTGTATCAAATGGAATCAGCTTCCACTCCATCCCAAAGGATTGAAAGGTCATTATGCCGCTTATCCCGGGAACATTGACAATGACAGTTTTAAAATAAGAACCCGTTACCTGAGCGATAACAGCTGGTTCCCAACTACCGGAAAAAGCCAGTTCTCTTTGTTCCGGGATGCCGAAACAGACGACCCGATAGCCGCTAAACTGGATAAAGCAGTTGCTGACGAAAGCGATTTCAAGAAAATATCAGTCAAAAAAATGGTTCCTTTCGAACTCTCCGAAGACCAGTATAAATATACCATCAAGACCCGGACAGGTTTTGTGAGATTGACCCTGGAAAGTCCGGATATGGGATTTGGAAACCAGGAATACCGCGACTTGTTTACCGAGCGCATGATGATGAAAAAGTGGAAAAAGAAACGACTTCCTGTTTTGCTTCCACCCATTCTTCCACATGTGGAAAATATGACTTTGAATTACAAGTCGGAAGATATTATTGACTTACGTAAAAACACCCGCAACAGCAATGTGATTGTAGATCAGCTGCATCCGTTCGGAGTGGTTTCATCGCTGGATTCAAGCACCAACACAGGAATTCCTTTTGTGTTCTCACAAGAAACAGATGCGAGCATTCTGCTGGGATTCAAAAACGTAAAAGGCGGCGAAGTTTTTTCAACCTTCCTGGTATTCGAGGCCACCAGCAACGAAATGAGCGTAGACGATATTCCAAAAATCGAGATGTATTGGGGAGACGGCTATTATTGGGAGGAAATTCCGCGTGGATTCATTTTAAAAGATGATACCAAACGCATGACGATCAGCGGAAACCTGGTTTATAATTTCCCCCTGCATATTTCACCAAACTTATATGACAAAGACGGTGTTTTGTGGATTCGAACGGGTTTTGTCAAAAACCACGAATTCGTTCCCGAAATACAAACCATTTATAATAATGCCGGTTTAGTAATCCTCGAAACCAACGATGCTTCGATTGAAAAATTGCAGGCATTCAGTAATACCGCCAGTATATTGGAACCGGAAAAAAAACTGCCCGGAATAACGAGTATTGAACAGATCACAACCTTCTATGCAGGTCAGGAGCCGGAAGATCTGAAAAACATGCAGGCGCGTGTTTCGGAATATGTTACGCACCGGGGAAGAGCCGTAACTGCTCGCGATTTTGAATTACTGACGCTGCAGGAGTTCTCAGACATCGGCAAAGTACTCTGCCTGCCGAACACGAATTTAAAAAACTCCAAACAAGGCGTTGTAACAGTTGTTGTGGTCCCTCAAAACAAACTGAAAACCATTGATAACTCCAAACCGATGGTTCCTTCGGGATTACTTTCGCGGATTGAGGATTATTTAAGCGCACGAACTTCCAGAAATGTCATTGTAGATGTCATTAACCCGGTTTATGAAGAACTCCAGGTTAAATGCGTTATTCGTTTGGTGGACGAAAACCAGGTGGTTTCTTTAGAAGTAATCCATGAAATCTGCGACAATTTCATCGCTCCGTGGCAGGCTAAGGACATCCTTCCCAAATTCGGAGAAGGAATCAACGTTTCGCGCTTATACCATGCCATTGAAGAGATTGATTTCGTTGCGGGGATCGATTATTTTGCACTGATCCGTGTGTCGCAGGACAAAACGGATACAGGAAAACGCAATTATTATCATTTATACAAGCAAGAGGAGGAATCAGTCCATCCCGACGAAAAGCATGAGATTTCATCTGAAAAAGATGAAATAATGATCCCCGATCAGCCTTACAAACTTTTCGTTCCTGCAGAAACACATATTATACAAGTAGCCGAAAAGGACCATTCTGTTTCCCCATACGGCCTGGGCGATATGGAAATCGGGAAAACATTTATCCTCTAAAACAACTCCAATCATGGCTATCAGAAACAGAAATACATTAATTGAGGGCTTTAGCAAAGGGCAGCGTCCGACTGCCGACGATTTTAAGAATTTAATTGATTCAACAGTCAATATCCTGGATGACGGTTTTTCCAAAGACGCCCAATCCGGAATTAAACTAGCCCCAATCTCCGAACAGGAAGGAACAGTCATGACCTTTCTTCAGAACATGACCGACGACATGGGCGGAAAATGGGAATTTGACGTTCTAAACAACGACCTCAAAATAAGCCATGTCAACGATACCGGAAAAGGGCAGCTGATCCTTCTGAAGCAAAACGGTGAAATTGAGCTGGGCAAAGAAGGTTCGGACATCCACGTCAAAGGCACCATGCATTTGGAGCAGCGTTCGGGAAGAATGGTTACAAAAAAAATCACAGCCAACGGAAAATGGCAGGACCTGACTGATTACCTGGAAGGAATTCACGCTTTGGAAGTGGTTTGTGTGATGGGAAAGCGCAATACCGGAAAACATGCCGTGCTGATTGCTCATGCTACCCATTGTTTCGGGGCAAAACCGCGTATTCGAAGAGTCAGATCACATTTTGGGGTTTTTGGAAATAAATTACTGATCCGCTGGGTAAAATCCAAAAACGACCGCGCTTGCAAATTACAGGTCAGAACGCGTTTCATGCTTGGAAACGACATTTCAATCCAGGGTTCGATCACCTCACTTTGGGACAATCCATTACTTGAAAACCGGTAGATTATGTTTATTCGAAAAAGAGAACGTACGGACAATTTTTACCAGGAACTCCAGGAAAAAACATTGGAGCGCCTGCAGGAATTAAGCGGTGATGTGTGGACTGATTACAACATCCATGATCCGGGTGTCACGATATCAGACAATATGAACTATGCTTTGTTTGAGCTTCAGTACAAACTGGAACTACCTTTCCGTTCATTCCTTGGACCGAACAGCAGCGAATATGCAAGCAAAGGTATTTTACCTGCTGAAACTATCTTTGCTCAATCCATCGTTACACCGGAAGATTACGAGCAGTTAT
>CBFGOJ010000049.1:0-26038 GCA_965650365.1 uncultured Fluviicola sp. | reverse complement strand
CAGGAAGTCATTGAAGGAACAATCAAAGTATTGGACGAGGCCCAGGCTTCTTTCCCGAAAGGCGTGAAATATACGACTATTGTAAACGTCAACGATTTCCTGGATGCATCCATTGAGAAAGTATTCCATACGTTGATCGAAGCATTTATTTTGGTGTTCCTCGTAGTATTCCTCTTTCTGCAGGATTTTCGTTCTACCTTGATTCCGGCAATCTCTGTTCCGGTAGCCATTATCGGTACATTCTTTTTTCTGAATCTCTTTGGGTTCAGCATCAACTTATTGACTTTATTCGCTCTTGTTCTTGCTATCGGTATCGTAGTGGATGACGCTATTGTGGTGGTTGAAGCAGTTCATGCGAAACTCGATCAGGGATACAAATCTTCTAAAAAAGCAACGATTGACGCCATGGATGAAATCACGGGCGCAATTGTTTCGATCACTTTGGTTATGGCGGCAGTGTTTGTCCCGGTAAGCTTCATTCAAGGTTCTACTGGCGTATTTTACAAACAATTCGGGTTAACACTCGCTATTTCCATTATTCTTTCGGCTGTAAATGCACTGACTTTGAGTCCGGCGCTTTGTGCCTTGTTATTGAAACCGCATAAAGACGAACACGGAAAGAAGAAGTCGTACATGCAGCGCTTCAATATAGCTTTCAATACTTCTTTCGGGAAAATGACAAACCGCTACAAACGTTCGGTTTCTTTCCTAAGCCGGAAAAAATGGGTAGTAGTTGTCATTTTAGCAATTTTCACCGGCTTGTTGGTTTGGGGAATGAAAACAACACCGAAAGGATTTGTCCCTGCCGAAGATATGGGAACTGTTTTCTCTGACATTACACTCGCTCCGGGAACTTCACAGGAACGCACAGATGAAGTGCTGACAGAAATAGACAACATCGTTCGCTCGGTTCCTGAAACCAAATTTACCTTACGTGTAGTTGGTCGTTCGATCATTTCAGGTGCGGGAAGTTCTTACGGAATGGTACTGGCACGCTTGAAATTGTGGGATGAACGAGACAGGGACGTGAAGGAGGTGATCGCGGAATTATTTGCCAAAACAGCGCACATCAAAGATGCGAAGATTATTTTCTTTTCTCCGCCAACCATCCAGGGATTTGGTAACACAGCCGGTTTTGAATTCCAGTTGCAGGATAAATCGGGCGGGGATATCAATGAATTCAACAACGTGGCACAGAATTTCCTGGCAGAATTAGCAAAACGACCGGAGATCCAATATGCAGCAACGTCATTTAACCCGAATTTCCCGCAATACCAGATCGATGTCAATGTGGTGAAAATCAAACAGGCCGGAATGACGATGAGTGATGTGATGAGTGTTCTGCAAGGTTATTATGGAGGAGTTTATGCTTCCAACTTCAATAAGTTCGGAAAGCAATACCGCGTAATTTACCAATCGGAATCAGCAAGCAGAAAAAATATTCAAAGTCTGAATTCGATCTATGTTCGAAATGCAAACGGAGAAATGGCACCAATTTCCGAATTCATTACGATGAAGCAGGTTTACGGTCCCCAGGTTATTTCCCGCTTCAACTTATTCAATGCAATTGCTGTTACCGGTGTTCCGAATAAAGGTTTCAGTTCCGGTGATGCGATGAAAGCAATCGAAGAAGTGGCGAAAACAAGTCTTCCTGCCGGATACGATTACGAATATTCCGGTTTGACGAGAGAAGAGAGTTCGGGTGGAAATCAAACGGTGTTTATCTTCTTACTGGTCGTGGTCTTCGTTTACTTCCTTTTGTGTGCACAGTATGAAAGTTACATTCTGCCGCTTGCCGTGTTGATCTCACTTCCTATCGGTTTGGCCGGAGTATTCATCTTCGACAAAATCTTTGAAGTAGACAACAACATTTATACGCAAATTACCATTGTAATGCTCGTTGGTTTGCTCGCAAAAAATGCCATTTTGATCGTAGAATACGCTGTCGAAAGAAGAAAGAACGGAATGAGTATCGTGGATGCGGCTGTGAGCGGAGCAACTGCACGTCTTCGACCAATTCTCATGACATCCTTCGCATTCATTTTCGGATTATTACCGCTGATGCTTTCAACAGGAGTGGGAGCAGCCGGAAATACTTCCATCGGGACCGGAGCAGTTGGAGGAATGTTGGTAGGAACTATTTTCGGAGTACTTGTAATTCCGGTTCTTTTCATTGTTTTCCAAGGATTACAGGAAAGAGTAAAGCCGTTAGAAGTGGAAACGGATGATGACGAAATCGAAAACTAAAATGAAAAAATTCATGAAAAAGAATCAAATAGTATATACCGTTTTATTCACCGTAGTACTTCTTGTCTCAAGTTGTGTTACAAAGCGTTACGAAAGGCCTGAAGAAATTAAATCCGCAGAAATGTATCGGGGAAATGTTTCTTCGGATACCACTTCAATGGCTGACCTGGAATGGAAAAAACTGTTTTCCGATCCGGTCCTGCAAGACTTGATTGAGAAAGGATTGGCCAATAACCTGAATCTGAAACAAGCGGTTGAGCGAATCACTATCAGTCAGGCTTATTTGAAACAAAGTAAAATGGCTTTTCTGCCAAGTTTACAATTGGACATTACATCCACAGATGCCAAACAGTCAGAAAGAGCAGTGAATGCTCCTCCGGGATTATTGCAGTTAACAACGCATACCAACCGCATTCAATTGGGAACATCCTGGGAAGCGGATATCTGGGGAAAATTGAGAAGTGCGAAACGCGGAGCCATTGCAGGAATGCTGCAAAGTGATGCTTCCAAACGAGCGGTTCAGACACAATTGATCGTAGATATTGCAAATGCGTATTACAATTTACTGGCTTTCGATAAGCAGTTGAAAGTGACGCAGGAAACTATTGAATTGCGTAAAAAACAAGTGGAAACATTGACCGCTTTGCAGGAGTCCGGTAAAGTAACGAGTGCAGAAGTGCTCCAAAGCCAGGCCAATCTATACGCTGCTGAAGTCATGGTACCGGAATTGCAAAACAAAATCTGGCAGGCAGAAAATTTATTGAATTACATGCTTGCGCGAGGTCCGGAACAAATTGCGCGCGGAACGTTGGATGAACAGGTCCTCTACACCGATTTGCGTTTAGGCGTTTCGTCCCAGCTTTTGAAAAACAGACCGGATGTTCAGGCGGCAGAATATGCTTTTGCAGCTGCTTTTGAAAACACTAATGTGGCAAAAACATACTTTTATCCGTCTTTAACTTTGACGGCAAACGGAGGTTTTGCAGCATTCAAGATCCAGGAGATATTCAGCCGGTCACTTTTCTACAACATTATCGGCGGATTAACGCAGCCCATATTCAACAGAGGTCAGAACAAAGCCCGTTTGAGAACAGCGAAAGCAGATCAGCAGATCGCGTTTTACAAATTCCAGGATGTGATCCTAAGAAGTGGGATGGAAGTCTCAAACGCCCTTTACGCCTTTCAAAATGCAACGGAAAGAGAACGAATTCGCAATCAGCAGATTCAATCACTTACCATCGCGGTGGAAAACACGCAGGAATTATTGAGCAATCGCAAGGAAACCAACTATACCGACGTCTTGAGTTCCGAACAGAATCTGATTGCAGCCCAAATGAACGGGATCAACGATAAACTGGATCAATTGCAGTCGGTTGTTAATTTGTACCGGGCACTTGGCGGAGGCTGGAAATAATTAATAAAGTTGTAACGCATTTCTAATTAAAATAAGGAGCCATTCGCATGCAGCGGGTGGCTTTTTTTAGGATTGTCTGCGAATACCAATCTTTTGCAGGCGAATTTATAGTAAAGAATGGTGTTAATAAATTCGGATGGTATAATTCGGAATTCGTCATTATATTTGGGCAACTTATAATTCAAACGAATGAAAAATTTAAAACTAATTGCTGTACTTGGATTGGGATTCATGACGATTCAATCTTGTTCTAAACAAAGTGAATTGTGTGAGTGTACTGACATGGCTACTGAAATGATGAAAGGTGACCGTGAGCATAACTTCGACGGAACTTTCCAAAAAGAATACGTAGAGAAGCACAAAGCTGAAGAAGCAAAGTGTAAGAAAATTTACGAAGGAAAGACTGACAAAGCTAGTCAGGAAAAAATGCGTAAAGAAATGAAAGAGTGCAGCGGTTACGAAGATTTTAAGGAAGAGACGATCAAGTCTATGGAAAACCTTAAAAAGCAAATGCCAGGACTTTCAAAAGAAATTGATGAGTCTATCAAAGAATTGCGTGCAGAGTAATCTGGATCAAAAGATTTAATATTAAACAGCAGGCATCCCGCACGTGCGGGATGCCTGCTGTTTTTATTTCTGTTTCATTTTCGGTTCATAAATCCACCGCACAAAAAAGCTATAGGAATCATACCTTGTGTCCATCGGGATCCCTGCCACCAATCCTATTTTCGATGTCTTTGAAACTGTTACCCGCATTTGGGGGCGCAAAACCACCGATGTAAATTCCTTAGCAAATAAGGTGTTTACCTCCAATCCAATCACGCTTTTAGTGACCGGAATAGCGTAATGAACACTTCCGTTCACATGATAGTAAAATTCCATGCTGCTCGAATGCAGATCTTTTTCCCATTCCGGGCCGGTGATCAGCATGGTGTGTATGTTATTCTTCCAGCTTTTGGCAGCAACCAGGAAAGGATGCATCAGGTTTGCCCGAACGATTTGCTCTTTTCTGTATTTGTTGAAAGAAGTCAATTCCAACTCATTCAGGTAGCCAATGGCTGCGGAAGTATTCCATTTCGGTGCAACCAAAAAAGTATATTGTGCGGCTAATTTTAAACCATCCATCCTGTTTCCGGGAAGCGGTTCTTTTTGATCGCGAGAACCAAATGAAAAGGTAAATGGAATTTCGATTTCCAATCCCAGTCTGTTAACCGGGGCAAATTCGTATTCTACTAAAGTGGTCAATTCCACATAATCGTTCAAATGCGCACTTCCAAACCCGATATTCCACTCGCGTTCGCCTTTTCTGGCGCCTAAATCACGGATTAAATCCACATACAAAGGTTCAATGTGTTTGATCTTTACAGGAAGAATGGTGTCGCTCGTTTGAGCAGTTGCAGGAAGTGAATAAAACGTGCCGGCAATTGCAAGGATTGAAGTCAAAATTGTTCTCATACTTTGAATTTGATGGAACAAAATTGGAGGTTGAATCTGGAAAAAAACGGGAATGATCTGCAAATCGGATTTCCCATCTCCAATTCGTAATTAGGCATTCATAATTCGTAATTTTCTTAGTATTTTCGTTACTGACAAAATTGAAAGCAGGAATCTCTTCATGAAAAATAAGATCACAGAACTTTTTCAAATAAAATACCCCCTCATTCAGGCTGGTATGATCTGGTGTTCAGGCTGGGAATTGGCAAGTGCGGTTTCCAATGCCGGTGGACTTGGAATCATCGGTTCCGGATCCATGTATCCCGAAATTCTGGACGAACACATTCGTAAGTGCAAAGAAGCTACTCCAAAACCATTTGCTGTGAACCTTCCAATGCTTTATCCCAATATCGAGGAACACATCCAAACAATTATCAAACACCAGGTTCCCATCGTTTTTACTTCTGCAGGAAATCCAAAAACCTATACAGCTCGCTTGAAAGAGGCCGGGATTACGGTTGTTCACGTGGTTTCTTCTGCCAAGTTTGCTTTGAAAGCACAGGAAGCCGGAGTAGATGCAATTGTTGCTGAAGGATTTGAAGCAGGCGGACATAACGGACGCGATGAAACAACAACCATGTGCCTGATTCCTTTAGTGAAAGCCGTGGTTTCTATTCCCCTGATTGCTGCCGGTGGAATCGGAACAGGAAGAGGAATGCTTGCTGCGATGACTTTGGGTGCTGACGGAGTTCAAATCGGATCGCGTTTCATTGCCTCCCCGGAATCATCGGCACACCAAAATTTCAAAGACGAAGTGCTGAACGCCAGGGAAGGTGATACGATGTTGACCCTGAAAGAACTGACACCTGTTCGACTGATGAAGAATTCATTTTTCAATAAGGTAGAATCAGCTTATGAAAATTGTGCTACAAACGAACAACTGAACGAACTGCTTGGAAGAGGAAGAGCGAAACGCGGCATGTTTGAAGGTGATTTGATTGAAGGTGAACTGGAAGTGGGACAGATTTCTGGTTTGATCAGCGAAATGAAACCTGCTGCAGAAATTGTCCGTGAAATAATAAATGAATTTAACCTTGCTTTGAACGAACGAAGCGACTCAAAATATGCATTTGAATGATCGAATTTAACCGATTTAAACTAGCGAACGGATTAACGGTCCTGCACCATTTTGATCCCACCACTCCAATGGCTGTGATCAATACACTTTACGATGTGGGTGCAAGAGATGAATCCGAAGAAAAAACAGGCTTTGCGCATTTGTTTGAGCATTTGATGTTTGGTGGTTCCGTGAATATTCCGGATTTCGATGCGCCTTTGCAGCGTGCCGGCGGGGAAAGTAATGCATTTACTTCCAACGATATTACCAATTATTACAACATTCTACCCATACAAAATATTGAAACTGCCCTTTGGCTGGAAAGTGACCGTATGTTGTCATTGGGGTTCACGCCAAAAAGCCTGGACGTACAGCGAAACGTAGTGATCGAAGAATTCAAACAGCGTTATCTGAATCAGCCATACGGAGATGTTTGGCTGGAACTGAGACCTTTGGCTTATAAAGAACATCCTTACAAATGGGCAACCATCGGGAAGAATATTCAGCACATTGAAGAAGCTCAGATGGAGGATGTAAAATCTTTTTTCAAAGCCCATTACCACCCGGCAAATGCTATTTTGTGTATTGCAGGAAATAT
Source organism: uncultured Fluviicola sp. (assembly GCA_965650365.1). Lineage (GTDB taxonomy): Bacteria > Bacteroidota > Bacteroidia > Flavobacteriales_D > Crocinitomicaceae > Fluviicola. The sequence continues at coordinate 19,228 of CBFGOJ010000049.1, read as the reverse complement.
TTCCCTGGAAGAAACCAAACGTTTGGTTGAAAAATGGTACGGAGATATCCCGGCTTCATTAAAACCGGAAAGAATCCTGCCGAAAGAACCTGTTCAAACGGAATACCGGGAGTTGACCATTGAACGCAAAGTTCCCAATAATGCCTTTTACTATACCTTCAAAATGCCGGAAAGAAAGAGTTTTGAATATTACGTGACCGACATTATTTCCGATGCTTTGGGCCGGGAAAAATCCTCCCGTTTGTATTCCGCTTTGAAGAAAGAACTCAAACTCGTTACTTCGATCAATGCATACATTACCGGATCGATGGACGAAGGATTACTCATTATAGACGGGAAATTGAGCGATGGCGTTACATTCGAAGAACTTGACAAAGCGCTTTGGCCGCTATTGGAAGACATTAAAAAAGAACGCATGTCTGAAGCGGAAACTTCCAAATTGCTGAACAAGATTCGCACCGTTAAGGAATTCCAGGAACAGGGTTTGTTGAATCGTGCTATGAACTTGTGCCTGTATGAATTACTGGGTGATGCCAACGGTGTGAATGAAGAGAACACGCTTTACCAAAGCATTACTGCCGATCAGATAAAAACAGTTGCAAACCAGCTGTTCAGAAAAGAAAACACGTCGCTTCTGCGCGTTAAAGCCATCAAAGAATGAGTATGAGAACCAAACAGCCTGAAACGAAACAGGTAGACCATATTTCGTTTGTGAAGCCTCAGATCTTTGATGTTACACCGGATGTGAAGCTCCTTTGGATGAAGGAAGTTCCGAATGAAACAGTGCGCCTGGACCTGTTCTTTGATGCAGGAATTACCCGCGGAGATAAAAGTATTCCGGCAATTGTCCACAGCTTACTGCTTTCCGGAACGAACGAACTTTCTTCTGTTGAGATCCACGAACAGATTGACGCCTTAGGAGGATTTTTAGATACTGATCTTTCCTTCGAAACAGCTGTAGTAAGTATTTACTGCCTGCGGGAACACATCCGTCCGATTTCTAAGATTGTGGAAAATGCCATTCAAAACCTGGCTTTCCGTGAAACGGAAGTGGAAGATGTGTTGCGCTCCATGAGACAACAATTTGCTGTCAATCAGCAAAAAGTAAAATATGTGGCACAGCAGCAATTCAGAAAGCATTTATTTGCATCGAACGCTGAATATTCCACGATCTCGGAAGAATCCGATTACGAGCAAGGAAGTGTTTTGGCTTACAAAAAATATTGGAAACAGCATTACCTGGAAGGATTGACCCGCATGACGCTTGTTGGTGATCTGGAAGTAGATGAGGTAGATGCACTCATTGATCTGTTCGGGAAATGGGCCGTTGACGGAAAAGTAAAACATGCCGGCGGATTTAAATTCCAGGCAGAAGAAATCTCTTTTCCAAAAGAAGATGCGGTTCAATGCGCTTTAAGAATGGGGCGCTTTCTCTTTCATAAATCCCACCCGGATTATATCGATTTCCAGGTCCTGAACACCATTTTGGGAGATTATTTCGGTTCCCGCCTGATGTCAAATATCCGCGAAGACAAAGGATATACCTACGGAATTGGTTCAGGAATGATGGATATGCAAGAAACCGGGTATTTTGTCATCGTGACCGAAGTTGGAAAAGAAGTCCTGACTCCGACCATGGATGAAATCAAATTCGAATTCAAGCGCCTGCAAAACGAATTGGTTCCCGAAGATGAATTGGAACTGGTAAAGAATTACATGCTGGGGCAGTTATTGAAAAGTGCCGACGGGCCATATGCCATGCTGGATATGTTCAACAGCGTGGATATGTATGGTCTGACTCTCGAATTTTACGACGAGGCTATACAGAAAGTGAAGCAGATTACACCTGCCCGCATACAGGAACTGGCTAAGCAGTATTTGAATTTTGAAGATTTTTTAATCGTTACAGCGGGATAAAGACACAACGCATTCCAATTTTTTGCGTTTTAATTGTATCTGGATGGATGTGGAGTTATTATTTCCCACAGATGCACTGAATTTTATGGCGCTTACCAGACGCCATTAGCGAGACCGGTAGGCTCGCCTATAATTTGTGAATTTGTGGCAAAAAATAAAGGTGCCTGCTAGCAGGTACTGAGGTGCAAACCACAAGTGCTCTTGAACAGAGCTGTAAGAAGATAAACTAAAACGCCGATTTTAACGTTATAGAATAATATGATTCGGGTAATTCTCCTTCTGATCTTAAGTGTTTTCACGTTGAAAGCAAATGCTACCCACGTAATGGGTGGTGAGATCACTTGGCGGTGTACCGGAAACGGCTACGTTTTTCAATTGGTTTTTTACCGCGATTGTAACGGAGTAGATATCAATCCGGTTTCTGAAAATTTGAAGATCTGGAACCATCCATCACTCTCTACCATACCTGTTTTATTTGTAAGCAGAACAGATATTTCCCCAACCTGTTCGCAGGTTCCCGGTTCTCCAAATCCACTTTCATGTGGTGCAGGGGCAAATGGAGGAAATGGAGTAGGTGCAATTGAAAAGATCATCTATCAATCCAATCCAGTCATACTTTCGGGAGTACCGCCTGCACAAGGGTGGGTCATTACTTACAGCAATTTTTCCCGAAACAGTAATGTTACCAATTTGGCGAATCCAACCAATTTTGGAGTGACGGTCCGCGCCACGATGTATGCCATTCCCGGTGCTTCAGCCGGAGTTTGTACCGATAATTCCCCGCGCTTTTTGCAGGACCCGTATTTGGTTTTGTGTGCCGGTGAAAACTACGAATACAATATGCACCCGGTGGATGAAGATCTGGATTCTGTTGTAACTATGCTCGCTGCCCCGATGGATCGAATTATCGGTGCGACTTATAACCCACCGGCTGATCCGGTTTTTGTTCCTTATGAAACAGGTTTTAGTGCGGCGAGTCCAACTCCTGACGCAACTTTCAATGGTGGGAATGTTCCCCTGGCTTTAGATTCTCAAAACGGACATTTAAGCTTCCGTTCATTCACCATTGGTGGATTTGTGGTCAAAGTCATTGCCCGTTCTTATAGAAATGGAGTTTTGATCGCGGAAGTGGAGCGCGAAATGCAATTGATTGTCACCAATTGTACGGCCGCAAACAATGCGCCGATTATCGCAGGACCTTTTGCCGGACTTTTTGAAACCACCGTAGATGCCGGAACACTTGTCAGTTTCACTTTGACAGCTACAGATGTGGAACTTTTGCAGGATGGAACTCCGCAAAGTAATTACCTGAATGCAAGTGGTTCTCAGTTCGGAACCAATTTCACCAGTGCTGGCGGTTGTGATGTGGCACCTTGCGCTACCTTGAATCAAACACCGATCATAACCGGAGTTCAGGGAGTGTCAACCAATTTTTCCTGGCAGACAGATTGTGCGCATTTGATAGATGCTTACGGAAACACCGACGATGAGAAAACCTACACATTCGTGTTCCGGGTGCAGGATAACTTCTGCCAAATTCCGAAAACAACTTTTAAAACAATTACCATTCATGTGAGAAATCCGGGAATTATTCCGGCAACAAGCATTAATTGTATTTCTACACTGCCAAACGGTAGTTTGAATATCAGCTGGGATCCCGTACTTGATCCAAATAACACCTTCGTTGATTACGATTTGTATTCCGTTCAAAACGGATTGATAGGTTCTTACCCGATTGGAACTACCATTGCCAATGTTCCGAATCCGGGAGCAGATCATGATTATTACATTCAGGTACAATCCGGATGTAACGTGACTTTATCCAGTGATACGGTAAAAAATGTGCACCTCGATTTGTTTAATCCTGCAAATGGAACAGCAGTTTTAGACTGGAACCTTCCTTCCCCGAATCCGCTTCCGGGAATGGATAATTTTTGCACGATCTACCGCGAATATCCAACCGGAACATGGACTTCAATTGCCCAGCTTCCATACACCACCACGCATTTTATTGATACGATCGATATTTGTTCTGCCTTCCTGAATTACCAGGTGGTTTATTCTACTCCAACTTGTCAGTGGTCTTCGAACATTATCGGGGATAACCTGCAGGACGATATTACTCCGCAAATTCCGGTTATTTCAAGTGTTTCTGTAGATACCCTTACCGGGAATATTGTTATTACCTGGAATCAGAATTACGAACCGGATACTTTCGGTTATATCGTTTACCATCGGGATGCAAATGGATTTGTGGTCGAGATTGATACCGTTTGGGGAATTACGAATACTACATATACACACGTGATTCCTGTCAATGGCCCTGAAACCTATTCGATAGCGGCTTTTGATTCCTGTTTCACACCGGCAATTCCGCCAACGCGTCAAACATCTGCCAAGGCCGAACTGCATTCAAGCATGTTCCTCACGAACACCACGAATAGCTGTACTTCCCAGGCGGAATTAACCTGGACACCTTATCTTGGCTGGGGAACCGGGTTGAGTGGTTATACGATTTTTGTAAAGCAGGGAACAGGTGCCTGGATTCCCGTTGCCAACACCACAGAAGTATCTTATAATCTCAATTGTACTCCATTGCTGAGTTATACCGTGATGATCCGGGCCAATCATTCAAATGGATCAGAGTCGTTTTCAAACATGCAGACTTTTGTGATCTATGCACCGTCTCCACCGGCAATTCACTACCTGCGTGTGGCTACGGTAGATCAGAATGCGGTTGTATTGAGACATGAAATTTCTACCGGATCCAATGTCCAGGCTGTTCGCTTTGAGAAATTGAATATGGCAACCGGCCAGTTTGATTTACTGGGAGAAGTTCCGGCTTCAGTTTCTACACTTTCAATTACAGATCCGGATGTGGACGTCAATAATTTTAGTTATACCTACCGCGCAGTCGTTATTGACAGTTGTGGTAATTTGGGAGCCGTTTCCAATCGCGCCCGAACTGTTTTATTGAAAGTAACCGCAGATCAAACGCGTTTGTCCACTTATTTGAACTGGTCGCCATATGGTGATTATGACGGCGGAGTTTTGCACTATCAAATCTACAGAGGAATTGACGGGAATTTCCCGGCTACGCCAACAGCTGTAGTATCGCCGGATCAGCGTTATTTTGAAGATTTGGTAGATGAATTGGGATTCGAACACAGCGGAAAAGTCTGTTATTTCGTTATTGCTGAAGAAGCAACCAATCAATACGGAATCCAGGAGTTGAGCTTCTCAAATCAGGTTTGCGCGGTCATTGAGCCTTTGGTTTATATCCCGAATGCCTTTACTCCGGGCGGATTGAACCCGATCTTTATTCCGGTAGTTTCGTTCCAGGATGTTTCCAAATACGAATTTTCGGTAGTTGATCGCTGGGGACAAGTTGTTTTCCAAACAAACGATCCGACCGTTGGCTGGGACGGACAGCATCAGCAAAGCGGAAAACTCGTTGCTCCGAATTTATATGTCTATGTTCTGAAAGTAGTAGACGGCAATAACCAGGAATACCTGTTTCGCGGAAATGTTTCTGTAATACATTAAGCACGAAAACAGTAGCCACGCGATTAATAGCGTGCCTACTGTTTTTCAATTGAACGTTCGCAATTCGCAATTAATTGTCGTATTTTTAAGGAATGTTGTCACGATTTTTACGAAAACTGAACGGTGGAATTTTCTTCCTCAGAGATAGTTTAACTCCCCGTCAATTCCTATTGATCTCAAGTGTTATTGTTGGGGTATCTTGCGGTTTAGCGGTAGTAGCTCTGAAATCGTTTGCACATGCCATATTGATCTTTGCAACAGAACTCAACCAGAAACTGCATTTCAAGTACGTTGATTTTATTCTTCCCGTTCTCGGGATTGTCCTAACGATTTTAATCACACGCAGGCTCCTGAACGGGAAATTGGAAAAAGGCACCTGGCGGATCATTTATGCAATCAATAAAAAGTCGAGTATCATGCCCCGCAAACAGATGTATGCGCAGGTCATTACGGCATCCGTTACTGTTGGTTTTGGTGGTTCCGCCGGATTGGAATCTCCGGTAACGATTACCGGTGCGGCTGTCGGTTCGAATTATGCGCGGGTTTATAAATTATCCGCCAAAGAACGTACCTTATTACTAGCTTGTGGGGTTGCCGCCGGAATAGCTGCAGCGTTCAATGCCCCGATTGCAGGAGTATTGTTTACCATGGAAGTCCTCCTGGCCGATGTCGGAATTACTGCTTTTATCCCCTTAATGCTTGCTTCGGTATCCGGAGCTTTGCTTTCAGGTGCCATTTTGAATGAGAGTATTTTGCTGTCTTTCAAAAATATGGCCGCTTTCGAAATACACAACGTACCTTTTTATATTATTTTGGGCGTGTTGACGGGATTTATTGCCGTTTACCATTCACGCGTCTTCAACCGGGTGGAAACCTGGATCGAGCACTGGAAACTGGGGCCGTACCAAAAGGGAATCGTGGGTGCATTGATGCTTTCAGTCCTGATCTTCATTTTTCCATCGTTATTCGGTGAAGGATATGAGAGCATTCGCTCACTTTCTACCGAGAAAGTATTTAACTTACTGGACGGAACCTTGTTCGAATCCTTTAAGCAGTCGTGGTTCCCATTACTATTCATCGGTGCGGTAGTATTCATGAAAGCCATTGCAACCGGTTTGACTTTAGGCTCGGGGGGAAATGGCGGGAACTTTGCACCTTCTTTATTTGTGGGAAGCTACACCGGCTTTGCGTTTGCATACGGATTGAATTTAGCGGGAATAGGCTTGGCACTCCCGGTTACCAACTTCACCATGGTGGGAATGGCCGGAATGCTCAGCGGATTGTTCCATGCGCCTTTGACATCCATCTTCCTCATTGCAGAAATTACCGGCGGTTACGGACTCATGATTCCTTTGATGATCGTTTCTTCCATCAGTTTTGCCATTTCCAAGCGTTATCTAAACCATTCACTGGACATTGTGAAGCTGGCAGAGGAAGGCCACGTGGTGCGTGCGGATAAAGATTTACATATTTTATCGTCCATTGAAAGTGCAGACATCCTGGAAGAAACCCTGGTTGTTCTGAAACCCGATGATACCGTTTCGACCTTATTCTTAACGGTTCAGTATTCTTCGCAGGCGCTCATTCCAATTGTTTCGGACAACGGAATTTTGCTGGGAATGATCTATCTCGATGATCTGCCGACGATTTTACCCGTTTATTCCTCCGATCCCAATAAGATGCTGGAATTAGTCATGGAACCGATCCGTTATTCCCTGAATCCGCGAAACACGATGGAACAGGTGATGGAGATGTTCGAACAATCCAAACTGAATTACCTGCCGGTGATTGATAACGACCAGGTAACTGGCTACTATTCCAAACACCGTTTGCTGGAAGCTTATCGAAAAAAGGTGATGGAGAATATTGTGGAATAGGATTAGAAGAATGATGAAATTAACCATGGATCTCAATAAATACCGAAAGAAGGTACTTCCTTTTTGGTTTGTCAGTGCAATTATCACTGTGATGCTTGTTCTGAATATTGTGATGAATACCATTCTGAACGCGGAATTTAACTTGGTGGGAATTGTTGTATTAGCACTGGTGTTTTTACTTTTGATATTCTTTGTTTCATTTGCTAGGTTTTTTTATGTGCTAAAAAGAAAAGAGTATGTAATGGCTCTTGAGAACGGAGTTTTGATCAATTATGGGAAGCCATGGATCAAGCCCCTTTTTCTCCCGATTGAACATGTAGAATCAATTGCTCCCTGGGGGGACGGTGATTAAGTAAGCCAGTATAAAATCATCGTGAAAGGAGGAAACTCAAGAGGAGCATTGATCGATCAGCTTAACCGAAAGCACATTTACATTACTGATTTTGTGGTAGATTCAGATGAATTTCATAAGCTTGCGCAAATGATCCAAAATTCGCTATGAAAAAAGAAAATATAACCGAAGTTCTGAAAGACGGTGATTTTTGTACTGTTACAGCAGGAACGCATAAAGGAAAGACTGGTACTGTCCGTGATTTAAACATCAGTAAAACGGGTCATTTAACGATTACAGTTATCCCCAAAAACGGGGTTCGTTTCAAAACACTCGGTAGGAATGTCAGTATCTTGCCAACCGAAAATGAATAAGCATCCATACCGCTTTCGAAAGTGGCTCCGGGAAAGATCGCCGTGGTTTTTAATCCGCGCAGGATTTGCAGCAAAAGGAAAAGATTGTGAAACAGTTTCTGCGGCGCATAAATGGTATAATATGGATGATGAAAATACCGGATGTTATTACTGCAAAGTCATTAAAGAAGGTCAGCTTTGGAAAAAAGATTAAAGCACCACATCCCACGATTGAATACTCCAGGATTCTAAAACAGTTGATCCGTTAAGCACTTCCCATTTCACAATTCCGATGGAATCTACAAAATAGAAGTTGTAAGATTCCCCATTCAACTCCTCTACATAAACCTTCCGGACATTCGAAAAAGTAGTTCCGTTGATGGTCATTGAAGAAAAATCTGCAGGTTGTTTAATATCGTTGCTGACAAGAATAGTTGTTAAATCAACATTGGAGGTTCGCGAAAAACCGCCGCCTCTAATCACGTACCCAAAAGAGGTGTTGGTTAAGAAGCTACTTACGCTTATTCCGTAATTGTCTGCGGATATGCTGCCACACATACTTCCTCCTCCGGATCCGATTTGACTAAGGCCAGCAGCAGTCACTCGTTGACTGTCGATCTCAGCAGTTGCGTCATTTTGATAAACCCAATAGGTTCCTTCTTTGAATCGGTATGAATCAAAATAAGTACTGATAGATTGGTGTTTAGATGTATCTTTCCCTTCACACGGGTTATCATCTTTCTTGCAGGAAAGTGCAATAAATAGGATGGCGATATAAGGCAGGATGTATTTCATGATAAGCTGATTTGTTATGTTGATGAATGAAAAATTGAATGGTTGGAAAAAATATGTGGTAGGCACGAGACGCATCGCGTGCCTACCATTTTCCAATCCCACATATTTAAGGAAGCAATTTCAACCAATTCACCGGCTTATCCGTCAAATTGAATTTCAGCGTAAATCGAATGCGCTCCGCATAATTTTTTGTCAGGTACGCTTTCTCCATATTATCCGATTGCAGTATCGGGAAGTAAATCCCGAAAGTAGTTCCAAGGCGGATGGCTAATCCCAAATCATAAGCTTGTGTTGGTTTGCTTTTGAAAGCTTCATCAAAAACTCCGAAATCTGCATAAATCCCAAAGATCTTAGGACCAACCGGCATTTGCAGATAGAAATTGGCCGCTGTCATCCAGGTGGTTGTAGTGCCGAAATACGTGGATTTCCCATTTCCGGCAGTAGAACGAAATCCACCCATGTTGTCTAAACGCTGCTGTGACCAAATGCCGCTTTGTGCCGAGCGGCCAAAGAAATAATCTTCGATAAACAAGTCCTGGCTGCCGCTTGCGCCGCTTAGTGCAAACGCATAGTTTAATGCATTCCCGGAATTATACATGTCGAAGTTCCAGTAGTTGCCGGCAAATAAACGCAGTTCGATCCAGCGGTCGCGCTTGTTTTTCACGTACCGGTATTTGTAGGAAGCACTAACAGACGAACGCGAGAAATTATCGCTGTTGACCGGGTTCGCTGCATAATCGGTACGAAGCTGCAAGTCTACGCGGTGGTCTTCTTTGGAAAAGTTGAAATCGTATTGCAGATATCCGCCCAGCAATTCGCGTTGTTTGGGCCTGCTGACATCCAACCTGTACATGGTTTGCACCCGGATATTCTGACTGATCGGTCCGCCGATGCGATTTCCAATTTTCGCTGTCCAGTAAGGAAGAACCGCTACGTAATAACCCGTATTTGTTCCCACTGTATCATTCTGGAAAGAGCGCAGTGAAACTCCAAAACGCGAAAGTTTCAGGTTCTTCTTTGGCAGAAAACTCATGCTTGCTTCGGCGATTCCGGAAATGCGTTTTCCACCGAAAGAATACATGGGCGCCACTAAGAATTGAAAGCGGTTGGAAGGAATGCTGAAGTTGTGCAAAGCCAATCCCAGCATGAATTTATCGTAAGCGTTCCCGCCTAAAGCCGGAGTCAGGAATAGATTGTTTTTAGCAGGTTCGTTTTTCCCTATCAGGAATTGCAGGCGCGGCGGGTCGACCTTTCCGAACAGTCCTTTTTGATGCCAGTAATTATTCGTTTGGACCAGTTCCGGCGCTTTTCCGCTGGCGTTAATCTGCACAGCATCCATCTCCGAGTCAAAAGTTACTTCCGATTTTTCCGTTCCGTTTTCCACCCAGACGGTTTGAATTTTTTTGCCTTCCCGGAATCCGCTTACTTCGATTGGGCCATCTACCTGCCCGGTATTTTTAACGGTCACAACTGTTTTTCCTCCAAAAGCTTTCACCTTCGAAACTTTATAGTCGATGTGATTCGTTGTTTGGATCAGATCAACAAACAACCAGGAAAGATCTTTTCCCGTAACACGTTCCAGGGTAGAGCGCATGTCTTCCGGCTGTGGATGTTTGAAACTCCATTCGTTGTAATACGTCTGCATAGCCTGATCGTAAAGCGAATCGCCCAAATACTCTTTCAGGTAATTGAAAACCAGTCCTGTTTTTTGGTACATGATCCCGGCATAGTTAATCCCGGTGAAATCTGCCGAATGCGTTTCTATCGGTTGATCTTCTCCCATTCCTGCAATGAGGCGGTACATGAAATCTCCGCTGTCGTAATGGCTCAGGTGATCAAAATGGAATTTACCATCCAGGATCTGGTCCGAAAGGTTGGTGTTCTTCGGATATTTCGTGTACACATAACGCATTTCGTTCATGGTGTTCATTCCTTCATCCATCCAGCCGTGAACGCGTTCATTGCTTCCCAGAATTCCGTAGAACCAGTTGTGTCCCACTTCATGTACAATCACGATCTCCAATTCAATATCCGTTCGTGAGTTCCCGATCACCGTGACGTTTGGATATTCCATTCCACCACCCGCAGAAATGGTTCCGTCCACTGCAGTTACCTGGTTATACGGATAATCTCCGTTCCACAGGGAATAATAGTAAGTTCCGTCGTGAATATATTCCGGTGCGCGTTTCCACAAACCTGCATTTTTCGGTGTGAACAAAGACCAGGTGGTTACTTTTCGTTTCGAATGAGGTAATTCCACTTCGCCTTTTAAAACACTGTAGCGTTTATCGGCAAACCAGGCAAAATCGTGTACGTCTTTTTGCGTGTAGCGGATGGTTTTCCATTCCGAAGAAGAAGCCGGGAATTTATTGTTCCTGTTCTCTTTTTGCAGCAGGTTTTGAAAATTCTCCTTCGTATAAGCGGCTTTTTCATCCATGAAGGCAATTTCAGACTCAGTCTGCAGATCCCCGGTTGCGCCAACCACATAATTCTTTGGAAGCGTGATCGAGACATCAAAAGTCCCGTACTCGGAATAGAATTCTCCCTGCGTCAAATAAGGAATCTGGTTCCAGCCATTCTTGTCGTAAACTGCCGGCTTGGGAAACCATTGCGTGATTTGGTATGATTGCCCCACATGTCCCAAACGGGAAACTTCTCCGGAAGGAATTTTCACCCGGAAAGGAGTTGTAATGGTAATCGATTCTCCCGGTCTGAGTGATTGGTTGAGAACCAGTTTCCCAATGTCCGGGTTCTTTGCATCGAAAGTGAGAGCAGCATCCTGTCCGTTTACTTTGAAATGCAGGGAATCAATTCCGCCGCGAATGGAATCATTTCCAAACGTGAGGATTCCGTCACCGCTTTCATACAGTTGTTTCCCCAGTGCGGTTTTTCCATTGCTGTAGGCATTCGGCCATAAATGCATGTAAATGAAATCGAGTACTTGCGGAGAATTGTTGTAATAAACAAAGCTTTCATATCCGCTCAGGGTGTGTTTCACATCGTCCAGTTTAACGGAAATAGTGTAATCCACTTTTTGCTGCCAATAAGTTGTTTGTGCAGATGATTGAAAACAAATGATCCCGATAAGGAGAATTGGTAGGAGTAAGCGAATTTTCATTAATTGGAAATAAGAATACAAATTTAAGGAATATTTAACCGCAAAGAGAATAAGAGCGCAAAGTGGGGATTACCCCTGATTTCTCGGTGCCTCTGCGGTGAAAAGCAGCGTATTGTTTCTTTATTTAACCGCAACTTGCGCAGCAGCTCTTCACCTTTGCTTAACCGCTATGGTGGAGCAAGGTCAGCGGAGGCACAAAGATTTGGTTCACTATCTTGTAACAAAATTCCAACTCTTCTCTTTCGCGGTGAAAAAAAAGGATAGGTTGAGCGAAATCACTACTTTTACGGGATGCAGCGCTTTTTAGTCATTCAAACAGCTTTTTTGGGAGACGTCATCCTGGCTACTCCGGTGATCAGTGAGTTGAAACGCCTGCACCCGGAAGTGGAAATTGATGTCCTGGTGCGGAAAGGCAATGAATCGATCCTGCAAAATAATCCCGCTATTCACGAAGTGTTCTCTTTTAACAAGAAACAGGGAAAATGGAAAGAAATGAAACGCCTCATCGGTGTGTTTCGCTCTAAGAAATACGATGAGATCATTAACCTGCAGCGTTTCGGGAGTTCCGGCATCATCACTTTCCTTTCCAAAGCGAAGAAGAAGGTTGGTTTCGACAAGAATCCGTTCTCCTTTTGCTACGATATTAAAATCAAACACGAAATCGGGAAGGGGAAGCACGAAGTGGAACGCAACCTGGAACTCATCGCACATCACGGAGCAAGGTCTTTGGTCCGTCCTGTGGTTTTTCCTTCGGAGGAAGATCGGGCAAAAGTTACACCTTATACGCAGCAGCCATTTTATACGCTTGCACCTGCTTCCGTTTGGTTTACCAAGCAGCTTCCCGAAAAGAAATGGATCGAACTTGCAAACAACCTGCAAAAAAAAGGGAATGTTTATTTGGTGGGTGGCCCTGCTGATTTTGAATTGTGTCAGCGCATCCTGGAAGCAGCGAACCTGCCGAATGAAAATAACCTGGCAGGGAAATTAAACCTGTTGGAATCTTGTGCCTTATTTGAAAAAGCTACGCGTTGTTTTGTGAATGATTCCGGTCCTTTGCATATGGCAACGGCAGTGAACGCGCCTGTTACTGCATTTTTCTGTGCCACCGTTCCGCGTTTTGGTTTCGGTCCGCTTTCAGACGACAGCGAGATTCGTGAAACAACAGAAGCATTGATTTGCCGGCCATGTGGGTTGCACGGCGGTAAGATCTGCCCGGAAGGACATTTCATGTGCGGACGGATTAACGTTGAAATATAAAATTATGTGGTAGGGACGTGATGCCTCGCGTCCCCACAGATTTTATATTTCCCCAGATTTTATTTCCCCGAAATTTTATTACTTCAACGGCAGGCTCACGCGGATCGTCGTCCCTTTGCCCACCTCCGAATGCACCACGTAAACTTTTCCTTTGTGGTATTCTTTGACGATCCGTTTTACCAGTGAAAGGCCCAAGCCCCAACCGCGCTTCTTGGTCGTATAGCCCGGTTCGAAGATCGATTTGAATTGCTTGGGCAGCAATCCTTTTCCGGTATCCGTAATTTCAATGTAAACGCGTTCCGGAACGGTTTTAATCGTAACGTCCAGTTTTCCTTTGGATTCCATGGCGTCGACTGCATTGCGGATCATGTTTTCCATCACCCATTCCATCAACGATTTATTGTGACTGACCAGTACCGGTTCGTCCTCAAAATGCGTGGTCATTTCTACTTTTTGCGAAATCCGCGGACGCAGGTAATCCATCACATCCTGGATGGTTGTCCGAATATCGCTTTGAACGAGTTTTGTTTCCGAACCAATCTTGGAGAAACGCTGTGAAACCACATCCAATCGTTCCACATCTTTTTGCATTTCCGCAATGATATTCTGGTCCACATCTTGTGTTTCAAGCAATTGGATCCAGGCCATTAAGGAAGAAAGCGGTGTTCCCAACTGGTGAGCAGTTTCCTTTGCCATTCCTGCCCACACCTGGTTTTGTTCCGCCTTCCGGAAAGTGCTGAAGAGCAGGTAACCGATGAAGATGAACAAGCCGATGATCAGGAATTGGATGTAAGGGAAGAATTGCAGCTGCTTCAATTCGTCTGAATTATCGAAATAAAGCAGGTTTACGGAATCGTCGCCAAAAGAGATTTTAATCGGCTCATTGACTAATTCCAGGGCACTTAGTGTTTTTTTTAGGTTCTCCGGAGAAGTTTTTTCCGCCGGAAGGTTGCTGGAGATCAGGGAATCTTTGTTTTTATCCATCAGGATCACCGGGATCAGTTTGGAGTCGTAGATCAATTCATTGTTGAAGGCATTGATCAGGGAATCTCTTTCCTTTTCAAGCTGAATGGTACGCTTGGTATCGGTATAAAAGGAAGTCATTGTTAATCCCTGCACCACTTCGATGCGGAAAGGCGGATGGTTTTTCTCCCAAACAGCAGTCAGGATCAATAAACTGTCTTCATAACGTCTTTCAAGCTGCTTAGCAGATAATTCCGGGAAGACTTTTCGCAGGTCAGTGGTGTCGAAATCAATATTGGTATAACTGGAAATCTGGTTTTGGTCATCCACCAAGATCACCGGGATATCTTTGTTCTCGTCAATGATGCTGATCGGGAAACGGTAGTCCGGAAAGCAGTTGATGTCTGCCGGTTCTTTGGATATCTCTTTCGTTGCTTCCAGGTAAAGCTTGATTTTACGGCGTTCATATCCACGGAGCTGGTGAAACGCGCGATTGGTAAACTCCACCAGTTCGGCTTTTTTCTTGATCGCATCTGCCCACTGTTTTGCGCGCAGACGTTCCCGGTCGGATACTTTTTGTACCGTTGAATTCGATACCCACAAAGAAGCGGCCACAGTAATCAAGGCGATCACCAGCAGCACAATTTTCCATTTCTGTTTGTTGGAGTATAAATTCATTAGTTACGAATGTAGTTAAAAACGCGCTTTTGAATGTGAAATTGTTCTCATTTCAATTTTCCTTTTCCTCCCCCTTTTATCCCCCTCCAAAGGGGGAACGAGATCAATCTTCGATTAAAACGTTTTCTGTAATTAAAATCAATTAGATTTTTGAATTTAAATCTCCAATAAGAGATGTTTCAAAAACTCCCCCTTTGGAGAAGTATAGCTAAATTCTGTAATTTCCTCTAATATCCTTGAAACTCAATCACAATAAAGGAATCAGCGATTTCGTTATAGTGTTAGGAACATGTAGGATTCTAGGGGAAATTGGGGTCAAGCTCTCAATATTCCAACCCTTT
The DNA here is from genome assembly GCA_965650365.1 of uncultured Fluviicola sp. Lineage (GTDB taxonomy): Bacteria > Bacteroidota > Bacteroidia > Flavobacteriales_D > Crocinitomicaceae > Fluviicola. The sequence continues at coordinate 4,052 of CBFGOJ010000049.1, read as the reverse complement.
TTAGTACCCTAACTGTGGGTTATTGCTTATATGTTTGGATCAACCATAAAACAAACACCATGAAATTAAAGATCAATTTCATACTAAAAACTGGGGTTGAGGGTGAAATTCCAGTATTAGCAATTATGAACTTCGGTTACAAAGAATTCGATGCTTTGAAACAAACTTTCGTATATAAACCACTGCGTTACTATACAGGAGTTAAAGTTAATAAATCCGAATGGGATTTAGAACAAAAATTACCCAAGGATAAAACGAAACGAGCAATGCTCGGTCAGCTTGAAAAACAAGCAACGGATATTTTCAATTATTTGATCACAACCGAAACAGTAACACCCGAACGTTTGAAACAAGAACTGGATGTTAAAATCAAAAAGAAAGATGATCGTGCAACTGTAACACGGGTTCGGATTGTTGAGTTCATCAATGATTATGTACTGAACGATTCCAGTATCAAAAAGAAAACGAAGGATAATTATTCAACGCTAAGAAATCGTTTGATTGAGTTTGAAACCAAAATCGGAAAACAACTTTACAGCAATGAAATTGATGAAGAGTTGTACAATAGCTTCATTGATACCATTCGGGTTCGGTCGAATCGAATCAATACGGTTTGGAGTGTTTACAAGGATTTTAGAGCAGTATTGAAACGAATCGCTCGTAAGTTCAAAATAGTAGTTTTCAATCCAACCACGGAATTGCACCCAACGGACAAAGTTCGATTGGTAACTGAGGATAAGATTTACTTCGATTTAGAGCAAATCCAACGGATTATTGAATACAACCCACCAACCGAAGAATTGAACAACGCAAAACTGATTTTACTTACGCTCCTTTTTACGGGTTGCAGAAGATCTGACGTACACAAAATCATTCCGAGCAACAAGTACTCGAAAAATGAACTATCGTTTAACTATGCTCGTTATTTCTCTACCAAAACCGATACGGAAGTAGTTGTACCGATTCTGAAACCGTTGCAAGATGCAATTGATGCAAACGGAGGGAAAGTAGCATATAAAATGAGTGAATCAACGTTTAACGATCTTGCAAAAGTAATCGCGGAACAATGCGAATTCACGAACGAAATCACACTATCCTTTACCAATTCAGAGGGTAAGAAACAGTTCGAAACGAAACGGGTGTGCGATTATGTTTCTTCTCACGTTGGGCGCAGATCATTTATTACAAATCTGATCAATTTCGTTCCGATTACGGTATTAAGCAAAATAACGGGGCATACCAATTCTATTTCAGCACCCGAATTCAATGTTTCAGATTCCAGTACGATTTTCAAATACAATAAAATTTCAATGATTGATAACGCTGCTCGTTTTATGAAAGAACTGAAACGGCAAGTTGTGGAGAATAGAGATTATTTCCCATTTGATTTGGTATAAGCTAAAACAAAAAAGTGACCCGATTCGAGGTCACTTTTCTTTGGTGGTTACATCGTTGCTGATGCTTGCTTTCTTTGAATGTATTCCATGATTGCACTACGGGAAAAACGAACACTTCGTTCATTGATCCGAATGGCAACAAGAACACCCTCACGTACCAATTTGATTAAAGAGTTTTTGCCAATTTTCAAGATGCTTTTTACTTGCTCATTGTTGAGCAATTCATCTTCGTTTTTAGGTGTGATGGGTTCAACAACCATACTGCGGTTTCTGTTTCTTTCCAGTTCAGAAATGCGTTTTTGCTGTTCTCCAACAGTTTGTTTCAATCTTTCAATTTCCTCGCTCATTCTTTCGATTGCGAGCTTAACTACTGTTTCCATGATTAAAGGTGTTTTTTAATGATTGATCTTTATTCTTTTAATCTTTAAACCCATCAAAAAGATGGACTTTAACTTTAGATATAACACAAGTTTAATGCAGAAACGAGCAACAAAAAAACATTGGGGTACTCCAAAAAACCAACTTTTTCCACTTTTTAACATTTGAAGCCCGAAAAGGACTGTAAAGGATCAAAAATGCAGTTTATTCAAGTCCCTTTTTAACGTTTTCAATATCGGAATCAATCAAAGCAGTTGCAGAAACAGAACCTAAATTCTCGAAAAAGGATCGAACAACTAGCAAATTTTGAAGCGTTGCTTTCTCGCTTGAAAAGGTCAATGGATGGAGTAGTTTTTTATACAATTCCGAATAAGTGATTTGAGTGTAAGGAATCCCTAAAAACGAATGAAGCGCATCAGCACATCTGCTTACATTCTTCTTCTGTTTCACTCCAATTAACTGCGAAATGTAATAAGCGATCAAGACTTGTTGAGAACGGGTGAATTTGGATTCATACGCTTGTTGATTAATAGTGAGAAGATCAGTTGAAATCACTTCTACTGTGTCTTCCTGATTCTCGGAAAACTCGTTGGTGAGTTCTTGGATCACCTGATCCAATGCTAAAAGCAAAACCACTTTTTCTTCACTGTATTTCAATAACCGTCGTTCAGTATCTATCAACTCCAAAATGGAGACATTCTTCTCTTCAATCGCTTGCAGATAAAGCCAGTTCAGTTGATACAAGCGTTCGGAAATGGAAGCATTGATAATAAAACTTTCTTCAAGAATGTTTGAGGCCATATCCCGAATGGGTGAAAGACTTGAAAGAGTTAATTCTAACGGATTATCTTCACCCACTTTCTGATGATGTCTGAAAGTGGAAACCAATGAATGATAAAACACCGAATAACGTGGAATGTTTTGGTTTTCCAGAAACAACGTACGTCTGAAATAATCGCTTGCGTAGGTTTTGTCTACTGCTTTCTCTATGCGCTTCAAATACCTATTCTTCAACGAATCATAAAATCGCGAATAAGCCTTTGAAAACAGCTCTTCAGATGGGTAATTTGCTTCCATAACCTTATAACGCATTCATTAGGCAAAATCTTACACCATCAGGTAAAAAATTAGGAAACTCAGTAAAATCCCAAGTTGCGCTAGCTAACCCCATGCTTGAATTAGCTAACTTCATGTGCTGTATCAGGCGAGATCAGGTTATTTTTTTGAAATTCAGTACGGGACAGATTGGTTCATTATTCAACTATTCACACGCGAAATCTTTCCACTACTTAAAAACTTCCTGTTTATATCCATTGGCTTTCGCAAAAGTTAATTTTTCTAAACGATTGTGAAATTACTTGTCTTCCGGGGTATTCTCCCTTAACTTCTTAGTTCATTCAAAAAATAAAGGCTATGAATTATCACAATTACAAAAGTTGCATTGATGCATGTTTGCGCTGTGCTGCAATCTGCAACCATTGTGCATCATCTTGTTTGCAGGAAAAAGAGGTTGGTATGATGGCAAATTGTATACAACTTGATATGGAATGCAGTGCCATATGTTATGCGGCTGCACAATTAATGAGTCTTGGAAGTGACAAAGCAAAAGCTTTGTGCGGCTTGTGCGCTGAAATTTGTGAGCGTTGCGCAGAAGAGTGCGGTAAACATGAAAATGAACATTGCCGTGAGTGTGCTGAAATGTGTACGAAGTGTGCAAAAGAATGTCGCGCGATGCAGAATTAAGAGAGGTAATCAGAAAACGGTGTTTTCATTTATCAAAAGAACTTCAAAAATGTATCTACATGATTTTGGGGGCTGTCTCAAAAGGATAGCCTCTTTTTTTTGTTGCATGATGCTACTTAATGGACTTGACCCGTTTCGACAAAACCGACTTTTGACTAGCCCAATTCGACTTTCCGACCCTATTAAGTTTTATTTCGACCGAGGAAAAAATTGTTTTTTCTGTAGTCGGCTTTTCGAGTCGAAAACGACCCGAATTTATTTCGACGAATCTTTCTTTCCGACTTGACGAACTCTATAATCCGACTTGTCTAAGTTTACTTTCCGATAGATGAATCATTGCAGTTCTTTACAGCCGACTCCATTTTAAGTCGGTTTAAGTCGAATCTTACAAGAATCCGTTTCGATGAATCTTTCTTTCCGACATGACAAACCGATTGATCCGACTTGCTCAACTTTAATTTTCGATAGACGAATCATTTCAGTTATTTAAAGCATCATGAGTTATAATACGTTTATACTCGTATTTAAATCGCA
>CBFGOJ010000048.1:0-27430 GCA_965650365.1 uncultured Fluviicola sp. | reverse complement strand
GGATGGGACTTGTCAAAAGTTGATTTGAACGAAATGAAAGAGTCTAAAGCTACTTTCGTATTCGGTCAGATGAATGAGCCTCCAGGAGCTCGTGCACGTGTTGCTCTTTCCGGATTGACAATGGCAGAATATTACCGTGACGGTGATGGAGAAGGTCAAGGAAAGGATATCTTATTCTTCGTTGATAACATCTTCCGATTCACTCAGGCTGGTTCTGAGGTATCTGCACTACTTGGACGTATGCCTTCAGCAGTAGGTTACCAACCAACGTTGGCTACTGAGATGGGTGCTATGCAAGAGCGTATTACTTCCACAAAAAGAGGATCCATTACATCTGTACAAGCGGTTTACGTACCTGCGGATGACTTAACGGATCCGGCTCCGGCAAATACATTTGCCCACCTGGATGCAACAACAGTATTGTCCCGTAAAATTTCCGAGTTAGGTATCTATCCTGCTGTAGATCCATTGGATTCTACATCTCGTATCCTTACTCCTACCATTTTAGGTGAAGAGCATTACAACTGTGCTTCCCGTGTAAAAATCACTTTACAGCGTTACAAAGAATTGCAGGATATCATTGCGATCCTTGGTATGGATGAGTTATCCGAAGAAGACAAAATGATCGTTCACCGCGCTCGTCGTGTTCAGCGTTTCTTATCTCAACCGTTCCATGTTGCTGAGCAGTTTACAGGAATCCCGGGATGTTTGGTAGATATCCAGGAAACAATTAAAGGATTCAACATGATCCTGGATGGTGAAATGGATAAATATCCTGAAGCAGCATTCAACCTGAAAGGAAGCATCGAAGATGTGAAAACTGCAGGTGAAAAAATGTTGGCTGAAGCTTAAAATAAAAGACATTAGACGAAAGACATAGGACAAAAGACTTGACACAGGTCTTTTGTCTTTAGTCTTCGGTCTTTAATCCAATAAGTATGCAATTAGAAATTATCACTCCGGAAACCCTGGTATTCAAAGGCGAAGCAACTGCGGTTCAGTTCCCGGGATTGGATGGATCTTTCCAGGTATTGAACAATCACGCACCTATTATCTCCGGATTAAGTGCAGGATCAATCAAGGTGGATTTGGTAGAAGCTTTTAAAGTGACTCCAAAAACAAATCCGAACATTACTGCTGAAAACAATGGAAAAACAATCCATGTTGCGATCAAAGGTGGTGTTGTGGAAATGCAAAACAATAAAATTATCGTATTAGCTGAATAATACGTAGTTATAAACAGATAAAGGGGGGACTCGCCGTGGCGGGTCCTTTTTTTGTTAAGGTCTGTTATAAAACAGTATTTTTGCACTAGTACATAAGATTCTTTAATTATTTTCGTTCTGTAATCATGAATCTACAGGATCAAATAGATTTAACTAACGTTCCGACCCATATTGCCATCATTATGGATGGAAATGGGCGCTGGGCTAAAAAACAAGGACAAGAGCGCCTCTACGGTCACTCCTTCGGAGTTGACTCAGTTCGTGCTACCCTGACAGCATGCAAGAATATTGGTGTAAAATATGCTACCATGTACGCTTTCTCGACCGAAAACTGGAACCGTCCGCAGGACGAAGTTGAAGGACTGATGAGCTTACTGGTTTATACCATTGCAAATGAAGTTGCTGAGTTGAATGCTCAAAACGTACGTTTGTTAAGTATAGGAGATACGGAAGGTTTGCCGGAAGATTGCCAGAATGAATTGTACAATGCCGTTGATTCTACCAAAAACAATACGGGAGTTCACCTGGTGATCGCACTAAACTACAGTTCCCGAAGTGAAATTGCTGAAACAGTGAAAAGTCTTGCTATCCAGGTCAAGGATGGAAAACTGGAAGCTTCGGACATTACACCGGAATTGATCTCGGCATCTTTATCAACCAAACACATTCCTGATCCCGAATTACTCATCCGCACAAGCGGTGAGCATCGCCTGAGTAACTTCCTGCTCTGGCAGGCAGCTTACAGCGAATTTTACTTCACCCCCGTTTTGTGGCCCGATTTCCGTGAGGATGATCTGTACAAAGCAGTTCTTGATTATCAATCAAGAGAGAGACGCTTCGGAATGGTTTCCGAGCAATTATAATTTATTCTATGAAAAAATTCCTATCGATTTTATTTCTTACGTGCGCTTCTCTGTCTTTTGGACAAGTCGGTACACCTGATACCACTGCCGTAACGCAACCTAAAACTGATAGTGATAGTATCAAACCCAATTCCCCGACAACTCTCGGAGGAGGAATGAATTTTAACTACGGCAAAGCCGAAAAATATATCTTAGGCCCCATCCGCATTGAAGGTGCTGATAATTTTGATCCGCAGGCTATTAAACTGATTGCAGGATTAAAGCAGGGAGAGCAAATTACCATTCCTTCCGACAAAATCAGTAATGCGATCAAAAACCTGTGGAATGAAGGTTTATTCTCACAAATCGGAATAGAAGCAGAAAAAGAGGTTGCAGGGGTTATTTACTTAGTGATTAAGCTTACTCCCCGACCAAAACTTTCCCGATTCCGCTTTACAGGTGTTTCAAAACGCGAAGTAGATAAGATCCGCGAAGAAGTGGATTTATCTTCGGGGCAAACAATTACAGAGAACTTAGTATTCAAAACAAAAAATAAGATCAAGAGTTACTTTCTTGAAAAAGGATTTAACAATGTGGAGGTCAATGTCACACAAATTCAGGATACCCTGATCAATAACTCCGAGATTTTCTTAATCAATATTGAGAAAGGAAAGAAAGTAAAGATCAAGCACATCATTTTTGACGGAAACACGACTGTGAAACCCTGGAAACTGCGCAAAGCAATGAAAGATACAAAGCGCAGATCTATCATGCGGATTATCAAGCGTTCGAAATTCAATGCTACTGCTTATGCCAGAGATAAAGAAGCCGTACTGGATAAATTCAGAGGTGAAGGTCTGAGAGATGTCCATTTTGTAACCGACTCGGTTTATAAAATAAACAGCAGAAATATTGGGATTTACTTAAAAGTGGACGAAGGTGAGAAATACTACTTTGGAGATATTACCTGGATAGGAAACACGAAATTCAGTTCCGGAGTTCTGGATACGATACTTGGGATCAAAAACGGGGACGTTTATGACAAACCGCTATTGGATCAGCGTTTACACCAAAGTCCGGACGGAAGAGACATTACTTCGCTTTACATGGACAGAGGATATTTGTTCTTCCACCTGGAACCGGTTGAAACGGGAGTTACTGCCAACCACATCAACTATGAAATGCGCATCGTTGAAGGGAAGGAAGCCCGTGTTAAGAACATCATCATTAAAGGAAATTACAAAACAAACGAACATGTAATCCGCCGGGAGATCCGCACCAAGCCAGGTGATTTGTTCAGCAAGAACGATATCATTCGTACACAGCGCGAATTAGCTCAGCTGGGTTATTTCAACGAACAAGGTTTCCAGGTAAATCCAATTCCGAATCCGCAAGACGGAACGGTGGATATCGAATACATCGTAGAAGAAAAATCTGCAGATCAAATTGAGCTTTCCGGAGGTTATGGTGCAGGCCGCATCATCGGAACACTTGGATTGACATTCAGCAACTTCTCTGTTAAGAATATTTTCAAACCCAATTCATGGAGCCCGCTTCCAACCGGTGACGGACAAAGACTTTCTATTCGTGCACAAACGAACGGACGCATTTACCAGGGATATAACTTCTCCTTTACCGAACCGTGGTTGGGTGGAAAAAAACCAAACTCGTTTACATTCTACCTGAATCACACTTCATTCTCTTCGAGTTTGACATTGAAGAAGCGTGACCCAAGTTATTCCGGTGTTGGAATTACAGGTATGGGTGTTGGTTTGGGAAGACGTAAAAAATTCCCGGATGATTACTTTAGTGCATACTACGAATTGGCTTACCAATACTACGATGTACGTAATTATTCGTCTTTGTTCCCAAGTTTCAACGACGGTTATGCCAATGATATCAGTTTGAAATATGCCTTGCAGCGTAACTCCATCAACTCCCCTATTTACCCAACAGAAGGATCCAAAATCTCTTTCACGGCAAAAGGAACACTTCCTTATTCCTTATTGGGACCAAGCAAGGATTTCAGTACCATGTCGGCACAGGAGACTTTTAAATACCTGGAGTATTATAAATTAAAATTCACTTTTGAATACTATTTGCCGCTTTCCCCGGATAAAAAACTGGTTTTGATGCCGCGCATCGGATTCGGTTATATGGGAGCTTACAACGCAGCGAAAGGAATTACACCATTTGAGCGTTTTAACCTTGGAGGTAGCGGATTATCCGGTGTAAACCAGTTTGGAGGTCGTGAGATCATTGCATTGAGAGGATATGACGACAATGCGCTGTCTTCCAACGGGGGTGACCCGATTGTTGCGAAGTATACGCTTGAAATGCGCTACCCGATTTCACTAAACCCACAAGCTACATTCTTTGTACTGGCATTTGCCGAAGCTGGAAATACCTACACAAGCTTTAAAACCTTCAATCCGTTCAACGTGAAACGAAGTGTGGGTGCAGGTGTTCGTATCTTCTTACCAATGTTCGGTATGCTTGGACTGGATTATGGTTGGGGCTTCGACAAACTGGATAAACACTCTTCCGGGTACGGAGGATCTATTGATCAATCCATTGACTCAAAAGGTTTCTTCCCTAAATTCACGTTTACCATTGGTATGAACTTAGGTGAGTTGTAAGGAGGATTAAAATATTAAAAAGCCCCATAGCAATGATCACATCTGCTACGGGGCTTTTTTTGTGCAGGGAGGTTTCCAACCATTCGATTGTTAATGCGTCTTACCTTAAGTGTAACCAAATTACACATATATGCGCCAAAACTATTCAATGATCAAACCTGTTTTTTATATCACTATTTTACTGATGATGCTCTCATTATCTGTCATCGCACAACAAAATTTGGTTGTGAATGGCGATTTTGAGGAGTATTCGAGTTGTCCATTATCAGTAAGTTCTCCATTTCAAAACCCGAAAGAAATTGAAAAATGTGTTGGTTGGAAAGCTCCGACTTTTGGGACAAGTGATTATTTTAATAGCTGTACGTCTAATTCATTAATATCAATACCTTCCAATTTCGCAGGTGAACAACTTTCATATAATGGAAATGGTTATGTTGGACTAGGTATGACCTATACTGGCGGGACTGGCGATGATGGTTATTCTGGCATCATGTGGTGGGAATATATACAAGGAACGTTAGTTGCACCCTTGGAAGCCGGAAAAACCTATAAATTCTCTATGGAAATTTCATTATCAGAATATTCTGATTTAATGATAACTGAGATAGGAGTTTATTTTTCATCAATGCCTGTATCCAGCTCAAATACAGCATCATTGAGTGTCAGTCCACAATGTGTTTTTTTTGAACCGAATTACTTTCGAGATACGTTAAATTGGGTACACCTGGAAATGGATTTCATAGCAAATGGAGGTGAACAATACCTTACTATTGGTAATTTTAGGGATGATTTGACAACTGATACTTTAAGACGTTTCGATCTTTCGCCCGGGATAAATCCTTATTCAACATACTTCTATATTGACAATGTAATTTTAAACGATCCATCTTACGAACCTACCATTGGAAATGCATTTACACCAAACGGAGACGGAATAAATGACAAATGGTTATTCCCTTTGTCTGGGGAGCCTGGTCTAAAGAGGATTTTTATTTTAAATAGATGGGGAAATCTTATATACGAAGGAGATTTGAATGGGTTTAGTTGGGATGGAAAAACCAATGGTTCTGAGTGTTCCGAAGGCACCTACCTTTATAGAATAAGTGATAGCAATCTAGCAGGTTTTATTGAATTGATGAAATGATTTTACTGGCTTTCAGGTAATTAAACCAGAAAAAACGTAACTCTAATTGAATTTAATTGTTACATTGAATAATTGATAACTATTCACGAATCAAAAACTATTCATTACTACTTAGAATCCAACTATTCACACTCTTTTGTATCTTTGAGAAAGATACTTCGGAAAAGCAAGCCAGCGCTACATTCTGCCATGTCCTTTTGCGTGATAAAGGAAACTATTTACAAAAAACTTATCAATTGATAAAACCTGCTTTTTATATCACTATTCTACTGATGACACTCTCGTTATCTGTCATCGCGCAACAAAATTTGGTTGTCAATGGCGATTTTGAGGAGTATTCGAGTTGCCCGCAAACGGTTAGTTATCCAGCTCAAAGCGTTAAGGAAATTGAAAAATGTGTTGGTTGGAAAGCTCCGACTTTTGGGACAAGTGATTATTTTAATAGCTGTACGTCTAATTCATTAATATCAATACCTTCCAATTTCGCAGGTGAACAACTTTCATATAATGGAAATGGTTATGTTGGACTAGGTATGACCTATACTGGCGGGACTGGCGATGATGGTTATTCTGGCATCATGTGGTGGGAATATATACAAGGAACGTTAGTTGCACCCTTGGAAGCCGGAAAAACCTATAAATTCTCTATGGAGGTTTCATTAGGTGAATATTCTGATTTAATGATTACTGAGCTAGGAGCCTATTTTTCAAATTCACCAGTTTCCAGTCCAAATACGGCTTCACTAAATTTCAGCCCCCAGTGTGTGTTTTATGAACCAAATTATTTTCGTGATACTATAAACTGGATTTATCTGGAAATGAACTTCACCGCCAACGGCGGTGAGCAATATATTACGATAGGTAACTTTAGGAACGATCTGACCACAGATACTTTACGGCGTTATGATCTTTCGCCCGGGATAAATCCTTATTCAACATACTTCTATATTGACAACGTAATTTTAACCGATCCATCTTACGAACCTACCATTGGAAATGCATTTACACCAAATGGTGATGGAACCAACGATGTGTGGACTTTCCCATTTTCGGGGAAAACCGGGGAAAACGAGATTACTATTCTTAATCGTTGGGGTAATAAGGTCAAAGAAGGAGATTTGAAGGGATTTACTTGGGATGGGAAGACTATTAATGGTTCGGATTGCCCGGATGGCACCTATTTTTATAGAATAAAAGATACGAACATAGCAGGTTTTATTGAATTGGTGAGATAAACATCAATTACTTATGAAAAAACGAATATCATTATTGGGAATATTTATCTCAATAGGAATTCATGCGGATGCTCAACAGGCTCCAACCAACACTTTTCCTGCCGGTGCGGCGGCAAATGGTTCAAACAACGCCCAATTTTGGTCTCGCGCAGGGAATACTCCATTCGGAGGTCAAAATAACATCTTCGGAACTTTGTGGGATTCCCCGATTTACGTCCGAACCAATGGACTGGATCGAGCCACGTTCTTTTCAAATCAAGGTGGTATGGCTCCACCATGGGTAAACCCTTTACCCTTCGGTGGCGGAATGGCCATTAACCTGGATCCTTCAAATCCTATCCGAAACCCGCTTGCATTGCTGCATATTGGCGAGCATTTGCAGGGAAACCTGGCAACGGGAGGCGGTCCACAAGGTGGTTACCGTTCCTGGATGCAGGTAGGTACTTTTTATGGGCATCGTAGTGATCAGTTATACGTCGGAATGAAACTGGAAACTTCCATAACCGGGGATCGTGCTGATGCAATTATTAATTGGGGCGATAATACGAACTTATCAGGAAACCCAATCACAGACGGACCGGATTTTCTTCGGTTCATTTTTACTGCACCACGCGGACTTGCCGGTTATAATACGTATGCTGCCGGGAATGACGGATTGGAAGTTATGCGTTTTCAACACAATGGCTCGGTAGGAATCGGGAATTTCTACAATGATCCGTTGTTCCCATTTCGCAATCCTTCCAGGCGTTTGGAGATTCTTTCGGATAAAACAGCAGCCAACGCAAACGGCACACCCATTTTGCGGTTGACGCATACCCAACAGGATCCCGCTAACTCAGCTACTACCGGAAAGTTCATTGATTTTGAGCCCAGATCAAGCGGTGACCTGGCTATCCAGGCATTTAATAATACCTTAAGTACGACAGCGAATAGAGATTCCAAACAACGCTATGTGGGGATCAATACCTCAAATCCTGGAAATACGCTCGAAATAAACTCTCAATTCAGTACTCCGAATACGCCAAATGGTGTACAGGCTGCAACAGGCTGGGCAGGGTTGCGCTTTACTGACCTGAATTCAGGTTCAACTCCTCAAACAAATCCGGGAACTGGTATGTTAGCAGTAAATGCAAGTGGTGATGTGGTTTATGTTGAAGCACTAACAGGTGCAGTCGGTCCACAAGGTCCACAGGGACCGCAAGGTTTACCAGGTCCTGCAGGACCACAGGGAATTCAAGGAGTTGCTGGGCCACAAGGTTCTCAGGGACCGATAGGTTTAACGGGAGCAACCGGACCGCAAGGTCCAATAGGAGCAACTGGTCCACAAGGTCCAGCCGGATCATCAACTGGTGCACACAACGGAACATCCGTTTCTACAATTGATATTACCAAAGTTTCTTTGGGTCAAAATCTGAATCAGATAGGAAATCCAGGACAACTTTTAAGTACACGTGAAGTGCCAATGAACGACAACAATATTTTATTTACGAATCCTACAAGTTCAAATAACAATGCGAACCGTATTGGAATTGGCACATCTACGCCTACAGCTAAATTAGATATTACATTAAATGCGGGCGGTGTACCTATTGCTAACTCAACTTCTTTAAGTGTAACCAATAATCAAGCTTCAACGGGTACTTTTAGTGCCAGCTTTGGTCAGGTCATCAACGTCCTTGGCGCCAACTATTCAAATACTGGAAGCAGCTTGCTTGTATCCGCAGGAAGCGGATATACCACTGGTGTAAAGACAGTACTTGTCGGCACAAGTGCAACGAGTAACACCAATGCAGGATTTCACGCGACGTCGTCAGTGGCAAATGGCTTTGCTAACTTCGGCATGTATGGTGTTGCAAGACTATCAAGAAATAACACAGGTGGATATTTCGAAGGTAGTGCAGCGGGAAGTAGTATTTCAACAACTAACCGTGGTGTATGGGCACTTGCCTTTGGAGCAGGAAATAATACAAATACAGCAGTTTTTGCCAACACTCAAGGAACAGGTGGATTATATAACTATGGAGTAGAGAGCAGAGTCGCATGTACTACTGGTGTCAATTATGGTGTTTATTCACATGTTAACATGAGCAATAGTGTTAGTAGAGCGGGTTATTTCACTGGTCCCGTTCAAGTGACAGGAGCTCCACTTATTGGTTCAGATCAACAGTTTAAAACTAATGTAAGCTCATTAAAAGGAAGTTTGAGTAAGATCCAAACTTTGAAACCGGTCTCGTACTTTATGGATACGACAAACTTTGCTCAATTTAACTTTGATTCTAAAAAGCAGTTTGGATTTATTGCACAGGAAGTCGCAACAGTCTTTCCTAATTTGGTGTACGAAAGTTTACATCCCGCGCAGTATGATTCTTTAGGAGTTGAAATTTCTCCGGCAGTACCTTACAAGTCTCTTAACTACAATGCAATGATCCCTATAAATACAATGGCAATCATCGAACTGAACAAAAAGGTTGATGCAATCTCACTTTCTGACGAGTCTATCAAAACCAACGTGCAGGATTTGACAGGATCATTGGCTAAGGTTTTGGATATGCGCGGAGTTTCTTATGACTGGGATAATACGGTACATCCAGAATTGAATTTAGATAGTTTAAATCAGGTTGGATTTATCGCACAGGAGATTCAGCAAATTGATCCACGTTTGACATTTGTTGCGGATGATAATCTTTTGCACGTCAAGTATGAAAAGGTCGTGCCAATCATGGCCGAGGCGATCGAAGAACTAAATGAACAGGTATCGGGCAAAGATTCGATTATTAATGTATTGGTGACTGAGAATACTACTCAACAAAATACCATTGATGATCTGAACAATCGTTTGACGCAATTGGAAAACTGTTTATCAGGAATTCTTCCATATTTATGCCAGCTAAGCCAAAGCGCAATCCAGGCAAATACTCCTGCTGCACAGGAAGCAGTTCGAAGCAACCTGGACGTGACGCTGAGCAGCCGCAATACGATCATTTTGGACCAAAACGTTCCGAATCCGTTTGCTGAACAAACAGTCATCAACTTCTCTATTCCGGAGACGGTGAAAAAGGCACAGATCCATTTTTACGACGGGCAAGGAAAACTCATCCAGTCGGTGGATGTTGTTGATCGCGGATTGGGAAGTATCACGGTATTTGGTTCTGATTTGAGCACGGGTGTTTACACGTACACTTTGGTTGCAGATGGACAAGCCGTGGCAACTAAGAAAATGATGAAACAATAATTTAATTAAAAAAGAAGTGTTAGGATATCGTACGGTATTCTAACACTTTCACCCGGTTTTTGTTTTGGAAAACAATAAAAGTAGTATCTTCGTCGTTCTTTCAAATTTCGCCTATGAAAACACTTGTTTTATGCTTATTCATGGTCTTTGGCATGACCTTTGTCAGCTCTGCTCAAAAGTACGGCTATATTGACTCTGAATTCATTTTGGGGAAGATGCCGGAATACAAAGAGGCTAAGGAGCGTTTAGACAAATTGGCCGAACGTTGGACCAAAGAAATTGAAGAGCGTTATGAAATGATCAAAAAGAAAAAGGAGAACTTTCTAAGAGAAGAGAGTTTACTGCCCAGCGAAGAGAAAACAAAACGCCAGGAAGAAATTGAAACATTGGAATCAGAAGCCATGCAAATGCAGCAAACGCGCTTTGGAGTTGCGGGAGATTATTTCCAGAAAAGACAGGAATTAATCAAACCGATCCAGGACCGTGTTTACGAAGCCATGCAGACAGTTGCTTCAAAACGGAATTATAGTTTTATCTTTGACAAGTCAAATCAAAGTAACCTGGTTTACGCCGATAGCAAATTCGATATCAGCGACGAGGTCCTTCGAGAAATGGGTGTCAGCACTAAGTAAGCAATCCGCGACACGGATTCACAATTAAAAGCAGAGCTCTTAACTATCAGGGTGACGCAATAAAACCAAATAAACACAAAAACAAAAATGAAAAAAATCCTATTTGCCCTGGCACTTACTGTATGTGCAATCGCAACTACGCAAGCTCAATCAAAAATCGGGCACGTGAGATCTCAAGTATTGTTAGATACAATGCCGTCGCGTAAAGCTGCTATTAAAGAAATCAAAGAAATTGAGAACGCAGGCTTGAAAGAGTTGAAAGATGCAGACAGCGCTATACAGGTTGCTTATGTGAAGTATCAGAAAGAGATGGGTACTATGTCTGAAACTGTGAGACAATATGAAGAAAACCGTATTCGCCGCATGCAGGCAAACCTGGAAGAGCGTCAACAGCAAATTGATCAGCAATTGCAAATGATGACACAGGAAATGAATGTGGTGATCCTTAACCGTGTGAAAAAAGCGGTAGAGATTGTAGCGAACGCGAAGAAATACAATTACATCATCGATGAAAGCACCACGCTTTTCTCTGCTGGTGGTATTGACGTAACGAACGAGGTAATCGTGGAGTTATTGAAGCTGGAAGCTGCATCTAAAACGAAATAATATTCAATCAACTTTTAAAGGTGCCTTTCCCGAACCTTCGGGACTAAGGCACCTTTTTTTATTTAACCTATTTTAATTACCGTGGTAAATAATAACATCGTATATTTGTGCTATGAAACGCCAATCATTTGTAAAAGGTATGTTGGGATTTGCTGCATTGGGTGGATTGACTTCGGTTGCTTCGCTGGGAAAAATATTGAAAGAGGAAGATTATACGTATCCGGCATTGTTTATCGGTCACGGTTCTCCCATGAACGGAATTGAAGACACACATTTTTCCAGGCAGTGGAAGAACGAGGTGCAGCATTTGCCCGATCCGAAAATGGTTTTGGTGATCTCTGCTCACTGGCTCACGAAGGGAACTTTTGTTACGGCAATGGAACATCCGCAAACGATCCACGATTTTGGAGGTTTCCCGGATGAATTATTTGCGGTTCAATACCCGGCACCGGGAAGTCCGGAATGGGCACAACAAACCAAAGATTTGGTAAAAAGCACAGATGTTCATCTGGATCATGAGTGGGGACTCGATCACGGAACCTGGACCGTAGTGCGCCACATGTACCCGGAAGCAGAAATTCCGGTGTTACAACTTTCAATTGATTACAACAAACCGGCTGCTTATCACTATGCACTGGCGCAGGAGTTGAAAGAACTGCGCAAGAAAGGAGTTTTGATTATCGGAAGTGGAAACATGGTTCACAACCTGCGCATGGTGGCCTGGGATCAGTTAAAGACTTCCAATTACGGCTACGACTGGGCGATTGAAGCCAATGACACCTTCAATAAACTGATCCTCGACAGAGATCACCAGTCTTTAATCGACTATCAGAAACTTGGATCATTTGCACAGCTGGCGATCCCGACACCGGACCATTATTACCCGCTGATCTACAGTTTGGGGGTATCAGACACGAAAGATGAGATTACAATATTCAATAATGAATTAGTTGCAGGTTCCCTCAATATGACCTCTGTTCGATTTGGGTAAAACAGAAACGTTGTGTACTTTTGGCGCATGTCAGTGAAAGGTCCAATTGGTGTATTTGATTCGGGATACGGTGGTTTAACCGTCCTGAAAGAAATCAGAGAAAAGCTGCCCGAATATGATTTCCTGTATTTGGGAGATAATGCCCGGGCACCCTACGGTTCCAGGAGTTTCGACGTTATTTATCAATATACCTGGCAGGCCGTTCAGGCTTTGTTTGACCGGGATTGTTCGCTGGTCATTTTAGCCTGCAATACCGCTTCTGCAAAAGCACTCCGCAGTATTCAGCGCATTAAGCTTCCGGAATTACATCCGGATAAGCGGGTTCTGGGAGTCATACGCCCAAGTGCAGAAGAACTGGATAAACATACCAAAACAAAACATGTGGGCGTATTGGGAACAGACGGAACCATTCGTTCGAACAGCTACCAGATCGAATTAGCCAACTTTGCGCCGGATTTGGTAGTGAACCAGCATGCTTGCCCGATGTGGGTTCCGCTGGTCGAAAACAATCAATTCGACACACCGGGCGGAATTTATTTCATTCAGAGCGACCTTGTTTCTTTGATAGAGAAAGATCCTAAAATTGATACGATCTTATTGGCTTGTACGCACTACCCTATTTTACAGGAGCAATTACAAAAACTGCTTCCAACGCATATTGAAGTATTGTCGCAAGGGAAAATTGTAGCAGAAAGCCTGGCGGATTATTTGGTCCGTCACCCGCAAATGGATGCAAAGTGTTTGAAAAGCGGTTCTGTTCGCTATTTGACTACCGAAAGCGCCAAAGATTTCAGCGAAAAAGCTTCTTTGTTGATGAACGATCAGATTGAAGCCGAACACTTAACCTTACATTAAACACCGGATTCCTTGACTTTAGAGATTATCGGATATTTTTTAGCACTCTTTGTAGGGCTGGTACTCGGGACACTGGGTGGCGGAGGCTCTATCCTGGCAGTTCCGATTTTGGTTGTTTTCTTCCAACTGGAACCTCAAAACGCAACTATTTATTCCCTCTTTATTGTTGGTGTAACGTCATTATTCGGCGCTATTAAACACTTCAATTCCAAATTGATCAATCCGAAGAACACCCTGCTGTTCGGAATTCCGGCAGTCATCAGCATTTCGCTCACACGCTTATTTGTGGTTCCGGCCCTTCCACCTGTTATTCAACTTGGCGAACACATTGTTTTTGAAAAGAACACGTTTATCATGATCCTCTTTGCGATTTTGATGATCCTTGCCTCTATTCCCATGATCAGAGGTCAGAAAGAACATGCTGCTACGAAAAAGAACAGACCAACTATCCTGGTAATCTTCGGAGGTATTATTGGGTTTATCAGCGGACTGGTTGGCGCGGGTGGCGGATTTATGATCATTCCTTCACTTTCCATTTTTATGAAAGTTCCCATCAAGAATGCCATAGCAACTTCCATCGTCATCATCGCTATTAATTCCTTGAGCGGGTTTACAGCAGAGTTATTTACACCCCATTTGAAATTAAACTGGGTGGTCCTTCTTGGTTTTACTTTGATTGCAACAGCAGGATTAATAATCGGGCTGAAGCTCAATCACAAACTAAATGCTGCAAAGCTGAAAAAAGGCTTCGGGATCTTTGTACTGATCATCGGAATTTCTATTCTTATTACCGAGATTATCTCCGGCCGTTAAAACAAGCTGATATTCAAGGTAAATTTAGCAGTGATGTTCTTTTCAACCTTTGGAGAAATGACTCCTCCGGCATAGTGATAGAAACCTCCGATACCAAATCCGATCCTGTTCAGAATAATCACACTGTTAGCGATCAATCCCGCTTCAGCATATCCTTTATCGAATGAATTGAAAGCGATGGAATGACGACTCGCATCTTCTTTGCTTCCGTAACCGATTGCATGGTGAACCGCAAACTGCGGCTGCGTCCATTTCTTATTGGTTTTAATGGCTTTAAAATCAAACCGTGTGAACAAGGCTGTCATGCGCGAAGAATAATACGTAGAAGCTATCATCGTTTCGAAAGAATTCGCCGCTGATATTTTCCACATTCCTCCGGTTCCCTGACCAACCTGCTGCAATAACAAAGGAGCATCCCCGTCTACTGCAGTTCCCATCAAAACATAGGTAAATTTACCCACTGCACGAATCGGGATAATTTGCTGAACACCGACTGTGAGGCGTGTATAATCAATTTTAGCTGCCGTAACTCCGGGAAGGCTTTTGGTAACTTTAGCGGTAATAATCGGCCAGTTTGAACCTTTCGAAACCCGTTTTGTTCCCAATGAAATAACTTTGTCGCGGATTGCCCAGGTCAATTCCAAAGAGCTTTCAGCAATATCATAGTGATCGATGGATCCCATTTCGGGCTTCGTCCACTGGTATTGATAACCACGGGTAAACTCAATACGCTGATAAGAACCGGAAAGACGGAATTTCAGACGCGGGAAAATATACCCCGAAAAAGCAACTTCTCCGATTCGTTGTTTATCCATCTGGCGGATGTAAATATTTCGGTAGAATGAATTCAAAAGTGTTATGACCGGCTCAGAAGTCATACCGGTTCCTCCTCTTTCGATAATATCCTGCTGGTAACGCGCTTCAAAATCCAGGAAGTATTTCGGAAACAAAGTTACTTTTCCATAACCTCCGTATTTCCACATTTTATCCTTAAAACCGTAAGCAAAATAACCTCCAACCCGGAAACGATCCGATAGTTTATCACTTGTTTCCAATCCGATTCCCAAACGGAAACCTTCATAATCACGGAAGTTTACCAATCTCAGGATATCTGCCTGGAAGTATCCTAAAGGAATCTTACCCTGCAGCAAGGATTGAAGCATTTTCAATTTCCCTTCCAGGTTCTCTGCTTTTGAAACACTGTCGATTACCTGATAGGTTTTCAAATCTTTTGCATCCAGATCATACTTCCGTTTGGCATCCCAGTGCGTACTGTCTTTTTTATTTGCATCCCGGGCAGTTTCCACAAAGACTGCATTGAAGTGTTCATCCTTCATATCTGCATCCAGCACCACGCGATCAATGTAAGTATTCCCTTTACCAACAAGATATGCATCTTTGATCTTTGAACTGAATGACAATCCCGGAGCGATGACTTCCGTAGACAATTTGTATGGGAACCATTTTTTTCCATCCAGCAAAGCGTATTCCTGTACGATTGTAGGATGAATTCCCCCGTTATTTTCTGCCGGCTCAGCAATTACCTTTTCAACCGCATATCCTCTTGTATTGATATACAAAGTTCCCTTCATCCCTTCGAAATTTTTATCTCTTCTTGGTTGAAAACGAATGGTATAAGTGGTATCTCCGGGAGCTGTGATCGTGGTATCTTCCAGGATAAACAAATACCTGCGGATAGATCCAAGTGCAAGCGGATTCAGGTACGATCTTCCGAAAATATCAAACTGATTGTCATAAAAATTGAATGACTGCAATTCGTTTGCGAAGGTCGAAAGCATGGGATCCGTAAACCCGGAAACCCGGTAAGCGCTGATTATTTCCTTTTCTTTAAAGGGAGGTTTGAAATATTTGGTAGAGGTGCTTTCCAGTAAAAAGATATGCTGCTGATTAAAGAATTTTTTCAAATCAAGCAGGTTCGTATCTGCTGTTGTATCTGAAATTTGTCCCAGTGCGTCCTGGTTGATCGTAAAGACAAACTTATTGTAGCTGTCGTACTTAAATGCCACATCCGACTTCGGGTGATTTTTCTTACGGTTCTCGATAGCCAGTTCCATAATGCGTTCGGCAGGATTTACTCCCGGCAAAATCGTCACCTCCTCAATTTCACTGGCTTGTTCGGACATAAAAACAATCATATCACCGGTAATGGTAATAGTTGTATCACGGAAGCTTGTCATTTTCAAAGTTACCTGCTTATTTCCCGGAGGATTTGTAAATCTGCCATCCAAATCTGCCAAAAAGGGTCTTCCATTCTGCGGATAAACCTTCACGAACGGAATAGTAGTGTGAGAAACACTCTCCTGAACCTGAATTTGTTGTGCGAAAAATGAGGTGGTAAAAAGAAGGGCAAATAAGCTTAGTAAAATTGCTTTCATAAATTTTTTGTCTTATTGGTAAGACAAACTAAGTCAAAAAAAGTTACAGTTCCCTAAAAAAATCGTGAAGTTTCATTGGACTTCCGTAATTTCGTAGAGAAGGATGAGCATTTTTAGAGACCAGCGAAATATTATCAAACATCTTAACATTCAGCGTGTTTGGAATATTGCCACGCTTCGTTTTTCGTACGGACTGGCGCGTCTTTTTAAAATTCAAAAAAACTGGGGCAAACCCTTTGCTTTGAGCATAGAGCCAACTACAGCCTGCAACCTGGGTTGTCCGGCATGTCCCAGCGGCTTGAAAGCATTTACCCGGCCAACCGGCAAAATTGATTTATACCAGCATCAAAACTGGCTTTCACAGGTTTCCAATTCGGTTTTCTACATCAATTATTATTTCCAGGGAGAACCTTTTCTGCATCCGCAATTTTTGGAATTGATCCGGGAAGCGAAAAGCAAGAAGATCTATACAGCAACTTCGACCAATGCCCATTTCATTGATGAAAAGAAGGCTCGGGAAATCGTTGCATCGGGGTTAGACCGTTTGATCATTTCCATTGACGGACTGACTCAGGAAACTTATGAATCTTATCGTATTCATGGAAAACTGGATAAAGTGATCGCAGGTGCAAAAGCATTGGTCCAGGCCAAAAAAGAAGCACAAAGTGCCACACCGCACCTCATCTTCCAATTCCTGGTGGTCAAAGCAAACGAACATCAAATTACCGAAGTACAGGAACTGGCAACAGAAATCGGGATTGATGAAGTGCGTTTTAAAACCGCACAGGTTTATGATTACGAATACGGAAATGAACTGATTCCGGACAATGAGGCTTATTCACGCTATGTAAAACAAAAAGACGGAACTTACCGGTTCAAATACAAAGGCGGCAATAGCTGCTGGAGAATGTGGTCTTCGAGCGTGTTGACCTGGGACGGACAAGTGGTTCCCTGCTGTTTCGATAAAGATGCACACCATACATTGGGAAGTTTGCAGGAGCAGTCCTTCGAAACAATTTGGAAAAGTCCGGCTTATCGTTCCTTCCGGAATGCTGTTTTGCAGGATCGCAATTCCATAGAAATCTGCACGAATTGTTCTGAGGGCGCGAAAGTGTGGGTAGAGTGAATGATGAATGCAAAATTCAAAACCTGAATCCCCCTTTATAGAGCTCTATAATATCTATTAAATTACAATCTCAGAAAAGTTAAACCAATTGAAACACTTTTCAACTTTTGCATTTTGCATTTTGCATTTTGAATTAATCCTATCTTTACAACTCAAAACAAATTGAAGACCATGTACGGAAAAATGAAGGATTACCTTTCCGAAGAGTTGAATACGATTAAGGAAGGTGGAATATTTAAGAAAGAACGCATTATTACTTCTCCACAGGGAGCAAAAGTTCATGTGAGCTCGGGTGACGAGGTTGTGATCATGTGTGCGAATAATTATTTGGGACTTTCTTCTCATCCTTCTGTAATCCAGGCTGCGAAAGATGCTTTGGATACTCACGGTTTTGGTATGTCATCTGTTCGTTTTATCTGTGGAACGCAGGATATTCACAAAGAACTGGAAGCAAAGATTGCAAAGTTCTACGGTACGGAAGACACAATCCTATATGCAGCTGCTTTTGATGCGAACGGGGGAGTTTTTGAACCTTTGTTCGGTGAAGAAGACGCGATTATCTCAGATGAATTGAACCATGCTTCTATTATCGATGGAATTCGTTTGTGTAAAGCACAGCGTTACCGCTACAAGCACTCCGACATGGCCGATTTGGAAGAACAATTGAAAAAAGCTCAGGGTCAGCGTCACCGCATCATTGTTACGGACGGAGTATTCTCAATGGACGGCGATATTGCGAAAATGAACGAGATCTGTGACTTAGCTGATAAATACGATGCACTCGTTATGACAGACGAATGCCACAGTGCGGGATTCATCGGTAAAACAGGCCGTGGAGTTCCTGAGTACCACAATTGCCAGGACCGCGTGGATATTATCACCGGAACTTTAGGCAAAGCACTTGGAGGTGCAATGGGTGGTTACACAACCGGAAAAAAAGAAGTGATTGAAATGCTTCGTCAGCGTTCAAGACCCTATTTATTCTCAAACTCTTTGGCACCATCTATCGTTGGGGCATCAAACGCAGTTTTTGACATTCTTGGAAGTTCCACAGAATTGCGTGATAAATTGGAGTCAAACACGAAATACTTCAAAGAAAAAATCATCGCGGCAGGATTTGATATCAAGCCCGGAGATTCACCAATCGTTCCGATCATGTTGTACGACGCCGCTTTGTCGCAGCAGTTTGCAGATAAATTATTGCAGGAAGGTGTTTATGCAATCGGGTTCTTCTATCCGGTAGTTGCAAAAGGCGCGGCTCGAATCCGTACTCAGATCTCAGCAGCTCACAGCATGGCGGATTTGGACAAGGCTATCGCGGCTTTCATCAAAGTTGGAAAAGAATTGAAGGTGATTCAATAATATTACCAAAAATCATAGATGTAGGGGTCGCGATTAATCGCGACCCCTATTTTTTTTACCACAAATGCACAGATAATTGGAGGCGCTTACCAGTCGCCTCTTTGTTTCTCTGTAAGCTACAGATTGCTGATCTTCCTTAAAGCGAGTGTGGTGCGCCTATGCTGAAGCTCTTCACCTTTTCGTAACCGCTATGGTGGAGCAAGGTCAGCGTAAGCATTAGCCAAGCAAAAATCTGCGTATCTGTGGTAAAACAGAAAACATTACGCTTTAAAAATGGTGTGGGTACAAATAATCAGATAGATGTATTAATCACCCCACTCGTGTTTAAAAAAAAACATTGGTTCAATGGAATAAAAACTATCTTTGTGCGCTAAAAATCTACTGAATTTTGCAGTAGTGGTTGAACAATTAACAAAGAGAATCTATGACAAGGTCTTTACTTGTTTTATTTTGCGCGGTATTCACGCTTTCAGCTTTCGGGCAAATCAAACGCGATGTCTCCGGTTATTACCAGGACACCAGAACAAAAGGACCTTCTGAAGAGGTTCCTGTTCAATTGGTTAACAAGGAAACCGGGGAAACTTACAAAGCGATCACAAATGAGGATGGTAAGTTCTTATTCAAAAATGTTGCCTTAGTAAAAGACGCCGACACCACCCTTTTTGAATTGTCGGTTTCCAACAAAAAATACAAGCAGGAAACATTCCTTGTGAAAATTGATTCTGATCATACCGGTGAATATAAAATGAGCCAGAAAAACCCATTCAAAACGGCTACGAAAGTGACGTGGATGTTTGACTGGGGAACCTGGAACGGAAAAGAAAATTACTGGTCGCATTTCACTGCAAAAGCAGTATTGGTGGTTTATGGATTCTGTTTGGTATTAGTATTCATTTATTCTTTGTTACAGCTTTCATTATCCATTGCATACGCCAAAAACAGAAAACGCAAAGCACAGGAAGTGAAACCGGTTTTCAATCCGGATACAGCACTTACAGTAACGGTTCAATTACCGATGTATAACGAAATGTATGTTGCAGATCGAATTATTGAAGCTGCCGCCGCATTTGATTACCCGAGAGATAAGTTTGATATCCAGGTATTGGATGATTCAACGGACGAAACAAAAGACTTAATTGCCAAAAAGGTAGCGGAAGTTGCCGCACGCGGAATTCGCATCGAGCACATTCACCGCACTGACAGAACGGGCTACAAAGCAGGAGCATTGGATTCTGCCATGAATAAAGTACAGGGCGAGTTTATCGCAATCTTTGACGCAGATTTCGTTCCGGAAAGTGACTGGTTGCAGCGCACTATGCCGTATTTCGAGACGGATGAACAGATTGGTGTTGTTCAAACACGCTGGGGACATTTAAATAAAAACTATTCCTTATTAACAGAATTACAGGCATTCGGTTTGAACGGTCACTTTGCTGCAGAGCAGGGAGGTCGTAATGCTGCAGGACATTTTATCAACTTTAACGGTACCGGTGGTATCTGGCGGAAAAAATGTATTGAAAGTGCAGGTGGCTGGGAACATGATACTTTGACAGAAGATTTGGATTTGAGTTACCGTGCTCAGTTACGCGGATGGAAATTCAAGTACCTGGAAGATGTAGTTGCTCCGGCTGAATTACCGATTACCATGTCGGCATTGAAAGCACAGCAGCACCGTTGGATGAAAGGTGGAG
This sequence comes from uncultured Fluviicola sp., assembly GCA_965650365.1. Taxonomy (GTDB): domain Bacteria; phylum Bacteroidota; class Bacteroidia; order Flavobacteriales_D; family Crocinitomicaceae; genus Fluviicola. Next base: position 6,640 of record CBFGOJ010000048.1, on the reverse strand, counting down.
CGGAATGTTTCGTAAAAATGTGGAAAACGATCCTGACCTTTAAAGGTGTGCGTCTATCGAATCGCGTTCATGGAATGGCACATTTGTTCAATTCATCTGTATTCATGTTCATTTTGATCATGTCATTATTGAGTTTGGTTGTATTGCAGATCAAAGACAGTTTCTCTGACCTGAATTATGTGATCCAATATGGTTCCGTATTCATTTGCAGTACAGTATTCCTGATGTATTATTACTGGTTGGCATACCGCGATAAAACGGATAACCTGTTTACTTCTTTCTTCCGCTTCCTTGGACGATTCTTACTATTCCTCACGGTTTCTTTGGGTCTTTCCCTGGCAAATACAATCGCAGTATTGGAAGGATTTATGGGAATCAAGAGTTCATTTGTGAGAACACCGAAGTTCAACGTGAGCAAGAAAAACGAATTTAAAGGAAACAAATACGACAAAAAGAGCATTTCCTTAATTACTATCGGAGAAGGAATTTTGATGTGCGTATTCGGTTTTACGGTGGTAAACAGAGCAATCTACGGAGATTTGGGAATGGTACCTTTCCATTTGATGCTGACTATCGGATACGGAATTGTATTCTTTAATTCTCTGAAAGAATTGCGACGGGGATAAGATCATTCCAGATAAAATTTTATACAGTAGGGGCGCGATTAATCGCGCCCCTACTGTTTTTATTATTGAATGAATTTATAGTTTTCGATCCAAACGGGGTCCGACACATCGTACAAAAGTTTCCAGAAGTTGGTATCAACGATGTAATCGAAATCGAGTTGCTTGATATTGTATCGTTTCGCCAGGTATTCTTCCTGTTTGAGGCTTGGCCGTGTCCGATTCAAACTCCAGCCGGCTTCATTTTTTCCGTAGTATGGCCAGTCAGAAAAGCGGATCTTCCACAAACTATCCAATGCCGGACAATAGCCAATCTCCACACGAATTGTATCATTGACAAAAACACCGCCGATAATTTTATTTTGTTTGAAGTAATCGATCTTATTGGGATTGAAAGGACTTGGCCAATAACCGCTGAGAACTTTGATGAACTCCTCTTTACTGGTGTAAACTCTTTTTGAGCGGAGAATACCATCGTCTGAGTATTTAAAAGCCACAAAACTTACTACACTTGAATTAGCACCGGTAGAAATACGCGCACCAAAAACTACCTTATAGGAAGGCGGTTTCACTGTAGAAAATGAAAAAGAGAACAGGAACAGCAAAAATAGTACGCAGTATTTCACAAAGGATTAAACGGAAGTTTAGGAGAAAATGTTTCACTTCAGAATGAGAATGAGAAAAGAGAATGAGGGAGAAAGATCGCAAACAGAACAATAAGAGAATAAAACGTCAATTACTCTGGAATATTGAATTTAAAAAATCGGAGAAAAAATCGAACTCGCTAACTAAATCCGATCCTCATTCTGTTTAATCAAAGCGAATCACCTTTGTTGGTGTCACCAAAGCATTCAAACGGATATCTGTAGGCAGAACGTCTTCGATCTTTGCTTCCGGATCAAAGTAATGCAAACCGATGAAGATGCAATTGGGCGCGCATTTGCGCAGGAAGCGGTCGTAGAATCCTTTTCCGTAGCCAACGCGGTTTCCTTTTATGTCTGCGGCTAAAAGCGGCACAAAAACCAAATCAAAGCGGTCTGCAGCGATTACTTTTCCTTTTTTAGGTTCGGGAATTCCTTTCTGGTTGACTTCCAGCTGGTCGGTAGATTCAAACAGGTAGTGACGCATTTCCATGGTCTCAAAATTAGTCTTCGGGATAGCAACTGAAGCTCCTATTCCCATAGCTCTTTCCAAAAGCAGGTAAGTATTCACTTCACGCTGTCTTTCGATGGGAAGAAAGAGTGAAATTGTTTTTTCAGAAAGCTGAAAATGAGTCAACGCTTGTTCCACAATTGTTTCCGAAAGCCTTTCGAGCTCACCGGGAGAAAGTTGGAGTCTCATTTCCTTATACTTTTGACGCAAATCTGCTTTTGTCATACTTACTCTTTTGAACCAATGCGTTACCCGATCAATGATTTATTTTCCGGGAATGTCCCTTGTCTAATGGGTGAATGTTTTTATCAAGCTGTCGAACTAATAAACTCAGCTTCAATAATTCAAGTAATTTTTCGGCTAAATTAATTGAAAGACAGTAATTAAACAAAAGTGGAGTGAATTTATCTTCACATGCATTTTTTAACAAAAAAAGACAGCAGGCTGTACCAGAACCCTTTTTAAGTAATTATATTTACACCGTGTTTAAAAGATTACGTTTAATATCACTCATCTGCTTTCTGGCGCTTACTAGCAACATCGTTGGTAATTTTGTGTGGACGTACCTGGAAGACAAGCAGTCTATTACACTTTCCGAAGAAGATGACAGCGAAGAGCGAGATTCTGACACGGATGAAAACAACAGCAACAGCAGTAAAAGAGGAATCAATCTTTTGGAAGAAGAACTTCATTTGGCTGAACATACTTCGCTTTCGAACTTCGACATTGATTTCAACTTATTGAAAAAAAGTACTTTTTCTGCTATTATCGCTAAGCCAGTTGGCTCAGATAAGGCTCCCCTCGATAATCCCCCCGAACTTGGATAAATATTCAGCTAACATCAGTTACTAGTTTATTTCATTATCCATTTTTTCATGAAGAATTTATTCCAGACCTGGAAGCAGGATTTACCTGCCGGCTTGGTCGTATTTTTAGTTGCTGTACCTCTTTGTTTAGGTATTGCATTGGCATCAGGTGCCAATCCGTTTTCCGGATTAATAGCCGGAATCATGGGTGGACTCGTGGTCGGTTCAATCTCCGGATCTTCCATCGGGGTTTCGGGGCCTGCTGCAGGTTTAGTCACCATCGTGGCTCCAGCCATTTTGGACTTAGGATCTTTTTCGATCTTTCTAAGTGCAGTTGTAATTGCGGGAGTTTTACAAATAATCTTCGGAATCGTTAAAGCAGGATATCTTTCCTACTACTTTCCGAACGTCGTTGTAAAAGGAATGCTGGTTGCCATCGGTCTGCAAATCATTTTTAAACAGTGGCCTCATGCATTGGGGTATGATAAAGATTACGAAGGGGATGAATCCTTCTTCCAATCTGATGGTGAAAATACGTTTTCGGAACTCTATCACAGTTTGGGATATATAACACCTGCAGCATTGATCATTTGTGCGGTATCCATTCTTTTACTGGTGCTTTGGGACAAAAAATTCATCCAGAGAACGTTCCTGAAGTTTGTTCCCGCACCATTGATAGTGGTATTAATCGGGATCATTGCTACTTTTTCCCTTCAGGGCACCGACTTTGCAATAGAGGCACAGCACCGGGTAGACCTTGGAATTGCCGGCAAGCCCATGAAAGAGTTCTTCACTTTCCCTGATTTCAGTCAGTTGGCAAACACGAAGATCTATATCATAGCATTTACCATTGCTGTGGTTGCGAGTCTTGAATCTTTATTAAGTGTGGATGCCTCGGATAAACTAGACCCAAAAAAGCGGATCACGCCGGTAAATCGGGAATTAATTGCCCAGGGAATTGGAAATGTACTTTCAGGATCTATCGGTGGATTGCCGGTAACGCAAGTTGTAGTTAGGACTTCTGCAAATGTGAATTCAGGAGGAATTAATAAATTATCAGCAATCGCTCATGGTACATTTATAGCGCTGTCTATCTTGCTCATTCCTGGTATTTTTAGCTACATACCTTATGCTTCACTGGCTGCAATTTTGATCCAGGTAGGATTTAAACTGGCAAAACCCGCGATTTTTAAAACAGTTTACAAACAAGGCTGGCTTCAGTTCATTCCATTTATAGTGACAATCGGGTGTATTCTTTTTACCAACTTATTAGTTGGTGTTTTATGTGGATTAGTTTGTTCATTCCTTGTAATTTTATACCACAATTTTAAACTGTCACATTACATAGACGTGGACGGGAAAAATTATACTATCCGATTAACAGAACACATGACGTTTTTAAATAAAGCGTCTTTATTAAAAACATTAACCAGTATCCCGAATAACGCAAAGGTCACAATAGATCAGCGGGATGTTAAACAACTTGCGCACGATATTGTAGATTCCATTGAGGATTTTAAAATACGGGCAAAAGATAAGAACATAGCAATTGAAATATTAACTCCAATAGAAACAATATGAAAGAAATATTTGAAGGAAACAAAAAATGGGTCGAAGAAACATTAGCAAAAGACCCGGCATTCTTTGACAATTTATCAAAAGGACAAACACCGGAATATTTATGGATCGGTTGTTCGGACAGCCGTGTACCGGCAAACGAAATCGTAAACCTTCCTCCGGGAAGTATTTTTGTACAGCGCAACATTGCAAACCAAGTCATTAATTCCGACATGAACTTGTTGAGCGTTGTTTACTATGCGGTAAAATACCTGAAAGTAAAACACGTTTTGATCGTAGGACATTACGGCTGTGGTGGTGTTGCTGCAGCAATGAGCAATACCAGCTTCGGATTCCTGGATAACTGGTTGGTAAGTATCAAAAATGTATACCTGAAAAACCAGGCTGAACTGGAAGCTATTTCCGATATGGAAGAAAGAACAAATCGTTTGGTAGAATTGAATGCTATTCAGCAAGCAGTGAATATGGGTAAGATTTCCTTTATCCAGGAAGAATGGCAGCAAGGGAATCCGTTGGAGATCCACGCATTGGTTTATAGTTTGAAAGACGGTAAATTACGTGATATGAATGCATCTATCAACAGTGCAATTGATTTAAAACCGGTATTCCAGTTTAACCAGTTCTAAGATATGATCGAGGAAACGATCGGACAGCTGGAAGAACTTTTCGAACCTTTTCGTCATGCAGGGCGCGCACAAACCGCCAGTGCATATATGCGGGATCAGTTTCCATTCATCGGGATGAAAACTGAAATTCGAAGAAATGCTCAGAAGAGCTGGATCGATTCGCTCAAAACAATTGATGACAGAAATTTAAGATGGTTAATTATTCGCGCTCTTTGGGAAAAAGAAGAGCGCGATTACCAGCACACGGCTATTGATTTTCTCAACTCCTGGCCGAAGAAATTTTATTCGGAAGAAGATGCCGAAGAATTGGAATGGCTCTTAAATCACAAATCCTGGTGGGACAGCGTAGATTCGATTGCTTCCAACTATTTGGGTAAATGGGCGCTCCTGTTTCCGGGAAAAGCACGTGAAACCTTTGAACAATGGCGTTACCACGAATCTTTTTGGCTGCAGCGCTCCTGTTTGATCTACCAATTGAAATACAAAGACCAAATCGACAGCGTTTACCTGGAAAATCTCATTCAGCAGATGAACAGTAATAAAGAATTTTTCATTCAGAAAGCAATTGGCTGGTCCTTGAGGCAATTATCGAAGTACAAACCGGAAGAAGTTGTCCGAATCCTTGGAAACAACCCGGTTAAAGGATTGGCATTGCGGGAAGCGAGTAAATACCTGAAATAATTACGAATTACTTAATTATCCAATATTTGTAATTAGGAATTCGCAATTAACTTGTTACTTTTCCAAAACGGTACATTACCATTGAAAACCGAAGACTTTGTTTAAGAAGAAAACCCCAGTTGTATTTAACGAAGCCCAGCAAATTGAACTGGCTCAAAAAGACCATCGGCATTTTGGTCCGCTTTACGAGCGCTATTTTGAGCAGATTTTCCGGTTCATTTTTAAAAGGCTTGGAGGAAATGAAGAAGCAGCCGGAGATTTGGTACAGCAATGCTTTATTAAGGCAATGGCCAACATTACCAAATACGAAGACCGCGGACTTCCATTCAGCGCATGGCTTTACCGCATTGCTCAAAATGAGGTCAATATGTTCTTTCGATCTGAAAAGAAGAATTATTCCGTGGAAATAAGCGACCACCAACTCTATTCCATACTGGAAGAAAGTGGTGAAACAGGAGTTCAACAAGCGAATTTGGATCAACTGATCGAAATAATCAATAACTTAGAAGAAACTCAGTCTGATTTAATAGAATTACGATTTTTCCAGGAGCTTAGTTTCAAAGAAATTGCCGATATCTACCAGATTAGCGAAGCAAATGCTAAAATGAGAGTTTATCGACTACTGGAAAAGATCAACACCAATTGGAAACGCGAATCATGAGAAAATTTCAAAGAATAACGAACGAAAAATCAAAAGAACCTACCAAGGAACAAATGGTGCGTTACAAGGATTTTGCCTCGCTTTCTCATAAATATGAGCGTTTGGCAAAACGACCAAAACGGCCTTTGTACAGAGATCCAAAGCTATTTTTACTCCTATTGATCATTGGAATTATGTTCCTTCTGGTATTTCTGGAATCTTAAAATCCTTCAATATCCAATGCCCGCATTGAAATAAAGGACTTAACGATCCGTTCACCCAATCCGGGAACATCAACATGAATTAAGTAAACACCGGAAGCAACCGGAATACCGGTCTTGTTGGTAAGTGTCCAATCCATAAAGGTCAAATCGTTGTCTTTTTTGAACTGATTCACCATTTTTCCCGACATGGTATAAATAGTGATCGTACACGTTTCCGGAAGGTTCACGATTTTGACGCGTTTGTCTACTTTATTTCGCTCGTATTCCGAGAACGCATAGTAAGGATTCGGTACCACATTGATCAGATCCA
>CBFGOJ010000047.1:0-28995 GCA_965650365.1 uncultured Fluviicola sp. | reverse complement strand
TTCAGAATTCCCTGTTTTTTTGCAAAGTCTGCATTTTCTTTTTCCGGGTAAAGCATTCCGTAAATCCCTATGGTGAGCTTATTTTCTTTCACCAAACGGCGGATCAATTTAAAATCATGAGGTGTCAAACCTGCTTCGTGCACATCCGTAATTCCATAGCCATATAACTCCTGTTGAATTTCAAGCAAAGCAGCCGACAACTCCCGATCTGAAAAATCGGGTAGTTTATTGCTGATCAATGAAATGGCATTATCCAATAAAAGACCTGTCAGACTTCCGTCTTCGTTTTTTAAAATCGCACCACCGGCAATTTTGGTAGATTCGTTGATCCCGAATTTCTTCAATGCGGCATTGTTTACCAAAATAGCATGTCCGTCAATGCGGTATAGAACAACCGGTTTCTTCGGGAATTTCTCATTTAGTTCTTCATTTGTAGGTAATTGGGACGTTTCTGCATTCCACAAACTTTGGTCCCAGCCACCGCCAACAACAACCGATCGTTCTTTTTTCTGATCGTATTTTTCCACACGAACCACCAACTCTTCCATGGAAGCTGATCCAACCAGGTTTGCCGACAACCTTTGACGAGCCAGGCTCATCATATGTCCATGCGCATCTGCAAGGCCCGGAAAAATATCTTTCCCTTCCGCATCGATAAATTCGTCTGCACTGTACTTGTTCATGATCTGGCGGTCCGGCCCTACTTCCACCACCTTTCCATCCCGGATTGCAATTGCCTGTACCACGGAGTTTTTATCGTCCATCGTGTGGATTTTCGCATTGTGGATCACTAAATCAACAGATTGGCCTTTCATGCAGGATGCACCAACCAACAAAATCAAAGAAAAAATGAAATAACGCATCAGGAATGAGTTTTATGAAAAATGGTTGAACTTGCCTGGGCACTCGGCATAATTACCAGGTCGTTGATACAGACGTGCTTCGGTCTGGAACACACATAATAAACTGCATCTGCAATATCTTCTGCCATTAACGGATCGTATCCTTCGTAGACATTCTTAGCGGTTTGTTCGTCGCCTTTAAAACGCACCAATGAAAACTCGGTTTCTGCAGCACCCGGAGCAATATTGGTTACTTTGATGTTATCATGTACCAAATCAATTCGAATTGCGCGGGACAATGCATCCACGGCATGTTTGGTAGCACAGTAAACATTTCCTCCTGCATACACTTCTTTGCCGGCAATGCTTGCAATATTAACGATATGTCCGCCGCCATTCTTTTTCAGAATCGGAGAAATAGCACGCGTCACGTAAAGCAATCCTTTTACATTGGTATCGATCATGCGGTCCCAATCATCCGTCACACCTGAATCTATTGAACTGCGGCCAACAGCCAAACCGGCATTATTGATCAAAATCGCTAAATTGTTCTTCACTTCTTCCGGCAGGGTTTCAACCGCTTGATTTACTGCACTTTCATCTCGAACATCAAAATTCAGCAGGACGATCTCAATTCCTTTCGGCTTCAGTTCCACTTTCAAGGATTCCAAACGCTCCATTCTTCGACCGGTCAAAACCAAATTCCAGCCATTATCGGCAAATATCTTCGCCGTTGCTTCTCCAAAACCGGCTGTTGCTCCGGTAATAAAAACGTATTTCTTCATAATTTCAATTTGAACGGTCTAGAACCGATAAGTGCCACTAAAAACAGTGCTAAATATGCAGGCATCCGATAACGGACAATTGCTCCTAAAACAGGAGTTGTCCATCCAATCAACACCAATAAGATCAGTGAAAAGACCACTAAAAAAACAATGACGTTCTTTTCTTCTGCATTCCTGGATTTTCGGTTATACCAAAGTCCGAAAGCCAGAAGAATAAATAAACCGATTGTTTCTAAAAAGCTAATGATTTTCAGTTTTCCGCCCGGGTCCCAAAAAGTGGGTCTGAAAGCAGCATTTGAAAGTGCTTCCGGAATATTCTTTATCAGTTGCCCGAAATCATTTCCGATAGAAGTTAATTCAATATAGCTTCCGCATTCTGTTCCGATAAAATCGATTCTCCAAGGCCCGTCTGAAGGTTTCAGTCGAACGTCTTCAAAAGGATAGTTCATGCCGAAAGTCACTTTTTTAGCAAGCAGTTCCTCCTTTACCCGGAGATTACCTGTCCTCAAAAAGTCCAGCTCCGCATACTGATCTGTCCGGAAATAATAATAACACGAATCTGCATAAACGTGAACACCCCCTCTTCCTACATTCATGAAATCAAACTGCATGCGGGTTAAACGGTGTGTAACTTGTGATCGAAAACCGGAAAAGATCAAAAAAACCAGCGTAAATCCTGCCAAAACAACCAAAGGAGCCAATAAAATCCTTTTTTTGAATACGAATTTCCCCAACAGGAAAACCGGGATAGTCAAAATCAAACATCCCAAAACGTAAGGTTTAAATCCGAGCATCAGTACAACCCCCAAAGCAATTCGCCACAAGCGTGACTTCAAAGATAATTGTCCGAATAGGGCATTTAGAAGAAAAGCAAAACCCAGGACCATCAACGGTTCTTTCAAAACAGAGCTCGTCCAGAAACTCAGGGTTGGAAATAAGAATAAGGCAAACCAGAACCAGCGCTTATCGTAAAAAACACGATCCTTAAACGCCAAAAAGATCTCCCGCAAACCAATAAACGAAAAGAAGGAAAAGAACAAAATATGGATATACACATTCCCCCGGGAAAGGAAAACTATCAGGCTGTTTACCCGAAGTACATTCCGTGAGTCATTCATCAGATCCAGATCTCCAGCCGACCAATGATTGGTATGAGAAAGATAGTGCTGAACAGCTGCTTCAGAGTTTGTTCCGAACAAGAATTTCAAATAATCGCCGAAAGACTGATAAGCCACTCCGTTAAGTGTCACGCTGTCGTCCATGTATTCTTCCCAATCTACCGTAATTTCGCCAATTCCGTAAATCTTGGTATGGATAATCATGAATAAAACACCAAACAGCACCTTAATGGCCCAACCAATTAGTAAATTAGTCCGCGATAAACCGTCTGTTTTGAACTTCCAAACAAACCACGTCAACACTATCAGGATCAGTGAAAATATCATGAGAGCCCTAAGTTAATTACGAATTCCGAATTACGGGTTACGAAATACAGATCAGGCCAAAATCAATTCAATCATTCACCTGTTAATTATGTTCATTTCTCGTTTAAATCTTGGATTCGGAATTCGGAATTAGGCATTCGGAATTAGACAGGAATGATTACTTTTGCATCAAAGTTATTAGAAAATGAGTACTTCCATTAAGCAAGAAGCTACATTAGAGCAAGCGGTTGAACTAGGTTTACGCGCAGATGAATTTGAAATGATCAAAGAAATTTTGGGACGTACACCAAACTTCACTGAAACGGCAGTTTATTCTGTCATGTGGTCTGAACACTGTTCTTACAAAAACTCCATTTACTGGTTAAAACAATTACCAAAAGATGGTCCGCACATGTTGGTAAAAGCTGGTGAAGAAAATGCAGGATTGGTAGATTTGGGAGATGGAATTGGTTGTGTTTTCAAAATTGAATCTCACAATCACCCTTCAGCTTTGGAACCATATCAGGGTGCTGCAACAGGAGTTGGAGGAATTAACCGCGATATCTTCACAATGGGAGCTCGCCCGGTTGCTCAGTTAAACTCATTGCGTTTCGGAGATATCGAAGAAGCACGTACAAAATGGCTGGTAAAAGGTGTCGTAAAAGGAATTGGTGATTACGGAAATGCTTTCGGGATTCCGATTGTTGGCGGTGAGGTTTTCTTCGACAAATCATACAACCAAAACCCATTGGTGAATGCCTTTTCGGCAGGTATCATCGATACTAAAAAAGTAATTTCCGCAAAAGCAAAAGGTCCCGGAAACCCTGTTTACATCGTTGGTTCTTCCACCGGTAAAGACGGAATCGCAGGAGCTGCATTTGCATCAAAAGATATCACTGAAGAATCTGCTCAGGACTTACCATCCGTTCAGGTTGGTGACCCTTTCATGGAAAAATTGCTTTTGGAAGCTACCATGGAATTGGCAAACACAGATGCAATTGTTGGAATGCAGGATATGGGTGCTGCCGGTATCACTTGTTCAACTTGTGAAATGAGCGCCGGTGGTGGTGTTGGAATGGAAATCCATTTGGACCGCGTTCCAACTCGTCAGGAAAACATGCTTCCATATGAAATCCTTCTTTCCGAATCACAGGAGCGTATGCTGGTGGTGATCCAAAAGGGAAAAGAATCCGTTGTGAAAAGCATTTTCGACAAATGGGATTTGCATGCGGAAGAAATCGGAACGGTAACGGATGACGGTCGTGTCCGCTATTACATGGACGGTGAACTAGTAGGAGATGTTCCTGCTGAATCATTGGTACTTGGTGGTGGTGCTCCGGTTTATCAGCGTGAATATTCCGAGCCGGCTTATTACCAGGAATACAAAAAATTCACTATCGATTCAGTAGAACAACCGGAAAACTTAAAGGAAATCGGATTCTTCTTATTGGGTCAGCCGAATATTGCTTCCAAACGTTGGGTTTATGAACAGTACGACTCCATGGTTGGAACAAAAACAATGACTACAAACCGTCCGACGGATGCAGGAATTGTAAACCTGAAAGGAACTGAGAAAGCATTGGCAATGACTGTGGATTGTAACTCACGTTATGTAAACGCTGATCCGGAAATCGGAACTGCAATCGCAGTATCTGAAGCGGCTCGTAACATTGTTGTTTCAGGAGGTATTCCAAGTGCTATTACAAACTGTTTGAACTTTGGGAATCCTTACAATCCGGAATCTTACTGGCAGTTTGTTGGTGCGATCAAAGGAATGTCAAAAGCATGTTTGAAGTTTGAAACGCCGGTTACCGGAGGAAACGTTTCTTTCTACAACCAAAGTAATATCGGTGGAAAAGAGATTCCGGTTTTCCCTACTCCAACTATTGGAATGATTGGTGTTGTAGAAGATAAATCGAAGATCATGACTTTGGACTTTAAGCAAAAAGGTGATTTGATTTTCATTTTGGGAGATTGTGTAAACGATATTTCATCTTCTGAATACTTAGCGAAGTATCACAAAATTGAAGCTTCTCCGGCTCCGCATTTCGATTTGGAAAAAGAGTTCGTATTGCAGGAAGCAGTAAAAGGATTGATCAGCCAGGAATTGATCAACGCCGCTCACGATTGTGCTGATGGTGGTTTATTCGTTTCATTGGTTGAAATGTCTATGCCGCGCGGACTTGGTTTCGATATCGTTACTGATTCGGAAGTTCGTGAAGATGCATTTTTGTTCGGTGAAGCTCAAAGCCGTGTTGTTGTAACAGTTTCTGAAGACACAGAAGAGCAATTCATCGAATTCATGATGGGAAGTGGTGTAAACTCAACACTTCTTGGTCATGTTACAAAAGGAAAAATGATGGTTGACGACGAGCATTTCGGATTTATCTCTGAAGCAAAAGAGATTTTTGACAATGCACTTGGCAAACTAATCGAAGGATAAAAATTAATTCTGTCCTCCCCCTTTATCCCCCTCCTAAGGGGGAGACAGATTTCACTTTCCTCCCTTTTGCTTGCGCTGATCGCGTGTCGCCAATAGCTTTAGCGATGGCACAAGCTACAGCAAAGGCGCAGAGGGAGGACTAAGGAGGGTGGTGAAATACGCACGAATGGAAATCATCTCGAAATACTTTCCCCATCTTACAGATGAGCAACGTTCTCAGTTTGAACGACTGGAAGAATTGTATTTGTTCTGGAATGCGCAGATCAATGTCATTTCCAGGAAGGACACAGACGATTTTTACGAACGTCATGTTCTGCATTCACTCGGAATTGCAAAGATCATGGAATTCACTCCCGGATCTTCCGTTTTAGACATTGGTACTGGCGGTGGTTTCCCGGGAATTCCTTTGGCAATCCTGTTTCCTGAAGTTCAGTTTCACCTGGTTGATTCCATTGGGAAGAAAATCAAAGTAGTGAAAGAAGTTTCAGAGGCTTTAGGGTTGAAAAATGTTCGCGCCACACATGCCCGCGCAGAAGAAATCAAGGAGCAATTTGACTTCATAGTTAGTCGTGCAGTAACTGCTATGCCGGCATTCTTACCCTGGACAAAAGGGAAATTCAAAAAGGAAAGTATGAATCCGCTTCCAAATGGAATTCTTTACCTGAAAGGCGGTGATCTGAAGGAAGAAATGGCCCCGGTAAAACAAAAACACACCATTCACTCTCTACAGACCATTTTCTCCGGCGAATTCTTCGAAACAAAAGCAGTGGTTTACGTGAACATGTCCGGAAACTGACCAATAAATTGCTTACCAGCAACTTAGACTAATTGCTTGAGCTAAATTTTACAAAATATTCATTCAGAATTAACATCCAATCAGTGAGAGGATTGCTTTGTTCATTTTAACACAGCGTTATTCTTTTAACCATCTGTTATTTTGTATACTTGTCTTAATTACTATGACTATGAAGACAATATACCTGCTACTCAGCTTTTTGCTGTGCTCATTTACTCCGATATTTGCTCAGACAGACTATTCAGTAATTGCTTCCAACCGGATGATCCAAAAGCATCAACACCCGGAAAGAATCCAAAAAATTGCTCAAATTGATCCGGCAAGGCTCCAGGTATTGTGGAATTATTTCTCTGCAAGCTTTTCATTCAACACTTCAGAGACAGGTATTTCAGTTCAGGAATTATTGAACATTCAGCATTTTGATATTACGGAATATGAGCATTTGAGAGAAGCTAACCAACCCGTTCAGTTCATTTACAGGGGAAGTATTTCTATAACACTGAAATCAGGGATTGAATTAAACAACCTGCTTCAGGGTTACGATCTAAACTCCTTGCTTACCGAACTTCCGGAAAGACCTTTTCCTGCCTGGACAAGCTATGCTTTTTCTCAAGATGATTTTCAATCCTACAAAGAACAGGTTTGGGATTGGGCTAAAGATTATCCTGCTGCTTATCTGCAAATAACTTCTGATACTAACCGCCTGCACATTCGCTTTGATGAGTTCAAAACAATGGAGGAAACAAGACGCACGCAGGTTCTGACCCAACTGAATTATTTAATCGTTGACTAATTTGCTGTTTATGAAAAACTTCTACATACTATTACTTATTACAGGGCTCATAAGCTGGTCGGAAAATACTTCAGCACAATGTTCGGGAGGCTTTGCTTTTTTATCAGCTGTAGCACCAACGGGAACTGCTGCAACAACAATCAGTTCTTGCAACTATGCCGGTGATTACAATACAATAACAGGTGTTGTAGCAGGAAACTCTTATACATTAACTGTAACACCCTCAGCCTGTATTACGGTTCACAGCGGATCACCAACCGGACCGGTAGTTGCTTTCGGAACATCATCTGTTCCGTTCACTGCCCCGAGCTCAGGAACTTACTACATGGTATTAAATACCAATTGTGTGGGTTGTGGTACAGCTTCCACCTGTTTAACTACAACAATCACTTGTACTTCCTGCGGAACGGGTCCTTGTGCTACGGCTTCTCCTATTTCAGGATGCGGACAGGCTTTCACACTGACCACAACAGGAGCATCGTCTTTCATCTCCACTTTATGTGCAACCGCAACTCCCGGCTTGGAGCAGATGTATAGTTATACTGCTACTTCAACCGGAAACTATTCATTTAACGTATCATCCGTAACAGGCGGTGGTTATGTCATCGGTTGGAAAACAGGAGGATGCTCGGCAACGGGTTGGAACTGTGCAGGAATTGCTACCGTGCCTGGATCCATCGGATCTATAGCACTTACAGCAGGAACTACTTATTACTTTGTAATGGATGCAACATCCACTGCAGCTTCAGGCATTACCTTCTCATTAACTTGTCCTGCCGGCGGGCCAACAACAGCAGGAGATTGTGTTGTAGCTGCCAATGTGTGTTCCAATGCCTCATTCTCAATCGATCCGAACGGTTTCGGAGCAATCAATGAAATTTGTGATGCAGGAACCTGCGCTGCAAATCCTGCGACCAATGTAAACGGAAGTACCAATCCGGGATGTTTATTATCAGAAGAGCTAAACAGCACCTGGATGATTGTAAATGTACTGACTGGTGGCTCACTGACCTTTCAACTGGGAACTCCCAGCTCAGGAACCTATAACTGCCTTGATTGGGCCATGTGGGCGTACAGTCCAACAACCTGTTCGGCAATTCAGGCCGGAACACAGGCTCCTATTCGCTGCAATTACAACGGGTCCTGCGAGCAATTTACAGGTCTTGCGAGTACCATGCCTGCAGGGGCAACTTCCATGACTAATTGGGAAGCGCCCGTTACAGCCGGAACTTACACGCAATACTTGATCTGTTTGTCTAATTTCTCATCTGCAACCACGACAGTTCCCTTATCATTCGGAGGAACTGCAGTAGTGAGCTGCTCACCGCTTGGCGCAGAAACCATGAGCCTGTCCGGAGAAAACGAATCAGGTTACAACATTCTGAAATGGACCAGTTCCAGCGAGTTTAATGCTGATAAATACCTCATCGAGCGCAGTGAAAACGGATCGGAATATGTTGGAATCGGTGAACTCGAAGCTGTCGGTTTAAGTTTAGACGCTTTAAAATATCAGTTCGAAGATTTACAACCGCTAACCGGGATGGCTTACTACCGGGTAAAATTGGTTCGTACAAACGGAACCAGTGTCGCATCAAATGTCCTGGCAATCGAACAACAATTCATGAACGATCTTGAATTGGTTAAAGCATTTCCGAATCCGGCTGACAATAATCTGAATGTGGTACTTTCATCTAAAAAAGAGTCGAGCTACCAGTTAACGCTTTCTACCCTGAATGGTCAGAAAGTATTCGACAGCAAACAAACGGTTCAAAAAGGATTGACTTACAATTCCATTAATATCAGTGAATTCCAAAACGGATTCTATTTCCTGACAGTTTCACAAGAGGGTAAAACACTCTCAACTCACAAAATCATCATTGAATAACACTGTTCGCTATAAAAACATGAAAGACCGATTCTAAAACAGGATCGGTTTTTTTATCAATGATCAGGTTACCAGGACATTCTTTCCGTAGATTTCACAATATTACATCCATCTGTACGAAACAGGAATTCGGGTCTGAATCTTTTTGGTATATTAGATACGTATGAAGACACCAGGAACAACACCCGAACAACTAATCGCAAACTGTCCGGAAGAACGACAGGAAGGGATGAACAAACTTCGAAAAACAATTCTTGACAACCTTCCTGAAGGATTTAAAGAAGGCATTGGTTATGGTATGATCGGTTATGCCGTTCCGCATTCATTGTACCCGGCAGGATATCACTGCGACCCTAAATTACCACTGCCGTTTATGAGTTTCGCCTCACAGAAAAATTTTATCGCATTCTATCACATGGGTTTGTACGCCGACAAAGAATTGCTGGATTGGTTTGTGGGCGAATACCAGAAAGTCAGCAAAACGAAACTCGATATGGGCAAAAGTTGTATCCGATTTAAAAAACCGGATCAGATTCCTTTTGAATTAATCGGTAATTTAGTGGCCAGGATGACTCCTAACGATTGGATCAACATCTATGAAAAAGCAATAAAAACCAAATAAGATGAGTGAAGTATTAGATAGCGGGAATTTTTTCTCTCAAAAGAAAGTAGATCTTAGTGAACTGAACTATCCTTTAAAATTCAGTTTTAAGATAGGAACATTGGCTAACGATTTTGTGATAGAGGATGCAAACTCCGCAACACTTGCGTATGTGCGCCAGAAAATGTTCAAGTTCATTGAAGAAATACAGGTTTTTACAGACACAAAAAAAACAAAGCTGGAATTCACCATCAAAGCAAATAAGTGGATCGATTTTTCAGCAACCTATGTTTTCGCAGATAAGGACGGAGTTGAAAAAGGACGCGTTGCACGTAAAGGCTGGGCTTCCATCTGGAAAGCGCGCTACGATGTATTCGACCAGCAGGAACATTTGGCTTTTCACATTATGGAAGAAAATGCGTGGACAAAGGTTTTTGACACTTTATTCAGTGAGATTCCGGTTTTAGGAATGTTTACAGGATATGTTTTCAACCCGAAATACATTGTGGGAAGACCGGACGGATCAAAAGTGATGCGTTTGAAGAAAAATGCTTCGATGTTTGGTAGAAGATTTACCTTGGAAAAGATCGGACATACTCACAGCGCAAGCGAGGATGAAGTGATCGTTCTTTCCCTGATGATGATGATCTTGTTGGAAAGACGAAGAGGATAAGAATAAAAGAGCCCTGACATTTATCGTCGGGGCTTTTTCCTTTACCCGAAGTCGGACCCAATGACTAAAGCAATTTTATCCTGTCTGTTTCGTTTTTCACTAAAAGTGATTCAAAACCGAATGAAAAAACATTCTTACTTATTTTCTTCTTCGAACCTCATCTTTTCAATTGTTTACGTCATTCTGTTTGTTTTTTCGTTCTTATCGATCTTGGTAACCTATGATGAATATAACGGAGAAAGCCCGACAGCCGAATTCGGCACGGCCCTATTCAATTTTTATGGTTTCCCGATTTTCACGGTGTTGGAAACTATTAATCTTTCTTTTTCAACTGAATACACCGGCTTATTTCTCACCCTTTTCATCCTGAATATCATCATCAATTACTTCCTGACAGGCTTTCTAATTCATCAACTTTTAAAGCTTATTAAACGAAGCTTTCTAAGAAAATCTCATTAGTTTCGACTCAATCAATTCATTCCTATGAAAGAAAAAATCGGAATTGCACTTCTTATCCTCCTGAATGCCGGGTTCATTTATCTGCTGGTTATCGTGATCTGTTTTAGTTATTGGTTAATCGTTGGTAACCCCGGATTGAAAGCTGTCGAAACTGCAGATTCCGCCGCTGAAAGTATCTTCAACAAAGCAGCTTTCTTATCGTTCACCGCACTGTTAGTAAATTATATCCTTTTCAAATTCCTGCTTCAAAGCAGGAAATCCATAATTAGCAGCATCGTTGTTACACTCATTGGATTACTGATTTGTATTCCTTTCTATTTCACCGAAAGATGGTCATTTATTGATAGAAAATACAGCCAGGTAATGTTGATCGATTACCTTGACTCCAGGGAGGTTTCGAAAGTTCAGTTACTCATCCGGGAAGACACCATTCCAATTGACTATTGCGAAAATTTTTTCCACGTAATCGGAACTGCGTCTTACAGTCAAGGAATGTGGAAGTACCAGAAATCTATGAAGATCTTAATCTGGAAAAAAGACGGTATAAAAGACAGCATCCTAAGCAACGGAGATCTTTTCGAATTCAAGGGAAAATTCTTCAAAGCGGAAGAAAATCTGGTTGAAAAATACCTGAAGATGGCGCCAACGGAATTAAACTAACTACAAATTAGGAATTCGGAATCACAACGCTTTCTCCACAATCTCATCCACCACGAACGGATCTAGAAGCGTAGAAGTATCGCCTAAGTTCTTCACATCCCCTTCTGCAATTTTGCGCAAAATGCGGCGCATGATCTTCCCGGAACGCGTCTTGGGTAAACCGGAAACAAACTGGATCTTTTCCGGAATAGCAATCTTCCCGATTTCCGCCACAACAGACTCAATAATCTCTGCCCTGGCCTGATTTTGCTTCTCTTCAGGAATTTCGTGCTCACAAACCACAAATGCGTATATCGACTGACCTTTCAGCGGATGTGGATAACCCACAACAGCCGATTCAATCACCAATTTGTTCTTATTGATTGCATTCTCAATTTCAGCCGTGCCAAACCGGTGTCCCGAAACATTGATCACATCATCCACCCGCCCGATAATGCGGTACATACCGTTCTCATCTCGTTTGGCGCCATCTCCTGTGAAATAATATCCGTCGTAATGGGAGAAATAATTGACACGGCAGCGTTCGTGATCGCCGTAGGTGGTTCTCAAAATAGACGGCCACGGGAATTTGATGCACAAATAGCCTTCTTCATCAGCGCCTTCAATTTCTTTTCCTTCCTGGTTCAAAAGTACCGGCTGAATTCCTGGCAAAGGATAACCTGCAAAAGTTGGTTTCTGCGGAGAAATGTTTCCGATCCCTGAAATCATAATTCCTCCCGTTTCGGTCTGCCACCAATTGTCAACTACCGGGCATCGGCCTTTCCCGACATGCGTATGATACCAATTCCAGGCTTCTTCGTTGATCGGTTCACCTACCGTTCCAATAATTTTCAAAGAATCCAGGCTGTAAGAAAGCACATGGTCTTCACCAAAAGCCATCAAAGAACGAATAGCAGTTGGCGCTGTCAAAAACTGGTTCACACCATATTTATCGATTACCTGCCAAAAACGTCCGGCATCCGGGTAAGTCGGAATTCCTTCAAACATAATGGTGCTTGCCCCGCATAACAGCGGACCGTAAACGATGTAGGAATGACCGGTAATCCAGCCAACATCAGCCGTGCACCAAAACACATCGGTTTCTTCGTATTGATATACATTTAGAAACGAATAAGCCGTATAAACCATGTACCCGCCGCAAGTGTGTACCACTCCTTTGGGTTTTCCGGTAGAACCGGAAGTGTAGAGAATAAAAAGCGGATCTTCCGAATCCATCGCTTCCGGCTCACAGGTTTTGGATTGTCCTGCCACCACTTCATTCCACCAAAGATCCCTTCCGGCTTCCATGGAAGGTTTCCAGCCCAAACAATCAAATACAATGACTTTTTCAACACATTTCACCTGTTCCAACGCTTCGTCAACCACTCGTTTTAGCGGAATTTGCTTAGCCCCACGATTCAACCCGTCTGCGGTGATCACTAATTTTGCCTGGGCATCTTCCACCCTGTCCGCAAGTGCATTGGCAGAAAACCCGGCAAAAACCACCGAATGAATTGCCCCGATCCGCGCACATGCAATCACTGCTATGGTCAGTTCCGGGATCATCGGCATGTAAATGCATACCCGGTCTCCTTTGCTGACTCCCTGCGCTTTCAATGCATTGGCAAATACACATACTTCTTCCAGCAATTCGGAATAAGTGTAACTGCGTGATTTTTCCTGCGGATCATTTGGTTCCCAGATCAGGGCCTGCTTATCTCCACGAACAGACACATGTCTATCCAACATGTTTTGAGTGATATTGAGCTTTCCTCCCTGAAACCATTGAACATCCGGTTCCGTGAAGTTCCATTCAAGGGTTTTGTCCCATTTTTTGATCCATTGGAATTCATTGGCCACGTTTTCCCAAAACGCTTCCGGATTGGAAACACTTTCAGCGTATTTTTCGTGATATTCTTCGAGGGTCTTAATTTGCAGTTTATTCATCACTTCCGTTTTATCCGAATCTATGTGACTTGCAATTTAAGCATTAGAAACAAAAAATCCTGACGCTTCGGTCAGGATTTCAATTATTCATCAATTTTATACTTCTTAAAGAATGAATCCCAATCCCAGAGGAAGTTGATCATGATCTGATCCATTCGTTTCAGGAATAAGGGATTAGGAGATTGCAGGCGCTTGAAATACTCATCCTGGAAATCATTCAGGTCGTATTTTTGGAATACTGCTTTAGACATCGCATAAACCATATTCTTGGAAGGATGGTTGATACGCTGCATAAATTTCTGGTATTCCCTCACTTTTGCCTCTGCATCAACTGCAGTTACTCCCATCAATGAGCCCATTTGCTCAAAAATGATCTTTTCAATTCTATTTGCCTGAACTGTTTCAAAAGTTGTTTCCAACGATGAAATATTTGCAACTACCACAATCATAGTAAATTGTCCGTTACGCTCAACCGGAATAGAAGGAGAAGTAACAAAGGCTAAATCTTCGTTGATCAGATCTGCAACCTCAACAAAACCATTATCAACGATTTCGAAGATCCCGTTCAGGAAAACATTCGCTAACTGCGTGTCCGATAATCTTTTTTTTAATAGTGTCCCTAGCATAGGCCTGCATTATTCGTTACTTACAAATTTAGGTGGGAAGACCTCGTTATTTTTAGAGCATGTTATTTAAATGTTAACTAAGTTATTAACATTATTTGTCCAAGTTTTCACATTTCGCTCAACCTTTTCGGTTTTTGGTTGTACATTTATGAAAAGCGCAGTATGAAAATAATCCCGTTTGTTGTCTTTTTATCCCTCCTATCCATTCAGGCTTCGTGTTCCGATGCCCCTGAAAAAAATGTGAATGACGCTTCCCAAAAAACGATTACACTTTCAGGAAAACAACAGCGCGATACCGTGTTTCTAACTTTCAGTATTCCGGAAAAAACAATTCGTGCAAAGCGCACCGGGAAATTGGAACGACTGGTAGAACGTCCCGAATTCAAAAAAAACAGTTTGCTCGTTCAATTTGATGATTACGATGCCTTTGTGGAATTAAGCGGCGAAAAAGAAGCGTTAAAAGAAGATTTGACCAACGTGATCAATACATTCTCCCCATCTTTAAAACCCATCGAAAAGAAATGGCGGGATTTCGCCAATAAACTTACTCCTGATAAAATAACACCCGCTTTTCCAACTCTTGAATACAAAGAGGAAGCCGGCGTTATCGAAGAGGCAAAAATCGGAGAGAAATACCTGGCAATCCAAAAAAAGGAAGCAGCGGTACAGAATTACTTTCAGTTGAGTCCGGAAGATGGTTTTATGATAACAGCAAATGCTCATACGGATGAGTATGTCAAAAAGGGGGAAACTTTAATTTCCTATCATCCAAAAAAAGTCAAAGTAAGAGCCGAAGCTATTTTTCCATTGACTCAATCCATTTTAAAGCAGATCAAAAGCAACTTGTCTATCCGAATACCGGTTGATGCAATTAAAATAATTCGGACCTCTGCCGGAAGAGTTACCTATTCTTTAACTCTCAACCAAAGACTTGACCCTAAAATATGCCCGAAATATTTGATTATCAATCAAGACCAAAATGCATTCCGCGTACCAAAAGAATTTGTGCGGAAAAATAAAAAGGCAGCTGTTGTTGGAGAGAAAGATCTTCAGCCGGTATATTATCAGAATGGTAATTACGTAATCTACAGCGAAAAATCTTCATTGACAATCCAAAAATAATTCCGAATTCGTAATTCTCTAAGGCTTCTTCTTAATAAAATAATTATCCTGGTATTCAATCGGGTAACTCTGGATCACTATCGTATCTCCCCGATAAAAAAGTGGTTCGTAAGTATTCTTCGTTCCGAAAAGCACGTGATTCTCGTCATCCAAAAAAGGTAACTTGGTCTCTGTAAAACTCAACTTACGCTCCTTCTTTTTGTTCCTGTAAAACAAGATTTGATCTTTTTTATTGATCGTAACCCCGAAAATATCTTTCCCGTCTTTGGCATAAGAAACCGATCTGTCTGCAACCGATTTATAAAATTCATAGTCTCCTAATAATTCGGGATAAACTCTTTCAATAAGTCCGTCACTTTTGAACGAACAAAGCAGAAGGACGGAACCGATGATTAAAAAAAAGAAATGCTTCATAAAAGCGAAAATACCCAATTTATTCCAGGTGTTATTCTTGTTTGATTGAAGTACAGTGCTGATTGATTTTATTGTATATTTGATTCAATGAGAAAAGGGAGCTATTACCTACTTATCGGACTTTTTATAACAGTTGGAACTTCCCGGCTGTTTGCCCAGGATATTCATTTCTCTCATTTGAACAGACAACCCATTTACCAAAATCCCGCAAATACCGGACTTTTTGCAGGAGATATTCGTCTCACAGGAAACTACAAGGATCAATGGAGGAGCGTCACTGTTCCTTTTCAGACTTTTGCCCTTGCCGGAGACATGAAATGGAAACAAAAAGGGATCAACTTCGGGGCGCTGCTCTTTCACGATAATGTGGGCGATGGATTCTACCAAACATTTGAATTCCTGGGAAGCGTTGCTAAAAATCTTAAACTGACTTCCGATTCGAGCCAAACGCTGAGTGTTGGGATTCACGTGGGACTAAATTACCGCCGGGTGAATATGGATAAATTCTACTTCGACAATCAATTCAACGGGCTTGTTTTTGATCCCAGTTTACCAACAAATGAAGCATATCAAAACGACAGTCGTGCCAATCTCACAAGCGGCGCAGGAATTATTCATGCCTATTACTACGGAAAAAACAATTCAGTAAAAACAGGGATCAGCGGACACAACCTGAATCGTCCGAACCAGGGATTCTATGGGGCAAAAGTTCCCAGGGATATTCGCATTAGTCTTTTCTCGCAATTGGATCATGCACTCAACAAACAATTGGCAATCATTCCGGGAATCGGGTTTAATCTCCAGGGAAAATACCGCGAATTGATCATTGGATCGCAGGTCCGCTTCACACTGATCAACAAATTGGGAACTTATCGCGCGGTGGATGGTGGATTGTGGTTCCGTTCCAAAGATGCTGTTGTGGTACGACTGGGGTTAGCCATGCAAAACTGGTCGGTTGCGGCAAGTTACGACACCAACATTTCCAAATTAATTCCTGCCAGTACAGCCCGCGGCGGACTAGAGATTTCTGTCGAATACATTCTCACGCGTTTCAAACCCAAAAAAGTTATTCACCGCATATGCCCAGATTATATTTAATCCTTCTTGCCCTTGTTTCATTTACCGGATATGGACAAAACATGTTGGGTAAATACCTAGATTTTGCAGATGAGCAATATGCAAAAGGAGATTACATTTATGCACTTCAGTATTACGAGAAGGCCATGGAAATGGATTCCAATACGGTAAGCATTTTGTGGAAATATGCCGAAACACTCAGAGCTTACAAAGATTACCGCAAAGCAAGTTATTACTATCAAAAAGTATATGAAAAAGAAGAAACTGCCATTTATCCTGCCAGTTTGCTGCAATGGGCGTTGATGGAAAAACAAAACGGACATTATGCAGAAGCAATCGAATTATTTAAGCGGGCTAAAAAGAAATATTCCAAGGATAAAAGAACCTACAATTACCTGAAATCGAAACGCGAACTGGAGTCGTGTTTGTGGGCGCAGGCAGCTTTGAAAGACACTTCCGACCTGGAAAACATTGAACTCCCGACAGGTTTGAATACTGTCAATTCAGAATTTGGGCACACCATTTCACAAGGACAGTTTGTGCTTTCTTCCATGCGCAGTAAGAAAGAAAATACGGGCGAAGAAATGCTCGACGACAATTACAAAAACCGACTTTATTTCACCGCGTGGAAAGACAGTTTGAAAGAAGTAAATCCGGGATTACTGGAAACATTGAACAACGCAGAAGCGAATACCGGGAACGGCTGTTTTTCACCCGACGGAAAAAGGTTCTACTACAGCAATTGCAGCGGTGATGAAAATCAATTCAACTGCCAGATCTGGGTTTCCTCCTATCAAAACGGAAAATGGTCGAATCCCAATCCGTTGGGAGAAATCATCAATGAACCCGGGACAAACAATACCACTCCGGCCATTGCTGTCATTGAAAACGAAGAATGGCTGATCTTTTCCTCCAATCGCGAAGACGGAAAAGGCGGAATGGACCTTTATTACTCCGTAATCAAAAACAATGGAAATCAATTCTCGAAAGTAAGAGCTTTAAATGCGGCTAATTCTTTAGACAATGATATCAGCCCGTTCTATAATGCGGAGAAAAAACGGTTATACTTTTCTTCTTCCTGGTTTGACGGTTTTGGCGGATACGATGCCTTTTACATCGAATTAAAGAACGGCCGCTGGGAAGCTCCGCAAAACTTAGGTTTACCGATCAATAGTGCGGCAAATGACATTTACTATTTCGAAGATCGCGACAGTATGTACATTTCCAGTAACAGACTCGGAGTTCAATATGTAAAGAACCCAACTTGCTGCAGTGATATTTTTGGCTACAAACATCCGCGAATCATTGTACCGGAAACGAAAAAAGAAACACTGGCAGAATTGAACAAACGACTTCCGGTTACGCTTTACTTCCACAACGATATTCCGGATCCGCGTTCCCGAGAAACGACCACCAAAGTCAATTACATCAGCAGTTACAACGATTACATTGCCATGCTTCCCGAATACCGGAAAGAATATTCGAAAGGATTGAGTGGAGAAAAGATTGTGGAGGCAGAAGAAGATATCGAGAGCTTTTTCCTTGAATTTGTAGAACAAGGAGTGAAAGACCTGGTTTTGTTCCAAGGTCTTTTGCTGGAAGAATTGCAAAAAGGTTTTCAGATTCGTTTGAATATCCGCGGTTTTGCTTCTCCATTGGCAAAAACAGAATACAACGTGGCTTTGACTCAACGCCGGATTATGTCGCTTGGAAATTACCTGAGAGGGTATGACAACGGTGTTTTTGCTCCGTATCTGGATGGAAATTCACCAAACGGCGGGAAATTGGAATTGGTTGGTGTTCCCTACGGGGAATACACTGCAAACCAAATTACCAGTGACAACGTGAATGATGTGAAGAACTCCGTTTTCTCCAGGGCAGCTGCCAGAGAACGAAAAATTGAAATCCAAAGCGTGAGTTACCTGGAAACCGATTCTATTTTCTTCTTCGTTGATTGTGTTCCCAATGTAATTACACTTGGTAAAATTCAACAGGGGGAAACTGCTTTTCAATTCTCCATTCACAACAATCACGAAAAAAGCCTGAAAATAAGCGCTATCAAAACGGAAGGCGACCTGGTTAATTTCACATTCAACAATTCCATTCCATCAAAAGGGAATCTATTGGTGAAAGCCACCACAGCTCAAAAACTTCCGGACGGGATTTTTTCCTTCCCGATTCTTATTTACTTTGAGGGCTACACCTCACCTATTCGTTTGATGCTTCTGGGAGAGACCCCTAAATAGCAAAAGCTTGAATTGAATAGTTATAAAATGTATCTTTGCTCGTAAATCCAAACTATGACAGTAGAAAATGGTGAGTTGCCACTAGCGGCCCGTCCAAGATTGAAGTTTATAGACATGGCTCGTTCGATAGCCATTTTGATGATGCTTGAAGGTCATTTCACGGGTTCGGCGCTTGCTGACAAATACCGCGATGACAACAATTGGCTCTTTAGTTTCTGGCACAACCTGCACGGACTTACATCTCCGCTTTTCTTTGCTGTAACAGGAGTTGTATTTGTTTACCTTCTCAGTAAAAATACCAGTGAACCTTTTCTTGGGAACGAGCGTGTCAAAAAAGGATTTGGCCGGGTAAGAATGCTCCTTTTCTGGGGGTATTTCATCCAATTTGATTTCATTACATTTTTCCGCGATACCGGATACGGCTGGGAAGCTTATGGAAAATTGAAAAATGCCAATTTCCTGGATCTGATCGGTTCCTGGTTTCACGATGTCCTAGTTCCTTTTGCACCAACAGCCTGGGGATCGAAAGCATATATTTTTACCTATCATTTCAGCTGGTTCCAGGCATTCCATGTATTGCAATCCATCGGATTCGGGATTTTCTTCCTTTTACTGGTCTATGGAATTTTCAAGATCATCAGAAAAGGCCCGCTTTACCTCTATTACCTGGTAGCTGCGCTGATTATTTTCGTCATCTACGGTTACATGAAAGAACACATCAAACTTTATGGTGTTTCAGAAGGAATCAAAACGATCAAAGATCCACACTATTTCATTCCGCAGGGTGCGCCTAAGTTTGTGCAAAATATGATGTACGGAGAATTCTCCGACTTCAGCTTCGTTCGTTATTCGGGCTATGTATTGATGGGTGGAATGATCGGAGCGATCATCAGGCACTACGAGCGGAATGTGCGCATTTGGTGGTTTGGAGTAACATTCATTGTAATCGGATTAATCTTCAACATTGCAGGACAAACGCTTTTCCATGAAATTGATCAGTTAACGAACTGGCTTGGCGGATATGGCTGTTTTGAGAACAACACTACCGGTTTCGCAAGACTGGGGCAGGTTGCCATATTATTGGGAACTCTGATGCTGGTTGATGCAAACTTTAATATCAAGGCTCCATTGTTCCTGAAAATGGGACAAACTACGTTCCCGGTTTACATTGTTCACGTAATTATTCTCTATGCAGGAATTATTGGCATAGGACTTGATCCTGAGCCGTGGTATCACCGTCAGTTTAACCCATGGCAGGCAGCAGCGATTTCCGCGTTCTTTATAACAGTGTTCGTATTCATGGTGAAGTACATCGAACCGTTAACAGAGTTGTATTACAAGGTATTCGGTATTTTCTATCCTAAACGACGAAAAAAACTTCGTAATGAATAAATTAGTTCTCCTTTTCTCCTTAATCACCGGAATAACTTTTGCACAACAGCCAACAAACGTGCTGTTTATCGGGAATAGTTTTACGCATATGAACAATATGCCTAAAATCTTTGAGCACCTGGCAAAGTCGAAAGGAAAGAATGTTTACGCAGATTCCATTGCTGTAAGCGGAAGTACGTTGAAAGCACACAGCGAACGACCAAGTACGTATCTGAAGATGAAAACCCGGAAATGGGATTATGTATTGATCCAGGGATTCTCCCGGGAATTCGCGGAAGACAGTTCTGTGATCCTGAAAGAATCCATTCCTTATGCAAAAATCCTGATCGATAGTATTCACAAAACAAGTCCTTGTGCACAGATCTATTTCTACATGACCTGGGGCTATGAAAAAGGCTATCCTGAACAGGAAGCAAATGACACTTATTTCAAAATGCAGCAACGGATCTGGAATGGTTACATGATGATGAGTGACACGCTTCATTACCCGGTAATTCCGGTTGGAGCTGTTTGGAAGAACATTCGCGAAATGAATCCGGATATTGATCTGTATTTCACAGACAGGTACCACCCGAATGCTTTAGGAAGTTTCACCGCTGCCTGTACGGCATTTACTTCCATTTTCAAAGAATCTCCTGTTGGAGGAACTGCTCCTAAAAGAGTAGACAGTACTTATTGGAAAGTCATTGAACAAGCAGCCGCAAATGTGGTCCTGAAAAATCTGAATCTCTACAAATTGAATCAAACCCGGATCTTCAATATCAAAGAAACCCCGGTGCTGGATTTCAAGGTGAAGGAAACCTGGTTGTCCGCACAATTCACCAATCAAACAAATGATAAGGGTGATTACTATTGGGATTTCGGTGATGGAATTACTTCCACAAAGAAGAATCCAAAGCACTATTATAAAACATCCGGCACTTATACGGTGACTTTACACATGAGACAGAACTGCAACAACTTTACATTAAAGAAGCGCGTAACTGTTTCAAATAAAGTGAAGAAAGGAAACCAGGGCAAATAAGAATTAAAAATGAGAACAAAACGGTAGTGATCAGTCGCGACTAATCACTACGGATCAATTTCTGCTTCTCATTCTATCTTCAAGTAAAATTGAAATTCAGGTTTGAGGTATTCTTTTCCCACAAATTGCTGAATGCGGCGTGATTCTTCCTGATCCCGGATTGCCAGGTTATCTGCTCCCTGCGGACTCTTTCCATAAATGGCGGAATACATGGTGCATGCTACCAAATACGACCCCTGGTAAGTAGGATGAGAATTATCTCTCAGGTATAATTTCGATTCCGGATAAGTCAGTACATAACTTCTCCAGACTTTTCCTACGGGAATAACCGGAATTTTGTACCTATTCCGTAAATTATCGTATCCTTCAGCAATTGCTCTCAGCATGGAATCGGGATTTGAAAAGCGTTCTGTTTGGGGGTCACCTTTGCGATAAGGCCAAGTCATGTAGAAAAATACTTTCGCTTCCTTTTGACGCTTTTCGATCATCCCAAGCATCTTGTCCAAAGCGGGATAAGTTCGTTTATTGAAGCGAGCGGAATCTCTCAACATATCCCTGGAAGATCCTTGCAGTACGATGACATCCCATTCCTGGTTATTCAGAGCGCGGAAAAGTTTTTTCCGTTTCGAATGAAGATAAAAAGTATACTTCCCCCTAGTAATATGAGAAACCTCGACCTGCTCACCTTTGGATTGAGCAATTCTCTCAAACAATCCGGGCATGTTATTCCGATAGGTATAACTGTTTCCAACGAAAAGAATATGGGTTGTTTTTTTAGATTCAGAACAAGAAAAAGACAAAAAAAGAAGCAGAACAAATAAACAGCTACTTGTCCTGCTTAAATAAATTCTATGCATTTCGAATATCTTGTGCAATCTGAGCCAATTCGTCCTGGCTTAAAGTCAGTTTTTCCTGGGAAAAATTCATATCTGCAATTCCATTAATCGGAATCAGATGAATGTGTGCATGAGGTACTTCCAAACCAATAACGGTAACGCCAATTTTGCGGCAAGGAAATACTTTTTTGATCTTATGAGATACTGATTTAGCGAAAATCATCATCGCAGCTAGTTCTGCATCATCCATGTCAAAAATATAATCGGTTTCCTTTTTGGGGATCACCAAAGCATGTCCTCTTCTCAGTGGCATAACGTCCAGAAATGCCAGAAAATCATCATTCTCTGCAATCTTGTGAGACGGAATTTCTCCTGAGATTATTTTTGAAAAGATCGTAGCCATTAGCGAGCAATATCCATTACTTCAAACTTAATAACTCCGTTTGGTGTTGTTACGTCTGCAATATCTCCAACTTTTTTACCCAAAAGTCCTTTCCCGATTGGAGAATCGATAGATATTTTTTTCTCTTTCAGGTCAGCTTCGCTTTCTGCAACAAGGGTGTATTCCATCTCCATATTGTTATTCACGTTTTTAATCTTAACACGTGATAAGATGAAGACCTTGGAATTATCTATTAAAGTATTATCAATGATTCTTGCTTTGGAAACCAATGTTTCCATTTTAGAAATTTTCATCTCCAATAATCCCTGTGCCTCTTTCGCTGCATCATATTCTGCATTCTCGGATAAATCACCTTTATCCCGTGCTTCTGCAATTTGTTCTGATATACGTGGTCGCTGCACTGTTTTCATCTCGTGCAGTTCATCCTTCAACTTCTTAAGTCCTTCTTCTGTATAATAAGCGAAATCTGACATAATTTTTACTTTGTTATGAGCTATAAATAACAACAAGAGAGCCCAATGGACTCTCCTGTTAAAACAAATATATGTTTTTTTATCTATCGAAACAACCCCTTTTTTGGTATTTTGAGTTGTTTTTATTGCTAAATACGCAATTCAAAGTGAGTTTTCAACTAAACCTGTAGCTGAAAACAAGGTGTGTACCGGTTAAATTGTTTCCAAATCAACCTGTCGCATTCCTCCGAAAAACTTCACAATACGCTCTCCAATACCCGGAACTTCGACATGGATCAAATAAACACCGCTTGCAATCGGAACTCCAATGGTATTCTTTAAATCCCAATCGATGAAAGTGATCTCATTGTCTTTCTTGTACTGACGGATCAGCTTACCACTTACATTGTAAATAGTTACTGTACACTGATCCGGCAAGTTTACAATCTTCACACGAGTATCGATTCTGTTTCGTTCGTACTCTGAAAACGCATAGTAAGGGTTCGGTACCACATTGATCAGATCCAGAGCCGATGCCAATACGTCTCTGCTCGCAGTTGTTGTCTGCAGATCATCCATTGACCAACCGTACATCGGACGACCGCCGTTATCCCCGGTAGCCGTAAAATCTGCATACTGCTTGTTTACGCGTACTTTCAAACGAACATCTGATTCCATGAAATCATGCCCGGATGCTGTAACCGTGTTTGCGATCCACATCAAGCTTGTAAACACTTTCTTGTAAGCTGTAGAGGTACCAATTTGGTACTGATCGTAAACCCAAGTGTTCGCGCCATCGTAGTAAGGACAACCCTCACCGTTGATGTCTACTCCAAATACCCAGATCGGCTGGTTACCTCCGAATACAGTAAGACCGTTTTCATCCACTTGTCTGTCTGACGGATTCCATCTCATATCTGCTCCCCTGTCTCCTCCTAAGAAGGAGTTCTCTCCGAAAGCCATGTGTAAACGTGCTCCTGTTTCCAGATCAATGGCATAACCCGGGAACCAGCTCATTCCTGTTGTTCCGGATCCGTCAGGTTGCCAATCCTTGTTTAAGGAAGGTGCTGCACGCAGTTTCCCCGGTTCTCCGCCATTCTGGTTAAGCGCGGCATCACGTCCCAATTCAATTACCGCACAACGCGTCCATTTAGACGGGTCTGATGTGATCACAATATCCACACTTGGCAGATATTTAATGGATGCATTCGTACGTACCTGTGAAACCCCGGCATAAGAAGACGGATAGGCCAACGGCATAAAAGCACCCTGATAACCTGTCAGTTTATGCGGACCAATTCCTCCGCCAAGCAATTTGTTGTATTGTTCCTTCGGATCCTTTCCGATCTCATCCGGATACAAACAAGGATTTCCAGTACCTAGCCCCAGATTACATTCTGCCGGCTGCGGATTATTATTTCCGGATCTGATCCAGTTCCTTGGTGTATAGGATCCGTCATCTTTTACGAAATCCAGCCATTGCTTCGTGGAATCGGTGTAAGACATGCTCGCTGACAATGGATCTGCGTACAAATGAACAGAAGACGCTATTGCAGAAGGAAAATAATATTTTTCCTGGACAATTTCTATCGAAACACCCCACCGCGGTACCATAATAACCTGTTCATTCCGCTGGTTAATAGTAGCCGTAGATGTGATTTGATCAATTAAATCTCCGCCTTTCTTATCGTAATGATAGACTGTCCAGCTTGCGGTATCAATTCCTTTGTATTCACTAAGAGCCGTTCCATTTCCTGAAAGTCCGACATAATCGTGGAATTTACACTCAAAATATCCACCTACTACATTTAAAGGGTCAATGACTTTTACATTGATTGGTCCACCATTGTAATCGTATTCCAATTCGTCCAAAAATCCATTTGAAACAATCGAATTCTCGGATGCTGTTGTCAACTGCAATTCTCTCCCTCCGTTTCCGGTTCCGTCCAGGCGTGTGATACGAGGAGTTTGTCCGTAAACAGAATTTGCCTGAGAGCCACCTAATTCAGGGCCTACATGATGTGGAATGGCAGGAATTCCCTGTAGAGTTGTACCATCAGCATTGATACGTGAACGCAAATAGGGTTTCTTCTGACCATCTAAGGATTGAGGATCGCTTGGATCGTATGGCTTATAGCTGTTATAACCATAAGCAACTGCGATATAGTAATATGTTTTAAAGTTTACCAATTTACGATCTCCCTGGGCAAATTGATCCTCTGTTACTCGGAAAGTATGCTTAATTCCCTGATCCGTGCCTTTTACTTTTTCTACCGGGAAAGAATAGCCAGCCATTTCTTCATCTTTTTCAAAATTGATCAGACGCTTCACTCCATTTTTAATATCGCATTGTGCAACCAGACGAGCCACTGTCTCATCATCCAAATCAGTAATACCCACCTGGGCATTTTTCAACTGATAGATTTGGTATCCTTCAAAACGATAATTTTTATCGTAAATAACCGGGTCTCCATTCGGTAAGGTATCACCAGCTCCATTCGGGTCAACAATATCGATCTTATCTTCTTCGATATACTTCTCCCGGTAATTGTTCGAGCCTTTCGGGTTATCCAGCATAATGATCAACTCATTCCCCATTTCCTGGATAGTCACTACCGGTGCAGCAGGTGGTTCCAATATACGGAAACAGTTGTCGAACAAAGCCTGTGCTTTTGTATCAGCTGTCTTCAAGGAATTTACTGAAGAGAAAATTTGTCCTTCAAAACTTCTTGCATATACAATCCCAACAGTGATGTTGTTTACAGCCCCTGGACGCAGTGTAAATGGACCAGCAGACTGAACAAAACGGCGGTCACCAGATGGATTTGATGTAGACCCATTTCCACAGGGAGCATACTCTGACCAGTCAAATCCAGGATCAACTCCTTCAGTACCCCAATCCAATGAATCCGAATCTGCCGGGAACATGTAATTAGTAGGTATGCCTGTCACACATGGCAATCCCGGATATCCGGTTCCTCCATAATACAACTGATCTCCAAATCGCCACAATCCCTGCATGTAATTATAAAACTGGGAAGCAGATGTTGGGTCCTTTTGCGGTTCCGCCCCGCCACTATTATAAATAGTAAAATTACGCATTCCATAACGCTCATTATCTACAATGTCGTCTCCGTAACCGATTCCCAAACCTCTGTAGACAATCCCTTTATCGGCAAGCGCATCTGCTACCGTTGGAACAATCCATTGTTTAGTAATAGAATCAAAAACAGGCCCGGGGTTATCTGATCCATCAGCATCCTGATAAGGTCCTTCAAAAAAGTCAACTCCAATTGCAGGAGGATTTGCCCCAAATCCGGGACGTCCTGAGTTTGGTTCATCATTCAGGTCACCGTTGTACATGTAGCTTAGTCCGCGTGTAACGTCACAACCCGCATAGTCATCGTTGTAGTTCCCTAAATCCGCATCAACGTATTGAGAGAAATAAGTATTGTATAATGTCTGTGTACCACGGTTGATTAATTCGTAATTATAGAACGTCATTTTATTGATCTCGTCATCCGTTGCAAAAGCAAAAGCCTGAGCATGAATTTCCATTCCAATTGGATCTCCCTGTGATTCTGTATGGATATTTCCCTGATCGTTGAAAACCCACCAGTGTGTCATGTCACCAAACAAAGTAACGCGTCTGTCTGCACCACATTCAACATCATCACGACCTAAGATGTCATCATACCAGGGGTAGTCACCTTCTTCAGGCTCATAAAACGTATCATCATTCACATCATAAAACGGTGCTAAAAACTGATCCTGCCCATGCCCGGGTTTTCCATTCCCCGGCCATGCATTGATCTGTGCCATTATTTCATTAGACGGGGCCACACAATCACCTGTTGTGCATTCGCTCCAGATAACGAATTGAACAACGCCAGCTTTTGAAACAGTAAAAATATTGTCAAACAATAGACACTGATCAGAATCAATTGTGCCCAAATTATGAGCACGGGTTGCATTATCGCCTTGCGGAACTGAAGGATTAAAATTTCCGGTTGTTAAATCAGCACTTAAAGGTCCGGGCCAGAAATCATTTCCCTCGCGAAATTTAACGGCCGCTATCTTTAGCAAACCGTTCGTATCTACGCCCCCCATCCAAAGGGCACCTGCGTAAATAGTCGTTACAACCGTTTCATTTCCTTTCCTTTTGGGAACTGTGTAAGTAGCTAATCCATTTGCACGATCCATAAACAAGAGACCGCCAGTTTCCAACTGACAACTCACGTCATTAAAATCCATTGTTTTGCGGTAGTTTGCAGGTGCGCAAGTAGCAGCCTTTGTTGTAACAGTGGGTTTTGGCTTACCGGCCTTTTTCCCACTTTTCCCGAAATCATGATCGTATGCATTGGCCTGACCAACAAAACACATCATGACTACGAGTGATAAGTAGTTAATTGTTCGTTTCATAACTCATTTTTTAAATAGTAAACTTGTTATTACCACATTAACAGTTCCCGGTAGACTGATCTTGAATTGGTAGTTTCCTGTTTAATTAAAAACGTTTACTTCTGAAAAATGGTTGGTGTTTAAAACTGATTTTAACCCCGAATCAGGTCAAATATTTATGAACTGCTCACTTTGTTTATTCTAATGTCAGAATAAGGGAGTAAGCGGATCCCGAATGAATGAGACAAAAAAAAGTCCTCAGAAATTTCTGAGGACTTTTTTATTGTGTTTTCCCTTTCAGGAATCCAATAAACTTACTTCAAGCTGATTGTAGCACCAAATGTATGGATAACTCCAAACTGGCCTGCCAATCTCATTGCATATTCCAATCCCAAAGCAGATTTTTTCTTACCAACTAAAGCGTCAGCAGAGAAACCAGCTGTAAAACCAGTTAGTGCATTTGAACGGTTTTCCGTTTTGAAGATACCTTTCTCAACGATGTATCCTGCACGAATATTAAATGCAGCCTTGCTGATTGTCAATCCGTAGTCCAAACCTAAACGGTACTGGTCTTTTTGGAAAGAGTTTGCTGTAAAAGCAGCTGCTACGATCAACTTATTCATCTCGTTAAAATTGAAGTCATAAGATGCCCCGATGTTTAACAATGAAGGCAATTCAAATGTTGCAGAACGCTGCTCCAAAGTAGAAAGATTACCACTTGCCAGGGAAGTCACCTGATCGGATAGACCATCTCCTTTATATCTCATTACAGGACCTACGTTCTTAAGTGCGATACCAAATTTGATTTGGTCTTGTTCACCTGTTACGTATCGGATACCTGCGTCAAAAGCAATACCATTTGCTCTTAAATTAGAAATACTTTCAGAAATTACTTTGAAGTTTACTCCTCCATAAATACTTGATGAAAAGCTGTGTGCAAAACCAACATTAAACACGTTCATACGAGGTGAAAATGTTCCCATGGTTGCATCCGGCAATTCAACTGTAGTAATATCAATATCACCAAAGTTCATAGATTGAATAGAAACTGCAATAACAGTTGACGGAGTGATTCGCTGAGCGATACCCGCAGCATTCAAAGCAATTCCCGCGCTCCCCATCCAGTTTGTACGGTTGAACTTAATCTGTGTCTTATCAGTAAATGCTAAACCTGCAATGTTTGTAAATGTAGCCTCTAGTCCGTTAACATGGGATATACCTGCATCTCCCATACCAATACTTCTAGCCCACGGATTTACCAATAATTGCGTAGCTCCTGCAGATCCGATACGATCTTCGTTCCCAGCGAATGCACTGGAGCAGCTCATCACTACTCCAGCAACCGCTGTATATCTTATAATTTTATTAATCGATTTCATACGTTTTACTTAACAGAATGAATTAAATTGTTTCAAGATCGACCTGACGCATTCCTCCGAAGAACTTCACAATACGTTCACCGATACCAGGAACTTCGACATGGATCAAATAAACACCGCTTGCAATCGGAACTCCAATCGTGTTCTTTAAATCCCAATCGATAAATGTGATCTCATTGTCTTTCTTGAACTGACGGATCATCTTACCACTTACATTGTAAATAGTTACTGTACACTGATCCGGCAAGTTTACAATCTTCACACGAGTATCGATTCTGTTACGCTCGTATTCCGAGAACGCATAGTAAGGATTCGGTACCACATTGATCAGATCCA
>CBFGOJ010000046.1:0-34335 GCA_965650365.1 uncultured Fluviicola sp. | reverse complement strand
CAATCGTTCAACTGTTTCTTTACATGCCTGCTCCGGACTTTTTCCCTGACGCATCAGCTCAACAACTGTATGTGCGCCGGCAATCCGAATAATGGATTCTCCCAAACCGGTTGCAACAGCTCCGCCCACTTCCTGGTCCACAAACAATCCGGAACCAATGATGGGGGAATCACCCAAACGACCTGGTAATTTATAAGCCCAACCGGATGTCGTACACGCACCGCTGATCCGTCCTTTTGCGTCAATCGCTAATAAACCGATCGTATCGTGGTTTTCGTGATTAATTTCCGGCTTCTTCGCAATTTCGGCTTGTTCCTTCTTCCACTTCTCCCACTCTTTCTTCACTTCCGGAAGCGGTGTTTTGATCGTTTCGAATTTATGTTTCAGTGCATACTGTTTTGCACCTGCTCCTACAAGCATTACGTGCGGCGTATTCTGCATGATGTGTTTCGCAACAGAGATCGGATGTGCAATTCCTTCCAAACAGCCCACAGAACCGCAATTTGATTCCCAGTCCATAATGCAGGCGTCTAATGTTACGTGGCCTTCACGGTCCGGCATTCCACCAATTCCGACACTTCTGTTCGTTACATCGCTTTCCGTTTGTCTTGCACCTTCTTCTACCGCATCCAGCGAAGATCCGCCGGCTTCCAGTTTCTTCCAACCCGCCTGGTTTGCCGGCTGGCCATGACTCCAGGTCGAAATCATTTTCGCTCCACCGGAATATTCCGTAAGCGGAAGTTCTGAAGTGCTTTCGTCTCTTGAAAATACAGGAGATACTACTGACGCTGCTAATCCAACAGCTCCCAGTTTAACAAAAGATCTGCGTTCCATATGTTATTGATTGGCGATTTCTGCGGCTAACCACTTTTGGAATTCTGCTGCGTATTTTGCGTGATCGGCATAATCTTTAGCAAAATTGTGTAATCCATCGTAATTGGGTTGAGCACACATGTAGATATAATCGTTGTTATCCGGGTTCAAAACAGCATCCACAACTCCTGTTGGAGGCATTGAAATGGGTCCCGGAGGCAAACCGTTATGTAAATAGGTATTGTAAGGACAATCTTTGTTCCGGTGTTCGAAGGTCAATCGCTGAACACCTTCCAATTGATCTCCCCAGCAGAACTTGAATGTTGGGTCAGACTGCAGTCTCATCCCCGTATTCAGACGATTCAGGTATAAACGAGCAATAACTGGCCATTCAGAAGCATTTATGGATTGTTCTCCATACACAATTGAAGCCAGGGTAACTGCCTGTGAAGGAGATTTCAAACCTACTTCCTTCAATTTTGCCATTCTTGCCGGTGTCCAGAAGTTTTTAAACTCTTTGGCCATTCGTTCAATAAATGCTTCTTTATCGGTGTCGTAATACATTCTATAAGAATTCGGCATGAATAAGGCCGGAATCTGTTCGATTGTAAATCCGTATTTGTTCAGTGTTTCCGAATCCGTGATGTAATTCTCCAACTCAGTACTGTCAACCATAATTGAT
The DNA here is from genome assembly GCA_965650365.1 of uncultured Fluviicola sp. GTDB lineage: Bacteria > Bacteroidota > Bacteroidia > Flavobacteriales_D > Crocinitomicaceae > Fluviicola. Next base: position 32,840 of record CBFGOJ010000046.1, on the reverse strand, counting down.
TCGGACACTTTCACACACAAATCATGAATTGTTTTACAATTATTGAAAGTAACCACCACTTCCACTTCATGATTCCCGCTTTTCAATGAATTCAACAAATCACGATAGGAAAGACCTGCCGGAAAATCATACATTCCGGGCTCTACTTTGTCAATAGTTAATTCTTTAGACTTTGCCATGGAAAGAAACTGATCCGTATCGCTGATCACTCCGGCCTTTTTCAAATCACCTGCGATTTCCTCCAGCGAGCCACGATTATCGATTACAACCCGTGCCTCTTTATCTGTTTTCTTCAGATAAGTCATCAGGGGCGTCCAGCCGAAAACCAATCCGACTCCAACAATCATTACAGCCACTGCTGCGAATACTACTTTTTTGTTTCTTTTCTTTCCAGACATTTCTGATATAAAATTTCATCCAACCAAACACCTTTTTCCAGGTACCATTCTTTTCTTACTCCAACCCTTACAAAACCTGCTTTTTCAAATAAACCTACACTTGCCAGATTGTCACTATGAATGGAACAGTGCAGGTTGTGTAATCCCAAAATTTGAGCCGCGTAGCTTTCTAATATTGTGAGTGCTTCAAAAGCAAAACCATGTTTCTTACTGTCTTCGTCGGCAATTAAGATCCCAACTGCGGCACGAAGGTGTTTAAAATCCACCTGGTATAAATCAATTGCCCCAACAGGTTCCCGCGAACCGACCAAACAGATCATCATTCTCAACTGGCCATGCGTGCGAATATGCTGCGCCTGATCAATGTATTCCAAAATAGATGAAAATGAGAAAGGAACTTCCGTCCCGGTAATCTTCCAGTGCTTCGGGTTATTTTCCCAAAGCATCAATTTCGTTGCATCTTCTTTTTCAACAGCACGCAAGAAAATAGATTTCCCGGTTAAACTCATGATTTGCTCTTTTAGCACTTTTATAAAGCGTTCAAATGTAAATGAAAAACCGTTTGGATAAGAATGGCCGATTTGAATTCTTTCAACAAATTCTAAACATAATTTTGGATTGATCAACAGCAGGCACGTGACATATAAAACAGTAGGCACGCGATGAGTCGCGTGCCTACTGTCATTTATCTTTATTCAACTGTGAAATCCTCTTCAAGATATCTTCCATCGTATAATCCGGAATTCCTTTGTAGTTTTCCGGTAAATTCAAACTGTTTACTCCTTTTATCAGTTCTTTTGACTCCAGGCAGATCAGTAAATCCACCAGCTGATTGATGTTTTCATTCAATCCAAATCCTTCACGAATGGGACGCAGGCAGGTAATTCCTCCAACAGCACGTTCGTATTTAGAAAAAACAGCTGCTAAGTCTAATTGAATCGACTCTTTCGGGATTTCTACCAAAATCAACGGAATCAGAGACCTTTTGGCTTTTTTCAACATGGAAGCAGTCTGCAGGTGCTCCGATTTCCGGTAAGTCAGGCTGAAATACTCCTTTTCAACAGAAATTCCAATGTGCGGAGGAACTTTATCGGCATTCCAGATCCAGATGAATGATTTTTGAAGCAATTGTTCCGGGATTTCCGGACGGATCGATTTAAAATCAAACTCAGACATTCACTTCTCCTTTATAAACTGAGACTGCCGGACCAATCAACCAAATATTGGTAAACACAGAATTCGTATTGGTGAACTTTACAGAAAGATCACCGCCCTGCGATTTTACTTGATATTCAAAATCTCCTTCAATGCCATTCTTCGCTCCCAAAGCAAGTGCAGCGGCAGTAACGCCGGTTCCACAACTCAAGGTTTCATCTTCTACACCACGCTCATAAGTGCGGATCTCAAAAGAATGTTCATCCAGCTGGTGAATGGCATTTACATTGATTCCTTCCTGTTTGTATTTATCCGAATAACGGATCTGTTTTCCATAAGCTACGATATCAAAATCTGCAACGTTTTCCGTGAAATGAATAAAATGCGGCGAACCGGTATTTAAAACAAATTCATTTTGAGAAGTATCTATTTCTGATACATTATTCATTTTCAAATAAACCAATCCGTCTTTTTTAACCGCCTCATGTCCTCCATCAATAGCCATAAACGAAACCGAATCAGCTGTAATTCCCAATTCATGAGCAAAGGCCACCGAGCAGCGCGCACCATTTCCGCAAAAACTTTTAGACCCGTCCGAATTGTAATAATCTACTTCAAAATCAAACCCTGAGATCGAGTTGATCTTAATAAGGCCATCCGCACCAATTCCAAACCTGCGATCACAGAGTTTTTGAATTGCTGAAACGGATAAATCATTCCATTCTCCGGAACGATTATCAATCATCACAAAATCATTCCCTGTACCCTGGTATTTTACAAATCGTAAATCCATATATCCTTTGCTATGATTGAGTTACAAGCAATTTATGCTTAACAATCTTTAACAGCACAAAAGTAACAATCATCACCCGATTACTGTTATAATTGCGTAGAAATTTACCATAAACTAATTTAATATCATGAACAACTCATTGAAATACCTTGGATTGGGAATTGTTGGTGGAATGGTTCCATTTGCTTTCGGTTTCCTGTTATCTCACAATTACGATACTCCGCTTTCTGAACAGGTACTTGATGGCAATCGTTTAGCAAGAACAGTATCTTACAATGGAATGGCTCCTGTAGAAGGGACATCTTTCGTGGAAGCCTCAGAAAACACTATCAACTCGGTAGTTCACGTAACTACAAAAGTGGTACGCACACAAGTCCAGCGCGATCCTTTTTACGAATTCTTTTACGGTCCGGGAACCGGCGGACGTGAGTACAAACAATACGGAAGCGGATCAGGTTCCGGAGTTATTGTTTCCAGCGAAGGTTATATCGTAACCAATAATCACGTGATACAGGATGCTTCAGAGATTGAAGTCATTCTGAACGACAATTCGAAATACACGGCAACAGTTATTGGAACAGATCCATCAACAGATATTGCCGTATTAAAAATTGATGCGCCGGGAATCCGGCCAATTGCTATTGGAAACAGTGACGACCTGCGTGTTGGAGAATGGGTCCTGGCAGTTGGAAATCCTTTCAACCTGACTTCCACTGTTACAGCGGGAATTGTCAGTGCGAAAGCGAGAAACATCAATTTACTTTCAGACAGAACCAGCAATTCCAATGTTCCGATCGAATCATTCATCCAAACAGATGCCGCGGTTAATCCCGGAAATTCAGGTGGAGCATTGGTAAACACAAAAGGTGAATTGATCGGAATTAACACAGCGATCGCTTCTCAAACCGGTTCCTATTCGGGTTATAGTTTTGCTGTTCCTGTGAATTTGGTAAACAAAGTCATGCGCGACATCATTGATTTCGGAATCGTGCAGAGAGCTTATTTAGGAGTTCAGATAGCGGATATCAACCAGGAAATCAAAACGAAGAACAATCTGCCTTCTACTCGCGGAGTATTTGTTTCCGGTGTTACAGAAGACGGTGGAGCGGATAAAGCCGGAGTGAAGAAAAACTGGGTGATCCTGAAAGTCGGATCAAGGGATGTGAATTCAGTAGCTTCTTTACAGGAAGAAATTGGAAAACGCAGACCCGGCGACAAAGTGAACTTAACATTACGCACGGAAGACGGCACGGAAGTCATCAAAGAAATCCTTTTGAGATCAGCCGACGGAGAGACTGCTCTAAAATCGAAAGAAGAAATGAGCAAAACAACAGCTCTCGGCGGTACATTTGCAGAGCTTACTGCTAAGGAAAAGAAAGAATTGAACATCCTTTCCGGAGTAAAAGTAAAAACGATTGAACCGGGCAAATTGAAATCAAGCGGTCTTACTGAAGGTGATATCATTACAAAGATCAATCAAACTCCTATTGAGTCTGTTGAGCAGCTTACCCGACTTTTGAATTCCACTAAGGGAGGAATCTTGTTAGAGATTGTTTCGGAAAGTGGTAAAAAAGAGTATGTTGGATTCGGCTTATAGCCGAATTTGTTCAACGGTTAAAATGGTTCAAAAAGTTCAAAATATTTTCATTTTGAACTTTTTAACTGTTTGAACTATTTGAACTTCCGGCATCAAAAGTGCCGGATTTCGGGGTTCAATATAAAATAATTGTTAAGGCATGGTTTTTGAGAGGTGAAAATCTCTTGAAAATCTGCCTTTTTTATTTGGAAATCACTTTCATTTCGTCGTAACTTTGCACCCTGATTTTCATTAATCGTTATATAACAACGGAGTTCATTACATGAGACAACTTAAGATTACAAAATCGATTACCAATCGCGAGAGCCAGTCATTAGACAAGTATCTTCAGGACATTGGTAAGGAAGAGCTAATCACCGCCGAAGAAGAAGTAGAATTGGCGCGAAAAATCAAACAAGGCGATCAACGAGCACTAGAGAAATTAACCCGTGCAAATTTACGTTTCGTCGTGTCTGTAGCAAAACAGTATCAAAATCAAGGATTGACATTACCCGATCTAATCAACGAAGGGAATTTAGGTTTGATCAAAGCTGCACAGAAATTTGATGAGACGCGTGGATTTAAATTCATTTCCTACGCTGTATGGTGGATTCGTCAATCTATCTTACAAGCTTTGGCTGAACAAGCACGTATTGTACGTTTACCATTAAACCAGGTTGGTTCCCTAAACAAGATCAACAAGGCATTTTCAAGACTGGAACAAGAATTCGAAAGACCTCCTTCAGCAGAAGAATTAGCAGAGGCTTTGGAAGTTCCGGAAGATAAAATTAAAGAAAGCTTAAATGTTTCCGGTCGTCACGTATCTATGGATGCTCCCCTTTCTTCTTCGGAAGACGGTGGTACATTGATGGATGTTATGGCAAACACGGATTCACCGAAAGCTGACCATGCATTGATGGCTGAATCACTTCAAAGAGAGATTGAGCGTTCATTAAGTACACTTACAGATAAAGAACGTGAGATCATCCGTTTGTTCTTCGGAATTGGAATGAATCACGGTTTAACACTGGAAGAGATTGGTGCTAAATTTAACCTGACACGTGAGCGTGTCAGACAAATTAAAGAGAAGGCGATCAGACGTCTTCGACACACCTCTCGAAATAAGTTATTGAAAGCATATTTAGGATAAGAAAAAAGGCTGTCTGCTAACGCGGGCGGCCTTTTTTGCTTTATACACCTGCTATTTTAAGTTGAAAAAATTAAACAAATAAATATACCCTCAGAATGGAAGCTGCATTAGGCTATGAAAAAGAGTTAAACATGCACGTTCAAAAAGAACGCGCAGCGGTTAAGTTGTCAAGTCACGTAGGTGAATTGCTTTATGACAAAGGAATTGAACTGGTTTTGTTTCGTAATCACCTTACAGACATTACGATTTCAGAAATCCTGAACCTGCATGAATATGCAAAGAATGTTGTAAAGAAACCAATCGACATTGAAACATCAGCTGCTTTGGCAGAAGAATTGTTGAAAATGGATTTGGCTCCTGCAAAAATTGACATCGGTAAATTAGCCAGCGAATGGATTGCTGAAGGAAGTGCTTATGAATCAAAAGCAGCTTTCGTAGGTGATAAATTGGGAAAATTCTCAAGTGCTTCGGGTTCTGTTGAACCAAGAGACGTAGTTTTATACGGTTTTGGTCGTATCGGTCGTTTGGCTGCTCGTGAGTTGATCAAACAAGCTGGTAAAGGACAACAATTGCGTTTGCGTGCAATCGTTACACGCGGTGCAAGTGATAAAGACATCGTTAAACGTGCGGCTTTATTACGTTCTGATTCTGTTCATGGTGCTTTCAGAGGAAGTGTTGTGGAAGATTTGGCAAATAAAACATTGATCATCAACGGACAAATCGTTCACATGATCGATGCTTCTACTCCTGAAGAAGTGGATTATACAAAATACGGAATCAACAATGCTTTGGTAATTGATAACACGGGGGTTTACACAAACCGTGAGGCTTTATCCAAGCACATGGCTTCGAAAGGTGTTTCTAAAGTTTTGTTGACTGCGCCAGGAAAAGAAATTCCAAACGTGGTTTACGGTATCAACCAGGGAACATTAGATGTAGAGAACGAAACGATTTACTCTGCTGCTTCTTGTACTACCAATGCAATCTCCCCTATTTTAAAAGTAGTTAACGATGCATTCGGAATTGTAAAAGGACACATTGAAACGGTTCATGCATACACGAATGACCAAAACTTGCTGGATAACATGCACAAATCGTCCCGTCGTGGCCGTTCTGCTGCTATCAACATGGTAATTACATCTACAGGTGCCGGAGCTGCCGTAACGAAAGTGATTCCTGATTTGAAAGATAAATTGACTGCAAATGCAGTTCGTGTACCTACTCCAAACGGTTCATTGGCAATTCTTTCTTTGGAATTGAAAAACGGAACAACGATTGAGGACGTAAATAACGTAGTAAGAACAGCTTCTTTGGAAGGTGATTTGGTAAACCAGATCTTCTACTCGTACGATCCGGAATTGGTATCAAGCGATATCATCGGGAACACTTGTTGTTCGGTTTACGACTCTCACGCAACAATCGTTTCCCTAGATGGAAAGAATGTTGTTCTATACACCTGGTACGATAATGAGTTCGGTTATACGAAACAAGTAATTCGCCTGGCGAAACACATTACAAAAGTTCAGCGTTTGATTTATTATTAACTAATAATTGAACCAAATATAACAGGTAGGCATGCGATTAATCGCATGCCTACGTTGTTAATAGACCACACGAATCAAAAAAAAACCATTTTATCGCACCTTGCTATTGCAACATTATTGCATTTAATTATATTTGCAACATAATTGCATTAAAACAAAACAGATGCTGCGTATTTTTTGGTTGACAAGTATCATTCTTCTAAGTGCTCATACTCTTTCGGCACAAACACTTCATGCAACAGTTGTTGACGAACATTCTCAGCATTCGCTTTCCAAAGCGCTAATATCTGTTGAAGAACAGGAAACACATCTTCATACAGACGATGAAGGCAAATTCCAACTGGAACTCACCAACTTCCCGCAAACATTCCACCTGGTAGTTCGTGCGCCCAACTACGATCCATTGCGCATCGAGCTGAACAAAGGCCAAATAGACACTTCTTTTGTTATCAATCTCCACGAACAACATTTCGAACTGGAAGAAGTGGAAATCAGATCTGCCCGCGGACAAACTGCAGATCAGGTTGTTTCGCGTGTTGAAGTAAAAAAACTTTCTGCCCTGAATGCAATTCCTCAAAACTCTCTTGGAGATGCGCTGGCAACAATTCCCGGAGTGTATAATTCTTCTACCGGCAACGGAATTTATAAACCAATCATTCGCGGTCTGAGTGGCAGCCGGGTAATTACCTATCTGAATGGAATCCGCCTGGAAAACCAGCAATGGGGAGGCGATCACGGTTTAGGAATAACTGAGATCGGCCTTGACCAGGTAGAAGTTATCAAAGGGCCTTCCAGTCTATTGTATGGTGCTGATGCTTTGGGTGGAATTTTGTATTTCACGGATGAAAAATATGCTCCTTTGAAGAAAACCAGCCTTATACTTCAAAGCCGCTTCGAATCAAATTCATTATTGTCATCCAACACTATTGGTTTCAAAACAAGTACGAAAAAAGTACGTCTGGCCTTTTACGGAGGTTATAATTCGGCAGCGGATTACCAGGTCCCCGAAGGATCCTACGTAAAAAACACGCGATACAACCAGAGAATGGCGCGTATTTCAGTTGGTTTCGGTCGAAAGAATTATACATCAAACATCCGCTATTCAATCTTGTTGATGGATGTAGGAATTCCGGGGCACTCACACGATTCAGTTCCGGATCCTGCTGATTTTTACGGAACAAAATCTATTCGTGAAAAAGGTCTTCCCTACCAGCATATCTTCAACCAGGTTGTTTCCTGGGAAAATAAGTTTTTCTTTAAAAAGAATGAATTACAGATTTTCCTGGGCAATACACACAATCAATTGCAGGAATACGAAGAAAAGGTTACGATTCCCGGAATGTTTTTACAGTTAAACTCCAGCACCTATCAAATCCGGCACAAAATTGAATTAGGTAATAAATTTCATTTAATCAGCGGAATTCAAGGAATGGTACAGTTAAATACAAACAGTCCGGATGCTGAAGAAATCCTGATCCCAGATGCAACAACTCTGGACAATGGAATCTATACGGTATTGAACGGAACTGTCAAAAAAACAACCTTCCAGGCTGGTCTTCGTATGGATACGCGCCATTTAAAAGTGCATGATGACAGCATTCGTTTTGCAAAACTATATCCCGGATTTACTTATTCTGCAGGAATGGTTCAGCGCTTTGAGAAAAGCAGGCTTCGAATCAATCTTTCTTCCGGATTCCGTGCACCTCACAGTTCAGAATTGCTTGCAAACGGTGTTCACCATGGTACTATGCGTTTCGAAATCGGAAACCGGGAACTGAAAACAGAACAAGCCAATCAAATTGACCTGACTTACGAATTTGACGATGAGCACATCAGTTTCGTCATCAATCCTTTCTATAATTATATCAGCAACTTTATTTATATCGAACCAACGGATAGTTTTGCAGAAGGTTTGCCGGTTTATCAGTACAGCAGTGCCAGCTCTGCTAAGCTTTACGGGATTGATGCTGGTTTTCACCTGCACCCGCATTTTGCGCATTGGCTTCACTGGGAGTCAACTTATTCTCTCGTTTACGGCGTAATTAATAACACCTACTCCATTCCATTAATTCCTCCGGGACGAATACAAACCAACTTACGCTTTGCATTCAACTCAACGAAACGTTTTAAACTGGACGAAATAGTGATTCAGCATGGTTATTATTTCCCACAGGACAAAGTTTTCAATTACGAAACCAAAACGGTTGATTATCACATCCTGGATGCCGGAATTAAACTTTCGCTAACAGGGAATAAATCACTGTGGAATTTTCAAGCCGGTGTAAAAAACTGTCTGAATGCAAAGTATGTCCCGCATGTTTCGCGTCTGAAATCATTTGACATTCCTTCACCGGGAATCAATGCTTATTTATCAATCACCTATAAATTCAATTAATATGAGAAAAGCAATTTTAGTAGCTATCTGCGGAGTTTCACTCAGTTTTGCAGCGTGTAAAAAGAAAGACTGCCATGATTGTCATTATGAAAATGCAAGCGGTGCAGAAGTAGAAATTGGAAACAAATGTGGAGACGATCTTGAAAAACTGGAAAAGGATGGATATTCAGATGGTGTACAGACCTACGAAGTTCACTGCCACGAACATTAAATAATCACGTAGGCAAGCGATGCGTCGCGTGCCTACGTGATTATTATTTCTTCAATCCGTTTTGCTTCAGGCATTTCATCACCTTCTTGTCGTGTTTTGCACGTTCTTCCGGGGTTGTATTCGGAGTTGTCAGTAATTCTTTACACTTATTGTCTACGTATTCCCATCTGGCCATTAACTTTTCCTCTTGTTTGGGAGTCATTTTTCCTTTCTCAAAAGCGTCGTTGATGGAATCGTTTGCTACTACACAAGTACAAAAATCCCATTGTTCTCCGTATTTCTTAACGATCTTTGCATGATTTTCCTTATTCTCTACTGCAACAGATTTTTTCACAGTGGCTGTATCCTTGAGCGCAATATCCAGACTATCTACTTTTGTGATCGTATCTGTACTGTTTTCAAGTTCGCAATCTTTGCATTCTTCATTAGAACCACAAGAAACAGCAAACAAACCAAGGAATAAGAATTGAAAATATACTCGTTTTTTCATAAGGTTGAGTTACAGGCAAATATAGAAAGAATGTCTTGACCGACAAGATTAACTATTCACTCAAATTGACATATCAAACGCTCAAATCTAATATTCAGGAAAAGGAACCAAAACAATTGTGAACTTATAGGAATTATTTTTGGGTTTTAGAACAATTCTCTTTCTGGACAAAGTGATGATCTCAAAAATCAAATCTTTCTTGTCGCCGGAGAATCCGAATTCCTTCTTTCTTTCATCCAGCCAATAGGATTTTTTAACTCCGGGTTTTGTTCCCAGCGTCTTCAATGTATGAAAATATGCATTCCGCGATTCGTGAAAGACGATTATTTCCTTATATTCGATCTGCAGCGGTGTATAATCCTTATCTCCATCTAATTGTTTGTCAACCAGCCAAACTTTTGAGGAATTATCGTGCACTAAAATATATCGGTCAATTGGTTCGATGCTCGTATCCCTGCAAGCACTCAAAATTAAAAGCAGTAATAGAAATACACCGTTTAGTTTCATCTTTTTTAATTGAAATTTATACGTTGCCGCGGAGAGAATTGAGAAGAGAAAATTCGTCTTAGCAGATCGATAAACCGATTATTTATTGGTAATCCAACTTTTCAATGATGCATTTTCAATGTTGAATTAAAAGATCATATCATTTCGATCAAGGATCTTCTTGATCTCAACTCCCATCGAATCAATGAATTCAGCTCTTACTTTGCGGGGAACATCTTCATCAATCACTTCACAGTTCACGTAGTTGTACTTCCCGTCTTTCCAGCGAAACAAACAGTTATAGTAAGTGATGTTATTATTGATATTATCCGGGAAACGAATCAACAAGTCATTATAACCAGTTGCCGATTCACGCTCTTCAATCAGATTTCCATTGAAGCCGTTCAGTTTCACCAATGCTTCTCCTTCCCGCTCAAAAATCAGCAATCTTCTCAATGGAAAGCCATTTACTCCGGCTTTGATCAACAATTTAAAACCATCCTTCAAGGGAGTCTGCTTATTCAATTTAAAGAAACGAAAGTATTTCGGACTGCATGTCGGGTGTTCCGGATCATCGTCTGAAGCTGCCTTTGGATCACAAAGATGCAGTTCCTTCAATAATTCGGTTTCCACCTTAGATCCAAAAGCGTTTGAATTAAAATCCGTACTGATGGTATTGTCAACCTTTTCCTTTTCGGGAGAATGTCTGTGCTCAATGGTAATCTCATCATCCGCGTCATCGTCACACGAAAAAACAAGTAGAAAAAGTGGAAGAAGGTATACCAATTTGAATCTCATGGAATGTTTACTTAATTAATGAAAGATATTGGCAGAAGTTACAAATGCTTTTGAAAAGCAATCCGGATCTATTCCTGTATCGATTCCCTTTTCTTTAAACCAATCAAGCATGCGTTCTGTGGGCATATTCCCGGTCAATTCATCTTTTGCCATCGGACAGCCTCCATAACCTTTAATAGCTCCTTCAAAATAACGGCAACCACCCTCGTAAGCTGCCTGGGTTAATTGAGAAGCATTTTCCTTTAAAGTATGTAAATGTGCTGAGATCTGAGTCTCCGGGAATTCTGTTGAAATTGTTGAAAAAACCTGCTTCACCAATTCCGGAGTTGCAGCACCGATGGTATCTGCCAGGGAAAGACGGGAAACTTCAAACAACTGTGTTAATCGTTCTGTCCACGTAACGATCAAGTCTGCAGACCAGGCATCTCCGTATGGGTTTCCGAATCCCATCGAGAGGTAGAGCATCAATTCTTTATTTTCTTTGTGACAGATATTAGCAATTGCTTCAACCCGTCTCAATGATTCATCGATCGTAGCATTGGTATTCCTGATCTGAAAAGTTTCCGAAATGCTAAAAGGATATGCTAAAAAATGAATCCGTTCAAATTTAGCGGCATCTTCAGCACCTCTTTCATTTGGAATAACTGCCAGCAATTTGGTTTCACTCTCATCCAAACCTTCCAGTACTGTAGCTGTATCCCGCATTTGAGGAATTGCTTTTGGAGAAACAAAACTTCCGAAATCCAGTGTATCAAATCCACATTTCAATAACTGGTTTAAATAATTAATCTTATCTGCAGTATCAATCCAATCCTTGATTCCCTGCATAGCATCCCTCGGGCACTCTGTAATAAAGACGCGATTATCCATGTGCTATTTTCTTTCTTTCTTTTAGAACTGCCTTATTAATTTGTTTTACCAAAGCAGGTCCTTTGTAAATAAATCCGGAATAAACCTGAACCAAACTGGCACCGGCGGATAGCTTTTCAATGGCATCTTGAGCAGAATAAATACCCCCGACACCAATGATCGGGAACGTTCCGTTAGACTTTTGAAACAAATAACTAATTACTTCAGTTGCTCGTTTTGTCAAAGGTTTTCCGGAAACTCCTCCTGCACCAGTAGATTCGATTATGCTCTTTGAAGTTACTAAATTTCCGCGTTCAATGGTTGTGTTTGTAGCAATTACTCCTGCAATTTTTGTTTCGCTAACAATGCCCACAATGTCATCCAGCTGGGAATCAGTCAAGTCCGGAGCTATTTTAAGAAAGATTGGTTTTGAAGAATTTATTTTAATTCGCTCATCCATCAGGGTCTGAAGCAAATTTGTGAGTGGTTCTTTATCTTGAAGTTCTCGTAAGTTCGGTGTGTTTGGAGAAGAAACATTCACTACAAAGTAATCTACGTGAGGTTCCAGCGCATGGTAACATTTCAAATAGTCGGAAGTTGCCTCTTCATTCGGGGTCACTTTATTCTTTCCGATATTCCCTCCGATGATACACTCCGGATCCAGTTTTTTCAAGCGCTCAACAATCACATCCGCACCATCATTATTGAATCCCATTCGATTAATGATAGCCTGATCTTCTAACAAGCGGAATAAACGTGGTTTCGGATTTCCTTCCTGGCCAACCGGAGTAACTGTTCCAATCTCTACAAAACCAAAACCACAAGCGGCCAACTCATTGATCCGCAAAGCGTTTTTATCAAATCCGGCAGCCAGTCCAACAGGATTCGGGAAGGTAATTCCGGCGACTGTTGTTTCCAACAGCGGGTTTTTAACGCAATAAATAGACTTCCAAATTGGTTTTACAAAAGGTACTTTCAGCCAGAAGCCAAGCAGTCTAAATGTAAAATAGTGAACTTTTTCGGGGTCAAATTTAAAAAGAAACCATCTTAACAAAGGGTACATTCGATTAATTTGTACCAAAGGTAAAAACACAAAACGAGCTTGTCAATAGGCAAACTCGTTTTGTTAAAAAAAAATTAAAATTGTTTTAGAACTTCGCTCTGTAATGACGTTTTCCAAACTTCATTGGTCCGCTTCTGGTTCCGGATTTATAAGTAATGTTTCGTGTTACCATGATATTCACATACAGGAAAGCATCTTTTTGCTTATCACCTCTTTGACTACCAGGGTTGAATGCTGAAGGATTGTTTGAAGGATTTGACAGGTAAGCTGCCTGAGGCCCGTAAGTTGCTCCAATGATTGCCGGATCATAATAGGTCCCATGAACATCATCGATGTAATCAGAGAATGTTTTTACATAACATGCTTCCAAACCAATTCTCCACATGCGGTTGATTCCCATTCGGAAACCAATACCTAAAGGAACTGTTGCTGTGATGCGTTTGTAATTTGCAGGACCATCAGGAAGACCCTGACCTTCTGTGTGCAATGGTTGCAATGCTACTCTTCCACCCTGGTACATCGCTTTTGGATTGTAATACATCGCACCGATTCCTGCAATTAAATACAATTGCTCATTGTGATCGGTAAACCCTTTTAATCCCGGGATGTTGTATCTGCGTCCGATTTTCTCATTTGCCAAAACAATGATCTCGAAACGCTGGCTTAGCATTACGAAAAACGAGCGGAAATTCAAATTTCTCATGTTTCGGATTGGCTCAGCTGTCAATGCATCATTACCACGAAGCATTCCCAGGTTTACCATGGTTGAAGTTGCGTAATAGGGATGAAAGCGGTATCTGAACGAAGCAGATCCTCCGAAGTGAGTTGAGTTAAAATCTATATCCTTCAAACTGTAGTCTGTACCAATTTGATTCGCACCACCAAGGTCTCCTAAGAAACTAGTTGCGCCAAGACCGATAGAAATTTCTTTCTTGTTCATTGCCCAATTTCGCTGTGTATTGAAATTGGAATTCTGCGCAAGTGAAATTGTTGAAACTATAGATAAAATAGTTAGAGTTATGTATTTCATTCTAAAAATTTATGTTGTAGTAGAATCCACGACGCTAAATTAGCTTTTTATATAACAGCCACCTAAAAACTTTGTTGCTTTTTTTTAAAAGGTAATTGTTAATGAACAAGTAACCCATTCTATTGAAGAATTTTTTCACAAATCCAAAAAAAATGTAAAAAAGTGGTTAATGAAATGAAAGGAATTATTGTTCAATTAACAGGACATCTGCTTAATTAATAATTCGTTAACCAACTACTTTTCTAAAACTAATTGGCCCTGGATCTGTAGGTGATATTCCGGATCAATGTGATATTTGCATAAAAGAATGCATCCTTGTACTTTCCGCCCCGCTGACTTCCTGCATTGAAAGCTTCCGGAGTTTCTGAAGGATTGGATAAATAGGCAGCCTGTTGGCCGTAAGAAGCACCAATACCTGACGGATCGTAATATTCACTGCTCACATCATCTATATAATCGGAGAACGTTTTTACATAGGTAAGTTCCAGTCCGATTCGCCACAATCTTCCGATTCCCATCCTGAATCCGATTCCCATAGGAATGGTTGCCGTGATGCGTGTGTATTCGGCCGGACCACCTGAAAGCCCTTGTCCTTCTGTGTGTTTATCATGCAAAGTAACCCAGCTGTCTTGGTACTTTGATTTAGGATTGAAATACATCGCTCCCACACCTCCGATCAAATACAATTGTTCGTTGTGTTGGATTACTCTGCCAGGCTTTCTTCCCAATCGTTCATTCGCCAACAAAATGATTTCAAATCGCTGGCTGAGCATCACGAAAAAAGATCGGAAATTCAGGTTCCGCATATTGCGGATAGGTTCCTGGGTAAAAGCGTCACTTCCGCGCAGCATCCCCGCATTGATCATGGTAGAGGTTGCAAAATGACGATGGAATCGATACCTGTATGAGAAAGAACCTCCAAGGTGAGTGGAATTAAGATCGATATCTTTCAAACTGAAATTGGAAACAGCCTGGTCAGCTCCCCCCAAATCGCCTAAAAAACCGGTTGCTCCCAGTCCGATCGAAAGTTCATGTTTATTCATAGCCCAGTTTTGCTGGGTATTTAAATACTGTGCACAAGAAATCAGTGAAACCATTGAAAAAATGGTAAGAATCACGTACCTGATCCTAAAATTCAGTGTTTTAATGGCTTTCATGACGATAAGTTAATACTTTCAAAAATAGTTTCCAAAAAAACTTTTCGTCAAAACGCCTTGAGCTGATTCTGCAAAAAAGCCCCGACATGTATCGTCGGGGCCTTCTCTTTTTAAGCTGCGTATCTGCCTAAGAAATATTCTCTTAGTTTTTCCAATGCCCTGAAAGTTTTCACCTTCGCATTGTTCTCAGTAATACCTATTGATTCTCCGATCTCTTTAAAACTTAGCTGTTCAAAAAATCGCATCTCAATCAACTTTAATTGTTCTTCTTTTAACTTTTGCATTGCTGCTAAAAGCAAAGATTGATTGTGTTCTAATTCTTGATTGTCAAAAAATAACGTGTCGAAAATTGGAATCTGAACATGTTCCATAGAAACCGTTCTGTTCGACTGCATTTCTCGATAGGATTGGTACAATTCGCTTTTGGCTATTCTGTAAAGCCATGAACCGAACGGTACGCCGCGGTCTTCATACTTCGATAAATTCTTAATCGCCTTGATAAAGACTTGAGAAGCGACATCGTGGGCTTGCTCCGGGTCTTCCATGCGTTGTTTCAAATAGCGAAGTATTGCATCATAATACTTGCGGTACAAAGGTTCGAATCTTGCCGGATCCTCCTTTGCCTGCATCACCCATACTTGCTCCTCCTGGAGAAGTTCTGGTGACTGGTGGAAATAGACATTAACTGCCATGGTATATTTGGATTTTGGGTTTGCATAATTTTTACATTGGGGTATGACTAATATAACGGGATATTTTTCAAATTATTATCAAATGGAGAATTATCGACCGTTTTTTTAACAGTTTTTCGACGAATAGTACAATTAGTTCTATCAACTAAGTAGAATTCTCCTTTATTTGATCGCAGATGTATCAGTTAATGTCTTTAAAAACGATTCTAACTGATTGATTTCTAAACCACTTAATTTAAAGGGCTTTATTGCATGAAATTTATTGGGGAAATCCGCACCTCCTTTTGAATAATGCAAAATCACCTCTTTCAGAGTACGAATACTGCCATCGTGCATGTATGGCGCAGTCAACGACACATTTCTCAAACCCGGAACTTTAAAAGTTCCCCGCTCCTTCTCAAGTCCGTTGATCCGGTATCTTCCTGCATCTGCACCGTAATCGGTGTAAAGTCCGTTGCTAACTACCGCATAGTTTGTGAAATCAGGTCCGGAATGACATTTAGTACAATACAATTTCTGAGAAAAAAGAATCCATCCTGCTTGTTCATCTGCAGTTAAAGCCTGCTTGTTACCCGCTCTGAATCGGTCGAATTTGCTATTCCGGCTGATCAATGAACGTTCATAAGTACTTATGGCCCGTGTAATCACATATGCATCCAGTTCTCTATTGAAAATTGATCTGGCCAACTGCTTGTATTCCGGATCTTTGGATAATTTCTGAAGCACTTCCTTCATCAAACTTCCCATTTCCAAATGATCCTGGATCGGAACCAGGACCTGTTCTTCCAGCGTTTTCACTTCGCCGTCGTACATATAACTTTTAAAGTAGGAACTATTCAGAAGACTCGGAGCATTACGCATAGCAGTTTGGCCGTTTACGCCGCGGCTTTTAGACAGACCGTCTGTAAAGGCTTTATTGGGCTGATGACAGCTGGCACAGGAAATTTCGTTATTGCGCGACAAGCGTTTGTCGAAAAAGAGTTTTTTCCCGAAAGCAATTTTGGCTGTTGTAATTGGATTGTCTGCAGGAAAAGGTACTTCTAGCCCCGGCTGGCTCAGCAGCCCTTTCTCAAGCACTGGCTTTTCCTCCGTTCCGGAACACTTCCAGCCTATAAATGCTATCAGCAATGAGAAAATAAACAAGCTTTTATTGAAATTCATAACACCCTAACTACTAAGTTACTATGAAAAGAGAAACTTACCTCAAAAATGATGCTTTATTAGGCATTTTATTTTTCTGTCTTAAAAAAGCAAAAGCTGCGTTAACGCTTGCTTGTATCAAAAGCTGGATTTTTCCCAAATTATTTCCGCTCTGACGTTTGTCATAATTTGGTCTTCAAAAGCTGCAATTTTCCCAAATTATTTCCGCTCTGACGTTTGTCATAATTTGGTCTTCAAAAGCTGCGCTTACCTCAAACTAATACTTTGTGAAAAAGCAGTTTTCGTCTTCAAAAGCTTTGCTTTTTCTTCTTATTTTTTTCGAACGATGTAAAGCGCTTCGTCTTTGATAAGTCTGTAGCGCTCTATTTCTTCATCCGGCAAAGGATTATTGGCAAATGCAACTTCCACTTCAAAACCAGCTCTTTCCAACCATTGCGGATAATCTCTTCCAAATAAACGCACGTGGTCTTTCTGCCAGAAATGTTTCTCGCGGTCTTCCGGAGAAGTGATAGTCCAATCTTCATAAGTCTCCTCACGGGAAATATCCTGAGGGACCTGTAAAATCCCCCATGCTCCGGGAGCCATCACACGATAAAGTTCTTTCATACATTGAAGCGCGTCATCCACATGTTCCATCACATGATTACAAAAAACCACATCAAAACGGTTGTCTTCCAAAGGAATATGATGTAAATCGAAATGCATATCGGCAATCGGTGAAACCAAATCTCCGGTTAAATAATCCAGGTTCTGCTGGTTCTTGAATTTTTTATGAAAGCATTGTTCCGGTGCAATGTGCAGAACTTTTAGTTTATCAGCTGTAAAAAAATTACTTTCTCTTTTTAAATAAAGCCACATCAAACGGTGTCTTTCCAAAGTTAAGTCAAACGGACAAAGCACATTCTCCCGATGCGCAACATCAGATCCGTAGGATAAGAACTTTCTGAATTTTCGTTCACATACCGGACATTCCACCTTATTTCCCTTGTAAATCAAAGGCGCGAAGAACTTAAAAATGTAGCTCAAACGGATTAAAAGCGGCCTTGGCAATTTATTAAGAAGAAACTTATATGCTTTTTTCATGAAAACAAAGTTAATAAACTCCCGAAACCGACCCACAATTCTTAAAAGAGTTCTCTTAAATTTGTGGTATGAAGAATTTTCTCCGATTACTCTCATTGTTTTCATTTACTCCATTTATCGTGAATTCACAAAACCAGTCGCCCTTCCCCATAGCTAAAGAAGTTCCTAAAGAACTTGTTAAACACAATCATGTTCGGAACGATCCATATTTTTGGATGAATGAGCGCGATTCAAAGCCTGTACTGGATTATATAGCTGAAGAAAATAATTACTCGAAAGCTTTTTTTGATCAAAAAGAGAAATTGGTCAATACTTTTCTCAAGGAATTCGACAATCGAATTAACCCGGAAGAAACCAGTGCTCCGTTTGAAGTACAGGGGAAAACTTTTCAGTGGCGGCAAATCAAAGACCTGGATTACAGGCAGCTCATTTTGATCGAAGGCCAGAAAGAAACGGTATTCTTTGATGAGAACCTAATGGCGAAAGGTCATGAATATTATGCATTGGGAGATTTCTCTATTTCGCCCAACAATGAATTGACGGCTTTTTCACAGGATAAGATCGGTCGAAGAAATTATAGTATCTCCTTCCGGGAAAACAAAACCGGCAAAATCTTAAAAGAACAAATTCAGAACACAGACGGAAGTGTTTTGTGGGCAAACGACAATAAAACGCTTTTTTATGTCAAGAAAGACCCCACTACCCTGCGCGAATTTCAAATCTACAAACATGTTTTGGGGACCAGCGCTTCAAAAGACGAATTGGTTTTCGAAGAAAAAGACGAGCGATTCTATGTTTACCTGACTAAAACCCTTGATAAAAAGTTTATACTTATTCACTTAGTCAGCAGCACCAGCTCTGAAACCTGGATGATCAATGCAGACAAACCGGCCGACAAAGCAAGCTGTTTCTTAAAGCGCGAAAAAGATCATTTATACGAAGTCAGCCACCACGAAAATGGTTTTTACATCGTCACCAATCAAAACAGTCCGAACCGAAAGCTGGTTTTCTCCAAATCTGTTCCTGCTTCCATTGAAAGTTGCGAAGTATTAATGGATCACAATCCGGAAGTTTATTTGGACGAAGTCGAAGTTTTTAAAAATTTCCTGGCTGTTCAGTCGCGAAAGATGGGACGGACCGAAATTTTTGTGGGAGATTTAAACGCTCGCAATTTCTCCACGATTTCCATGCCCGAAGAGGTTTACGAACTAAATTTCAGTTTCAACGATAATTACGAATCGAAAGCAGTCCATTACCATTACACCTCATTCACTACTCCGGGTTCGATCTACAAATACAATGTTGACAGCAAAACTTCCGAATTATTCTTCCAAAAAACACTGATCGACAAGAACTTCAATCCTTCAAACTACGTTTCTAAAAGAATTTGGGCAATCGCAAATGATGGTCAGAAAATCCCCATTTCCATTGTCTATAAAAAAGGAATAGACCTGAAGAAAGCTCCGCTCCTGCTCTATGGTTATGGAAGTTATGGTGTAACTATTCCGGCAGCATTTTCGGCAACACGCTTAAGTTTGCTCGACAGAGGTTTTGTTTACGCCGTTGCTCACATCCGCGGTGGGAAATTCCTGGGCGAACATTGGTACCAGGATGGTAAATTGAATCAGAAACGAAATACTTTTACTGATTTCATCAATGCTGCCGAATGGATGGCTTTGAAAGGATATTGCGATCCCAATTCAATCTATGCACAAGGTGGAAGCGCCGGCGGTTTATTGATGGGTGCTGTAACGAATATGGCTCCTTACGTTTTTAAAGGAGTAATTGCACAAGTTGCTTTTGTAGATGTAATTTCTACGATGCTGGATGAAAGCATTCCTTTAACAGTCGGCGAATACGAAGAATGGGGAAATCCGAATGAAGAAGATGCCTATTGGTATATGCTTAGCTATTCTCCTTACGACCATGTTCGGAAAATGGATTACCCGGCTATGCTGATCACAACCGGCTATCACGATTCACAGGTTCAATATTGGGAACCTTTGAAATGGGTGGCAAAATTGAGAAAATACAATACCGGAACTGCTCCGATCCTGTTTGATTGCACGATGAGTGCCGGACATGGCGGAGGTTCCGGAAGATCTACAGAAAGACTGGAGGTTGCAAAAGAATTCGCATTTTTGTGTTCCATACAAGGGATTAATGAGTAGAATAGGAATTCTCATAGTATTTTTAAGCTTATTCTCGTCAAGTGCTTTTTGCCAGGATGCAGATACGCTGCTGCCCTACCAAAAATACCGGAATCGACTAGTTTTGTATGCGGATTTTGGATGGAGTACTGCTCCCATGTCCATTTCCTATCCTTTCACTGAAGGGATCAAAAACGTAAAATTCAGAAACAACTTTAATCCTGTTCTGGGATTTGGTTTTTCCTACAAATGGATGTCTTTGCGCTTTGGAATTACCTTACCGAATTCTGTTCGCTCCAAGAAGAAATTTGGGAAAACAAAATACATCGACTTTGGATTCGACTTTAGTTACAAGAACATGTATTTTGATGTTGACTGGCATTTGTACCAGGGATATGCCATGAAACATGCAGATCGGTGGAACGATACCATTCCTCCGAACGACCCAAACCTCATTCGCGGAGACATCAATGCAGCCAGTTTTTCTATTAACGCCTGGCAATTCTTTAAAAACGAATTTAAAATGGCTGCTTTTAAAGGGAAAACGGCTTCTTACCACCGTGACGTTAGAACATTCTATTTGAAATACACCACAAACTACCACGGCATTTCTTCCAATCAGCCCATTATTCCTATCGAATTGCAGGATTCTACTGAAAGCAAAACTTCATCAAGTGTCATTGCGGCTTTTGATGTGGGAGTTGTTCCCGGCTATGCTTATGTGCGCAGATGGCGCATGTTCCAGCTTGGAATCATGGGTGGATTAGGATTAGTCATTCAATCCAAGCTTTATACTTTCGACGGCACAACCCGCAGTTTCCTGGGACTCGCACCACGTGTGGATTTCAAAATCGTTGGCGGAATCAACAAGCCGAAATACTTCATCATGTTTGTTAGCGACTTCGACAATAAATCCATTGCTTTCAATGATTTCAGCTACAAACAGACTTATTACAACCTTCGTATTGTTGGTGGAGTTCGTTTGAATGTGAGTAAGAAAAAAGAAGCGCGGGAAGCAGCTGAGAAAAGAGTGAAAGAAACTACTAAATAACATCTGAATTTACGAATCAAATACACCCTTCCAACCAATCACCCTAAACGCAAATTTGCTAATTGACCAATTCGCCAATTCGCTAAATGGCGAACTGTTTTCGAGCTTAGGATTAAATAATCCGGCCTAAGATACAGATTTCCAGTGTTATTAAAACAGAAGGTTCGAATTATTGATTCGCTAACCCGGAAGCAGGAATCTTCCAGGATTTTTTCCATTCTCCTACCGACATCACCATGTTGTTATAAACTTTCGCTTCCGGATTCAACTGATCTAATTCTGAATAAGAAGTAAAGAATTCTTCCTGTCCGTTATCTACCAACATTTTCAGGCGATTGAAGAAGGAAACTCCCAATTCTTTCTCTAACTGTTTGATAAATCGAACAGAACTATCGATGGAACAACCGGAAGCATTTGCCTGGTCTTCATGGACTACTAAAATCAAATGATAATCACCCAAAACTGCGCCGTAAGCATTCAGCTTTGCACCGTGAGCCGCCCAATCAGTTAAGAATGGCGGCAAAATCTCTTCGATCCACGCTTTTTCTGTTGCCGTTAACTTGCGGTCGGATTGGTAGCTCCACAAACGGGCATCATCCGGAAGTTGTTCAAAAGGAATCATAATTCAGCTGCGTTTGCAATCAGTTCTGCCACGTCCAATACCTGGATCTCATGTTCCTTGTTGAAGTTCTTCACTCCATCCGTCATCATCGTATTACAGAAAGGACAACCGGTTGCAATGATAGTAGCCTGAGTTTCCAAAGCGTCTTCCGTGCGTTCAACGTTTACTTCCTTATTTCCTTTTTCAGCTTCCTTGAACATTTGTGCACCACCGGCGCCACAGCACAAACCATTGGTTTTGCAGCGCTTCATTTCTACCAGTTCCGCATCCAGTTTTTCGATCAGTTCTCTTGGAGCCTCATAGATATCGTTCCCTCTTCCTAAATAACAAGGATCGTGGAATGTAATTTTCTTTCCTTTGAACATACCACCACCTTTCAAAGACAATTTTCCGGAGTTAATTAATTCCTGGATCAATTGTGTATGGTGAATGACTTCGTATTTCCCACCCAATTCAGGGTATTCGTTCTTTAATGTGTTGAAACAATGCGGACAGGCAGTCACGATTTTCTTCACTTCGTAACCATCCAGCACCTGGATATTCATCATGGCCTGCATTTGGAACGTAAATTCATTCCCTGCACGTTTCGCCGGATCCCCGGTACAGGATTCTTCTGCTCCTAAAACGGCAAAATTCACTTTACACTCGTTCAAAATACGAACCAATGCTTTGGTGATCTTTTTAGCCCTGTCATCAAAACTACCCGAACAACCCACCCAAAACAAAATGTCCGGGGTTTGTCCCTGTGCCATCATTTCGGCCATTGTTGGTACATGCAGTGTATTCATACTAATTCTTTAATTCAATTACAGACACTAATTTCGTGTGCTAAAATTTTTTCGCTGGTGTGTTTCTTGTCGTTTTGAATAGAAACACTCAGCTTCACCTTACCATGCGAGGAACCGGTTGTGCCTTTATAGATGTACGATTGTTCAGTGCCAGTTAATGCAATTCCGTTCCCGGTAAGTTTATAATACTCATCCGTTGGAAGTTCCCCCGGCGATAAAATACGAATGGTATATGTTTTATTTTTTTTTAGACAAAGCGGAAAACCATCAATTTCCAAATAAACGGAATTCGTTGGTCGAACCGACAACAAAAGAAATGCAACAAAACCAAGCGCCAAAGTCTTCATCTACAATCAATCTTTTACTTTTCAAAAATCTGAAAACCGAATTACAAATTAATCCTCATGAATCCAATTTCCTCTGTCTGCCGGAGAAAACTGCCACGGAGCTCCGTTATTCTCAATGTTTGTCAACATTCCTGTTAACTCTGTTGGCATTTTGGATTCTTCCATCACCAAATACCTTCTAAGATCCACAATAATTCCAAGCGGATCAATATTTACCGGGCAAGCCTCCACACAAGCGTTGCAGGAAGTACAAGCCCAAACTTCTTCTTCAGTGATGTAATCAAACATCAGGGATTTCCCGTCTTCGTAGTCTTTACCGTTCTTGCGTTTTCCATCGGCATATTCCACCATGCGGTCGCGAGTATCCATCATGATCTTACGAGGCGACAATTTCTTACCCGTAATATTAGCCGGACAGGATGCAGTACAACGTCCGCATTCCGTGCAGGTATAAGCATCCATGAGGTTCTTCCATGTCAAATCATTGACATCTTTTGCACCAAAACGTTGTGGGGCTCCTTCAGCAGCAACTGGTGCAGCATATGGATCTGCCGTCGGATCAAGCATTAATTTCACCTCTGCAGTAACCGCTTCCATATTCGTAAACTTCCCTTTTTTCTCCAGGTTGGAATACCAGGTATTTGGAAATGCCAATAAAATGTGGAAATGTTTGGAATACGGAAGGTAATTCAGGAATGCCAAAACCATGAACCAGTGTCCCCACCAACCAATTCTTTCCAAAACAAGTAATGTTTCCGTGCTCATTCCGCCAAAAATATGCGGACCAACCCACGAAGAAATAGCAAAACCAAAAGAACCTGCTTCATGCGCAGCATGCGAATCTCCGCGAAGATACAATGCTTCGTCTGCCCCATTCATGGTGAAGATGCAGAAAACAAGGATCAACTCCATACACAGGATCAAATTCGCATCAAATGTGGGGAAACCTTTCATTTCCGGTTTCTGGAAACGAGGAAGTTTTAAGATGTTTCTTCGTGAAAGAAAAGCAATGGTTGCAATCAATGCAGCAACGGAAAGTACTTCGATGATGGAAATAGCCAATGTATACAATCCGCCCAAAGAAGACATGAATGCACGATGAGAACCTGTGATTCCATCATATACAATCTCGATCAATTCAACTTGAGTAATGACAAAGGCAAGGTAAATTCCCAAATGCAGAATTGCAGGAATCGGTCTTTTGAACATTTTTTTCTGTCCCAAAGCCACTAAAGCCATGGTCGCCCAACGTTCACCCGGTTTGTCTTTCCGATTAACATCCCGTCCCAGCAAAATATTGGAGCGAATTTTCAGGATATTCCATCCGAACCATCCGAATCCGCCAACCAGCAAAACACTAAAAATAATCGCAGCAATCATAAATTGTTCTTAATCAGGGATTGAATCTAACAAGTTACGTAATTTTTTCTCATCACCCGTGGTAAGCGGAACTCCTTTTGTTTTCGCTCCCAGCACAGAGAAATGAATATATCTCTCCGGATGTTTTTCTAAATCCTGAACCAGGTTTTGAATATTCTTATTGGTTTGAACCAGTTCATTGTACAATTTCTCGTCTTTCAGGAGTTTACCCAGCGTTCCGTTCCCGGATTCAATTTGGGTGAAGGTCGCATTCAGTTTTTCAATCGTGGCATTGGCATTCGTGATCACTTTCTTAAAATCAGCAGTTACCAAATCATCCGATACTTTTTCAAAATTCCCAAGGATCTTAGAAATCTTATCGTTGGAAGCCTTTAGGTTTGTAGTGATTGATTCGACATTGTTCATAATGCGGCTCAACTTCACTTTTTCAGTAGCAACCAAACCTTCAACATCGTTTGCAATGTTTCCGAATTTCTTAAATGTATATTTCAATTCCACCAATGATTCACGGATTTCTGAAGTAGCTGTTGTATCCCAGAACCCTTTCAGGGAAGTAATGGTTTTATCGACATTCACTACCAGGGCAGAAACTTTTTGAAGAACCGGATTGGCGTATGATTTCAATTGTCCGAACATATCCAGCTGCACATGGCCCTGAATACGGTCTTTTTCGGTGTAATATCCTTTGGAAAGATCATCCCCCATAAATACAAGCAATCCTTTATTCAACAAATCCACAGAACCTGTCTCAATAACGGAAGATTTTGGAATTCTCAAATCATCATCCTGGATGGTGAACACCATCTTTACTTTTGAAGTGGAATCTCCTCCCGGATTGTAGTCAACTGAAATGACCTTTCCTACAATAACTCCATTTACATAAACGGAAGTTGATGCAGTTAATCCACCGGCATTGGGAAAATAAGCAGTGTATTGAGAGTCTCCTCCGAAAAAAGAATAACCTTTCAAAAAATTAATCCCTGTGACAAGCAAGCCGATTGCAGCAATTGCAATGAGGCCAGCTTTTACTTCTTTTTTGATCTTCAAAACTTTCTATTTTTCTGCTAATTTAATCCCTTTTTCCAAACTAATGCGCTCTCCATTTTGAAAAGCTACTACAAAAGCATTCGGAAATTCTTTTTGTCGGAGTTCGTTCTTATACGTATTGGCACCGTTGAAATCTCCAATAAATTCACCAATTGTATATTTATAAAGTTTATCCTGCTGGTATTCAAACACTTCGTGTTTCTTAAAACGACTTGAAGTAGTTGGTATTTTCGTTTCTGAAGTCTCAATCTGAATGCGGAAAACAACCTTATCTTTCAACTCCTTTTTTTCAAGAGGAGTTGCATCCGGTACCTCATGTGGAGCTCTTGTTTTATAATCGACTCCTTCCAATTCTGCTTTGTATTTCTCAAAAGCGGTAAACATTGCTCCGGCCATTTTGTTCTGCCCTTCGGTATCTGCCAAAAACTTCTCTTCATCTTTGTTCGTTAAGAATCCGGTTTCGATCAATACACTCGGCATGGTCGTTTTATAAAGCACCAGGAATCCAGCCTGCTTCACTCCGCGGTTATAGCGTCCAATAGATTTAAATTCGTCCTGTAATTTGTCGGCAAAAATGATAGATTGATCCAGGAAAACCGATAATTGCAGCTGACGTGCAATAATTGCATCCGGCGACAAGTCAAAATCCTTGTATTTCTCTCCTTTGTCTGCTTCTAGGTAAATGGTACTGTTTTCACGATCCGCAATCTTTGCCTGTGCATCCGTTTTATGCAATCCAAGTACATAAGTTTCTGTTCCATAAGCTGTTGGTGAAGCTGAATTGGCATGAATACAGATAAACAGGTCGGCATTTGCCTTGTTGGCAATCTTAGCACGATCGTCCAATTCCACAAACACATCTTTATCTCGTGTAAAAACGACTTTAATTTCCGGGTAACCTTCTTTGATCTTGCGGCCCAATTCCAAAGCCATTGACAGGCAAACGTTTTTTTCGTGGGCAGACGAACCATGACAGCCGGGATCTTTTCCTCCATGCCCCGCATCAATGACAATGGTTTTAATGGTTCCTGGTTGTTTACCGGGAATGGGGCGTTCTTTTCCCCGGAAGCCTAAAAGCATGACAAATGGAAGAACAACTGCCATCCATTTCATTCTTTTTAAACTGTTTTTTAATTGGTTCATAATACGGTATATCGATTCCGGAATAAAAATACTGTCCTTTCCCAAGCAATCTTCAGACCAAACCGGAAACTTATCTATAATCAACTGTTGAAAAAACCGTTACATCCCATCAAACACCATTTCTGGCTCGGCTTTTGTAAATAAGCATTCTTTTTAAATCGTTAAGTTGCATATTATCCCGTTTTTAAAACATTCAAACGACCGGATTTTCGTAGCTTTGCGCCGTCGCTGAAGCTTTTAGCCTTCGCAAAGCCGCTTTGGCATGGCAAGGTTAGCACAAGCGTTGTAACCGTTAATACAAGCATTGAAAACAAAAATAGGCTCCTTCCTTATTTTTTCTGCTGCAATCAGAACTGCATTCTGCTTGCTGCTCTGTGCTTCGTTTATTTCCACTTCTTTTGCTTTCGGACAACCAGACACTACAGAAACGGTACTTACAGACACAACGAAAGTTATAAAGCCTGACAGCACAAAAGTGCGCAAAGTCTACATCAACGACACAGATTTCAAATCTATCATCACTTATTCTGCCCGCGATTCCATTTATTCGGACCTGAAAAAGAAACAGGTTCATTTATACGGAGAAGCTAAGTTGAATTACGAAGGAGTTGATATGTCGGCGGAATATTTGCTGATTGATCTCAATAAAAATGAAGTATTGGCCACTTTCATTGAAGATTCCCTGGGAAGAAAAGTCGGGAAACCTTTATTCATCGAAAATGGCGACACACTAAGAGCAGCTTCTATACGCTACAATTTTGAAACAGAGAAAGGATTTATCCAGGAAGCAGCCATTAAGCAGGATGAATATTACCTGACGATGGAGAAAGCAAAACGCCAGCCAAATGAGGATGTTCATTTTATACACGGAAAATTCACTACCTGTAACCTGGAAGAACCGCATTACCATTTCGCGCTTTCAAAAGCGGTAATGGTGCCGGATAAACGCATTGTTTCCGGACCAATCAACTTGTGGGTCATGGGTGTTCCTACTCCACTCGGACTCCCTTTCGCCATGATCCCGCTGAAAAAGAAGAAAGAAAGACAAAGTGGTTTCATTATGCCGCAATATTCCATTGTTTCCGCTTATGGTATGGGATTCCTGGATTTGGGATATTACATTCCGATCACAGAACGTTTGCAAACAATTGTATATGCCACTGCTTATACCCGGGGAAGTTTCGGTTTTAGAAATTACACTGAATACGCTACCCGTTACAAATACAATGGAAATTTTGATTTGGGATATACCCGTTTCAGATACGGCTATCCGGATTCAACTGTTTTCAGTACAACAACGGTCCGCTGGACACACAACCAGGACCCGAAACTAAATCCAAACTGGTCGTTCACTGCAAACGTGAATTACAACTCCAACTCCACCAATAAGCAGACATTAAATCAGCAAAACAATCCGCAGTACTTCAACAATACGCTGAATTCGGATATCCGCCTGGGAAAACGTTTCGGATCCTTGCCAATCTCTGCAGATTTAAAATTGAGCCTGAGGCAAAACTCCACTACCCGGACAATTGATTTAACTTCCCCGATTTTCAACTTCCAGACTACCAACCGGATTTTCCCGTTTAAAAGAGTCAATAAACTTGTCGGGATCAGTTACGCTAATGAAATTCAAAACCGGTCTACCTTCAAGGATACCTATTTGAAAAACGGACGCTTTGATAGTATCGGACAGAATTTCCGGAACGGAATCACTCAAAACTTTAATATTCAGGCTACTTTCAGTATTTTGAAGAACACCGTTCGAATTACACCTTCAGCAACTTACAGACAGGTTTACAATTTCCAGTCGGTAGTAAAAACTGCCGTTGACACCAGCCAAAACATGGATGTTGTTCTGGTCGACACTGTTGGTACCGGCGGATTCAGCCACTCATTCAATTCCAGCGTTTCGTTAACGAGTAATTTTTATTCTTACTACCGCTTTGTAGGAAGACGAAAAACCTTGCTTCGCCACGTAATGACACCCACCGTGTCGTTCAATTATGCTCCTGTCATCCAGCAGGGAATTGAAAGTTATACGGATTCGGTGAACGGAGAACTCCGACAGGTTCGTTACAGTAAATATGAACGAAGCTTGTACGCGGAAAACGTGACACAATCTTCCGGAAGGATTATTTTCGGGCTGAACAATACCTTCGAGCTCAAACAAAAGAGTGCCAAAGACACCGTTACCGGGTTCAAGAAAACGCGATTGATCGACAACTTCTTCCTGAGCACGGATTACGACATCTTCAAAGATTCCATGAATTGGGGCGATTTGAATATGCGCATGGTCATCAATCCGAATGAATTCATCAATTTCACGCTTACAGCCAATCACAGCTGGTATGCATGGGACACGAACGGGATTACCATGAATAAATACGCTTTTAAGAACAAACAAGGAATCGGGCGCATTAAAACGGCCCAGTTTGCAACGACTTTAATCCTAACGACTAAAAAGAGCCGTGAGCGTCTGCAGGCAATCTCCAACCAGATGTCGAACGTTTGGAATCCGCAATACCAGCAATGGATCGTGAATCCGAATCAGATGGTTTATTTCGAGATCCCCTGGAAACTCACCTTCGACCATATTTTCTCTATTAATCTGAATTCAGACACGTCGACTTATCGATCAAAGCGTTATTTGCCCACCAATACCATCACACTCAGCGGAGATGTGAACATCACTCCCAACTGGAAAGTCGGAGCACGTATGATGTATGATATCGAGCAGCGCGTGATCAGTAACTTCAACATTAATTTATATCGAAATATTCACTGTTGGAACGTTGTTTTCAACTGGACGCCCATTGGAACGAACAAAAGTTTCACCATCGGAATTAGAGGTAATGCATCCATTTTGCAAAATGCAAACATCAATATCCGTAAACCACCTATTGTTCTCAACTAATTATTCAAAGTCGGCATTGGTTTGCTTTTTCAACTAAAATTTTGTTTGTATTTTACCTCAAAAACAAAACTACTTTGATTCCTTTACAGATTAACAAACAACCAAACCCCTCAAAAGGTGATTTGCTTCTTTCAGAACCTTTCCTGATGGACAGTGACTTCTCACGTGTAGTGATTCTCCTTTGCGAACATAATGACGAAGGAAGCTTCGGATTAATCTTAAACAATACGCTGGAAATCGAAATCAATTCTGTGATAACTGATTTTCCGGAAGCTAAAATCCCTGTGGGTTTCGGAGGGCCTGTAGAACGCACTCAGCTGTTCTACATACACCAAAACAAAGAAATAAACGGATCTGCACAGATCGGGGAAAACCTGTATTTGGGTGGAGATTACCCGGAGATCAAAAAGCAAATCTCGCGCGATGAAATGACACCTGAAAACCTTCGCTTCTTTATCGGTTACACAGGATGGAGTGCCGGGCAACTTCAAAACGAAATCGACAATCTGAGCTGGGTGGTTATGAAAATGCCGGACGAGCTGAATATTTTCAACTCTTTCAATGATGACCTGTGGCACGATTTACTGGCTGGTTTAGGTGGAAAATACAAACTCATGGCTGAATATCCTGTAAATCCGGCAGACAACTAGCGGGAAAAGTCTTATTTTTGATAGAAAGTTGCCTTCGACTCCGCTCAGTCACCTTTCCGAGACACTAAACGGAAATTAAGTACACTGAACGTAGTCGAAGTGTGAACCTTTGAACTTTAAGAAGAAGATGAGTGCTCCTTTAGCAGAACGTATGCGCCCCAATGATTTGTCCGAATACATCGGGCAACGGCACTTGCTGGAGGAAAACGGAGCTTTGAAAAAGGCTATTCAATCAAATATTCTTCCTTCTATTATTTTCTGGGGACCTCCCGGAGTTGGGAAAACAACTTTGGCAAACTTACTTGCAAAGCAGGCAAATAGACCATTTTATACACTTTCAGCCATTTCTTCGGGTGTGAAAGACGTTCGGGAAATTATTCAAAAGGCAGAAAGCCAGGGGATGTTCCAAACCGGTGGTGCTGTTTTGTTCATAGATGAGATTCACCGCTTTTCCAAATCACAGCAGGATTCCTTACTTGGAGCTGTCGAAAAAGGAACGATTACGCTGATCGGCGCAACTACAGAGAATCCTTCGTTCGAAGTCATTTCCGCATTGCTTTCCCGCTGCCAGGTTTACACCCTGGAAAGCCATACAGTAGAAGATTTGCTCGAACTCATCAATCGGGCAATTAAGGAAGATGTCATTCTTTCCAAACGGAAAATAAAACTCAAAGAATACAAATCCTTAATCGCAGTTGCAGGCGGTGATGCGCGCAAAATGCTGAACCTGCTGGAAATGGTGGTAAATACCTTCTCCCCTTCTGAAACGGCGGTTATTACGGATGAATTGGTCAACCAGCTGGCGCAGCAGCGAGTGCGCTATGACAAAGACGGCGAACAACATTACGATATTATTTCGGCCTTCATCAAATCCATTCGCGGAAGTGATCCGGATGCGGCTGTTTACTGGCTCGCACGTATGATCGAAGGCGGTGAAGATCCAAAATTCATTGCACGAAGATTACTCATTTCAGCGGCAGAAGATGTTGGACTGGCGAATCCTACGGCATTAATCATGGCAAATAATACGTTCCAGGCAATCCAGGTAATCGGCTGGCCGGAAGCACGCATTATTCTTTCGCAATGTGCTATTTATTTAGCTACTTCTCCGAAAGGAAATGCAGCTTACTTAGCTATTGACGAAGCAATTGCAACGGTAAAACAAGATCCGAATGCGCCCGTTCCACTTCACTTGAGAAATGCGCCTACTAAATTGATGAAGGATCTGGGCTACGGAGCAGCTTACCAATATGCACATGATTTTCCGGGGAATTTTGTTTTCCAGCAATACCTGCCGGATTCATTAAAGGACCGTACCTTTTTTCATGCAGGAAGCAGTGCCCGCGAGCAGGAAATCAATAAACAATTGCAAACGCTTTGGCCCAATAAATTCAGGAAATGAGTAAAGTTGCCTACTATTTATTTGTACTTCCTCTTTCCAAACTTCCTCTTTGGATCACTTACCGTTTTTCCGATTTGTTCTTTCTCTTATTGATCACCGTTTTTCCTTATCGAAAAAAGGTTATTGAAGGAAATATCACCCGCTCCTTTCCCGACTTATCGCGGAAAGAGCACCAAAAAATCAAACGCCGGTTTTACCGGTATTTCGCGGATATGCTCTTAGAAGGAGTTAAAAACCTGGGTATTTCGGAAAAAGAGCTCCGCAAACGCTTTGAGATTAAGAACCCGGAGTTGATGGAGCAGCTTTACGAGCAAAATAAGAGCGTTTTATTGGTTTCTGCACATTACATGAACTGGGAATGGATGATTACCGGACAGGACTTGTTCTTTCCACACCAGGCAATCGGAATTGGAATGCCGCTCACAAGCGGTTATTGGGACAAAAAGATCAACACGCTTCGTTCCCGCTTCGGAATGAAAGTAATTCACGCCAAAATCGTCAAAGAAACTTTTAATTCGTACCTTAATGAAGGTATTCCGACGGCAACGCTAATTTTGAGCGATCAAAGTCCGGCAGATTCTACGAAATGCTACTGGATGACTTTTTTACATCAGACAACCGGAATTATTTTCGGAGCCGAGCAATTGGCAAACACGTACGATCAGGCGGTTGTTTTTTACCTGCCAAAAAAGATCAAACGCGGTTATTACGAAGTGGAATTGCAGCTTCTAACGGACGAGCCAAGGACATTACCATGGGGAAAAATTACAGAAACCCATGCGAATTTGCTTGAAAAGCGTATTTTGAAAGAGCCCGCACCGTGGTTGTGGTCACACAAAAGATGGAAACGAACCGTTCCGGACAATATTCCGAAACTAAAAGAAGAACAGCGTGAAAAATTTAATGCTCTTTTTAGGACTCATACTCCTAAGTCATAACGGAATCTCGCAGAAAATAGCATCAATCGACACGCTTCGATTCGCTGCCGACACTTCTTATTCGCGTATCGTGATGCGTTACCAAAAAGATCTGCTCTTATTCGGAACATCAAAGACCGGAGTTATTGCTTTCAACGAAAAAGACCAAAGCGCAAAAGTCATTATTGAACCAGTGAAATCCGGCGAGTTCAGAGACATTGCCGTGAATCAGGATACTATTTTCACCATAGTTTCAGGTGATAATGGTATTGTCTATAAAGGAAATCTGGAATCAGCCACTCCGATTTTCAATGAACCCGGAATTTTCCTCGACGATATTTCCATGCTAAATAACGATTGATCATTCTAGGTGATACGGTTGACGGAAAGTTCTT
>CBFGOJ010000045.1:0-35153 GCA_965650365.1 uncultured Fluviicola sp. | reverse complement strand
TGCCGTTAAAAAGGCCAATCCGGATACGATATATGCTATTGATGCATCCAAATTAAAATGGGAACAGATTCCTGAAAAACTTTACGCATTTAAAAATTTGAAGTATTTAAATATTTCTAAAAACAAATTGAAGGAACTTCCGATGGAAATGAAAGTTTTTAAACTACTCAAAACATTGGATGCCACAAAGAATGATATTGAAGAAAGCCCGATCGTGATTTGTCAGTTTCCAAAGCTCCAGAGAGTTCACTTAGCCAGAAATAAAATAAGTTCTTTGCCGGCTTGTATCGGTTACCTGGCAGATTTAAAAATATTGGATATCTGGGATAATCCGATGAACACCTTACCGGAAGAAATTTCAAACCTGAAAAAACTGGAGGCTGTAGATATGAGAGCTATCATGCTTGGGCCTCATTTTCAGCAGAAATGGCAGGAAGGGATGCCGCAGGTAAAGTGGTATTTTGATCCGCCATGTCATTGCGTGGAATAATTTTTTAATTAAAAAAAATATTTTTTCAATTTTTTTCCAACCTTTTAAAAAACAGGACATCATAGGGGTGTCAAGTATATATCAGAAATCTCTCTGATTGGTTTGGTAAATTGGGTTTTAGGTTTGGAAAAGGGTACTATTTGGATTGTACCCTTTTTCATTTTCTATAGGTTTCCTAAAAAAAAATCCTCTTTTTTCTTTTTCACCGCAAGATAAGGAGGACGCAAAGTGGATATTTCCACAATATTTGTAACCTCTTTTTCTTCTTGTCTTTGCGGTTTAAATTATTGTTTTGCGAGTTCAACCTCAAAGATCTGTGTCCAGAAATCCGAAATAGAAATACCTGCTTCAGCCAGCATTTGAGGAACTAAACTTGCAGCCGAGAATCCGGGTGTGGTATTCACTTCGATTACATGCGGAATATCATTCACCACCATAAAATCAATCCGGGCAATGGATTTCAATTGCAGTAAACTGTAAACTTCTTTCGAAATTTCCCAGACAGCATTCCGGATCGTTTCCGAAACACGCGCAGGTGTTATTTCCTGGGATTGTCCCAAATATTTTGCTTCGTAATCAAAGAAATCATTCTCTGTTACGATTTCTGTTAAGGGTAAAGGAACCAATCCTTTTGGCGAACGATAAATCCCACACGTTACTTCTGTTCCTTTTAGAAAAGATTCGATCACAACGGTGTCTCCTTCTTCAAAGGCCTTGTCAAGAGCGTTTTGCAGATCTTCAGCCCTGGAAACTTTGCTGATCCCGAAACTGGAACCTGAATCGGAAGGTTTGACGAAACAGGGAAGTCCCAATTCGCTCAAAATTTCTTCGGAAGTATAGTGGTTCCTGGATTTTAAGAAAAGAGATTTTGCTACAGGAATGCCGAAACGGGTCAGGAATTGGTTGCAGAACCATTTGTCAAAACTCAGTTCGGAAGCAAGTGCATTCGAATTCACGTATGGAATTCCTTTCATGTCCAATAAAGCCTGGATTTTCCCGTTTTCACCCGGATTTCCGTGGATGTAGATTAATCCGATATCGATTTTATGTTCTGTTCCATTAGAGTTGTAACTCATACTTTCAATGGAAAACGGCAGCTTCTCCGTGCCTTCCGGAATAAACCACCCGCTTTCAAGCACATGGATCGGAACTACTTTGTATTCTTTCGGGAAATTATCCATAATGGTTTGAGCACTTTTCAAAGAGATCTCAAACTCCGAAGAATACCCGCCGCAAAACAAACCAACCAACTTCATATCATTACTTTTTTACAAAATTAACGCTTATTCAACGGGTCTTTTTAGCGAGCCGGAAAAGTTTTCAGAATAGATTGTTAAAAGCTTCGGTTCCGGGTTGCATGCTTGCAGAAACATTCTTTCTATATTTGTTGCAACTTACAATCGATTTATGAAGTTTTTTCAGAAGCTTAGAGCATTTGTTTGGAGCAGGCACTTTTTGAAGCATTCTCTCTTCATTGTGCTTACTTATTTTGTTGTGATTACGATCCTAGTATTCTATTTGGATTCGTATACGAACAACGGAGTGAAAATTGATGTTCCGAATGTGGTGGGTTTGAAAACCAGCAGTGCACAATCGAAACTGGAAACTTTGGAATTGAAAATCGAAGTGCTTGATTCGGTTTATAAGCCGGAATTACCAGCCGGAACAATTGTTTCACAGGATCCGCTTCCAACTTCTAAATCACAGGTTTCTGTAAAACCGGGTCGCATTATCCGTGTACAGGTTTCCAAAAAATCACGTTTGGTAGAGATGCCAAGCCTGATTGATAAATCCGAACGCATTTCAGAAAGTATCCTGAAGAATCGTGGTTTAAAATGCCGTAAAACATATGTTCCAACCAGCGAGTCGAATGGAGCAGTATTGAAACAGCTTTATAACGGAAGAGAAATTAAGGAAGGAACCAAAATACCGGTAGGAAGCACTATTACTTTGGTTGTAGGTCAGAATAACGAAGCACAACCTGTTACGGTGATTGATTTGATGGGATTAACAATATCTGATGCGAAAGCACGTTTAAGTGGAATATCGCTACAGATTTCAGTTGGCGCGTGTGATGGATGTACAAATGCAGCCGATTCAGCCAATGCCCAGATTTATTCTCAAAGCCCTGAGTTTATTGAAGGAGTTACTGTTCCGTCTGGTACTACAATTATGGTTTCAGCTGAAAAAAAGTAGGTAATTTTTGATTAGATGAAATTTAATTTAGTATCCGTTTTTGTATTGGTTGTTGGTTTTGTTTCCTTCGGACAGGAAGTTCTTGCTCCGATAGGTGCAATGAAAAGAGAAGTCTCTCCAAGGAGATCTATGAATCTCAAAAGCATAACCAATATTGACAGCACTTTTATATATTCGTTTGACACCTTGTCTTTGCCGCTTTTGGATGAGTTTTCTCATTCCAAATTTCCGAATCTGGATGCGCAGCCGGGAGATCCGAATGTGACGGAACAGGAATTTCACCTCTTGCTGGATAATGTATCCAATGTTCCATTGACGAACGATAAAATGTTCTCGACTTCTCCAACAAGACGCAGTACAACCTCTTCTACCGGAACCACTACACAAGTGGATTTACCGCTGACAACCATAAAAATAGCTGACTTTCAGCATTATCCCGTAGTTTACTCTACGATTCAGTTGTATCCGCCTTATAATATCTACGACACACTGGATGTTTCGGGGAATGTGATTCCGCTGTCTGATACGGTTTATTTGACAAACCCGGATACCAAACAGGATTCTGTTACTGTCTTCTTCGCACACGATGTAAGTCCGGATAAATACTGGACAGATTTGTCTGCCTACCATAATTATACGCATGCAGTGAATCCGTGGACATTGGGAGTAGTGAGCTTTGACGGATTGGATGAAACCGGTTATCCGTATGCGATCAATACTATACAGGTTGGTTATGCGGATTATCTGACTTCTAAAACAATTGACCTTTCTTCCTATGCTCCGAATGATTCAATTTATCTGAGCTTTTTAGTTCAAAGTCAGGGTTTTAATGATCCGACTGAAATCGAGGACTCATTGGTTCTGGAGTTTTATGATGCTGCCGGATCAGAATGGAACCGCGTTTGGTCAACAAGAGGTGGCGGCGCCCTGGGTGTTTTCAAAGTGGGGCACTTAAGAATTACCAATGCTATGTATCTTACCAATGGATTTAGATTCCGATTCAAGAATTACGGAGCACTTTCCGGAATGCTGGATGTATTCCATTTGGATTATGTGCATTTAAGAAATGGAAGTGGTTACCAGGATACGCTGTTTAAAGATTATGCATTTGTGTATAAGGTTGGATCGCTTATTGAGAAGTATACGGAAGTTCCATGGGAACATTGGGTAAATCAACCGACTCATATGAACCCGAATGTTAAAGTAACGGTTCGAAACGGTTCAAACATTTCTGAGAATAACATGAACGGAAGTGTGAAAGTGAACTTCAATGGAACAACAGAAGGGAGCTTTACCTTAAATGCTCAGACTTTATCAGGTAATCAAATCAATTATGCACCGCGAACAAGCTATTCCAGCGTGCATAATTTTACGGGAGGTTATACCTTCTCCACAACACCATCTTCGACTACTAAAACATTTGATATCATTGGAAGTGCAGGAGCTCAGTTCCCGAATTTAGCTCTAAACGATTCATCCTACACGCAGCAGGTTTTTGAGAACGTGTATGCTTACGATGATGGGTCGGCTGAACAGGTGTACGGACTTTCACAAATACAGGCCAGATTGGCCCTTCGATTTGAACCGTACCAGTCAGATACACTGCTTGGAGTTAGAATGTGTTTTGTTCCAAGTATCAAGGATTTATCCAATAAATTGTTCCTGCTTACAGTTTGGTCTGATAATGGCGGTGAACCAGGCACAGTCATTTACCAGGATGAGTTTTTCTACCCGAGAACACCTATTTACGAGGAAGGAAGAGGAGTTTACACCGATTATTTATTAAATGACGGTGAGCGTCTTCCATTGGGTTCAGGTGCGTTTTACGTAGGAATGAGACAAATTGATGCGGATCCGCTGCATATTGGGTTTGATATGAATAACCCGCAGCAAGCGAATTTATTTTTCTCTTTGAATGGTGGTGTTACCTGGAATAATTCGGCTAAACCGGGAGTTCCGATGATTCGTCCGATCATTAAAACCTTGGACAATCCGGATCTTGCCGTAGATGAATTTGAAAAAGAAATCGATTGGAATGTGTACCCGAATCCAACCACCGGAATCGTAAATATTGAATGGAGATCAGAAGGATCTTTCCCGGGAGCTGTTTTAGTAGATTCGCAAGGACGTACACTGTTAAATGTAACGGCAGAAGATCTTCGTTTTGATTTGAGCGATGCTCCTGGCGGAATCTATTTCCTGAGATTAAACAATTCGCAAATAGTTAAAAAAATTATCCGATAAGATGAATGAAGATGTTCAGGATGTTGAGCAGGAAGAAGAAGAACTTTTTGAACATTACCGTTTTACTGCAGATCCGGGACAGGAATCTGTTCGCATAGATAAATACTTGCTGGATCGTCTACCAAATACTTCCCGGAACAAGATCCAGTCGGCCGCTAAAAACGGCAGCGTTGTTGTAAACGGAAATCCCGTAAAATCAAATTACAAGGTCAAACCAAAGGATGAAGTGGCAATTGTACTGCCTTATCCGGTGCGTGAATTGGAATTAATTCCGCAGGATATTCCGCTCGATATTGTTTACGAAGACGACGATGTGATTGTAGTGAATAAACCTTCAAATATGGTTGTTCATCCAGGATACGGGAATTATACCGGGACTTTGGTAAATGCTTTGGTGTTTCACTTTGACAACCTGCCGGAAAGGAAAACAGATTACTTCGGAAGACCCGGATTAGTTCACCGCCTGGATAAGCACACAACCGGGATCATGGTGGTGGCGAAAACAGAAGACGCGCTGACAAAACTGGCCAAACAATTTTACGATAGAACGACCGAAAGAAGATACCAGGCGCTGGTCTGGGGAGATCTGGAAGAGGATATCCGCATTGAAGGAAATTTGGGACGATCCCTGAATAACCGAAAAGTAATGACCGTTTTCCCGGAAGGTGATTATGGAAAACATGCAGTAACGCATGTGAAAGTCTTGAAGCGTTATGGTTTGGTAACTTTAGTTGAATGTAAGCTGGAGACCGGAAGAACTCACCAGATTCGCACCCATTTGAAATGGAAAGGACATCCCTTGTTCCATGATTTGGAATATGGCGGTGATCGCATCGTAAAAGGTACCACGCACGATAAATACAAACAATTCATTTCCAACTGTTTCGATTTAGTACCCGGTCAGGCTTTACACGCTGTATCCTTAGGATTCCAACATCCGAAAACCGGTGAATGGAAGCAATTTGAATCCGATTTACCCGAAGGATTTCAGGTTTTACTACAGAAATGGGACAGATACGTCGCTGAGTAAAATCTCACAAAAAGCAATTTAGACGTTTTTTTTTCCGTGATAAATAGTGCGTATTCAAAATTTTAATTTAATTTCGGCAATCATGATAGCTGATGAACTATACCTTTAAGCCAATAGTCGCTCTATCATCACCGTGTTTATTATAAAAAGATTGCACCTTGCTATGAATATTAAAACGCTTATTTTATCTGGACTTTTAATTGTTTCCAGCGTGTCTTTCGGACAAGTGAAACAAATTAAAGATGCAAATGCTGAGTTTAGAAGTGGGAATTACTGTGAAGCAGCTTCAAAAACTGAATTAGCCTATTCAAAAATCAAACGTAAGTCCAAATCGGGCCTAGCACTGAAGGGTGAAATGGCATTTAAAACTGCGGAAAGTTACAGAATGACAGACCAGTTCAAAAATGCTAACGCATGGTACGAAAAAGCTATTCTGTTAAAATACCAACAAAAAGAACCTCTTGTTTTATTATACAATGCGAACATGCTTCGTCAAATGAGCGAATTGAAAAAGGCTCAGGAGAACTACATAGCATATAAAGCTTTGGTTCCGGACGATCCGAGAGCAGACGTTGGTATTGCTTCTTGCAAGATGTTCGAAGAATTCAAAGAAAACAGAACACGTCACACGGTTTCCAACGTAAAAGCCCTGAATAAAGAAGGATTTGAGATGGCACCGATGTTCGTTGACAAGAAAGACACTAAAATCGCTTTCGGTACATCCAGTGAACGTGAAGGCCTTGAAGGAAAAGCAAAAGATCCGTTGACTTGTCAAAAATACATGGATATCTTCGTTTCTGAATTGGATAAAAAAGGAAACTGGTTAGAGCCTAAGCCAATTGTTGGTGACAGTATCAATACAGAAGACAGCGAAGGTACTTTGTGTATCGATGCACGTGGAAAAACAATGTTCTTTACACGTTGTCCAAGTACAAAAAAGAAAAATTTAGGTTGTGACATCTACATGTCCGAATTAGGTGGAAAAGGATGGGAACGTCCGAAGAAACTTTCTTTGAAACCAAACGATACACTTTCTGTTGGTCACCCATGTGTTACTGACGATGCAAAGTTTTTGATCTTTGCTTCTGATATGCCGGGCGGACAAGGTGGACACGATTTGTGGTACACGACTTACGAGAAAAAAGGAGATTCCTGGTCAATTCCGGTAAACATGGGTCCTGAGATCAACACAGCAGGAAACGAATTATTCCCAAGCTTCGCAAGAAACGGAGATTTGATCTATGCTTCTGACGGTCTTCCGGGAATGGGAGCATTGGATATGTTCCGTGCTGAAAAAGTAGGAGACAAAAATCAGTGGGAAAAACCAACAAACTTCGGTTCTCCGTTAAACTCTGAATTTAACGACTATGCAATGGTTGAAGTGGATGACCGCAAAGGATACTTTACTTCAGAGCGTAAAGGAAACGTGGGTGAGCAGTTCAGCCCGGATCTTTGGATGTACGAATTACCTCCTAATGTATTCTCTTTAAAAGTAAACGTATTCGATCTTTTGGATAAATCACGTCAAACGAAGATTGAAGGTGTGAAGGTTGTGGTTGTTGGATCTAATGCAAACGAGAGATGGGAAGGTTTAACTGCAAAAGACGGATCTGTATTCTGGGATAAAAAACCGAACGGAGATCGTTACATTGCAGAAGAGTCTGATTACAAGATCACGATTTCTAAAGAAGGATACTACGAAGACAAGAACGGAGCTTCTATCTCCACAAAAGGATTGAAATACAACCAGGATTTCGTATTGGATATGGGATTGTTCCCGATCAAAAAACCAATCCGTCTTCCGGAGGTACGTTATCCTTTGGCAAAATGGGATTTGTTAGTTGATTCAACTATTAACTCTAAAGATTCCTTGTTATTCGTTTACAACTTATTAAATGAGTTCCCTAACTTGGTT
This sequence comes from uncultured Fluviicola sp., assembly GCA_965650365.1. GTDB lineage: Bacteria > Bacteroidota > Bacteroidia > Flavobacteriales_D > Crocinitomicaceae > Fluviicola. The sequence continues at coordinate 27,278 of CBFGOJ010000045.1, read as the reverse complement.
CTTGAGTTGAGTTCACATACCGATCCACGTGGAAACGATGTTTACAACCAGGTTCTTTCCGAAAACCGTGCTAAAGCTTGTTACAAGTACTTAGTAGAGGAAAAAGGAGTTGATCCTCGTAGAATCATCCCTGTAGGAAAAGGAGAGCGCGAGCCAAGAACAGTTTACTTGTCTGCAGGTAAATACCTGGAGTCTGAGCCGAAAGATGCGGAAGGAAATCCAATCCCTGGAGTTCAGGCGATTGTATTGAAAGAAGCGTACATGAACCAGTTCAAGAAAACAAACAAGAGATTGTTTGAGCAATTGCAGCAGTTCAACAGACGTACGGAAGGAAGAGTGGTTACTTTGGAGTTCGATGCTAATTCCTACCCACCATCCAATCCGGATTACCTGATATACAAACCACTTCCGAAAGCGAAGTAGTTTCAAAAAAATCATAGAAAAAAGGTCTTTGTTTCAAAGGCCTTTTTTTGTGGCCTTTCCTCTCAATTGAATTTTGTAACTTTGCCCTTTCAAATTTTACTATGTCAGATATTCGATACAATTTGCGTGGCGTTTCCGCAGGAAAAGAAGAAGTACATAATGCGATCAAAAAAGTCGACAAAGGCTTGTTCCCGAAAGCATTTTGCAAGATCGTACCCGATTATCTGACAGGTGATGAAGAGTATTGCATCGTGATGCATGCGGATGGGGCCGGTACTAAATCTTCCCTTGCATACATGTACTGGAAAGAGACCGGTGATATCTCCGTTTGGAAAGGAATTGCACAGGACGCCCTGATCATGAATATCGACGATTTATTGTGTGTTGGAGCAACAGAAAATATTTTACTTTCTTCCACGATTGGGAGAAATAAGAACCTGATTACCGGTGAAGTTATCGCCGCAATCATTAACGGTACTGAAGAATTGCTGGGAACCTTGCGCGAGCAGGGAATCGGGATTTACTCCACAGGCGGTGAAACAGCTGATGTGGGTGATTTGGTCCGTACTATCATAGTAGATTCTACCGTTGTTTGCCGCATGAAACGTTCGGAAGTCATTTCCAATCATACGATCCGGGATGGGGATGTAATTGTGGGAATGGCATCTTACGGTCAGGCAACTTACGAAACCGCTTACAACGGTGGAATGGGGTCCAACGGATTAACTTCTGCCCGCCACGATGTATTCAATAAAACATTGGCAGAAAAGTACCCGGAAAGTTTTGACGCGGCAGTTCCTGCTGATTTGGTGTATTCCGGATCGAAGAACCTGACGGATTCCGTTGACGGAGTTCCGGTAGACGCCGGACAATTGGTACTTTCTCCTACAAGAACATACGCACCGGTGATCAAAGCAATTTTGGATAAATGCCGTTCATCGATTCACGGAATGGTTCATTGTTCCGGTGGAGCGCAAACAAAAGTGCTTCATTTTGTAGACGATGTACATGTGATTAAAGATAATTTATTCCCGATTCCGCCGCTTTTCAAAATGATCCGGGAAGAATCCGGTACAGACTGGAAAGAAATGTACAAGGTCTTTAATATGGGACACCGTATGGAAGTTTACCTGCCGGAAAGTGAAGCGCAGCAAATCATTGAGATTACTAAATCGTTCGGAATTGATGCTCAGATCATTGGGAGAGTAGAAAAAATGAACGGGAAACAGGTAACGGTTCGCTCGGAAGTGGGAGAATTCGTATACAACGGATAAAGATAAATTTGGCGTTTGATTCATGTAGGGGTAAAGTCGCGACTTACCCCTACATGATGTTATACGAGAATAAGAATTAGCCCCGGTTAATGATAACATGACAAGCGTTAGTGCGGTCATCAGAGAGCATTAATATAAATTACGAAGATTAAATGCAGGATTTATTAAATAAACTGGAAGCAATTCACTTTCGATTTGTAGAGGTTGGTAAAATGATTACCGACCCGGAAATCATTTCGAATATGGAGCGCTATGTAAAATTGAATAAAGAATACCGGGATTTGGAAGAAGTAGACCATGCTTACAAGTCCTACAAGAATATTTTGGATAATATCAAAAGTTCCAGAGAACTGCTTGAAGTGGAAACAGATCCTGAAATGCGTGAAATGGCGAAGATGGAGATCAATGACCTGGAGCAGCAAAAACCGGAACTGGAAGAAGCAATAAAAATATTATTGATCCCGAAAGATCCGGAAGACGATAAAAATGCGATTCTCGAATTACGTGCCGGAACCGGAGGTGATGAAGCATGTATTTTCGTGGAAGATGTTTTTAGAATGTACACGATGTACTTCAAAGAAATGGGCTGGACATACGAAATTGTGAATTCTTCGGAAGCATCCGGAAAAGGATACAAAGAGATTTCCATGAGTATTGAAGGTGCCGGGATTTACGGAATGCTGAAGTTTGAATCTGGTGTACACCGCGTGCAGCGTGTTCCTGAAACAGAATCACAAGGTCGTGTGCACACCTCTGCAATTACCGTAGCTGTATTGCCGGAAGCAGAAGAAGTGGATTTCGAACTGGATATGAATGATGTGCGCAAAGATACCTTCCGGGCATCAGGAGCAGGAGGTCAGCACATTAACAAAACAGAATCCGCTATTCGATTAACACACATTCCAACCGGAGTTGTAGTGGAATGTCAGGATGGTCGTTCACAGCATAAAAACCTTGCTCAGGCAATATCTGTATTGCGTTCCCGTTTATACCAGGCAGAATTGGACCGCGTTCACCAGGAACGTGCGGCTCAAAGAAAGACTTTGGTATCGACCGGAGACCGCTCTGCAAAAATCAGAACATACAATTATCCACAGGGTCGGATTACAGATCATCGGATTAACAAAACGATCTACAACCTCGGAGCATTTATGAATGGCGATGTTCAGGAAATGATTGATGCGCTGAAAATGGCAGAAAATGCCGAGAAAATGAAAGGCGAGCTAAACTAAGTTCAAATCCCGATATGAATTAAATGTTCAAAAAGTTCAATGGATTAAACTCTTGAACCTTTTGAACTCTTTGAACATCATAAAAAAACGTGCTGTTAACAGTGCGTTTTTTTTATGATAGTTACCTTTAACCGAATAATGACAACCATTCGCCATTTTTTTGGAAGTTTTAAGAAGATAAATGCGAATTTTGCACCACAACTCAACAATATGAAATTAGGAGTACTCATTTTAGTTGTTCTATTCACCAGCCTTTCATTCGGTCAGGGGAACGCAACCCTAAGCGGAACAGTTAAAGATAAATCAAAAGGAGAAGAACTTATTGGAGCAACGGTTCGGGTGAAAGACCAGAAACTGGGAGCTATCACAAATGAATACGGATTCTATTCCCTGACTTTGCCCGTTGGAAAATACACCATCCAGGTTTCATCGGTTGGTTATATCCTGCTGGAACAGGAAGTAGATCTTACGGTGTCGCAATCGATCGACTTTCAGCTGAAAACCGAACAGGACGAAAAAGAGTTGGATGAAGTAGTTGTTTCCGCAGACAGACCGGATGGAAACGTGCGCGATCCTTTGATGGGTGTAGAGAAACTTGATCCGAAGGAAATTTCTAAGATCCCGGTGATCTTCGGGGAAAAGGATTTGATCAAGACTATGCAGCTGCTTCCCGGTGTGAAAAATGCCGGTGAAGGAAGTTCCGGATTCTATGTTCGCGGTGGTGGTGCAGATCAAAATCTCATCTTACTGGATGAAGCACCGGTTTATAATGCCAGCCATTTATTGGGATTCTTCTCCACCTTCAATTCCGATGCGATCAAAGATGCCATGCTTTACAAAGGAAACCAACCGTCGAATTATGGTGGAAGACTTTCTTCTGTGTTAGATATCAAAATGAATGACGGGAACCAAAAACGCTTCAATGTGGGCGGTGGGATCGGTTTGATCTCTTCCAAATTAATCGTAGAAGGCCCCATTGCAAAGGATAAAGCATCTTTCCTGATTTCCGGAAGAAGAACTTACGCTGATTTATTCCTGAAGTTATCCGATCGATTCAAGGACAACAAATTGTTTTTCTACGATTTGAATGCAAAAGTAAACTACCGTATCGGGAAGAAAGACCGCTTATTTTTATCCGGCTATTTCGGAAGAGATAAGCTGGGATTGGGAGATGTCTTCGGAATTAACTGGGGAAATGCTACCGGAACATTACGCTGGAACCACATTATCAACGAAAAGTGGTTCTCAAACACCTCTTTCATTTACAGCAAATACGATTATAAAATCTCTATTTCCGGTGGAGATGTGAAATTCGATATTACATCACAAATCCAGGATTTCAACCTGAAACAGGAATTCCAGTGGTTTCCCAATAACAGGAACAAGGTGAAGTTAGGTTTGAATGTGATCAATCACGGAATTACTCCCGGGCAAATTGATGCAAATGAAGAATCAGGAATTAATGTGAAGCGCCTCAAACCAACTAATTCCATTGAGAATGCAATTTACATCACGAATGATTACACCATTACTGAAAACTTTACAATGAGTTACGGTTTGCGCGGTTCCAACTTAATGGCACTGGCAAGCGGTGACGAAATGTACACTTACAATCCTGACGGAACAGTTGCTACCACAGATACCTGGGTAAAAAACAAACTGCTGAAGTCTTATTTCTTCGTAGAACCAAGACTTTCTTTTAGCTGGCAGTATTTAAAAGGTCAGTCGATCAAAGCAGCTTATGCCAGAAATACGCAGAACATTCACCAGGTTTCCAATTCCACGTCCGGTTCACCAACAGATGTGTGGCTTTCTTCGAGCTTGAATATCAAACCGGAAGTTTCAGACCAGGTCGCTTTGGGCTGGTTCAAGAACTTCCTGGATAATAAATTGGAACTAAGCACCGAAATTTACTACAAATGGATGCAGAACCAATTGGACTATAAAAATGGTGCAAACGAGCAGGCTAATGAGCGTTTGGAAGGAGAATTGCTTTCAGGGATCGGCCGGGCATACGGTTTGGAAATCATGTTGAAAAAGAAAAGCGGCAAATTTACCGGTTGGATCGGTTATACGCTTTCCCGCACTGAACGCAGAATTGACGGCATCAACGACGGAAAATGGTATTTGGCCAAACAAGACAGAACACACGATTTGTCGATCGTAGGGATTTATGACATTACACCGAAATGGTCTATCTCGGCATTGTTTGTGTTTTACACCGGAAATGCGGTGACTTTCCCTTCCGGAAAATATCAGTTGGACGGTCAGACCTATTTCATTTACACGCAGCGAAACGGTTACCGCATGCCGAATTACCACCGATTGGATTTAGGCGTGACGTGGCTGCGCAAGAACACCAAGAAATTTGAAAGCAGTTGGAACTTCTCTATCTACAACGCTTATGCGCATGAGAACGCTTATTCCATTACATTCAGGGAGAACGCGGATGATCCATCCAAAACGGAAGCAGTTCAAACAACCCTGTTTCGAATAGTTCCGGCAATTACTTACAATTTTAAATTCAAGTAAGAGAAAGCATAGCTTTCGATGGGCATCCACGGAAGTGGATTGAATAATTAAATATAAATACGACAAAGATGAAATTCATAATTACACTCCTATCTTTTGCAGTTCTTTTGGGTTTTGCAAGTTGTGAAAAAGTCATAGATGTGGACCTGAATGACACCGAACAAAAAGTGGTGATTGAAGGATTTATTTTAAGAGGTGATACTGTTCAGCGTATTCGAATCACAAAAACCCAGAACTTTGACGAAAGTACAGCTCCTCCGGCGGTCGACAATGCCAGCGTGACGGTCATTGATGATCTGGGAAATGCGGTAAGTTTTACTTCCGTTGGAAACGGTTGGTATGAAGCAGTCAATTACCCGGGGGTGGAAGGAAGAACTTATACTTTGACGGCTGTTGTGGACGGGAATTCCTACACAGGAAGCAGTACCATGGCTTTTTATCAGCCTTTCCAGGACTTGTACGTTGAGTTTTATCCTTTTGGTCCGGATACATTGATTTCCGTGGTTCCGGCTCATTTTGACCAGCAGGGAATCTCGAATTACTACCAATTTCATGTTTATAGAAACGGAGAGCGGGACAAGAGCATATTCATCCAGGATGATCAGTTTACGGACGGAAACCTGGTGGTGGAACCTTTATTTGTTTCGGAAGTGGAAATTGGAGATACGGTCCGGGTGGATTTATTCTGCATCGACAAACCGATTCATACCTATTTCAAACAATTGGGATCAAACTCATCCAGCAGCGCCACACCAGCCAATCCGATCTCTAACCTGAGCGGCGGATGCGTGGGTTATTTCTCGGCAAGAACTTTTGATACCCGGACAATTATAGTTGGTCAGTAGCAGGAATTTGTAGTTCTATTTGCTTATCTTTGCTGGCTAAAAATGAAGAAATGACAAGACAGGAATTGATTCAGCAGATTCGCGAAAAAAAATCTTTTTTATGTGTTGGTTTGGACACCGACCTGGATAAGATTCCTGCTCATTTATTAGAGACAGAAGATCCTGTTTTTGAATTCAACAAAGCAATTATTGATGCTACAAAAGATCTGTGCGTGGCATACAAACCGAATATTGCATTCTATGAAGCTCTCGGTCCGAAAGGTTGGGAATCACTGAAAAAAACGATCGATTATATTCCGTCGCACTGCATGACCATTGCGGACGCAAAGCGCGGAGATATCGGGAATACTTCTACATATTACGCAAAAACCTTTTTTGAATATTTGAATTGTGATGCCGTAACGGTAGCTCCGTATATGGGAGAAGATTCGGTTACTCCTTTCCAGGAATTTGAAAATAAATGGGTGATCCTATTGGCTTTAACTTCCAATAAAGGCGCTTTGGATTTCCAGTTCACAACGGATGCTTCCGGTGAAGAATTGTATAAAAAAGTATTGAAGAAAAGCTCCAGATGGGGTTCTGAAAATAACCTGATGTACGTTGTTGGAGCAACACGTGCAGAAGGAATTGCAGAAGTGCGTAAATTGGTTCCCAATCACTTTTTCCTGGTTCCGGGAGTTGGTGCTCAGGGCGGAAGTTTGGAAGATGTTGCAAAATACGGTTGGAACAACGATTGCGGATTACTGGTAAACGCTTCAAGATCGATTATTTACGCATCAGGGGCAGATGATTTTGCGGCTGCTGCTAGAAAGGAAGCTCAAAAACTGCAGGAAGAAATGGCTCAAATTTTGACAGCGAAGAATTTCTAAAACGGAATTTTTATGATTGATTACTTCGAAAAGCTCATCATTTTCATTGGTACACCGATCTACGTGTTCCTGATCCTTGGTGAAATTATCCTGAGTAATTGGCACAACCGGAATTTATACTCGGTTGGCGATACCATTCAGAACTTGTACCTGATGATTTCCAATATGGGAATCGATGTATTGATGCGGGGAATCACGCTGTTTGTTCTCTTATCCTTCTTTGATCACCGATTGATTACCTGGAACACACATTCCTGGTATTACTGGACTTTGCTCTTCTTTGCGGAAGATTTTATCTTTTATTGGATTCACCGAATTGATCACATGGTGCGTTTCTTTTGGGCCATTCACGTCACGCATCATTCCTCCGAACGGTTTAACCTGACGACCGGTTTCCGTTCTTCGGTTTTTCAACCGGTTTATCGCTTTATTTGGTTCATTCCATTGGTGTTTTTAGGTTTCGAACCGTTTGATATTTTTATCATGTATTCGATTACTCAAACCTATGGAATTTTGGTCCATACCAAGACTGTGAAAAAAATGGGCGTTTTAGAATATGTTTTGGTAACTCCTTCACACCACCGTGTGCATCACGCTTCCAATGTGGAATACCTGGATAAGAACATGGGAATGATCCTGATTGTTTGGGACAAAATGTTCGGTACTTTCCAGGAAGAAATTGACGGACTTCCCATTCAATTCGGGTTGTATGAAAAGAAGGTCGACAATAATCCGGCGAACATCATATTCCACGAATGGGTTTCTATCTACAAGGATGTAAGCAAAACGAAAGGATTGAAGAATAAATGGCTGTATGTGACAAAACCACCCGGCTGGAGCCACGATGGAAGCACTATGACCTCGAAAGAATTACGCGATCACATCAAAGCACAAAATGATTAGTATGGAGGAGGTAAAAAAAGAACTGGCTGATGTGATTCGGGCGTATCATCAAAAAGGATGGTCGCCGGCTACTTCTACCAATTATTCGTTTAGGTTGGCAGAAAGACCGGAAGTCATTATCGTTTCCAAATCGGGAATCGATAAATCTGTTTTCTCCACAGCTGATTTTATGGAAGTAGATCTGAATGGAATGGCTCTTCCCGCATTTGAAGGAATCCGTCCGTCTGCAGAAACGCTGATCCATTGCAAATTGTACCAATTGTTCCCGGAAATGATGTGCATTGTTCACAGTCATTCGGTGTATTCGGTTTTGCAATCCATGAAGAACCTGCAAGCTGTTTCATTGAGCGGCTATGAAGTTCTGAAAGGTTTTGAAGGTATAAAAACACACGAAACGAGTGTGGATGTTCCAATTTTCGACAATACACAAGACATGCCTGCTTTTGCGGAAGTAATGGAAAACGAAAAACACCGACTCACAGTTCCTGCATTCATTATGCGCCAGCACGGAACATACGCCTGGGGAAGAAACCTCTTCGAAGCAAAACGCCACCTGGAAACCGCAGAATATTTATTTGAAGTAGATTGGAAATTTTCCAATAAATAGCCAACCATCAACGTTTGCCGGACGTTGTTAATTGATAGTATCAATTAAACGAAAACGGGAAAATTGACCAAAACGACATCTTTCATGAAATTATTTTTGACTCTTTCGCTTGTATTAACCACCTTGTCTGCTATCGGACAAACATTCTCACCTCAAAATAGTGGTGTGGCCAATCAACTCAATGCGATTGATTTTTCAAGTCCTTCCGTTGGAATAGTTGTGGGTAGTTTTGGAGTAATCCGTAAAACGGTCGACGCAGGATTGAACTGGACTTCTTGCTTTTCGGGAGTGGCTTATGATTTGACCGGAATTGCGCATGTAAACGGATCTACCTACCTGGCAGTAGGAAAAGGAGGGACCATTCTCAAAACTACAAATGCCGGAACGAGTTGGTCTATTGTTAATTCAGGAACAACGAACGACTTGACCGGAATTTTCGTCAATGGCTTGAATGTTTATGTTACAGGTATGAACGGAACAATTCTCGTTTCAGCGAATTCCGGAAACGCATGGACAGCAACCAATACCGGAATCTCTTTTAAATTGAATAAGATCTTTTTTGTCTCCGAATACACTGGTTATGTAGTAGGTGACGGTGGGACGATCCTGAAAACGATCAATGGTGGTCAGGCTTGGAATTTTCAAACCAGCGGCACCAATACGCATTCACTGACAGACATTTATTTCACCGATGGTAACACCGGAATAGTTACAGGTGGAATTACCGGTACAAACGAAGCCATTATTTTGAGGACAACCAATGCCGGTTCTGTCTGGACTTCCGATGATTTTGCAGGGGCTGTTTTAAACGGTTTGGGATTCTACCCGGATAATTCCCTGGGCTTTGCAGTGGGCGGCAGTTTTTCCGGAAATACGAGCGTGATTCTAAAAACAACGGGTCAGGGAGCTTCCTGGTCACCGGTTGCTTCGAGTTCTTCACGCCAGTTGGCAGCTTGCTTTCCGGGCAACGGAATTGGTTATACTTGCGGATTGAACGGAACGATTTTGCGCCTTGCAACAAATACTGCCGGATTGGATGAGGACGAACAATTGGCAATCCAAATCAGCCCGAATCCGGGGAATGGGATCTTTGAAGTTTCCGGAGATTTGGCTTCTGAGTTCTCCATGGAAGTTTCAACGCTAAACGGGCAGCATGTTCTGGTTGTTGAAAATGGAAATCAAATCGATTTAACAGCTTATCCGAAAGGAATGTATGTGGTTGTGATCCGATCGGGGTCTTCAACCGCAGTTAGGAAGCTGGTGAAGGAATAGGATGAATTGGAGCCTTTTTATTATTGGATTTAACTTATTGCTGATTCTTCTGCAGTTAATTATCTTGATTAGGCAATTCAGGTCCGGAAGTAATTTTTCTTACCTGGTTTCTATCTGCGGTTTTTTCTGGGGATTTCTCTTCTATTTCTTTTTCGGATTCCCCCTGGATGAGGGAACCTGCCCCGAAAAAGAAATCCCGATTTTTGAAATTGGGTTCGGCACTTCAGCCGTTTTGGCAGGAATTTCAGTGCTTTCTGTGTTTTTGAATTTCTTTCAAAAAAAGAATTCGTAAACCGCCCCTTAAATTTTCTGAACTTCCTGCACTTTTTCCATGACTTTATCACTCAGAATGGAGTATTCTTCATCACTCATGGAACTTTTTGGCAGGAGCATATTCGTAATGTCGGAGCATATACTAATTGATCGTTGACTAATTGTTGCATACTTCACCGCATCCCAATTTAATTTGATTTCCTCTTCATCCTGTATGTGCAGAATGAAGTTTTCGTTGAAAATAATCTTCAGGCTTTTGACATTTTCAGCCATTTTTAAAAATTCATGGACGGATTTTTTCCAGGCAATAATAGGTCGGGCAGCTTGCCAAAAACCATAAATCAAAGAAATAAATACTATACAGGAAAAAATAAACATTCCGCCCACACGGTTATTTAATGAATAAGTTGTGACCAAAGGAAAAAGAACTATGCCGGCAACTAAGCCCCATGAGATATCTTTTGTTTGCGGCCCAAAGAAATAAATGTGCTGGCGCTTGCTGAAATAGATATCCCGTAAATCTTCGATGTCGACTTTTAGGATGATTTCAGTTTGATTGTTTGATAATTGATCTGTGGGATTCATCGTGATACGATCATTTAATAGGATCAAAGATACAAGTTATGGTTTAATCCACTTCTTCCAATATTGAATTCCCTTTCGATTGATCTCCCGAAGTCCATTGCCAGGTTTCATGCAGGCGGATTCGACCATCGGGTAAAATTTCGGGTTTAGATTGACAAATCCCGGTCATCAATTCGCCTTTTTGGTTCACCTGGTGATAGCGCATGTCGATATTTCCCTGATCATCTACCAAACCAATCAGCTGCCCACTAATAATTTGTCCGCCGGAGTAAGAGCAGGTCAAAATGTTTCCTTCCTGTTGATACTGAAAAAGCGTGTCTTCGGAAGTTTCGCCATTTTCGGTGTTGCTCACCGGTCTGAATTTTTTGTTGTGATAGTTCATTAGTTAGTGACTAAAATAGCGGGAATAAATTGTCTGTGATTTAGAGAAATCACCAGGTTTTGTATCAATGTAATAAGATTCCCGCCAATGAGTTCCCGTTAAATGAATTTCCAGTTGGAAGAAACAGGTGTCCAAAGAATCCTTCTGCACAGGTAAAGTGAAGGATATGGCTGTTGGATTGAGTAAAAAATGATTCGTTTTAATGCCAAATAACTCTTTTTCATCTTTGTTTTTGTAAAGAGTGATACTGTAAATTTGTTTGTCTTCACAATTGCATACAATTGTTCGTGTTTCCGTATTTAGACTGAGGCATTGTGTTTTGGCACCTTTGCCCATTACGTCAAACATGGAGCCGCATGATTGGAATAAAAAGGGAATGACCAGTAAGATCAAAAATAGTTTTTTCTCTGCCATCAATTTATATTTTTTCTCCGATAAAGATGCGAGAATTTTCCATCAATCCTTTCATTACTAATTATACGATTCCCCGTCGTACTTCAAAACACGTTTCTTTTCGGGTTTGTTGGTGGTCTTTTCTTCGCATTTGCCTTTGATTCTCTCATTTAGTTTCACAGAACTGCGTTCCTTCACAACCAGGTTAAAATAACCTTTGGTTTTTTCAGTTTCAACTAAAAGAATGGCTTTTAGCTCTTCAAATCTCCCTTCACAATCCATATTCCATTCTCCGGCAGAAGACTCCACTACATAATCCTTAAGCACTCGCCGTAGAATTGGACCTTCCTGAACAAAGAGTGAAAGCTGCACTTCTGAGTAGGGATTTGCGTTACTTCTTCCGTAATAATTGGCCCGGATCCCAAATGCCCGGATTTCTTTGGTGAGCATATACGGCGCTGTATCAATGGTAAAGGATGAAATGTACACCGCATCCGAAAAGACAGAGTTCGTTTCTTCGAACTTTTGAAGAATTTTTCCTGTTTTGCTGTCCACAACTGCAATAATTGCATCGAGTGTAAACATTCCTTCATCTTCACCGATCAATTTAGGGACCACCACTACTGTTTGCGTTGGAGCATAAGGAAGTGCTTTTTCGGCCCAAAATTCCTCCTTCAATTCCGTTTCGGTGATACCAAGCTGTTTTAGAATGGGTTCTTTTAATTCGGATTTAGAAAAAGCACTAGTCCGCCGCGGAGGAAAGACTGAAGCTTCGTCTGGCAAAGACGAAAAGCTGTAGGAAAAATTAGAACCTGCCAGAAATGTGAAAATCAGGAGTAGCATCTTCATTGGATCAATCTATAATTGCTGACAAAAGTTATGGTTTTAGTTCGTTTACCGGTTTTGCGGAATTGGTTTTACCCAGGAGGTCCAAAAAACGGGTGATGAGTTCTTTTATACGTTCCAATTGTTCCGCTTGTTTGATCTTTTCCTCCGAAATAAAATAGAGCATCGATTGGCCTTCCGGAGCTTTCTCGCTAAAAAGTCCGTATTCATCGGTCACTTCCAGGCGCAGCATTTCATCTCTTTGTTCCAAAAGCATTTTTTGGATGGACTTGTCGGAAAGGATTAACTGGATCTTCTCCCGGTCATTTCCTTTGATCATGAATTCCGGGTCAAAACTCCAATCTCCAACTTCAATGTCTTGCGCCCCGAAGAATTTTCCGATGGATGCGATGAGATCCTGGCGAAGTATTTTCATTTGAAGCTTGTCGGGAGAAATGAATGCTGCAATTGCTCTGAAATATTCACGTTCATAACTGCTTGACCCCGCAACGGTGGAATGTGTGTGAACCTGGAAAGTGATCTTAAACTGATTGTGATGGAAAATCACGGTATCTCCACATTGATAGACATATTCACCGGTATTTTTCTGAGCGAATTGCCTCCAGGGTCCGGAAGTATCTTTTGGACGAAGAGCTCTGTAAATAGTTCTGATAAAAGACATGAGGTGATTTGTTTCAGGTAAATATACGAATTACCGGTTTGAAAAAAAGCAGGCATGCGATCAATCGCATGCCTGCTTTTTTGATCGGTATTTATTTACCTGAACTCTGCAGCAAATTCATAATCTCATCCAGTTTCGGAGAAAGAATGATTTCTGTTCGTCGGTTTTTTGCTTTTCCTTCTGCTGTTTCGTTAGGAGCTTTCGGGAAGTATTCTCCACGGCCTGAAGCGGTCATACGGGTTGCTGCAACACCGTATTTCTCGTTCATCATTCGTGTAATAGAAGTTGCACGGGCAACACTTAAATCCCAGTTGTCCTTGTAAACAGCTGTTTTGATCGGAACATTATCTGTATGACCTTCCACCAGGATTTGGATGTCCGGGTTTTTATTCAATACGTCGGCCAATACTTTCAAAGCCTCAACTCCTTTTGGTTCCACAGCGTTGGACCCGGATTTGAAAAGCAATTTGTCGGACATGGAAACGTACACTTTACCGTCACGGATTTCCATCGTTAACTCATCCGAGTTAAATCCAACCAAAGCATCTCTAAGAGTTTGGTTCAGTTTTTTAGTTAGTTCATCCTGGCGTGCAATAATTGCCTGCATTTCACGAAGCATGCGCTCTTTTTCCTGCAGATCTTTGTTCTTGTTCATTAAGTCCTGATCTTTTTGGTTCAATTGTGCAGACTGATTTTCGTTGATGTTTTCCTGCCCTGATAATTTCATCTGGAGACTTTTGTTGTCAGATGTAAGACGAGCATTCACTGCTTGTTGGTCAGAAAGTGTCGTACATAAAGAGTCTCGTTCCGAAACAACTGCCTGAAGTCGTTTCCCACCTTTCTTTTTCTCCGGAACCGGGTCACCACATTTATAAATGGGCTTACAAGAGGATACTGCCAGCATTCCAATGGCTAGCGCGCCCATCAGAATGGATTTGTTGAATACTTTCATAACTTTTCTTTTATAATTGGTTCGAATAAAGAAAGGAAATCAAGCAAAAATGACCGAAGGTTTTATCTTTTTTTAGGATAGTTTAGGTTTAATTGTGAAATAAAGATGCAACCTAATTAAGCCACATTTACCAAAATCGCTGCTTCAGATTGAAAAGAAGAATGAACCCGGAGGATAAAAGACTGAAATAGATCCCAAGATCCACAAAACGTGTATTTAAGCAGAGTTGAAAGCCTGCAAATAACAGAAAGATTAAGACGCTGAATACCACTATAAACTTGGCAAAAGATGCTTTAAAAAGAGCAAAGAATTGGTTCAAAAGTGTCAAACCGATCAGCGATATCAGAATCTTAGATTCATATCCGAATAAAACTGTTTTGAAAGCTCCGAAAGGAAGTTGAACACTTGTTTCATCGATTCTGAATCGGGTAATAATGATTTCAGAAGGTATAAAAAGGCATGAAAGCATTACCAAATAAGGTAGCAGCAATTCCGGATATAACTTGATAGCTTGATTGATTTTGAGATTCAATTTGATCAGCGTGTTTTTATTTCCTCAAATGTAGACAAAATCCCAATTTTTCAATTTGTAATTGGGCATTCGTAATTCGTAATTGGTTAAATTTGTTTCATGGCAGTTTTATCTATCCCCGATTTGAAGTTTACCGAGCGCGATCCCCAAAAGATTCGCGAGTTTATGAATGCACGCGGGATCTTTTTTGATCAGTGGCAGGCAGATGTGGTTTTTGAAGACAGTGCGGACCAGGAGGAAATCCTGAAGGCGTACGAATCAAGTTTGAGCCCATTCATGAAAGCCGGTGGTTATCAAACCGCTGATGTGATTACCATCAATAAGCTGACCGAAAATTACGAAGCTATCCGCGCGAAGTTTTTGGCAGAACATACACATTCCGAAGATGAGATCCGCTTTTTTGTGGATGGTGAAGGGCTTTTTTGGTTCAACCTGGAAAATGAACCGGTTTTTAATCTTTTGTGTGAACAGGGAGATTTAATTTCCGTTCCCGAAGGTACAAAGCATTGGTTTGATGCCGGAGAAACAAATCCCTTTGTGAAGGCCATTCGTATTTTTATTGATATGAGCGGCTGGATCCCGGAATATACGGAGTCGAAACTGGAGCAGCGATTCAGCGATTTCAGAGTAAACAGATAATCCTAAAAGAAGATGACCATAAAACGCCCGACATACATTCTGACTGATATCGAAGGAACTACTTCGTCTATCTCTTTTGTTGCAGATGAATTATTCCCTTATTTCCGGAATAATATCTCAGACCTGCTGGCACTTAAAGACCGTTTGGTGGTGAAAGAAGCCTTTGATGAAACTATCCGTCTGGCAAAATCGGAAGACGGAGAAACAATTTCTACCGACCAGGAAATCATTGATAAATTGTATCAATGGAGCGTGGAAGACCGTAAGATTACTCCTCTTAAAACGGTGCAGGGAGTTTTGTGGGACAGCGGTTACCGCGACGGGGAACTACAAGGACATGTATATCCGGAAGTAGCTGCCAATCTTAAAAACTGGAAAGAACAGGGAATTCACCTCGGAGTGTTTTCTTCGGGTTCCGTTCCTGCACAAAAACTGATCTTTGGTTACAGCGTTGCAGGAGATCTTACGCCGCTTTTTTCTCATTATTTTGATACGAATACCGGTGGAAAACGAGAAGCAGCAACCTATGCGAAAATTGCCGAAGAATTGCAGACAGTTCCTTCGGAAATTCTTTTCCTGAGCGATATTGCCGAAGAATTGGAAGCGGCAGATTCTAACGGATTTCAAACGCTTCAATTGGCAAGAGAAGGAATGGTCGCTTCATGGAAGCAGGCTGTAGCTTCTTTTGACGAGATAATCTTTGAATAAATACCGAACAATCAATAACTTATGCAGTTTAGTATGTTTTGATTGAAGCCACGCATTGGTTTACGTAAAAAGTGCGTCTTGAAGAAAAGAAACTACTTATGAAAAAATTGTTTACACTTTCGGTATTCGGGATTTTTGCACTTACAGCGTCTGCGCAAATTCCCAACAGTGGATTTGAAACCTTGAATGCAACTAACAATGTGAGTCAATGGTCCAAAACCTTTCTAACAGTCATTTGGATTGATTCTACCGGCGAATTTCACGGAGATTCGATCGTTTTTGACAGCCCGAACAATGCCTTGTATCTTCCAACTACCGATGCGCATTCCGGACAGTACGCACTTGAAATGCGGAATGCATTCAACTTTACATCCAATTCAGGGATCGCAGGCGGTGCACACCTGTCTGCTGAAGAATCCTATTCCATTGGTTTCGAAGTGCCTATTCCCTGCAGCCCGATCCTGCCGGCAGCTTTCAGTTTTTATTACAAGTATTTTCCTTTGGCTACCGATTCTGCACAGGCAGTGGTCAATTTATTTGATGTGGATGGAATTCAAGTCGGTGAAGCGCTGGTTACATTGGGTGGAACAGTTAGTAATTACACGCTTGTGAGTACTCCGATCGTTTATTCGGATTTGAGGCCGGTGGAAAGTTTTTCAATCAGTTTTGCCACGAGCAGTTATGGGAACCAACCCACTTTCGGAACGCGATTTATGGTCGACGATGTTTCTTTTGACGGATCATTAGGGTTGGATGAGTTGGAAAGTTCACTTTCGGTGTTTCCAAATCCGGCAAATTCATCTTTTGAAATAAACGGATCGACAGGAAACGGAAGCATTGGCATTTCCGACCTGAATGGCAGGGTTTTGGAATTGAACGTTGAGGAAAACCAAATAATCAATTGCTCCACCTGGTCAAATGGGATTTACCTTTTGAAAGTAAGCGACGCAAACGGGACTTCTATCAAAAAGTTCCTTGTAGCTCATGAATAAACAGCTTATTTCACAAACCGAAAATTGGAAGTAGCACCGGCGGATTGGATTCGAAGAATGTAACTTCCGGATGCAAACGGATTCAGGCCTATTACAGGATTGTCCTGCGTACCGATCATTACTGAATTACCCGATAGATCAACTAATTGATACTGGTAATTAACCGGAGAATCAGTGGTGTTCTGAATGGTAATGGAATTTGCTGTCCAGTCTTGGAACACGGAGAACTGCCTGCTTATTTCTGCTACCGAAAGATCCATATTCTTGCGCGGCATATCCGAATAAGTAAACCATTGAATCCCCTCTAATTGAATGGTAGATTTCCAGGAGGCTGTCTCATTTTGAAGGCTGGCTTCCAGGAGATTGAACGGAGTAAAGAAATCATTAGTGGTAACCCATGTTTGCATGAAGGAAGGTTCGCTGCTGTACAAAGGAAGTACTTTAATGGGTTGATTTGCCAGTCCTAAAGAACGCAGTCGATCGTCCACGTAATTGTATTGGCTGTTTTGATTGAAATTGACGGATGGCATGTAAATATGGAGTAAAATCCGGTCAACTCCCGCATTGATAAGCCCGGCTCCCTGTGGATCATCAAACCATCCCAAATAGGCTTCCGATTTATGACCGGCACTGTTTGCCATGGAATCAATTTTAAAAAGCATTTCTGTGTAGTAATTAAAAGCTCCGTCAACGCTGCAGGTATCTCCATTGGGTGCCAGGTAATACTGACAGTAATATCCGCCTGTATCAACAGAAGCAGCGTTCCACCATTCAAATTCCAGGTTATATACATCTATTTTTTCAAGAGGATTCGGGTGTTGCTCATTGTACACATGAATAACATCCCTCAGGAACTCAAAATTTTCAGATGCGCCGCCAATTTCGGCGATATCAAATTGGGTTTTGGCTTTGTAAATGAAATTTGCCAGCACAGCGGAGGTGCTTATATTGGTGAGAGGATGCTGTGTATTTATGTTGTGCAGGTTATAGAGCATCAGGTAATTAAATCCGTTGTTTTTGGCAAATCTCAGTAAACTGTCTTCGCGTAAAGGATTGCCGAGAATGGTTTGGAAACCGTCAATATAAAATCCTTTAACTGTTTGTCCCCAAAAGTTAGTTGACTGGGACATGAAAAGACAGAGAATCAATATTCTCCAATTCGTTGAGGTATTTTTTAGCACGCTTGTTTCAATTGGTTGAAATAAAGATACTATAGCAAATGAAATAAGAGAATAACGTGGAATTAATTTGATTTGGCGTAAAACCATTAATTTTGCAGCAGAAAATAAATAACATGAGCGCATTCAGAACCATTTGGACAACCGAAGATAAGTACGTAGAAGTAATTGATCAGCGTAAATTACCCCATGAATGGGTTGTTGAGAAGTTGATTTCTTATAAAGACGCGGAACGAGCTATCAAAGACATGGTTGTTCGCGGAGCACCGTTAATCGGCGCAACTGCAGCTTATGGAATTTATTTGGCAGCAAGAGAAGGAGCAAACCTGGAAGAAGCTTTCGCAGATCTGCGTCTTTCACGTCCAACGGCAGTGAATTTGTTTTGGGCCTTAGACCGCATGAAAGCGAAGCTGGCAACTGCAGCTGATTTGGTTCAAACGGCTTGGGAAGAAGCTGCTCAAATCGTGGAAGATGATGTAGAAACCTGCCGCATGATCGGTGTTCATGGTTTGCCTCTCATTGAAGCTATTTCGAAGAAAAAGAACGGAGAAACGGTGCATATTCTAACGCATTGCAATGCAGGAATGCTGGGCTGCATCGAATGGGGCACGATTACTTCTCCCATTTACCAGGCAATTCGGAAAGGCATAAAAGTACACGTTTGGGTAGATGAAACCCGTCCGCGCCTGCAAGGTGCAAACCTCACCTGTTACGAATTGACAAGACACGATGTTCCGCACACATTGATCGTGGATAACCAGGGCGGACATTTGATGCAGCACGGAATGGTGGACATGTGTATTGTTGGAACGGACCGCACAACGCGCCAGGGAGATGTAGCGAATAAGATCGGTACTTATCTGAAGGCATTGGCCGCGCATGACAATCAAATCCCGTTTTATGTGGCGCTTCCTTCCACTACTTTAGATATGACAATTCGCGACGGTTTGAAAGAAATTCCGATTGAACAGCGCGACCAGAATGAAGTGCGTTATGTGGTCGGGAAAAGCAAAATCTCCGGCCAGCTGGATGAGGTACTGATTTGCCCGGAAACTACGCAGGCAAGCAATTACGGATTTGATGTAACGCCTGCTCGTTTAGTAACCGCATTGATCACCGAACGCGGAGTTTGTGCGGCAAGTGAAGCAGGATTGACCGAATTGTTTCCGGAATACAAATGACGGCTTGTTTTTTAACGATTTGACACTTGTTTCAAATCATCTTTTTTCTTAAATTAAGTAGGAAAATGATGCAAATGAACGAAAATTACCTGCATTTTCTGTGGAAGAATAAGCGTCTTCCGTTAAATAACCTACAAACCATTGAAGGAAAAAATGTTGAAATTATTCAGGTAGGAATTCATAATCACGATTCCGGACCGGATTTTTTCAACGGCCAAATTCGCTTAGATGGATTGACGCATTCCGGAAACATCGAAATGCATATCAAATCGTCTGATTGGAATTTACACGGGCATCAATTCGATAAAGCTTATTCCAATGTAATTCTCCATGTGGTTTATGAGCACGATCAATTGATTTTCGTGGAAGGAATTCCGATTCCAACCGTGGAATTAAAAAAGTTGATTGATTGGGATCATTACAAGTGGTTTTCAGCGTACTATAAACGAACGCAGCCTGTTTTGTGTGAACCTTTTTTGAGTGAGATTGAAAAAGTGTTGGTAGTCAATCAGATCGAAAAAGCATTTTTCCAGCGCATCAACCGGAAAATGATGGAGTTGGAAAAGTTATGCCAGGATGGAAAAATGTCTTTCAAAGAAGTATTGTTCCACACGATTTCAAAAGCATTTGGAATGAAAGTGAATCAGCTTCCTTTCCAGGAATTGGCTATTGGGATTCCTTTCGACAAGTTCATCAAAGCAAGCCAGAAACAAAAAATGGCCATTGCTTTCGGAGTGGGTGGTTTCCTGGAAGAAGACAAGGAGATCGGATACCATCAGGAATTGAGAAAAGAATGGGATTTTCAGCGCTATCGACTCAAACTGGAATCCAGAAACGTGTATTCCTGGAAGTTCAAAGGCTGCCGGCCTGGCGGTTTTCCCACGCAGCGACTGGCACAATTTGCAACCTTCGTTCATGAAATGAACTGGGATTCGGACAGCTGGTATTTGCCCGCAGAAGAATTGCTGTCGATGCTGCAGACCCAATTACTAAAACCTGCTCACCAATATTGGGAAACACATTTTGATTTCGGGAAAGAGAAAAAAGCTCCGTCCTCTTTGAGTATTGCCACAGCAAATACGATTATAGTAAATAGCGTGATTCCTTTTTTATGGTGGCTGTCGTACCGTTTGAGCGACGATTCTTACCGCAGCAAAGCATTCGAAATCCTGTCTTTGCTTCCGCCCGAAAAGAATGAAAAGATCAATGCCTGGAAAAAAGCAGGAGTAATTCCGGCAGATGCTTTGGAATCGCAGGGACTTATTGAGCTGCACAACGAATTTTGCCTGAAAAAGAAATGTTTGGAGTGTGTGATCGGGAATGCTGTTTTGAAGAGGTGACTTCGACTCCGCTCAGTCTCCTTAGTTCTGTTGTCGTAATCCGGGGCTTCGACTACGCTCAGCCACCTTAGATTTTTTGATAAAAGGACACTGAGCATAGTCGAAGTATCAATTTTACATTTTCAATTTAAAAATGTCGTAATTTTGAGCTAGGAATTAAAGATGAAAAGAACTCTTCAAAAAATAGCCTTTTTCTTTGAGATGCGCTCTTTCGGAGTGTGCTCCTGGTGGGCAACCAAATTGGGAATTCAAACAAACAAAGTACGTTTGGGTTTTATCTATGCAACATGCATTGGTTTGGGCTCTCCCTTAATTCCATATCTCATCATGGCCTGGATCCTGGAGCATAAACATTATTTTGGTTTTAGAAGATCTAAACGGGCATCTATTTGGGAATTATAAGCTTTGACTTTCATGAAAATATTGATCACCGGTTCCAATGGTTTATTGGGGCAAAAAATTATCAAGCGATGCCTAAAACATGGCATTCCGTTTATTGCAACGTCTAAAGGAAGCAACCGAAATCCGGACTGTCCGCAAGAGTATTACATTCCGCTCGACCTGCAACAATCGGAGGAAGTGAAAAAATTGGTAGAAATCCAAAAACCAACGGCGATTATTCATACTGCGGCCCTGACCAACGTAGATTACTGTGAAACGAATCCGGAGGAATGTCACCAGGTGAATGTGGTGGCGTCTCAAATTCTGTTTGAAGCAGCGAAGAGCATTGGTGCACATTTTGAATTGCTTTCGACCGACTTCGTGTTCGATGGAGAAAATGGACCTTATAAAGAAGAAGACGCTGTAAATCCGCTGAGTGTTTACGCACAATCTAAAGTAGATGCAGAGCAGATTTTAATCAAAGATGAATTTAAAAACTGGTCTATTGCCAGAACTATTATTGTTTACGGAACAGGTTTCGGTTTGTCGCGCTCAAATATGATCCTTTGGGCTTTGGAGGCTCTTCCGAAAGGGGAAGTGATGAAATTGGTGGATGACCAATTCCGCGCTCCAACCTGGGCAGATGATCTGGCATACGGTTGTGTGGAAATCGTTCTAAGAAATCAAACCGGGATTTTTCACCTTTCAGGGCCGGTTTCAAGACCCGTTAATAAAATTGTTGAAGAAGTAGGTGAAGCACTCGGACTTACAAATCTGAACATAGAAACAATCTCTTCCACAACTTTGAATCAAGCGGCAAAAAGACCGCCACGAACAGGATTTGACTTATCGAAAGCAGAGAAATTATTGGATTATCGACCGATGGATATTCAGGAAACTATTCCAATTCTGAAAAAAAACTTAACTTACTATCGTTAAGTATGAAAAATGACCCACTATTCAAAATCTACTAAACGAGGAATCTTCCTGTTTACAGGCTTGTTGCTCGTTATTTTCGTTAGCCCGGATGTAATTCAGTATTTCAGACCAGATCCTGAAATTGGAATCGAACAATGGTCGAATGCGGAAAAACAAGTCACCGAGAAGTTGAACCGGGAATCCGGATTCAATTACCACAAAGGTTGGAGCAAGAAACGCTATGCAAGGCCTTTGTCGCGTTTTAACCCGAATGATTACACGCTTGAGCAATGGATGGCCCTGGGGCTGTCAGAAAAGCAAAGTGCGGTAGTACTGAAATATACTTCCCGAAAAATCTACTCCAACGAAGAGCTGAAACGCATTTTTGTCATCCCGGAAGAATTGTACCTTTTGATCAAAGATTCTACGGTTTACCCGGAAAGGACGAAAGACCTGGATCGTCAGACGGAATACAAAATGGAACAGAAACTGGTTCACGTGGCGATAAATCGTGCAAGTTTAGACGATTTGCTGCAGGCTCAGGATATTGCCCTGTTTGATGCGAAACAAATTATTAAAGCCAGGGACAATTTCGGCGGGTTTTATTCAGTGAGTCAGCTGAGCGAAGTTTGGCAGGCAACTCCGGAGAAAATGGCGGTTTGGGAAAAGTACATTGAGATCGATCCGGAGAACATTCGAACCATCAATATCAACACGGCAAGCATCAAAGAATTGTCCTTTCATCCCTATATTTCCTGGAATTTGGCCAATTCTCTGGTAAAATTGAGGGGACAAAACGGATTCTATAAAGAGCTTCGGGAGATTAAGAAATCAGTTTTGATGACGGATGAACTTTACGAAAAGCTGAAGCATTACCTGGTAGTTGAATAATCGTTTATTGCATCTTTAATTCTTTTCGCAGGCTGCTGACTTTTCTTGTCGGGTTCTAAATAAGCAGAATCAGCACAAATAACTGTTTCATGGAAATGAATTGGACAGAAATTACTGATTTTGGTTGAACGGAAATAACCATACAGGAAATTCAGAATTCATACCGCTGATACAAAGGAATTAGGAGTTCATCCATCTATCTCTTGGAATTTGTCAAATTCTCCGTAAAATTGCGGTCTCAAAACAGAGGTATTAATTGATGTCAGAATCATGATAGAAGAAAAAATTAAAGGTGTAATCAGAGATGTGGTTGATTTTCCTAAAGAGGGAATCGTATTTAAAGACATTACTCCTATTATGCTGGATGCTGCTTTATCCAAAGAAATCGTAGCTCATTTGGTGTCTATTTATAAAGATCAAAAACTCGATAAAATTGCGGGAATTGAAAGCCGTGGATTTTTATTTGGATATCCTTTGGCAATGGAATTAGGACTTCCGTTTGTTTTGATCCGTAAAGCAGGTAAGCTCCCTTACCATAAAATCAGTCACTCATACGACCTGGAATATGGTTCGGCAACCGTTGAAATGCATGTAGATGCTGTTCAAAAAGGAGAGCGGGTCTTGATCCATGATGATCTGTTGGCAACCGGTGGATCAGCTTCAGCAGCCGCTGAATTAATTCAGAAATGCGGAGGTGAAGTGGCCGGCTTTAATTTCCTTGTTGGATTAAATTTTCTAAATGGCAACGAGAAATTGAAAAACTACTCTAATAATATTACTAATTTAGTGGCCTATTAAAGTTTATAATCGAAAAAAAAATAACGCCCCACCCCGAAAACAACTGTCAAACATGAACTTTGAACTAAACGATAATCAACGAATGATCACGCAAATGGTGCGTGATTTTGCAGAAAGAGAAATTCGCCCGAATATGAATCAATGGGATGCAGATGAGTATTTCCCGGTAGATGTCATGAAACAAATGGGTGAACTTGGACTGCTTGGGATTTACATCCCGGAAGAATATGGCGGAAGCGGTTTTTCTTACCTGGAATATGCAACAGCATTGATGGAATTAGGAAAAGTATGCGGAGGAATTGGTTTGAGCGTTGCTGCTCATAACTCTCTTTGTACCGGACATATTTATTACCACGGAAACGAAGAACAAAAGAAAAAATACCTTCCCAAATTAACTTCAGGAGAATTCATCGGTGCATGGGGATTGACGGAGTCAAATACCGGTTCGGATGCTATGCGTATGAAATGTACTGCTGTTAAAGACGGAGATCATTGGGTGGTTAACGGAGCTAAAAACTGGATCACTCACGGATTGTCCGGAGACGTTGCAGTGGTATTGATCCGTACAGGTGAATTGTTGGATTCAAATGGAATTACAGCATTTATCGTTGAAAAAGGAACTCCCGGATTTTCAGCAGTGAAAATTAAAGATAAATTGGGTGTTCGTGCTTCTGAAACAGCAGAGTTGATCTTTGACAATGTGCGTTTACATGAGTCACAGGTAATCGGTGAGGTTGGACAAGGATTCAAACAGGCAATGCACATTTTGGATGGAGGTCGTATTTCTATCGCAGCACTTTCTTGCGGAATTGCTCGCGGAGCTTACGAAGCTTCTGTGAAATATGCGAAAGAGCGTGAGCAGTTCGGACAACCGATCGGGAAATTCCAGGCAATAGGCTTCAAGCTTGCTGATATGGCAACAGAAGTTGAAGCAGCTGAATTATTGACTTTCCAGGCGGCAGATTATAAGAATAGAAACCAGAAAATGACTACTCAGGGGGCGTTTGCAAAATACTTCGCTTCTGAAGTTTCTGTAAAATGTGGAAATGAAGCTGTTCAGATTATGGGTGGGTATGGGTACACAAAAGAATACCCGGCTGAGAAATTCTTACGCGATGCGAAATTGATGACCATTGGTGAAGGAACTTCCGAAATCCAAAAATTGGTTATTTCAAGAGAACTTTTGAAGTAGTTGAAACACTGCTTCAACGAGGTTTGAGCGTTAGCTCAACCGGAATATGATATAATTTGCAAGTTTTCAGCAAATATTTTTGAAATACGCTTTGTTGAAAAGAAAAAACAATTATCTTTGCGCTCCCTATCAGCGGATGGGCAATATATAAAGCTAACAATAGAATTAAAATAGATATGTTAATCATTCCAGTTAAAGAAGGCGAGAACATCGAAAGAGCGCTTAAGAAGTACAAGAAGAAATATGACAAAACAAATGTCATGAAAGAATTACGTCGTCGTAAAGAATTCGTGAAGCCATCTGTTATTGATCGTCAGTCGAATATTCGTGCAGCTTATGCTCAAAAAATGAAATCTCAAGAGATTTAATCCGGATAGTTCGTATTAAAAGACTTAAGAAGCCTTGGTAGTATTTACCAGGGCTTTTTTTATGCGTTTAATTTTCTATTTTTAACCCATTAATCATCTAAACAGATAGCTATGACATCTTTAAAAATTACCATCCTGAGTCTCTTTGCTGCATGTGCGTTTCAATTAACGGCGCAAGAATCAAAACTGCTGAGCAAAGTACCTGAAACCAAAGAAGAATTCGTAGCCAGCGAACCACAGGTTATTGCTTCGGTTGACTGGATTGAGAATACACCGATGGATGAAAACGAAGAAATGCACAAGTTTCAGTATTCTTTGTTGATTCAGTGGATGACCAATTCACCGACAGTTACGCTTGAGTTGAACGCTTATGTGATGGATTACACCAAGAAGAATAGTGATTTGCTGGTTGTTTTCATGTGTGGTTGGACAAAGTATGCTTTGCAAAACGAATATACCAAAGATGAGGTCCCATGTAATCTTGCCGGGCTTCAAAGTATGATCAAGGTTTATAAAACCGGAAAGTTGAAGAAAGACAAGAAAATGGATGAACTTGTTGCTATGGATACGGAAGGCAAACTGGAGGCATGGGTAAAAGAGAAGCTTAAAAAGTAGGTGCTGTTTAGATTTACTGCATTTCTTATCTTTTTGCATCATCATCTTTTTCGTATCTTGTAGTTTGATATGTCTTACAAGGATTCCTTCATACATTACCTGCAGGTCGAGAAACGTTACTCGAAGCATACCATTTTGGCTTACGAAGAAGATCTGGATCAATTCACGGCATTTGCTGAAGTAAACAAGTCGTCTGAATGGAACGAAGTGAATTATCAGCTTATTCGCGGCTGGATCGTTCATTTACTGGAAAGCGGACAAAGCAATCGCACGGTGTCCAGGAAGATTTCCTGTTTACGTTCGATCTTTAAATGGCTGCTTGCCAACGGAAAGGTTGAACAGAATCCGATGCTTCGTATCCGCGGCCCGAAAGTGGAGAAACGCCTGCCTCAGTTCGTGAAACAGTCAGAAATAGATGCTGTTCGTATCGAGCAGCTGTTTGCGTCCAATTTTGAAGGTATCCGTGACCGATTGATGTTTGAGATGTTTTACCAGACGGGAATTCGATTGAGTGAACTCATCGGATTGAAAAACCGGGATGTTACCATTAACAGCATAAAAGTCCTGGGAAAGAGGAATAAGGAACGGATTGTCCCGATCGGAAAAGACCTTTATGAGATCATCCAATCTTACGAGAAAATCAAGCCTGCCGGGCCTGACAGCCAATTAATGTTATTTGTAAAAAAAGATGGTAGAAAATTATCATCAAAGTTTGTTTATCGGAAAATTAATACATACCTTGGAAGTGTAACGAATGTGGAGAAAAAGAGCCCTCATATCCTGCGTCATACATTTGCAACACACATGTTAAACAACGGTGCCGGGCTGGAAACTTTAAAAGAGCTTTTGGGGCATGCAAATTTATCAGCCACTCAGATCTACACCCACAATTCGTTTGCGCAAATAAACTCGATATATTCACATGCTCATCCACGTGGGCGCAAAAAGTAAAAGTCATGGACGTTAAAGTGCATTCTATCCATTTTAAAGCGGATCAAAAGCTGATTGATTTTATCAATGACAAAGTAGAAAAGCTTCAGGTTTTTTTTGATCACATCATTGTTGGGGAAGTTTTTTTAAGGCTGGATAAGAATTCTGAACAGGAAAACAAGATAGCAGAAGTGAAAATATTGATGCCCGGAAAAGAATTGTTTGCAAAGAAACAATGTAAATCTTTTGAAGAAGCGGCAGATTTGTGTGTAGATGCCTTGCGCACGCAAGTAAAAAAATACAAAGGTAAATTAGCGAATTAGTAATTGAAAATGAAGATTTTAGATGGATGACCAGAAAGGTCATCCATTTTTTTTTGATTTTTTTTCATTGAAACCCTTGTAGGTATTTAATTATTTACTAGATTTGCAAACCCAAACGGGAAAACACTTTAAGAATCGTTCTTTAAAATCGTAATAAAAACCAAACTTTAATGCCGGTGTAGCTCAGCTGGCTAGAGCAGCTGATTTGTAATCAGCAGGTCGGGGGTTCGAGTCCCTCCACCG
>CBFGOJ010000044.1:0-36048 GCA_965650365.1 uncultured Fluviicola sp. | reverse complement strand
CACGAACGATTTTCTCAACGAGGCCATTGCAAAGCAGCGGCTCGCTGTAAAAGCACATTTTAACGTATTGGCCTGGACAAAGGACAAGGATGCTCTCAAGGATCTACGCAACATGGTTTCTTCCGGACTGGCGCAGATGGACGCTTCGGCGAAGCTCGAAACTGTGGGTGCCCCACAGATTTTTTGGGCAGGAATCCCTGGCAACGGTGGGGACTTCCCTATGAACGACACCTTCGATACATTCGCAGAACAGGCAACATGTTTCCTTAATATGGAGACAGGTTACCGTACTTCGCTTAGCCCTGTGGGCATCAGGCTGGGTGACCGGCTAACCGGAAGGCCATTGCACGTTGACATTTCCGATGAACCCATGAACCTGGGCGTCTGCACAAACCGCAACAAGTTCATCATCGGTCCATCGGGCAGCGGGAAATCGTTTTTGACCAACCACCTTGTACGAAGTTATTACGAACAGGGAACCCATATTGTGCTGGTCGATGTCGGCCACTCCTATAAAGGACTTTGCGATATGGTAAACGGGTATTACTTCACCTATTCGGAGGAAAACCCGATCCGGTTCAATCCGTTTTACCTCGGGGAGGGCGACAGTCTGGATACCGAGAAAAAGGAAAGCATCAAGACCCTGCTGCTGGCGTTATGGAAAAAGGACGACGAGCAGTTTAAGCGTAGCGAATACGTTGCCCTATCCAATGCGATCAGTGGCTATTTCGAGCATCTGGAGAAGAATAATAGCATATTTCCCTGCTTCGACAGTTTCTATATCTTCCTGAAAGAGCAGTATGTTCTGGTACTGGAAGCCGAAAAGGTAAAGGACAGGGATTTCGATATCAACAATTTTCTATACGTACTTCGACCATATTACAAGGGAGGTGAATTTGATTACCTGCTCAACGCAACACAGAACCTGGATCTGCTCAAGGAGAGGTTCATCGTCTTCGAACTGGACAATATCAAGGACCACCCGATCCTATTCCCGGTGGTGACCATCATCATAATGGAGGTTTTCATCAACAAGATGAGAAAGATGAAGGGAATCAGAAAGATGATCCTTATAGAAGAAGCCTGGAAAGCGCTGATGAAGGAAGGTTTTGCAGAATACATCAAATACCTTTTTAAAACGGTAAGGAAGTTTTTCGGTGAGGCCATCGTGGTGACACAGGAGATTGAGGATATTATTTCCTCTCCAATCGTGAAACAGGCAATCATCAACAACTCGGATTGCAAGATCCTGCTTGACCAGTCAAAATACCAGAACAAGTTTGATCTGATCCAGGAACTGCTAGGTCTTACCGAAAAGGAAAAAACGCTGGTGCTGTCATTGAACAAGGCAAATGATCCCACTAAGAAATATAAGGAAGTGTTCATCAGCCTAGGCGGGACACTTTCGAAGGTCTACCGTACGGAGGTTTCGCTCGAAGAATATCTGGCCTATACCACCGAACAGACAGAGAAGGTCAAGCTTATGCAATATGCCCAAAGATACGGAGGCGACGTGCGCCGGGGCATTATGGCGATGGCCGAGGATATTAGGAGCAACAAATAAAATCGAATATCATGAAAAATGCAAGAAGACTAGTCATGGGCATCATGCTCACCCTGGTAATGGTGCTTCCATGCCAGCAGGCACATGCCGGAATTTTCGGCATCATCAAGGCGATCCTGGTCAAGGCCATCAAGGCAGCAGATCTGAAAGTGCAGAAAATGCAGAACAAAACCCTAGACCTTCAGAATGCGCAGAAGGCCCTGCAAAACCAAATGTCCCGGAACAAACTGAATGAAATTTCGGATTGGACCAAGAAGCAAAAGGAACAGTACCAGAAATACTTCGATGAACTGAAAAAGGTAAAGACGGTTATCCGAGACTATCAGAAGATCAGGGATATCCTAAAGATGCAGTGGCAGATCACAAGCGAGTACAACCGCGTTTGGGAGCTGGTGAAAAAGGACAAGAACTTCACCGCGGAAGAACTAAGGTATATGGAGCAGGTTTATGGTGGCATCTTGAAGAAGACCTTGGACAACGTCAAGCAGATTAGGACCATCACTACCGCTTACACCACAGAAATGAGCGACGCCAAAAGGATGGAGATTGCGGACAATGTTTCCGAGGACGTCCAGCGCAACTATGACGACCTATGCCGGTTCAACAATGAAAACATCATGCTGAGCCTTTCAAGAACAAGATCAAAACAGGAGAACCAACAGGTACGCAACCTCTATGGCATCCGATAACCCATACAGATATGAAAAGGTTAATATCGGCCCTCTTGCTTACAGTTATTTCAACTGTGGCAATGGCACAGAAACAGAAAGAAATCAGGATCATGCTCGAGCAGGTTCTAAAGCTGAAACTCCAGACCACTCTTGTCAAGCAGGGAAACCGCGACAGCGAAAAGAAACTCGACCAGATCAGCTCCAACAAAAAGGGGAGCTATTCCATTTTTGACCGCTACTTCACTTCGCTCAAGCAGGTAAATCCGCAGGTTGGTGGGAACGAAACCGTACAAAAGACAAAAGACCTGTTCCTCGAAATCCGAAAGATCTTCCCGGGCACGATCGACCGCGCCACCAATAGCGGACTGTTCGAATTCTATGAGGTCAATTACTTCTCCCGGGCTTATGATCGGCTGAAGAAAGACTGCGAAGATATTCTGTCTAGCATGAACACGGTTACTACTAGCGGAAAGACGAGCATGACCGATGATGAACGCATGCAGCGTATCGATCAGCTCTACAAAAGGATGGTTGATGCCTATACTTTTTGCAAGCGGTTCTGTACGGACATCGAATGCACCAAGGCCAGCAGGCAGCAGTCGAAAAATGACTCCCAGCTGGTAAGAAGACTATACGGTAAAAAGTAATAACCAAAATATAAAGACATGAAAAAGTTATTGATCATACTTTTGGGCGTAATGGCAACCATCTCCACTTGTTCAAGTGCGAATGCCCAGGGACAGGAAATCCGGCAGCTCAACCTGAACATACAAAAGCTAAAGCACATGAAGAACATCCTCAGCCAGATCAAAAAGGAATATCAGATCCTGAGCGATGGCTATAACAGGATCAAGAATATTTCCAAGGGCGACTTCGATCTTCACAAGGGCCATTTGGATGGGCTGCTTAACGTCAGCCCGGCGGTTCGCAACTATAGCCGGGTGGCTAAGATCATCCAGTTCCAGTACCAGCTCGTTTCCGAATACCGGAATGCAAACGCCAGGTTTATTTCCAGCAAGGTCTTCAAACCCGGGGAACTTGACTACATGTCCCGGGTCTACAACCGCCTTTTGGACCAAAGCATGGATCATGTACAGGAACTCACCACCATTCTTTCATCGGGCAAGACCAGGATGACAGATGATGAAAGGTTCAAGGCCATTGACCGGATATATTTTGAAATGGAAGAGAAACTGGGCTTCCTTCGGGAGTTCAATTCATCGGCAACGGTAATGGTGCTGCAGAGACAGAAAGAAAACAATGACGTGAAATCCGTGGAAAATCTCTACGGAATAAAATTTTAGGATTATGAAAAAGCAAATCAGATTTTCGGCAATACTGCTATTGGTCATGGTTCCGGGCATCGCCTTCGGGCAGACCAGGGACGGTGGCGTTCAGGACCTTCACAAATTATTGGAATCGATGTACGACCAGATGATGCCCCTTTGCAGTGAACTGATCGGCGTTGGACGAGGTATCGCAGGTTTTGCTGCGACTTGGTACATCGCATATCGAGTTTGGCGGCACATCGCCAACGCGGAGCCGATCGATTTCTTTCCACTTTTTAGGCCGTTTGTGATCGGATTCTGTATCCTGATCTTCCCCTCGGTACTGACCATGATCAATACCGTGCTCAAACCAACTGTAACGGGTACGGCAAACATGATGGAAAATTCCAACGGTGCGATCGAGGCGCTGCTAAAAAAACGCGAAGAAGCGCTCCACAAGACAGAAGCTTGGCAAATGTATATCGGTGAGAGCGGACTGGGAGATCGGGACCGATGGTACCGCTATACCCATGATGGTGCAGATCCTTCGGAGGAAGGCCTTATGGAAAGCCTTGGCAACGCTTACATCTACCATGCCGAAAGGATGACCTTCGCATTCAAGCACCAGATCAGGCAATGGTTCAGTGAGTTGCTGCAAATTATATTCCAGGCTGCGGCCCTCTGCATCGATACCCTTCGGACCTTCCAGCTGATCGTCCTCTCCATCCTGGGACCATTGGTATTCGGACTTGCGGTCTTCGATGGGTTTGAACATACGCTGACCGCATGGCTGGCCAGGTATATCAATATCTTCCTCTGGCTTCCGGTAGCAAACATATTTGGGTCTATAATCGGGAAGATACAGCAGGAGATGATCAAGATGGATATTTCCCAGCTAGGCACCCGAGGGGACACGACCTTTTTCAGTACCACCGATACGGCGTACATGATCTTTATGATCATTGGCATCGTTGGGTATTTCACCGTACCAAGCGTTGCCAGCTACATCGTACAAGCAGGTGGCGGTGGTGGCTTGCAGACCAAGACGACAGGTATGTTCAACAGCGCCGCGAAGTTTCCCTTCTCAAAAGCAACAGGCAATAATTGATAGGTTATGTTCAAAAAGGCAAAAAATATAGATGAAGCGTTCCGTCACGTTCGAAATTTCTGTGCGCTGACGATCGGCACTTGTCTGGTGGTCTCGGCATTTACCATTTTTAAAAGCTTCCAAATGGTCAGAGATACGCAACAAAAGGTATATATCCTTGCCAACGGAAAGGCGTTGGAAGCCTACGCGGCAGATCGTGGCGATAACATCCCAGTTGAGGCGCGAGATCATATCAAGATGTTCCACAAGCACTTCTTCACCTTGGACCCGGATGAAAAGGCAATCCAGCAGGGCATCACCCGTGCTCTTTACCTGGCAGATGGCACAGCAAAAAAGATGTACGATAACCTGCGGGAAACCGGCTTTTATTCTGGACTGATCTCGGGGAACATCAACCAGACCATTTCGGTGGACAGCGTCATCGTGGACATGGAGAACTATCCTTTCAGGTTCCGTTGCCATGCCACCCAGCGGATCATCAGGCCGACCACTGTAACAGTACGAAGCCTTGTCACCGAAGGTGCCCTACGTAACGTCTCCAGGAGCGATAATAATCCACACGGATTCCTGATCGAAAGATGGGCCACCATTGAAAACAGAGATATAAAAACCGAAAACAGAAGATAAGATGACACAGCGAAATAACGAAGCAACCGGCCAAAAGGAAAGGCCGATGGTTGCGGTAAGACAGAAGATGAAAACGATTGGAATCCGAGTCCAAAAATTATGGGCTGAATGGATGTCACGGAGGACGGCAAGGATGTCAAGGCGCACGCTCTATGTGCTACTGGCATTGTTTGTATGCTGCGGAACAGTCTACAATACACTGATCTTGACCGGGCTTTGGAAGGTGGAGAATGTCGGTCATGGCAACATTGCCATCCCTAAGGGATCAATGCACAAGGGCATGATCGATAGCCCGATGATGGTCGATCAGCAAATCAGGAGCATCCGGGAGGTCCGGGCCAGCTTCGACAGTCTTAAAAAGACCAAAGAAGGACGGGCCATGCTCGATAGCATTGCCCGTCGAAGGCCCGGACTTCTCGACAGCCTGCGCAGAGCAGAAGATATCTTGACAAAATTTTAAAAAAAACAGCTATGAAAACAAATGGAAAAACACAGAGGGACCGGAAGTTCTATGTGATGCTACCGGTGATCGCCCTTCCCTTTCTTACCCTGTTATTCTGGATACTGGGCGGGGGATCGGGCGCAATTGGGCAGACGGGCGAATCGGGTTCCGCATCCTTGAATACCAATCTTCCTGATGCAAAAGCAGCTGGTGGGCCAGCGGATAAGCTCAGCTATTATGAACTGGCGGAGAAAGATAGCGCCAAATTGCTCGAACAGATGAAAATGGATAGCAACTATAGGTTCTCGCAAGGGGACAGCTCCCGTTACTTCGGCGACTATACCGGGGGGCTAAATAGAGGACGAAATGGATCAGTGGCCGATCAACTTTATCAGAACCTGGGCCAGCTTGAGCGGCAGATGCGTAGCGGTTATGGAAGCTCTCCAGGGCGATGGGAAGATTATTCCCAGCCCAGTTACCAGGAAAGAAGTTTTGCGGGATATCCTTCGGACCACCGAAACCAGGGGTATTCAGATCAAAGCCAAAATGCTGATCCGGAGATCGAACAGCTCAATGTCATGCTCGACAAGATCATGGAGATACAGAATCCCGATCTTGCCAATGAACGGTTGAGGGAAAGTTCGGAAAAAAGACGAGGAGAAGTATTTGCGGTGTCTATGCCCACCAAGGGCAAAAAGGTAACACTGCTCGACGGCACAAAGAGCACCCCGGATAAAGACGGTTTCTATGACCTTGACCAAAACGGGTTCTCCCAAGTCCAGCAGAATGCGATACGTGCCGTTGTCCATCAGGACCAGATGGTAGTCAATGGTTCCACTGTTAAGATGAGGATTGTTGACGATATCATGGTGAATGGCGTAAACATCCCCAAAGACAGTTTCATCTTTGGAATGGCGCAGCTTAGCGGAGAACGGCTGGTTATCAAGATCACCAGCATCCGCTCCGGAAGATCACTCTTTCCAATCGATCTGACGGTCTTTGATCTTGATGGAATCGATGGTATCTATATCCCAGGTTCGATCACCCGTGATGCATTCAAGCAATCAGCGGACCGTCCGCTTCAATCGGTCAACCTAGGTTCCCTTGACGGTACATGGGGAGCACAGGCAGCTGGAGCGGGAGTGGAAATGGTCAAGGGCCTATTTTCAAAAAAAGCCAAACTGGTAAAAGTCAAGGTAAAGGCTGGCTACCAGATTCTACTCCGGGACGAGAAGCAGAAATCCAGCATGGGCAAATAAGTAATAACTAAAATCGTGATAAAATGAAAAAGTCACTCACAACGGCGGTGTTTGCGCTATTCGCATTGACCGCACAGATCACTCAGGCACAGGAAAATAGTGATAAAAAGCTAATGGAAATGTCTTCCTACAACCTGCAGATCAGTAACACTAAGACGAGCAATGTCGTTTTCCCATTTGCCATAGTCAGCGTCGACAGGGGAAGCAAGGACATCCTTGCCCAAAAAGCCGCCGGGGTCGAAAACATCCTTCAGGTCAAAGCGGCAAGGCAGGGCTTTGACACCTCAAACTTGAGCGTTGTAACAGCAGATGGAAAACTGACCACATTTGTCGTCAGCTTTGCGCAGAATCCTTCTTCGATCAACCTTTCGCTTGATCCAAACAACAGGCCACGGGAGACCTCGATCTTCCTTCCAAAAGAGAACACCAACGAAGAAGAGCTCCGCAAGTACACGGATTTTGTACTGCAGAATAACGCCTACACACCAGGTAGCGGTAGGGAAAACAGTGGTATCGTGTTCCACTTGAAGGGCCTTTTCATCAAAGATGGCGTGCTATATTTTCAGTTCAAGATCACCAATTGGTCAAACGTTCGCTATGACATAGAACAGTTTAGGTTCTTCATCAGGGACCTGAAGCGGGCGAAACGCACTGCTTCCCAGGAAATCGAAGTGCTTCCGATCTATGTCAACAAGCAACTCGCACAGATACCGGGCAAGTCAGTGGACATGTACGTTTTCTCCCTTCCCAAATTTACCATCCCCGATCAGAAGTTCCTAGCTGTGCAACTGATGGAAAAAGATGGCGGAAGACATATCGAACTAAAAATTTCAAACAGACAACTGCTTAATGCAAGACAGTTGCGCTAAATAAAAGGGATGATCATCTACGAAAGTGAAATTCAGCAGATCAAAGAACTCTTTGTAAAGATGCATTGGGAAGGATTTCCATTTATCGGATACGACAGAGGTAATGGACCGCTAGGAAAGTATGAAATGGACTTCTTTGCAACCGAAGACCAGGTGGTCGAATTCTGCGGAAAAAATCCAGAACGGGATTTTCTAGCCACAAAATCGGCCTACCGTGCAATGGAATGCGCCATGCGTGACAAGACACTAATGGCATACCGGAATGGCGGCGTGGATGTCGCAGCAATTGTAGAAAACTACCATGAACGCTTGAAAAACGAACATATGTTAAACAATAAAAAGGAAAAGATTATGATCGACAACAATTTTGATTACCTGAACAATCAGGTTATCTATGGGGGCTTCAAGGAAATCCCCAGCGATGAACTGCGCAAGCAGATGGAACTCGGACAAAAGGAATTCGAGCTCAAAATGGACACTGCTTATGGCGCAGACAAGGTCAGCGCAAAACTGAACTTTACAAAGTCTGACCAAAGCGAAATGTACTTCTTCAATCACTTCGATCTTGAAGTCCAGAAGGAAGGACAGAAAGAAGCGATGAAACAAAGGTTCTACATCAACAACCGTGGTTCCAGCATCACCCTTAAAGAAGGCTACAATCTTATGGAGGGGCGTTCCGTACATAAAACGCTCACGGCTAAGAATGAAGATAAATATGATGCATGGCTCCAGCTAGACTTCAAGAATGCCAAGCAGGACGGCAACTTCAAGATGCATACGTATTCGGAGAACTATGGCTTTGACCTGGAGGCTACCCTTAAAAAATATCCGATCAAGGAACTCGAGAACCAACAGTTCAAAGATGGGCTTCTCGACAGCTTGCAAAGGGGGAACCGCCAGTCTGTTACACTGGTCAAAGATGGACAGGAGGTCAAACGTTTCATCGAAGCAACTCCCCAGTACAAAGGTTTGAATTTTTATGACGAGAACAACAGCAAAAGGGTAACAGAAAGCCGGATCGAGTCCCAAAACCAGGCACAGGATAAGTCAAAAGGAAAATCTGCCAGCCAATCGCAAAATTCGGGAAAGGCGGAAAATACAGGTAAAAACAGTGAAGCCAAGGGAGAGGCCGAGGCAAAAAAGAAAAGTAGCAGGCGTAAGATATCTGCATGACCTCCAAAAAAAAAGGGGTCGGGCATTGATGCCCGTCCCCTTCCCTGATTCACGAACGAACTTTTAGATCATGGAACAAAAGCAAACAAACCGTATTGAGACGGCGGTACTCGCCTGGAAGGAAAAGGAAGATCGCTTCAAGAGCGTATTCTCATTTGAAATGGCCACCAACAAGGCGCTAATGAGAGAAAAATTGCGCGATTACGAAAAGATAGCTGTACGATTCGGTGATACCAAAGATCCCGATGAACGGTTTTCGCTGGCTGCGCTGAAACAAGAACGTAAGTATATCGCAAGAAAGGCCTACCCTAATAGGCTGGTAAGGCTCTTCAGGCAACTGGTGGCTGGGCCGATCAGAAGGTTTGTACTTGAAAGAGCAAAAATAAGCCTGCTACGGCACAATAGGCTGAACGTGATGGCTCAGCTTGAAAAAATCGGAATGTCAGCGCAGTACAAAAAGGTAGTCCAAAAAATGGAAAATGGGGAACGCTCATTCACTGTTCCCATTTCAACCTATGTCGGCGAAAGCAAACGCGTTGACAACAACATTGTTTTTGAAGCCAATGGCGCGGGCGAATACAACCTTGTGACCAACAAAGTTCAATTACAGAACCAGGGAGATCCCCAACTGAACCGTCAGCAGACATTCAAACATTCTGACGGATTGAATGTAGATGCAGAGCAGAGCTTTAACCTGCTCGAGGGCCGCGCAGTGCAAACCGATGGAAAGTGGGTTGCCTTGGATCTCAATGACAGGGACACCAATGGGAACTACCGGATCAAAGAATTCCCAAATTCTTATGGCTTTGACATTAAAGAATCGCTAAAAGAACTCCCTATCTCTCGGTTGGACAAATCTCAAAGTGATAAAATCCTGGCGGAACTTCGTAAAGGCAAAACACACCAGGTAAAGATGGGGACTAAAAACTACACGATCGAAGCCAACCCTCAGTTCAGAACCATCAATATATACGATCAGAGCGGTCAAAGAGTTTCGAAGTCGGAAGTTTCGGGAAAGAGTGTTCGAAAACAGAAACAAGAAAAGCTTCCAGCACCAAAATTGGTTAAAAGACAGGGTGCAAGGGTAGCATAATCAAGAAGCATTATGGAAATTTTAAAACCATTGACCGATTTCTTTTCCAAGATTGAAAAGGACGGACGGATAAGCGTTACGCACATTGCGGTCTACACCTCACTTCTAAGGTACTGGCAACAGACGGGGTTTATAAACCCGATCACTGCATTTAGCTATCAGATCATGGAGATCGCCAAGATCTCAGCACCGATGACATATCGAAAATGCCTGAAGGACTTGAGTGATTTTGGGTATTTGAAATATCTACCCTCATATAAAAGTAATCAGGCTAGTAAAATATACCTGCCCGATCACTTTTAGATAATGTAAAATAAGCACACCGGTGACGTGGAAATAAATGTGTAAAGTAAAGTGTGAGCTATGGGAAATCTAATTAAAAACACCCTAGCTTCTTACCACGGGAATGTAGTAAGAAGCTACAATGTCGAACATCCTGAATGTAACAGGGCAATACATGCTAAAAAAACGGTACTCTCAAAAAAGACCGAAAAAAATTATAAGGTAACCGTGACCTATATTCAGGTAACAGACGAGGAAGCTAAGATCAAACGCGCAATAATCGAAAGTATCATAAAGAAGGGCTTTAAATCCTAATCATCTATTTACCCTTGGGCGAACAGGAACTCCATTATTTCGACCTTATCAATGGGGGGCACCCTCTTTTGATTTTCCCAATCAAGAACTGTGGTACCATGGACACCAAGCCTTTTACCGAGATCCATATTTGTAAGGCCATTTCTCCAACGGTAGGATTTCATCTTGCCCGATATTGTTGTCTCATTAAAGGTGATCGGGCAATATCCTAAAAATTTAATGATCTGCGGGTTGTACTTGATTTGTGGCTGGGCATAATTGTTTTCCCAATTAGTTACACAATCCTCAGTTATATTAAATTTCAAAGCAACATCTGCTTGCAGCATCTTCAAGTCCATTCTTCTCTTCTTTAGATGCTCACCTACAGTTTGCGGGTCCACAGGATAAGACAGTGGCATCGGTTTATCCAACTGTTTTACATATTTAAAACAAGGCAACGCATGTATGTCCTTGCGGTTATTACAATCACCCGGAAAAAGAATGCGTTTGCGCCCCCGGAGTTGTGCAGCGTTATTTGAATAAAATCTCAGGGCCTCTCCTGGACCGTATTGATCTTCACGTAGAAGTTACTCCCGTATCTTTTGACGATTTGGCCTTTAACGCTCCTACGGAGACCAGTGCTGAAATTCGTGAACGGGTCATTCAGGCGCGGATTATTCAGCTCAAACGTTACAAAACTTCACAAACTCACTGCAACGCTCAAATGCAGCGAAAAGAACTCATCGAATTTTGCGAAATATCTGCTGAAGGAAAACACTTGCTGAAACACGCCATGGACAGATTGGGACTTTCGGCAAGAGCTTATGACCGCATTTTGAAAGTAGCACGTACCATTGCTGATCTGAATGATTCCGAAAATATTGAAACAGTCCATTTGTCAGAATCCATCCAATTAAGAAGCCTTGATCGGGAAAACTGGGCCGGATAGCACTTTAAGTCAGATTCCAAAAGCCTTTTCAACCAACTCATCGTGAGTGATGGTTTGATAAGAATGAAGGATTTTGGTGTTTTTTTCAATGATTAAAATTCGCGAACAGTATTGGATGCAAAAATCAATGTCGTGAGATGCAATAATGACCAATCGTTTACTATCTTTTGCAATATTACCCAATAGGGACATTACCTCCTTTTTTGTGGGGTAATCCAAAAAAGCAGTTGGTTCGTCCAAAAGGATAATCGGCGTTTCCTGGATCAAAGCTTTTGCAATTCCAACCCGCTGACGTTCTCCGTCACTTAAAGTAGAAGTGGATTGTTCCAGCAAAGAATTCAGGTGAAGAGTTTCGCAGTATTTTCGGACAATTTTTTGATCTTC
This sequence comes from uncultured Fluviicola sp., assembly GCA_965650365.1. GTDB lineage: Bacteria > Bacteroidota > Bacteroidia > Flavobacteriales_D > Crocinitomicaceae > Fluviicola. The sequence goes on along the minus strand of CBFGOJ010000044.1, from coordinate 24,065 downwards.
CGCAGACAATCTTCCGGTGAAATTCGTATAGGAATGCCGACCTAATTCTAAGTATTCATTCACTTTCAGGTAATCAAAACCTAAAAAGTGATTATCGACCAAAGTAATTTGACGCGCCCGCTCCAACAGCTTCAAATCATTCCAATTTCGACCTTCAACACTTACTTTTCCATTCGGGAACTTCCCCTGGACCAATGCATCCATTAAAGTTGATTTCCCCGAACCATTTGCTCCTATCAATGCAACAAATTCTCCCCGTTCTAATTCCAATTCCGGAATTTCGTACAAGATTCGCTCATGCCCTATTCTGCAGTTTTCAAACTTAAGCATTGCGAATATTTTTAAGTAAGAGGAAAAGTACAATCGGAGCTCCGAGCAAAGCAGTCAAACTATTGATCGGCAAAACCATGATCGGTTCAAAAATACGGATCAGAAGCACGCACAAAACCATTACACTTGCTCCAATCAAACCGGAAGCTAAGAGCAAATGACCGTGTCGGGCTGTTTTATAGAACATGCGCACCAGGTTGGGAACGATTAATCCCACAAAACCGATAGGTCCGCAAAAAGCAGTAACCAATCCGGCCAATAGAGAAACCACGAAAATGATCTTCCAGCGGGTTTGTTTCACTTTTACACCCAAAATCGCCGCTGGTTTTTCGCCCAGGATCAATGCATTCAAAGGTTTTGTCAACAAAAACGCTAAGCCAATTCCAACCAGGAAAAGCAAACTGATCAGTGGAATCTGATCCACGCCGACTTGCTGTAAAGAACCCATTCCCCAAATTGAAAAGGCCTTCACACTATTTGCATCCGCCTTCATCAAAATAATATTTGTGATTGCAGAAACGAAGGTTCCCAGCATCATTCCTACTAAAAGCAAAGAAACCATGGAACGGATGCGCGCTGCGATCACTAAGATCAGTAAACCAAAAATCAATGCGCCAATGGTTGCTGAAATGGTTATTCCCAAATCAAGGATTTCGAATCCGAGAATAGAACTTCCCATTATTGTTAGTGCAACCATTAAATGCGATCCGGCTGTGAGTCCTAAAATAGATGGCCCGGCAAGCGGATTATTCAAAGTTGTTTGCAAAAGTAAACCGGCTATCGACAATGCAAATCCGGCAATAATCGAAATAAAAATTTCAGGAATTCGATAAATAACGAACAATTGCCAGGCTTGATCGTCGGCAGAATTTAGAAAGGAAAACCAGGAATCATCTCCATGCGGAAAACCAATTGTAACCAAAGTGATTGCAAGGAAAAAAATCAATGACAAGATATGTTTCTTCCACATAACCTATTTCAGCTGTTTGTAAAAATGTAATTTCGATTTCGAATCTCCTTTTGCAATGTGCATGAAATCTTCCAACAACCAATGCGGATTCACCTGGCTGTATTCCCAGTAATAATTCGGGTCATGCATATAGCCATAAACTTTCCCTTTTTGAACCGTATGAAAGTACTGGAATTTGGAATTCAAACCAATCAGCTTATTCAAAGTCGGAGCTTCTGCATTGATCCAGACATCGCATGCCTGATCATCACTAAAAACCTGCTCGAAAGTCGGTGTAACACTTGCCGTTCCAATGGTATTCTTATAAAAATAGTCCAAACCGCCATCTTTCATAATTCCCGCCATAAACGAACCACCTGCAGGAGCGTACCAAACATCTCCTACTAATCCGCCGCAAATCACTTTTTTCTTCTTTACGATTCCTTTTGCTTCTTCCTTTATTTCCAAATAGGAACCAGCGACCTCATCGAAATACTTCTGTGCTTCTGCATCCTTACAAAGCAAAGCTCCGAAAACCTTGATCCATTCTGCTTTTCCCAGCGGGTGTTTTTCTTCCCAATCGTAATTGGCCATGCAGACAACTCCCAATTGAGCAAACTTGTCTTCATTCGGGAATGGCTGACCAAACCCACTGAACACGATCAATGGAATTTTCGCTTTCAAAACAGCTTCCGGTGTCAGACCCGTTTCGTAACCGGCAGTCAGAACTTTCCCGTCATTGATTCCCCGAAGCAATTGTTTATTTGAAATATATTGTTTCTCTGTTGTGGCTTTAATCACATCAATTCCTCCGATTGCATTCAGCATCCCCACAAAAGAAGTGGAAAGTGCTGCCATGTTTTGAACCGGAACTTCAATGATCTTCAAGTTTTCCGGACGTTTCATCTTTGAATTACGTGGAACCAATGCATATTTCGTTTCAACCTTCAGGGTCTTTGGGTTCTTAATGAGCAGTTCTTTGTAACCCACTTTTTGTTCGATGGAAACGAGTCTTGCATATTGAAATCCTTTTACCTGCGAATGGTCGTTTTCCGGATTTTTAGTGGTGCAGGAAAACCCGATTACCAATAGTGAAAAGACGAATAGAATATTTTTCATTTGATGGGGCATTTTGCTTGTTTCATCGCCTCTGCGAGTTGTTGATCATTGGTATTTCCGGTGTTCAGATCGTCCAAAATCCGGTTGAAATCGGTTTCATTCCTGTTTTGAGATAATTTGAACGCAGCTTCCGGGTGTTGGATTTCTATCCGGTAACCCACAATTTCCTGCATGTACGACTCAATCATTTCGACCGGCCATTGAGACATTTGAACTTTATTTTCGCGGCCGGCTTCAAAAATGTCTACCAATTTTGTCAGGTGTTTTTTTAATTCCTGCGAACTCAACGCTGTAATTGGTCCCGAAACATGAACTGATTCATAATTGTAAGTCGGAACGTTCACATGTGTGTAAAGAGAAGAAGAAATGTACCCGTGAGCTCCAGTTACGATCATTTTTCCTTTTTTCACCGCTGAAATAGCCGGAACGATTGAATTTGCTTTTGCTACATGAAATTCAAGGCACCTCTTCAAACCTTCAAATTCGCACGTAAAAGGAATGTGAACTCCTGCCGGAAATCCATCCGGTCCGTTAACTGTTAAAGTCCCAAAAGTATGCTGTTCTAAAAATTTCAGCAGCAACTCCTGATCTTTCAGCTCAAAGTCTTTTGGGATATACATAAAGCAAATATACCATTTCGGGAGCAACTGAGATAATTGGATTAACTTTGTAAAAAACTGTTCCATGTTATTTTCGGATTATCCCATCTCTAAAGAAATTAAGGCTCAATTAGAAGTTTTAGGTTTTAGAAAACCAACCGACATTCAATTCAAAGCGATATCACCGATTCTCAACGGAGAGGACGTCTTTGGTATTGCACAAACCGGAACCGGGAAAACGGCAGCTTTTGCCATTCCGATTATTCACAAACTGAGTGCTTCGAAAGCAAAATCGAAAAGCCCCAGATGTATCGTGATGGCTCCAACCAGAGAATTGGCACAACAGATCAAACAAGCTTTTGAAAGCATTGCGAAAGGTTCAGACATCCGAATCACAGCGATTTTGGGAGGTTTGGAACAGGACAAACAAATACAGGAATTAAAGCGCGGAACTGATGTAATCGTCGCAACTCCGGGACGTGTTTTCGATTTGCGCTCTCAAGGACATCTTTCCCTGGATTCTATCCGGTTTTTAGTATTGGATGAAGCTGACAGGATGTTGGAACTGGGATTTGCACACGACATGAAAGCCATTCACAAACTTTCTCCGCAGCACAATCGCCAAACCTTATTTTTCTCGGCAACTATTGATAAAAAGATCAAAGCTCTGGCTTACGACATGGTAAGAGATGCCATCCGCATCCAGGTATCACCGAAAGATCCCGTTTCAAAGAATATCGAACACGGATACATCAAAGTGGAAATGGACGATAAGCGTTTCTTCCTGGAGAACATCATCAAAGAATACGAAGATTTTAAATACGTGGTTTTTGTCCGGACGAAAGTGCGCTGCGAACGTGTTGTTGCAGCTCTGGAGCGGGTTGGTCTTCACAGCGAAGCACTGCATGGTGATGTGGAACAGAAAGAACGTTTCAACGTATTGGAACGATTCCGATCCGGAGAAAACAAAGTTTTGATCACTACAGATGTTTCCGCACGCGGAATTGACATCCAGGGAGTTGATTACGTAATTAACTACGATTTACCGGAACAGCCGGAACAATACGTTCACCGAATCGGGAGAACGGGACGCGGAGAAAATAAAGGCCAGGCACTTTCTTTCTGCAGTACAGACGAAGAAAAAATATTCGAAGAAATTCAATTATACTTAGGGTACGATATCGAAGAAATCGTCATCAGTAAAGGTGATTATTCCACGATCCTGAAAGACTCGGAAGATATTACTTACAATTGGAAGAAATTATTGGACGAAGCAAACGAGGAAGACGGAACGGAAGACACCTGGTGACTTCGACTCCGCTGCGCCTATGCTGTGCACCTATGCTGAAGCTACGGCGTAAGCATAAGCTCCTGCGTAAGCATTCAGCCACCCTCAGCAATTTACGTTCAGAACAAAAAGGTGACTGAGTCCCAAAGTTTCGGGAAAGGCAACTTAAAAAAATAAAAAAGCCCCAACATGATCGTCAGGGCTTATCCATTTGGGGGTGTGAATTATTTTCCGGCTGCTGCAACGTCGTATTGAACGTCAATTTGGGAGAGTTGGACGTCCATTTCATTCCAGGAGAATAATTCGACATATAATCCTGTTACGGAATCAAAAACTGTTACCCGTCGATCTTTTTGTCGATAAGACTCATAGAATTTCGCATCGAATAATTGTCTTTGTGAACGTAAAACCATCTGATTATCGGCAAAGCGGTAAGATTGTGCCATCACATAGTTTAGTTTAGCAAGCTTGCGCCCGTCATTTTCCAAATCAAGACGCTGCTGCGTGGAGAAATTTGCATTGATCAAACGCTGGGTAACTGGGGCGCAATCTGAAAATTTCTGTACAAGGGTAATGGTGTTAGTTTGAGAGAATCCTACTAAGCTAATCCAAAGAGAAGCTAAAATGGTAAATGTAGTTTTCATAGCAGTGTGTTTTTGAGATGATCTTAATAACGGCTTTCATTATTAACTATCTAAAAGCTACAAACTATTTATCCGGAAATCAAATCTGTGGAAATTCTAACATATCAACTCAATGAAACAAACCTCCTATTTACTGATAATTGCCAAATAATTGCCAAAACACGCAATTCATCATAAAGCCCGTTTTAATCATTATGCAAGCATAAATATTCAGTCAAAAATGCAATTTGTTCATTTTACCGATAAAAGGCTAAAAACTACCAAACAGATTGAAAAATCATCACTTCAGTCAATGAGAACACCTGATTTACTTTTAATAAAAGAACTGATTGCAGGTATTTACTACAGAATATTGACTTCTCTTTCAAGAGTTACGCCGAATTTGGAGCGAATATCTTCAATGATCAAACCGGAAAGTTCGAAGATTTCATTTCCCGTAGCACCGCCGTAATTCACCAAAACCAAAGCCTGCATTTCATGAACACCGCAATTACCAATGCGCTTGCCCTTCCACCCTGCTTTCTCAATGAGCCAGCCCGCAGCCAGTTTCTCGTCTCCGTTCTCCTGCGGATAATGTGGCGCATCCGGATAATTGATTGCCATTTTTTCGAAAACGGCTTTTGGAACAACCGGATTTTTAAAGAAACTTCCGGCATTGCCCAATACTTTCGGATCGGGAAGTTTACTTCTTCGGATGTTCATCACCGCCTGACTCACTGTATCAACCGTGATTTCATTCACATCCATTACTTCTATTTCAGACTGAATGGCTCCGTAAGTAGTATTTATGATCGGGTTTTTTGATAACTGATAAGATACTGAAACGATCACGTATTGATCTTTCAATGCTCTTTTAAAAACGCTTTCGCGGTAACCAAACTGACATTGCTCTCTATTGAAAATGTGCAGCTCCAGGGAATCGATATGCAGAGCTTCCAGGGAAACAAATGAATCTTTTATCTCTGCGCCGTAAGCCCCGATATTCTGCATCGGGCTTGCCCCAACACTTCCGGGAATCAAACTCATATTCTCAATTCCTCCCCAACCCTGTTCCACGGTAAACCGCACAAAAGAATGCCATTCTACTCCTGAACCAACTTTCACAACAACAGCCGTTTCTGTTTCATCAATGATCTCAATTCCGGAGATTTCGTTCTTCAGAACAAAAAAGGGTAAATCCTTCGTAAGCAAAATATTACTCCCGCCACCCAAAATAAAGATAGGAGTTTCCTGGTCCCGGTTTTGAAGCAAAGACTTTAATTCATCCAACGATTCAAAACGCCCGAATGATTTGGCTTTGACATCAATTCCAAAGGTATTGTAAGGCTGTAAAGAGATATTGTGTTCGATCATGGTGCAAAATTAACGCATAAATGCGTTTTAATTCAAAATGATGAATGCAAAATGCAAAAAGAAAGGGAGCTCGATTACTCTTACCCCCCTTTTCAATTTTCAATTATAACATTTTCAATTGCACTTAGTGCAGATCAATCTCAAAGGGCATTCTCATTTGAATTCCTGAATAGGATTCTAATTTCATCAATCGTTTTGTCAGATCATCAATCACTTTCGGAACAGCGTTTTGTTTGATTTTCACCGATTCACGGTCCTCTGCAGACAATTGTTCCAGGATCTCTTCAAACGGCTCTACTTTCACTTTCGGGTAGTATTGAATTTTTGCATCTTTGATTTTCGCTTCTTTGATTGCAAAAGCCAATGCATCATTTACTCCGCCTAATTTGTCTACCAAACCAATTTTCAAAGCATCTGTACCTGTCCAAACTCTGCCGCGTGCAATTCTTTGAACCTGAGCAGCTGTTAAACCTCTTCCGTCTGCAACGCGTTTTTTGAACTGCGTGTAAATCTGGTCCACTTCGTTTTGGATCAAGTTCAATTCTTCAGGAGTCAGTTTTCGGTTTGTAGACAATACGCTGTGCTTATTCGTTTGTACACGATCGAATGTCAGGCCTAATTTATTTTCAAAAAAACCTCCTGTATAGGGAATTACTCCAAAAACACCGATAGAACCTGTAATGGTTGTTGGCTCAGCGAAGATCGTTGATGCAGGAGTTGAAATATAATATCCGCCCGATGCCGCAACATCCCCCATTGAGACAATTACTTTCTTTTTCTTCGTAGTCAGGGAAACTTCTCTCCAGATCTCTTCAGATGCCAGGGCACTTCCTCCCGGACTGTTCACTCTGAAAACAACTACTTTGATCTTATCATCGTTTCGAACTTCTCTGAAATACTTACAAACCTTTTCGGAAGTCATTTCATCCCCATTTACGGTAATTCCACCTTCAGCAACAATTACCGCTACGTTTGCGTCGGAACCTCCGTTATCGAAAGCCAATTGCTTGTTCTTAAATGCTTTTCCGGCGTATTCTTCAAAGGTCATGATATCCTTCAAATCTTTCAATTCGGATTTTTTCAGGATGATTGCTTCTACTTCATCGCGGTATTTTGCTCCGTCGATCAACTTTAAACGTACCGCATCATCCACACGCTGAATCTTTGCATTTTCAGCAATATCATTCAATTGCTCAATTGTCACTTTGCGGTCGGCAGCAATCTGAGAACGCACATCATGCCAGATTGAACTCATATAACGCTGTGTCTGCAAGCGACTTGAATCACTCATATCTGTTCTGAAGTATGGCTCAACCGCACTTTTAAAATCGTTGTTCGAACCGCGAATCACCTGCATTTCGATTCCTAATTTATCAAAGGTATTTTTAAAGAACATTAATTCTCCGCCCAACCCCATAAATTCCATTGCGGAAGTAGAAAAACCATATACTTCATTGGAAACAGAACTAATGTAATACTGTTTTTGAGTGATGACTTCTCCGTTCAGATAAGCGACAATGAATTTTCCGGACTTCTTAAAATCCTTCAATGCATTACGAATTTCCATTGCAGTTGCATAACCGCACTGAACATTTCCCAATTCCAAATAAATTCCTTTTACGTGTTTGTCCTCCTTCGCTTTTTCCAAACCAGTCAAAATATCCGCTAATCCGGTTGTTTTATCCATTGTAAAACTGGAAGGATTTAAGCTCGAAGAACTTCTTTCGCCGATTGATCCGCTTAGGGTCATGTGCAAAACACTGGAATCTTTTGTTTCTGGCTCTTCGCCAAAAAGAGATCCGAAAATAATTAACCAAAAGATCCATCCGAAAACGGATAAGATCATAGAAGCCAGTAATGATGGCCAAAAAATGCGCCAAAAAGAAACTTTAACTGTAGACGTTGACATAGATATAACTTTGAAACAAATATACGCCCAAAAAAAAAGTCATTCTACCTTTAATGATGTAAGTTATCTTTACTTCATCAAAAGGATCAAAAGTTATTTGAATGGTAAGTCCGGAAAAAAGCAATTTCAGTGAGCTGATCTATATAGGAGTTGGTACCAATTTGGGCGACCGAATGGCTAATATCCGGCAGGCAATTGCAGAATTAACTTTAATTGGCATCGATGTTCGCCGAACTGCGTCACTTTACGAAACAAAAGCATGGGGCTTCGAATCTGACGACTTATTCTTAAACACTGTTTTTGAATGCGTTAGCTCTAAAAATTCGACATATTGTTTAAAAGCCCTGCAATTTGTGGAAAAAAAAATGGGCCGAAAAAAGACCTTAACGCAAGGATACGAATCCCGAATTATCGACCTGGATATTCTATTGTTCAAAGATCAACAAATTCAACTGCCAGAGTTAACAATTCCACATTCGTATATTACTGAAAGACAGTTTGTAATAACACCGATGGAAGAACTATGTGGTTCGTTTTACTTTCATTCGCTCGGGGCAAATTTCGAGCAACTAAAAAACAAATTCAAAAACGCGGATTTTCCATTCGTCGTACATAATGCACCACTTGTCAATGAATAAATACAGATTAATCTTTCATAGGTTAAAAAATTATGTTTATTATTGCAAGGAATTTTATTAAGGTAGTAACTAACAATTGAATATGAGAAAGCAAAGTATCAAAGGATTAGCTTTTATCGCTGTAACTGGTTCGCTTGTTTCAAGTTGTGATCTTTTAAAGGATCTGGATTACACAGTAACTCCAAGCCCTCTTGAGATGCACGCTGACAGTGTACGCGTAAAAATTGACGTGAAATTCCCGGAGAAAGGGATTAAGAAAAAGGCATACGCTGAACTAACTCCAAAGTTAGCCGGAACACCGTTAAAAACGGTAACGGTTCAGGGAGAGAAAGCAACGGCGAATGGTACAGTAATCCAGTACAAGCCAGGTGGAACATTAACATACACAGATGTTATTCCATACAAACCTGAGTTTGAATACACTGAATTAATGATCACTGGTAAAGTATTCAAGGGCGGAAAAGAGAAAGTAGGGAAATTTGAGGATAAAGAAATCGCAAAAGGAACTATCATCACTCCGTACTTGGTTAATAAAGATTTCAAGTGTATTTACGCAAAAGACGAGTTCAAGCGTGTAAATGAGAAATCAGCTGTTTCTCAGTATAATTACTTGAAAGGGAAACACGATGTTCGTAAGACAGAATACAAGGACACAGATATCGTGAATTTGGGAACTTGGTTGACAGCTGCTCAATCTAACCCGAAAATCGCAATCAAGTCAATTAACATTACAGGTTTTGCATCTCCTGAGGGAGAAGTAGCGTTCAACGACAACTTGTCAACTGACCGTGCAAATTCAGGTAAAGCTGCAACTATTGAAGTAGCGAAAAAATCTAAAAACGAAAAAGCATCAGGTGAGATTTACAACCTGGCTGGACGTGGTGAGGATTTCGACGGTTTCAAAGTACAGTTGGCTAAAAACACGAAAATCAAGCAAGAAGATAAAGATTTGATCTTACGTGTACTTCAAATGTACGCTGATCCAAATCAGCGTGAGACTGAAATGAGAAACTTAGGTAAATCATTTACAGAATTGGATAAAAACATCTTCCCATTATTACGTCGTGCTGAAGTAAGCGTTGTTTACGATCTAACAGGATATTCTGATGATGAGTTGAAAGCTTTATCTGTTTCAGATCCACAAAAATTGACTTTAGAGGAGTTGTTATTCACAGCTACTTTAACAGACGATTTGAATGAGAAAGGTCGTTTGTACCGTGAGGCTGAGAAAAAAGACCCGTCTGATTACCGTGCAGCTAACAACGTTGGTGTTGTATTGTACAACCAGGGGAAAGTTGCTGAAGCTAAATCTCAATTCGAAAAAGCAAACGGTTTGAAAGACAATGCTATCTCTAAAAACAACTTAGGTGCTGTTGCAGGAGTAGGCGGAGATCGTAAAAAAGCTGCTGACTTGTTCGGACAAGCTGGTGGAGCTGGTGATGAAGTAAATTACAACAAAGCTATCATCGCTATCCAAAACGGAAAATATGCTGACGCAGTTAGCGGATTCGGTGGAACAGCTTCTTTCAACAAAGCTTTAGCTCAATTGTTGAATGGTGATGCTGCTGCTGCAATCAAAACTATCGATGATTCAAACGACAAAGATTCAGGTCAGGGTTATTACCTGAAAGCAATTGCTGCTGCTCGTCAAAGCAAATTGACTGATCTTGTTAGCAACTTGAAAAATGCTATCGGTAAAGATGCTGCATGGAAAGCAAAAGCTGCTAAAGACCGTGAGTTCTTGAAGTATGCTGAAGACGCTTCTATGTCTTTCATTAAGTAAGAGATAACTTCTTAAATATAGGACCCCGACATCGCTTGCGATCGTCGGGGTTTTTTATTTGATAATAATTCTGGTAGGGACGCGATGCATCGCGTCCCTACTTATTTTTACCACAAATACACAAATTTGAAAGGCGCCTAATACTTACGCTGAAGCTTCAGCATAGGCGCACCGATCGCCTTCTTCTACTGTATAAGATTTGTGGTTAATTACCAATAAGACAAGTGAGACCGGTAGGCTCACTTTTTATTTGCGCATTCGTGGTAAAAAGAAAAAGCTGTGCCGAAGGCGCAGATCACCTTCCTTTTTCACTATCTTCACAAGATAAAGACACATCCCATGAACTCAATCTTTCTTCGCGCAAAACACTGGCAGTTATTTGTTCCACAACTGGTTATTCCGTTTGTGACCATGATCATTTTTGGGATTATTGCAACCATTACTATTTCAGCAGTGGAATATAATACGGACAGAGAGGGAGATCAAATCTGGCTTGTTTACTGCATACCAGTCATCTTTATTCTTTGCGGATTTATTCAATTTGCCTGGTCCTGGAGTATTTTTACCAAACTCAGTAAATTGGTTCCAAAACACATTCCCCTTCCTTTAGGAAGAATCAAGTTCTTCTTCGTGATTCCGTTTCTTTATTTTTGCATCCTACCTTTCTACATCATCTTTATCATCGATACATTTGACCAGCAAAATGAAGAAAATCTGTTCCTGGTTGCGGCTTTGGGAATTCTTGTTTTCGTCCTTCACTTCTTCAGTATTTTCTGCATGATCCACACCATGTATTTTTCTGCAAAGATTATCCGCAGTGCGGAATTGCAAAGAAACGCGCGCTTTTCTACGTTTGTAGGATATTTCTTCCTGATCTGGATCTTTCCGGTGGGAATCTGGTTTATTCAGCCAAAGATCAATGCTTTGATCCGTCATGCGGCTCCGGACAATGTAGCCGACAAACATCTGATTTAGTAGATTAATAGTGTTGCTTCTCAGGCTTAAATAAACTCGAAGTCAACTCTTCGGTTCAACTGCTTCCCTTCCGCCGACTTATTATCGCTGACGGGGTTCTTTTCCCCCTTAAAGTCGATCACAATGCGGTCTCTTCTCAAGCCTGCTTTTACGAAGAAGTCAATAATTGCCTGTGCCCTCCGCTCGGAAAGAGCTACGTTGTATTCATCCGATCCGTCAGCATCCGTGTTTCCGGTAACGCGAACCCGCAGGTCCGTATGACTGTTGATCACGTAAACGATTCGCTTTAAGAACGCTTCATACTCCGGACGAATCACCGCCATGTCGTAATCAAAATAGATTGGTTCGAATTGAAAGTTCTTCCGCTCTGAATCACGGATTTCCCTGGACTTTCTGCCATTCTTAATATCATCAATAAAAATCGGCCTCCAGGATTGTAATTCCACAGACGTTTGTTCCTTTGCAACCGTTTCAGCCACTTTGAAGCAGACAATTTTCCCGCTGATACCCTTGCATTCAAGACTAAAGAACTTTCCCTGCAAATATCCGGTAGAATCGATGTAAGCCATTTCAAAATCAAGCATACACCAACGATTTCCGTAAACATCCTTCTTCTTTACGATCGTTGATTGCTTTCCCTTGATCAGCCCGTTCTTTGTATCTACTTTCAGTGCACGTACTACAAAACCGTCCTTTCCTGAAACCTCCTCCCGTGTGATCGGTTCCTTGCCGAAATCAAAATAAATAATTGATGCCTGCTCCAGCTTTTGTCCGTCACGGATCAATACCCCTTTCCAAACTCCTGTTACCTGAGCCTCAACAAATACGGATAGAAAAAGCGAAAAAATGAAAAGTTGGTACTTCATGTCTACTTATTCGTTAATTTTAGAAAAAAGTTGCCTTTTTGGGCTTTTTAACCAAACATTTTTCGATATGAAAGCAATCATCTTTTCTTTATTCGTGCTAATCAGCACTCTCGCAACTGCACAAACCATCTACGACTTCAAAGTAACCGATATTGACGGGAAAGAATACGACCTGGCATCCTTAAAGGGAAAGAAGGTAATGATCGTAAATACCGCTTCCAAATGCGGGTTTACACCACAATACGAAGAACTGGAAAAACTATACCAAACATACAAAGATCAAAACTTTGTAATCGTTGGTTTTCCGTCGAATGATTTCATGTCGCAGGAACCGGGTTCAAATGCAGAAATCAAAGAATTTTGTCAAAAGAACTATGGTGTGAATTTCCCCATGATGAGTAAAATTGACGTCAAAGGAAAGGAAATGCATCCGCTTTATAAATTTTTGACTGAAAAGAGCCAGAATGGTTATTCGGACAATTCGGTGAAATGGAATTTCCAGAAATACCTGATCAACGAAGAGGGAAAACTGGTACAGGTAATTGCTCCGGGAACAAAACCCATGTCGGAAGAAATTATTTCCTGGATAACGGCTAAATAAAGCTTAAAAAACACTCCTGATCAAGCCTCCAAATATGTGAGGCTTTTTTGTTGTTGAAATGTCAATATTTTGTTGATAAGTACACGCTCTCACTCCCATTTCCGCTAGTAAAAACGGCTTAAAATCCGTATATTTGTTCGGCATTGAAAAATGCGTTTTTTAAGCAATTTATTTTATGAGCGAAGAAAAAAAGAATCAGGATTATTCTGCGGATAATATCCAGGTATTAGAAGGTTTAGAGGCTGTTCGTAAACGTCCTGCCATGTATATTGGTGATGTTGGGGTTAAAGGTCTTCACCACCTGGTTTACGAGGTAGTTGACAACTCGATCGATGAGGCTTTGGCCGGTCATTGTGACACGATCGGTGTTTGGATCAATGAAGACAACTCGATCACTGTTAAAGATAACGGTCGCGGGATTCCGACAGGTATCAATACAAAAGAAGGGAAATCTGCCCTGGAGATCGTAATGACGGTTCTTCACGCAGGTGGTAAATTCGATAAAGACACGTATAAAGTTTCCGGAGGTTTGCACGGTGTGGGTGTTTCTTGTGTGAATGCATTGTCCACACATTTACACGCGATCGTTCACCGCGACGGAAAAATATTCGAACAGGAATACAATATTGGTAAACCATTATATACCGTTCGTGAAGTAGGAAATTCTCCTGACCACGGTACGGAAGTTCGCTTCAAACCGGATGCAAGCATTTTTGATTACACCGAATACAACTACGATACTTTATGTGCCCGTATGCGTGAGTTGGCTTTCCTGAATAAGGGAATTACCATCACCATTACCGATTTACGCGATGTTGATGATAATGGAAAACCCGTATCAGATATTTTTCATTCGGAAGGTGGATTACGTGAGTTTGCACAATACCTGGACCGTAACCGCGAACCTCTGATTAAAGATGTCATCTATTTTGAAGGCGAACGTGAAGGTATTCCGGTAGAAGTAGCTTTGACTTACAATACTTCGTATACTGAAAATATTCAGGCATATGTCAATAATATCAATACGCATGAAGGTGGAACACACCTTTCAGGTTTCCGCCGTGGTTTGACAAATACTTTGAAGAAGTATGCTACTGACAGCGGAATGCTGGCGAAAGAAAAAATCGAGATCGATGGAGATGATTTCCGAGAAGGATTGACTGCTGTTGTTTCGGTAAAAGTTCAGGAACCGCAATTTGAAGGTCAGACAAAAACGAAATTAGGTAACAGAGAAGTTACAGCGCCGGTTTCTCAAGGAGTTTCGGAAATGTTAACGATTTACCTGGAGGAACATCCTGCTGAGGCTAAGATCATTGTTGACAAGGTAATTCTTGCTGCAAGAGCTCGTCACGCTGCCCGAAAAGCACGTGAAATGGTGCAAAGAAAGAATGTTATGTCCGGTTCCGGATTACCGGGAAAACTGGCTGACTGTTCGGAGAAAGATCCTTCCTTATGTGAGATCTACTTTGTCGAGGGAGATTCGGCGGGTGGCACTGCGAAACAAGGCCGCGACAGACATTTCCAGGCAATCATGCCGCTTCGTGGTAAGATTTTGAACGTGGAGAAAGCCATGCAGCATAAGATTTTTGAGAACGAGGAAATCAAAAATATGTATACGGCTTTAGGTGTTAGGATCGGAACAGAAGAAGATTCAAAAGCACTGAACCTGGATAAACTTCGCTATCACAAGATCATCATCATGTGTGATGCCGATGTCGATGGTTCTCACATTGAGACTTTGATCCTGACTTTTTTCTTCCGTTATATGAAAGAGTTGATTGAGAATGGATACATCTATATCGCAACTCCGCCACTATACCAGGTGAAGAAAGGAACGAAAGCGGAGTACGCATGGAACGAAGACCAGCGCGACGTTTTAATTTCACAGTTAAAAGGAGCTGGTGCTGATTCTTCTGTAAATGTTCAGCGATACAAAGGTTTGGGAGAGATGAATGCGGAGCAGTTATGGGATACAACCATGAATCCGGAACACCGCACTTTACGCCAGGTAACCATTGAAAACGCCGCTGAGTGTGATCAGATTTTCTCCATGCTAATGGGAGATGAAGTTCCGCCAAGACGTGAGTTCATTGAAAAGAATGCGAAATACGCAAAAATTGATATCTAAAAGCAAAGCCCCGACATTCAGCGTCGGGGCTTTTTTTTATATTTATATCCGAATCAATTTTAGTCAAACGAAATCTGTCACATGATTTACCGCATTTTGTTTTTGTTCATGCCTTGTTTCTTCCTATTGGGATGCTTTGACTATGACAAAGAAAATAAAGAACTCAGAGAAGCTTTTAAAACCAATCATTACAATTTCAAACTGGATAAAACGTTGAAATACGAAGGGATTTCTTTTAAATTGCCGGGGCATTTCAAGCAGAATTTTACTCATAATTACACTGTTAAGAGTACTTCTCTAACAAGAACCAGTAATGCTTTCAATATCTATTTCTCTGTGGAGCGTTTCAATGAATCGGATTTAAACCGGGAGTTTGTTTACGATTACGTCATTGATGGAGATCTTCTCAATACTTTCCAGGATGCGTATGTTGCACGCCGCTTCGAATCTCTTGACAACTCCGGTGTATCGATCAAAAAAGAGCTTCCCAAAAAAGCATTCAAAAACAAAGGACTGATTCAAACAATCTCGGGTGACGGAACCTATTCCGGGCAGGCTTATTATGTCACGTCCACACTAAAAGTAGGCAAAGAATACTACGTGTTCCAATGGATTTCAAGTAAACCCATCATGAATTACACCTACGACGATTTTGAACGCATTCTTCAAAGTGTACGCAAGTCAAAATGACACACGCTGATCTGATAGCGAAATTCGAACACGAATTACCAGGAGAACGCTCTCACCTGGCATTTATGCCTTTCAGAGGAAGTTCAATGGAACAGGTAAGAAAAGGCATTGCTTTCCGTGATGCTGCAGTGGCCATTATCCTCTTTCACAATGAAGCAGGGAAATTATGTACGATTGTGACCAGGAGACAGGAATACGATGGTTCGCACAGTGGACAGATCAGTTTCCCCGGAGGAAAAAAAGAAATCGATGACGACAATCTGCTCGACACTGCAATTCGGGAATGCTACGAAGAAATCGGCGTTCATGCGCGAAATTTCGAGTTATTGAAAGAGCTGACACCGCTTTTTGTTCCTGTAAGCCAGTTTTTGATTACTCCTTACGTCTTCTACTCGGAGAACAAAACATTCGAATACATGCGTTCTGAGCGCGAAGTAGCTGCCATTCTCGAGGTAGATCTATTGGATCTTTACGAATCAGAAGTTGTTCAAATAGATATTCCAATGAAGTCTGATTACATCCTGAAAAATGTTCCTCACTTTCAGCAGGGAGACATTCTTATTTGGGGAGCAACGGCACTTATCCTAAATGAACTGAAGGATATTTTGGTTTAGAATCTTACACGGGCAAATCCTAAAGCTGCAGAAACACTTGTTCCGTTCTTTAAGAAGAAACTCAAAGCATCCCTGGAAGCTACACCAAATTCATAAGCTCCGTCCTTGATGATAAAAGTCAATCCGAGCGGCATATTGTGCTTGTAAATTCCTCCTCCAAAATACCCGATACTTAGTTGAAGCCATTTTACAGGAATGATATCTCCACCAAATGAATATACCGGATTTTGAATCGATCCCGGATTTTCTTTATTAAACGGTGCTACTACATCAAATCCCATTCGAACGTACTTAATCGGCTCGAAGCTTACTCCAAATCTAAAATCCGACGCATTAATGACTGTATATTTCTGTTCACCTTCCAAGGTCATCAACCCGTTTTCACGAACCAGCTGATTGACGGTCTGCGTAATATTCTCACTATTTACCCCTCCAATATTGAACGAAGCAAAAAGCGTATCCTTCACTTTGTAAACATTTCGTTTGTAAGTGACCGAACCAATATTATTCACGGCAGCGGCAATTTTCAGTTTATTAAATAGAATAATGCTGGCAGAAAGGTCGATTCCGTAACCGGTTCCCATTACCGGAGCGATTCCCTTGTTTTTCTTTGGTACCTGATTGGATCCGCTTACATTTCCGTAATCTATATCAAAAGTTGGCGTGATTGCGGAATACAATCTCAATCCGTCATCGTCCGAAGTCATATTGAACATCGCCATCGAAGTAATCAATCTCGCACCAATTCCTCCATACACTTCGAAGACAGAATCCTTCCCAAATAATTTTCTTCCGTATCCGATGTTGTAACTTCTGTTCCACACCATTTGAATGTGCGTTCCTTTTGTCAATTCACTTAGACGGATAGGCACATTCAATGAACCACTGACTACATGACCCAATGAATCTTCCGAAATGCTGGCATTATTTGAAATTCGGGAAGTATCCGAACCATAAACCACAGTTAAAGAGTCAAAAACAGAAGACAATTTACCCCTGAATAACAAATCGGTGGTTTGTGAATTCATTTTGGAATACCAGCTGTAGCTTTCGCGGATATTGAAAGCGATTCCACCAAATTTTTCTCCATAATAGGAAAAACCCAGCCAGTTATAATCGAAATTGATAGCTACTCCGGCTTCGGCATAATCTCCAGCCGATTCCATTTGTCTTTTGTAGTCGATTTCATTGGGGTTTTTATGCTGGGCGGCATTGTACAAAGTACTTGTAAGGTTTCGAAGCTTTTTGGCATTCAGGGAATCCGAAGAAACACCGAATGCGAATTCAGATGTTCCGGTAGTAAATTTCTTTCCGGCATATCTTGGCCTCCAGCCCAACGCAGATGTATTGATTCCAAGTGTATGATAATCTGTCACGAACGGTGTTGCAACTCCTTTTCCAACTGTTGGAAAGGCTACTCCCTGTGTCTGAGAAAATGAAAATGAGCAAGTTAGGAGGAATAACAAAAATAGTTTTAGTTTCATGCTTGTAGTTTGTGGGCTAAAGAAACAAAAATAAATCCAAAAAAATCTGGGTAAAAACAAAAAGAGGAGTAAATTCTAATGTAATTTACTCCTCTTTTTACTAAACCATGCTAAAACTATAAAACCCAAAACTAAACAACTATGAAATTGTGTCGTTCCTGGAACAAAGGTACTTCAGTTTTATGGATATCTGAACTTTTGTTTGTGTTTTTTTTGATCAAATAAATGAGTGATTCTTGAATTCTTGAATAGCGTATTTTTATTAAACTTCAATTGGACACGGTTATTTTCCTGTAAGGTGAAATAAGCACAGAAATCAAAAAGATCGCGCCATTTACGCATACTATCAATGGAGAAATGGAGATATTGATCCATTTTCCAAGAAACACACCAAGGATGCAAGATGCTATTCCTATGCATGCAGAATATAAAAAAGTTTTAGCCAAAGTTCGGGAAAACTGCAATGCTGTTGCCGCTGGCAATACCAATAATCCAACTACCAGGATCACTCCCACACTTTCAAAGCTCAAAACTGCATGAATACTTAACAGCAACATGAGTACCAGGTGAAATGCCTGAATTGGAATTCCGATAAAAGAACCGAATTGCGGATTGAAAGCCCAAACTTTCCACCCTTTGAAGCCAATTATGAGTACTATTAATAAGACGATTGTCAGGGGAAGTAATTGTAAAATCGCTCTTGTTCCATACAGGTATTCGCCAATAATTACCTGATCCAAAATAGAGGTTTCCAGATCTCCGTATAAAACACACTCCTGGTCCAGGTCACTATTTTTCCCGGCAAATAATGCAATCATTAAAACACCAATTGCAAACAAGAAGGTAAATGTGAAACCGATGGCCGCATCTTCCTGGATACGCCATTTCCTGCGTAAAAAGTCAATTAAAAAAGTGGTCAAAAATCCGGTGACTGCGGCTCCAAAAAGCATAGGAACAGAATCTCGGGTACCACTCAGTAAATAGGCTACAACAATTCCGGGTAATACTGCGTGAGAAATAGCATCTCCTACCATCACCAAGCTTTTCGAAACAAGCAAAACTCCCAGTAAGGATGCAGGGATTGCTACGGAACAAGCGGTCAATATCATTAACAGGTCATTCATCCTTTTTTAGTTTTAAATGGAATACGCTGTAAAATCGCTACAGAAATTGCACACAGACTCAAAACCAGGATAATACAAGGTCCGGTGGGAATGTTCTTTCCTAAAATGGAAATATAGGAACCCAGCAGGGAAGAAACCGTTCCAAAAATAAGTGACAGCGTGATCAAAGATCTCAGGCGATAAGTCAGCATTCTTGCGGTGAGTACCGGAATAATCAGAAGTGCTGACATCAGAACCACCCCAACTGCCTGAACTCCCATTGCTACCACCAAAATCGTCATCGCATTTAAAAGGAAGTCATTCCATTTCAGGGAAAATCCCTTGCTGATCATAAATTCCTTATTGAATGCAAAACTGAACATGACTTTATATCTGAAAAATGTAACTGCAATGATCAGGATTGAAACAATCAAAAACAGATAGAGATCCTCTATATTCAAGGCTGCAATTTTACCGAACAGGAAATCGCTTAGCCCCGCCTGACCATCATCTGGTCTGCCCTGGATGTAGGAGAGCATGGATAAACCCAATGCAAAGAAAATACTGAGAGTAACGGCAACAATCGTATCCGATTTCAATTTAGTCCTGCGTTGAAGCCAGGATATTTGCTGAGTTGCCAGCCAGCCGGCAATAAAGGCTCCCAGCATTAGGATCAGCGTATTTCTTTGCCCGGAAAGCATGTATGCCAGTACAATTCCGGGTAAAATGGAATGTGAAATTGCATCACCGATCAGCGATTTTTTCTGCAGGAAAGTAAAAGTTCCCACCAAAGCCGCAGATATTCCGATGAGTGCAGTTCCAATAAATACTATCCAAATACTTAAATCCATCTATTTTTTCAATAAAAGTGTCATTCCGTAAGCTTTTTCGATGTTCTCCGTTTTCAAAATTTCATCGATCGGGCCGTTTGCTATGAGCTTCTTATTCAACAGGACCACATCATCAAAATATTGAGCAACCACTGAAAGATCGTGGTGAACAATTACTACCGTTTTCCCTGAATCACGTAATTTTTGAACGATGGACAAAATGGATTCCTGGGAAGCCATATCAATTCCCACGAAAGGTTCGTCCATGACGATTAGTTCTGCTTCCTGGGCAAGCGCTCGTGCTAAGAAAACACGTTGCTGTTGTCCACCCGACAATTGACCTATCTGCCGATTAGAAAACTCCGACAATTGGACTTTTTTCAAGGTTTCCTTTACAATTTCCTTATCCGCTGCCGTAGTTCTCGACCACCATTTTTTAGGACGAATTCTTCCCATTGCCACGACTTCTTCAACTGTTATTGGGAAATCCCAGTCGATGGATTCTCTTTGAGGAACATAGGCGATCCTGGATCGATATTTTTCCAGGGAGCCTCCAAAAAAAGTGACTTCTCCTTTTTTTACCGGAATAATTCCAAGCATCCCTTTCAATAAGGTTGATTTTCCAGAACCGTTTGGACCGATAATTCCGGTAATTTTACCTGAATCAATAGATACTGACACGCTGTCTAAAGCCAATGTATCGCGGTAGAAAATGCTTAAATCTTTTATTTCAACAGCCTTTTTCATTTCAATCCTTCTTTAATGGAATTTACATTATGACTCAACATTCCCAGATATGTATCTGCTCCGCTTCCTTTCGAACCCAAGGCATCTGAAAAAAGAGTTCCCCCGATTTTCACATGATAACCTCTTCGTTCAACCGAACTTAAAACACTTTTTAATGCTTTCGGACTCACCGAATTTTCTACGAAAATGGCTTTTACCCGATGTTCAACAATATAATCGACCAGGTCCACTACATCTCTCATTCCCGGTTCCTGGGAAGTAGATACACCCTGTAATGCTTTCACCCGGATGTCAAACGTCCGCCCGAAATAATGAAACGCATCGTGTGAAGTGATTAAAACACGCTGTTCTTTGGGTACTTCGCTCAATTTCAATTTCAACTCATTTGTTCTTTTCCGGACCTTTACGAGGAATTTGTAGAAATTCTCTCGGAACTCCAATTCGTATTGCGGGTAGAGCTCCACCAATTTATCTACTACTCCATTCATACTATGCACCCAGGAGTCAGTATCAAACCAAACGTGAGGATCAGGAGTAATTTCATCCGTGTAAAGCACCTTATCTTTTGGGAAATCCAGTTGAAATGAAATCACTTGTTTTCTTTCGGACAGACGGCTAAACAATTCAGCCATTTTTCCTTCCAGGTGAAATCCGGTATAGACAACCAATTTCGCATCATTTAGCAATACCACATCGCTGGGTCTCGGATTATAGGTGTGTGGATCCACACCTGCTCCCATTAGTGATTTAACGGTCAATTTATTTCCTACAACCTGCCGAACACAATCTGCAGTTATTGAAGTAGAACAAACGATCAGTTTTTCATTCTCCTTTGTCTGCTCAACCTTGCAGCTAAAAAGAATGCAAATACAAAATCCTATGTAAGCCAGATTTTTCATAGCGGCTTTACAGCGATTTGTTTGGCGATTGTAATGGAAAACTGTACTTGTTTTCCGTCCATATTAATAATAATAGATCCGTCAAAACTTAATTTATCGAGAACATCTATAGGAGTTCCAAGGTGAAGGCCGATTTTATTGAGGTATTGTAAAAATTCCGTTTGATCATCCTCCACTCCCATAATAATGGCTTTCATACCAACTACGGCTTCTGAAAGCAGTATGCGATTTGAAACGGATTCGATTTTCCCGTCCTTTCCCGGAATTGGTTCTCCATGTGGATCAACTTTTGGGAAACCTAGAAACTCATCCAATCTATCTGTCAATTCTGTAGATTGAATATGTTCCAGTTGCTCTGCAATCTCATGGACTTCATCCCAGCCAAAACTCAATTTATCTACTAAAAAAGTTTCCCAAAGCCGATGTTTGCGAATAATCGCCAATGCATGAGATTTACCTGTATTCGTGAGTGTACAACCCTGGTATTTCTGATATTCCAAAAGTTCCTTTTCACACAATTTTTTGAGCATATCTGTTACAGAAGAAGCTTTCGTTAGCATTTTTTCTGCTAAATCGTTTGTAGAAATTGCACCTTCCGTATCCTGACTAAGGGTGAAAATTGCTTTGAGATAATTTTCTTCGCTTTGAGTTAAACGCAGCATTCTGATTTTTTTACAAATATAAAACTTATTTTTAGACTAGTCTAAAAATTAATCAATTATGTGCTTTCAAAGCATTTACCTAAGAGTATATTTATAAAATAGTTGTATTTTTGCACCAAATTATTCAAATCAATTAAGATGTCAGGTAACAGAACATTTACAATGTTAAAACCGGATGCGATCGAAAACGGTCACATGGGAAAAATTATTGATATGATTATCCAGGCTGGATTTTCGATCAAAGCAATGAAATTCACTCAATTAACTGAGGAGCAAGCAAAGAAATTCTATGAAGTGCACGCTGAGCGTCCATTCTACGGTGAATTGGTTGAATACATGACATCCGGACCAATTGTTGCTGCAATTTTAGAGAAAGACAATGCTGTTGCTGATTTCCGTGCATTGATCGGAGCTACAGATCCTGCTGAAGCTGCTGAAGGAACTATTCGTAAAAATTATGCAGAATCAAAAGGAAGAAATGCGGTTCACGGATCTGATTCCGATGAGAATGCTGCAATTGAAGGAAAATTCCATTTTGCTGATTCAGAGGTTTTCTAATAAAACGCTCTCAAAAATAAATAAAGGCCTTACTTTTAGTGAGGCTTTTTTTTGATACCTATGGAACAATTGGACATTTTTGGAAGTGAAACTTACGAGTATCTATTTGTTATTGAACCAGATCAAAAAACAATCCTAAAACTTATTCAGCTTAGAATGCTTGTGAACAGTATTAGTCCCTTACCGGAAGAAATACTTCATTCAAAACCACACATTAGTATTTGTTATTTCGAAGCAAGTGATTTTTCAGACGAATACATCCTCCGGAAAGCAAACGAAGTTTTTTCATCCCTTCGATCATTTAATATTCAAGTAGAAGGTCCTGAACAATGGAAAAATGGAACATTTGTATTAAGAGTGAATCCTGATCAGAACATTTTAAAATTGCAAAAGCAATTATCAGGTGCTTTTAAAGGAGTCGTTAAGAATTTTCATTTGACGATCGCCAGGAATATATCGGTTGAACTCATGAATAAACTTCCAACGAAATCAGTTGATTATCCATGTGAATTCAATTGCGAGTCGATTAACATCCTTAAGAAGAAAGAGAGCAAGCCATATCAGCTTCTTGAAACAATCTATTTAAAGGAAAACTAATCTAAAATTCGACTATTTCGTTTTATTTAACACCTCTTGTTTTGAATCCAAAATCAGAAGGTTTAATTTAATTAGACGTTCAAATTTAAAATAGTTGAGATATGAGTACAGAAAACCTGAACAATGCAGAAGCTGTGAAAAAGCTTGCGGAATTAGTTGATAAAATAGATATCGGGATGGTGATTACCCGCACGAAAGATGATGAATTGCACATTGTGCCATTAAGTCGTCAGGAAGTGGATGAGCAGGGGAACATTTGGATGTTGATATCAGCAGAGAGTAATACACACCAGAATGTAATTGATAACAATCAAATAGACATTGCATACAGTCATATTGGAGATTACAATTTTGTGTCAGTGAGCGGGAAAGCAATTATTTCCAGAGATCAGGCAAGAATAGACAAATATTGGAATAAAATGATGGATGCCTGGTTCGAAAAAGGGAAGGAAGATTCCCGTATTCGAATTTTAAAGGTTGAAACTTCCGACGCACATTATTGGGACAATAAATCCAATAAGCTTGTTACCTTTTTTAAGGTAGCTGCCAGTGCTGTTACCGGAGCTAAAATGGACATCGGAAGAGAAGGAAACCTGGATTTATAATTGGTTATAGCATAGGATTTCTTCTAACAGCGTAAAACTAAAAAAGCCCTTACCAGTAATACTGATAAGGGCTTTTATAAAAGTGGCATCGACT
>CBFGOJ010000043.1:0-37368 GCA_965650365.1 uncultured Fluviicola sp. | reverse complement strand
GGTCATATATATAGACTAATGGAGACGTCGAATAATATTGATGCATTATATAGGAGGTTAGTCCACCAATAACCTTATTTTCAAACAGTGCCACGAAGACAAAAAAGTCCTCTTTGTTCAACAATGCTTGTAAATGAACCTCATCAGGCCTAGTGAAATTTTCCATTTCAAAAACCACTTCAAAAACGCTGATTAATTCCATGAATTTGGAAGTGTCGTTATAACTTAATTTTTCAATTTTAAAATCCATCTAGTTAGTTTAATTGTCTTAGCGTTCCCCCTAACCGTATATTGACGAATATAATCAAGATTTTTAGTAATCCGTGAAGTTAGAAAGGAACGGTCATCTTCTTTAGCAATTGCGCTGAAGCTTGTACCGCGCCTAAAGCAATGGTGAAATGCTGTCGGCGTAAGCATTAGCGGGAACGGCGGAACGTGCAGTTCCTTACTCGAGATAGGAAACATCTTAGCTTCGAACATAGATTCCATACTCAAAGCTCATGAAATAAAAGAGTATATCGTAGTGTGAGAGTGTCCCGATGGTTATAGGAAGAAGGAAAAGAAGAGAGAGTATCCGATTTGTGTCAAACGATCTTTTCTTTGTGACATTGATAATTAAAAATGAAGCTCAAGTGTTCTCTTTTTACCAAATGGTAAATACGTCGGGGTAACTATTGTTTAACTTTGTAATGATGAATGAATTAATAAACTATATCTTAAAGTTTGGAAATTTAAACCAGCAACAAATCGAATTTATCAAAAGTAAAACAACTGAATTGGAGTTTAAAACTGATGATTTTTTTTCGGAGGCGGGAAAAATTCCCATGCATATAGGTTTTGTTCTTGAAGGGGTTTTTCGGTGTTATTACTACAATAATAAAGGTGAAGAAATCACGAACTATTTCATTGACGAATACAGTTTTGTTTCAGATCAGCAAAAATTTGATGCACAAGTTGCAGCTTCGGAATATGTGCAAGCTGTTACACCTTGTAAATTGCTTGTTTTCACAAAGAAAAATTGGGACGAAATTTCAAATACACTTATTGACTGGGATAGGATTGTTGCCAAATTGGTGCAAAAATGTTTGATGGATGCGATGGACAGAAGAAGCCCCTTAGTTTCAGAAGATGCCACCACCCGTTATTTATCGTTCCTTGAAAAATTTCCAAAAGTGGCCAATCGCGTGCCGCTTGTCTATGTGGCTTCATACCTCGGAATTACCCAACAATCATTAAGCAGAATAAGAAAAAACATTCGTTAAGACGCTTTTTACCAAATGGTAAATGCCTGACTATCAAAAAAAATAACCTTTGCATCATTAATTTAAATGAAAAAAAAATGAGCAAAAAAATCGTACTGATTACTGGAACAAATAGTGGTTTTGGCTGGCTTACGGCTAATAGCATAGCGTCTTTAGGGCATAAAGTTTATGCTACTATGCGAGATACTAAAGGTAAGAATGCCGATAAAGCAGAAGCATTGTCCAAAGTAGAGAACATAACTATTTTGGATGTGAATCTAACGGATGAAACGAGTGTGAAAAATGCTGTTGAAAGCATCCTGGCTAAAGAAGGAAAAATAGATGTTTTGGTTAATAATGCAGGTTTCAGTAGAAATGGTGTCGCTGAAAGCTTTACTACCGCTGATTTACAAGAAATGCTTGACATCAACTTAATAGCACCCTGGAGTTTGATAAAAGCTGTATTACCAACCATGCGTAAACAATCTGAAGGCTTAATCATCAATGTTACAAGTGGGTTTGGAAGGTTTGGATTTCCATTCGCTACAATGTACAGTTCTTCAAAATTTGCTTTTGAAGGATTGAGCGAAGGTCTGCACTACGAGGTAAGACCTTTGGGAGTGGATGTTGCAATAGTTCAGCCTGGTGCATTTCCAACTGAGATGTCTCAAAAACTTGCATTTGGTTCCGATACTTCCATTAATGAGGGTTATGCAGCAATTTCCGATTTTCCAAATAAGATGGGAGCTGCAGTTGGGGGAATGTTTGAAACTTTAAAACCCAACCCGCAGGATGTTGCCAACGAAATAGTTAACCTTATGAATCTGCCTCAGGGACAAAGGCCATTGAGAACGGTGGTTGATCCATTTACAGGAACTTTTGTAAAAGCTGCTAATGACGCTATAAAAGCGGAATACGAAAAGGGTATGGTTGCATTTGGAATGAAAGACCTATTGTGATAATTATCTCTTCGTCGTTTAATCAAAAACTAAAAGCCCTGACGATAAATGTCAGGGCTTTTGTTATTACTATCTCAAACACGCTGCTTCTAAACAAGGTTATTTAAGTATTCAGATGATTACGATTTATTACCCTGATTCTTATCCCGTAATACAAGAGCTAATCAAAATTGAATCAATAGATCTGCATATCAGAAAAATCATGGAAAATATAAGCTTCGATTAATTGATCTGATTTTACCACATAAAGAATCGATTCGTTTAAAAAAATTAAAAAAGGGTAATCTTATTTTTTGATGTAACTGTTTTTAATTTCATTCAATTCATCTTTCTATCGAAGGATTTCATGACAAAAAAAGAAAAGATAAAGAAAGGGTTTAAAGGGAGTCAGGTCTTATTTATTAAAGTCAGGTAAAGGTTGTGGAATGAGATCATAATTAATAGATTAATTCAACAAAATAGTTCTCACCTCTTTTTGATAAGAAATCGTAATACTTTCACGTTTAATGGATTTGATCAGGAACCCAACAAAAATCTCGTCATTCGGGTAAATCTTATACATTACTCCATCAACTGAAAGAAGGGCTCGGGGCTTTTTAGAGCTTGCTTTTTGAACAAGGCCATAATACTTAATTATTGGCCAATAAACCACCGGTTTTTCTTTTTTGGGTTTTGGTTCTGGCGGCAGCGCATTCGGGTCTAAACCTGTTACAGGTTTTTGAACCAATCGTGTACCTTTTAAAAACGGATCCGGATAATCTGCCTTAAGCTGAAAACTGTTTTTCGCTTGGATATCTTCTATTTTCATCTGATCCATTTGAGCAACCGGCAAATCTGATTCTTCAGAAATATTGGAACTAATACGCACGAACAGCTTGAAGTAGATAAAACCTACTACAACCAGCAAAACATATGTGAAGCGTTTGTTTTTCAATGGACTATTGTACTGTTATCGTGTTATAAATGGTTGTTGGAACAGGCCCTTCATTACCGGCTTCATCCTTTAAGATCACCCGCCAGTAATAGGTTCCTGCAGCAACATTATCGATCGTTACTGAGTTAGAGACACTCGTTCCTGATTTATAAATGGTAGCAAAATTGGCAAAGGTCGAAAGTTCCACTTTTCCTCCAACAGGAGATTGAATGTCTCCATCGTCTACAGGTAATTCCCAGTTAAAAGTGATTGGTCCGGCGAAAGCGCTTGCATTATTGGCAGGTAGGCTAGGTGTTGCTGTTCCTGGATCCGTTTTGTCAATGTAAAAAACGCGTTTGGAGTAATTTGTTTCTCCATTTCCTGTTAAATACGCTTTTACTCCCCAGGAATAAGCTCCTTCAGGTAATTCCGTGCCATCTTTGGATTGAATACCAACGGAAGTTAACTGATTCGCAATGTCAAGCAGTTCTCCGGAAAAGAATTCGGTATCATGCAATTCGAAAGTGCAGTGTAAAACATTTGAAAGCGACTGGGTATTCCAGGAAAAACTTCCCGGGAAACTTTCATTGTAGTAAGCTCCGTTAGCAGGTGAAGTCAAAGTAACACTTCCGTTAGAACTACCGCTTGATGTTCCGACAGTAAATCGTTTAATCGCAGATGGATTGGAACTGAATCCCGCATTCATAGCTGTAATGCGTACTTCATATTGAGCAGAATCCAGTCCGAAAAAGAAATTGGTTCCTGAAACGATTGAATCTAGCGGAAAGCTTTGAATATTCCCAAATTCAGGGCTTACAATCTCAATTCTGTACTTCGTTGCGCCTTCCATTTCTTCCCATTTGACGTGCACCGGATTGGCATTGATAGTAGAATTATTTGCAGGAAGAAGCAAAACCGGAGTTTCGCCGGATATATCCTTCTCAATGAAGTCCTTACATCCGAAAATGCTGAAGGACATCAAAAGAATTAAGAGTTTATTGATAGATTTTCTGGACATAATTCTGAATTAATAAGGTAGTTGTTAAATCTGTTTTATTCGTTACGGGATCTTTTTCCGAACTCATTTGAAAGTGAATCAGGCGCGCATCTTCAAAGGATTGTTCCAGATCGTATATAAATTTCAGAACCGAGATGAAATCTCCTCTCAATTCGATCTTAAAGGTATTGATTTTAAAATCAGGATGCTCAAATCCATATACTTCATCAATCTGTTTCACTTCAATCTTTGAAGATTTTTTGGCCAGGAAATTCAAAAAACCTTGCTGCACTTCTTCTACAGAAACGTTTTCCTTACCCAAAAGCTTGTTTAATTGTGCTACATTTTTTTGAAGAATGCGGATCTCTTTTTGCGAGTTCAGGGCTTCCTGTTTTTTCATTTCCAGCTCGTTGATATAGCTGTTTGTTTCAATAGTCTTACTGAAGGCCCTTTTATAAGACACAGCAAAAAGTAACACGGCCATGACCAGTAACGCCAGGTTCTTTTGTTTGTAGCTATATTTCTCAAATAAGGTCATTTGCGAATATGTATGATGATATGAAAGATGGAATTGCGATCATCCAACCTGGAATAATTAATAACCTCCACACTTTGAACCCATTCTTTCTTTTCCAAATCTTCCATCCAGTCATCCAAAATCCTGCTGTTCAGGGTAATTCCATGGATAATTATTTTGGAATTGTCTGTTTCAACTTTGTGTTTGGGTTTCAGTTGCTGCGCCAGAGGGAACAGTTCCATTTCGGTAAATTGGATGTCTTTTGGGACACTCATTCCAATTTGATCCGCATAATAGGACAAAAGGTTTCCGGATTGCATACCCGAGTTCTGAAATAAAACCAATTTACGCTGCTTCTCTTGTCTGATACGGTCAATTACAGCAAAGTTATCCTGGTAACCGGCTATTTCCTGTTCGTAATCGGCTGCAACCTGGTTGAGGTGATTGACCAAAAAGTAATTGATGGTAAGTGTGATTAGAAAGAATCCTAAAATGCTTAATCCGAGAGTTCTGAAAAGTTTTGAATCCTTATAACCTGTTTTTGTCTGAGCCAATGTTTCGGCATCAATTCCCTGGTAGAAGAGATCCGAAGAGCGGTTCTTTTGATAAGTAAAATTGATGACAGCTTCCAGGTAAGATGCCTGAATTTGTTTCTCCGATAATTCCTGTTCGTTTTTTGCGATAATAACCTGATCCGAAGATGGAAATGATAAGACATAATCCGATTGAATGGTATTCAACTTCTCCAATTTGAATGGTAAGATGGAAGGACCAATATACAAAGCCCAAACAAATCCCTTTGCTGCGTTAATCGGAACTAAAAATTCATCCACTATGTTCTTTCTTGCAAACGATACCAGGATCGAACCCGAACGCTCATAACTGTTGAAATAGAATTCATCTTCTCTTCCTGAAACCAATAAGCGTTCCTTATAATTGGGAACATTTTCAACACTGCGGGCTAATACACCAGCACCTCTAACATGAACAATAAACGGAATATTTTTATCGGCTTTTTTGAGAATCTCTTCCACTGATTCAAAAGTAGTCAGGTCATGCGCCATAGTTTGCTCGCTAATGCAGGCATAATGGAACAAACTATTCCCCGATTGATTATGAATCAAAATCAGGTTATACTTTTTAGGGACGCTATTTTTGAACCGGATTTTCATCAATAAGTTACCGTTGGACGAATAATGATATGTAGTTTATACTTGCTCTTTGTTTTTTCACGGCTGCTGAAAAGCCATTTAATCACAGGAACTCTTGCCAATAAAGGTGTCCCATTCCCACTATTTACATTTCTCTTTTTATCAAGTCCTCCAAGTAGAACCACATCTCCGTTTTGTACACGGATAACTGATTCGAAGGTTTGTTTTGTTGCATTAGGCGGAGCTGTAGGATCTACTTTACTTCCGTCGAAATCATCGTTGGTAAGTGTAATGTCCATCGTTACATTTCCGTCTGAGGAAACAAAAGGCTTAATTTTTACCGTAAGGTTCGCGTCTACTGACTTCCAGATTTTAGAGGTCAAAACTCCCTGATTGACAACTGTGTTTTGGAAATTCACCTGTTGTTCCTGGTAGTAGGTTGTTTGACCTATGGAAACAGTAGCCTGATGACTGCTTAATGTGGTGATTTTTGGAGTACTTTCTACATCAATAATTCCATTAGATTCCAATAATTGAAGGGATGCATAGAAATTTTGCGTAACGGCTCCCAGATTCACAAAACCAAATCCGTTGACTGTATTTAAAATACTGTTTAGAGCGCTTGCTCCCAGGTTTACATCCAGGTTTGGAAAAACAGTTCCGCTGGTAACTGTGGGTTTATCTCCAAGTCCAAATTTCATCCCGGATTTAACACTACTTGTGCGATCAGAAATTACAATCATCACATCAATTTGAACCAAAGGAACCACCACGTCAATGGAAGAAAGGAACACCTTTAGTTCAGCTGCTTTTCTTGCAGGCCCTGTTACTATTAGTGCGTTAAGTTCTGTAAATTCATTCACATCCAGGTCCTGGATCAATTCCTTCGGAATAGAAGCTTTTACGTTCTCAATGGTCCTGTTTTCCATCCGGATAACTTCAGTGACGCGAATACCTTCGGATTTATTCTCTCCGATAAGGTATAATTTATTGTCTTCCCGGTAAGCATACTTCGTTCCTACAAAAAGCAGGTTCATAATATCGGAAAGAGTGGCATTTTGAAGCTCGAAACTTGCTTTTCCTTCGGGTTTGTTGTAAAAAAAGTAAGGAGTATTCAACTCGTGCGCCGCAAACTTAATGATGTCACCCATTTCGGCATTGTTTGCAATCAGGTCAAGTGTCCCGAATTGATTCTTTTTGATCTGTACTCCTGTTTGTTCGAAATCGGTTACGGGTTTGAATCCGGAATTTCCACCTTGGGCAGTACCCGCTTTTTCCGGTTTAGCGGCAAAAATGTAAGTGATTCCATTTTCGTCTTTAGAACTCTCCAACCCGTTTGCTTTCGCAGTCATTTCGATAACCTGGTCAAACGGACGGTTTAGAAAGTACCCGGTAATTGGTTTGTCTCTTACATCCGGAGCAATTACAATGTTCTTGTCACTTAAATAACTAATCTCCTTCATGACCTTATAAAGACTGTCGTTTCTCAGGTCAACTGATAGAAATTCATTGGAAGCATTGAATTTTACATCGATCTTCTTTTCAAACTTAGGCTGTGGAATTTCCTTTCTGCTCTCTCTCTTGTTAATTGCCAGGATATTCCCTACAAATCGGTATTCAATGTCGAAATGTTCGTAAAGGAATACCAATACATCTTTCACTTTGGCATCAAAGAAATTGTAAGAAACCGCATTGTTCAAAACCGGATCTATACTGATGTTCAGATTGTTTTCCAATGCAATTGAATTCACTAGTTCCGAAAGTGGCAAACCGGACACGTTTAATTGAAAGGTATTGTTTAGTCCTTTTGAGGTAAGGCTCAAACTATCCAGCTTTGCACGCAGCAAAGGTTCCGTGAAATTTTGCGCTTTTGCCTGGAAAGAAAGACTTAGCAAAGAAAGAAGAAAGAAAATTAATAGGTATTGTTTCATTTTTAGATTTCAGTTAGTATTGGATAAGCCTCCTCCAAAGAAGTTATTCCGGATTTGATTAGTTCAAGTGCTTGTTTATTCAATGTTATAATATTCCTGTCGGCCAATTTTTGCTCCACAGTAGATTCGTTATTTTTAATACTTTCCGATAATTCAAAATCGATTGGAATGACTTCATAAATTGCTGTTCGTCCTTTGTAACCGGTAAAATGACAGGTATCACAACCCACTGCTTCGAATACCTTTCCGGGAATCTGCTTTTCGTCAAAATTTCGAGGCCAATCCAATGTGGAAGAAGTTACTTCCTGCTTGCATTCAATACACAATTTGCGAAGCAGTCGTTGAGCAACGGAAGTATTCACAGTACTTGCAATGAGGAAAGAAGGAACTCCCATATCAATTAATCTGGAAATTGTTCCCCAGGCTGAATTGGTATGGATCGTGGATAAAACCAAATGCCCCGTCAAAGCTGCTCGGATAGCCATTTGAGCTGTTTCACCGTCACGGATCTCACCAAGCATAATCACATCCGGATCCTGGCGCAAAAACGACCGCAAAGCACTCGCAAAAGTCAACCCGATCTGTTCTTTTAACTGAACCTGGTTGATTCCCTCTAAGGTATATTCAATCGGATCTTCAACGGTCACAATGTTTCGCTTTTCATCGTTCAACTGCTTCAGTGTAGCATAAAGTGTAGTGGTTTTCCCGGAACCTGTTGGCCCGCTGATCAAAACAATTCCATGAGGTTTCTTGATGCCTTCCAAATAGTTTCGAAGATCATTTTCGGTTAAACCAAGTTGTGCGATATTGATCGATGATGCATCCTTTCCCAAAATACGCATCACGATCTTCTCCCCGTGAAGAGTTGGCAGTATCGAAACACGGATATCAAAGTTCTCGTATTGAATGCGACCATCCTGCGGTAATCTTTTTTCCGAAATATCCAGGTTGGAACGAATTTTCACTTTATTGATCAGTTCCGAATATTCCGATTTATCAATGGAATACCGTTCAATCAAATGCCCGTCAATGCGGATTCTTACCCGCGCACGATCTTCGTAAATCTCAATGTGAATATCACTGCTTCCCAAATGGTTTGCATCCTGGATGATCCGGTCTACAAAATCAATGTTTGCATTGAAGATTAACTGTTTTTCCTGGTTTGCACGTCTGAAAAATTTCCCCAAAGCACGTTGGATGGCATCAGTATTTCCTTCGGTAAGTTCCACCTTCTTTCCAAGCAAAGCGCTCAATTCTTCTTCTACATCCGACAGGTTTTGAGCTTTATCGGCATAAAATTTCGCAACTTCATCACCTATTTCCACAGGAATAACCCGGTAGTGCCAGGCCAGATCGGATGGAATTAGCTGCTGTAATTCTGCAGAAACCTGTATGTTATTCAGTTCACTCATGCTGCGTAGACAAAGGGGCTTATTTCATAATGAACCAGTAAAAGAAATGCAATCGTACAAACGGAAATGTATCCTGCGTAAGGAATGGTTTTCTGTTCTTTAAATAGTGTCAGTACCAAATGCCCGATCAAACTGATGATCGTCCCACAGGTGAAAAAATAAATAAAGAACGGAAAGCTGAATAGCGGAGTTATTGCCAATAAAAGGAGTAGATCACCCAAACCGAAATATTCTTTGAACAGGTTGTTGGAACCGAATCGAAAGCGTACATAGATCACTAATAAACCGATCATTATTCCGATGAACAAAAAATTGAAGCCAAAATGCTGCCAATTCAGAATATTCCATCTGTAAGCAAATGCACCTATGAAAAGTAAAGGCGGAGTAAACCACCAGATTTCGCGGTACCGGAAATCCTGGTAAATAATTGTTACTAGAACTGCTATGATGGCAAGTAAAATCATTAATCTACCTGTGTTTCTTTAGGTTGTCCTTCCTGGTCTATTTCCCAGATATTGTATTTCCCGTCGCCGTTAAAATCCTGCACGGCTTCCGCTTTTGCTTTAAACCCGGAAGGTGATGCTTCGATAATGCTGACACGGTATAATGCTGTTCCTCCTTCTGTGCTCAACTTGTGCGGGATATAATTGATCTCTTTTGTATCCAATGAATATTTGGAGTATTGCAAGAAGTAGGCATATTGCAAATTGTGGATCATCCGCAATTCCTGCTGTGCTTCCATACTTTTGGTACGGGTAGCAATACCGCTTTGATTAGGGATCACCAACATCAAAAGAATTCCCATGATTGCCAAAACAATCAATATCTCGGCAAGGGAGAATGCTTTTAGTTTTCTATGTTTATTCAATTTCATCATTTAATGACATTACTTAAGTTAAACATCGGCAAATACATGGACACCATAATCACCCCCACAATTACACCAATTATCACAATGATCGCAGGTTCAATAATGGTACCTATCATCTTCGTCCGATACTCTATTTCGTCGTTATACTGAATGGTTAAACGGTGGAAAGTTTGATCTAACTGATTAATTTCTTCGGCGATCTTAATCAGCGAAATTAATCTTTTATCCAGAATTTCGAACTTACTAAATCCCTCGTGTAATGAATTTCCAGCCAGAATTTCTTTTTTTGTTGCCAAAATCATCTGCTGCATCGGGTAAAAACGGATCATTTCCGATACCAGGTCCAATGCTTTAACCAAAGGTGTTTTTGCTTCCAGCAGAAGCGCCATGCTCTGGCAAAAGCGGGCAATATAGATTTTTTGGATCAACTTCCCGAAAATCGGGATTCGAAGAATAAAATTTCCGCTGAATTTCCGGAACCATTCTTCCTTTTTTTGAGAATAAAGGTAAATGCCCGTTCCAATTCCGATCAACAGGAACCAAAACAGAAACGATCCGAAGTTTTCAGAGAGCCAAACAATTTTCAGGGTCAGCCACGGCAGCTCTTGTCCGAATTGCTTGAAAACATCTTTGAACATTGGGACCACGAAATTCAGCATGAAGTAGAGAACCCCTACCGTAATTGAGAAGACAAACGCTGGATAAGTAAATACACTTACCAGCTGCCTTTTCAATTTTACTTTAGAAGCAAAGTAATTCGACAAAGAGAAAAGCACATTTTTTAATCTTCCAGATTCCTCACCGATCCGGATACTTTGGTATTCATACGGTGTAAAATGGGAGTTTTTCTGCATGGATTCTGATAAGGAGTTTCCTTTCACCAAGTCATCCAACATCGTTTCTATATGACCACGGATGTTTTTTTTCTCCTGTTCGTCAATAATGAGCTGCAAGGCGCGGCGCATATCGATTCCACTTTCAATAAGTGTTGCAAATTCCCCATAGAAATGCTCTTTGAATTTATCGTTTAGCGGTTTTCCCAAAACGATATCCTTTTTCAAAAAACCCGTTTTGCCTACCTCTGCCATGCTTTTGTATTGAAATAATGATTGATGCTGTTGCTGTTCTGCTTTTGCAAAGGATATTGCAGTGAGAATTCGGTGTTCTTCCATTCTAGTTTGAAGTTGACCAATTGGTGATTGTTCAAACTTGCTTTTTCGATTGCAAGTGCGTTGACCTCGAATAAGGTTTGATGATCTTTGTGAGAACGACTTAAGTGTTCATCCGTAATTTGATAGACAACCAAATCCCCGGAATGAAAACAGCTTAATTTGTCTTTATCCAGTTGAAAAGAATCGGCCTTTTCCATATCCTGCCAGAAAGCTGCACGAAACTGAAAGAATTGGTTTAGTTCATTTTTGATGACAATTTCCTGTTGGAGGGATTTGTTGAAGCTATTGACAGAAAGAAAAAACAGGGAAATAAACAGGCCGGTTAAGGAGAGTACAATTGCCAGCTCCAAAATCGAAAATGCTTCTATTTTGATTGTTTTTTTCATCTTTTTCTTGGCCAGATAAATTCCTGCACCCAATTTGCTTTAATACTGTTCATCAACGATAACTGCTCACTTCTCGTTGAATCCTTTTCGTTAACTACTGTTTCTATCGTTGTTAACTTATCTTTCCAAAGATCTACATCGTAAGTATTGGAATCCAGCAAGTAACTTGTAAACAACACGGATTGAAATTCAGATTGTTCGATTGTTTCCTGGAATTGAACAGTAGATCTGGCACTTTGAATAAAGAGCCTGGATCCCAATGCAAAACAGATCGCAATAATGGATAGAGCGATTGCAATTTCAGCGATGCTGGATGCTTTTAGCTTTCTAACTCGCATGAGATCACTTTTTTTCGTGAATGGGTTGAAACTTCTAACCAAGCCGGACAAATAAAATCTTTCGGAAGTCGTTTGGTGGAAATAATTGCATCCATTAAATGATTGGTGTATGATCCTCCCCCGGTTAATGTTAAGGTTTCACCGGTGTTTAAACTCCCAATGATTGAACCATAAATCTCAGAAATTCCACAGTTGTAAATAATTCCGGCAACTACGGAACCTTTTTGAAGGGTCAGCTTGGGTTGTTTTCTAAAATCATATTGCTGGGTAGTCATTAATATTCCACCGATCACTGAAGTATTGTACCCCAGGTAAACAGTATGTGGCTCATAAGCTAACGAAGCGTTCCTTTCGTTAAGTATCAGTGTGCTCGGATAACTTAAAGTAACAGAATCTTCCAACCGGATATATTCGGAAGCATAAGCCTGTAAACTTCCCGTAAACCCTTGTTTGAAGACAATTTTAGGAGCTATCAAAATTACGTTCGTTAATTCCGCTCCCCGATAAACAACTAACGAATCAAAGCTTTGAATAACGATCTTGCCATGCATTTTAGCGTTTAACTGAATCGCATCCAATGATTGATAATAAATCCCTTCTTCCAGAAAACTGACCGTAGTATCTTTTGGATTAAACGGCTTGGAAACCATGCTTCCGATAAAATCAGCAGCTGAAAGATTCTCAAAGATTTTCGATAAGGGAAGCTTCAACTCTTTGACATCTTCTATTTTCCCATAAACCAATTCAGAGTTGGTGTAATTCTTTCCGCCTATATACGAGCGTTCGACACGCTTATTTGGCAGATAAACATTTCCTTCAATATAAGTTTCACCGCCTATTCGCAATCCATCGGAACCATTTCTGATGACAAGAGACGGAATGGATTCTTCAAATTGACTTCCAATTAGAGCTGAACGGCTAACACTGCGCTGATTCTTAAATGTTTTGCTGGTAACCAGTAAATAAGAACCCCAAACAGATTTACGGATTAAGCTTGTATCTCCGCTAATGTGTACAAACAGCAATGAATCATTCACTTTCACTTTTTGCAAACCTAGCTGAATTGCCTGATGAGAATCCAAAAGAAGATGCTCTTTCCCGGTATGAGAGATTTCGATCCGTTTCTGAGTACTGAAAATGAAGAACACACTGGAAGCAACCAGTCCGATAAACAGTGCGAAAACAATAGCATACGATATGGCGGAAGCACGAATCATTCGGTGCGTTTTTTCTTTTCTTTCGGTTGCGGAACTTCTTTGGATGCTTTTTCTTTTTGAGGTTTTTCCTTCGACTTTTTCTCGTTGCCGGAAGTTTCTTTATTTTTTTTGGTTTTGATCTTTTTCCAGAATTTCAGTCTTTCCCAGAAATTACCCATCTTTTGTTTGAACGTCAGTTTTTCGGAAGTCGTATTTTCAGTCTTTGATTTTGGTGCTTTTGTTTTTTCAGGAACCAATATCCCTTTTTTATAACTGGTTTTGATCAAACTGTCGTTTTGATCCCGGGAGATTTGGTTTCCATCCAATTGACTATTGGAATAACGGCTTTGAGAAATTAATTTACCGGTAGAATCGCTAACGGTCGTTAAGATCGTTTTTTTTGTTTTGATGATTGTGGTATCCCTTGCAATGATTTGAGTCTGGTTCGATTTGTAGACAATTGTTTTCTGGATTAATCCATTTTCGCTGTAATAGAGTTGTTTGCCAATTTGAATTCCTTTCGACCAGTTTTCCTGGTGTATCAAAATACCGTTTTTGTTCCAAAATTTCCAAACTCCCTCTTTTAGTCCTTTTTTGAAAGAACCTTTCTCTGCAAGTTGATTGTTCTTGTAAAAAGATTCGTAATCACCGTTGAGTAAGCTGCCTGAACTTCCCCCTTGAGTGATGAGAATTTTCTGTGATTTGAACCAATAGTAGTATTTTTCTGAATGGTATTTCTTCAGCTGGCTTTCATCTGCATCCAACACACGAAAAACAATTGATTTATCATCTTGTTTGATGTGGAATTTGTTTTCAATTTCAAATTTTTGAGAATAAATTACAGTCGAATAAAAGGCTGAAAAACCTAAGAATACCAATAGTTGAAAGCAGGTAATAAGGAATGATTTAGCCGATCGGTTCATATTTTTTTTTGCTAAAATTAGTTAAAATATCAAAAGCTTGATTAGATTTGTTTTGGATTTTAGTGCCTAAATCATCTTCAGCACCCAAATCTAACTTAATACAATTTTTACAACTTATGAAACCATTCCTTCTGGGATTGATGCTTCTAGTATCTTCTTCCACTTTTTCACAATTGGACAGCGTAAATGTTGAATTAAATTTCATTTCTGATTCACTATTAAATGCAGATTCGTTAATTATTCATCAAGGTACTTTCCAGGTTGGTCTTGAGGTAGGTGATCTAACTGATTTTGGAGCTGCTGTTGTCAAATTATATAACAATTATTCCGCTGAGCCACTTTCAATTTTCTATGCTTCAAAAGATGACATTTTAGCTCAGGGAATTTTTTCAAATGAAAAGATACTTATCCATTTTCCAAACCTGGATTCCACTATGCACTATTTGATTTCAGTCAATGTCCAAAATTCATTCATGGCATATTTGCCATCAATATCAGCTCATTATCAACCGAATTAACAAAATCATGAAGAACTATTTTCTAGTATTACTTTATCTGTTTTTATGTAACGGCACCTCTTATTGTCAAATTACTGTTTATCCGGCAATTTTGGAGGATTCCTATACTTTAAACAGTCCTTTAACTGTAGGATCAAATTACGGATCAGATCCAGCATTAACTGTACATGTAGTGACAGCAAGTACCCGATACTATAGATCATTTTTAAAATACGATTTCGGTGGTATTCCCACAAATGCTATTATCATTTCTGCAAAAATACAGCTAACTCCTATTGGAACTGAAAACATTACCAGTCCATCATCTACGGAATTAACTGTAGATTTTTGCAATACCAGCTGGGGAGAGTTTACCCTCACTCATAATACTGGAATCTCCAATAATACAATTTTCACCTCTGTCTCTTCTTCAAATTTAGTATCCGGTAAACGGGAATTAGAGGTAAAGGATTTTGTACAGGCAATTGTTTCATTACGTGCTCCAAATAATGGATTCCGAATTCGCAGAAACCCTGAAAGTACAGCTACTTTAGTTGCTCAATACCATTCCAGGCAAGCATCTGATTCCACGAAGCATCCTAAAATGGTCCTTCAGTATTATATTCCTGCATCTGTTAGTTCAGCTGCTATAGTGCTTCCTACCACAACCACATCCGGAAACGGATCGATCTCTCCTACAATAATTAATGGTACATCCGGTACAAAAACCTATCAGTGGTACAATTCATCACTGACTGCAATCTCAGGGGCTATAAATTTAAATTTGACAGGTCAAAATCCAGGCTGGTACGGATTAAAAGTGACGGGAGCAGGAGATCCCGGTGATGTGACATATCATGCTTTTCTACTTGGTGTTAAATGCTCCACGATCAATGTTACATTTGCACCTGACGGAAATTATATAGACGACACTTATATGATTAATAATGTCACTGGTTCCGGAACTACAGCAATATTCAACACCCAAGTAAATAATGGTGGTGCAGGAGCTTTACCTGCCAGTGAAAATATTAGTCCTATGACAACCGAAGGTTTGCTAAAATTTCGTTTGTGGTTTGACCCGAATTTAACAGTCAATTCTGCAAACCTAACATTGTATGGAAACGGACATGCTCCGACCGATCGAGCAAATGATTCCTATCTGAAGCTGGTAAATACTCCTTGGACAGAGACCTCCGTTGCTTATACGAACAAACCTACATCCCTTACAAGTCCATCCGTAACGATTAATTCAATTGCAGCGGGAAATGGCAATGCTACTGTGAATATTGCAAGTTTGGTAAACAATTGGAAATTGAACAATCCTCAAAATTATGGGTGTCATTTTCAGTTAACTTATTATGAAGGTACTACAACAAAAATGCAATTTAATTCATCCGATGCAGCAGCAGGTGTAAGACCTTCTCTGGTGTTGAATGTGACTTCCAATGATTGCAGTACGAACAATAACCTGTACTACATTCCGAAAGAATACGTTGGCCCTGAAATTGCAGATTTACTAAGCACCAACAAAAAATTAAGGATCCGTTACAAAGACTATTTTGATACGGATTTAAACCTTCAGTATTCTATCAAGGGAATTACAGATGACGCTGCGATTACGGGTCCGGTGGTTACAAAACCGGATCATACGAATTGGATTACAATCGATTTAACATCAGCAGGACTTACTACAGGAAACATCTACCTGCTGGAACTTATCGATAGCAGTGGAAAAAAAGAGTATTTAAAATTTAAAGTAATCTAATAATGAAGCGAATTACATTAATCGTGCTGGTTGCTGCATTAACTGCGGGAATTTCCGGACTGATCTGGTATTTTGGATCCACGGAGGATCAAGTGCGTTATGTCTCTATGAGCAAATTGTATATGGAATCCGATTATTACAAAAAATTCCAAAAGGACTTAAAGGAAGTGGAAGCCAAGAGCAATAATGAGCTTTCTGAAATTCAAAAGGATATTCGTGAATACAAGGCAGCAAATGCAGATCCGAGTTTTATTAAAGAACTGGAAACTGAGCTTTTGAAAAAGCAAGAAGAATTGACCCTTCAATACCAGGAAAAATCCAAACAATTCGATGAAATTATCTGGGGAGAAATTAACCGTTCTATTTCAGAATACGGAAAAAAGCATGAGATTGATTTCATTCTGGGCGCTAAAGGAGACGGAAATATCATGTACGCGTCAGACAGATGCGATATTACCGATGAACTGATCAAATTTATAAATCAGTCAAAATAATGAGCCGCCTCCTTTTTTTTTGCTGGTTCCTACCCTGTCTTAGTTTCATTTCTTATGATGAAAAAGAGCCCTATTCTGCCTTTAAGGATTGGTATTCTTCTAACAAAGAAATGCTTGCGTTTGAAACAGACTTTGACGGATTAAGTTACCACTTAAACTATAATCCGGTAGAGTTGAAACTCTTGTCTGCTATTTTAAGACAGGAAGTAAACGGAAAAAAGGAATTACAGGACTGGTATAAACAAAATGATTCATACGATGAATTTTCGTTTAAGATTTCCTCAACTGCTAAGGATTTATTGATTCAATACTCGGAAGATAAACAGGAATACAATCAAAAACTATTCTACCTGATTGAATCTGCACGCTATGATTTTTCAATAGTTCGGGAATTGGATACCATCATGCCAATCCACTACCAGTTTGAGAATAATTACGGAAATGCACCCTTCATAAGCATCTATGTTGCTTTCAAAAAAGCATCGAAAAATAATCCGGTTAAAGAATTTCTATTCAATGACCAACTTTTTGGAAATCGCGTTATTCCAATTGATATCAAAAAATTAAACAACCTAAACATCCCTAAAATAAAGTAAGATGATGATCTTAAGAATTAGAGAAAACAAGTTTTTCAAAACCACCGTTTTTTTGCTGATTGTTCAGCTATTGACCGAATCACTAGGACTCAATTATGTATTGGCTGGTGATGGAGGTCCAACACAACCGGAAGTTCATTCATTTGAACCCATGGGAACCACCCAGATGGTAGATCCGTTTACGGGAGATTTCACCTATAACATTCCCTTATTTAATCTTCCCGGACCGAATGGCGGATACCCGGTGAATTTAGCTTATCACAGCGGGGTACAAATGGACCAGGAAGCAAGCTGGGTTGGTTTGGGCTGGAATATTAACATGGGTACTATTAGCAGACAGGTGCGTAACCTGCCGGATGATTTCAGTAAGGACGTTGTAAAGATCAAAACGGATGAAAAACCAAACTGGACTATTCGTACAGGTTTGAAAGGCAGGTTTGAATTTGTAGGGATCGATCCACAGGAAGCAGCCCCTACCATTAGTGCCGGCATAGATTATTATTATAATAATTACCGTGGTTTTGGATATTCCACCGATTTTGGATTGAGCCTGAAACTCAGAAAAGTTAATGAACATGATGAGGGATCTAAAGTGGCCGGTGACTTAGGATTCAACGTAAAATTAGATTCCAGGGAAGGTGTTAGCGGTAATATCATTTTGGGTGCAAGTCTAATGGACGGAGTATGCAGCAGCACAACGAAAAAATCAATAAGTGTATCAACCGGGTTTGATCGCAATGGTTGGCAGCGCAGTATTAATATTCAAGGATTAGCTGACGTGAAACGTGCTATAAAAAAGAAAAATCCGGAAGGTGTCAGTGCGGGGGTTACCGGAGGGAATTCATTGAGTTTTACTCAACCCCTGGTTCCTGTAACTACTCCTCAATCAATGAAAGGAGGAAGCGGATCTGTTAATTTTGGCTTTGGGTTCAATACACCGGGGGTTTTGACAAAAATGAGTTTTTCAACAAGTTTCGAATTAAGCAAACTGAAAAACAAAAACAAGGAAGTCAATTACTACGGCATTGGTTATCTCTATTTTCAAAACCAGGGAAGTGAGGAACCAGAAGATGAAAGACGGGTAAAAGATATTTCAACTGAAAATGACGGGCTGGTGCACAAAGATACCAGAAGACTTGCCATCCCTACCCTTACTTATGATAACTACAGCGTGACCGGGCAGGGAATCGGTAATTCATTCCGCCCGCACAGAACAGATATTGGAAATGCCGAGACTCCTTACGTTCATTCTGAATTTCACGGTGGTGATCTTGGAGTAGAAGTTGCTATACCAAATGGAACAATAAGACTTGGGATTGATATTGGATATTCCTTCAGTGGTTCTACTGTTAAGCCCTGGCCTACCGGAACTACCGCAACAGCTTTTTCATATACAGATGCTTCGTTAATTCCATCCGCTTATTATAAAGTATACGGAGATCATGCACATGACGATCTTACCGCAAATTACGGTGCCAGAATTGCGAGTAATGAGCCACTAGCCTATGCAATCAATGAAGAGGACAATTTTTACAATGTTCAAAATCTGGATCAGCAGGGAAATGCAATCATTACAAATAATGTGCGGGCAACCAGAAGAAAGCGGGCTGAAGATATTGAACCCTTTACTAATAAGGCGATTATGGACGGTAATTATTCAGCCTCATTAATCCCTGAATTTGCATTGAAATATTACAATTCAAGTTCTTGGGCTGGATACAATAAATTAGAAGATTCATACTTTCAAAATTACGACGGTCTTAGATCAACACTCCCGGCACATCATATTGGAGGGTATATTGCAACTAATAGTGATGGATTAAAATACGTATATGGTTTACCCGCGCAAAGCAAAAAAGAACGGGATGTAACATTTAGTGTCGCTGAAAATACAGGAATGCTGAATCAAACAACCACCGTTGCGGATCCAAGCAATTACAAACTGGAAGGTACTAATAAGTATTACAATTCTGTTGAAAAGGGCACTTATGCCCATTCTTACATGCTGACCTCTATTTTGGGAGAAGATTATGTGGATTTGGATAATGAAAAAGGGGCTTCAGACGGAGATTTGGGATATTGGGTCAAATTCAACTATTACAAGGCCTATGACAATTTCAAGTGGAAATCCCCTTATAAAGATGTCAATTACAGCAAGGGATATAAAACAAACTTCAAGGATGGTACCGCAAATTACAGTTATGGAGAAAAAGAGGTCTGGTATGTCGCAACAGTAGAAACGAAAACACATGTGGCTGAGTTTATTCTTATGGATCGGGACGACTGTAAAGAACCAAGTGGTGAAGTCAATAATACAACCGGATCAAACAGTTATAAAAAACTGGATAAGATCAATATCTATTTGAAATCGGAACGCTATGCAAACGGATCTTTTAACGGATCTGCAAAACCGATTCAAACCTGTCATTTTCAATATTTCAGCAATACCACCAGTCTCTGCAAAGGTTCTCCTGATAACACAAACAGCAATGGAGGTAAGTTAACCCTGGAAAAAGTCTGGTTTACTTATCGGAATAATGCATCAGCAGCTACCAATCCGTATGTTTTTGAATACAATAAAACTGTTGGTGGGACAGAGATCACATATGACAAATTCTCAGTTGACAAATGGGGGAATTACAAACCCTTTACAAATGCTGATAATCCTTACGTGGATCCCTATGTTTCAAAATCAGTGATGGATGAGCGAGCTGGTTTATGGAACCTCAAAGCCATTAATCTGCCTTCCGGGGGCAGGTATGAAATCGACTATGAATCCGATACCTATGCGTATGTGCAAAATGAAGTCGCCATGCAGATGTTCAAAATCAGCAGTATGAGCCCTTACAATGAGTCAATTGACGGTTTAATCAATTCCGGTCAAAATGGTGATGCTGCATCAAGAAGGGTCTATTTCAAACTGGAAAAACCAATTCCAGTAACTACTTCACAGCAGCAAAAAGAACAAATGCGCAAGTACATCCGGGAAGGCGAATACTTATACTTTAAAGTCAATATTAACTTAACAAAGTCAAATGATTCCAAGGAAACTGTTGGTGGTTATTCACGTGTCGGTGATATTGATGTAGATGCAACCAGTGTGAGCGGAGGGAACTACTTGTGGGGGTATGTTGAACTGGAACCGCTCAAAGTAAATGGGGAATCTACAGAATACCACCCATTTACAGAAGTAGGAGCACGACACATTCGATACAATCAACCGGAAATCCTGGTCGATAATCTTCCGAATGCAGATATGGATGACCTGAACAAGGGTACTGCTATATCTATTGCTACATCTATGGTCTCTACAATAGCCACTATTGGAAGTAAATTCAAGAAGTACACTAAATCTCTTTACAAAGATGGAGATGCACGCCTTTCAGGAATTGACCTGGACAACTCGTACCTAAGAATGCGTACACCCGACAAAGTGAAATTTGGTGGCGGGCACCGTGTGAAAGAAGTCCGGATTTATGACAACTGGGCAATATCTACCGCTTCGGGAGAAGCATCCA
This sequence comes from uncultured Fluviicola sp., assembly GCA_965650365.1. Classification (GTDB taxonomy): domain Bacteria; phylum Bacteroidota; class Bacteroidia; order Flavobacteriales_D; family Crocinitomicaceae; genus Fluviicola. Next base: position 16,488 of record CBFGOJ010000043.1, on the reverse strand, counting down.
GCTACTACGGAACAGTTTATGAATACGATATAACCGATGCGAACGGGAATACGATCAGTTCAGGAGTAGCAACCTATGAACCTCTGGTTGGTGGGGACGAAAACCCAATGAGAAACCCGGTAAGAGGATGGGAAGACAAAAATGTACTTGCAAAGAATGTAGCGAACACTTATACGGAAGATCCCGGAAATGAATCTATTTATCCCGGAGCTAGTGTTGGTTACAGCCAAGTGCGAATTCTGTCTAAAAATACAGCTGATAAAAAAAGCAATTTTTCCGGAAGTGCCATTCAGCATTACGGCGGTGTGACCGTTCAGGAATTCTTTACAGCTAAGGATTTCCCGATAATAAATAAAGTAACAGAACTCCAGCAAAACAAAACATTCCGTAAATCAAGACTAATAGTTCCTGCAATTTTTGCCAATGTAGATCGTTTGAGAATGGCAGCAACACAGGGATATTATACCGAACTAAACGACATGCACGGAAAAGTGAAAGGGGGGAAAGAACTGGCCTTAGTAGTTGCTGATAACTCAAACGGATACGAAGAACAAGTTATTTCTTCCGTAGAGTACGATTACTTTGATGAAGAAAAACTAACCACGAATCGCGCTGGTGAAACTTTCATTACGCGAACACTGAAAAACGAAGTAGATATTTTGTTTACCGATAACGACCCCAATCTCAGTAATTTGGGGAATGCAAAAATTTTACCAGGAACACTCGCAACCGATATTGAATTTGTTCCAAGAACCCAATATGTCAATAAGAAAAACATCTCCGGATCAATTAACTTAAACTTTGAGTTCATAACTCCCATACCATTATTTTATCCGATACCTTATTTTAACTGGCAGGAAGAAAAAGTTGGAACAGTTGTTACCAATAAAGTAGTGAACAAATCAGGTTTATTAAGCAAGATAACTGCTATCCAGGAAGGGTCAAAAGTAGAAACACAAAACCTGGTTTTTGATGATTTGACAGGTGCTCCGCTCCTTACTACAGTAACCAATGATTATGGAGACAAAATCTACAACTACTCGATTTTAGCACGAGACATTTATAACAGGACTGGTGCATCCTATCAGAATATCGGTAAATCAGCATACTTAACAACTCCCCAAACATTGACAAACGGGATCCAGGAAATTACTTTGCAAACCCCTGCTAACGGAGTCATTTTTGTGAAGGGTGATCGACTGATGTTGATTCCGGTTGTACCTGATTTACCCGGTTCATCTGTTTATATAGAAGATACCGGCAGACCCAAACTATTAGCCCGATATGCGGATCAATCAGGAAATAATTTACAATTAGAAGTTTCCCAGGCAATGACCGGAACGTTTTATCAGGCGGTTATCATTCAATCCGGAAGGAAGAATAACCTGACTACACCAGTATCATCTATTATAGCACTCTCTGATCCTACAAAGAATAGAGAAGTAATTACCTGTGCTAATAATACTCCCGGCCTTCCCGATCTGATGACTTTTCAAATGCGGAAAATCGATAATGTGATCGGAATTTCGGCATCAGAATTGGGTGAATATTGGTATAAAGATACCCGTCAGATAACGGGAACTCCTTCTACCTGGTATAATAATGCGTTCTATTCCAAAGGATTCGGAGGAAACTTTAATCCGATCCGAAATTATGCTTACATCGCTGACCGTACTCAAAGTGCCAATGTTAACCTAAAATTAGATGGTGTCATGAACGATGTGCCATTATTTAATTTTGAATCCATCCTGGTGCAGCCATCCTCAAACGAATGCAAATCCAACTGGCGTATGACCGATCAGATTACTTTGATGAATCCTTCAAGCAATGCAATTGAAAGTAAAAACACTTTAAACACTTTTTCAGCTTCCTTGTATGGAAGAAATGGGATTGAACCGATTGCTGTTGCAGGAAATGCAAAAACCGCAGAGATCGGATTTGAAAGTTTCGAAGAATATACTACCACTGCTATAGATATTGATGCAAATTCCACCAACAACCTGAATTTTTACTCAACAAATACGAATTCCGGTGCAACTGTACGAATGGAAAACCGGTTTGATATGAGAGGAACAGGAGGATACGGTTCCATTACAGCACCTGCATCATTCTCAGCATCAGACTATAACAGCTATGTAGTTCGGATTCATTTCGATGCATTTATCGAAGCTTCATCCGGAACCTTTTTTCCGAAAGAAGAACGTTTGGTGCGATTGAACGCATCTGATCTAACCATAACAGGAACTTCCATTTCATTCACCCAGACTAATAATCTATTCAATATCCCTGAACAGTTCAGACGGGCTTGGAGAGGAGAAATATTCCTAGGAAAAACAGTTCCAAATCCCGGGCCAAGCGGGGGAGCCAACCTCATTCAACTTTTCAATGGAAAAGGACATACCGGAGATAAGTCTCTAAAGGTTTCAAATTCAACAGGAGCGATTTTCCTCCAACGAAGATTAAATCTTACAGAAGGAAAAGAATACCAGTTTTCGGGATGGTTTAGTACTGAAAACAACCTTTCATTGCAAACTTTACACAACAGCACTGAGTATTTTATGCAGCCCTTTAAGGTGGAATTTATGGATGCTTCCAATGCTGTGCTTAGTAGTGTTACATACAAAGAAGCTGACATCTTGCAGGGAACTTTTATTGATGAGTGGCAAAAATTCACACTAAACTTCACCATGCCTGCTGGTGCCAAATATGTACGTTTTACACTTCCGCTTGCAAAAGAAGTTAATGTTGGAAATGGTGAGTTTGTACAGTATTCCCTCTTTGATGACTTGCGTGTACAACCGCGTGATGCAGGAATGAGCACTTATGTGTACAACAATGAAAATCAGCGCCTGGAAGCCGAACTGGATGAGAACAACTATGCTACGTTCTATTACTACAATGGAGAAGGACAATTATTCCTGGTGAAGCGTGAGACTGAAAAGGGGATTATAACAGTACAAGAATCCAGAACATCACTTAAAAGAGAGTAAATATGAAAAGCATAAGTATTTTATTGGTGTTTTTTGGATTTGTTTTTCATTCTCAGGGACAAGAGCTGGTTTCTGAGTTCAAGACCATGTATTCCAAACTTGAAAAGCTCCGGAACTTTCGGTTCGAGGTCAAATACTCGACCAATGACACAACCGGAATTGATGACGAGGGAGTAGTAAGCGTATTGGTTACTCCCAAAGGATATTTTTATCAAACCGGATTTTGTGAAATATTGATTAATGAAAATCATACGATTTTGATTAACGATGAAGACCGGATGATCATCTATTCAGACAACAAGAAACTGAACAAAAAGGAAGAGAAAATGACATTTTCAAATCTTCTGCAGGGAGTTGATACATTGGTCTCTTCCGCAGATTCCATTTATTTTTCATTTGACGGCCTGGAACGAGTCTACTATCTTCGCTTTTCCAACCAATACTTTGAACTGGTAGAATTACGTTTTTCCGGCGATATGTTGAAACATATTGACTATTACTACAATGAGGCTATGGTCGAGGTTGCCGGAATGAAAGCAAGCAATGATATTAAGCTTATCGAAAATCCGGAATATGAAGAAGCTATATTTACCAGCGAATTTTATTTTACCTATCAGAACAAAAAGAATATTCCTACAGAAACCTTTTCCGGTTATGGGATCACTTATAACGAATCAACCGAAGATCTATTAAAATAACAACCTGAATCAACATGAAACAGCTAATAATCCTTATCTTTTTTGGAGCGCTAACCAGTCTTTCTTTCGGGCAGGAATTGTTAACCACCTCCTACTTCCCGCTTGCATCAAACGGGCTTGGAAGTACATTGACCGTGCAAGATCCTTTGACTAGCGCAGGGTCTGGAGTTTCCTTTAATGTGGACCGCAGATTTCGTGTAGAACTCGCATACAATCGAAATTCACATTCTGATTTGATCAATGCACTTAAATGGCGTTTGACCCTGAAAGTTAAAAATAATGCCCCTATTCCTCAGGAGGAAACCCTGGTAATCGATTTCACTCCCCAGGGAAATTCAACCTATAGTGCCTGGGCTGATTTCAAAGCACCAAATGCGACGGATTATTCCATGACCTGGAGTATTACCAGCATGACAGTAGAAAAATACACCAGTAGCTGGGTCCCGGGTACTATTTCAGACTTGCCTTTGTCAGATATTCACCTGGAAGCAATGGTTTTCAACGACCGAATTGTTCAATTGGGAACAACAGCACCTAAATTGTCTATCACTAACACCAATCAATTGAACTGGGACCATGTTGTTGGTGCTGTGGAATACGATGTGGAATGGGTATTTATTGACCTGCAGGAACAAACACAATTTACCAATTCAACAGCTCAGAGTCCCTTCGATTTTAAGGAGCCGGTTCGTATCACAACTTATAAACACAGTCATAAATTAGATCTTATCTACCCCAAAGGAACACTTTATTTCAGGATCCGCCCGAAAGGATATATCTTCAGAATAACCGGTAATAAAGAAGTATATGCTTACGGAGCCTGGTCGTATGCCAAAAAATCCGGGGCCGGGAATATGAGCCTGGCCATTACTACCAATTTTGAAGGAAAAAAGAACTGGCAGTATACCGTTGCCTACGCAGAAAACGGCATGTCCGCAAGCACCGTTACTTATCTTGACGGTTCACTCCGCGCCAGACAGCAATTAATGCAGCAAAAAAGCACCGGACAAGTGGTGGCTACCGCTTCTTTATACGATTACGAGGGCCGTTCAAGTGTCCAGGTCATTCCTACTCCAATCAATACAAACTCGCTGAGTTATTACAACAATCTCCATACTGATGTTGGAGGAGGTGCTTTTGATAAAGCAGATTTTGACCAGGGAACCAGTTCTCCCATGGGAACCGGCAGTGGGGCAGGCAGGTATTACAGTTCCTTCAATGACATTACTGATCCTTTCAGAGATCGAATTCCCGATGCTGAGGGATACCCGTATTCCCAGGTAATTTTGAGTAATGATAACCTGGGACGCCCTAAAGTAAGTTCCGGTGTTGGATTGACTCACCGAATGGGTGCAGGACATGAAAGTTATTATTATTATGTAAAACCCACTGAGCGCGATTTACGCGAATTATTCGGGTCCAACGTAGGAAATCTGTCTCATTATAATAAGCAGATTCAAATAGATCCTAACGGACAGGCTTCTGTAAGCTATTCAGACCAGGCTGGCCGTACGATTGCTACCGGATTAATGGCCTCTGCGCCTGCAAACCTGCTTCCTTTAGATAATAACCCGGCTGGGGTTGGTGTTACAAGTACATCAACCCTGATGCCAATGAACCTGATCACAACCGATAGTGATGGTAACCTGCAAAGTGTAACCGATTACACCCACTTTAACCTGGGAAGTAATCCGATTACTTTGAAGTACGATATGCTGGCCGGAGGTGTCAATTCACTCGATGAATACTTTGGAACGTCTTGTGCTTCCTGCTTTTATGAGTTGGAAATCAAGGTATATGATCCAAATGGTGCGTTGGTAAACCTTGCTTATAACTCCGCAAGCTTTCCGGGTGCACCTTTAAGTACCATCAAAGAACGTTATTCCGGAGCTGAACTGGACTGCGAGTCTCCGACATTTAATCCGGACCTGGCTGCAATTTCTAAAACCATTACCTTGTCCGTACAGGGAGAATACCGGATCCAAAAAATCCTTAGAGTAGACAAAGCAGCATTACTGAGTTATTTGTCTTCTAATGCTTCTTCCCTTCCGGGAGCTCCAATTCTGCAGGATTACCTGGACGAATATGCCGACAACGCTGTAACTTTGGGTTGTGGTTTTGATTGCGCTGCTTTCTATGAACAGGAATGCAGACAAGAATTAGGTTATCCGGTTACAGGAGCCCTATCTTCACTTTCATTAGGTGCTCAGGATTCTATCAATGCTTGCATCACTGAAAAATGTGCTACCAGCGCTGTTGATGGAGTATTGGAAGATATGGAAAATGACCCCGGACAGTGCGACATGCTGCTTGGATTATTAAAACAAGATATTTCACCGGGTGGCTGGGTCTTTGCTTCTTATGTTCCCTGGAGAACGAATTCTGCGAATTGGGATATTACTTATACCGTTTCTCCGGGTGTTACTTTCAATCCTACCAGCTTGCAGGATTTGGAAGATCATTGGCAGGACGAATGGGCTTCGGTCATTGTGACTACCCATCCGGAATATTGTCATTATAGCAAATGTGAAGCACTGGCCGATATCAAGCATTATGCTTATATCATCAACTCCATTTCTACCTTTGCAGCAGCACAACCCATTTATTGCAACAGCTCGGGAGGTATGGTAGTATCCAATGATCCTATATCTGTTCACCCGCTCTATTCTTCCGGATTTTCCACTTTTATTTCTAATCTGAACAGCAATTTCCAGGGAACCGGGGGAAGCATTTATGACTACGTTTCAAATATGGCTGGAGATCCGGCTTATGAAGATTTGTTTAAAGAAGGTGGAATTATGCTTACCGGAACCGCTTTACAAAATAGAATCTGGAATTATGTGAAAAGTATCTACATGGGGGAACGCAATAATTTCATTGAAAACGGTTATTCCCCGGCTTGTGGTTACATCGATGATCCGAGTGCAAACTTCATTGATCCTGCAACCATGAACACAACTACAGGTGTTACGGACCTTTTGGGGATCATGGATGATAACTGTGCACAAATCTGTGCAAACAACGTCACTGTCTGGATGAACGAAATTGAAGAAAACTGCAATGGGCTGACAGAAACAGAACTGAACACAATCCGTGAAGACCTTCAAAATTACTGTCTAACAGACTGTGATGGTTATACCAATCCTACCGGTGCCATCCAGCTGAGTGATCTATCTTCCAATAGCGATTTGCATGAAGTAGAATTGCTTTTGGAAAGTCATTGCGGAGAATTCACACTTGATTCCATAGCGGTGGACAATACTTGTGAGAACCCTGTTACTGTTACCATCAGTGGTGTTTACGAGTTAGGAAGCGCCCTCAATAAAAAACTGGCATTATTGACCAGCCTTGCAGCAGATCTGAACGGTTCCACTACTCATTACACGAATTTTATTACTTCACCACTAATTACAGCTATTTCGTCATATACTTCAGAATTCAGCTACCTCCACTGGACTTCTTCTGCCATGATCCTGAAATTATCGAATCCAACCGCTGGATTTAGTGTGTCTTATGATGTAAATACCATTGCAAACATTCAAATACTAAGCTATGAAGTAGTTCCACAAACAATACCTACCCTGGATAAAATCTATTTTACAGTGAAAATAGACTTCCTGAATGGGACCAGCCAGGTACATGTGATCAACAAATTTGGACTTATGACCAAAACGGGGATTACCCATCAATTCTTAATCGATGAAATAGAAGATCCGAAGACCGTTTCCTACGAATATTGTGATCCGGATTTAAGTGAATTTGAAACTGATTTCTCATTGGAGGATTGGATCAATGATTGTATCGAGGATATCCTTATTGAAGCAGAAACCCTTGGGAATATTGCATACGCAAACGCTTACGAAGATTTTTTAAACGGCTTGGCACAATCTTTTTCCACCAATTGTTTTGGTAATTTGCAGGAACAGTTCTCCATTACTTATGCGAAACAAGAGTATTACTATACCCTCTACTATTATGACCAGGCCGGGAGCCTGGTTCAAACTGTGCCTCCGGCAGGAGTACACATTGTGCCCCCGGCTGCGTTTAATGCAGATGGAGTGTGGAACGGAACAACCGAACCTGCGCATTTACTGAAAACAATTTACAGCTACAACTCACTGGGCCAGGCGTTTAAAACCAATACACCTGATGATGGAATAACGCAAACCTGGTACAACAGCGCCCAGCAGCCGCGTTATTCTCAAACAGCACAGCAATTGGCTGAAACCAAGTACAGCTACAGCCGATTTGATGCACTGGGAAGAACAGATGAATCAGGAGTATTTACTCCTGTAAATCTCACGGCAGCTTTAGCAGCCATTGATGACAATACTTACCCGGCAGCAACCGTTTCTGTTCCAACCTACGATGTGATAAAAACCATTTACCACAAACAAAGCGTTGCTCTGAATACGCTTTTGGGATGGAATCCCAAAGACTTGAACAACCGGGTTTCTGCCATCCTGAAATACGAGATCTACAAAGGAACAGTAGCTTCCTATGATCATGCACTATTCTATAATTATGACATTCATGGAAATGTAAAACAACTCCTGACGGATTACCCGCTCATGGGAGCCAACAACCGTTACAAAACAGTAGATTACCTCTACGATGTCTATTCCGGAAAAGTCTTGAATGTGACCTACCAGAAAGACAAGCAGGACCAGTTCATGCACCGATATACTTATGACGATGACAACCGCCTCACCCAAGTACAAACCTCTGCTGACGGAATAAAATGGGATGCAGATGCACGGTATTATTACTACCTGCACGGTCCGGTGGCACGCATGGAACTGGGTGAAGACAAAGTACAGGGAACCGATTATGCGTATACCGTTCACGGCTGGCTGAAAGGTATCAACAGTAACTCCGGAATAGCCACACGCGATATTGGGAAAGACGGTGGTACGCAAACCCACAAGAACCGCTATGTGGCCCAGGACGCGATCGGATTTAGTTTGACCTATTTCAACTCCGGTACGGCAATCGATTACAAGCCTATTGTAACACCATCAGCTGCCAATAATTGGCTGTCTTCCGCGGAAAGTACCTTCCTGCCTGGAACAGCTGCTGCTGCGAATCTGTATAACGGGAATATCCGCGCTATGGTTACTTCCATTAAGAAAACGGATAACACTTTATTGGGGAACGTGGTACGTGTGTACAAATACGACCAGCTGCAGCGGATCAAAGAAGCTCAAACCTACACAGCGGCGAACCAGGTTGCCAATAATGCATGGACCGGTGCAGCAGCAACAAATGCACACTATAGTTCTTACAGCTTTGATCTGAACGGGAACCTGAAAAGTCTGAACCGAAGAAATCATTTAGGTTTAGTTATTGATCAGTTCAGTTACAAATATGATTTAACCGGCGGAACAGTCGGCGACTTAAAAAGTAATCGTTTATACCATCTTACAGATGGTGGTCCTTCAGGAACAGCAACTGACGATATTGAAGATATGGGACCTTTTACATATGGTGCCACAATCAACACCGCCAATAATTACGGATATGACGCCTCCGGAAGATTGATCCGGGACAACCAGGAAAAGATCTCATCCATTACCTGGAACGTGATGAACAAGGTATCTAAAATTACTCACACCACTGCCAGCGACAAACCGGACATGGAATTCCGTTACAATGCCTTGGGGCAGCGCATTGCAAAGATCGTAAAACCGAAAGTATTAAGCGGCAGTACTTACATTGTGAATACTTCCCAGATCAAAACAACTTATTACGCAATGGATGCACAGGGCAACCTGATTGCAACTTACTCCCAGCTAGGGGATGTGGTGACTACCTTCACTTCAAGCGGACTGAATACCACAGCGATGACTCTGGAAGACTTCCACCTCTATGGAGCATCCCGCTTGGGTAGCCAGGTGGTGGACCAAACACTGAGTACCAGCTCCAATGTGGGGTACGCGAAAAACAATAACCGCGCCTCTGCAATCATTGCGATTACGAACACTACCTATACAGCTTTCCCAAATGCCACTTATGTACAATACCGCCTGGGAGCTAACCCTCTACACGATCCGTATCAATGGAATACTTTATTATCCCTGGATGCAAACCTGAAGGGTCTAATGGATAAGATCAATGCCAACACCTTTAGCACAGATGTAAGTGCCAGCCTTTGGTACGACAAGAATGTTTCAGGAACGGCATACATTCAGCTGAATTTCAGCCAGCCGGGAATCTGGGCCAATCAAAGCTTATCGGTTTATACCAATACTACGTATTCGGCTACTCTCACTACCGTTAACACACCTTTAACCACCGGGGGCACGCATATTGTACGCCAGTTCGGTTACGGAACTTCCAAAGGTGTGGACGTTGTTGGCGCCAAACGCTACGAGCTGAGCAACCACCTGGGGAACGTGTTATCTGTTATCACTGACCGCAAATGGGGTGTGGATGACGGCTACTATGATTTATTGACAGGTGTGAAAGGAACTTCCACCCCGGACAAAATAACCGATTACTACCTTCCTACAATTCTTACCTACTCGGATTATGATCCTTACGGAACAATCCAAACCGGAAGAACAGCTGTTGGCGGTGAAGATTACCGTTATGGGTACCAAGGCTCTGAAAAAGATGATGAACTAAAAGGAAACGGAAATTCATATACTACAGAATACCGACTGCTTGATCCAAGGATTGGTAGATGGTTAAGTATGGACCCTATGGCATCTTCTAGACCAAGCTTAACCCCATATAACTCAATGTCAAATAATCCGATCTCCAAAACTGATCCATTAGGTAATATTGATGATTGGGTCGGTTCAACAGATTCTGAGGGTAAAACATCTTATAAATGGAAGGAGGCTGGATACCAACTACAGCCTGGAGAATTTTTTCAAGAGACAGGTTATATCTGTAAAAACGGAGATAGTTATACAGAACTAGGAGAAAACGGATATTACAGAACTGTTTCTAATTATACATACGAAGCAAGAGCTGGAACATTTTACCCAGATAAATATTATGTTTTTAATGGGTATGGTTATGGTTGGGAAGAAGCTTCAGGTTTAATGTCTAATAAAGCGGTCAATGGAACTGTCGCACTTCTAGCTACATCGTATTTAGGAGAACAGATGGCCATCTATTATAGGGAACATCGAGAACTGTCTTATTATGAGATCCGTACCCGAATGTTTGCTCAAGACCGACAAGATTTGGAATACAGACGAACAGCGTTGAGAGCAAATGGATTTGCCGGGGTGTTATATATGTTCGGTGGATTCGAAACAGTTGATTATGCAATGCAGGATATCGGTGATGGTGCGTATCTATCTGCGACTATAGGGATTGGGTTAGAATTTATTCCGTTTGACAGACTTGCAAGTCCTTTGGTAAGAGAAAGTAAGTCTTTATTTAGAGCATTTAAAAGAGCAAATCCTGCCGGAATTGGAGCTGATGGTTTTAGAATGGAATGGCATCATATGGTTTTGCAACATTATGATAATTTAGTTAAATTTGGAGTTAACAGAATTCAGCATGCGGATAATTTAGTTTTACTTGAGAAAAGTATTCATGCACAAATTACAATTCATTTCAACTCAAGTTTGACTATTCATAAGCAATACTACCCTCATGCGAGAGATTATGTAAAAACCCTTGATTGGGATCAGCAAATGAAATATATGATTGATTTTATGAATGGATTATAGATGGATTATAGTGAAAAGAAAATAGAAAAAATGAAGCAGGATTTTTTTCTTGCATTGAAAGATGTTTCCAAAAGCGTTGAGTTGAGTTCTCAAAGGACGGAGACAGGTCATTATAAGCTCTTCTCAAAAGATGAGTTAAATTTAATTAAAAAGCTTCGTAGTAAAATGAAGCGGGCTTTTGATATTTCAATGGAATTACAAGAAATAAATCGATTTAAGGATTTACACTATTTGTTGAATGATCCTGATCCAATTGTAGTAATCTATTATTGCAAGTTTAATTATCCGGATTATGCTGATGAATTTGTTCCCATATTACAGAAACTTTATCGAGATTGCCCAAAAGGGCCATATAAAGTAGAAATAGGACAAGCGCTGGATGAATTTGAAAAAGTTCAACTCGAGAAAAAAGTAAAAGATGCCAATGGTCAATAATATTAGATTTCTTGGTAGTATTCAATCTGCTTCTTAGTCCTTAAAAAATAGATTTATTGAACCCCAATACAACATTTTGTACTGGGGTTCTCGTTTTTATAGAGTGTGAATTAAAGAGTTTGTTAGAGAAACAACTTGAACAGTTCAATGATACTAGCGAATTGAATTTTACAATTGATTTGAGAAAAGAGACAGACAGGTTTATTTAGATTTTGAACGAGAAGTAACTCTTTTTGGATTTGAAAAAATCAAAGAATATTATCCGTTTCTCGATCTGGAACATATTTTGGATGTGGTTGGTAATTTAATTTTCATGCCTTGTATTATTTGGACAAACTTTAAGGTAACTCTATCAAATAGTTGAAAAGTAAGAGAAGAATAACAAAAACGAGTAGATTTCCCATTTATCCCTACCTTTATTCCATGAAAACCGGGATCACCATTTTCATCTTCTTTTTCAGTTTTTTGACCTTCAGCCAAAGAAACAGCAGGAATATTTCATCCGTCGACCTGATCTATGGTTTCCGCACTTTACATCGCCCCATGTTTGGCCCGAACGTAGAAAAGCGATACAGCACTTTCTCCGATTTCCATGGATAAGCCTGTATGACGTTTGATAATATTTTTGCAAAAAAATTGCATTAGAATAAAAGGCTCAAAAACCTAATAATACCAATAGTTGTGAGCAGTGGTAAGGAATGATTTAGCCGATCTGTTGATATTTTTTTTGCCAAAATTAGTTAAAATATCAAAAGCTTGATTAGTTTTGTTTTCGATTTTAGTGCCTAAATCATCTTCAAGCACCCAAATCATACTTATAACGATTTATTACAACTTAACTTATGAAAAGGAACTTTTCTTTTTAGGCTTGAATTCATTCAAGTTACCGAACAAACTATCATCAATAACTAATCTATCATAACCATCATGAAGTACTTTTTAGCACTATCCTTTATTGGCTTTTTATCAATTAGCTACTCACAATTGAACTCATTTACAACTTCTACTGACTTTGTTCTAACTCCATCCAACACCTACGGGATTGATAGTTCAAATCTTGATTTACCGATTCTTCAGGTGAAAATAACGCCGAATGATTTAAACGATGTAGGAAATGTAGTAGTTGTAATCTATGACTCGATTTCGGACTTACCTTTATCAGGATACATTATTTCTAATACCGATATTTTATCCGGAGGCCCTGTCGAAAATGGATCTTTAGTATTCAACTTTGGTGGACTTTCTCATGAAAATTCATACAAAATATATGTGGAGGCTCAGAATTTGCAAATGGGTTACTTGAATCCATCCACAATCTATTTCACCGAAAATTAATCATCTATAATCTTATGAAACAATTTATTGTCTTCTTAATTGGAAGTCTGATCTCAGTATATTCCTTCGGGCAACCGACCTCAACAACACTTAATCCCAATGCTGATAGTTATACCAATTCGAGTGTCCCAAGTGGATGGTATGGTACATCAACTGCTATGTACAGTCAAGTAACGGCCGGAAGTGTTTATTACCGTTCTTTTATGACCTTTAGTATTCCTTCTTTTTCAGCTAATACGGTTATTTATTCTGCCAAACTTCGTATAGTTCCTAATGGAACTGAGAATGTTGCAAACCCGGGTGATTTAACACTAAGTCTTGCCAATGCTTCCTGGTTAGAGGGTTCCATAACACATTCCAATCAACCGGCTCCGGTTCCTATTATTACAATTGCCTCTGTTTCAACTTCCAGTATTGTAACGTCTAAACGTGAGTTTGATGTAACCGCTCATGTGCAGGCTATTGCAGACGGGCGGATTGTAAACAACGGGTGGATTTTACGCAGAACGAATGAAACCACGACTGCCGGAACCACTAACTATTATACCAGAGAGGACGCTTCCAATAAACCGGAACTTATCATCCAATATTATACTCCGGCAACAGTAACTGCTGCAACGGTGACTCATTGCACCTCGCCAACGGGTGGAACAGGTTCTATTTCACCGACTGTTGCAAATGGTGCTTCTACAACTCGAACAGCACGCTGGTACAATGTCGCTCAAACCCAAATTGGAACATCACTGAATATTTCAGGTTTAAATCCGGGTTGGTATGGTTTAAAATCCTACAGTTCATATGCTGGAGACACAGTTTACCAGGGATTTATTTTGGGACAGCAATGCCAGGAGATTTCGGTAAATGTTCCAACTAACTCAAATTACATGCAGGATGCTGTTGTATCTGACGAACCGAATTTAATAGGAAATTTTTCCAGAACTAATTCAGGTGGCGATCCTCTTATCATAGGTGCTAGTTTTTCAAGTTTTTCTGGCTGGGCAGATCAAATGTCTATAATGCGCTTCAGTCTTTGGGTAGATCCCGCTTTGGTCGTAACCCAGGCAGCTCTATTATTGCAAGGTAATAGTCATAATGCCACACGATCCAATGAATCGGAATTAGCCAGAATAACAGCTCCATGGCGAGAATATGGTGTTGCATTTATAAATAAACCAGCCTCATTAACAGATGTTGCTACGACGGTTACTGCTGTTCCAACAGGATCAGCAAACAGCACAATTCAAATTGCTAATTTCTTCAACTATTGGAAGTCTGCTAATACATCGAATTATGGCATGTATTTCCGATTAAAGGATTATAGCAATACTACAGCAACACAATCCTACCATTCAACCAATTCTACTACGATTGCAAAGCGACCAACACTCACTATGAATGTGGAATACATTAATTGCGACAGAATATCATTCATTCAACTAAAAGATTTGACAGATGCAGGTTTTACAAATACTTACAATAACATTTTAAAATTCTTTTTCAAAGAAGAATACACTATTGATGCAGGGAAGAAAATCCCATTGAAAATCTACAATGAAGACAATATTGCAATTGCCGGAATAGATTTCAATGGTGCTGCAATTAGTGGGTTAACCCTGCTTCCTGCAATAAACTATGTAACCGATAAGAACTTTGTTTCTCTCTCCCTTTCAGGAGTAACTCTGACAACAGGTAAGTTCTACACGCTGGAGTTCACCAACACATTAGGAGAAAAAAAATACTTGAAATTTAAATACACCAACTAATGACAATCACTAAGATCGCAAAAACACGTTTTTTCAAAGTAACTAATATTACACTGATTTACGCATTGTTCCTGAACATTACGATCCCGTTTGCTCAGACAATAAACGGACTTTTAACTCCCTCGGTTAAATCTCCTTACTCCCAAATGGCTCTTCCCCTTGTTTCCAATGAAACATCTGACGATTCATCTTATAAATATTCTGAACCAGTCATTGAAAATGAATCTTTATCTGAACCTTCAGCAAGCATTGAGATGTCTGAACAGTCTCAGAAATTGGTTTCAGTTTCATCGAATTCACCGGGAGGATCCGGATTTTCACTCAACACTCAGGATGAATTAGTCGATCCGTTTACCGGAGAATTCAGTTACTCCATCCCGTTAATGGATGTGGAGGGCTATCCCATTGTTCTGAGTTACAATTCAAATATCACCATGAACACAGAAGCTTCCTGGGTTGGATTAGGATGGAATCTGAACGTTGGGTCGGTAGAACGCGAAATGCGAGGTATTCCCGATGAATTTGATGGATCACAGCAGGTTGTTAGAGAGACCAATCAATTGGATGATATTACTTCTAACGGGTACAAAAAGGGAAGATACTGGGACGCAGGTATAAATGCCAATTTATATGGTTATGTCAGCTTAAATATGGAATATAGCTCTTCCAAGTTAGTAGGATCATATAACAATACGTACCTGGGACACGGAATCACTTTCGACAAGTCAACAGGTTTCAGCACAGGTGCCGGGGCAAGCATTTATTTTGTAGGATTAAGTATCGGCGGAAACTGGAACAAGTATTACAGTTATGATTCCAAGCGTGGAATCAATGCAGGAATTGGCGGAGGTTTGAGTGGCGGTATCACACTTTTCGGTGTCGGGCCAAATTTTTCAACTTATTCCAGCAAAAATTTCAACAGTCGTGAAGGAATAACCGGAAAAACCATTACTAGAGGGTGGGGACTCAGCGGTTTCGGGGCAAGCCTATCACGGTCACGAACAAGTACCATTCCCTATGGTTCACAAACAATGATACCAAGAGTTCAGATCAACTCAATAAATCTCGCATTCAGCAATAACAAAGACCGCTATTTCCTTGCGGGACTGGCTGTTGGAAGTATCTTTAGTTTGGGTGCAACTTTTGGAAAACTCACCCAATTATATGAATCTGTTAGATCAGACATAAAAAATGGCAATCTAATTATTCAACCTGCAATAGGCTACCTGCATTCATCCAAAAGAATGGTCGCTTCGGGATATACACTCCCCATTATGGACTTTAACCGCAGTAATGATACCCGTTACTCCGAGGCAATGACCACTCTTCCCTTTTCCATGCAGACTTTTGACATTTTTCACGCAAATGCGATGGGTATGCAGGGTACTTTCCGGGCACATCGTACGGATGCAGGAACGTATGTGGATGCTATCGCAACAGATGAAAGTCTGGAATTAACCGAAACAGACAAAAAAGGAGGAAGTCTTTCTACTTATGAGAAAGAAGTTGGTGTTGGAATGACACAGAGCATTACTGCTAACAATACTTTTAAAAAACCCAATAGTACCCATGTGCT
>CBFGOJ010000042.1:0-37849 GCA_965650365.1 uncultured Fluviicola sp. | reverse complement strand
GCGAACGGTGAAATCTTTGGCTGTCTTATAGTTAACATCGGCATCCAATAAAGCCCTGCGGACTTCTTTCAATGTTTCAGCTACGTTAATTTCAGTAATTTGTCCTTGTCCTTTTAAAACTTTAAAGGCGCGTTCAAACTTATCGGTAAGATTATCAAACATGCTATTGAGCGATTTTTTTCGAACACAAAGATAAGACTAATTGAAAATGTAAAATTTAAAATTGACAAGGAATTGCACAATTTATTAAAAGATTCCTCGATTTAATCTTTTTAATTGTCCGTTATCAATTTTCCATTTAGAATTTGACCAATGCGCTATAGCCTGTCAAACCTAAAGATTGTGTCATTATTCCACCAATAAAAGTGCTGTCATTGATAAACGAAACTGTTCCTGCAAGACGATAGCTGTTAACACTTTGCGGATGGTTTTTCATATTCATGTATGTGAGACGCTTTTTATTGCTCCCATCTGCGTTCATTACCCACCAGTCGGCCCCTTGCAATTGCCCGGGAAAAATATCACACTGATCGCCTGTCATATAAACAATCTTTTGTCCGTTCGGAGTATAAGTAGGCGCCTGCGAAAAGCTTTCGGTAGTCAGCTTGGTGGTATTCCCGCTTGCCAGGTCAATCCGATAAATGGGAGTTGCAACAAGATTATGGGATTCGAAGGTACTGTAGATCAAAATATTTGTTTTGTCAGGGCTCACGGCATCTACTTCTCCTCCGGCTAATTCATTGTTTGGCTGGTAAGTTCGAATATTAGAGAAAACCGGTATTGATCCCCAGCTTACATCTGCCACTTTAAATACATAAGCTCCTGCAGCTAAGTTCAAATCTGCAAAAACAGGTGCCTGGATGCGTTCTGTCCATGCAAACATAGTTCCGTCGGCAGAAATTGCTCCATGAATCACACCTTTGTCATAATCATTGGTATAATTGGTCATCTGCCAGGCCTGAGTACCATCCCGCTTAACAATCCAAACATCTGTATAAGCTCCGTAACCGGGAATTGCATCTTCCGGAGTACGTGTATGATCCGGCTCGGTAACGTAAGCTGTTTTCTCCACATAACAAATGAGGAACTGGCCTGTAGGATCCCATTCTTCTGCCCATTGCTGCCTGTCTGATGCCCATCCGGGATAAGTCAGCTGAAATTCTCCTGTTCCGTCGTAATTGGAAATATAGATTTTATAGACCCCGTTTGCATCGGGCTTATTGTAAGCAACGCTGTTTGTAGCCTGGTTGTAGATTACACCCATTGCATTTTCTTTATAGACTTCCATGGAAGCGTAGCTTGTTCCGTCGTTATCAGGATCTTTGGTTTTCTTTTTACAGGAAGTGCCCGCAGAAGCGATTAGAAGAAGGAGAGTGAAAATTGTAGTAGCTTTCATATCATTTAATTAGGAATGCCAAATTACGAATTACGAATTACGAATTACGAATTACGAATTACGAATTACGAATTACGAATTAAGCATCCAATTACATTTGTTAGACTGGTAAATGTTCCAAAAAGTTACAGGAAGTGATGAGCTAAATCTCCCTAAGTGATGCACTCTTTATTTTCAGACAAAAAACACAAAGAGAGACAGGAAGAATCAGCAAATATGCACTATAACTACCAGGAAGTCTTCTTCCCAAGCTTTGAATTCTTGCGGCTGTAAAGGAAGTAGATCACCAAACCAATAACCAACCAGATAAAGAATGCAATCCAGTTATCCAGCTTCAGTTGTGCCATCATGTACAAACAGGACAAAAGTCCAAGAAGTGGAATTAATGAAAGATTCTTAAAGATGGTAACAATGGTAATTGCAATGGTAAACAAAAGGAAGATCCACATCGGAATTTTGTGCGCAAACAAGGAGAAGCCGGAGGAATACAAGTCTTTCTCTGTTCTTCCCAACACTTTTACATCCGCATAAAACTGTTCGTTTTTCTCAACTGCCGAATAATAATTTTCGACATCATTTTCTGCTTTTTTGAAGCCCTCCGGATCTTTCGCATCGACCGTTTTTTTAAGAGCCAGTGTTTGCCGGGTGGTCAATTCTCCCAAAACTTCTTCAACGGACTTCAGTTGTTTTTCATTTTTAATGAAAGCCATAGTTCCTTCCCTATAGTCTTTTGTAAACAAAAGAATTCCGGCACCGACAACCAAAAATGGAAGTACATATTTTCCATTGACATAAGGTGTTTTGAACTTCCCGCGTGGAATATCCGTTTTGTTTTGCAGGACTAAAACGCCTCCGCAAACCAATACAAAAGCAAATAAAGTACCGATACTGCATAAGTCTGTAACGGTTGTAAGGTTTAAGAACAGGATAGGAACAGCTACCACAAATCCAACCACAACCGTGGAAAACGAAGGTGTTTTGTATTTCGGGTGTACTTTGGAGAATTTCTTTGGAAGCAATCCGTCACGGCTCATTGCCATCCAGATGCGCGGCTGTCCCATTTGAAAAACAAGCAGTACAGAAGCCATCGCAACTACTGCAGAAACAGCAATAATTCCGGACATCCATTTCAAATCCAATTTCTCGAATACATAAGCCAATGGATCACCAACCGCAAGTTCCTTGTAAGAAACCATTCCCGTTAAGATCAAAGCTATAATGACATACAGAACTGTACAAATAATAATGGCCCACATCATTCCGCGAGGTAAGTCGCGCTGTGGATTTTCACATTCTTCTGCTGTTGTAGATATGGCATCAAACCCGATGTAAGCAAAGAAAACGGCTGAAACCCCTTTTAAGATTCCTTCCACATTATTCGGAGCAAAGGGAGTCCAGTTATTTGTGTCAACATAAAAAATTCCAACGGCTATTACCAGTAATATAATAGCTAGTTTCACCACAACCATCAGGTTACTGGCATTCCTGCTTTCTTTCATACCCCGGTAAACGAGCCAGGTAATCAGAATCACTATCATAATTGCCGGAAAATCAAAAATGATGTGAAAATTCCCAATAGTTGGTGCAGATGTCCAGGCATTATGTGCGGCCTGCATTCCCATACTGAGATTTTCAAACAATTTCCCTCCGTTCATCAGTGACTCAGCTTCATAATAACCGTTCGAAGCCGTCATGTAATCTGTTTGGATCCACGCAGGCAAATCAATTCCTATTCCGTGAAGCATACCGGAAAAATAATCACTCCATGAAATGGCAACCGTTACATTTCCAATGGCATATTCCATAATCAGCGACCAGCCGATGATCCAGGCAACCACTTCTCCGAATGCTACATAAGAATAAGTATAAGCAGATCCCGCAACAGGAACCATGGATGCAAACTCAGCATATGCAAATGCAGCAAATCCGCAGGCAAGAGCAGTGAATATAAACAGGAAAATTACTGCCGGACCGCCGTCAGCACTGGCCGTACCAATTGTACTGAAAATTCCCGCACCAATAATTGCTGCGATCCCGAAAGCTGCCAAATCTCTTACTTTCAAGTGTTTTCCAAGAGCATCGTGCCCATCCAGAGAGTCTTGTTGAGCGGATGCAAGGATATCCTGAACATTTTTTTTACGGAAGAGAGAATTCTGTTTCATAGTATTTCGCGTGGGAAACAAATGTAAAAAGAAAAAGCATTCTTTTGAGTTAGGTCGGAGTTTTTGCTGTAATCCTCTTTCAAAGTGATTACAACTTCCTTGAACTCACGAAATAACCCGATTTACTGAAGAATTCGAGAATTAGAGAATTCTAGAATTCTAGAATTATAGAGTTATAGAATTCTAGTTTTAACGAACTGCACTTTCAAAATTCGAAAGTCCGAAACCCTACAACTATAGAAACGGGGTTTAACGAAACTTTCATCCGGAATTCGGAATCTCGAACCTGCGAAATTCTTCTGTACAAATCCTCTTTCACCCACAAATCTTCCAACAATTCCGCCATATTCTTGCGGATTCATTACTTTTACGATCAGTTACCTAAAAAACCGGTTATGTTAAAACAAACATTCATTCTAACCTGCCTATTATCAATCCTTGTTTCCAGTGGGCTTTATGCGCAAGGAAAAACGGATTTTAATCAGTACAAAACACTTCTTTCAAGCGGACCAATTCCTGAAGATTTTAGCCTTTCTACATCTGAAAAAGTGGACAGAGACGTAAAAGTTGATCGCCCGGATCTGGCTGTTTCTCTCCGAAAAAAGTTTTATACAGGAATCCATTCTGCTATTGATGATATTCTTCATTCAGAAGTGTGTGTATTCGGAGATCCTATTTCGATCTACGTTAGAGACATTGCAAAGAACTTATTAAAGGACGACCAAACAACATTCAACGAACTTCGTTTTTACACCTTGAAATCGAATGAAACGAATGCTTTTTCTACTGATCAGGGAATTATTTTCGTTACCACAGGCTTGATTTCTCAAGTTAGTTCCGAAGCACAAATTGCTTATGTTCTTGCTCACGAGATTGCACATTACAAACGCAAACACGTTTTGGAGCGCTTCAAGCAAAAAACAGTTCTGAAAAACGCGAATTATTATGAATTAAGCACTTACAGCAAGGAACGTGAACTGGAAGCAGATTCAGATGCCATTGAATTGTACAAAAACGCGGGATATGAGGAAGCATTGATCGAACCTACTTTTGATGTATTGATGTACTCTTACCTCCCGTTTGATGAAGTAAGAATACCGGAGGAATTTTTTAACTCGAACGAGTTTTATGTACCTGCTTTCAAATTCCCGAAAGAAATTTTTGCTATTACTGCGGAAGAAAATTACAACGACAGCAAAAGTTCGCACCCAAACATTTCCAAACGCAAAAAACAAGTGTTGGAAGTCCTTGAAAAAGGAACTGGCTGGAAAGGCGGACCCAATGCACTTGGTAAAGATCGTTTTAATGAAATCCGTACAATTGCACGATTCGAATCTATCCGAAACAGTATTTTGGTCTTAGACCTGACGAATGCGCTTTATTCAGTTTTCGTTTTGGAAAAAGAGTTCCCCAACTCTCAATACCTGACGACGATGAAAGCAAAAACGTGGCTTGCATTAGCACAAACTAAATCCGGAGGTATGTCTAAACCTTTCGAATCTAAAATTCACAAGGAGGGGGAAATTGCAAGCCTTCATGCAATATTGAAGAAAATGGACAAATTGGAAGTTTCATCCATTGCACTCAGACACATTTACGATATCCGTGCTGCAAATGCAACAGATCCTGAGATCCAGGCAATTTATGAGCGAATGGTGGAAACGGCCGCAAATACGAAGCAGTTCACATTGGAATCTTTTTCCAAATACAATTATCAGCAAGCCATTCAAAGAAACAAATCTTATAACGATTCTATCGCTAAAATCCCGGTCGACAGTTTGACAAAAGCAGAGAATTTAAAGAACGAATCCAAATACGATAAGATCAAGAAAAAAAGATCGGCAGACGGTAATATCGACGCGCAAGTATTTGATTCAACGGCTTATTACCTGTATGGAATGAAGGATATCATGGCGGACAGCAGTTTTGTAACAATATTTAAAGCGACCCAGGCTAAATCAGCAAATGCTCCGAGCAGCCCTGACAACAAAAACAAGCTGATCCCGGCCATTCCCGACCTGAAGACAAAATCGATTGCAATGGTGGATCCGGATGTTGAAATCCTGGAATCTTCTCCGAAAACTGTTAAGATTTCGGAATCTGTTAAAGCAAACACTACCGAACTAATTGTGGAGGAAGCTACCGATAACGGATATAAAATAAGTACGGACAATGCTCCCAGCGAACTCACTATTGAAGGACTTAATGCTTTCATGTACCTGAAATCAGCACTGAGACAAACGGAAGGCTATTCCAAAGTAAATTTCTTTCCGGTTGATTATACCGAATTGCAGAACATGTCCAAAAAATACAGCTCTGACGTGATCATGATCCCAACGATCCTGTATATCGACAACAAGAAAAGTGCGCCAATGGAAATTGCCAAGCCAGTTATTGCAACCTGGTACGTTCCGCCAATGGCCCTGATCATGTTGACAGGGAAACTATTGGACTCTCAAAAAACATTCATCAATTTCATCGGTGTGGATCTTAAAAACGGACATGCAGATTATTCCAATGTATTCATGGTAAGCGGAAGACCTTCCAGGGTACTATTGGGATCAAAAATTTATGAAATTTTCAAATCAACTAACTAAAAATCCATGTTAAGAATCATATTCATTTTTCTTGCAGCATCTTTCATTTCTTCTGCAAGTTCCTACGGTCAGACCACAGATGCCGCATCGAAGAAAAAAAACCAAACTACCGGTTTCTACGGTAAGCGTTTTATGCTGCAATTGGGAGTTGGCGGTCATCACAATTCGCTTCTAAAACTGGTGAGCTACCAGGAACGAAAACTACGGACAAATGCGTATTACAGCAGGTACCGTAACAAAATTAAAGACGATCATTTCAACTATAGTTTTTATGGTAATTTGGGATTTGTACTGAAAGAGCGTACTGCCCTGTCTTTAGATTTTAATTACTACACCGGAAATATTTTCCTCGAAAAGATCAACCAAAAACAGATGTACGATGAATACGGGTATTATTACAACACTTCAGGTGGGTATGACGCTCGTGTAAAATATACCACTTTGCGTATTATGCCTCGTATTGAAATCGGGTCCAGAGGTTCGAATATGCCTACAGGATTAGTAAATGTATTGGGAATTGGAGTGGAGCTTTCCAAATTCAAGTCCGGAAACTATCAAGCCATTACCTCTTCTGATTATTACCAGATGATTGGTTCTGAATCCGATTCCGTTTCTATCAGTACCCAAAGGCTCAAATTTGAAGATCAATTTACTTTCAACCTGACCTTGCTTTACGGTTTGGAATATCGTTTGCCGATTTCAAAGAACATTGCCTGGAATTTTGGCGGGTATCTTCATGTAAACTTCCCTGTTCAGTTGGCTCTGGATGAGTTCGTTGGCTCCATTGATTTAGGTTATGGAAGTAATAACGATGAAGAATACAGGCTCCAATTAGCAAAATACCGTTTTCAGAATTTATTCAGTCTGCGTACGGGAATTGTGATTATGCTTTAATAATCCTGTTTTTCCAACCTTTTTGTTAAAATTGTATTCAATCAGAAAACAAATGTTACCATTCAAATAAAAATCAATATGGTAACCTTGTAAAATTGTAATTTTAGAAAAAAAATAAACTATGAAATTAAATTTACTCTTAGCTACTAGCTTAATTACAGGAGCTGCTTTCGGGCAGTTCACAGATTCTAACAAACCGGTTGTTGGAACAGATGTTACTATGTATGTAATGGATTCCAACACGGTTGATTTTGCTGCAATGACAGGAGCAGGTCAGACTTGGGATTACAGTACAACTCCGGGAATCTATGGTGAAACGAGAGACGTTTCTGTGGTTGCCCCATCTTCAACGGCTTACTCAGGAGATTATCCTTCTTCCACATTTGCAATTGACATCCCAGGGTTTGTTACTTCATTCTACACTTCTAATGCAAGTACGCGCAATTCACAAGGTTTTGTATTTGACGGAGGATCTTTCGGTGGAACAGTAATTGTGAAATTGGCTGCAAATGACCAATTATTGATGAACTATCCATATGCTGTTGCATCTGCTCCAATTGGTTCAGATCCATTTTCAGGGACAGCAAATGTTCAGGGAACTGATTATCCTACTACAGGAACAGTTTCAACATCTGTTGATGGTTCAGGAACATTGAAATTGAATGCTGCAACTACTTTAACCGGTGTTTTGCGTTACAAATCGCATGATGTAGCTACAGTAGTCATTCCAGTTATCGGATCAATTACTATGGATCGTACACAATATGAGTACTACCACCATGCAACATCTAATCTACCTGTATTTGTTTATTCTAAATTAGTGATTAATCTTGCAGGTACACCAACAACTCAGGTAATTGCTATGAACAGCGTTGTTCCTGATGATTTTTTGAATGTGGCTAAAAATGAAAAAGCAACTTTCGGTTTATATCCAAATCCTGCAAACGAATCTGTAATTATTTCAGGATTGACAGGAAGCGAAACTATTACACTTGTTGACATGGCTGGAAGAACTGTTTTGACAGCTCAAAACTCAGGTACTTCTCAAACATTGAACGTAGCTGATTTACAGGCAGGAATTTACAACGTGGTTGTTACTTCTAACGGAATCCAATCAATCAAAAAATTGACTATCAACTAAGAAATAGTCCACTATATTTAAATCCCGTCCTGGCTTTGCCCGGACGGGATTTTTTTTGCAGGCAACTTCTGTTTCTTTTTTGCGTTTTTATTGCATAAATTAGCCTGCCTAAAAGTTTGATGTACAATAACTATTACTACAATTGAGGTATTGCAGGTTTGAAATTTATTTCAATCCTTTGTACCTGGCTACAAAACTACGGATGAAGCAACTATTTCTTCTTGTTACTGCTTGTTTTTTGCTCCATGCGGCAACGGTTGCACAATGCACTGCAAATGCCGGTCCGGATTCTACCGTTTGTATTGGTTCTTTGATTCAATTAGGTGGAACACCTGCAGGAACAGGAGCAGGAACGCTTTCTTATTCGTGGTCTCCGGCTGCCGGACTTTCCTGCACCAATTGTCCCAATCCAACACTTACAGCAAGTACGAATCAAACGTATACGCTCACAGTAAGTTCTTCTTTGGGCTGTACGGATAATAATTCTGTGAACATTACTGTTGCCCCTCCTCCAACGGCTTCATTCAACATTACCGGAAACAACAGTTGTTCCGATATTCCAATCCAGTTTACAAATACCTCATCCGGAAGCGGCCTCACCTATTCCTGGAACTTTGGAGATCCCGGATCAGGAGGGCAAAACACCAGCAATCTCATTAATCCGGTCCATCTCTATCATGCGGTGGGAGCAGGAACGCAAAACTTTACAGTTACGCTGGTTGTCACGAACTCCAACGGATGCACTGCCAGTTTCAACCAAACGGTAACGGTTAATGCGCTTCCAAATCCTGCGTTGATTGACCCTATTGCAGGCATGCGCAACTGCGACGGTTCCAACTTCGCGATGACCGTTTTTGATGCTTCTTCCACCACATTGGTTTCAAATTACACGATCCAGTGGGGAGACGGCTCACCCAATTTCAGTTCGTCTACTTTTCCGGGAGCCGGTGTTTCACACACTTATACCACAGCCGAAATATTCTCCCTGGTTTACACCATTACCGGAAACAACGGTTGTGTTCAATCCACCCCCTACAACATTGCAAACATTACCAATCCAGCTATCGGAGCTGCAAATCCCGGTGCAACAACCGGCTGCGGACCAATCACTCTTTGCTTTCCGCTCAGTAATTATGCATCTAATCACAATACAACTTATTACGTAGTAAATTACGGAGATGGTTCACCGGTACAGACATTTTCACATCCGCCACCAACTACTATCTGTCATACCTATACAACTTCTTCCTGCGGCCAGCCCGGAAATCAATTCGTATTCCGTATCAAAGCAATCAACCTGTGCGACAGCAGTGAGGCTTCCATCTCACCTATCCGTGTTTATACCGGTCCTACAGCTAATTTCAATGTGGCAGCCGTAAACAATTGTGTGGGCGCTGCAGTTCAGTTCCTCAATACCACTCAAACAGGTTTTAACAGTGCTTGTAGTGCCAGCACTTTATTCCAATGGGATTTTGGTGATGGAGCAACCTTAACGACTGCAACTTTAACAAATCCAACGCACGTTTATACTGCTCCCGGAACTTATACGGTGACACTCACAACAACCAATAACTGCAGCGTAAATGTCATTACCCGCACAGTTTGTATTGAAAATCCTCCGACCCCTTCGTTTACAGCTACTCCAACTACAGCCTGTATTCCTTTTGTAACACAGGTAACGGATGCATCTAATCTGGCCAATACGTGTAATGTGACACGTGTTTGGACGGTACTTTTCAACGGAAGCCCCTGTTTACCTTCTTCAGGAGCATTTTCATTTGTAGGTGGAACGAATGCTTCATCTGTCAATCCGCAAATTCAGTTTACGCAACCGGGAAATTATACGATTCGATTAACCTTAACCAATTCATGTGGTTCTTTTATTACGAATCAGGCCATTGTAGCCCAGGCACCTCCGCAGGTAACGATAAATACCGTTCCTAGTGTTTGTGCCGGATTGAGCGTAAGCCCAACTGCCGTGGTGAATGATTGCCTGGAACCTTCCGATACTTATGCATGGACATTTACAGGTGGTACACCCGGAAATGCAGCCACACTTGTTCCCGGAGCAATTAATTATCCCACATCCGGTACTTTTCCAATCTCATTAGCGGTAACAAATGCCTGTGGTACTACTACTGCAAATACTTCCGTTGTCATTCGACCGATTCCTCCGGTGCTTAATCCGCAGGTGAATAGCCCGGTTTGTGCAGGTGGAACAGCGAATTTCACTTCTGATGCTTCTGCTTCCACCACTTATTCCTGGTCCGGTCCCAACTCTTTTACAAGTAATCAGCAAAACTTTACACTAACGAACGTAACGGCTGCACAGGCTGGAACGTACACCGTATTTGGAACTTTGGCAGGATGTCCCGGACCACCTTCTTCGGTAACTTTAGTGGTCAATCCGATCCCCGTCATTTCGGTTACACCACCAAATGCAACTATCTGTAACGGACAATCTGTTTCTTTGACAGCTTCCGGAGCTACCAATTATACCTGGAGTCCGGGAACTGGATTATCCGCAACAAACGTGGCTACAGTTACCGCAAATCCAACTGCCACACAAACTTATACGGTTGTCGGTTCCAACGGCACCTGTTCGGGTTCTGCAACTGTAACAATTACCGTAAATCCGTTACCAGTGGTGAATGCCGGCCCAAATGCAACGCTTTGTAATCAACCGATTCCATTCACATTGACACCAACTCCTGCGGGTGGAACCTGGACAGGAAGCAATGTGACTGCAGGAGGTGTATTCACACCAAACGGAACGGGAACTTTCCCGCTGGTTTATTCCTTCACGAATGGAAACGGCTGCACAAATACAGATACTGTACTTGTAACCGTTGTTGATCCGACTGCTGCTTCAGCCGGACCGGATTCATCCCGCTGTTTTGGTGCCGGAACGATTACACTTATTGGAAGTCCGGCAGGTGGAACCTGGAGCGGAACAAGTATTACTGCTGCCGGTGTATTTACTCCAAACACAGTTGGGACACACGCTTTGGTTTATACTTTCGGAACGGGAACCTGTTTGTCGCGTGATACACTGCTGATGGCAGTAAATCCTCTACCAATTGTGGATGCAGGTCCCAATTTCGCTCTTTGTATTGATGCAGGAATCCAAACGCTCAACGGAACTCCTCCGGGAGGTACATGGACGGGAACAGGAATTACGAATCCGACCGGTGAATTTACACCTTCCGTTGCCGGAGCCGGAAACCGAACTGTCATTTACTCTTTTACCAATGCAAATGGCTGTACAGCTACTGATAACTTAGTGATAACTGTAAATCCGCTTCCTGTGGTCAATGCCGGTCCGGATACAACAGCCTGTGACCAGCCAAATCCATTTCAACTCAGTCAGTCTCCTGCGGGCGGAACCTGGACAGGAATAAACGTCACTTCAACAGGACTTTTTACTCCAAACGGAACCGGGACTTTTACACTCACTTATACATTTACCAACGCAAACGGATGTACGAATTCAGATATGCGAAATGTGACTATCATCAGTCCCACTCAGCCGGATGCCGGACCTGATTTTGCGGTCTGCATTGACGCACCGAATGTTACTCTATCACCCACTCCGACCGGAGGAGCCTGGACTGGTCCGTTCACCACAACCGGTGGTATTTTCAACCCAACGATTGCAGGAAGTTTTAACCTGGTTTACACACTCGGTTCCGGAGCATGTTTATTGAGAGACACGGTTACTGCCCTGGTGAACCCATTACCGGTTGTGAATGCAGGAACAGATTTCCCCATTTGTATTGATACCGGAATCCAAACACTCAACGGAACACCGGTAGGCGGAACCTGGTCGGGAACAGGAATTACGAATCCAATAGGTGAATTTACACCTTCTGTAGCAGGAGCAGGTGTTCGCAACCTAACTTATTCATTCACCAATGCAAACGGATGTACCAGTTCGGATATTCTTGCCATCACTGTCAATCCATTGCCGGTAGTAAATGCAGGAAACGATACGACCTTGTGCAATCAGCCATTCCCTATTCAATTTACAGCAACTCCATCCGGCGGAACCTGGGCTGGTACAGGAATAACGGCTTCCGGACTCTTCACTCCTTCTACTGTTGGGACCTTTAACCTCACTTACACCTTCACCAATGCCTTTGGATGTACGAATTCAGATGTGCGGATTGTGACGGTTGTCAATCCAACACCCGCAAATGCAGGGCCTGATCTGGAGGCATGCATCGATGCACCAAACGTGCAATTGAACGGTACCCCTGTCTCCGGAACATGGACGGGAAGTTTTGTGAGTTCCGGTGGTTTGTTTAATCCTACTAGTGCAGGAACATTTCCTCTGGTTATTTCCAATGGCGCAGGAAACTGTTTGACAAGAGATACGATGATTTTCACCGTTCACCCCTTGCCTGTTGTCACCGTTGGAACTGATGCCTCATTCTGTCCGAGCGATGATCCGGTAAATTTCTCCGGAACTCCGGCAAACGGTGTGTGGACAGGAAACGGAATCACAGATGCTGTGTTGGGAACTTTTGACCCGGGAATTGCACCTTTAGGAACAAATACGATCCTATATACTTTTACGAATCCGATCACAGGTTGTATTAATCGGGATACCCTGCTGGCCATCGTTCACCCGATGCCAATTGCGAATTTTACCTTCAATCCGATCACTTGCATCGGAACAAACGAAATCTTTACGAATACCAGTACATTGGCGAACCAAAACAACTGGAATTTCGGAGATGGAAATACAGCATCTGTCGTTAGTCCGGGTCATGCGTACGCTTCTTCCGGTTTCTTTGATGTGGAATTAGTGGTTACAACTTCCTTCGGGTGTTTGGATTCCATTACGCACCAGATTGAAGTGCGGATACCACCGGTAGCGGATTTCAGTTTAACACCTGATTCGGCCTGCGGGCCCATGCCGGTGGTTTTCACAGACCTTTCACTGGGCCAAAGTTTAACTTACAGTTGGAATTACGGAAACGGACAAACAAGTTCAAACCCTGTTCCGGTTTCACAAACTTACCCGGCGAGCACTACCACAGATACAAATTTCACCATCACTTTGAGTTTGACCAATTTCTGCGGAACCAGTACGCATTCGGAACAAATCACCGTGATGCCTTCACCAACTGCCGTTTTCGGAACATCAACCAATATTCTTTGTACACCGCTTATTCTCGACATGGTGAACAACAGCTACGGATTGCCGGATACATACGAATGGGATTTTGGCGATGGTTCCACTTCCGACACAGCCGGAGCAGCGCTTCAGCATACGTTTTACACCGGCACAGAGGATACCACCTATACGATTCAATTGATCGTGAACAACGAATGTGGTTCGGATACAGTTCAACATCAAATTACGGTACTTCCACCACAAGTGAATGCCTTCTTCAACATTGACAATCCTTCAGGTTGCGTTCCTCACACGATCAATTTAACGCAGTTCTCGCAAGGTGCAAGTTTCTCTTCCTGGGATTTTGGCGACGGGAATATTTCAGGCGCTTACAATCCTTCTCATACCTTTACTGCTCCGGGAACTTATGTTGTTTCCCTTTTCGCAGCAGGATGCGGATTTGACACTGCAACAACAATCGTTACGGTTCATCCGTTGCCGCAAATTGACTTTACTTCCCTCGATTCTGTTTGTTTAAACCAGGGAATGGTATTTACAAATCTAAGTACCGGGGTTGCTTCTATGAACTGGGATTTTGGCGACGGAACCACTTCCACTTTAACGAACCCTGTTCATGCTTATTCCGTTCCCGGATTTTATACTGTGACGCTTTCAGGAATCAGTCAAAGTTTTGGTTGTACAACCCAACTAACCAAAGTCATCAAGGTAAACCAGGGACCGAATTCACAATTCACGCTTGGACCGAATGCCGGTTGTATGGATCTGACTGTTCAAATGACCAATAACAGTGTGGGGATTGTGAACCAGGTTTGGAATTTCGGAGATGGAAATTCTTCCATTCTGCCAAATCCGACGCACACATTTACAGCTGCAGGCTCTTATGCTGTTCAGTTAATCGTTTTGGACAATATTGGCTGTCCGGATACGACTTTCCAGGTTGTTACGGTTTATCCGCTTCCTGACGTTGATTTCACGTTTACAACGGTTGATCCGTGCGTGCAGCCAACAGTAGTAAACTTTACCAATCAAAGTACGAATACGGTTGGCTATTCCTGGAATTTTGGAAACGGTTTATCTTCCACGTTAACGAATCCAGGTTCGACCTATGCGGTTGGCAATTACACCGTAACATTGACTGGAACTACTATTCACGGCTGTATCGACAGTATTCAAAAAATAGTATCTTCTTATCAAATGGCCAGTGCTTCATTTATGCTGCCAAGTGATTCCCTTTGTGTGGGCGAAGAAATCCTGCTTCAGGCAAATACCCAATTCGCGAATTCTGTTTCCTGGTTTATCGGGAATACTATTGTTTTAACCGAAAATCCGGTGGTGACTTCATTTGATGCGAGCGGAACTTACCCGGTTACGGTAATCGCTTACGGAAACGGAGGCTGTAACGATACCATTTCTGTCGGAGCAGTAATTACCGTGCTGCCTCAGCCAAATGCGGATTTCGCGTATACGAATGTGGAAGGTCCGGAACCATTGAGCGGAATTGTTGACTTCACCAACTTAAGCAGTTTAGCAGATTATTATTCCTGGGAATTTGGAAACGGAACTTCTTCTTCCGAAGAAAATCCGACTGTACGTTACGAATCTGACGGAGAATTCACCGTCACACTCATTGCCAGCACCATTTATGGCTGTGCCGACACGATTGTAAAACCTATTGAAGTGGATTTCTTCTATGGATTGTTTATTCCGAACGCTATGAGTCCGGGACATACCGATTTCGAAGTAGCCAATTTCGTTCCGAAAGGAGTAAATATGAAAGAATTCGAACTCCTGATCTACGACGATTGGGGAAACCTGATCTGGTCGACAAATGCTTTGGATGAAAACGGAAGACCAACCGAATATTGGGACGGAACTTACAGAGGCGAACCTGTGCAGCAGGATGCTTACGTTTGGAAAGCAAGTGCAACTTTCAGGAATGCAGCTATCTGGGAAGGAAAAGAATACCCGAAAGGGCGGATCAAACGGTCCGGAACCGTAACAGTAATAAGATAAGCTATGAAAATACTGATTCTATTCCTATTTTTCGTTGCTGCCGGAAACGTGTTCGCACAAGATCCTAACTTTTCACAGTTCTACAATAACCCGATTTATTACAATCCTTCCATGACGGCTGTGAACAATGGAATTGCTATTCGTTTGAACGCTCGTTCTTTGTGGGGACCAATTCCGGGAAGGTTCAACACCTACTCCTTCTCTGCCGAAGCTCAAACGATGTACAAAATGGGATTGGGAATCATGGCTTATTCTGATGTAGGCGGCGAAGCATTGCTAAGAACTGCCGGTGGTTACCTCAATTATTCCTACCGACCGGTAGACACCAAGAATTTCATTCTCCAGGCCGGCGTAAGCGGTGGATTTGTGACTAAGAACATTGACTGGTCTAAACTTACCTTCTCCGATCAGCTGGATGAAACGATGGGAAAATATAAGGAAAGTAATTTCAACAGACCAGGTTACAACAGCGTTTCCTATGCAGATTTCAGTGCGGGACTGGTTGCAAGGTTCAACGGTTCGACACGTAAACAACGTGGTTCTTTTAAACGCTTCAACATGACATTTGGTGGTGCAATCCATCATTTATCTCAGCCGAAAGATGCTTTCCTAGCGGATACAGAAAGATTGCCTTTTAAACTGGTCTTCCACGGTTCTGCCAACCTGCTTTTCAATGAATTTGTGGTTTCACCGGGAATTGTCTACGAAATGCAGAACGAATTCCGAACGTTTAGCGTAGGAAGTAATTTCATCAGTCAGCCGTTCATTATCGGAATCTGGATGCGCAACAGAACTGCGGCGATGAGTTTTAAACAATATGATTCTTTCATTTTCACCCTTGGGCTAAACCTGAGAACCAAATACGAAACCTTGTGGCGCATCACTTACAATTTCGATATGACGATCTCGCGCTTAAAAACAAGCAGTTACGGCAGTCATGAGCTTTCGCTCTTGTTCGAGATCCCGAATAAGGTATTGTTCTCTAAGAATGTCAATGACAAGAGCATGCGAAGAAGGTACCAATGTCCGAAAGAGTTTAGCGGATTCTAGTTAATTATCAATCAGAAAATTATCAATTATCAAGATTAGCACTCTTAATAATTTCTTCATTCATAATTGATAACTACCCTATACCCATTTCTTCTGCATCGCCAGTCGAACGGCTTCGACCTTAGAGTTTACGTGCAGTTTTTCGTAGATGTTGGTCATGTGTTTGCGCACTGTATGCGGGCTGATGAATAACTCATCGGCGATGATCGTGTAGCTTTTCCCCTGCGCCAGGCAATTCAGGATGTCCATTTCACGCGAACTAAGCGGAGTTGCTTCCGTATTTGAAGCTTCTGCGGGTTGATTTTGAATGAAACTGTAGGCCTTTTTTGCAATAGCCGGTGCCAAAGGTGCGGCACCGAATTCCAATACATTATCGATTGCTGTGTGCAGGTTTGCAATGGATTCGTCTTTCAATAAATAACCGCTTGCTCCTGCCTGGATGGCTGAAAAGATCCGCTCTTCATCATCAAAAACAGTGATCATGATAAAATGGATTTGCGGATAAAGTGCTTTCCCTTGTTTCACGGCTTCAATTCCATCCATTACGGGCATATCGATGTCCATAAAAATGATTTCAGGAAGGGGTTTCAAAGTTGGAAGTACATGCAGAAACGCCTGGCCGTTAAAAGCCGACATAGTAATTTTCACTCCCGACTTAGCTTCCAGCTTTTCAGTCAGGATTTGTACGTTGTACACCTTATCATCAACAATTCCGATCGGACAGATTCCCATAGAGCAAATATGCCTATTTACGGCAGCATTTCCAATTACGCAATTGTGCTATTTTTCTTCCAGCTTAGCGAAAGCACCATTCCGTTGTGAGAAGTACTTTTCGTCATGGAGTAAAGCGCTCCAATCTTTTCTGACCGCTGTTCGATGCTCTTCAAACCATAGTGAAAATCGGGTTTCACCGCAGGGTCGAATCCCACTCCGAAGTCTTCAATGGAAAGCATCAGAGAATCTCCTTCTTCTTTCAGGGTGATTTCTACCTTTTTGGCCTTCGAATGTTTATAGATGTTGCTGATTCCTTCCTGGAAAATACGCATGACATGCAGAGAAACTCCGGGATCCAGTTCACAATCATCCATTTGGACATTGAATTTTACTTTGATGGAATTATCCTGCAGCCATTTTTTAGCCACGTTCTTCATTCTATCCAGCAATACCTTGGAAGACATGCTTTCGGAATGCAGGGCCCAAACAGTATCCCGCAAGGAACTCATAGCCTCCTGGCTCATGGTAAAGGTCCTGTTGATGCGCTCATTTTCTTTCTCACTGAAGGACAGTAATTCGAGATTGTTCACCACAAAGCTCAACTGAGAACCAACCAAATCATGTAAATCGTAGGAAATACGCTTACGTTCTTCATTGGTAGCCTGGAATACCTGCTGCTGTGCAATCAATTCTCTTTTCAAAGAACGACGTATGAAGTAGAATATTAAGCTGATCACTGTGAGGAATAAAATCGCGACCAAAACAATCCAATATGTGTTCTCTACTTTTCTATTCAACTGCTGGCGAAGTAATTCGGCATCTTTCTTTTTCCGGTAAAGTTCCGTTTGCTGCTTTTCGGATTTGAGCTCGTAAAGTGCATTGGTCCTTGAGATCGTTTTATCTTGTAATTCCCTGGTATATTTGGTATTGTTCTTAAGAAAGATAGCCCAGTACTTCATTGCAGCTTTGGTATCTCCTTTTCTTAGAGCAATAAATCCCATTGATTCGCTTATTTTATACAATTGTTCGGGCGCATTCAATTTTTCCGCAATCGGGAAGGCTTCCACGAGTAATTTCTCCTGCTCGACATAAAGCTTTTGTTTCCGGCAGCAATTGGACCAATTGATCAAGGTGCTCAAGTAGGAATATTCATTTCCCAGTTCTTTAGCAATTGCTGCACTTTCTTTGAATGCAGCTTCTGCACGTACGTACTCTTTTTTATACCCCAAAGCGGTTCCCAGGTTGCTTAAAGAAATAGACAATCCGTACTTATTCTTTGTTTTGCGATACCCTTTGATGGCCATTTCCGAGTAGTAAATACAGGAATCGTTTTTTTTCAAGTTCGTCCAGGTGTAGATGTTCCCGATATTGGAGTAAACATCCAGTATCTGGTCGGTATTCTTTTCTTTCTTATAGAGTTCCACACTTCGGCGGTACCAATATAGGGCGATTTTTTCCTGGCCCAGTTCTTCATAGATCAGTCCCAGGTTATTCATAACGGTTGCCACATTCACATTGTCCTCCATCAACTCGAAAGCCAGTTTCGCTTCGTGAAAGGAATGAATGGCACGTTTCAGGTCGTTTAAGCGCCAGTAGATCAATCCAAGATTATTTTCACAGGAGGCAACTCCTTTGATGTATTTATTTTTCTGAGAAACGGTTCGGGCTTTTTTGTAAAAGATAATGGCCTGATCAGGTTTAGAGAGTACATCGTAACAAATCCCCTTCCGGATCAAGGCACGCACTTCGCCGGGATAAAATTTGCATTCCTGCGACTGTTTAATGACTTTTTCACAGGCTTTGAGTGCGTTATCCGGCTTTTCGTAACACAGTTCCAGTATCCGGTCGTTTTCTTTGTTGATCTTGTTTGTATCGCATTGTGCATAACCCTTCAAAGCTGAAAGATTCAGCATAAAGAGAACAGTAATTAGTAGCAATTGTTTCATAGGCACTGTTTATCAACTTACTGGAGTTCCATTTTTTTCAGACGTTTTCTTCTTTTCAAATATAACAAACCAAAGAAACCTATCAGGATTCCGGCGATAAACCAAACCAAAGTATCTTCATACCAGGAAGCTTTTACTCTGAAGCTGATAGAATCCGGATTGGAATAGCGGCCTGTTCCCGGATCAAAAAGCCTTAATTCCAAATCGTAACTTCCGGCGGTCAAATGCTCAAAAGTCAATTTTGTTAAACTCAAAGAAGTACCTGACCAATGGATCTGATCTTTCTCGCCGTTTCGAACCAAACGATACTGCAGTTGATAAGGGTGATTTCCCATTAATTCCACCAGCTCATAGGGAATACTGACTTCAATATTATCTGCTCCGAATATATTTGTCTGACCTATTTGATGATCTCCGGCAGGTTTTCCAAGGATAAATGAAGGGAATTCCATTTTTACTTTTTCCCAACTGAATTCAAAGAGCCCGAATTGCGTTGCAACATAGACTTTATCATCCAGCACTACAAAATCCCTCAAAAACAGATCATTCATGCGGGAAAGCTCTTCCAAACGTTCCAAATCGCCATTCAGGTTCTTTGTGCGGTAAAGTGTTTTGTCCGAAAGAATATAAAACTGATCGTTGTAAATTTTCAATCTTGAAACCAGCAGGTTGCTTCCGTTTTCGCGGAAATTCACTTCATGAGTTACTTTGCCTTTCTTAATGGTAAAGATCTTGTTTGAGGAACTCAAAACATACCACGCCTGTTTGTGAAAAAGAATGTCCGAAGGATCTATGTTTTCGTTGAAATAGCGAATCGAACGGTATTCCAGTGTATTGAGGTCCAGTGAAAACAATCCGTCGAGATTAGAGAACAGCACTTCATTGGTGTCCGACTGCTGAAATAACTTTACCGGACTTTCCAAAATCACATTTCGCCCCATTCCTTTCTTCAGTTTATCACGCAGTTCTTTGGTCGATTTTGCCTCTATACTGAACAATCCTTTGGAAGAAACAAGCAGGAAATTCCCGTTATTCAAGGGCAGGATTTCTTTTACAAATTCGTCTGCAAGGATCAGGGGCATTTGAATCCCGGCCGATTTGGGATCTATTTTTGGAGTTGAGTTTTGAAGCTTATTCCGGATTTTTCTTCCGAACTTACTCAGCATCATCATTTCACCGGAACTGCTCCTGGCAATGATTTCCTGCTTGTAAAGATCCAGGAAACTAAACTCGGTTGAATTCAACAGTTTGTAGGAACCATCCGGAATACAATACAATCCTTTCGATTTGGTGCCCAGCCAGGTATTTCTATTCTTGTCCCGGAAAACAGCTGTTACCTGTAATCCAACAATAACGGATTTCACACGCATATCGCCCACTTTCAAAACAATCAGTCCGGTTTCAGACAGCAGGTAAACTTTCTCATCAATCCGCACCACTTTTTGGATGGAATGATTGAAAGCACCGATCAGTTTATTCAGATTTTTAAAGCGTTTGTTCACATACTTAAGTGAAATATTGGAGTTTGGCTTTGCAGGAAAAAGAATCAGGTTGTTCTTGTCTGCGATCATCCATCTTCCCGTCATTCCGGGCAGTGTGCGGGCAACCTGGTCGTCCACATCGATCAATTCATTGCTTGACAGCAGGGCAAAACGTCCTTTATCATTTTCACAGTAATCGATCAATTCCGACCTTCCTTTTTCATAGAAAGGAATTGCGGTTTTTGAAACCAGGGAAAGCGAATTCGATTCGAATTTGAAAATATAGACTGCATCCGGGCACAAAACGCGCAGTTCTCTGTCTTTTGTTGCTTCCAGGCTCAGGATTTGACTCTTCACATCCGGTAAAGGAATCAAAACCACCTCATCGCCTTTGATCTCGAACAACTGTCCGGTCCTGTTGAAACCAATGAATCTGCCTTTTAGTTTCAGGAGTTGAATGATGTCTTTGGAATATAATTTGGAGGACGCAATCTGCTTAGACTGAAACCCGTTGAAACTAAAAATCCCTTTGTCGGTTCCCAGGATCAGTCTTCCGAAAGCATCTTGTTCGATTGCGGTGATGTGGTGATCTCCCAACGAGGTTTGAACCGGATAATAATAAGGTTTTGTTTGCCCAAAAAGAAGTGAAGTGAAGAGTAGAAATACGGGAACTAATTTCATTTTTTTCTTTTAAGTTCCGACAATTAGCGTCGGGGATGTTTATGAATCTCGGTTTGAAACCACTGCCACAAGTTGTCCTGGGGCACCGGAGCTGTTATTTTTACTGTTTCTTTCGTTGTGGGATGTTCGAATTCCAACTCCCTGGAATGCAAATATATAGAACCATCCGGATTTGAGCGTTTTGCTCCGTATTTCAGATCTCCTTTTATGATGCAGCCAATAGCAGACAATTGTGCCCGGATCTGGTGATGCCTTCCGGTTTCCAGTTCAACTTCCAGCAGGGTATAATTATCAGAACTCAACAAAAGCCTATATTTCAGCCGCGCTTCTTTCGAGTCTTTTCGTGCTTCGTTATAGGTGTAAGTCTTGTTTTGCTTTTCGTTACGCACCAGGTGGTGAATTAAACTTCCTGATTTTTCTTTTGGTGCTTTTTCAACCACTGCCCAGTAAATTTTTCGCGGATGTTTTTCTGCAAAAAGCTTGTTCATCCGGGTCAAAGCCTTGCTGGTACGTGCAAATGCAATTCCGCCTGAAACCGGCCGGTCCAAACGATGGATCAAACCACAGAATACGTTTCCCGGTTTTTCAAACTTGTGTCGAATGTATTCGCGCACTTTTTCCACCAGCGGAAAATCACCGGAAATATCTCCCTGTACATTTTCTCCCGCATGTTTATTGACCACAATCAGGTGGTTATCTTCATACAGGACGTCTTCCGGGCGGATTTGCTCCATAGAGACTAATATTGTTCGTTTTGATTCGGGAAATCACCGCTGCGCACGTCTTCGATGTAGCTTTCAACAGCTTCCTTCATGATGTCGTACAGGTTTGCATATTTACGCAGGAAACGCGGCGAGAATTCATTGTTGATTCCCAGCATGTCGTGAACTACCAATACCTGCCCGTCTACTCCGTTACCTGCTCCAATACCAATAATTGGAATAGAAACTGATTTCGCTACTTTTTCGGCCAAAGCCGCAGGTATTTTCTCCACCACAATGGCAAAACAACCGGCTTCTTCCAACGCTTTTGCATCTTCGATCAGGCGTTGTGCTTCGCCCTCTTCTTTAGCACGAACAACATAAGTTCCGAATTTATAAATGGATTGCGGCGTTAAACCTAAATGTCCCATCACCGGAATTCCTGCTGTGAGAATGCGTTTGATGGATTCAATGATCTCAATTCCGCCTTCCAGTTTCACGGCATGTCCACCGGATTCTTTCATGATACGAATAGCATTCGACAAGGCTTCTTTGGAATTTCCCTGGTACGAACCAAAAGGCATATCAACGACAACCAAAGCTCTTTCAACTCCACGGACCACAGAACCGGCATGATAAATCATCTGATCAAGTGTAATGGGAAGTGTCGTTTCATGTCCGGCCATGACATTTGAAGCGGAATCTCCTACCAAAATGATATCAATTCCTGCAGAATCAATGATTCTAGCCATTGAAAAATCGTAACCGGTCAACATAGAGATCTTAGCTCCGGAATTTTTCATTTCTTGTAAAACGTTCGTAGTGACGCGCTTTACATTTTTATGCACTGACATGAGCGATAATTTTAGCTAACAAAGTTAAGGAACAAAGTTCAATAGTTTAAAAAGTTCACTAGTTTAAACCCTCAAAGAATGATTTTAGCAGTTTGGGAAAGCTGTTAAAATTGGTTTTCAAGACCTTGGCGTTGTTCTAGCAACCACTTTTCTTCTTATCTTTGAGTTATGAGTACGGCAGATAACAAACTTCATTTAGTTCAGATGATTATAGAGTCAGAGGATAAAACTTTTGTCTCTAAAATGTTGGAATATGCGCGTAGTCTTAAGATTCAAAAAACAAAAGACATCGAAGAAGATATTCCGGATTATGTATTGGAAGAAGTTCGATTGGCTATGGAGGAACTTGATAATGGCACAGACCCTGGAACTTCTCATGAAGAAATGATGAATCAATTCAGAAAAGAATTCCCGGGCTTAAAAATTTAATTTATGCAAATTATCTGGAGTAACAGATCGAAACAAACTCTGGAAGCTATCCGTTTGCATATCCGAACTCACTTTACTGCAAAAGAAGATTTAGAGTTTGTAAATCAGGTCATCCAAACTATTCAATCCATCAATACTTTTCCAAAGGGGTTTCCCGAATGTAAAAAGCCTAAAGACGCAAGAAAAGCCGTTATTCACCCACACAGTACTTTGTTCTATCGCATTCAAAGCAAAAAAAGAGTTGAATTACTTTTGTTTTGGGATAACAGAAATAATCCGAAGAAATCAAGTAATACTTAGTTATACTCGTCTTTTCATCACTCGAACCAAACATCTGTGATAATCTGCTTTCCGGCTGTTTGATTGACGCGTTCAATGATGATCTGCTTTCCGTGTGCCAATTCATCGCGCATCACCGAAGAATTCAAACGGATGATCAATACTCCCTGGCGAATTTGAAGATTGGTAGTTCTGACTGCTACAGCCTTTCCCATCATTTCCTCCCATTTGCTGAGCACTTCCATTTCGGTCATTTTTCCCTGCAGCTGGTAAGCGCTCATGAGTTTATCCACCAATTCTTTCATCGGTTGCGCATTTCCGGTTCTTTTGCGTTCGTCCCAATCGTTCATACCAACTCTGAATTAAAAATGATCATTTTCGGTTTTACCTGTATCGTATCAAAAATAGCTGAAACGCGGTTTTCGTCCGTATCTGTTACGAGCACCTGACCAAAAGTATTCTTAGAAACCAAAGCCATCAATTGTGCCACCCGCAAGTTGTCTAATTTATCGAAAATATCGTCCAATAACAAGATCGGAGTTTGTTTAAGCCGTTCTTTCAACCAGTCGAACTGCGCCAACCGCAAAGCAATGAGGAAACTCTTTTGCTGTCCCTGCGAACCGAAACGCTTAATGGGCAATCCTTCCAGGAGAAAAGTGATGTCGTCTTTGTGAATTCCAACCGAAGTATAATGAACCCGCATATCTTTCGGATAAGCCTGAGCAATTAAAGTCCGGAAATCCGTTTCAGACAATTTGGATTCGTAGTTCAGAGAAACAGCTTCCTGCTCCTGTGAAATCCACTTGTAATAATGCTGGAACAAAGGAATAAAAGCTTCAATGAATGTAACCCGTTTATGGTGGATGGCTGTTCCGTAACGGATCAATTGTTCATCCCAAATTTCGATGGATTCGCGTTCAAAGAAACCATTCTCAAATTGCAGTTTCAATAAAGCATTTCGCTGGTCGAGTACTTTGTTGTAGCGCTGCAGATCATTCAGGTATTCGTGGTCGAACTGGGAAATAATTCCGTCCATCCACTTTCTACGCACTTCACTTCCTTCGGAAATCAAATCCGTATCGTAAGGCGAGATCATCACTACCGGGAAATGCCCGATGTGATCTGCCAGGCGGTCGTATTCTTTTTTGTTCTTTTTGAAAACCTTCTTCGCACCGGCTTTCACGCCGCAATACAAATTGAATGGTTGTTCGTCTTTCATCCAGCAGCCCTGGATCACAAAAAACTGCTCGTTGAAACGGATATTTTGTTTGTCTGTGGGATTCAGGTAAGAGCGGCACATGCTCAAATAATGAACCGCGTCGAGCACATTCGTTTTCCCCGAACCATTTTTCCCTACAATGCAATTCACGCCGGCTTCAAACTGAAATTCAGCTTCAGAATGATTGCGGAAATTGACTAATGAGAGGGATTCGACGAACATGTTGCAAAATTACGAATTGCGAATTACTAATTACCCATTGAATTCGGATTTAATCTTGTAATTTTCAGTATTGAAATTGTGAATCATTATGGCAAAACACCTGTTTATCCTTTTATTAAGTTCGTTTTCTTTTTTTGCTTCCGCCCAGGTTGAACCGAATTCCATTCTTTACAAAACCATTCTTTCGAAAGACAGTTTGTTATTCAACATTGGCTTCAATACCTGCGACATCTCTCAATTTGAAAAACTGGTCAGTGTAAACTTTGAGTTCTTTCACGATAAATCCGGAATTTCGGACCGCAAACAATTCCTGAGCGACCTGAAAAACGGTTTGTGCAAATCACCGGAAACATACCAATCCAGAAGAGAACTCATTCTGGAAAGCGTAAAAATTTTCCCGCTTTATGACAATGGAGAACTTTACGGAGCTATCCAATACGGCGAACATCGTTTTTATGAAAAGATGGATGGAAAACCCGAGCAATATGCCAGTATTGCAAAGTTTACACACGTATGGATTATTGAAGACGGGAAATGGAAATTGAAATCCGGATTGAGTTATGATCACCAGAAATAATTAGAATTGCGAATGCCGATTTACGAATTATCCGATTATCCCCAGCACATCGAAAAGAGCATCTCAATTCAAGCTTCACCTTCTAAAGTTTGGAAATACCTTACCTCTCCCGACTTGATGAAAAAATGGATGGGTGACCCGGAAATGAACATTGAGGTAATCAGCGATTGGAAAGTGGGAAGTCCATTTACTGTTAAAGCGTTTCATCATTTGCAATTTGAGAACAAAGGAACCATACTTCAATTTGATCCGGAACGTGTTTTTCAATACGAATACCTGAGTTCGATGTCGAATTTGAAAGACATTGCTGAGAATTACACGACCATTACTTTTAGATTGGTTCCCGAAGAAAAAGGAACCGAGTTGACGGTTGAAGCGGAGAATTTCCCAACAATAGAAATCTACAAGCATTTGGAGTTTTATTGGAACGGAACAGTTGTTTTGCTGAAAAATGGAATCGAAAAGAATAATTAACGACCTTCATCCACCAATCAATAAACAAAACCGATGAAAAAGCTTTACTACCTGCTCACAATCGTTTTACTTGCGGCATGTACCAATCAACAAACCTCTAAAAAGACGGATAAGTTCCGTGCGGAAGAACCGATTACGGTTCCAATGCCTTGTTTTGCGGGTATTGACACCACAAAAGCCGGAGAAAGTATTGCTTGCGGGCAATCGGTTTATAAACTCGTCAACAATCAATATGTTCTTCGCATTAATCCGAAGTTTTCCCCGTCACCCGGAAAATGTCATCACATTACCCTTGACAGTCTAAGCGGAAGTTTGCTAACCGAACTTATTATCTATGATAAAAAAAATGCCAGTCTAACTAATTATTGCTCAGATATTATAATTAGAATGGAAAACGGACCACCTGTAGTTACACGCCATTTACACGCTGTCAAAGGAGAATTTATGATCGGATACAGTGATTCGAGTTCTGAAAACGGGCTTCTGAATTACCGCCAAAGTATTTTCATTAAGAACTTGCTTTTTAGAGATCCGAAGACCGGAAAAAAAATTGAAATCAAAAATGAGTTAATCTGGAAAGTGAGAGATATCGGAACTCCGGGCTAAGAACATCCTTCCAAATAATGTATATTTGAGAAACAAAAAATCCACAATGAATCCATTAATCAGACAAGGGAGACGTCAAACAATCGGCATTTTTGTGAGTTTACTGCTCATTTCACTTTACATTATCATTTTCTATCAGTTATACATGCCGCAAGACCTTAAAAAGCTGTTCCAGCAAATTATCCGGTTCGGATTGACAGGCTTTCTCATGTATTTCATCATACAGGGGAAAAACTGGGCCCGGCTAACCATGGGAATTCTCATGATCCTGGCAGCAGTCCTGGGACTAATTTCACTGCTTATTCCGG
Source organism: uncultured Fluviicola sp. (assembly GCA_965650365.1). Lineage (GTDB taxonomy): Bacteria > Bacteroidota > Bacteroidia > Flavobacteriales_D > Crocinitomicaceae > Fluviicola. The sequence goes on along the minus strand of CBFGOJ010000042.1, from coordinate 10,962 downwards.
TTCCGCTGATTTATAAAATTCCGTTGATTGTCATGACTATCATTTATTCCATCGGAATTTATCACCTCTTCTTTTCCAAGGCTTTCAAAGCGTATTTTAGCTATTTGAATTTAAGGGGCTGAATGCTATGAGAAAAATCATCCTTGTTTTACTTCCAATCGTGGTTTTGAGTTCCTGTAGTGACACACCCAAAAGCGACCAAAAAGAAGTTAAAACCGAATTAAAAGCAAAAATAAACACTGAAAATGAGGAAAAGTCGCTAAATGATTCGGATACAATTCCCTTCAGAATTATAACAACGGGCATATTTCACAATGACGAGGTTTCCTCCGATGTAAGCAGTTTGAAATGGATCGGGCTTTTTAAGGGACCAAACGGCTACTACCTGAAACAGACAAAAATTCGGGCTGCACAAGTCAACGATCCTGTATTAGATGAAGAAAATCAAAAAAGCGCTTGGGAACTTACTGTTCCGAACAAAGACACCAATTTGATCCTCATTGCTCCTACTTCCCGTTTCAAAGAACAAAAAGTTCGAAAAGCAGTCATTTCAAAGCAATCTATTTATCCCGATGAAGCAGTTTCATTTCGCTACCTAGGAATTGATTACAAATTGTATGCTACCGGAAATAAGGAGAAAGAATCCGAAGACAGCGATTGGTACATTGTCTCGAATTACAAGCTTTATGTAACAGCAACAATTAATGGAAAACACTGCAAAAGTCTGCTTTCCGAACACGACAACTTTGACGATAACATGGTGGTTCTGGTTTTTGCAGGTGATTTGGATAATGATGGTATCGCAGATTTCATCCTGAATAACTCACACCATTACAATGCTGTAGTTCCAACGATCTATCTTTCAAAACAAGCGGCAATAGGTCAGGTTGTAAAACAAAGCGCTTCGCACACAAGCGTTGGGTGCTAGTTTAAACTTTTGGATTTTTCATTCATTCTCTCTAACTTATATCCATGAAAAGAACTGTTTTTACCTGTTTACTATTTTTTTTGTTGGTGGCAGTATCCTGCGGCAAAACAACAAACGCTACTGTTGTACGTGATTGTACCGGAGTTTATCTGAATTTCGACGGGAAGGATTACCGCGTTTGTAATATCGAAAAAATCAGCAATTACAAACACGGACAGGAAATCAAGGCTTCATACAAGAAATTATCTTCCTGTGACGGTACCGCAAATGACCAGCCGGTTTGTTTCATGCTTCATGAATATGAAAGCTGGATCGAGATCACAAAGGTTAAATAACCTTTTCCGGATACTTTGGATAAATACGTACCACTCAACGTTTATTTGAATTCCAAATGATTAATTTCACAGGATGAGCGATCAATACCCATTCATCAATAAACTCCAGGAAGCCTGGCAATTTGCAAGCATTCTCCACAGCGGACAATTCTACGGAGGAAAAAAGGAAGGAGAACAAATCGAATACATCAATCACATTGGAAGCGTGGTCTTTGAAGTCCAAAATGCATTCAATCAGGAAAGTGGCTGGAATGAAGAGTTAGGAATACTATGTGCTGTTCTTCACGATACCATCGAAGATACGGAGGCAACTTTTGAAATGATCGAAGAACAATTTGGTACTTCGGTAGCCAAAGGAGTTCTTGCTTTGACGAAAAATGAGCTGCTTGAAAATAAAGAAGCTAAGATGGTCGACAGCCTGGAACGAATCAAAATGCAGCCAAAAGAAGTTTGGGCTGTGAAACTTGCTGACCGGATTTGTAATTTGTATGCTCCGCCTTTCTATTGGAACGACGAAAAAAAAGCAAATTATATTCAGGAAGCACAAGTGATTCATGAATATTTGAAAGACGGAAACCAATACCTTGCAGATAGACTTTTGAAAAAAATCGAGCACTATAAATCATTTATATCGGCTTGAAGTGGTTATTGAATAAGAATTCGATTTTTCCTGCTGACTTTTAACTTTCAAAGTGCTATCTTCGTTAAAAATCCGGATTATGAAATTACTATTCTCTTTTCTTTCGCTTTTCATCCTATTTTCGTCCTGCAACACATCCAAACCGGTTGTTTCCGAAGAAACTGCAATTATAAGTATTACACACGGTACAAATTTTGGCCATTGTCGCGGATATTGCAGAAAAGAAGTCATTTTTTCAGAAGAACAGGTTCAGTATATCGAATCCAGTGTAGATTCAGGGAAAAACCCGGACAAAAAAGAACAATTCGCTTATACTGAAGCACAATGGAAAAGCCTGAGCACGAAAGTAAACCTGGAAAGTTTTGAGAAACTGGAAGAAAGCTACGGTTGCCCGGATTGTGCAGACGGAGGATCGGAATACATTGAAATCAAAACCCTCAAAGGAACTAAACGCGTAACGATCGAATTCAACAAAGAAGCTCCACAACTGGAACCCTTGTTGACAGAACTGCGTGCTCAACGAAAAGCATTGCTGAAGACAGAATCAGAATAATTTATTTTTAAAAATATGTAGGAGCGAGTCGCGACCCACCCCTACATATTCATATTCTTTTTCACATCGTTTTGAACCGAATCACAACCTGGTTGTATTCACTCAAAACGCCAAGATATGAAATCGATCCTTATTACACTTGTTAGCTTAGCGGCGGGAATTCAGTTCGCACAGGCTCAGCCTCTTCATCCAAGTGATGAAGCACGTAAAATCCAGATTGCCATTCTATTTGATACTTCCGGAAGCATGGAAGGTTTGATCGAACAAGCCAAATCTACGATCTGGAAAATTGTCAACATGGCTTCCAAAATGTCTGACAAAGGAAAAGCTCCACAATTGGAAATCGCTTTGTATGATTACGGAAATGACGAGATCAAAACTCCGAACTGGATTCGCAAACGCACCGATCTGATTGCCGACCTGGATTCAATTTCCGGACAGCTTTTCTCCTTAAGAACAAACGGCGGATCTGAATACTGCGCAGCTGTGATAGAAGCTTCCATGAATGACCTGAAGTGGTCTCCCAATCCAACAGATTTACGCCTGATCTATATTGCAGGAAACGAACCTTTCAACCAGGGACCAATCGACTACAAGAAAATTTTGAAGACAGCAGCAGAAAAAGACATTATTGTGAACACGATCTACTGCGGAGCTTACGACCAGGGCGTAAAAGAATTCTGGTATGACGGAGCACTTCAAACGCAGGGTTCTTATTTCAATATTAACTCCAACGAAGAGATCCAGCACATTGATACGCCTTACGATAAAGAGATTATCTCCGTAAATGATTCTTTGAACAAAACCTACATCGGTTATGGGAAAACAGGAATTTATCGTGCAAGCAAACAAGCTGCGGAAGATCAAAATGCAAGCTCAAAAGGATATGCCGTGATGAGTGAACGCGCAGAAGCTAAATCAAAATCCAATTACAAGAATGCAAGCTGGGATTTAGTGGACGGTGTGGAAGACGGAACAGTTAAACTCGACAGTATTCGTACAGAAGATTTACCGGCAGAATTGAAAGGAAAAACCAAAGAGGAACAAAACAAGTATATAGAAGCGAAGAAAGCCGATCGAACCAAATACCAAAGCCAAATTGGGGAGCTTTCCAAGAAACGAGAAGAATACATCGCTGTGGAGAGAAAGAAAATTTCCGAGACCAACGCGAAAAAAGATCTTGGATCAGCAATCATTGAATCTTTAGTTGCTACCGCTCAAAAAACAGGATTCACGGTTGAATAAGAGGAAGAGCCTTCGAGTAAAATCGAGGGCTTTTTTTATTAACCACGAGGTACACCAGGCACACGAAGATTATTGGATGATTATTGACTTCGCAGGCTCAGTTTCGACAACTTTTTGTTTTTACCATGAAGCACAATGAGAAAAGGGACGTTTACCAAATGAACTCTAACTACATATTATAATCTGCGACTGAGCTCGCGAAGTCCAATAATCAAATGAATCTTTAAGCTTCGTAGTAAAAAGTATTATACGAAAAAAACTTCGTGTCCTTCTTGTCTTTGTGGTAAGCCCTTCAGATATTCCTAGTGGTTATATGTTTATCTTTATGCTTCCAAGAATACGCCATGATTGAATTTGAAACAGACATCAAAGCACTTGATTATTTGAATTACTGGTTCGTAGAAATTACACCGGATATCCTGGCGCAGCTTCCGGGTAGAAAAGAAAAGGGAGATTTCAATCAGCGGTTGATCATTACCCTCGATTCTAAGATCAGCTGGCAGGCCGGAATCCTGGCTTTGGGAGAAGGAAGCGGTATGATTACGGTTCAAAAAGACCGACTGAAAAAGATCGGGAAAACTTTGGGAGATGTTGTAAGCATTCAATTAGAAAAGGACGAATCCGAATTTGGAGTTCCCGTTTCTGAAGAAATCAAAGAATACTGGATCCAGGTGCCGGAATCGAAAGATCGCTTCGATGCGCTTACTCCCGGAATGAAACGCTACATTCTGAACCACGTTTCTACAGCAAAATCAGCCAACAAAAGAATGGAACGAACACATTTACTCTTATCAAACCTGCTTTTAGCTCCCCAAGGAAAAGAAACATTTCGGTTTCTTCTTGGCAAAGATTAGTGGTTTTCTTCCTTTGAATCTATTAAATTTGTAGAAAAAAAATCGATGCGAGTATATTTAGACAATGCTGCAACTACACCACTTGCGAAAGAAGTTGCCGAAGCGATGATTCCTGTTTTGCAAAATGAATTTGGAAATCCTTCTTCTACGCATTTCTATGGCCGGCAGACCAAAGCATTGATCGAGACTTCCCGCCGTTCGATCGCTAAGCAATTAAATTGCTCTCCCAATGAATTGATTTTCACTTCAGGAGGAACTGAAGCAGACAATATCGCATTGAATACTGCTGTTTATCAATTGGGAGTAAAACGCATCATTTCTACAACGATCGAACACCACGCAGTTTGCCATACCGTTGAACATTTGGCTGAACGTGAAAACATCGAAGCCTGTTGGTTGACAGTAGATTCTAAAGGAAACATCGATCTAAACGAGCTGGAAACCTATTTACAAGACCTAAAACCAACTTTGGTTTCCATCATGCATGCAAATAATGAAATTGGGACATTGGCTCCAATCGAAAAAATAAGTGCGCTTTGCAAAAAATACAATGCTTACTTTCATACGGATACCGTGCAGACAATGGGGCATTATGCCTTTGATCTGAATGCACTGGGAATTGATTTCATTACCTGTGCTGCACACAAATTCCACGGACCAAAAGGAATTGGATTTTTATATGCGAACAAACGCATCAAAACCGATATTTTAATCCACGGAGGTGCACAGGAAAGAGGATTGCGTGGCGGAACCGAAAACGTTTACGGAATCGTTGGATTGGCAAAAGCAATCGAATTGGCTTACGCTGATTTGGAAGAACACCAAACTCATGTTCAGGGATTGAAAACATACATGATCGATCGGTTGAAATCAACCCTTTCGGATGTCACTTTCCACGGAGAAACAGATCCGGAAAAAAGCTTGTACACCGTATTGAACGTTTGCTTACCGGCAACCGAAAAATCCGGAATGCTTTTATTTACACTCGATTTGAAAGGTGTTGCCTGTTCAGGAGGTTCGGCTTGTTCTTCCGGAGCAACAAAAGGTTCTCATGTACTGGAAGGAATCCAGGCTGATAATTCCCGCCCGAATGCACGTTTTTCCTTTTCAAGATACACTACCAAAGAAGAGATCGATTTCGCTATTGAGCAACTCGAAGCGATTTACGAAAAAGTATTGGTTTAAACCTTTCCTGAAAAATAGTATCTTACAAAAGAAATCCTTTTGAATGGCTATGAAAAACTACTTACTTCTACTGACTTTTATCCTTGCCTTTTCAGGCTTAAAGGCACAAACGTATTTCCCACCATTAACCGGAAGTACCTGGTCAACAACTGACCCCGCAGCTTTAGGCTGGTGTCAGGACTCCATTGAAAAAATGTACGACTGGCTGGAAGATTCCGATTCCAAAGCATTCATTGTTCTCAAAGATGGTAAGATCGTTTTGGAAAAATATTTCGGGACATTTACTGTTGACAGTTTCTATGTCTGGAATTCTGCCGGGAAGACTTTAACTGCTTATGCCGTAGGAATTGCCCAGCATGAGAACTTCCTGGATATTGATGATCCAACAAGTGATTATCTTGGAACAGGTTGGACCAGCTTAACATTGGCCCAGGAAAATGCCATTACCATTAAGCATCAGCTGACTATGACAACCGGTTTGGACGACGGAGTTCCAGACTTTCACTGTACAGATCCTGCATGTTTGATCTACAAAGCTGCTCCCGGAACAAGATGGGCATATCACAATGGTCCCTACACCTTGCTGGATTCAGTCATTGAATCTGCAACAGGAATGACATTGAACGCTTGGGTAAATCAAAAAATCTCCACAAAAATAGGAATGGTTGGTACCTATCTTCAATTAGGATACAACAATGTTTTTGCCTCAAGACCACGTGGAATGGCTCGTTTCGGATTATTACTTTCCCAGGATGGTTCCTGGAATGGAACTCCGGTCCTTCCGGATTTGACTTATCTCAATGAAATGAGAAACAGCAGTCAATCGCTGAATAACTCTTACGGTTATTTGACCTGGCTGAATGGAAAATCTTCTTTCATGATTCCTCAATCTCAATTCGTATTCCCCGGAGAAGTATGTCCGGCAGCTCCGGCAGATATGTATGCGGCTGAAGGAAAGAACGGGCAGATCATCAATGTCGTTCCGTCGCAAGGCCTGGTTTTGGTGAGAATGGGAAGCACAATGGGAAATAGCCTCATTGGAACCCAATACAACGATACGATCTGGCAATACATGAACCGCTTAACTTGTGTGCTTGGACTCAATGACCAGGTATTGGAATCCATTCAAATTTCACCCAATCCGAGTAATGGAATCATTCATCTTTCTGAGCTTCAGGGAACGGAAGAGTTTGAACTAAAAACCCAGCAGGGCCAATCCGTTCCGTTTCAACAATTTGGAAATGAAATCTCTTTGAAAAATTTACAGTCAGGAGTTTATTTTCTCACAATACGTAGAGAAAATCAGACAAAAACTTTCCGCGTCATACGCAATTAGCCAAAAAATGCACTAAATTTATCGGATGCCAGGTACGAAGAGACATATCCTCATTATGAGCTCATGGTTTCCAACACGCGTAGATCCGTATGCTGGAAATTTCGTGGAGCGCTTTGCACACTTGCTTTCAGACAGGTATGAAGTTACGGTACTTCACACGATGGGCGATAAAAATTGTAATTCCATAGAAGTTGATGACCAGCAAACGGACAATCTGCGGATCATACGTATCTATCATCATATTTCGAAAAACCGTTTCATTCATTGGTGGTTGCAGCGAAAAGCATTGAGAAAAGGACTTTCCCTGCTCGATCACATAGACCTGATCTTTGCACATGTTTTTCTGCCAAGGGCCATGCAGTTTGCGCGTGTACAACGTTATTTCCACGTTCCGCTGATTGTCATGGAACACGGATCTTATTACCGCAAGAAACTGCGAAAAAGCTTTATCTCGCTTCACCAGCAGCTTATCAAGCGCGGAAGCCGGCATACAAGTGAAATCGTTGCTGTTTCAAATGTTCTAAGAACTGATATGAAGCCCCTCTTCCCTACTACCAAGATCCAGGTTATTCCGAATTTTGTGGACGAAGACATCTTTACTTTGAGAGAAAACAACCCGCTTCAACGCAGGAAGTTCATTCATATTTCAACATTGGATAAAAACACCAAGAACCCGGCTTTCCTTTTCGATGGTTTTTTAAATGCATGGCTCGAATCCGGTAAGAAAATCAGTCTGACTGTTGTTTCCGACCAGAATACCGATGAATGGGAAAGATGGGCAAAATTGAATAGCTGCCTGGAAGCCATTCATTTCATTGGTCCTTGTGAGTGGGACGAAGTAAGCCGACTCTTAAAAGAACACGATGCGTTGATTCTAACTTCGGAATACGAGACTTTCAGTATTGTTCTTGCCGAAGCATGGTTAACAGGTACTCCGGTTATTTCAACACCTGTTGGAATTGCAGCAAATATGACCGAAGCATTGGGCGTTAAAATTGAGCACAATAATATAGCTGAACTCAAACATGCTATTTTGGACATGATGAACGGAAAACTCGAATTCGACAAAGACTTTATGCGTTCTTTCGGGATGCAGTTCTCCAAGGAAAGCGTCAAAAAGCAATTGATCGAATTGTTCAATAAGCATTTTATTATTTATGAATAATTAAAGGCACTTCGACTCCGCTCAATGTCCTTTAATTAAGATCTTATCTTTCCCGTTGACTAAGACGGTGACTGAATGCTTACGCAGGAGCTTCAGCATAGGCGCAGTGTAGTCGAAGGCAACTTCTTTAAACATGGACAAAAAACAACTCTTCCAACAACTTTCAAAAGCGATTTCAGAAAAAATTGCTGCTCTGCAGGCAGATATTGCCGATTTGCAAAAAGGAATGGCAGAAGACAGTAAAAGTTCGGCCGGTGATAAGTTTGAAACCGCCCGGGAAATGGCGCAGCAGGAATTGGGGAAATTAAGCACCCAGCTAAACGAACAACAGCGCCTGAAAAGTTTAATTGCCAATCAATCTGCTGAAAAATCAGAGCACGTGGAATTAGGAGCAGTTGTCCAGACCAATAAAGGCCTCTTCTTAATGGGTATTCCGATCGGAAACAATTCTTTTGAAGGAAAAGACATCATTGGTATTGGATTGGGTGCACCGCTTGGGCAATTATTGCTTCATAAAAAAGAGGCCGCTGTTATTTCCTTCAACAACCAGCAATTTGTCATTGAAGCAATTTATTAAAGATAATTCCGACGAAAAAGCCTATTTTCGGGAGTTAACAAAATCCATTTAGTCGTGTGTTAAGTCAGTATTAAGCGACTTCATAATTTGTTTACATAAGCCTCACAATCCAATAATTTTACACTTAATTTAGAATAATCTTGTAGCTGTTCCTTTGTGCAAAATTAAAGCTATGAAGATATTTCTTTCCGTTGTTTCATTATTGATCGTTGGTTTTGCATTCTCGCAAGACAAGAGCACCGGAGTAATTCAGGGAAAAGTAATCGATTCCGAAACAGGAGAAGGACTTCCTGACGCACAAGTGGAATTGGTTGAACAAACTAAAACTATCAAATCTGACATCGAAGGCACTTACAATTTCGATAAACTGGGTAGAGGAACTTACACCATTAAAATTGTGTATGCCGGAATGCCCACTCAAATTGTAAATGGTATCCAGGTCAATTCAGGAGAAGTTACCAGTATTGATGTTGTAATGACTCCTCCAAATGAAGACAGTACTTCTATCGGTGAAGTGGTTGTGTCTGCAAAGAAAATTCTGGATACAGACCAGGGAGGTGTACTGATCCAAAAAAATGCATTGGGAATGACAGACCTCATTACCAGTCAGACCATCCAAAAATCACCGGCAAGTAATACCAGTGATGTATTGAAAATGGTAAGTGGTGCAAGTATCCAGGACAACAAATTTGCGGTAATCCGTGGTTTGAACGACCGTTACAACGCTGCATTCCTGAATGGCTCACCGCTTCCAAGTTCTGAAAGCGACAGAAAAGCATTCTCATTCGACATGTTCCCATCCAATATGTTGGACAACCTTACTATTACAAAAACTGCTACTCCGGATCAACCGGGAGAATTTGCAGGTGGATTAATCCAGATCAACACGAAAAGTATTCCGGATAAGAACTTCTTCTCGTTCCAGGTTGGAACAGGAATTAACACCATTACAACTTTTAAAGACCGTACTTCTTACAAAGGAGGAAAAATGGATTGGCTGGGTATTGACGACGGAACACGTGCAATTCCTTCTGCCGTTCCGGGACAAAAAGAATATCCTTTGAACATTCACGACCAGGCGAAACTAGCTAAAAACGTTTCTACCGATTGGGGAACTACTGACAGCAAGTTCTTACCAAACCTAAGCCTTCAGGCTTCCGGAGGATTCAATAAGAAATTCGGAAAACGTGAGTTCGGAATGATCGCAGCTTTGACATACAGCAGAAGTTTCAGCTACAACGAAACAGTGCGCCGCGGATATTCAAACAGCACGGACCCTAATTCCATTCAATCCACTCAGATTGATTACGATTATTTAGATCACAACAACTCAACAAATTTGTTGGCCGGAGCATTGATGAACTTCGCTTTCAAGATCAACGAAAGAAATACCGTTAGCTTCAAAAACATCTACAGTATCAACTCTTCGGATAAATTGATCAATAGAACAGGAGAAATCAACCCCTTGGAGTCTAATCCGAACTTATTGAGATCAAATGCGCGCTGGTTTACTTCAGACAAGGTTTATTCCGGACAGTTGGAAGGACAGCATGGTTTGAGATTACAGGGATTCAAAGTAAACTGGTTGGCAGGTTACAGCAATGTACAGCGTTCCGTTCCGAATTTGAGCCGTTCGATCTACACACGTAACAAATACATGATCGATCCAAGTAATCCGAATGCAAAAGACACACAATACGTTGCAAATATTTCATTCACCAATGTTGGTCCAAGTTATGGCGGAGGAATGTTCTTCTCTGAAAACAAAGAAAGCTCTATCAACGAACGATTGGATTTATCATATGCAACTAACCTGTTCGGAAAATTCAAAAGCGAATTCAAGATCGGGGTTTACAACCAGATCCGTACTCGTAAATTCCAGGCCCGCCAATTAGGATACACGCGCTACGGTGTAACCGGTGGAAGTGTTATGTTCGACAACAACTTATTGTATTTGCCGGAAGATTCCATCTTTGCTCCTGAGAACATGGGCTTAATTGCACCGGGAGAAAGCGGAAACCCTGGAAAAGGAGGTTTCAAATTGACAGACGGAACAAAATTCTCAGATGCTTATGACGCAAAATCGATGTTGAACGCCGCATATTTAATGTTGGACAATCGTTTTGGACACTTCCGTTTCATTT
>CBFGOJ010000041.1:0-37882 GCA_965650365.1 uncultured Fluviicola sp. | reverse complement strand
TTTTGAGTCAGTATCTAGATGAAGTTGTTCAATGGAATGGTTTCAAAAAAGACAGCAAGAAACTACCGTCTTTCGACAAGTTGAGAACTATCGGGAGTGAATTCGTGCATTGCAAGACACCAAGTAAAGAAAATCCTTTACGCGGATGGTATTCTGATAATCAACTGAATGGTGTGTGTAACCATGAGTCTAGATCGCACCTGAAGCAAGATTTGTTGAGATATCTTTTTTCTAGTCTCTATGCAGAAACGTACAATCGTTTTCCTAGACTAGAAGACTTCAAAAAACATAGTGATGTACTGATGCCCAATCACAAGAATGCTGAATCTGGAAAGTTCAATGATCGGTTCAGAACACAATTGAAAAACACTGCAGCAACAACCGTAACAAGTCATATATCAAAGGATGGGCATTATTTCATTCATTATGATCCTGAACAATGCAGAAGCTTTACTGTCAGAGAAGCTGCAAGAATTCAGACGTTCCCCGATAACTATCTTTTCTGCGGTTCAAGAACAGCACAATATCATCAAGTAGGTAATGCTGTTCCTCCATATTTGGCTTTTCAAATTGCTAAGATAGTGTCACATATATTTATTTGACCATATAACTACTAACTACTGCTGAAACATGGACCCACTATTCAAATTCGTAGAAAAAGATAATCACCTAAAATTAGGTGATTATTCGTTTAGTCCGATAACCCAAATTAGTGCGGGCATTGCTTTGGAATATTGCAAGAAGGTCAAAACAGATAATAGTTATAAACAGCCACTTTTTTTGTGTTTCCCAGAAAAGAAAACTGCTTCACTTTGGACTTCCATAATAGTATTAACAAACCATTTCTTTGAGGATTACGTGAATAACGAGACCGGAGGGATTCAGTTTCAGCGTTTGGATAAGGTAAAGATATTTGATTGTATCGCTGAAGTTGAAAGAGTGATCTCAGATAAAGTATATCTCAAGTTTAAAGATCAAAATGGAATACCTATTGGTAAAAATTTACAGTCACAATTAAGTAAAGTGAATGCTAGCAGGCAATTGAGTTTAAAAAGAACGTTCGATACTAAGAGAAAAAATGCTAAAGATTCACGAAGTACAATATCTAAAATATTAATACCAAAGGATGATAGAACAATAAATCAAAATAATCTGGACTCAAAAATCCTCCTTGTTGCTGGTAGAGGAAATGTTCAGGTTTTTAATGATTTTCTGGATAAGAATACAGTTTACGATGAGCCTTTATCGAAGATTTACCCACCAAAGAAAAACTTAATTATTACCGCAGATTTAAAAAGTTATTCTCAAGCGTTTAATGATAATCGAGAAAAGGAAATTCAAGAGTTTAAAGAACTTATTTCCATTTTAATAGAATCTTTGGATATAGAAGAAGCGAAAAAACAACTTTCTTTTATGTCTCAAAAGTTGATAGATGATAACATCATTACCTTTGAGTTTGATAATCTGTTTAAAAGTTTTTCAAACTCATTTTCTGATGAAATTCCACGATTAACTCATCTTGAAAAGAAATATCCAGGTTATCAAGATACTTTACCGGAAAACATCAGAGCTGTTGTGATCAACGATGTGCAACAGGTTAAATATTACCCACGCACTATAGATAGCTTTTTGAAAATGGGCATTCCAGTTATTGTGATTTCAAATCGTAATATTGAATCCAATATTGAACTAGACTTTTTCAATAGCTTTTTTAAAGAAAATGATGATTATTTCAGACTAAACTGGAATCGAAAAAAAATCAAGGAGTTGATTCAATTCGATACAAAAGAGACCTATCTTGATAAAGAGTTGTGGGATGCATGCGAGCGCTATGCGAATCAAAAGATTAACATTACAGTTTTTTCAGGTAATCCCCTAGACTCCTTAATTCCAAAGCTTATTGCTTATATCAAGGAATTAGATCACTTCGAAAAATTACAAACATCATTCTATACTAATTTTTATCCATCACTTTATTCAATAAAGAATTCAAAAAGATTGGGAGCTAAAATGTTGGAGATGGTTTGCAAGTTTGAGTCTGATTTTGACCTAGTCAAAAACACTGGTATTCCAATAGAAATCAGTGGAGATTTTGAAGAAGCAATAAGAATATTAAGGGAAATTGGAGACAATTCAAAAAAGTATGATGAAAGCGAACACCTCTTCTCAAATACAATCCCTAATACAGAACTATTTATTCCATACAATCGGCGTTATATAAACGATTCTGATTCTCAAACTGAGTCCATCTTATTTACAGGTTATCCTTATAATGAATACATTGGTAAGTATTTGTCAAATACAGTATTCGTACATTTTGTGCCAAAGATTGATATTCTCTGCTGGCCAGTAGAATCATCTCTGACTCATCGTTATCTGAAGCGTCGATTTAAATCTGGTTACTTTATGGATAATCTTCCAAAACTGATTCCATTTAATGAGACTTTATTAATTAAATCGGATGAAGAAATAATTGAGGAAATTGACGGGTTTTTTACACTGAACATAAAGTATGATAATCTAGAAACGGAGCAGGAACCAGATTTGGAGCACTTGCATACATTCAAATACAAAGGTTATGGAAATGAATCCGGACAAACTAATTCATTCAAAGTCAAATGTGATGTGATGAACTTTAACGATGGTAGTTTTATGTTTTTACCTAGGGGAAGTTCAATACTTGCATTGTCCGAATCTGTTGCTGGACAGACTAGAATTACTCAATTGAAACTTCCTGAAATAGAAGTTGGCTCCAAAATTTTTAAATACAAGAAGGATCGAGGGACATTGAGAGAAATTTCAAAAACAGATTCGACTATCGAAAAACAGTTTCAATTACTGGACACATGGAGGTTCACATTACAACAATTATATAAAGAATGTGATTATAGTATCGCATGTCTAGAGAAGCTTCTTAAAGATACTAAGTCTTCTTTTGGAATTGAAGAAGGCAATCCAATCAAGGCAAGTATTCAAAGATGGCTTTTTGATGATGAAACCATCAAGCCTGATAATTCAAATCTTAAGATCATATTTTACGCGGCCAATATTGAAAATATTGACAAAAAGTTAAATGATCTTGATTTTGCATATAAATCCGTTCTTTCGTTCACAATCGGATTAAGTTCAAAAATAAAAGAAGCTATTACAAAGCATATCTCAAGTAGCTTGACTGACTCAACTGATTTTGATGTAAAAGTAAAGGGACATGAAGTCATCGTAGAATCAAGAATTATAGCCTCAAAAATCGAACTAGAAATGGAAGTTGATTACCACAATACAAGAAAAATACTATGTTGATTCCAGATAATGTTACAGAGTTTAGTTCAAAAGGTGAACAGATCTTATTCTTAAGATTTAAGAATGATAATTCTACAAACGAAATGTACATCTTACATTCTCTGTTTACTAACCACCATTGCAAAAATATTTCCGGAGAATTGGATTTTTTAGTCATTTCACCAAACGAAGGAATTTTCGCCATAGAAGTAAAACATGGCGGTGTTTCACGAAAAAATGGAGATTGGCAATATACAAACAGAGATGGAAAAACAACTTCTACTCCAAAAAGCCCATTCTCTCAGGTGGATGCTTCAATGAATTCTATTAGGAGTTACATCCTAAAAAAAATTGAACACAACAAAATGCTTCACTCTCGTCTGTCAAAAATTCTTTGGGGAACAGGTGTCGCTTTTACGAGTATGAATGAATTTGTTGATTTTGGAACAGAAGGACATCAATGGCAGGTACTTACAAAGCAAGGCTTAATGCTTCCAATTGGCAATCATATTTCAACTTTAAGTAAGGGGTGGCATAATGAAAATAAGAATAAGCGTTGGTATGATGTTGACAAGTCACGACCTACTAAAAAGGACTGCGAATTAGTTCTTGAGATTCTTAGAGGTGATTTTGATATTGATTATAGCGAGCTTAATAAGCTTAATGATAACGAGATCATTATCGAAGAATACACTAAAGAACAATTCAAACTGCTCGATTTTGTCAATTATAATGACCGTTGTCTGATTGAAGGAACGGCAGGTACCGGAAAAACCCTAATGGCTATTGAAATCGCACACCGTAAAATCAAAGATGATTTGAAAATTGGCTTTTTTTGTTTCAATACTAAGTTGGGAAAAAAACTGAGTGATGCCTTTGAAGAAGCATTAAAAAATCAAGGTCATTTTGTTGGTACACTTCATAGCTTTTTATCTAGACATACCTCTTCTGTACCTCCAGAAAAAGAGATGGGCAAACAAAGTTATTATTTAGAAACATTACCATTCGAGTTTTTAGCCAATAATGATGAATTGGATGAGTCAGAAAAGTATGATATACTGATTATTGATGAAGCTCAAGATTTATTATCACCGTATTTTATTGAAGTATTTGATTTGATTTTAAAAGGAGGTGTCAAAAATGGTAATTGGATTATGTTTGGCGATTTTTCGAATCAAGCTATTTTTCTAAATAATCCTGAAGATTGCATTAAGATTCTTAGTACACAAACTAATTTCACAAGATTCCCTCCTCTCAGAATAAATTGTCGAAACTCGAAAAAGATAGCTTCGTTAAACACGCTACTTACTGGTGTTGATTTCCCTGATTTTAGGTACAAAATACTCGATGGAAATAATGTTACTAAGAAGTTTCCTAATATTAGTAAACAAACAGATACAATCGAACAAATACTTATTGATGTATTAGCTAAGGGAATTCCACCTGAAAAAATAACAATGCTTTCACCAAAAAAAACAGATAAGTCAATTCTTGCCAGTTCTGAAGTTGTTAAAGATTTTATCAAAAAGGGAGGAATTGTTACTACAATTCAATCCTATAAAGGTTTGGAAAATACGATTGTTATTCTTTTTGATTTCGATGAAATTGTATCTGAGATAACCCAAAAACTTCTTTATGTAGGTATCTCAAGACCAAGACAAGAACTTTTCATTGTTTTGAATAAAACTTTGGAAAATAGCTTTAATTCTTTGATTCAAAATAATTCACTAAAAATAAGCTAATGGATATTCGAACTGAAATATATGATGCCTTGGTTAGAGAAATAATTGGACCCTCACAAAACCCAGCTTACACAGACGAAAAAACGGGAGAAGAAATTCTTCTTGCTAATGTTCATGGCAATCCTAAATCACGATATGGTGCAGGAATGCTTTATCCCCAACATACACGCAACAGGGAAATAAATGACATTGAAACCGATGAACCAGTTTTACCTGGCGAAGACGTTGAAAATGTCCTAGATAAAAATAAAAGAGCAGATTCAAATTTAGAAAAAGGCGGTGATGATGAAGAACCTGTTGGTTTGGCTAATCAATATCTCCCTTCTGCAATGGGATTCACGGCAGTGTTTAATAAAAATCAAGATGATGACCTTATCAAACTTTGCATAAAGTCTGCATACTATGAAAAAAGCGGTTCGAAAGCGGAAAAAAAACAAGTTAATAAGGATGACCAAATTGTAACAGTAAAGAACAAGGATCAACATCCTATAGAATCAGAATATTGGATTAGGCGTCCCATCACGTTAGATCCGATTTCATTGAATCTATATGAATTGTTTGGAAGTGGAAAAAAATTCCATGATTTAATTTTAAAAACGGATTCTAAAGATAGTCCTTGGTTGAAACTTAGGATTTTCAACCGTTCATCTAAAGCTGACATTGAAAATAATCTTTTGACTTTAACATTTGTAATTGTAAATGAACTTAATGGTGAGACAGATGATTCGGTTAATTCTGAAAAAATTCTATATCAAAATGAATTACGGCTTGTAACAGGATCAAAAAACTTAGTTGCTCCTTACAAAGAGAAAATTACTTCAGTAGATACAACAGAAGAGAGAGAACTGAATATGTTATATAGAAAAAAGAGAATTTTTTCTATTGGACATGGGGCTTCAGTTAAATGGACGTTGGGTAACGAATTTAAAGATGGTGAGTCAGTATCTGAAATTTACACTTCAGTTATCCCCACTTACGAATTATCACAGGTTGCGCCAACTTCTCATGTTGAACTAAGTATGCTCGCATTATCTGATATCGGGAATTGGAATGACGCTAAGGATAAACTCGTCTTATTATCAGAAGAATATGGCCGATGGATAGACAAAATCAGTCATATGGCAGATAGTTCATCTGAACTTGAAGGTTATAGAGAACAGGCTAAATTAAATGTCTTGAAGTGTAGAGAATCGTTAGGAAGAATTCGAAATGGAATTAATTTACTTATAGAATCGACTGAAGACTCTAAAATAGTGAAGTCCTTTCGCTGGATGAATAGAGCGATGATCTGGCAGCAACAAAGATCAAAAACCAAACTTCGAAAATGGATAAAGCAAGGATCTGATAATAAGCCAGAACTCGTTTTGGAAGGGATCAATAACGATTACGATAATCAAGATTTCATTTCCTTAGCTGAATTTCATGCTTCAAGCAATTTCAATGGGAGATGGAGACCGTTTCAGTTAGCTTTTATCCTAATGAATTTGGAATCTATATCGAATGCAGAATCTAAAGAACGACAAATAGTCGATTTAATTTGGTTTCCAACAGGTGGAGGAAAAACAGAGGCCTATTTAGGTTTGACTGCATTTAATGTGTTTTTTAGGCGATTAAAGGGAGAAGCTTCTTGGAACTGGAGTGAATATGACGGTACAACCGTTATTATGAGATATACTCTTCGTTTGTTGACAACTCAGCAGTATGAAAGAGCTGCCTCACTCATTTGTGCATGTGATATTATCCGTGAAGAAAATAAAATGGCACTCGGTGAAACTCCTATTTCTATTGGTTTATGGGTCGGTGGGCAGTCATCCCCCAACAAGAATAAGGAAGCTAGAGATCAACTGACATCACTCCGAAATGATTCCAAAGCTGAATATAATTTCGTTGTAATGAAATGTCCTTGCTGTGGAGCACAGATTGGTAAAATCGATGGTGTCCGAAATACAGATAAAATTCAACGAGTTAAAGGGTTATTTGTAAATGAAGGACCAGAAGGCAGTTTTTATTTCAAATGTGAAAACATCAAATGTGAGTATAATAACAAACCCCTGCCTTTACAAGTAGTTGACGAGCTAATTTATCATACACCACCAACTTTACTTATTGGCACAGTCGACAAATTTGCTATGATTCCATGGAAGCGAGAAGCAGGGAAATTATTTGGATTTCGCGAAAAAGATACGGGTGCATACAGAATTGAACCTCCTGAATTGATAATTCAAGATGAGTTACATTTAATAGCTGGTCCATTAGGAACTATGGTGGGGCTTTATGAAACCATGGTTCAGACTCTCTGCAATAATTACAATAAAAAAGAACCTCCATTTATTGAGGAAGATGCAAAATATATCTCACCGAAAATAATCGCATCTTCCGCTACAATTAGTAGAGCTTTTGAACAGGTTAAAGGAATTTACGGAATAGAATCTAGGGAAAAATTGCAAATATTTCCTGCGCAGGGATTATCATTTGGAGACACTTGGTTTTCTGAGGAAAAGTCTATTGAAGAAAACGATAATCCAGAATTTCCTGGAAGAAAGTATATTGGGATATTAGCTTCAGGTTTTCCTTCCGCTCAAACTTCGATTGTTCGAAGTTATGCTGTCGTTTTACAAAAAATAAAAGAATTAGCCGTAAAAGTGAATCCTCAAGAATTAGATTATTATTGGACTTTAATGGGGTATTTTAATAGTATTCGTGAACTTGGTGGGGCGTCTTCTCTGGTTTACGGAGATATTAGAGAGAGGTTAGGTCAAATTCAAAACAGAGATCTCGTAACTCATAACAACAAAAGATACATAAATAAAATTGAAGAACTGACCAGTCGTATTAGCTCTTCAGAAATCCCCGGAACTTTAAAGAAATTAGAAAAGTCCTACAGCTTAGACAAGAATGAGGCTCTTGATATTTGTTTGGCAACAAATATGGTGGCAACTGGAGTAGATATCTCTAGGTTAGGGCTAATGTTCATTCATGGTCAACCAAAAACCACAGCAGAATATATTCAGGCTAGTTCAAGAGTTGGTCGAGAAGTACCAAACGGACCAGGAATAATAATTACTCTTTATAGTCCGTCTAAACCTCGTGACAAATCCCAATATGAACAGTTTCAGGCATACCATAGTAGAATTTATTCTAATGTAGAACCTACATCAGTTACTCCATTTTCAATTAATGCAAGAGAAAAAGGGATTCATGCTATTTTGATTGGGTTAATTCGTCATTTCTCAAGTACACAAATGAAATACTCACCTACAATTAACGAGGAATTTGAAGGATTAAGCAAGATAGTTTCCAAGCTTATTGTGGATCGATGTAAGATTATTGATCAAGATGAAATTGAAAATACTAAAAACCTAATCGCGCGCAATATTCGATTCTGGAGAAATGGATTTCAGCATTATGGAGATGCCGCAAATATTAAGATTCTTCAAGAAGAAGGATATGTTCCTTTAATGTTTTCAACCAGTTCTGAAGTACGGGAAGAAATTGTTCGTGATAATAGATCATTAGCCACACCAACATCCATGCGCGGCGTAGATGGTGAATCAAGATTATCTATTTATTCAAATACATACCAAGATGGCGAATAACAAAAATGTAAGAAGTAGTCAATTATTATCTCCATTTGGAGTAGGACAAATAATAAATTTCCCAAAAGAAGTTTCATACATGGTATGCGGATTGAATCTTTGGGATGAAAAAATTGCTCAAAGAAAAGCGCAAGCTGGCTACAATAATATTGAAGAATCTGCTCTTCGAATAAACGAACCCCGTCTTCAAAAACTGTTAAATGTCGATTACTTTGTAAAGCCATTTATTTTCAGCTCTTCTGGAATAAAAAACAAACATCTTACAATCCCTGCAGTTAGATTTCCAAGGTGGCATCATTGTACTAACCATAAATGTGGGCGGATGAGAGAAATCGAACTCACGATGGCCGATGAAAAAATTGAATGTGATGTATGTGCACAATCTCAAAATGGATATAAGTCTAAAATGATTCCGGTCAGATTTGTGGCAGCTTGCTCAAGAGGTCATATTCAAGATATTCCTTTCAGAGAATGGGTTCATAATGGTCGAATTCGAAACACAAGTGAATTGCATAATATTTCTTATCATTCATTGTCCGGCTCTGGTGATTTAGGTAGTGTACTTATAAAATGTTCATGCGGTGAAAGTCGAACTCTAGCGGGGTTAATGAATATTCGAAAGAACGGTGAAAATATTCTTGACAGTGCTCTCGCTAGGATTGGATTGAATAAAGACGATTCTACTAGTTTTTCAGAAGACAATCCGAATAACGACAATACAGAAGGTGAATACTGTAAAGGTCATAGACCTTGGTTGGGTCTTGATGGGGTCAATAACCCTGTTCAATGTAATGATCATCTCCAAGTGTTGATCAGAGGTGCTTCTAATGTGCATTTTTCCGAAATTATATCAGCATTATACCTTCCAAAAGTTTCAGAAGAAGCAAATCCCGAAGTAGCAAAAGCAATCGAAGAAAAAGGAATTGATTTTTTCAAAAAGTTTTATGATTTGGATTTATTACCAGCAATTCTAGAAGGAGAGTCAGTTGTTAGGAATGGTTTAATTTCAAAAGACGATTTACTTGAAGGCATAATCAAGGAGTTACAACAATCTGATGAAAATGAGGAACCAGCAGAGTACGCTTCTGAGGATATACTGCGTCAAGAAGAATATAAATATATTCTTGCCGGTCGTGAATCCGAAAATTCAGATTTCAAGGCAATTAAAAAGAGTTTCGAAGATTATTTGGAATCTGAATTTCTAAATCAATATTTTGAAAATGTTGTATTAATTGAAAAATTAAAAGAAACAAGGGTGTTTCGTTCGTTTGCAAGGATTAACCCAAATAACAGAATTGGCATGGGAGAACTGTCTTCTGAACCAATAAGATGGCTACCTGCTAATGAAGTTTATGGAGAAGGTATATTTCTAAAGTTTAAAGATGAAGTACTTGATAATTGGAATACCAAAAACGGGCATTTATTTTCAAATGTTATACAACGCTATCAAGCTGCAATGCTAAACAGGAGACCTAGCGAAAGTCCTAGAAATATTGACCCTAGATTTTTAATCCTTCATACATTGTCTCATCTATTAGTAAAGAAACTCTGCTATCATTGTGGATATGGTTCATCATCTCTAAGAGAAAAAATATACTTCGATACGGATCCAGAAAACAGAATGAACGGATTGTTGATCTATACATCTTCGGGAGATTCAGAAGGTTCACTTGGGGGATTAGTTAGACAGGGGAAATCCAATTTTCTAGGTAAACTTATTAAGGAATCAATTGAAGATGCTAAATGGTGTTCTGCTGACCCAGTTTGTTCAGATATAGGTCAATCGAGTGGGCAGGGTCCAGACAACATAAATGGTGCGGCTTGCCACAATTGTTGTATTGTACCAGAAACAAGTTGTGAAGAATTCAATATGCTTCTTGATAGAACAACAATAATTGGTTCGTATGAAAACCCAGGGATTGGATTTTTCAGTTAATGATCTAATAAGAAATGGTTAATTAATAAACAAAAAACAATTGAATTGATAGCTAACAACTACTTCTGATATGGTTTACGCGATAACCTCTTGATGAAGAATTCAATGTATAATAAGAAAGTCATTAAATCGGATTAATAATTTCATTTCCCACTAACTAAGATGAGATACAACCCAACTGAACGAATGGGTGTTAATGCCATAGAACGAATTGTAATAGAAGAACTCAAATGGATTTTTCGTGAACAACCAATTGTTGATGTTGGAATTGATGCATTAATTGAAGTGGTGAATGACGGAACTCCATCTTGTCAATTCATTGCTACTCAAATCAAATCTGGTAAAGGCAATTTCCATGAGAATGAAAAATCATGGACATATTACACCTCTGACATACACTATAATTATTGGCTTAATTCAAATTTACCTGTAATTCTAATTGCGTACATTCCGGAAGAATCCGTTGCTTACTGGGTCTATGTAGAAACCGGAAAATTTATTAGAACTAAAAGACAGTGGAAGATAGATGTGCCTAGAAAACAGCTGTTTAATGCGGGTTCTCAAAAAAGGCTTTTGGCATTAATTGATAGTCAAAATGGTCAATTAAATCAGAGAGAATGGTCTCTGGAAAGAATTGAAGAATTGGATCTTGAGGTTAAAAACATTTCAAAGGCTGCTGAATGTATTGATGCTATAGCGTTTCTTTTACAATCTTTTCGTGTTATTAATGACGAGTTGAATAAAGAATATAGGGTTTTAATTGGTCAGGGTATGAACCTTAAGTCTCCGCAAACAAAAAAAGTTACCCAAAAGCTAATAAATTCGATCTGGGAAATAATTCCTCCTGGAGAAAAACATATCCAAGAATTTTCAGAACTTTTTGCAATCGGTATTGAAGCTTTAACTCAAATTATACAGGGTTGTAAAGAATTTAATCTTAGATATATATTAGAGCAAATCTTGCCAGTTCTGGAAAATTTCGTGTCATCATCTGAAATTCCAATTCGTCAAACAATTGAGTTAAGAAATACAGTAGATAATTTCACCAAATATGACCAGAAATTAAAAAGTGTCACAACTAGCTTTTCGGAATTACTAAGTCAAGTCATTCGTGAGTTTAAAGTCTCTGTAACTCTAACTGAAAACATTATCGAAGTCATAAAAAATAATGAAATATGATTCTTTAGTTATGCATTCTTGAATCATGTTATCATAATCGATGAAGATGAAATTGAGTACTAATCCGTAACACGATTGCAACTTTCTAAGGATTCAAGCATCTTCTCGAAATAAACAGAGTTGGTAAAGCGGTCTTCCTCCTTGTTCTCACAGCTTCCGAAAAACATAAATGCAAGCCTAGTACAAAGCTTTGCTCCTAAATATTCGCGCTGGCTCTTTTGGTTCGCCACGCTCATTATTTAGATCGCATTCGGGCTTGTATTTAGCATTCACTTAGCCAATCGCTCAGAATTCACTTTTTGGCTGTTCATTTGTTTTCGTTGCCTGTTCGTCCTGCGTCGTCAGTAGCGGTTACTCTGCCACCCATCACCTGCAGTAACGGAACGTTTACTGCAGGTTCCCCAATAAAGTAGTCAGGGAAGCTAGTCCCGTCACTCCCTTCCTTTCTTTTTCATTGGGTGTCACCACCGCTTGTGTTATGCTCACCTGCTGAATCGCTCAGGCTTCGGGGCTGTCATGTCTTTTGTCCTCGCTCGATGAAGCTACCTATTCCAAGTCCACCAACCCGATAGCTCTGGGTTCTGGTGGCTCTCCATTTAGGTAGCCTCATCACTTGCGCACAGCCGTGTTTCTTCTCTACGTTACAAAACACCGCTGTTTTCCCATCCCACATCAAAATACCTGCTAGCCCCTTGTGCATACTGCATAGGTCGCCAGCTGTTCAGTCCCTGCCCATTTCTGTCTTCCACCTTCGCTCAACTCGCTGGCGGCTCGCGTGTTCCAGTCGTTCCTTCTTCCACAAGCTTCACAGCTTCCGGAAACCTCCAGCTGTTAGCCTGCTGCCTTGCTCCACCGGCAGCGCTCAAGGCTGTTTTACCATTTTGGTATTCGAAATTGAACTTCTTCTTCTAAATTTTGTACTGCTTGTTACTTTTTCAAAAGTCTGTATTCTGATTAAGTACCTTAAAGATTAAGCTTATGAAAACTCTAATTCTTTTTACACTCTTTTTAGTGAATTCCATTGCCATTTTCGGTCAAGTGAATTCTAACTACCATTATGTTAATGGTTATACGCGCCAAGATGGTACGCAAGTCAAGGGACACTATAGAACGGATCCAAACACAACTAATACCGACAATTACTCCACAAAGCCAAATAGTAACCCATGGACAGGAAAGCCAGGGACAATTGAACCTGATAATTATACGTATCCCTCGACATATTATTCAACACCAACATATACTCCTTCAAATACGCCAATTTACACGCCAAGTTCTTCTACTTACTCCGGCTCTTCCTATAATTCATACAATTACAGTTCTTCAAATTCCACGAAAACTGAAGAAATTCAATACCACAACAAATATTCATTTGAGGATAAATTAACTATTGAAAAACTACTGTTTAATTTGGGGTATAATCCTGGTTCGGTAGATGGAATAATTACTGACTCAACAATTTATGCGATACAATTGTTGCAATTATTTATTGGTGTCCAATCTGATGGTAAGTTCGGTGATATTACTTTGAACAAGCTCATCGAAATTTCGGAAACCAATCAGTAAAATAAAAAAAAACAACAGCAAAGTTAGGTGCTTATTGTGTGCTTGCAAGGTCAAGCCCTTCGGGTTTTGCTAAAATAATCTCCACCCTTTGGGTAGTATTTTTTTAGCAAAAACCTTGCATTCACCCATAAAGCCCCAAAAGAAATGGCTTTCTTTTTTTCTCTTTTTTCTTTTGGGTTAAATTGTTGGTGAACAATCGTTTGCAATAGGTTTTCTGATTATCGTATGATTTATTAAATTCGTACATAACATAACTAGAAACACTATTAATCATCTATGGCTATTTGGAGAATCAATTTAAAGCCTGCAGCACAATCAGGTATTGATGCCCGACATCATTGTTTGACGAATGGAATTGTGGGAATCGGATGGCAGGTTAATTATGATAAAGAAATATTAACCGCTGAATCTTACGAAAAGAAAGCAACAGAAGAGTATTATAACGATGGAGATAAAAGTTGGTGGCCAGCTTGGAATGCTTTTAATAATAGATGCGTTGTTAATGATTTAATTTGGACACGAGATAGAGCCGGCATTTATTATGTTGGTCGAATATTGAGTGATTGGTATTATGATACCTCGCCGGAAGCATCGAAAGCTGACATTGTAAATGTAAAAAAGTGTGATTGGAAGAAAGTAGGAACGATTGAAAGCATTCCAGGGAAATTGGTCAATTGTTTTATTCCTGCCAGGACGCTTCAAAGGGTTCATGATGAAACCGTAAACCAATTTTCTCAGTTGGTATACAATGAATTATCGCAAACTGATTTTTACCTGTCCAAATCATTAGCAGGTGAAAACCTCTTTTCGTTACTTTCCTCCGATGATTGTGAAGATGCACTTGCTCTTTACCTTCAAATGACGCATAATTACATGATCATTCCGAGCAGTTGTAAGTCTGACACTATGGCTTACGAATATGAATTAATTCATCGTGTAACGAAGGAGAAAGCAGTTGTTCAAGTTAAAAACGGTCACGTAGATATTAATGCAGATAATTTTAGAAACATAGATAGTAAAGTGTTTCTATTTACTACTAAAGGCAAATACTACGGAAAAAAGCATGAGAACATTGAGTTCATTGATCCAGAAGTAATTCGAAAATTCTTGTATGATAACTTGGATCTACTGCCCAATAAGATGAAATTATGGGTGAAATTAACCATGGCTTAAATCATAGTTACTTTTTACAAAATTGGAATTGACCTTTTAAAGGAATATTAATTTAAACAATAAAAAAATGGGTTATCAGAAAGACAGTAATAAACCTGATTATGTTTCTCCACAAGGATTCAAAAGATGTTGTAAATGTGGACAATGGCACGATGCCAAGTATAATGCGTGCGCTCCATGTAAAGGATTAACAGATCGACATACTCCCATTGGTCAGGATCAAGATGGATACCATTATAGTCAGGAAGAAATTCCACCTTGTTAATCCCAATGAATTAATAAATAAAATACGGCACCCTTTCGAGTGCCGTTCCTGTTTTATTCCGATAAATATTTCCAAATCCGCTTGAGAATCAAACTCACAATGAAACTGGCTATTGCACCAACACATGCTAGAATCACTGTCTTTGCATAATCTTGCGAATCGATATTCGCAGCAATGGTAAACACTGTACCTGTAACCGTTCCTGCAACTGTGGTAGTGTCCTGATGAGGTATCATTGCTATTTGGTTAAAAATTAGTTTGGGCAGGAATCTTCCTTGGCGCAACGAGTGCTGTCCAATTTGATGTTGATTTCGAATACTTCGGTATCGTCAATCATTTCTTCCACCACATCAACTGCAACCAAGTTCACCGCTCCAGATAATTCAGCACCTGCTTTGAATCGAGGTGGTCTGCGTTTGGTTTTAATACTTACGGTCAAATTACTGTTTGAACAATTTTCTGTTTTCATGATTTTGATATTTAAAGCACTTAGTACTGCAAAATGCAGCTTCTAGGTGCTTTATATTAATAACTCGTTTTCTTCTTGATGATCAATCCGTTGATTACTCATCGCTTTTCTTCCCGTCTTCAGCAATAACTGCTTGGCTAATTGCTGATGCCACGGTTCCACCCACAATCAAATAACCTCCAACAGTCAAAAGTGCCGTTGGTAACGCGATTGGCGCAGCTACTAGAGCAGTGCCTGCGGCAACTGCTACTAATCCGACCAAACGAAGTTTTTTGAAGAATGGAGGAGTGTCACTTGTGAAGCGTGTGAAGTAGGACTTTAAATTGTCTTTAAACTTCGGGTCCTTCAAATTTGAATTTCTCATGACTCAATAGTTTAGCTTACTTCAACGATCGATAAAACATTGAAAGCACCGTTTTTCAACGAGTACTGTCCAGCATTTACTTCCTGGAAGAACTCCAAGCACAAAACAAAGATGTTTATTCCTGTTCCTGCCGGAGCTTGTGGAGGCGTTAACGTCACATCTGAGGACGTTGAATCAAGTGGTAAATTTGATTCCGGAGAAATTTGGGTGTCTGTAACTCCCGTTGCGAAGTCAACTTTCGTCCACGCACATTTTAGCGTTACGTGTGTCGCACCTTGAGGATAATTAATGTCATTGATCGGAATCAAATCGTTAATTGTGATCGCTCCTGTATTCACATCTACCGCGAAAGGTTTGAAGAACACACTGCCAAGTGCAGAGCGATTATTGAAATTGAATCCTTTTAGCAACTCTTTAGCTGCCGGATTTGCAATTCCACCTGCTACGGTTCGTCCACCTCGTGAACCTTGTGTATCGAAGTCCTTAACCAGCGTCATGACTTTCGTCATTCTCGCTGTGACTTTTGCATCACTAGTGCCTTGCATTAGTGGGCGTAGAGAACTTCTCACAAGCTTCCCGGATTTGGCAGAAGAACCAAATTCGGTGTTGTTTTCACGAGTTCTCACAAAAGCGGGATCGGTTGCAATGCGCTTTGCGTCAACTGACGTTTTCATGCGCGCAAGGTTCCCATCTTTTGTCTTGTAGAAACTGACATTGTCCAATGTCCCTTTCAATTTGATGAGGCCTGTTTGTCGTGCCATTGTAATTTGTATTTATGTTTGACCGGTTTCTAGGTAGGTCATTTCACCTGTCGACAAGACAAACATTCACCGAATTACAGAGGAATACAATAGCTCTATACCGCATCATAAACTTTATGCTGTTTTGTGCCGTTTTTGCACCTTGAAAAGGCTGGAAGAGGTCTTAATTTTGTGTATAGTTCCCGTTAGGATTACCCATAGATTACCTATGGATTACTTACGGATACTCCACGTTGGACCCCACAGAAAAATGAAAGAAAAACGCTTAGTCATATATCCCAAAGACATCATGCTGATTACAGGCAAGAGTGAGCGCTATTGTCGCTACCTGATGAAGAAAATGAAAGCACATTTTCAGAAGGAGCAGCACCAAGTAATAACTGTTTCCGAATTTGCTCAATACTTGGGCCTAGATCCTGAAAAAGTTAGTCAAATAATCCTTTAATTTAAAGCCATTTGCATTGATTTAACTGATAAATTCCGTATCTTTAATTCAGTAATTCGTTCTTTAAATATTGGCAAAACACATTTGATTTTATGTCACCTATTTTGTCACCTCGAAAAATTAATCTTTCGAAACCCTAGTAAAAACAGGGCTTTTCAATAATAGTTATGATCCTGATTGGGTCACGAAAAAGTCGCACTAGTTGCGACTTTTTTTGTTTAACTTAGTTACATGCCATACTATTCATATGTACTTCGTTCGCTGAAGAATGGCATTCTTTATAAAGGATCAACGGAAAATATTGAGCAGCGTTTGCAATCACATAATTCAGGTTTGGTGAATTTTACCTCAAAACATTTGCCTTGGGAAATGCTATTGTTTGAAGAATTTGAAACACGATCCAAAGCAATGAAACGAGAAAAGTGGTATAAGACTGGAGTTGGAAGAGATTGGAATCACGAAAAAAGGGAAGCGTCAATTGACAGCTTCCCTTTTTTAGTTCCCTCTTAAATACGAGGATTTCTTTAAATATAAAATTAAATCTGAAAGTTATATTCGTTTCTTCTTATTTCCTGTTGATCGCGGTAAACCCGATGATTCCAGTGATTACTACGAGAGCAATGAAAATAAAGAATATAACTTTTGCTATGGAAGCCGCTGCTTCTGCTACCCCTCCAAATCCGAATATCGCAGCTACAAGTGCGATAACGAGAAATACTGCTGTCCATTTTAACATAACTATTTGGTTTTAGTGAATAATTTTTTATCTATATCTTCTAAACAAGAAACAACATTCATGATCATTAACCTAATATTTTAATGTTGTTTAACAGACTTGAAATCCTGACAATTCAATGAAGCTCTGGCACGGGTAATTGTTAAACATCCCCGTTATTACAGAGAAGTATAGCTAAATAGATTATAATCCGAATTAATTGGAATTGATTTTGAAGGAATGATGATTTCGCATGCTTTAAGGCTCTATTATAAGACATAACCCAGCGTCACAAACCAGGAAAGACCGGACATTCCGCCAATTTTAGTTGAATAGGGGACTAAGTTATTTTGATGCCCCGGACCAAACCAGGTTTTGCGCCATTTGTCTTTGGTAAGATCGTAACCGTATTCTGCACATATGGAAAGAGCAACCGGTCCCATTTTAACTTTAGGTTGAATGGAAAGCTTTGGTGCGAAGTAAAGGTTTCGCTGCTTCATTCCGGGATTTGTCAGCAAAATGCGGCCGGCATCGAATCCCAAATTGAAGATCAGGTCGAAGTTTTTAGCTCGTGGAAAAGCATCCAATCCTAGGAATGTGAGACCGAAATTAAAGCCTCCGGATTTTGCAGTTAAACTATCGCTTAGAGAAATTCGCTGGGGCAGATAAGCAACTATCTGTGCATTTCCAATGAAGTATTTCCCGTATGTATCAATGGAGTCTCCCAAAAGCGTAATTCCTGCGCCAACAAATTGAAGCGGCTGGGACCAATTGAAATCCGAAAAAGTGCTGTATTTCTTTTCCACATTTGGACTAAACAGGGGTCTGTGTATAGTTCTGAATCCATAGATCAGATCTACGGAGGAGATGTCGCGGCTATTGTGCTGACTAAAAGCGACAAGACTGCAAAGGCATAGTAAAATGGTGATCATGTTTCTCACAGTCTAAAATTAGGAATAAATGAAGAGCGACATTAAAATTACCGTATTTTTGCTAAAAAAACCGATCATGCCTTCATGCATTTCTGTCCTAAAACTGCCTGGACTTTTACTATTCATATTGACTCTTTCTGCTTGCGTAAAGGACAAGGGAGTGATAGAAACACAATTGGTTGTTACCAAGGAAATTAAAAACATCCCTACGGATTACAATATTGTTGATTTCGACACCTATGATGAGAATCACATCTTTGCTATTGGTCTTTATCCTAATCAGGATGGGGGAAATGTTCGCTTATTTCTTTCATCCAATGGCGGATCTTCCTGGAACGAAATTACAAGTTCTTTTAATCCGGTTTGGAACGGAAATATAGAGACTGTAAAATCGGTTGTTTACATGGATGAAAGTAACCTGGCTTTTGTCGCAGGTAATAAACTGTACCGTTCCTACGATGGTGGTCAAAACTGGGCCCCTACTACTAATGGTTTTCAGATACTTCCGATCTTTTTTGCAGACAAATCAGAAGATGGGAAGCTACTTTTTATTGAGAATTTTAATTCTAGTTGGACAACGAACAATATTTATAAATCGGCATATGACTCTCCGGTTTTCGCAACTATTGGTACGTTACCGCCTGCTGAGGGAGAATATAGTGCTGGCAGATTATATGGAAATTATTTAATGTTACTGGATTACGAATTTGATTTCTTTCGGGATTGGGTTCACGGATATAATCTTTCTACCGGGGAATATGAAACGATGGCTATGTCGTCCACTGCCTATGAATATCCTGTGGATGCCATGCGTGTGGGCGACCGCGTATTCCTGATCCGCAAAGAAGGAAAATTGAATTTCATGTCTCCTGCCGGGGCCTTTGTTGATTATTCTTTCTACAATTTCCACAACCAGGATTATTATTCGGGAGAATACATGGGAGATTACTATGTGGCAGTTGGTGATAAAACGATCAGTACGAATGTTAATGGAGAGTGGGAAGAAGCCATTAATCCGGATATCAGCGGTCACAAAGAACTGTTCCGTAAAGTGAAGAAGATCGACAGCGATCATTTTTACGTTTCGGGAGATAATGGTTTATTTTTTAAAGGAACATTCAAATGAGAATAACCATTTTTTCGATCATTCTGCTAATCTCGTCACCATGTTTTTCGCAGACAGATAATTTCCGGATCCTTTTCGGTGCAAACTTTGGGCGTGCTTATATGGGAAATAATAAAATGGTCCCCCCTACGTCCGGTTATTACAATCAATCATGGAACGAAGACGGGCAGACCCACAATTACATTTACAGCACGGTAACAAATAGCTACACCTGCAATATCTTCTCCGGACAAGTTGGATTATCGGTTCCTTTCGTACGGATCAAACGGATCAGTTTCGGTGTGGAATCCAAATTAGGGATTGGTGTGCTGAGAAGTAACGAACACCTTAACAAATACGATATGCTGGCAGTGAGAAACGTAAAATCCTTCCTGATGGATGCTACGGGATTACTCTATGTCCGCTGCAGACTTGGAGAACAATTCCATATTTCCCTGCTTGGAGGCTATCGATTTGTATGGACTTACTACAATTATCAATCTCCGGTAGCTGGATTGGAATTCGGAATGGATTATTTCCGCATTGGAGTCTATGCCTACATGAGCGGTTTGCATTACGACCGGCAGCTGAGTAATGGGCAAACTTACCCGATAGAAGCCTATTACGATCTGGGTTCTATGAGCTTGTATTACACGATGGGGAAGAAATGGTTTGATAAGGATTAATAGTTCGACTTCTTGATTAAATACTTAAACAACCATTTTTTATAAGCCGTAATAGATTTTTTTCTTTTACCTCCCTGATTCTGTCAAATTGATAGTTGAGCTTCTCTTCAAAGTTCAACTGATTATCCAAAATGGTTTCATTATAAATTTTAACCCCTAAAAAAATCGTATGTTCTTTTTTGGATACTTGAAGCCGATCATCTCCCATATCATCCATGGTTTCTTTGGGAAAATAATTTAATACGAGGATGAATCGTTCAAATTCATTGGTTTTAAAAATAAATTCATTCGTAATGAAAGCTTTTATTTTCTCGCGATAAAGGGTTACGATATCTTTATCTATACCGTACATCGAATTGGATGTCAAATACTCCATATTTATCATAAATAAAGGATCATCTTCTAAAATTACCAAAAAGTGATAAAATTCCCACTTTTGAGAAATTTATCCTCAAAAATAAACGGTCTCTTTTACCAAGATATTTTCAGCGATTTCGAATAGTATTCTGAAAAATTAAAATAGAACAGGTGAGGGATTAGCCTCACCCGTTTTTTTAGCGTTTTATTTTAATTAGTTTTGATAATTAATTCAATCTTTAAAAAGTGATGATTGATAACACTACTTATTAATCAAACTTCATAGACATTACAGCTTTCTCTATATAATCCAAGTAAATGCTATTGTACTCAAAACTTAGGCAACACTCCAGAAAAGCAGCTTCCTTATAAATATCTCCTTTAATTTTATCACCGAAAATTCGAATTGTTTCCAAATCTATCTGCTCTGTTAACACATCTCCGTAGCTTTTAAACATTCCATTTTCCGTTACTTCGGAATTAATAATTGCCTTAAAAGACTGCAATGTAATAGGTCTGAAAAATCTGTTCTTAAATTCGCCAAGATATATGACTAAACTAGAATCCGGATTAAATTGCTCAGAATTGCAAACCAAATCAATTGTCAGAGTTGGTAACATTAAAATACCCTTTTTCAATGAATCCTTAAACTCACTCTTTTGATACTGAATTCTGAACGTATATCTATCAGAAACTTTTTTTGAAAACTCAACTGCCTGCTTGAACTCGCGAAACTCAAAATTCGGATACAAAATCTGATAGACTTGAAGTAGAAAAGAATTCCAACCATCTAAATTATAAATAGAATTTGGAACAGCTTTTTTTACATTTTGAATTACTTCCTTAAATGGATCGAAATAATCAATCGTGTTAAACAATTTATAGTATTCGTCTTTTCTAAATTCTCCAAGCATGCTCTCAAAAAAAAGTTTTATTCTTTGAGAAGAATCATAAGTCAATTGAACATTATTAAACGGATAAACTTCATTTTCACTCAGTACCTGAAAAAAAACACCATTTCCATCATCTAAAATTGGATTATCATCAAAATCAAACGAATCATTAACTATTTGAATCGTTTTTCCTATTTCAAAATCACTTCTGGTGAAGCCCATTAAACCAAATTTCAAAATGGAATCGGACTCTTCGGCTATCATCTTCACAACCTCCTTCTTAAAGTCAAATTTAGTCTCAATTAACCTTAAAATAAGTTCGTTTCTTATTTCATTTTCACCCATATCGGTTAAAATAATTATAATTTCATTTTTTCTGTTCCTGCGCCATAATACTCAAACCCTCCCAAATTTCCATCTTCTTAAAAACAACACAGGGCAGTAGAAAACTGCCCTGTGTTTTAATCGATCAAAGCAAGATCATCTAATCCTCTATTATTGGATATAAATTAGTACTTGGGATATTGTTCAAATCCGGAATAGATAACTCATAGAAAGTATAATTCGGTACTCCATCTTCAACAACATCATTAATGAATATTTTACATTTCAACCTCTTTGTTGAATCCAA
Organism: uncultured Fluviicola sp.; assembly: GCA_965650365.1. GTDB lineage: Bacteria > Bacteroidota > Bacteroidia > Flavobacteriales_D > Crocinitomicaceae > Fluviicola. Next base: position 15,788 of record CBFGOJ010000041.1, on the reverse strand, counting down.
TTCATTCAGATTTATGCGAATGACAGAATTTGCCCTATAAGTAAAATAATTGATCACAGAAGGATATTGCTCCGGGCTTTGTTTATATCCCTCAATAGCACCAAGGTTAACCTCTGAATTATTCAAACTTGGGACAATAAAAACCTGCGCTCCTACAAACTGTTTGGTTTTAAGTCCTACAGGCTTTAATACAAGTTCATTACCTCGCTTTGAGATATACAGAAAATGACTATTCCTATGGGTCAAAATAGGATTTCCTTTGTTGTCATAAGAAATAAAAGAATAACTAGCCTTATGTCCCGTTTTGAAAAATTCTTTTCTCAGTAGATTCCCATTCTCTGCATACCGATATATGGCAATTTTTTCGTTGTCTTGGGTTTTTATAAACCTCTCTACAACTTTTCCATTACTTGAGTAAACAGAATTTTCTATAAGCCCAGTACCATTTTTACTTGGTCCTTTTAAAGACTGATCCAGTTTACCATTCTTATAATAGTAAATAACAAGATACTCCTTTTTTGTGTTCTCATATTCCACACTGCTTAAAACTTTGTTTGAATCTAGGGTCACCCGTTTAATTACAGGATCGCTGATGTGTTCTTCATAAGTGAAATTGCCTTCGGAATTTTTCTCATAAACTCTTTCCGGGTTATTATTACAAGCAAAAAGGGTCAGAGTTAATACAATACAGATACTCGTCTTCATATTCGTTTTTAATTTAAAATTATCTAAAAATCTAATGAGGAAGCCTTCTTCAAACTTATTGGAGCATCCATCCCGATTTCCCATCGATTATAATCCTCATTCCAATTTGCATTAGGAAATTGTTCTTTCATTTCCTTTTCAGTTTTAAAATATGCCGTAGTGGTACTTGAGGTTGACGGGTATGAACTCCAGTATTTAACTCTAGCATAAATATCCTTACTAGTTGGCTTCTTTTTTCCATAAGCATCCATTCCTTTATCTACAGACTCAACACCCCTCGTGACAGGATGATCTGAACCTTTTTCTAAAAAATCTTTCGGTTTTGAAGTCCAATTTTCCTTTTGTTTATATTTATTTACGCCTGGTTCAGATCCCCCAGCAATTGAACCAGGTAGAAATGGCAATATTTCAATTTCAGCATCCTTACTCGTGAAGTGATTCCAATCATCAGATGAATAATCACTGCCATCATTTTTTCTCCAATCGATTCCTCCTCCCTTGTTTACAGTTTCATGACCTACCCAAAAATCGTCAATAAAACGTGAGTTCCCTTTTACTAATTTATCACCTGCTTCACCAAATTTACGTAAATTATCAATAACCCTCTTAGTTATAGCATTTGCAATAACCCTTGATTCAGTTGGCTTTGGACGTCTGATTCCAATATATTTTCTTTGATACTCAGCAGGTTTTATAACAACTTCATCCATTTTATTATTCTTTCTCTCATGTTTTCTGCGAGCTCTGGCCTCTCTACTCTCTAGTCTGGAGGCTCTGGCTCTGCCCTCTTCTCTTTTTGGTTTTTCACCCTCAAGTCCCAAGGGATCTGTAAAATACACCGGATTATCATTAAACGCCACATAAGGAGACATACTTGGATATTTCGCCATCAGCGGATCCAAACTCATCCATCTTCCCAAACGTGGGTCATACTGCCGGAATTCGGTAGAATATTCGTTCCCTTCTCCGTACATTTCAGCGTTCTTCTCCATGCCGTTGTACCCAAAGCGGTAATTCGGGTCATTGGTATGTCTTCCCGGCATCTGGTAACCATACGGGTAATAATCAGAAGTCATTACTATCATGGCCACATAAGGAGCAACTGTACTGATCTGAAGGTTGTCGATATTATAGCTGGTCGATTCCGTAGAGTTTTTCTTCAGGTTGATCCGAACATAGTTAATAGTGCTTCCGGTGGTGAAGCTGTAAGAGACCATTCCGCTTGCTGGATTGGTGATCGTAGCAATTGGTGATCCGGTTACCCCGGCTGTAGGGGAAGTTGAGACATAAATCTCCACATCCACATTTTGACTGGCTTTATTCAGTTCAAAACTAATATTGTAAGGTTTGTTCGGTGCAACCTGGAATTCTTTGGATGTACTGAATGCACAAGCAGATCCCGGATTAACCCGTAGTTTGCCCGAACTTAATGATACGGTGGAGCCTGAGCATCCACTCAATACCCAGCCGGTATTTCCGGTACTGGTGAAATCAAAGTTATACGCCAGGGAAGAATAGTCGCTGTTCAGAACTTTGCGGTCTGTGGGGTTAGCAGTTCATTTAGGTGATTATTGAGTACACGTAGAACGCACTTATTGCATTTGAAGTATTCAGAACAACTTAAAATAGAGCAGGTGAGGGGAATAACCTCACCTGTTTTTGGAATTTTATTTCAAATTTAGTTTTGATAATTAGCTGGTTAAGTATTTCATTCATTAAAAAGTGACTTATTGATAACACTACTCCAAGACCTATTTTTTAGAATAGATCAGATTATCAGGTTTATTTGAAGGGTCGACTAAAAATTGATCTAAATAATCGGGTTTGTAAAAGTCATCCCAAGGACTCAAGCCATTATAGGCGCTTAGAAATTCTTCTACTAACTCTTCCGTGTAATGAATTGCGCCAACCCAATCATGTTTTCGAAATTTTTCATTTGGATATTCGCTTATTGGTATAGAAATTGGGGCATTCCCAATTATAGGCCATTTACCTTTATTTATAAAATGTTTCTCTGTTGCAATCTTTGAAAAAATCGTGTTTTGGGAAATCTGATCTAAACTTAACGTTTTTGAATATTCCAAATCAAATGCACCTTCAAAAAATAGAACTCTAATAATATTAGGCATCTGAAAATCTAAAACTTGACCAAAACAGACACGTCCATCAAATAATGATACTCTAAAAATATCTCCATCTCCCCATTTCATTTTTTTTACCATAACTACAAATTTAAAATTTCGCGCACCAATCTTTGCGTTTTCCCCTTTTGGGTTTTTCTCTTTTGGGCTTTTCTCTTCTAATATTAGGTTTGGGTTCTTTTCCTCCGGCGGCTTTATATCTCTTGTCATTCATCTGCCAACGTCTATTTCTTAAAGCACCGTCGTTACTTTTGTTATTTGGCCCTCCTCCTTTGCGTATCCATGTTTCTTCAGCAACATCTAACTTTTCTTTTGTAGGTTTTTTTATAGTTTGTTTAATAACGAAATCTTGTTTACGTCCAAACCTGTCATTATGAGATTTTTGACGTCTACGATACTCCTTGGCATTCTTGGCTTGTCCAATATATTTTTCTCCGGTTTTAGGATCTGTTCCTTCATAAATAAAACCGTCTTCATTTTTGCTCTTAGCGGCTGCAGAAACTTTTTTAGCTTCAATTTTTTTTGTTACCGCTTTATGCTGAGCATATGAAGCACTTAATCCTTGTTGAGCATTGTATATCACAACTGTTCCATGTGCAATTGTCAGAGCTGATTCAACTAATAAGCCTAAAGCAATTCCTTCTGTGATAACTCCTCCTTCCGGATGCATTGCAAAACCTGCCGAGGCGGATAATCCACCTGTTCCCATCATATCTTCGGCAACTCCTGTCATAATACAAACTACATCGGCGGCCATTTGTCCTTGCAGATATGCTTTTTGAGCCTCAAGGTCATTCGGATATACTTCAGATGCATCATATCTGCTAAAGAGAGGAAATAGAAGAGTAGACATAGCTGCGTTGTACCAGCCGGCTGAATATGCATCTGTGTATGGAACTCCATCTTGTCCATCCGGATCTACAAAATAAACCGGGTTATCATTAAAAGCCACATAAGGGGACATACTCGGATATTTAGCCATCAACGGATCCAAACTCATCCAGCAACCTAAACGCGGATCGTATTGGCGGGACTCCGTAGAATATTCGTTCCCTTCACCGTACATTTCTTTGTTCTTCTCCATACCGTTATAGCCATAGCGGTATTTGTCGTCATCTTTATGACGTTCCGGCATCTGGTACCCGTAAGGATAATAGTCAGAAGTCATGACCACCATGGCCATGTAAGGAGAAGTACCGGTGGTTTTTATCTGCAGGTTGTCAATAAAGAAGCTTTTGTTTTCCGTAGATATTTTTTGGAAACGAACGTATACATTCGACTGACCCGCGGAAGGTGTAAAAGTATACGATATGGTCCCGTTTGCAGGGTTCATGAAGGTGGTGATCGGTGTTCCCGGGTAGCTTGTTCCCGCCGAGATTCTCACGTCCATATTAAGAATATCCGTGCGGTCTATATCTAAAGTTACGGTATAAGGCTTTCCGATTGTTACGGCGAACCCTTTGTAGGTATCAAACGCGCAGGAAGAACCAGCTGACACACGAAGCCTTCCGGATGAAAGCCCGAGCGAAGCCCCGGAACAGCCTGTGATAGTCCAGCCCGTATGTCCGGTACTCGTAAAGTCAAAGTAATGACCTACAGAGGAGTAGTTGTTATCCAATACCTTACGGTCTGTGATCACCGCATTCACATTCCCCAAATGGTTCTCCAGCTCGTAGCGCTTCAACCCCAGGGTGTTGGTGGAAAGGTTTGTAGTTGGTAAAGCGGTACCGTTTGCGTAAACTGCCTTTTCCAATTGCACCATTCCAATTCGTTCAGCTCCGTAAATGTGCTGTTCTTTCAGGTTTACGTAGTTGGTGGCATACTTCACATCGTATACAGCCATGGTAGTTCCGTTGGTGGCGTCATTGACATAATAGGTATATACCCACAAAGACTTGGTAGCAGTTCCTCCCGGTTTGTCGATCTTGGCAATTCTTTGCCCGAATGGATCATAGATGTATGTTGTTACATTCGTATTTTTCACCATCTGGCGCAGCTTGCCGTCACCTTTCCGCCAGTTGATGTCGGTGGTAATTCCTTCGACTACATCCTGGCGTAATTGACCGATCGAGTTGTACTTGTAATTGTCATTCGCCTGGGTGTTGCTGATATCGTCGTAGATAGCTGCTCCCGCAGTTTCTGTTACTTTGTGTAATTTGTTCGTATTGGTCGTGTAGTTGTAGGTCAATTGATCCACGATAGCAGATGGCGAAGAAGCATACCGGAGCAGGGAAGTAATGCTTCCGTTGCGGTTGTAGGTATACGAACTACCGTAGGCACTGGTTGCACTCGCCGCATTCCAGTTAGTTGCCGTACCATTATCGAGCGTTGACCCAAAATACGCTTTCATGTTTTTCAGTCGGTTGAGCTGGTCATAGCGGTAACTTGCCCCGATTACCTGGTTCACACCCGGGCTTCCTACCTGCACATTTTTAATGGCAGTGGTCGTCAAACGAATATTCCCGTTGTAGAGGTTGGGGGAGCTCGTATTGAATGATGATCCGGCGGTAGTTGTTTCCATGGTCCCGCCGCCTATTGGTTTGTAATCTCCCTCAAAATAACCCAGTGTATAGCCCGTTACATCTGAAGGAATGTTCAAATGTGAGCTCGGGTTAGCGGTTTCATAGCCAACACGTCCGTCTTTCCCGGCATCGTGCAGGGAGTTCAACTGGGTGCCATTTTTGACCTTCAACCAGCCGTTGATTGTATAAGTGAAATCTTCGGCCTGTACTTTCAGTTCCCCAATTTCCTTGCGAGCCAATGGCCCGTAATCGTAGTACAAATAATGCGCTTCGCGGGAATAGGTAGTTCCGTCCGGTGAGGTTGCGGCTTCTGTCAAACGGTTAATCGCATCATAATCGTAGGTATGAATGAATTGGTCTGCTTCACCGGCCTGGTAAGTCACTTTTTGGACATTCCCGCTGATAAGCTCAAAATCATATTGCGTGGATTTTACATCCTGCAATTGAGGTGCCAGTTCCGGGAAGTCCTGCAGCTGCTCGAGGACATTTCCATGAATGTCATACGAATAATGGATCGCGGATGTGAACCCGGTACTGTAGAAATTCAAAGGAAGAGACTGTGGAATGTTCTCGAAATAAGCTACTGATGCTACACGCAGGCGCAGGTTTTGCTGTGTTCCGGATTTAAATTTGGCAGCAACACCGGCTGATAAGGGTTTGTCATAGGTTGTAATGGTCACTTCAGAAAGTTTTCCGGAATATACCCATGTTTTAAACGAAGATCCAAGGTCGTCCACTTTGAGGATTGCGTCGCTCAAAACAGCAATCATTGGTCCGATATAGGGTGTGCGGTTAATCTGTCCGAATTCGATAGGTCTTCCCTGGACATCGTAGAGCACATAGCTGTATTGATTGATTGCCGCCTGTTCAGGGTTCTGGCTTGCAACCGAACGTCCGTAAAAATCATAGAAGAAAACAGTTGACCCTACCTGATCCGGGTTGGAAGTATTCTCCAACTGGTCGAAGGAATTGTAGGTGTAATAAGTCTCAAACGTATGTGTAGGAATGACACGTGGAGCAGGTGTAGGAAGATCATTTGCATGCTCACGTGCATAATTCACAGCTGCATTCTGGCTTGGAAGTAACATATTAATTCCCTGTGGTGCAACGGTGCGTACCAGGTTTCCTGCCTGGTCGTAATAGAACAGGGTGTATTGGTAATTGTTGGAAGCACCGGTATACGTTAAATTTTCACTTGTAAATGCGCTGGCACACTTTGCGAGGTATTCTGCTTTAAATTTCTCATATTCGGCAGCAACATTTGCATCGTAGGTATCCATGGTTGCATGGTATAATTCGCTCAGCAGGTTGGTATAGCAAAATTCTTCAGGCAGCGGATCCGGAACATCGCACAAGGTGATATCCTCGTTATTACAGATACAGTTATAGAAATTAAAACAGGCGCTGCTGATCGAAAGAATTCCTGTTTTTGTGACTCCACAATCGAGGTAAGTAACCAATAAGCTGTAAGAAGGTTCGGCGCTGCATCCCGGAGAATCGTTTCCGATCAGGTCGAATGACAGGATTGAACCATAATCAATATTAGTTGGATTTAAAATCGTTACCGAGCATTCTTCACTTCCTGCCCCAAACGTTAACGTTGCGGTAGTTCCTGCCAGGGAGAAGCTGTAATCTGCTGTTCCCGGTGCAGGCAAGTAATCGCTGATGGTTCCGTGTTCGTATACTGCATTATTAGCCAACAAATCGATTGGAGAAGCAGAAGTAAATTGTCCGCGGTACGCCAAAAGTGTCATCATATCCAGGAATCCCTGTGTAGCCGGGTTTTCCGAACAGAAAGGAGCACTTGGAGTTGCGTTGCACATCACGAAGAAATTCTGGTATTGGAAATAGGTGTAATTCTGATTGTAAAGCGTGTTCAGGTAGTTGGTTGTAATGGTTGCGTAATAAGGTGAAGTGCTTAAATCAGGAAAACGTTCTTCCAGCACTGCCATTGCTGCATAAAGAGTTTCACAATCCGGGCAACTTCCGTCTTCACAGGATAGGGCTTCCGGGATAAAATAATGGAAAACATCCAGTGCAGCCTGTGTTGCTGCGTTACCTGGCTGCCAAGTGTACTCTTCAGGGCTGTTTTTAACCTTGTCACATACACAAAGTAATGGGTCTACTTCTTCAATGCTAATACCCGTATTGTGGGCAAGCATTTCTTCCACCGTATGGTATAATACCGGTGATGGATCTGTAGCAAGGTAAGCTGTAAGATCAGATTCTGCCTGCATCACTGCATCACAACCACACACATCGAGTGGAGCTTCTACCTCTTCGAATAATTCTTCGGGGCTTTGGTATAATCCCGGTTCGGAGATCAATAATTCAGTACATATTTCAGTTTCTGTAATGCCGTAAGAGCTAAGAATGGTATTGATCGTATTTCCACTCATATCGCTTGCAAAACCCTGTGGATTGCTAGCGGAACATCCATCTTTGCACAGATCGATCAAGTCTTGGCGCAATGCTGTTAAAATAGAAGGAGAAATGGAACATCCGGCCAATTTCACTAACCATTCGTCGGCATATTCGGTACAGGTTTCATTACACATATCCGCTATTGCATTGCTGTAATCCAATGCCGGATCACTTAAGTCAGGGTTACCTGCCAGTAAGTCATCCCAGCAAGGCCATCTACGCTGTTTGCCAGCATACGTTCCGGAAACTCCGATTGCACAATTGTCATCACAAATTTCTGCTGGGTGCTGGAACATGATTTGCTGTTTTAATTCCAGGTACATTCTTCTGAATTCAATCCACAGGTAATCCAGGGAACAAGGTTCGATTTCTTTATCCCGCAAACAGTTTGAAGGAGTTGGGTCAGTACACGGAATTGCTAAAAGAGCAGCATAATCCCAAATGGAAAAGTTTCCATTGTAATGCTCCATTGCATCAATCATGTCACTTATAGCTCCCGGATTTGCCGTAAAATAAGGATCTGTTGTAGAAGCTGCCCCAGTGAAATGTGTCAGAATACTGGCAATACTTCCTCCCGGTACCGGGTTAAAGTATCCGGCATCGTAAGCATCCTGGAAGGAGTTCGTATTCATCATTGCTTCGTCGAACGCAACAGAAGCAGGTGTATTTGCAGCCAGACAGTTCGAATAGAAACAATACTCCGGGTGCAATTCCAAAAGGGATAAAGTCCATTCGGGTTGAAATTTCTCGATGAATTCAATTTGAGAAAGCGCAGCAGGAGATACTGTAGCTCCTGCATCATTTACAACAGTTATAGGTGCACCTAAATGATCCAGGTATGTAACCGTGTTGTATTTTGTTCCGGTACCGGCAAGGTTCAGGATTGAAACGGGATCGGTATAAGTATACGTTGTACCATTTAAGGTGTATGCAGCATATTGCCCGCCAGGTGACATGTCGGCCATCATAATTGTTTTATAGACATCACAAGGCCCGGTTTCCGAAGTTCCAGGAAGGGGAGGCACACAATCCGTAAATTCAGCGTCGGTATACAATTCATTGAAAATATCAGGAACTTCGTCTATACAGGCAACTTCCAGGTAGTAACACCAATATTCGTCAATGGCATCGGTGTTTACACTTAAATTTTTGGTGATAATGTAATTCACCCCGATATTTGCCCCGATCATATTGGTCAGGAAAACGGTCGTATCTGTTGAAAAAGTTTCGGTTGTACAAGTAGCATCGAGGTTCTCTCCACTGATGGTTTTGGTTTTGTTGAAGTAAACATTTCCGCATTCATCCACAATCTTCATGTTGAAGTCATAAACACAATCCAGGCAGATGGACTCTGATCCACATACTTTGGTGTATTCCTGTGGTGTAAACCCGTAATTAAAAGTATAATTCCCGGAATTCATTACCAACATGGTATGCGATATAGTGGAAGAGGGTACGGAAGGATTATCCACATCACCAATTCCATTGGTAACCAGTGAAGTGGTTGCTGTTGTGACGATGTTTTCAGGAAGTGCATCCAGTGATACGGGAGTAGGTCCCATCAAATAAGTGGCAACAGTTCTGCCGGCCATATCGGTGTAGCTGATCATTGCCTGCCCATTTTGGTCAATAACAGCTGATTTCTGATAGTGAGAAGCCAAGCCAATGTCTGAACCGAAAAGCAGGTTTAATTCTTCCTGCTGACTTGAAAGGTCTATGTACCGTGTTTCTTTACCACCGTGGGTTTTCAGCGTGCTTCCAGCAGAACCTTCTTTATCCACCCGGTTTAAGAGGTCTTTTTTGTAAGTGATCCGTTCATAAGGGAATCCTTCTGCATCCGGTATTCCTGCATTGGCGCCGTCTTTATCCGGGTTGTTGGTCGAATAATATTTTCCGGCACCATAACTGGTTGAAAATGCATTGGGAACTACCGCACATTCTGCTGAAGAAGCATCAAATACGGTATAATTGAAGGTGGTATTTGAGCCATCATCGGCACGGTTGAAATTGGGCTGGTGATTGAGTAAATTATGATCTACCGGGGTTGGTAAGTCACTTACAGCCGGCCTACCCATCTCATCGTAATACACATTACTTACAATTACCTGGTTGGTAGCATTATTTGAAGCAATACTTTGGCGACCTCTTCCCATACCATCTGCGTATCCCAGTGCGTCACTACGTTTTCCGTCCTCAGCAAAAGTTACCGTGTGAGACCAGTTCATTTGAGCATCATAATCACTATTAATGTCAATCACGTTGGTAGCCGGGTGCGTACTGATCAATCCGGTTTCAGCAGCTGTCCAGTCAGATTCAAAACGACTGCTGTAAGCTGTTCCGTTGAAACCAATTGCCCGCACACGGTAAACGATAAACCCTTTGTCATAGACTTTTGGAATGGTGTAATGATTTCCTTTGACTTCTACACGAGTTGAGTTCCTGTAATAATTGTAAAAAAGGTCACTTTGCAACAGGATGGTTGTTCCGGATCCAAGTTTGCTTACATGCACATATTCCAGTTCATACCATTCTGCTCCGGTCTTATAGTCCCAACTAAGGTCCAATTCCGTAGCAGTTAAAATTGCGGACGGAGAAGATGGGTTATGTCCTAAACCTGTTACAGCTGATGAGTTGATGAAGTATTGGCGGTCCGTAAGAATCTCGGAAGTAAGAATCAGGTTACTTGTTGCGGTGCTTCCTGAAAGAAAATTAACTGTATTAATAGTTACTTTCATTGCAAGTGCGTCCGATAGCACCAGTGCCTGTTTGTCATTGATAGTTGTCGTTCCGTTAGTGGAAGCTTTGATTATAAGGTCGGTTGTAGTAAACGACGAACTAAAGGTCAAAAGACTATTATTCCATATTTTGCTTTCTACGGTCACATTGACTTTCACCTCGAAGTCTGCCGAAAGACCAGCAATCGGAGACAGACGAACAATATTTGTCACTTTCTTATTCGTATAGGAATTCTGCCAGGTAGCAGGATTCAGCATCATATCATTATACTTGCCATCGTAAACCCAGAAAGAAGTTGCTGGGGTAGAGATTGACGTACTAATTGAGCGTTCATCCGCTGCTCTCAAGTGATTAGGTAGAGCAAGAACGAATAAAAAACTTAAGACCGGAACAATCCGAACTATGTTAGCGAAGTTCATTTTTAGAGTTGTTTTCATCTAAGTGGTGCTTAAGGTTGTTTGTAAATAGACATTTCTGATTCACTGATTGTTTTGATCCCTTCACTGGTTTCAACTCTCACACGAACAAGTTGATTATTCTCGTCGTAGTTATAGAATGTCGTATAATTGTATCCGTCATGTGATGCAGTTTTTAAAAGCGTAGCAGGGTCATAAACCGTAGTTACCATACCAGCCTGGAAGGGGTGCATTCTGAAATCATCGAAATATACGTTTCCGGATGCGGCAGTGTTTTTAAGTGTAACAGTGATTTTTGCTGCACTGGCAGGAATAGTTAAGGTTCCTTCAATACGCTGCCAGCCATCCAGTTTAGTACTGCTGGTAGTAAAAGCAGTTGGTCCTGCTACAACGACATTGGAAGAGTTGTAAATAGTTACTTCAACAGTTCCTCCACCTGTTGCGGCTTGTTTCACCCAGGCTCCTACCACGTATTCTCCGGGAGTAGGACTGAATTTACGCACACAGTCACATGCCTGCACCTGACCGGTGTTGGTCGAATTATCGATGTGTGCTGTTTTAGCTTCCTGGAAAGGAGTGATAATTCGGGTCATGGTAATATTTTCACCAGATTCGATCTCAACGGAATTGTTTCCGCTGTGACGGTTTGTATTGACAACTTTCACCGGACCAGGAAAAGAGAAGTGTGGCTCAAAATCCGAGATAGGTTGTGTATTGTAAAACCCGTAATCTTCAAACCCATCAAAAGCAATGTCTTGTTTGTGTGCATTTTGTGCCATTGCTACAGGCAGCAGATCTAATTTCGGATTGTATCCGTATAGCAGCGCTGAATTGATGCGTAAAGGATCTTTTACTTCAATTTGGGCACCATATTGATTGTACACGGTTGCTTCACCCGATTTTCGCCAGCTATGGATTCCAAGACTTGAGCTGTAATTTGGGTGTGAAGGATGTGTCAGCGGGTACCAGTCTCCGCTTGTACCTTTTGCATAGTAAGGGATAAAGGAGGAGTAGTTACCGTCTTTTCGAACACCATTCGTGATAGTTGCCTGAACACGGCCGCTCTGCCACGCGAGTTGATTATCAGGAATCAGATCTCCTCTAATACCATAAACGTATGGATTAACAATTCCTATACCTACTACGTTGTTATTATTCACCGGATCAGGATAGCCTGAAGTAGTACAAACCACATTCAAACGATCTCTAAGGGTAACTGCACCTGCCGAAAGAATATCTGTAGACGGGAAATTAATTTGAGAGACAGTCAACGGGTTCTTTTTAGTTGTAATTTCCTGCATTATAGCAGTTATTTCATTGCTTCTCCCGCTTTTGTGAATGATTACCTGATAAGTACCTGCAGCAACAGAGAATTCATTACCAGCATCATCAATTAAGAAATACTTGGGAGTAGTAGGCCAAGGATAAGATTTCGCAACCCAGGCATATCTGCCATCCGGGAATTTCAATTTATCACCTGGTGATAACAATCCGATGATAGAAGGATTTGTGATGGTTGTATTTGAACCAAGGGTTAACGGAATTTTTGCATCCTGGCGTGCAGATACATTCCGCAATTCAGGATAATACCAATGTGCAGGATAATCCAGTGAATATAAAGGGTCATTGAACTCATCTTTTAATGAGCTTAGAATAACTTCTCCTGAGTAACGATCGAAAACCAGGTTTTCTGCTGTGTTTTCTGACCCCATGTATTCGGTTTTCACACTTTTTAGTATAGCAGATCGGTTTGCATGTTTCACTAAAACATGTGAACGGAAAGAGTTGTAAGAAAGTGACGTATTCTTGACATTACTTGGAATAGGAAAAATACTTGGAATGTTCCATACTTTTTTGGTGGCTGCATATAATGAGAGAGCTAAATGTCCGATTAAACGGGAGTCTGCATGAATATCATAGTCTACCCCAACTTCTAGTGGCTCAATCTCGCCTTTTTCATTAGAAAGCAATTGTTTCTCTCCAGCAGCATAGTAATTATATGTGGTTTTAGAAAGCAAGTTGCTTGCATTTGCAGGATTAGTAATGTCTGCAATATTTCCTTTGTAAATAGCATTATATTTGATTTTTCCATGGAAATCATTTGTTTCCAAAGAAAATCCTTGAGCAAAGGCATAGATCTTTGTTAAAGTACCTTTGTTTTTATTGTGGAGATTAACTTTTTGGGAGGCCAAACCTGTATAACTTTCCAAAGTAGGTTTATCCCATGCGGTATAAAATTCGGAAATCGCGTAGCCTCTGTCAGTCAGGTTATTGTATAGAGTAGACACTTTTGAATAACCGACAGATCCTGATGGGTACAACAACTCCATGGCAGGAGTTGGTGTATAATTAAACAGGTCCGGATAACGAACGCGAATATCGTAATACGAATTCCATTGATAAAAGGAACTCTCATCATTAGCCGCCCGGCTTTCATAGGAAGCCACTCCAGTGGTATTTCCGTCAAAATCATAGAGGTATTTTACGGAATAGTTGCTGTTGTATTCTCCTGAAATAGAGAGCCAGTTATCAGAAATTTCAATAGATTTCACTCGTGATCCACCACCATATTTAATATTCGAAGGAATGTAAACTCGCATGGTGTTGTAATCGCTCACCAAAGTAGATCCAAAACCTAGTAAACGCATCGCTTTACTAATTTCCATCCGAGCACCGGTATAAAAGTCAAGAGTACTTACACCAGATGAAAAGGCGGTGTTTTGATAAACAAGATCCGTCAGTGAGCGTTGAAAGAAATCGAATGCTGCTTTTTGGATCGGATTGAATGCCTCGTCTTCTGTTACGTCATCATTCAAATAGTCAGCCCCCTCTTTTAGATCTTCTTCATGAGGGTTTCTTACTTTATAAGGAGTTAATACTACATACCCGTATGTATGATTAGAATTACCTGCAAGCGGAGGAAGTACTCCGATTGCAGGAGCATCATCTATTGCATATGTATTACTCAAGGCACTACTCAGATCGTTTGAGATTGTTGCAAATAATGGAACAATTTCCGTTCGGGTATCATCATCCTTTACAAGCATATGGGCTTTTAGATAAAGCTCTTTCATTACGACACCGTTATCCGTAAAATAATCATCCTTTACTTTTTGATTAGCATTAGGATTACTTGCTGGAATGGGTTCATCTAATTCAAATACAACAATATTATTCGGAACATGTTGGCTGAAGAACTTACCATAGAAGACATTATAAAGTAAACTAACCATTGAAGCCGCCGCCGCATAAGGTGAGATGGTAAATGCATTGGAATTCATGGTCTGCCTGATTTTAGAAGGGGCGAGCACATTGTCATTCTTCATGCTGAACAAATCATAAATATTGGTAAGTCCTTCAAATTTCATGTGTTTCATGACTCTCTTTTTCTGAACAAACCCATAGCGGTCAGATTCATAAGCAATGTTCATCGATCCTCCGGTCGGACTGATTACCTGTTTCAATTTCCAGGCCTGAGCATTATTGTCCGCACTTGTTTGAGATTGAGTGACGTAAGGGAAACGAGCATTGTAAGTAGGGCTTCCGGGTTTTAGTTCTCCCCATGCATCAATAGTTCCATAATTAAAGTCAGGATTATCAATTGTTCCGGAACCATAGTTAAATTGATAGGAACTACGCTGATTTTCAAAGGAGTTTCCGGAATATGTAGTAACCGATTGAAGTGTTAATTTTCCTCTTTGAGCCGGATTTGAATTTGTATTGGAAGGATAGTTCTGGCACAATTCGTAGTCGTACGTGAATTCAACAACCTGGAGCGGTACCGCAGCATTTCCTGATTTTTTACGATCTGCCCGCGAATACAATTTAATTTGTTTTAAGGCATAGGTTTTCTCAGCGATAATTTTATTACCGTTATCATCAATTCCATAACCGTCTTCACGTGCAGTAGCATCCAGGATAAACTCCGCGATATAATTTTTAGATTCCACGGAGTGAGTTACCCAAACTTCCTTGTTCCCGGCAGAATAGCTTGCCATATCGTCTAATTCCGAACCGAGTGTACCTTCCATGTAGAAAGCTTTTTGATTCCCTATTGGGAAACGCCAATGGTAATCGCCATATAATTTGGTATGATTGAATTTGAAATAACTTCCGATATCATCCGGTGATGGGCCATCACCTATCCGGTCAATATAATCTGAACCGTACATATCTGTCAAAAGAAACGTTTCGGCATAAGCAGGAACAGTGGTTTTATCAAAATAATGAGCAAGTCCTTTCCCGTTTGAAACTGTATTATCACCAGTTGTATATGTAATAAGGCCCTGAGCATCTCTGACTACGGAAGGAGCTCCCGAATTGCTCCCGATATTGAATAAAACCTGTGATGAAGCATTTGATACGCATGGAATACCGTAACCATAAAAAATTCCGTCGTCACTGGTTAATTCGATTCGAGAAATATTGGTAGGAACATTGCTAGTTCTTGGAATGGTGGTGATAACAGGATTTGCACCGGAAGTAGAACCCACATAATTTTTCTCATAACTGTAGTAGTTCTTTTCATAATTACTGGGAGAAGCAGTTAATTCACCTGCAGTTCGGGGACGGAAGTAAGTTGCAACGATTGGTTTCGTTAAAGATACCTTTCCGTCAGCCGGAAGAGGGAAGCTGGATCCCGAGTTCGGGATCATTAACCCTTGAAGTTCAATTGCTTCACCGTTATTCAGTAAATTAGCTCTGGACGCCGAAAGTCCTCCCAGGTTGTTATATAAAGATCCATCGACAGGAGTTGTTTCTCCCACACCTTTAAAGTAAACAGCCTGATCGAAACCGTTTGTTGCGTTTGTCCCTACGCTGAATTCAAGCACATGGGTACTATT
>CBFGOJ010000040.1:0-39932 GCA_965650365.1 uncultured Fluviicola sp. | reverse complement strand
TTGTAAGCTGCCTTTTTGGTAGAATTATTTTTTCTTTCCCGTTGTGGAATCTCCACTATTTTTCGTTCCGGAATTGGTGTTTCCACTACCCGTTCCCGAATTTGTGTTTCCACTCCCAGATCCCGAACCTGATTTTGAGTTACCACTGTTTGAGCCCGAATTGGCACCGCTGTCCTTCGAATCGGAGTTTCCACTTCCAGATCCTGAACCTGAGTTTGAACTACCGCTGTTTGATCCTGAATTAGAACCGTCCTTCGCTCCTGAGTTCGAATTACCACTGCTTTTCGAACCCCTGGAAGAAGAACCGCCATTTCCATTTGACGTTTCATCATCGTTTTCCTCTTCCTCATCCTCTTCGGTAAAATCACTGATCAGGTTCTTAACCTTATCTTTCAAATTGCTGCCTTTACCTTTATCAGATGAGATGAGTACTCCAACTGCTAAACCAGCTGCTGCTCCCGTCACAAATGCGGTTGCCAATCCTGAAAAACCGCTGCCTGAATCGGCCCCGTCTTTCAATTTTTCTTTTTCTGCTTTCATCACTTTAACTAATTCGTTAACTACTGCACTCATTAATTCATTCATAATTTCAAAATTTTACGATTGGAAAATAATTGGACTTTCAAAGCATATAGAGGCAGGACCAACGTCAGGTGGAAAAGACCTCCTTCGTTGTACTTAAAATATAAATGACTGCCCATTCTCCAGTTACAAAGAATGCTAACATGTATGATCGTCCTCATCATCCCATCGGTGTTCATGAATAACGGCTATGTCAATATGGATTATTTGGTGAATGTCAGAAGGAGTTAAAACAACTCATTCTGACATTCTAATCAACCTATGAACACAACTTAAAATCTATTCTTCTCCTTCTTCAGCAGCCTCAATGTTAATAGAAGACTCGGCAATTTCTGTCAATGTCTGATCTGCTTCTTTCTCTTCATTCAGAGTTTCTTCCAGCAATGCCGCTGCATCTGATTCACCCAACGTATTCGCGAAAGCAACCAATGTTCCGTAGCTTGCAATTTCGTAATGCTCCACTTTCTGTGCTGCTGAAATAATAGCGGCATCACGCACTACTTCATCCTTAACCTCTTTCATCAGTTCTTCGGCCTCTGTGATCAAACCATCCATGGCTTCGCATTTTTTAGCTGCAGCTTTTTCACCCAGCACATCGAAAACCTGCTCAAGACGCTCCACATGTGTTTCTGTAACTGCTAAGTGATCTTCAATTGCCGCTACAAGTTCACTGTTGGAAGCTTTCTTTGCCATCTTAGGAAGTGCTTTTACCAATGCCTTCTCTGCCCAATAAATATCCTTTAATTCATCAATGAATAATTCGCGGAATGCGGACTCTCTTTCTCCTCCTTGATTTGTTTTTGCTGCCATTTTATTTGGTTTTAATGTGTTAATTATTTCTATACCTTAAAAGTAAAGCATAGACGAAGGAAAATACTTACAAAAATTTACCGGTGATTTGCATAATTCATAGGAATGTTAAGATTAGAAAAGCTGAAAAATGAGTGTGAAAAATTCTTCACTTTTCTAGTTAAAAAAGATGAAAATCAACAAATCCGGAATTCGGTTTCTTCTAAATTTAAGTTGTGTAGAACGAATGATTTGTAGAGATGGATTTAAATGTAAGATCAATACGGGAAGACACAGGTGCAGAAAATGCAAACTTCCCCATTTACGAAGGAATAAAAGAGGTTGACATTGTAGTAATCGGCGGCGGGATCACAGGCTTAACAGCCGCACTTCTTAAGCAATGCAGGCAGAAAGGTGATTTTGCTGGAAGCAAAGACAATAGGTCTGGGCACAACCGGGAATTCTACCGGAAATCTATATGCAATTGAAGGTCCGGCACTAACAGATCTTCGGGGAAAGAAATTGTCAAACGATTAAACCAAGAAATATGGAATTGATTTATACAGCAATCGGGCTTTTCGCCACAGCAGCATTGATCGGAATTTATATGCTGACACTTGTCATGCAGCGAAGACGAGTTCCCAGAGGTTTGGCAATTACACATGGTCTGCTGGCAGCAACCGCACTGGTTCTTTTGATCGTAGACATGATCAACACAGGTGCCGACACCATTCAGATCATTGTACTTTTCATTATTACCGCCTTAGCTGGGATTGTATTATTTGCAAGGGATTTGACAGGGAGATCACTACCAAAAAGTCTTGCATTAATTCATGGTTTACTGGCGGTAACGGGATTTATCTTTTTGCTGGTCTACACTTTTTACAAGTAGACATGGGTTGGATCGATATGCAAAAAAAAGTCGACACGAGTAGGTCGTATCGGCTTTTAAAGTGTGTCAGTAAAAAAATGGTTTAAGCAGTTTTTGCTTCCATCAATTCTCTATAATTCGAAGGACTAAGACCTGTGTTTTTCTTAAACTGGTTTGAAAGATGAGCTACACTGCTGTAATTGAGCTTAAAGGCAATATCTGAAAGGCTTAAATCGCTTTCTGCCAATAATTCTTTAACGCGTTCTGTCTTCTTAAGTATAATAAACTGCTGTACTGTAATCCCTTTTGCTTCCGAAAAGATCCCGGAGAGGTACGTATAATCCTGACCCAGTTTTTCACTCAGGTATTCAGAATAATTGACGTTTGGTATTTCATCTGAATTGGAAATCAATTCGATGATTGCATCCTTCATTTGAACAACGAGTGTTCTTTTTTTGTCTTCCAGGAGTTCTAATCCTAATTTTGACAGGTTTGTTCGTAATACTTCCATGTCTTCACGTGAAAGTTCTGTTAATGTTTCTACTATTCCGAGATCCACGGTAGCGCATTGGACCCCTAATTTTTCCAGTTCAGCCTGTACAAATGCCTTACAGCGTGAACTGACCATGTATTTTATATATAATCTCAAAATCTAAAAGTTAATGTAATTAATCAAACAGCAGTAAGTACTGGTCGTTTTTCTTTGTAAAACACTTAATCCGTTATGCAGCGCCCACATCTCCGTCTTAATGAGTGTCTTTACCCAATTTCTCAAAATCTAATTGTTTAACAAGGTGTGCACTATTCCTCAATTTGTATCCTTTATACGCACGGTTTCTGCATTTATATTTACCGAAGTCATTCTTCTTTGGACCTCAAGTCGTTTATTTCTTATCATTTTATAATACGAAGGTTTAAGCCCCGTAATAGTTTGGAAATTTCTGATCAATTGAGCTCCATTTATAAAATGAAACAATTTGATAATCTCATTGAATGATCTTCCTTCATACAAGATCATTTCTTTGATTCTTTCCACCTGTTGGATCATAGCATATTGCAGCATATCTACTCCATGTACCTGTAAAAAAACCAGCATCATCGGTGAATAATCACTTCCAATTTTTTCGGCAACAAGATTTGGATGCTCTTCCAATGCTATTTCGGGTTGTTCATAGATCAACTTTTTGATCGTATGTGTGATTTTGTCTAAAAGCATACTTTCCGCTTCATTCAAAGCTTCAAAACCCAGTTCCAAAAGCGTTTCTTTCAGTTGAAGAAGTTGAAAACCATCCAACTCTTCCTGGAATTCCAATATACCCTGATTAATTTCCGGTATCACTATTCCCCTCTCTGATAGTTTATCACATATTTTAATACTGCAGCGCGAGCTGACCATATATTTTACATATACTTTCAAACCACTTAGTGTATAGAACAGTTAAGATAAAACAATTTATTGTCATTTCAAACTGCTATCCAAATTGATAAGCTATCTGACTAAAAATTCTTTTTCTTTAATCCAAAAGATTGAAAATCTGAATTAGATTCATTCTGTTAATCCGGGCCACTCACGGCTTACTACTTGGAAGCCACTGCGTAGCCATCGCAAACACTGCCACTGCAAGTGTTAGATGGATAAGTCCACCTGCTTCAAATTTAAAGTATCCAATAGCCCATCCCATGGCTACTAAAATGGATAATGTGCTTACTACTACTCTCATAATTATCATTTTAACGTTGAACTTTTTTCCGGCAGTTACCGGACTTATTTCACTTTAAAAAATTATGGAAAAGGAAAAAACTGCTCCATTTTTTATAACTTCCTACAGATTGGATTTTAAAAGGGGCTTTCACCCCTTTTACCTAACCACTCGATTTACCACATAGGGTTTAACCTACTTTCAAAATCTAATTTTCATGTCTTCTGAATCAAATTTACTCATGTCAAGCGCCATTAGTTTACACTATAAACTATCTTCATTTACATATATTTTTGATTTGTGAAATAATTAAATAAAATAGCATTTTATAACAATTTAATTAACGGATTAATCTAAGCAAAATCCCTGAAACTAGCGCAGACAGGGCGTTTCCATTATTGCACACTTTTAAGTGTATTTTTTGTGAATTGGCGATAAAAAAGAAAATCACACTTCTATCTTGTCACAAATACGTCATTTAGCGTATTGTTATCTTCGTCATACTCTCTCATCTTTGCACTCTAATACTGATTCTACGGTTATGAAAAATTTCAAAAAACACTTGATCCTGATCCTGCTTACTGCGGCTGCAAATTGCTCTTTTGCCCAAATCCAATGGCAGAAAGACTATACCTATTCAAATTATGCAGTCAATAATACGGTTGAAAATGCAAGAACAACCATTGAAACAAATGATGGCGGTTACCTCGTTGGAGGAATTGCAGAAAAATCACCAAGAGTGGCTTACATGGCAAAAGTAGCTCCAAACGGAGATTCACTCTGGGTACGTTACTACGGTTCAACTTACGGAAATTTCAATAACCTGGCAAAATTGTATCGCGATAACAGCAATGAGTTGTATGGCGTTTTTGAAACAATTACCGGAAGACTTTCTTTTGTAAAACTCAATGAAACAAACGGTGATACGATTTCCAAATTCTATGGACCAATGGGACCGGCTTCCGGTTATAGTTATTTGGCACATACGCAGCTTCCAAACGGTGATTATGTGCTTTCTTATACTCAAAGTTCTGCTTCCGTTGTCAAATGTTTCACACCCGGAAACATTACTGCAAATTGGACACATGATTATGCCGGAGAAGTCATTGCCGTAACTTCCATTATCCAGGACGGACCGGATGTGGTTATGTCCGGTTATGCGGGTGCTGATTGGTGGATGTTTGACTTGGCAGTAACGAAGCTTGCAGCTTCAGACGGAACGGTTCACTGGACCAAAAAATACAAACGCAATGCACTATGGAAAGATCAGAGAGTGGGGTTGGTTAAGAATAACGCAGGTAATTACCTCGTTGCATGCTCCTGGTCGCAAAACAATATTCTCTATCCTTCAGTAATCCGTGTTGCTTCAAATAACGGCGACAGCTTATCGATTTCCATACTCACAACTCACAACGAAAATCCGGTCAACTTCGGTTTTTGTGATGACCTGGTTCCTTTTGCAAACGGGTTTGTTGCAGCGGGAGAGATCGATCAGGATTTCGATGATGTGATGGGTGATCCGCAAAATGTTGCTCAAATGGCCTTGTTTTGTATCAATGATAATGGTCAGATCATGAACGCGTATTCGATGAACCAGGTTGGTCCTTATTATAACGGATCGATCTACACAGGTTCATATGCTTGGGGATTAGCTTGTATTCCAACTTCCGACAACCAGGTTTTGGTAGTAGGAAAAGGCAATTACCTGGCGCCAAATAATGGGTGGATCTCAGCATTCGGAGATGCTTACCTGGTGAAAATTGCTCCTGAAACACTTGGTATGAATGAATATTTCGAACTAGCAGGTTTAAATACCTGGCCGAATCCTTCAACCGGAACTGTACAGATTTCCGCTTCAGAAATTATCGAAAAAATCACGGTTTTCAATCAGCTTGGAGCAAAAGTTATCGAAGAAAATCCGTCTAGTATGGCAACGAGTATTGAGCTATCCGAAAAACCCGGAATCTATTTCTACCAGGTTTACGGAAAAAGCACTTCTGCTTCCGGAAAATTAATCATTCACTAACATAGGTCCCTGAAGCAAGCCATCGGTCGACTGATCGGTGGCTTTTTGGGTGTTGAGCGACAGAATTATCTTAACAAAGTTTAGTCTTATCGCTCTTTAAATTGCCATAACTTAGGAAGGTTAACTCATTAATTCCACGGTTATGAAAAAGAGTATTTCTATATTTAATTCTCACGATGAAGCGGTTAAAGCACTTCAGGAGCTGCAACAAAGCGGTGTGAACATGTCAAAGGTTTCTTTGGTTGGTCAAGCCGAGGTAGTAGACGACAATATCCATGTAAAATCCAACACAGCATTGGTCGCTGCACCGGTGGCTGCCGGAACAGTGCTCGGGACAACTCTGGGTGTTCTAACGGGCGTTGGGCTTTTCGCCATTCCGGGATTGGGTATTCTATTCGGTGCCGGAGCAGTTGTTGGTGCATTGGCAGGTTTTCAGGTAGGAGTATTAACCGGCGGATTTGCTTCAATCCTGGTAGACTTGGGTATCAAAGAAGATCATGTTGAATACGAGCAACATCTCAAAGAAGGGCGTTTTCTTATGCTTTACGACGGATCAGAAGAAGAGATTGAACATGTGGAACGCATTATTGAAGGAAAACATTTGGGAGCAGCACGGCATTGATTTAATTCTTACTATCGATTCACAACTCCTCCCCCTTTATCCCCCTCCAAAGGGGGAAACTAAAATGCCGAAACAGCTAATCCGTAAACAGAATAGCCCAGTAAAAGCAAAGTCAGTAATACTCCCAGTACACAAGGCACCGGAATATTGCGGATATTCATCGGAACTTTGTAAGGTCTTTCTGTGCCTGGTTGCTTTTTCCGGAGTACGATTACCGAGGTATTAACAAACAGGAAGGTGATAAAAATGAAGAGGTTTGCAATCAAAGCTACTATTTCCAGCTTTCCGATTGCGGCAAATGCAATCATTATTCCGGCTACTAGGATCAATGCAAAAACCGGTGTTTTGCGTTTCCTTGAAACGACCGAAAGCCATTTCAATTTAGAATTCTCTTTTCCCAGGTGAAGCAATACGCGGGAACTTCCCATCATGTTGGACAAAATGGTATTGGTTGTTGAAAACAAGGCTATTACTGAAATCACGATTACGCCTGTTCGTCCCAACTCATTGTTCACAATATCAGACAGTGGATGCTTGCTTTTTCCCAATTCTCCCCATGGAATAGCGCTGACGGCACAAACCGCCACGACCAGGTAAACGATCATCACAATACTACTTGCTACGAATAAGGCTTTGGGAATATTCTTTTCGGGCGATTTCGTTTCTTCGCTCAGTTTCACGATTTCTTCAAAACCAATATAAGCAAAGTAACTGAGCGCTGCTCCCAGTAAAATATGATTGAACCCTCCAGGAGGCATTTCAAGGTAATTGACTTTTCCCAAATACGGAATGGCCGTATAAACTACCAAAACCAAACCGCCAAATTCAATGATCGTGAAGATGATATTAACCACTGACGACTGCCTGATACCGCTGACATTTACGAGCCAGACAAGTGCAATAATCCCCAAAGCAGCAATAAACAAATTGATTTCCAGTAATTGAGAGAAATATCCCGCAAATCCAATTGAGACTGTAGCACCGCTGATAATCCCGTTTACCGAAATAATTAATCCCAACGCAATAGCCATTTTTTTGTTGAAGGCATTTTTCGCGTACACGTATTCGCCGCCTGCACTGGGAAACATACTACTTAGTTCGGCATAGGAAAAGGCACTCATTAAAGCAGTAATGGAAGCAATTGCAAAAGAGAGCCAGATCATATTTCCGCTGAAACCGGCAACTTTACCCACAATAGCATAAATACCGGCTCCGAGGATAGATCCTGTGCCAAAGAAAACTGCTTCCGTTAAGCCTAATGTACGTTTGAGTTTACTCATTCCCGGTTTCAATCATTTTTTCCAATTTCCCCAAAGCTTTCCCAATATCTGCACCTTTTCCCAAAACACCTTTCCATAAATCGCCTTTTTCTTTCAACCGATCGAAAATGGTATAAATGGTGAAATCTTTGGGATCCAGGCTTTCGTTGACTTCCGACCATTCCAACGGAGTGGAAACGGTTGCTCCTGGTTTGGGCCGCACACTGTATGCCGAGGCAATGGTCTGACCTTTTCGGTTCTGCAGGAAATCAATGTAAATCTTATCGCTCCGTTTGGAAACCGTTCGTTCAATACTGGTTGTATCCGGCAGAAGCTGCTGGATGGCCGTTGCGAGCAATTCACCAAAGAGTTTGACCTCATCGTAAGTGTAGTGTTTCTTCAGTGGAATGTAAACATGTAATCCGGTGGCACCACTTGTTTTACAGAAAGTCTGAATGCCAATCTCTGTACAGACGTCATGAATCTTCAAAGCTGTTTTTACCACTTCCTTAAAACCAATTTCTCCCGGATCCAAATCCATGATCATGTAATCCGGATAATCCGGGTTGCCGTAAGTACTGTGCCACGGATTGATCTCAATACAACCCAGGTTTGCCATGTAAACCAAAGTTGCTTCGTTCCCGCAAATCAAATAATCCAGGTATTCCGTATTGGATTTGGAATATTGCTTTTCGGTATGGATCCATTCCGGGATCTGGCTCGTGTCCATATCCTTTTGGTAGAATCCGGGTTTGGTAATCCCATTCGGGTGCCGGTTCAAAGATTCCGGTCGATTTTTCAAATAAGGAAGAATGAACTTGCTGATCTTGCGGTAATAATCAATGATCTCGCCTTTTGTAATACCGCTTTCGGGAAAATAAACTTTATTCCTGTTTGTTATCTTTAGCTTCTTACCGCTGATGGTCAGTTCCGTATCGTTCTCTTCGTATTTTACAGTGGAAGGCTTCTTAACTGTTTTCACCTCTGCTTTTGTATCGTTATTTTTCATAGCTTCCGATGCTTTTTTGTCTGTTCGTAATCCTCTAAAAACAGGAACGCGCAAATGTTTGTCTTCTGTCCAGTTTGCAAAATCCACATTACAAACCAAAACAGGTTTGATCCAGGTCGGTTTTCCTTTTTGCCCGGTCATTTTCGGTACTTCACTAAATGGACTTTTCGCAGTTTTCAGCTTTTCAAATTGTTGATGAAGCTCCTCCAGGGTCGTTTCTGTGAATCCGGTTCCGCAGTTGCCAATATAAACGAGCTTACCCTGGTCATGAATCCCGAGAACCAGTGAACCGAAAAACTTCCGGCTGTTTTGCGGAGCTGTATACCCGCAAATGATGGCTTCCAATGATTGATGATTTTTAATCTTCAGCCAGGAATCCGAGCGCTGACCGGGAAAATAGCTGCTTGCACTATCTTTTGCTATGATCCCTTCATACCCCAGTTTGGTGAGTCGTTTCATGAGCGGTGTTCCTTTTCCCATCACAAGCGGCGACGGCTGAATGTTCTTCACTTTCACTTTGGCGAAAACAGCTTCCAGCAATTCCCGCCGCTGTATTAAAGGCAGCTGCATAACCGTGTAACCATTCAGGTACAAAATATCAAAAACGTAATAGCGCAGAATTCCTTGCTGAGTGGTGGTGTAATTCTGCAGGAGCTGGAAATTGCTGATCCCTTTTTTGTCTTCGATCACAATTTCTCCGTCCAGAATGAGGTCATCTTCAAATTTTTCAAGTTCAGGGACCAATGCTTCATATTG
Source organism: uncultured Fluviicola sp. (assembly GCA_965650365.1). Taxonomy (GTDB): domain Bacteria; phylum Bacteroidota; class Bacteroidia; order Flavobacteriales_D; family Crocinitomicaceae; genus Fluviicola. Next base: position 30,318 of record CBFGOJ010000040.1, on the reverse strand, counting down.
CTTATTGAACGGATTCCCGTTTCTTGAAACTATCTCCACTTTTCCCTTATTGATCTTAGTTACGGCACGATAACCGTCGTATTTCGGTTCGTACAACCAATCCGGGTTATCTTTATGAGAAGCAGCCAATGTTGCCAGCATCGGTTTTTTTAATTTTTGCCAGGCTTTTTCGATCTCCGTTTTGGGTAAGTCAGGCTCAGCTCCCGTTTCCTGATCTTCAGATTGTTTTGGCTCTTTTTTCTCCGTTGAAGGTTTTTCCTTCGAAGCTTTCTTCTTGTGAAATGGTTTCACCGGATCAATGGATGCAATATCATAGCTTTTCACGGCATGTTCATCTGATTTTTTGATTAAAAGCCAGTTCTTATCCGTTCCGTCGTTCATGCGAACCAGCGCAAATGCACCTTTCAAATGCTTTCCTTTCAATACGAATTTCAGATCTCCTTTATGGTACTGGTGCAAAAGCAGTTTTTCGGCAGATTTGCCTTTATCCGGTTCCAAAGGAACATAAGTTCCGTTATCCCAGATTTCAACAATTCCCGCACCATAATTTCCTTCCGGGATTTCTCCGTAAAACTTACCATAAGCCAAAGGGTGATCTTCCACATGGACCGCCAGTCTGCGTTCTCCTGCTTTAAGGGAAGGGCCTTTTGGAACAGCCCAGCTTTTTAAAACTCCTTCCATTTCTAACCGGAAATCGTAATGCAAATGAGAGGCTTGGTGGCGCTGGACCACAAAAGTGAGTTTAGAAGAGGATTTCTCCCTACTGCCCGATGGCTCCGGAGTCTCCCCGAAATTGCGTTTTTCGTTGTAGCGTTTCAATGCCATGATCAGGAAGCTTTAGGTGATTTATTTTTCTCCAAACTGGCTTTGAGCTGCTCCATGAGGTCTTTCGACTTGCTGTGAACTATTTTCAGTGTCGGCACTTTAGATTTCTTGCCTTTGGCCTTAGCCTTGATGATCTTTAGTAATGAAGCGGCATATTCATCTTTGAACTTATCAATACTGAAAGGAGTTGTGTACTGTTTGATCAGCGCCATAGCCATTTTCAGTTCTGCCGGTTTCACTTCTGAAGCTGCCGGCAATTTTAATTCATCTGTCTCACGAATTTCCTGGGCAAAGCGGATTTTGCTTAAAACCAATACGTTTCCGCGTGGTTTCAGTACAGTCAATGTTTCTGAAGTACGCAGTACAAATTGCGCAACGCCGACCTTTTTGGATTTCGCCAGTGCTTCACGCATTAATGCATAAGCCTTGACTCCCGATTTTTCAGGTTCCACGTAATACGAATTCTCGAAAAAGATCGTATCAATGTCTTTTTCATCTACGAAATGATCTACCTGGATGATCTTGCTCTTTTCAGGCGCAGCAGCTTCAAAGTCTTCAGGATCCAACAAAACAAACTGTTCCTTCAATTTATACGCTTTTGCAATGTGTTCCCAGGACACTTCTTTCCCGCTATTTTCATTCACGCGTTTGAATTTAATATGGCTCATATCCCGCGGATCAACCATATCCAGGTCCAGATTGCTCTGCTGCGTAGCGCTGTATAATTTTACGGGGATGTTGACTAAGCCAAAACTGATTGCCCCTTTCCAAATTGCTTTCATATGCTTTGTTTTTTTAACACTTAGATACAATTGCCTGCAGGCAGACGCTTTTTCTTTACCCGCAAATGCACAAATTTAAGGAGGCGCCTAATACTTACGCTGAAGCTTCAGCATAGGCGCACCGGCCGCCTTTTCCCTTAAAAGAACCACTATTCAATTAGTATACTTTCAAAATGGATGAAATTCTAAACCTTGTCGATTTACAATTATCCATGTGCCTTCGCTGAAGTTCTTAGACTTCACAAAGCCGCTTCGACGTAGCAAGGTTAGCCCTGCGTTTTCAACTCTCTTTATCGTCTTCCGGGGGAACGCTTTTTTCTTCCATTTGTTTGCGTGCCATGGCTGCTACCTGCTGGTTGCTCATTAGTGAACTCATAACAATCTGGGATGTCATACCGGGAGCAACGGCATGCGGTTTTCCACTCATTAATGCTTCAAAACCGATTTTAGCCACAACCGCCGGATCGTCCATGTTTTCTGTTGCTTTCACATTTTCGGCATGAGCACGGATAAAGAATTCCGTATCTGTCGGACCGGGAATTAGGGCCGTCATCGTTACATTTGTATCCTTAAGCTCATTGATCAGTGCATCGGTGAATGAAAGCACAAAAGCTTTTGTTGCCGCATACACTGTCAATAAAGGTGTTGGCTGATAAGATGCAATGGATGCAAGCTGCAGGATCTTTCCTTCATTTCGTTCCATCATTTCGCGCAGGTATAACTTGGTAAGATGCACCAACGAAGCTATGTTCAGCTGAATGATCGCTAATTCTTCGTCCAATGATGTTTCACTGAAAAGTCCGTGTTCTCCCGCCCCGGCGTCATTAATCAGGATATCAATCTGAATGCCTCTTTCATGAATCTGTTCATAGAGCTGCTGTGCATTTCCTGCAACTGATAAATCACAAGAAATAGGTGTGACCTGTGGCGAACCATTTTCTTTGAGTTCGTCTGCGGTGCTCTGCAATTTTTGCTGGTTACGGGCAACTATGACCAGTTTATACTGTTCTTTGGCAAATAAAAGCGCCAATTCCTTTCCAATTCCGCTGGTTGCTCCGGTTATAAGTACTGTTTGCTTTGTCTCCATCATTCATTTTTTTTAAAAAGTTTAGCGGCGATCATGTAAGCATTGATACTGGATTTGATTTATAATTTATTTCCCCTGGCCCCGAAGAGGTCTAATTCATGGCTCTTCGTTTTCTTCGTCCCCTTCAATGCGGTATGAATCATCAGTTGATTTATCAGGTCTCAACAAGCTGTCCGGCTGATAAATATCCACTATCAATTCTCCTGTATAATCAATACTTGCCCGGTGCATGCGGTCGCAGTTAAATGAAAAACCAATATTTCCCTGTGCATCAACACTGATCATTCCTACATCACCGTTGATCGGGTTATCAATATTCCGGATCACGTGATCACACGCTTCCTGCAGCGGCATTCCTTTCAGTTCGATCAGGGACGACACGCGGTGTGCAATCACGTTGATGATGATTAATTCTCCATCACCGGTGCAGGAAGAGGCGCAATGAGCATTTGCATAACAACCCGCCCCAATCACACAGCTGTCTCCTACCCGCCCAGGAAGACTGTTTGTCAAACCGCCGGTTGAAGTCGCCGCAGCCATATTTCCACGCGCGTCTAAAGCCACACAGCCAACTGTTCCGTGACCGTAACTTTTTTCTTCCTTCAGGTCATTCAATTGTCTTTCAACGATGAAATAATCATCAGGCATCATTTCCAGGTTGTTCAGCTCAGCCAGTTTCAATGCCCCATAACCGGCCAGGTGAACGTGTTTCGTATTACTCATCACCTTTCTGGCCAGTGAGATTGGATTTTTGACTTTTGTTACCATCGAAACACTGCCGGCTGCCAGTGTGTTTCCGTTCATTATTGCGGCATCCATTTCGACCTTTCCTTCTGAATTCAAAGCCGAACCACGGCCTGCATTGAACAAAGGATCATCTTCCAGAATACGCACGGTTGCTTCTACCACATCCAGTGCCGAAGCACCGGTTTTTAATAATTCATATCCTCGTTCTATAGCGTTTCTAAGCCCTTCCATGTAACCGTCATAATTGGCTTCAATAAATTCGCTGTTTTGTCCGGCACCGCCGTGAATGGCAATTGCAATTCTATTCATCGTCTGATGGTTTTAAATGTGAATAAATTAATTCGCAGGTATGAATATTGAATTCGCAGTTCCTTACCAGCAAATGCACTTTCAGATTATCAACGTAGATCGGATCACCCTTCTCTACATTGTAAACATTGGTTTGTTCAACATGTCTCGCGTCAATGATCACAACCATTCCTGAACCCAGGCACTGTGCTTTTCGACCTTTCCGAATCAGTAGGGCCGTATCTTCGCCCAATCCGATCCCCAACTGATTGGAATTGGAGATCACCGCATGGGCCAGTCTTCCGAACCGCCCCCTGCGGATAAAATGCGTATCAATTATACAATCCTCAATCAAACCGAGCCCGGAACTGATCCGAAGATCGTAATCGATCAATGCTTCGTTCGTACCGCCGCTCTGGATCATGAGTTTCGACATCACCATTGCTACGGCACTTGTTCCGGCAACTGTGAACTTTGATTCTGTTTTATATCGTTTAGCAATTGCTTCTGCGATGGGTGAACCACCGATAATAGTCGCAATTTTGAATTGATCTCCACCTGAAAAAAGGATCGTATTAGCCCTGTTTACCCGGTTGAGGTATTCTTCGTTCTTCGTATCGGAAATACTTTGTATGTCCAGGAAACCTACATTGGTATAACCAACTTTACTGAAAGCTTTCTCATAACTTGCCCGGATTTCCACCGGAAAGCCGGTTGCAGTGGTAATCACTTCTATCCGGTCATCCAGGGATTTCTCCGAAACCAATTGTTTCAATATTTCCAGGTGGACAAACTGCTTGTTATGTGCAGCTATCGGAACCTGGTTCTCGCCTTTATCTTCGGCACCACCGATGAGTAAAAGTCTTCCTTTTGGTAGTGTATGAGGCATTGTCTTTCTTTTTTTATGATACTTTAGACATGGAGTAAAGCAATTTGTCCTGAAGTTTTCTCACCAGTTCGATGGAATGCTTTACATGGTCCGCACATACGAAAATGAAGGCTTCATGCGGCGCATGAGTTACTGCGTATTCGATAGCTGACGCTTCCTCAGAGATTACTTCAACACGCGGATTGGAATTAACAGATCTAATCCCTTCCATAACCAGTTGTGTCATCTCTTCATTTGGTCGTCCGCGGTTGTCTTTATCGTGTCGGATAATGATCTCATCAAAAATGCTTGCTGCATATCTTCCCAGGTTACGAATATCTTCATCCCTGCGGTCACCGGTTGCACCTATAATACAGATTTTGGACGAAGCATTCACCTGTGACATATATTTTTGAATTCCTTCAAAACCTGAAGCATTGTGAGCATAATCGAGCATCAACTGGCAGTGAGCAAATTCAAACAGGTTCATTCTTCCCGGCGTCAGTTCCGGAGAAGGAATAAACGAATCCAGGGCCGCACGGATGTCCTCAATTGTAAACCCGGAAACTATTCCGGCTGCAATAGAAGGCAATACATTTGCGATCATGAACTCAGCTTTTCCACCCAGTGTGATTGGAACACGATTTACTGCAGAAATCCGAATTACTGTTTCACCGGTTTGCACTGCAAAAAAGCCATCTTTTACGTAAACTGCCATACCGCCTTCCAAACAATGTTCAGCAATACGCTCATTTGCTTCTTCCAGGCTGAACAGAACCACGATGGAAGAAGTTGCTTTGCGCATTTCATAAACCAAATCATCGTCTGCATTCAGGATGGCATATCCTTCGTTAGAAGTGCTTCTTGTAACCACCTCTTTTACCTGTGCATAATCCTCCAGCGTATGAATATCCCCAAGTCCCAAATGGTCTTCCGAAACATTCGTGACAATACTCACATTACATTGATCAAAAGCAAGTCCTGCACGGAGAATTCCTCCGCGTGCACATTCAAGCACTGCAAAATCAACCATTGGATCTCCCAAAATGGTACGTGCACTTTGCGGACCGCTGCAATCGCCTTCCACAATTGTATGTCCGTTGATATAAACACCTTCGGTTGTTGTGTATCCCACATTTTTACCGGCTTTTTGTGCCATGTGAGCGATCAGACGTGTGGTTGTTGTTTTTCCGTTTGTTCCGGTAACTGCCACAATTGGAATCCTTCCGTTGGAATTATCCGGGAAGAGCATCTCCATAATCGGTTTTGCCACATCGCGCGGCGTTCCCAAAGACGGATGGGTATGCATTCTGAAACCAGGACCTGCATTTACTTCGATCACCCCGCCGTTTCCTTTTTGAATGGGCTGTGTCACATCTTTCGCCATGATATCAATTCCGCAAACATCCAACTGGAATAAGCGCGCAATGCGTTCAGCCAGGAACACATTGAACGGATGAACACTGTCAGTTACATCGGTTGATGTTCCTCCTGTAGAAAGGTTTGCAGTTTTCTTCAACATCACTTCTTTTCCAAGAGGAAGTACATCATCCAAACTCAAACCGAGTTCTTTCAACATACTTTTTGTCTGGTAATCGACCGTTATCTTCGTCAATACATTTGCATGTCCGGAGCCCCGTTTCGGGTTCATATTTTCTTTAGCAATCAATTCACGAATGGTCAATTGTCCATCGCCCCGTACGCAGGCCGGTGTTCGTTTCGCCACTGCAATGAGTTTGTAATTGATCACCAGGAAACGGTAATCTGCCCCTTCCACAAATTCTTCAATAATAATCTTATCGGATATTTTCCAGGCCTGGTTCGCCGCTTTCAAAGCAGATTCTTTGTTGCGAATATTGGCAGTAATGCCGCGTCCGTGGTTTCCGTCGATCGGTTTAATAACCCATGGAAAGGAAAGCTCATCCATTGCTTTTTCGAGCTCCTTTTTCGTGTAAACCGTAATTCCCTTCGGAACTGAAATTCCAGCTTTGTCGAGTAAATTCTTCGTAAACCATTTACAGGCAACAGATTCTACTGCCAGGTTGTTGGTTGTTCCCATCACCGTTGCACGGAAAACCTGCTGTTCTCTTCCGTATCCAAGTCGATACAAAGAATGATTATCCATGCGGGTTACCGGGATATTTCTGCGAATCGCTTCATCCAGTATCGCCTGAGTACTTGGTCCGGGTATTTCATCCGCCCAAATATCTTTCAATGTATCAATGATCAATTTTATATCATAAGCCTTCCCTTCAGCAATTGCTCTTACAAAATTAACAGCCTCTTTTCCTGCGTAAATTCCTGCTTCTTCAGATAAATAAGAGAACACTACTTTATAAACGCCGTATTCCCCCGCAGATCTTGTTCTTCCATAACCACAATCCATTCCTGCGAGTACCTGGAATTCCAATGCTACGTGTTCAATAACATGTCCGAGCCATGTTCCTTCCTGCATTCTTTCGCACAATCCGCCTGCTTTTCCTTCCGAACAACGGTGTTCGTACAAAGATGGTAAGGCCTTCATAATGCGTTCGTAAAATTTGGGGATTTTGTTAGTTGGAAGTTCTTCATACTTTTCCAAATCCAACTTCATTACAATCAGCTTCTGCCTGTAATTCGACCAATAATTTGGTCCCCTCATCACTTGTATGTTTTTAATTTCCATGATTTATATATTAAATAGTGTGTGCTAATTTTTAAGAATCAAAATGGATTGACGAACAGCTAAACATCAACACCAGTAAGCTTCTTCAGCAAAAATATGGCGGTATAGAGAGGCGTTACTTACAAAATTCCCCGGTCGATTTACATAAATCCTATAATTGTGCTTTTTTAAGAATCTCAAAATCAGGCAGGCAGAGTGTTTATTTATTAAAAAAGCCTAAAATCGACTTTTTGGAGAAAAAAATTCCTCCCTTCTGAAACGGGAAGAATTAAACGCCATATGCCTTATAAAATCTAAGTATTCGGCATTCCCAATTTGTAATTCATACACGCTGAAAGTGGGAATAGTATAAACTTTCAAAAATAAGTGTAACAGGATTTTTTCGAAAGCTCCTGAATTTTAAAATGTCTCACAGATAGAACCTGAAGTGGTAAGTGGGTGAAAACATATCTATTAACCAAAAAAAAACAAACATGAAAAATGTAAGAAGAACTGCCAACAGAAGTTTGGCTTTTTTAGGAGGACTCGGCTTGAGTTTATTTATTCTAAATGCATGTGGTGGGAATCCGGACGATCCGAAAGAGATTGCAGAAGATCAGAACGAAGAAAAATTTGACGATCGAAAATCAGAAAAGGATGCCGACTTTTTAGTGGAAGCAGCAGAGATTAATATCGAAGAGATCAAGTTAGGTGAACTTGCTCAGGAAAGAGGAATGACTGCAGACACAAAAGCACTGGGGAAAATGATGGTCACAGAACATACGGCAGCTTTGAAAGAGTTGAAAACTTTAGCGGCTAACAAATCCATCTCTATTCCGGAAGTACTAACGGAAGACGGACAGGATGCATGGGATGATCTGAACGACGAAAAAGGAATCGACTTCGACAAGAAGTATGCTAATATGATGGTGAAAGGCCACAAAAGCGCGATCCGTAAGTTCGAAAACGCATCATCAAATGCAGAAGACGGTGACATCCGTAATTGGGCTTCATCTATGCTGCCAGGTTTACGCACGCATTTGGAGCACGCTGAAGCTTGCGAAGAGAAAATGTAAAATCCGACTTAACAAAGTCATTAGTCAAATTAGTAACACATAAAAAACAATATCATGGCAACGAATAATCAAGAAATCATTGACAGCTTAAATAACCTGATCCAGATCAACAATGATCGTATCCAGGGATACTTAACAGCTTCACAGGAAACAGAGGAAGGCGATTTGAAAGCTGTTTTCTCTGAAATGATGACAGCAAGTCAGGAATGTCGTCGTGAATTGGTACATGAAGTAAGCAGCTTGGGAGGAACAGCTGTAGAAGGTACAACCGTATCCGGAAAATTGTTCCGTGTATGGATGGACATCAAAGCTGCAATTACCAGCAAAGACCGTAAAGCAATTTTGAATTCCTGCGAATTCGGTGAAGATGCTGCGGTAAATACTTACCAAAAAGAAATGGACGGAGACGCTTTGAAAGGAACAGAGCAATTGAGCAAAGTGAGAGATCAGTACGCAAAAATTAAATCCGGTCACGATAAGATCAAGCAGCTGCGCGATGCCGCAAACAATGCTGCTTAGTGTTGAAAGAACTATCTTAGACATTATTCATATAAAGGGCTGTTCTTCGGATCAGCCCTTTCTTTTTGGATTACCTTCCTTTCGGTTGAACTAATTTAAATTCCTTCTTCACCTCATCAAAGGTGTAGATCATTGGTGGAAGTATATCAAGGTTTTTCAAATCATAGAATCCATTCTCGTCAGCAGGATTAACGATCAGCATCAATGAATAATCCCGGAATTCATAACCGCCCTCACATTGCGGCAGATGAATCATTTGACCGGTTTTTCGATCCACGATTACTCCATGAGCACACGGAGAACCACACCCCCACACGATCAATTCATAATGCCCGCCAAATGTTGAATTTCCTTCTTTGTAACCGTTTTTAATGGCTGTGATATACCATTTGGCTTCCTTGTTCGTACTGAAATCAAGTGGTGCTTTGCTAAGTGTATCGATTGTTTTTGCCGGAAAATCTTCAAACCAAATATAAGGCTCAAACTTCACTTTCACACTTTGGATCTTTGATTCATCCATATCTGAATCTGCTTCTATTTTGAGATTTTCAACATCATATATCAACGTCCAGCCTTCAATTTCTGCCGGTTTGATAGAATCTGTTTTCTCCTTCGTCGAATTGGCCGGGTTTGTTTTCGAATTATTGGTGCATGATAGGAATAAGAGGCATGGCAGTAAGGAAGTTTTCAGTATAAGATTCATTTGTTTTTGTTTTTCTTCCAAATATAGAAGCCGGTTGAAAACTATCTCCAGAAGTTCTATTAAGCGTTGCTTGCGATTTATTATCCGAAAACAAAAAAGCCTCACATTTCTGTGAAGCTTCCTTAGTTATACCGATTACTTTTCTTTTATTTTGGGATAAGTAAGTTGATAAGTCCGGATGTCGAACTTGCAGTCTTTGACCAGCAAATGAACACGTAGGTTATCCACATAAACAGCTCCGTCATTCTCCACAAAATTGATATTGGTGTGCTCAATTTCCCGGCCATCGATAAGAACCACCATTCCGGATCCCAAACATTTTGCCTCGTATCCTTTTTTAATAATTATGGCTGTATCTTCTCCCAATCCGATACCCATTTGCCCGGGATTCCTGATTATCGACTGGGCAAGTCTCCCAAATCGTCCTCGCTTTAAGAAATGTGTATCTATTATACAGCCCTCCAGCAAACCAAGTCCTCCACCGGTTTTCAGGTCTGATTCAAAAAGTGCTTCATAGGTCCCTCCGGATTGTATCATGACTTCCGGAGCCACAGCTGCCCCGGCACTGGTCCCAGCCACGGTAAAATCCTTATCCTCGAAATACTTCTCCTTGATTGCTTGTGCTAAGGGAGTACCACCAATAATCGTAGCAATCTTGAACTGGTCCCCGCCTGCGAACAAAACAGTTGTGGCCTTCTTTATACGGGCTATGAATTGCTCTTCATGAGCCTCTTTCTTTGCCTGAATATTTAGAAATCCTACATTTTTATACCCTACTTTTTTGAAAGCTTCCTCGTACATTCTTTTCTGTTTCTGAGGCTCATTCGATGCTGTGGTAATTACTTCTATCCGTGGATTCCTTGATTTACCGCTAACCAGCTTTTTCAGGATTTCCATATCTACAAATTTGGGGTTATGAGCAGCCATTTCTGATCTTCTTTCGCCTTTATCTTCCGCCCCGCCTATAATTAATAATCTTCCTTTTGGAATTGTCTGCCGATTCATGATTCTTGTTTTAGTAAGTATTTCCTGAAAATAAAAATGAAGCCATTCTAAAAGCTTACATAATTCCGAAAGTCCTTTACATGATTCTCACCCTGCCCCTGAGAGCGAGTCATTTATAGATTTTGATCCGAAATCGTTACGCGTTTTCCAGGCTCTGTGTGATACATCTTTTCTCTTGCTGTGAAGGATTATCGATCATTCCACTTCGCCGTCGAAATCCGCATCACCGGCCAAAAATGGTTGAGTAGGAAATGCGAAACTAATCGACTTCTCTTTGAATACCTTGAGAATCTCCAGGTAAATTGCGTGCTGTACATCCATGTAGATCCCATACTCCGGACTGAGAACAGTGTAAACGAATTCAAAATTGATACTCCAGTCGGCAAGATCCGCCAAATGCCCGCGGCTGTATTCTACCTGGGGTTGCTTGTCGATAATGACTTTTACAAGCCCGGGGATTTCTTCCAGCACTTCGGGCGGAGTATTGTAAACCACGCGAAGAATGAATACAATCCGGCGGGTCTCCAGCCGTTTGAAATTGTTTACACGCGAATTGGTCAGGTCACTGTTTGAACAAACAAGCTGGTCACCACTCAAAGTACGGATCCTCGTGGTCTTGATCCCGATCTTTTCAACGGTTCCCGACTGATCACCAATTGTAATGGAATCACCGATCTCAAAAGGCTTATCAAAGAAAATGGCGAAATAGCTGAATAAATCTCCCAGGATCGTTTGGGCAGCCAATGCCACGGCTATTCCCCCGATTCCAAGTCCTGTAATCAAAGTAGTCACGTTATATCCCAGGTTGTCGATCAGGAAAATGATCCCCAAAATCCAGATCACAATATTCAGAACGATCATTAAACCGGAAACGGATTGTTCCTCTTCTCCCTGCTCATTTCTGTGTTTGGTAACTCTCATCAATATTCGGCGGAACACTGCACTCACCAATCGCAATACACAAAACGTAAGCGCGGCCATGTAAATAATGTGTATCACTTTGTCCGCCTTGGGAGACAATTGCAGCGTACTGATGGCAAAATAAAGTGAGCCAACATAAAGAATCGGAACTACCAGGCGTTCAATACCAAGTACCAATAAATCGTCCCAGGTGGCAGAAGTAGACGCCGACCAGGTTTTCAATCGCTTTAAAATGACATATCGGAATAAACGAATTACCAGAATGGAAACCACGATGATTCCCACAGCAAACAGCCAGGAATAAACCGTGTTTCCCCAAAAAGTATATTGTAAAAACTTCTCCATACAGTTTTGATCTCTTCAAGCAGTCAAAATCAACTATAAAGACAGATAAAGAAGGGGCTTTTCCGCCCCTTCAACCTAACCTTACTAAATGTTGCTGCATTAATAACTAATACTATAACTAAATTAAAGTTGATGCCCATTTATGACTTACAATTTTTGTTGAATTATTTACATAATTCATACTATTCAGGACAACAGGGAAATTCAATGCAGTACTTAAAAAGTAGAACATCGGAATTATTTTGCTTAGTTTTAAGCATCTGTTCCGCTGTATCTTATGAAGAAAATAGCTTTACTTTTTTTGCTAACTGCTTTTCCGCTGTGCTTTTTCGCGCAATCGGAGACAGACAAGCTATGGAAAGTGGTCCGGAACGAACAGAAAGCAGATACTCTTCGACTGGAAGCATTTCGTCAAATCTGTATGCGCGGCTATTTGTACTCTTACCCGGACAGCGCGTCGTATTATGCCGACCAGCTCTATGAAATGGCAGGGGAAATGCATTCCCGCAAATACCAGGCTTTAGCATTGAATGTACAGGGAGCTTCATTTTCTTTGCGCGGAGATAACACACGTGCCATCGCTTATTTTACCCGCAGCCTGAAGATTATGGAAGCGCTTAACGATCAGAAAGGGATTGCATCTTGTCTCAACAATATCGGGGTAATTTATAACGAACAGGGAAACTATCAAAAAGCCGGTGATTATTACCAGCGTGCCCTCATCATTAACAAACGCCGCGGAGATTCTTCTTCTTTGGCACTCTCCTATTCCAACCTGGGGAATATTTACAGATACCAGAACTCCTTTTCCAAAGCGATAGAATACCAGCAAAAATCCATCGCTATCTATCAAGCACTTCATGATGATTACAGCCTGGGAATGTCTTTCCACTTCATTAGTGTGGCTTATTTCGAAATGAAAGAGCTGGACAAAGCATTGGAATACAGTGAAAAAAGTGTTCCCTATTACCAGAAATCGGATAATTTGCTCGGCCTTCCCGAAGTGTACAATATCATAGGGAAGATTTACGAAAAGAAAGGAGATATCCCAAAAGCGATCTACTACAATAAACAGGCTTTGGAACTGGCTCAAAAAGTGGATGCTCCGGCTGCAATCCGGGAATCCAGTCTTTTCCTCTACGGACAATATAAAAAGCTGGGGCAGTTCAAAGATGCACTCGAAATGCATGAACTTTATCTGAAAGCGCGTGACAAAGTTACCAACCAGGAAAGCCAGCAGGAGTTGATCAAACAGGAACTTTCTTACCAGTTTGAGAAAAAACAGGCTTTGGGCAAAAAAGAGAATGAAAAACGACTGGCTGTTCAGCAGGTCATTCTATTTTCTGTTGTCGGCGGATCTTTATTAATTCTTGTGTTCGCTTTTGTAGTGATCAATCGTTTGCGTATTACCAGGAGACAAAAATCCATCATTGAACACCAGAAAGACCTGGTGGAAGAAAAGCAAAAGGAAATCCTGGATTCCATTACTTATGCAAAACGTCTGCAGGATGCCATTCTTCCTCCTATAAATGTTTTTCAGGAGCACTTCCCGGAAAGTTTCATTCTCTATAAACCCAAAGACATTGTGGCCGGAGATTTTTACTGGATGGAAAAAACCGGAGATTCAATCCTGATTGCAGTTGCAGACTGTACGGGTCATGGAGTTCCCGGAGCCATGGTGAGCGTAGTTTGCAGTACGGCATTGAACCGCGCAGTCTTGGAGTTCGGACTTACTGAACCCGGAAAAATTCTCGATAAAACCCGTGAAATCGTGCTCGAAACCTTTGCCAAAAGTCCCAAAGACGTGAAAGATGGAATGGATATTTCACTGGTATCAATCCCAATAGCTATCGGGACCAAAACGTTGGAAATCCAATGGGCCGGTGCGAATAATCCGTTGTGGTATATTTCAAACGATGAACTCAACAGCATTACAGCCGACAAACAGCCTATCGGAAGTTCTTTTGATGCAAAGCCTTTCAAAACCCACCAACTCAAGCTGCAAGCGGGAGATTCTTTGTTCCTGTTTACAGACGGTTATGCCGATCAATTTGGCGGAGAAAAAGGCAAGAAATTCAAATACACCCCTCTGAAAGAATTGCTCTTAAAAAACACCACGCTTTCCATGGCTTCCCAGGAAGAATTGCTTGAAAAAGTCTTCGAAAATTGGAAAAACGGCATTGAGCAGGTAGATGATGTTTGCATTTTGGGTTTGAAAATCTAAATGAGAAACGGTCAGCCGCTGTTGAAAGAATGAGGACCTTTATTTATTCTTCAATCTCACATTCCTTCCTTCATTCTAATTCTCTTTTTTGTTTCTGTTCCTATTTCCTAAAAAAAGCCAAAACTGTAAGTTCTGTAAGGTTCACAGATCAATATATAACAGAAAAAATGCGGTTTTGGGCCACCTTTATTTCATAATCATAAATTGACAGATCATGAAAAAGATTTTAACATTAGCTGTGGCGATAGTAACATGCTCTGCAGCATTTTCCCAGGTAGAACCGGGAACACCAACCTCTATTTTTTCTATCGGACCGAGTATGGGTTTTGGCCATACTGGTGTTCGCAACACTGATGGCACGGATTTCTTTAAGGCCAACTGGACTGCAGGTGTACTCATCAATTACAGCAGCATGAAACATACGGGGCTTGCTGCCGAAATACTTTATTCGGTAGAAGGTGGAAAAGTAAGAAACGCAGGTTATGAAACGAGCCTTACAATGCATTATATCCGTGTCCCGCTAAGATTTGCTTATTACTTCGGGGATTTTGAGAATCGTTTCCGTCCGAAAATTACAATTGGTCCTTCTATGGGCTTCCTGGTAAATGCTACCAGCGACTCAAATGTACCGGACGCGACAAGAACTGATGTTACGCCTTCTTATTATAAGTTCGACATTGGTGGTATTGCTTCCATTGGTTTCAACCTGAAACTGGCTGAAAACATCTGGCTGAACACCGATTTCAACTATTATACCGGATTCAGACCAATCCGTGCAAGCCAATACAATTCCAACTTTGGATTGCGTATGGGTGTAGCGTTTGGATTATAGGCTTAAAAGAATCAGAAAATAAAAATCCCGGATGATAAGTCCGGGATTTTTTTTTTGATCAATCTCAAAACTGGGAACTGAATTCAGAACTTGTAAAGTTATTTTAGGATGGGGCAATCTACATAAGTTTAGGCTGGAACTCTCCGCAGATCAGAACGGATGATTCTATCGGATTTTGATTGCCGTCATCGAAAATTAAAAGCACAAAAAAAGGGACTAACGTCCCTTTTAACCTAACCTAAAAAACTTAAACCAAAACATGTGTGCTACTACAACCCTTTGATAGTTCTAAATTACTCACACAAACGCGCTAAATCCTTACACTTTCCTGCGAAGGATTTACAGATTCTTTTGAAATAAAAAAATTATCTGTTGTCCTGGATCAACGAAATAATATTCCCCGACGGGTCTGTAAACCAGGCATGAGTGGGCCCGTCTTTAATGTGCGCAATTCCCTTTTCATTGGTTTTAATATACGGCAAATCGTATTGAATGAAAGAAACGCCTTTTTTGCTTAATTCCTCAACGGCATCTTCCATATCTGTAACAGGAATATTCATCACCGTATATGCTGCCGGAACATGGTCCTGCTTCTTGTAAATAATGATATTCATTCCTGCGTTGATTTTCAAGGTCAGCAGGGACATTTCTCCTTTTTCCACTTCCAAACCAAGCACATTCTTGTAAAAGAAGTACGCTTCGTCGGTATCTTCAGCTGAAAAACCGCTAAAGATTTTATCTCTTTGTATCATATGGTGTTCTTTAAAATTTCTTTTTTGAATGAAATCAGTAGTGATCAATCGTGACTGATCACTACGAATTATTGTTATTAAACAAAAGCGCTGTAACCCGTTATCGCTCTTCCCACAATCAATGTATTGATCTCTTTCGTTCCTTCATAGGAATAGATCGCCTCTGCATCTGCTACGAAACGTGCTACGTCGTATTCCAGCAGGATTCCGTTTCCTCCCATTACTTCCCGTGCTTTACTTACAATATCCCGCGTTCGCAAACTGCAAAATACTTTTGCCAGGGAAGCATGTTCGTCCGTGAGTTCTTTTTGGTCCTGCAATTCCGACAACCTTGCCACCATTGTTTGCATGGCCGTTAGGTTCGTGAGCATTTCTACCAAATGATTCTGGATCAACTGGAACGAAGCAATGGGTTTTCCGAACTGTTTTCGCTCACGGGTATATTTTAAAGCTGCTTCATAAGCTCCGCGGGCGCAACCTACTGCAAGCCATGCTACCCCGGCACGCGTCATCCTCAAAACGTTTGCGGTATCTTTAAAAGAATTGGCATTTTGTAATCTATCGCTTTCTGCAACCACGCAATTTGTTAAGGTCACTATTCCATTCTGAACAATGCGCAGCGCCATTTTGTCTTCCATTTTCTCCACTCCAAGCCCCGGATTTCCTTTTCGGACCAAAAAACCCTTCACCTGTTTGTCTTCCTCATCTTCCGCCCAAATAATGATCATATCCGCAAAAGTGGCGTTGCCAATCCATTTCTTTTGTCCGTTCAAAGTCCAGGTATTTCCGTTTCGTTTGGCTTTCATAGTGAGTCCACCGGCAACACCAGAACCAACTTCAGGTTCTGTGAGACCGAAAGCTCCTATTTTTCGCAAGCTTTTCAATTCGGGAAGCCATTCCTGTTTTTGGGCTTCGGAACCCAGTAAATAAATCGAACCCATTACCAAACCGCTTTGCACACCGAAGAACGTAGCGAAAGATGCATCAACACGCGCCATTTCCATTGCTAAAACTCCTTCAATCAGGCAAGAGCGCGCCGGATTACTGAATCCTTCATAAGTAACGCCGCAAATATCCAATTCGGCCACTTTCGGGATCAGTTCATGCGGAAACTCGCCTTTCAGCCAATATTCATTGGCAATTGGTCTCACCTCTTCTTCCATAAATGCCCGGACTTTCAATTGAAGTGCTCTTTCATCCGCATTCAAGGTATGACTGATGTTGTAAAAATCACCGTCAATGGGTGGAAGTTCTTTTTTAGCATGTTTTCCACCGATCATTTTCACCAAGCCGGCCAATTGCTTATCATCCAGCTTTCCAACCTGGTTCATCACCTCGGCCAGATCCACTTTTTTCGATAGCTTTGAAAACTGTTCCATATCGACCTGCTTAAACAAGTGCCAGGCATTTTTTATATTCGAGAAAAGTGACATCGTTCCTGATTTTCTTTGAATTTAGAACAAATCCGGGAGTGCGAATCTTAAAAGAACTTAAAACTCAGGAATTGAGCTCCGGGGACTAACGATCAATTAAATGACTGGCGATACTCCAGCGGTGTGACATTCATTTTCTTTTTGAAAAGTGTACTGAAGGATTGGGCATGCTCAAAACCCAGAGAATAGGCAATTTCACTTACTGATTGGTTGGTCGTTGCCAGTTTTTGTTTCGCTTTCTCTATCAATCGTTCCTGGATATGCTGCTGTGTGCTTTGACCGGTATGCATACGCAAAAGATCGCCCAAATAATTCGGGGAAAGGTTCATCAATCCTGCAATATGCTGCACCGTCAATAACTCATTCTGCGCACCGGCATGGTTATCAAAATAGGCATCGACAAACTTTTCAAATTTAGCAAGCAGCTGGTGGTTGTGATTTTTCCGGGTAATAAATTGGCGCTCGTAAAACCGGTTGGAATAATTCAACAGCAATTCTATCTGTGACAGGATAATTTCCTGCGTGTGCTTGTCGATATGCTGACATTCTTTGTCGATCTTTTTGAGTATAGTGATCAAATCGTCCTCTTCTTCTGCTGAAAGATGCAGGGCTTCATTAACCGAGTACGAGAAAAAACTATAGCTGTTAATGTTATTTGCAAGCGGATGAGTCAATAAAAAGTCGGGATGAAAAATCAACAAATAACCTGATCCGCATTCCATGTTATTTAAATCCAGGTATTGTACCTGGTTGGGCGCTGTAAAGCTCAAAACACCTTTATCATAGTCGTAATGCTGTTGTCCGTAACGGATTTTTCCCTTTGCTTCGCGTTTTAATGCCACACAATAAAACCGGTTAACGAACCCTTTCCAAATCTCTTCTTCGAGGAAAATACTTTCGGCCAGATTAATCACACTTACTAAAGGGTGTCTGGGCGCAGGCAATGACAGCAGGCGGTGAAATTCAGAAACTGATTGAATGGA
This sequence comes from uncultured Fluviicola sp., assembly GCA_965650365.1. GTDB lineage: Bacteria > Bacteroidota > Bacteroidia > Flavobacteriales_D > Crocinitomicaceae > Fluviicola. Next base: position 12,284 of record CBFGOJ010000040.1, on the reverse strand, counting down.
ATTCATAGCACTAATTTAAACATTTTAAGGATGGAAGAGCGGCCATATTTATTGGTACAGCCGCATTTTCTGCTAGTCAATCAGTCCCATACTAAATTCATCGTACGGTTTACCGGTATCTGTACCCAGTGGCACAATGTTTTCCAGTTTCGAGAGATCCGCTTCGCTTAAGTGAATTTCGGTTGATGCGATATTCTGCTCCACATATTTTCTGCGTTTGGTGCCAGGAATAGGTAAAATTCCCTTGCTTCTAATCCACGCCAATGCCAGTTGCGAAGAAGTGATATTTTTAGTTGCAGCCATTGCTTCAATAGCTTTCACCAACTCGATATTTTTATAGAAATGTGCTTCCTGGAAACGTGGAATTGCTCTTCGGAAATCATTTTGAGGAAGATCGTCTATCGTGCGGATATGTCCGGACAGAAACCCCCGACCTAACGGAGAATAGGCTACAAAACCGATTCCCAGGTCCTGTAAAGTCTTCAATACACCTCGTTCTTCCACCGTACGCTCGAATAAGGAGTATTCACTTTGAACTGCCGTTATCGGATGAACAGCATTCGCTCTTTTAACTGTTTCGGAAGAAACTTCAGACAATCCGATATACCCAATTTTTCCTTCCTTTACCAATTCACCCATTGCTTCAACGGTTTCTTCGACTGGTGTATTCTTATCAAGCCGATGCATATAATACAAATCAATGTAATCCGTATTGAGATTTTTCAGAGAACGCTCAACTGCTTTTTTCACATATTCCTTTTTGCCGTTAATGGCCCAGGTAACTTTGTCGTTCTCATCTATTTCCCAGCCGAATTTAGTTGCCAGAATATATTTATTCCTGTTACCCTGAATCGCTTTCGCAATCAATTGTTCATTTTTTAAAGGTCCGTACAAATCTGCCGTATCTAAAAAGTTACCTCCCAATTCAAGGGATCGGTGAATGGTCGCAATTGCTTCCTGTTCATCTGCCTGACCGTACATGTGCGCTTCTTCAAAACCGGTCATTCCCATACAGCCCAAGCCAATTACCGGTACAATCAAACCTTCGCTTCCCAAATTTATTTTCTTCATTTTGAATTATTTAATTTAACGAAACAAAGTTCCGTAAGAAGCGGCACCTGCATGTTTGGGAATCCATGAAAAGTGTATGCAAATCACTGGAAAGTGGGGACAATGAAGTAACTTTGTTCTTTCTTAAACCATAGAGGCAATGACTCCGGAAAATCTCATCAAACAAATATCGTTCATCAAAGAAATCGATAAGCTCAAATACATTCAGCGTAAAACGAAATTGTTCAACAGCGACCGTCCTGAAAACGATGCCGAACACAGCTGGCATTTGGCTATGATGGCCCTTGTGCTGGCAGAGCATTCCAATGAAAAAATCGATGTGCTCAAAGTAGTCAAAATGGTTTTGATCCATGATATTGTGGAAATTGACGCCGGAGACACTTTTATCTACGATACACAGAAGAACCATTCCAATACCGATGAAGAACGTTTGGCTGCACAGCGCATTTTCGGTTTATTGCCGAAAGAACAAGCCGAAGGGTTTATTGCTGTTTGGGAAGAGTTTGAAGCCGGAATCACTCCCGAATCCAAATTTGCCCGCACCATGGACAGATTGGAGCCTTTGCTGCAAAACACTTCCAACCAGGGCGGAACGTGGAATGAATTTGGTGTGAGCTACGAAAAAGTCCATGCCAAAAAGAGCATCATGAAAGAAGGCTCCGCAGCCATTTGGGAGTTTGCGGAAGACCTCATCAACGACAGCGTGGAAAAAGGGATTTTGAAGAAGGATTAAGCAGACTGATTTTCTTCGAATTCTTTTTGACGTTCCTTTATGAATTCCGCATGTGTTGTTCCCCAGCTGTCTATTTGGGAAAGCAGCGGTAACAAACTTTCCCCCAATGTGGTGAGTTTATATTCCGTTCGCTTCGGATAAACATCTTCTGCGCATTTTTCAAGCACTCCGAAAAACAATAATTCCGCCAGCTGCATTTCTATCACACGTGGAGAAGCATCATCAATATATCTGCAAATATCCGCCGGTCGAACGATTCCTCTATTGATCGCATCCAGCACACACAACTTCCACTTCCCTCCAAAAACTTTAGCTGCTACCAAAATCCCGCAATCCAGGTTCTCCTTAATTTTCTTTGTATACATCTACGGATTTTTGATAAAGTTATCGAATTCAGCTAAGAATTAATGATCCACCAATACCGAATCTTTTTTCGGGTATTGTACAGTCAGTTCTTTCCCATGAAATTTGTCATCAATTCACAAACACACCCACAAATGGAGAACAAAACAACATTCAAATTTCAAAAGACAGACATACTAACGTTCTCAATCTGGGCCCTGGTCCTATTCATTACCTGGACATTCATGCATGGCGCAGATCATTTTTTGGACCTAACGCAGGAATCTTTGGGAAAATACTACGATTATAAATGGGTTTTAATTGCTCACATTATGGCTGGTGGCGGAGCTATTATTTCCGGGATGCTCCAATTTTGGAAAAAACTCCGCAACTATAGCTGGAAACTACATCGTTTCGTTGGCTTTGTTTACCTGCTGGCAGTTCTCACAAGTGGTTTTTGTGCGGTTATTCTCGCTTTTACAACAGCTTATAAAGTGAATCTTCCTTATGCTTTTTCGCTCCAGGTTTGGGTTAGTGTTTGGGTCACTAGCACCTTCATCGCTTATTACGCCGCAATTAAAAAGAAGTTCCAACTCCATAGAGAATGGATGATCAGAAGCTACATTGTAACAATAGCATTCGTCATTTCAGGTCTGATTATCAAAATCCCATCTATTCGGCAATTGGGAAGTTTCGAAGAAATATCTCCCTCGCTTTTTTGGCTTGGATGGGCTGTGCCGCTATTTATCTATGAACTTATTCGGGGTATCAAAATGATCCTAAAATGAAAAAAGGGGCAAATTTGCCCCTTCTCTGTTACAAACATTTTTATCAGCCTGTTACTCTCAACGATTCGATCAATCCATCTGCAATTTCGAAATTGAAATTCAGAACAATCGGACTTCCAGGAAATGTACCTGAACACTCCGCAGATAAAACACTTATTTTACCATCCTGGGTTAGTGACAGAGGAGTCATTACCGATTTATAGTTTTTATTTGATTCGTCAATCCATTCTTCGATAGCTTTCTTTCCGGTATGTTTTTTTCCTTCGTCGAACACAACAGCTGTTTCAGAAAAACAGTTTGCATAAGCGATACTGTCGAATTGGTTTTGAGCTGTCACTAAGTCAGCTAGTACTTTTGGTAAATTCATGATTTTATGTTTATTGATTATTAAATTGTTGGTATTGTTCCGCCATCAATGACGAATTCTGTCCCGGTTAGATAATTAGCTCTCGGAGAAACCAAAAAACCAACCAGTTCAGCTACTTCTGCTGGTTCAGCCGGTCTTCCGAATGGAATTCCGCCCAATGCTTCCATTACACCTTGTTGTGCTTCTTCTACAGTGCTATTGGCGTTTCTTGCAATCTCAGCCAACCAAGCTTTCGATGCTCCTGTACTGATCCATCCAGGCGAAACAGTCAGCACCCGAATACCTTTAGGTGAAACTTCATTGGATAAACTTTTACTATAGTTTCTCAATCCTGCTTTTGCAGCCGCATAAGGTAAAGTAGAGTCATACAGTGGTAGCATCCCTTGGATAGAAGCTATATGAATAATAACTCCGTTTTTTCGATCTATCATTTGAGGTAAAAATCCCCTATCCAGTCGAACCGGAGCAAGCAAATTAGCCTGTAGAGTTGATTCCCAATCTTCATCAGATAATGCAGTAAAGCCACCGGCAGGTGTTGTTGAAGAACCAAGATTGTTCACCAAAATGTCAAGCCTTCCGTAAACCGACAGCACTTCGCTGATTACTTTTTGTGTTCCCGATCCCGTACTCAGATCTGCTGAGATAAAATGTAGGTTTTCGTTTGATTTTTCCGGTGCGTTCCTGGCTGTAATTACTACTGTTGCACCCGCATTTAAGAGTCTGTCTGCAATGGCTTTTCCGGCGCCTTTTGTACCACCGGTTACCAGTGCTATTTTACCTGAAAGCTCGTTTTCAAAATTAAATTGTTGTTCCATTTGTGTATGTATTTATGGAGCAAAATTCAGTTATACAGATGGTTTGTACAAGTACGGAAAATCGAATTGCATAGGGATAATTTTCTCCCCTATTGCACAATTTGGAACATAGAAATACCTTTGTTCAATGTACGAAAGAAAGATTCCTTTAAACCTCAACTGCGGTCTTGACCTGATTGGAGAGGTGCTCTACGGAAAGTGGAAAATACGTCTGTTGTGGTTTATTCATCAGGGACATTTGCGCCCCAGTGAACTCCAGCGCAAAATTCCGGATGCTTCACGAAGGGTTTTGAACATGCAGCTCAAGGAATTGGAGCAGCACGAATTAATCACGAAGAAAATTTACCCGGTAGTTCCGCCAAAAGTGGAATACAGTCTGACTGATTTTGGCCTTACACTGATTCCGATTATCAGTTCCTTAGGTAATTGGGGAGACGAACACGAAGATCGTTTGAGAACATTGATTATAGCGAGCAAAAATTTCTCTTCCGATACAATGGAGTAAATCAAACCAAACAGCTTCTACTCCATTTTAATCCGCTCCTTCAAACGCTGCTTCGCCTTTTTGACCCCGTTTTCAGTAATGCACAGAATAGTTGCTATTTCCTTATTGGAAAACTCCAGCCTGACCAATGCCGCAAGCCGCAGATTGTTGGTCGTGAGTTCCGGGAACCGCTGTTTTAAGTCAGACAGGTAACCACTGTGTATTTTATCAAATTCAGTCATAAAAGCCAGCCAGTCGTTTTCCAGAGTCACTTTATTCAATAAATTCTCTTCGGTCACAGAGTTTGCCCCATCTTCCAGTGACTGAATCAATTGATTCTTCCGGTTAATTTCTTCCGTCAATAAGTTGAGTCGTTGATGAAGCAATTCTTCTTCCAGTTTTTGGTTCCGGATCTTTGTATGCGCTTCCGCAACCTTGCTCTTTTTCAAACGGTTGTTGATGAACAGAATATAAACCGCGCCAAGCAATAACAGGATGACGACAATTCCAAGCAGAATCATATTTCTTTGAGTTTCCTGTTGCTTTTTCACTTTCAATTTTAGCAGCTTGTTTTCCTGTTCCTTCCATTTCGTTTCATACCGGACTTCCAGGTTGAGCAGTTCTTTTTTGGTTTCAATCCGATTCAAACTGTCGTAATAGACCATCATTGAATCGTATGTTGAAATTGCCTGTTCCAGGTTTCCGGATTCGCGGTATGCGGTGGTTAAAACATCGTAAGTAGTATAAAGCGAGTAAATATCTCCTTCCTGTTTAGCCAACTCATTGGCTTTCTTTAAATAGGAGATTGCCTGCGGATACTTCTTCAGGTACAGATAAGACGTAGCGATGTTGTAATAACTAAGTCCTTTGTATTTTATTCCGACAACCTGCTCTTCATACTCCTGCGATTTCAGCATCAGGTCAAGTGCTTTCTGATATTCATTTCTATCATAATATACCTGGCCCAAAGTGCTGTATGAAATCGATAAACTTTCTGCATCACCTGTTTTTAGTGCATACTCATGTGAAATATTCGCGTAGTACAAGGCAGAATCCAATTGGTTCAGTGGGGAATAGATCTGGCTCAAAGCAGCATAAGTATCGTATAATTTGTATTCCAGTTGGGGTTTGTCCTTCAGAAAATGAACAAGCTTGAGAGCCTTGACCTTTGCCTCTCCAAAACGCTGTTTATCCATGAAATAACCCATAAATTCGTAATAGCGGTCAGCCATGAGTTTCGGGTCATTTGTTTGCTCAGCCAGTTCAATAGCAGCTGTGAAATGGGTATAACTTTTGGAGAAATCTCCCAGTTTGTCGTAACCCTGGCCCAGCAGACTCTGGATAGCCATTCTGCGCTCAATTGACAGGTATTGCTTTGTTTTCTTATTGCAGGACTCCAGTAAACGAATGCCTTTTACAAAGAGGCTTTGACTGTAATAATTGTAGGCTTTCCGAACTACGACACTTGCAAGCAGGTCGTAGTTTTTTTCTTTTTCGGCCAATTCAATGGCTTTGTCAAAATACAAATGGGATTTCACATAATCTTCCCGGCCGTTCCGGTAACTGATTCCCAGGTAAGTGTAAAGTAAAATCCTGTCACGAGCAGATTCCAATCCCTTTAATTTCTCTGCCTGGTGAAAAGAAACTATCGCCTTTTGATACTCATCAATCATGTAATAATAGATCGCATGGTCCAAAGCCAGTTTCGCACGATCCGAATTCGAAGGTTTCCTTTCCCGAATAAGTTTCTCTTCGTTCCGAAGGACCGGGAGGAGCAGGTTTCCATCTTCTTTTTTGTGTAAACGAATGAATTTTTCGTGCTCTTGACTGAAGGAATTTTGAGCGGTCGTTTTTCCAACTGGCAGGAAATAAATCAGGAATAAAAAGTATAGTCGGTGCATGCCTTAAAAGTAGGAAAGATTTTCGGGATAAATAGGAGTACAAATGGTGTACACTCCCATATTTATTGACTTTTTCGAACTAAGTTTGAAAAAAAAACAACCCTATGAAATATTGTTCACTTTTATTTTTATTCTTTTTAGCGGCTTCGGTACAAGCCCAGGAAACACCTTTAAATTCTTTAAAAAGGAACGAATACAAATCAGTTGGAATTACGTACAGCAGTTATGCAAAACCTACAGCCACCAGTTTGTACAATTCGCAATTTATGGTCAACGATCAAACTTATGATTACCTGAATCGTAATACCGGTTTTACCCTGAAGTACTCGCAAATGAACTTCATCAAAAATTGCGGGATCGAATTCGGCATCGGAGTTGAGATTATGCGTATCAATACCAATTTTTATTTTTCACTTCCCATCTACAATGCCAGTTGGGAAAATATAGAACTGAGTACTGTCCGCTCCAATCTCGGAGCTGTTGTTATTCCGCTTTACTATGTGCATCGCATTGAACTCGGAAAGGGTTTTACGCTTTTCCCGAAAATTGGTGTGGATGCCAAAGTATTGATCACCAATTCAAGCGTTGTAAATGGAGTTTACACGGACAGTTTGAACAACCTGAGTTACAGTGTAAGACATGAAACCACACAACGCTATGAAAACGGTCCTTTTCAAAATGTATTTCTCAACGGAACAATCGGTACCACTTTAACCTGGTCGATGAAGAAAGGAGGAGCTTTCGGTTTGAACCTGGCATTCAGTATGCAGCTCTTAAGGAATACGCTGCTGACGCGCATCGATAACATGACTTTCAAAAGAGAAGGTATTGTGACCTATGAATCAAGCCAGCTGATGGGCGATTACTATTATACAGACGAAGACGGAAGCCAGCAATACTTCGAAGGATCACCGGCACAGCCTTTCTTAGCCGCAAACCGAATGACGAATTTTTCAATCGGAGTTTCCTACCTGTTTGGTAAGTAAGATTGATTCTAAGAAAAAATCCCGCTTTGGCTGAGTCAGGACGGGATTTCACTTATTCTTTCGGCATCGCATAAAGCATCCTGAATGCATTCATAAGCGCCTGGTGCATGATCGTTGCATGATTCTCAAGCGGCAGGTAGTCAAATACCACTTTCACCGACTGGTTTTTAGAAGCTTTCAGTTTATCGACCAACAGGTTTGCATCCACTTCCATGACTCTCGGCGGATCAGTGGGCGTCAAACCTTCTTTTCCCACGCCTACGTAAACATCCGTTTGGCGATGAAAGCCTTCAGACAACAACTTCGAATCGAAGTTTAAGAGCGAACCATTGTCCCACCACAAACTCGGGCTGATAATGATGTAGCGGTTAAACAATTCCGGTTTTTTCAGGAGCACATCCGTTGCGAAAAATCCGCCCAGCGACTGCCCGATAAGCGTTTTATCCGTTCCAGCCTTGTATTTCGAAGCCATAAACGGCTGTAGTTCTTTTTCAATAAACGCAATGAACTTATCCGAATGCCCTGTTTTGGGAAATCGTTTTCTCTGTTCTTCAATAGTTGATTGGAAAGTCAAATCGCGCTGTCGGTCAACCGTAGCAATTCCAACCACAATAGACTTCGGGATTTGGTTGACCCACTCAAACGTACTGAACTGAACAAGTCCGGCAACATGTATAAAATCCTCATCCGCGGAACCATCGATCAGGTAAATCACCGGGTACTTAATGGAATCATTCACATTATAACCCTCCGGAAGGTAAATATTGATGATCCGCTTTTCACCCATTTCCCTAGACTGGATCTCATCGATCACGCCCAGCACAAAAGGTTTTGCAGTAGCAGTTTCGGCTTGTTTCGTTTTGTTTTTTTGAGCAAAGGCGATTCCTGCAGTAAAAGTCAGTAAAGAGAGAATGACGATTTGTTTCATTGTTTGAATTTTATAAATACGCTTACTTAAAAATAGGTATTTACTTTTATTGGGGGTATTTGAGGAAATGAAAAAGCCCGGACATCTATCGTCCGGGCTTTCAAAATGAACAAGCCTTTTTATTCTTTTACGATCTTCGTGATTAGTTTTCCATAATCACTGTCAACTGTCACAAAGTAAATACCATTAGTTGCAGAAGACAAATCGATGTTTGTTTTAGAATCCTTAATTCGAGCTGAATAAACTGTTTCACCCAACACATTGGTCACTGTCATCAACTCACCCGACAATACTGCATGTTGATCGACCAACACAAAAAATCCTTTCGAAGGATTCGGAGAGATCACCATGAAGTCATTTACCGAAAGTTGATCGATTCCCAAGGAGTTAATAGTTGTACAAGCAGATGTGTCGCTGCAGCCGTTTTGCGTCACTATCACGGCATAAGAACCATTCGCAGCAGGCGTAAAAGATGCTGAAACGGCTCCGGAAACCGGTAAATTCGTAGCGCAGTTAATCCACTGCCAGGTGGCATTTGTTGCTGCTGACGTAATGGTTATCCCGTTTACAGAAGTAGCAAGATTTACATCCATCACAGTAAGCGACTGTGTACTTGTGTCACTTCCGGCACTATTTGTCGCGATCAGCCTAACCTGGTAAGTTCCCGGCGCTGTATAACAAATGTTTGATGGATTTTGGTCTGTAGAACCAGTTGGTTGGTTTGGAGTAAAATCCCATTCCCATGAAGTAGGCGTGTTCGTACTTAAATCAGTGAAATTGATACACTCTCCCACGCAAATCACATTGTCTGAGATAGAAAAACCTGCAACAGGCGTAACTGCCGGAACTGGTGGAGCGGCACAGCAATTGCCCCCGTCCGAAATGTTCTGAGTTCCTGACCAGCAACCGTACTGTGTTTCGTGTGTGTAAACCGTTCCTGCAAAAACAGTTGCGAAATAATCGTAAATCTGAGCCGCAGTATTACATCCGCCTTGATTTCCGGTACCGCATGAATATCCGCAATCAATGAATACATACCCATTCGGATCGTTGTAAGTAACCGGTGGTACAAACTCAATATTGGGAGTTACACCTCCCGGAGCGCCAATAAATGTGGTAGTAGCTATATTCGCTCCGCAAGTTGTATTCGACCCATTATTATAGCCCGCATATTCGATCCCGGTAATGTTGTTTACAAACGCCCCGCTGAAAGTCACTTCAACAGCTTCGTAAGAAACAATCCCGATCTTCAGGTTCGGAATATTGACATCCACGTTGATGTTGAGGTAACCACCATCGTAATTGGAGAAAATAACAATGTTCCCATTCGGATTACAAACTTGTGCGCCGGCATAAAACCCGCAAAGGGATAAGATAGATAGTACTAGTATTCTCATAGTCATAAGTGTTTAGCATGAAGTATTAAATGTAAGCAATTTATGCTAAACGATAAATCTACTGTTGAACCTTGTAGAATTCCATTCTTACGAACGGCGTACGTATAAATAGTAGGGAATAAACTAAAAAAGTCGCACATGTGCGACTTTTTTATACCGTGTGTCAGCATGTTATATTATTTTGCTTCCTTCAGTTGTTCTACTGCTTGTTTCACGGCATCTGCATGGGTTATCGGAGTGAACTTGAAGTAGCTGTTAAATTTGGTGCTGTCAAAGTAATAATCTCTATCGTACTGGTAATTCATCTCTGCCAATTCTTTCATAACAGGTACCATTAATCCAAATCCTTTTACGATCCAATTGGGTAAAACACTCGCTTTATTTTCTTTGCCTAATTCCGCTGCAAAAAGATTGATCCATTCCTGGCCTGTTATTTTCTGAGGGTTAGTTGGCAAATTCCAAATTTGATTGTATGCTTCATCTGTATTTCCAAGCATTGCTGTTCCTTTGGCAAGTTCCGGAACATACCCCATACTGTGAACAACTTTGGAATTGCAAAACCATTGTGCTTTTTTATTTTTTACAAGGTTATCGTAAACAAGATTCATCAATACACTGGATTGTCTTGCCGTACCACCAAAGAAGTCGGGCGATCTTGCAATGATTGCCTGCAAATTATTTTCCGCCATATTCTTTAAAATAATCCGATCAACTTCTGCTCTGATCTCCCCTTTCTTACTTGTTGGACTGATTGGGGAATTTTCTGTGATGTGATTTACATGATTCCCGCCGATGGCATATACATTGTCGAAAAAAACAAGTTTGGAATGATGCTCCAGGCAAGCGTCAACTACGTTTTGGATAAAAGGTACCCATTGTTGTTTCCAGGCACTTGTCTTATAGGCAAAGCCAATAGCAACATACGTAATCTGTGAACCTGCTACCGCTTTAAAAACATCTTCTCTTTTAGTCAGGTCTGCCGGGAATAAAGAGTCCGTTGGATTTACTTTTTTTGGATTTCTGCTCACCAATCTAATATCTGATGTGTAGTTCGTTAATGCTTTTGCAAGTTCAATACCGATTGCGCCACCTGCGCCTAAAATAGTTTGTTTCATAATTCCTTTTTTTTAAATTGTTTCGTTAAACACTGATTTGATGAAACAAAGCTAAGATGATGCAATCCATTAAAATTGGAAGAAAACGAAATCAGGATTTTGAATTGCAAATATCCTGGTGCAATTTCAGATACCGGGTTGGGCTCAGATTGATGAAGTGTTTGAAATCATTGATCAGTTGGCTTTGATCGTAATACCCGCATTCGGCAATAATTTCAAACCAATCTATTTTTGAATTTGTATAAGCTACGTTTTGAATAAGGGCAATTGCTTTTAAAAACCGTTCGTACCGGTTGTATTCTTTGGCAGAATACCCAAAGTGTTTTTTATGATTGAGTTGGGTGTTCCGTTCGGTTTGATTATTTTGACCGGCAATCGATTTGATGGTATTTAACGTTTGATCATTGAAGTTTGCGATTTGTGCTGCAATTTTACTTTGGCTTTCGAAATAGGGTTCGCTGAATGTAAGAATGTGATCTACCCGATCATGAATATCCGGGATTCTATTTAGTTCATCCCACAAATTACCAAAGGAATTTTCATTGAACGATTCACCGGGAATCAGTGGTTCATGTGCCGCCATTTCAGCATCACCGAAAAAACGGAAAAAGGCATCATCTTTAAAATTAACCAGTAGAATTTCCGCATTCGGAGGCAACGAATAGTCGATTAAATGTTTAATAGGACCCAGCATCAGGTATTTGTCAACCTCCAAATAAGGATATTGTTTGGACTGAAAATAGGGTTTTTCTCCAAAGCTAAAGATCAAAATGGTTTGATAGGAAGGTATCAACAATTTGGTAATGGTTTCACTGGTTTCATTCTTAGCATAATAGAAGTGAGTAAACACCTTTTCAAATGCTTCCGGAATAGCTATTCTGAAGTTGTCATAAGTTAGATTACTATCTCCCATTGATCGATTTAAATTTTGACACCAGTTTTCGGAATGCATCTCAATATTACACAATAATCATGAAACGCTGAAAATTTCCGGAAAGACAAGTAGGTGGGAATTCCACTAAAATTCAAACCCTAAACCGCTCTACTCAAGACTAGTTTCTCCGCATTGTTTGTGTATTGGAAGATGGAGTTGTTATCTGCTGATACCTATCTCTGTGGCTACAAGAAGTTCGGGATCTCAAATAGTCAGCGGTGCTTTACGTTATTAAATAATCAAAATGGACCACCTTTTGTCCTTTAGCACCGGTAGCATGATAAAACTCTACAGCATAACCATCTTCTTCGTCTGCTTCAACCATTACAACCTCAACACCTATACTTCGGGAGTAACTATTATTTCTATCAATTAGTAATCTACCGATCCCTTTTCTTTGAAATTCAGTTTTCACAGCAAGGT
>CBFGOJ010000039.1:0-42587 GCA_965650365.1 uncultured Fluviicola sp. | reverse complement strand
AACATCACTTTGATGCGGTGGTTATCATTCGCGGTGGCGGTGGTGAAATCGGGATGCACTGCTACAACAATTACGAACTGGCAAAGGCAATTGCAACTTTTCCCCTGCCCGTTTTAACCGGAATCGGGCATTCCACCAATCTCACGGTCTGCGAAATGATCGCCTTCCGAAATGGGATTACTCCTTCCGACATGGCTTATTTTTTACTGAGCATTTTTGAAGAACTGGATGCGCCATTAGACGAAATACTCATCCGACTTCCGAAGCAGATCCAGCATTTCATGCAGGGAATGACGAACCAATTCGGGCAGTTAACGCGCACATTCCAACAAGAAGTACAAAACGCTCTGCAGACTGAAAAGAATGTATTCCTGAATACAGTAAAGGATTTTGAGTTCCATGTAAAGCATAAAATGACACATTCCACCCAGGTCCTTTCAGAACTTCGTAACAAAATACGATCTTCCTCGAATTATTTATTTGAACATCAAAAAGGCAGACTGAACAACAGCATCAACCTGCTTCAGATTCATGGGAAATCGCTGATAAATACCAATCGCCAAACGATTTCAAACCGGCAGGATCAATTGGTTCGCATTCTTCCAAGGACTTTTGAATCGGAAACAGCTAAGCTAGAACAGTCAGAGATACACTTAAAATTACTGGATCCTATCACGGTTCTTCAGCGGGGATACGCCATTGTTACGAATGGAAAAGGCGTGCTTTCTGCAAAAAATAAGGCGAAGACAGGTGACGAATTGAAAATTGTGACGGAAGCACAGGAATTGAAAGCGAAAGTGCAATCATCCTCCACCCCTTTGGAGGGGGATAAAGGGGGAGGATAAGGGATTATGCGGATTCGATCTTTGCTTATCCCTTTCCAAATGAATTACGTTTTTAAAATAATCATTGCGAATTATACGATTTTAGTAGGTCCTCCCCCTTGGTCCCCCTCCGAAGGGGGAAATTAAAATCCACATTTAAAAGTGACATCTCATCCAATAATTCCGTAAATTCGTGTAGTGAAAGAAGAAGCATTAACATACGAACAAGCTTACGAGGAATTGCAGCAAATCATTTCGGACATTGAATCCGGGGAAATTTCCGTGGACTTATTATCTGAAAAAGTGAAACGCGCTGCAGCTTTGATCCAGGTTTGTAAAAACAAACTTACATCGACGGAAAACGATGTACAGCAGATCCTGAACGACCTGAAATCCGATCAATAGATATACCACAAACAAGGTATTTCGACTATCACCTGCTTCCACTAATTTTGCAACTCAAAATTCATCAACAGAGAAATTAGTTCCATGAGAACACTGGCGCAAATTCCCGTGCACGAAAAAACCAAAGTACTTGGCATTGTGGAAAGTGAACTCAAACCCAAGTTATTGGAAATGGGCCTTTACCCGGGAAAAGAAGTAGAAGTTTTGTTCAAAGCACCTTTCGGAGATCCAATCGCCGTTGATATTTCAGGGTACACTTTATCCATGCGCCTTTCTGAAGCAAACCTGATCGAAGTCGAGTAATGAGAAAAATAGCTCTTTTTGGAAATCCGAATACAGGAAAAAGTTCCCTGTTTAACCGACTCACGGGGCTTCGCCAGCATGTGGGGAATTTTCCGGGAGTTACCGTCGACAAACTTTCCGGGTTTTTAAAAATCGAAGGAAAAGAAATTGAGCTGATTGATTTCCCGGGAACTTATAGTATTTATCCGAGGAGCAAAGACGAAGAAGTTGTCTACAACGTCATCTCTAACCCGAAAGACCCGAATTTTCCTGAAAAAGTCATCGTTGTACTTGACAGTACAAACATAGAACGTAATCTTTTACTATTTACCCAAATTTACGACCTGGGTCTCAGCACAGCTTTGGTTTTAAACATGACAGACGTTGCTGCAAAAAACGGCTTCGAAATAAAACCGGCGGCATTGGAAGAAGCATTTCCGGACGCTAAAATTATCCGCACTAATGCACGGATCGGAACGGGGATTCCGGAACTCAAAGAATGGATGGCCGAAGATTCTTTTCCACGTGAAACACAGCCAGGTTCTTTAAAGGGGAAAAACGATTTACAGGCTCAGATTGCAGATACGAGCGAACGCTTCGAGCGGATAAAGTCAATTGTTGCACAAGTGATTAGTAAAAAACCCACAGAAGCAGGTTTCTCCCTAAAACTGGACAAGTGGCTCATCCACCCTGTTTTTGGCTACCTCATCTTCCTGGCAATTCTCCTGGTCATCTTTCAAATGGTTTTCACCCTGGCTTCCTACCCGATGGACTGGATCGACATGGGAACCGCATCACTGGCATCGTGGCTGGGAAGTATTATGCCGGATGGTGTCTTTACCTCTTTAGTCGTTGATGGAATAATTCCGGGAATTGGGGGTGTTTTAATCTTCATTCCGCAAATTGCCCTGCTTTTCTTCATGCTCGCTATCCTGGAAGAAACCGGTTATATGGCTCGGGTAGTATTTATCACTGATAAGTTGATGCGTCCATTCGGACTGAACGGAAAAAGCGTTGTGCCGCTGTTATCAAGTGCCGCTTGTGCTATTCCGGGAATTATGGCTACCAGGACCATCAGTTCCTGGCAAGAACGATTGACAACTATTTTAGTAGCGCCTTTGATAAGCTGTTCTGCCCGATTACCTGTTTACACTTTGCTGATTGCATTAGTCATCCCGTCTAAAATCGTTCTCGGTTTTTTGAACATCCAGGGACTGGTACTTTTTGCTTTGTACTTATTGGGCGTAGTTTCCGCATTACTAGTGGCTTGGGTCATTAAACAGTTCTTCAGGAAAAAGGAACTAAGCGTTTTCCTGTTGGAAATGCCAGCGTACAAAAATCCGCGTTGGGGGAATGTAGGAATCCAGGTGCTTGAAAAGGTAAAGATCTTTGTGGTGGATGCCGGGAAGATCATTTTGGCAATTTCCATCATATTGTGGGCTCTGGCAAGTTTCGGTCCGGGCAATGACATGGAAAAATTTGCCAAAAAAATTCCGCTGCCTGCAAATCAAAGTGAACAGGCAATTACTGATTACGAAAGTGAAGTGGCCTCCGTAAAACTGGAGCATTCCTACATGGGTCACCTGGGAAAATTCATCGAGCCGGTTATCAAACCTTTGGGTTATGATTGGAAAATGGGAATTTCATTAATTGCTTCTTTTGCCGCACGCGAAGTTTTTGTAGGTTCACTCGCAACTATTTATTCCGTGCACGACGCAGATGATGATCCGAAACAATTGATGGACAAAATGAAAGCGCAGAAAAGGGAAGACGGAACTCCGACTTACACCCTTGCAAGCGGACTTTCGCTATTGGTCTTTTATGTTTTCGCGATGCAGTGTATGGCGACTCTGGCTGTGGTGAAACGCGAAACAAAATCGTGGAAATGGCCCATTGTTCAAGTTGGATATATGGGAGTTTTGGCGTATCTTGGAGCATACATTACGTATATTATTTTCAGCTGATGCAGATCGTTTTAGTCATACTGGCAATTTTGGGAGCAGGGTTTTACCTGGTCCGGCGATTTATTTTGACTTCCCGACGAAAAAAACAACCAGGCTGCGAAAAGTGTGGATTGAACACCAGTGAAAATCACTCCCTTTAAGGAAAACCTGTTCGCAGATAAATCAATCTTTCTTCAAAAGTTTGTAACCAAATTGGAATCACTGAGTTTGAAGAGTACAAACCCAATTGTTCCCAAACTTATGAAATCAATTCGACTCCTGTTGGCGGCGCTTTGCTGCATTCCCATTGCCAGCGCCCAAACCAGTTACCATTTACAGGTAATGACCAACCAAAACAAACCCGCTGCAAATATGTCAGTGCGTTTCGTAGAATCAAAGACCTTTGAACGCATTGAAAAGAAGACGAATGCTTCCGGAACTCTGGACATGGTTTTCGACCACGGCGAATTATGGATCGGATCTGTCGGTGATATGAGCAATTGTCTTTGGGTAGAAGCCTGGGGAAAAGGAACTGCCAGCAAACACCTCACGTACGACTTGGAAGTCTGGGAACGTGAAAACCGTATTTTACCGGATCGATCCACGATCGTTTTTAAAAAAACACCCCAAAAATATCCTACCATGCCACAACCGGATGCAACTCATTGTGCCCTGAAAGTGGCCGTAAAAACCCGTGAAGACAAACCACAGGCCAACATCCCAGTAACGCTTACCTGTTTTGCATTGGCAGAACAATTCACCGGTACAACGAATGCTATGGGAGAGTGCATTTTCCTGGTCCCAAATAAAAACGATTACGAAATTGATGTCGCAGACATTCCGTCTTTGGAATGGGTAGATTTCAAAGATGAGTCAACCGCCAGAACCTGCTTTTTGACTTATGAAAAAAAGGCGTTCACTGAAAAGCTCGAAGGAAAATATACTGTTCAAACCATTCCTGCAGGCATTAAACCGAGCAGTTCGCATGCGGTTGTTGATTTAACCATTCGCAAAGGCGGTTCTCCTATTGTCAACGAACCGGTTTACCTGAAAACTGTAGGCGGATCCGTCAAATACAAAGGCAAAACGGATGCTACAGGAAAAGTTTGGTTCATGCTTCCCTTAAAGACAAAATACGTGGTTGATTTCACTTTTCAGCGGGATGCAAGTGTTCTAGATCTCAGCAGAATGAAAGGATTTGCTACCATGGGGAAAACAATCAATTACATTCCGGATCCAAGACTGGAAAACATTGAATCCTTTATTCCCAGGGTAAAAGACCTGGTGACTTTGAACGTGAACGATTTCGTGACCGCTCAATATCCTTCCGGTGACAATGAAGTGGACTTATTCCTGAAATGGGGAAACAAATTCAATGCTTCATCCAAAGAAGCGGCGCTGGAAGTTGGTTTTAAAGTGAATGCCAAGAACAAAAAAGTATCCATCCCGAAAAACCTGCTCTTTGTAATCGATGTTTCCGGTTCCATGTCGAATGATAACAGGCTGGAGTTACTGAAACATACCTTGATTGAATTTATCAATCGCATGACTCCGCAAGACCGTATAGGAATTGTAGCTTTCGACGACCAGGTTTATAAAGTACTGCCTTCGCAGTTTATTACCAACAAACCGGCTATCTGCGACATTATCCGTGCATTGCAGCCAAATGGCGGAACAAATATCTCCATCGGTTTTGAAGAAGGTCTCAAACAATTATCGGCCGATAAAAAAGCGAACATGGTTAATCGTCTGGTTTTACTTTCCGATGGTTATGGCGGAGACGAACCCGAACTTTCTGTAAACCTGGCAAAAACCTATGCTGCTAAAGGATTGCAGATTTCCGCAATTGGTGTTGGATATGGATACAATGCTGCTTTGTTGGAGCAATTGGCAACAATTGGCGGCGGAACGATGCAAATGGCCGGTGATCCTTCTCACTACAGCCAGGCATTCCTAAAAACATTCGACGGAATCATTGACCCGATCGGAACGGATGTGAAACTGGAAGTTTTGTTCAATGACCAAATTGTTTATAAACAATTGCTGGGATATGAAAATGCAAAAGTGAATGCCGGAAAAGTGACTGTTGATATCGACCATTTATTCCCGGGATTGCAAAAAATGGCCCTGGTGAAAATGGACATCATCAACTCCACTCAAGCTATTGAACAGCAAAAAGTTGTTGCACGCATGACTTACACCGATCCGGTGAGCAAAAAGCAAAAAGTAGTAGAAAAAGAACTGCACCCGGAATGGAGCCCGGCAACCGGTTTGCTCGACATGACGCTCGACATGAATCACAAGCGCATGATGACGGTTGCAATTGTCAATCAAAGCATGAAATTAATGGCGGAACGATTTGGGGCCGGAGATAAAGCCGGCGCAGAAAAAGCTGCAAAAGGAGGAATTACACAAATCCAAAAGCTGTTTCCACAGGCAATTCCTGCAGACCTGAAAGGATTGTTTGAAAAATTAGAGGAATATGTAAGTGTGTTTGAGCAGCTGCGTGCAGAACCTTAAAAATTAAGCGGATTGAATTTAGAATGCAGGGATAAACCAATCTCTGCATTTTCATTTTAGTTCGGCACCAATTATTTGAGTACTTTTCCGTATGATTTTATTACTGATTGGAGGCTCACTGGTATTCCTCCTTCTCATCATTTTCCTGGTTCTGCGCAATCAGTTGATCCGGTCGGAAAACCTGGTGGATGCCGCTTTTGCAGATATGGATGTGCAGTTAGTGCGACGACATGAACTCATTCCTAAGCTTGTTGGAGTTGCATCCGGATATGCCAAACACGAGGCAGATCTGCTGGAAGAAATCGCAAAAAATCGGACAGGGATTTGGGACAAAGACGATGATTTTCCGCAAATTTTAAACAAAATCAACGTTATAAAGGAAGCTTATCCCGATTTAAAGGCAGATCAGACATTTGAAAAACTGCTTTCACAAATCACAGAAACTCAAAATCACCTGCTTTATTCCCGCCAATTTTACAATGGAACGGTAGAAGCCTACAACCGCATGATCTCACAAATCCCTTACAGCTTTTTCAGCTCTGCTTCCGGGCATACTGCCAAACAATACGTTCAGGCTGCAAACGCACAAAAAGAAACTCCAGTCTTATGATCAAACAACTTTTAGCAGTGCTTTTCGTCCTGGTTTCTTGTGGAACATTTTCCCAGGAAGATCCGGATTTTGCGCACATCATTCGTTTTGACGGAACCTACCAAATCAACAAAGATTGTTCGATGCTGATTACCGAACACATCCGGATTTATGCAGACGGATACGACATCAATCATGGTATTTACCGCGAAATTCCGCTGAGTTACGAATATGAAGGAGGCGAAACGACAGTAGATTTCTCTCTTATTTCCATTACCCGCAACGGGAAGAAAGAAGATTACCACACAGAAACAGTGGAAAACGGGATCCGGATCTATTTTGGAAACAAGGACATCAGTCTTGAGCCCGGGAATTATACCTATGATCTCACTTACAAAGTAAACCACGTTCTCCGTTTTTTAAAGGATGTAGATGAATTGTACTGGAATACCAACGGAAATGGCTGGAAATTTTCAATTGACACATTAACAGCGCGGGTACTTCTTCCATCCGGAATCAAATTCAACAAATTCATTGCTTATACCGGTTCTCAAGGAGATGCAGGCAAGAATTACATCGTGGAACAAGTGCAGCCAAACGAATTGCTTTTCAAAACGAAAGCATCACTTTTTGCTTACGAGGGATTAACTTTTTCAGCTTCCTGGGATAAAAAACAATTGATTTATCCAAGTGATTATGACAATTTTATTTATTGGATAAAAAGTCATGCTTTGTGGGTACTCTTGATTTTCATGGTGGTATTTCTATTGATTCGAAACACCATTCTTTGGTGGAAATACGGTCGTGATCCCAAACCGGGAACCATTATGCCGCAGTATGATGCTCCGAAAGGATTTTCACCTGCAGATGTCTCTGCCATTATGAATCGGGGTGTTGTTACTTCAACAGCATTTACCGGTCAAATTGCTTCTTTGGGAGCAAAGGGATGGATGAAAATCAAACAAGAGGACAAACAAGGTTCTCCAACTTATACTTTCACCAAATCTGAAAATCCAAAATACGATTTAACATCAGCGGAAAACCAGGTTTATCAAGCTTTCTTTTCGAATAAAGACTCTTTTACATTTAGTGAAAATACCTATAACGCTAACTTGAAAAAAGGAATGGATGATTTACAACAGAACATTACAGAAAGTCACCAGGAGAAATACCGAAAACTAAATGCGCGCATTAACGGAACACAATACCTCTTTCTATTCCTTTTCATTAGTATTGCCTTAGGTCTGAAATTCCTGTTTGGCGGATCCTACATTATTATTGGAGTAATGGCCGCACTGGGTTTTGGGATCAACCTGCTTTTCGGATATTTATTTGAACAACCCACACCGGAAGGACGAAAGGTCATGGATCACATTTCGGGATTGAAATTATTCATTGAATACGCCGACAAAAAACGCATTCAGTTCAACAATCCTCCCGATCTCAATTTTGAAACTTTTGAACGACTTCTTCCCTACGCCATTGTTTTGGGATTGGCCAAAGAATGGGAAAGTCAGTTTAATCCGGTGGAACTGCAAACAGGCTTCGGAATGACCGGTTATTGGTATGCAGGAATGGGATTGTATGGATTTTCACATTTCAATGCAAACAGCTTTTCCTCAGCGATCTCTTCTTCCTCTGTTCCGCCAAGTTCTTCTTCAGGAGGATCTTTCTCAGGTGGTGGTGGATTTTCCGGCGGAGGTGGCGGCGGAGGTGGCGGTGGCGGCTGGTAAAACAAGCGTCTTTTCTATCAGGAAATTATTCAACACCAACACATCCAACGCTGATTCCTGAAATAAAGCAATAGCTTGTTCCGGTGTCTCCACGATCGGCATTCCCTTCTTGTTGAAGCTGGTATTGAGCAAAACTCCTATTCCCGTTTCTTTGTGGAAGGCTTGAATCAATTGGTAAAACAGCGAGTTCCAGTTTTTATTTACCGTTTGAACCCGGGCAGTTCCGTTGACATGTGTTACATTTTTCAACTGTTTCAGGTATTCCGGTTTGGTGTGATCAACCAGTATCATGTACGGGCTTTTTCTTCCTGATTGAAAATAAGTGGAGGCTAATTCCGGAAGAACTGCAGGAGCAAAAGGACGAAAATCTTCCCGGAACTTGATATTCGCATTGATATGATCACCTAAACCTTCTATTCCCGGATGTGCCAGGATACTTCGGTGCCCCAAAGCTCTTGGTCCAAATTCACACTTGTCCCGGAACCATCCGACAGTTAAGCCTTCAGCCAATTTTTCCGCAGTCAAAGAAACAAGATCTTCGTCTGATAATTGGCTTGTTTTCCAACTTTCAGGAAGATCCCTGAATTCTTTTTGAATTTCTTCGTCCGAATAGTTTTTTCCGAAACACGTGCTTTCAGTGTGCATCACTTTTGGTTTTCCCAAAACCTCCAGCCAGCCGTAATACGCACAACCTAAAGCCAATCCATTATCTCCCGCAGCCGGTTCGATGTATAAATTTTCGACCACGTCATTATTCAGCAATTTTGCATTCGCTACCGCATTCAAAGCAACACCGCCGCTATAAGACACATTTTTATGCGGAAAGCGCGTTAAACGATCTTTAAAACACACTGAAACGGCTTTTTCAACCTGTTTCTGTGCCCAAAAAGCCACATCAGCATAATATTGAAAGTTCTCCTTAAAAAATGAATAGCTGCTTGACGGCATTTTCAATTCTTCCTGCCATTCGTTGCGAAGAAGTAAAGATCCATCTTTGAACTCAAAAGTCTCTTTGTCAATCACTCCTTCTTTTCCATACGGTGCCAAACCCATTAATTTTCCTACATCGTCCATATTTCCAAAAACGTAATGACTGATCGCGGCATAAAATCCGCCGATAGAATCTTTGGTCGTTGGAAGTTTCAATCGGGTTTGAGATTGATTTTCAACCGGGCTGAAATCTTTGAAAAGCGTGTTTAGTTTTTGTCCGTCGAAATAATAGAAACTGTCTTTTTCGCACCACATTCCTGATTTCGAAAGTTCATCCAGGTTCTCCGGAATGATTGTTCCGGATGAAACATCCGAGCATTGTTCGTAGGGACTTCCGCAACCATCAATCACCATGACCACGCATTCATCAAAATCGCAGGTTCCGGCTGCACTGTACGCATGTGCCAAATGATGAGAAATAGCAATCAGCTTTGGATTCTCAGTTCCTGCAAACACTCGTTTTCCGTGAAAGCGATCCCTGTCCGGAATTTCAAAATTGGCTGTTTGGACCACCAAATCTACCTCTTCGAGCGAAATTCCGGCTGCATCCAGGCAATACTGAATGGCTTCTGTATCGTTTCCACCATCGTGCTTAATCCTTGTAATACGTTCTTTTTCAATCGCAGCACAAACAAGTCCGTCTTTTAGCAGAACTGCAGATCCGTTGTGTGAAAGTCCTGTTCCGAGGACATAAATGGGTTTCGACATGAATAGTGAATAGTTCGTGGTTTCAGTTAATCCTCATCATCTTCCAGCCATTCGAAAAACGATTCCAGGTTGTCGCGGTCCTTGCGGGAAGGTCTTCCTGTTCCGTATTCCCGATAAACGCTTTGTGCTTCCCGGTAGGTTTTGAATTTTTCCAGTTCCATAGGATCTGTGATATCGATCAGGTAATCGCCAACTAGCTTTGCTCCCACTCTCCGGTCCAGCAGATCTTTGATCTTGTAACTGAATGTGGCATTGTTCTTAAAGATAGAAAGTGTATCACCGATTTTCACTTCTTTGGAAGCTTTCACCGGCGAGCCATTCAGTTTGATTTTATTCTTCTGTACCAAATCCGTAGCCAGTGTCCTTGTTTTTGCAAGGCGTACAAACCACACATATTTATCAATTCTTAAGCTCATCCTGTAATTTTTTTGGGAGTGAAGAAACCACTAAATCGTAAGAGTGTACGATTAACTCCTTTATCAAAGAATCATCAACCTGTCCTTGCAGTGAGACCGTATTCCAATGCTTTTTACTCATGTGATAACCCGGCTGGATTCCATCGTAGCGTTCCCGCAGTTCGACAGCTCTTTCCGGATCGCATTTCAGGTTAATACTTTTGGGATTCTCTACATCCACCAAGGCAAACATTTTGTTTTGGACCTTGATCACCAAAGTACGCTTATCAAAAGGAAAAGTTTCTGTTGCTCCGGGAAGCTGAAAACAGAAATGGATTAATTCATCGAAATGCATGGCGGAAAATTAGTAAATTCGATTGTCTTTTTCCCAATTGGGGATGGAAATAGGAATCAAACCTTTAATTTTTTTTAATGATAGCAATCGGTATTCTCGCAATTGTTGCTTTGCTGCTCTTCTTAGGTTGGAGATCTTACAACCAGGCTTCACATTCCAAATGGAGGGTTCCACAAGAAACATTCCCGGTTGAGTGGCGGACCATTTTACTCCGTGAAGTTTCTTATTACAACGCTTTGGAGCCAGAAGAAAAAACCCGTTTCGAGTTTAAAGTGCAGGAATTTTTGCTCAATTGCCGGATCACCGGGATCAAAACGGATGTTAGTTTAACGGACAAATTACTCGTTGCTTCCAGCGCTATCATTCCCATTTTCGGTTTTGATTCCTGGAAGTATACCAACATTCATGAAGTTTTGCTTTATCCGGCCATGTTTGATGAAAATTACCAATTTGAAGGAGAATCCGATCGTAGAATCCTGGGAATGGTGGGGAACCAAAGCATGGAAGGAATTATGATCTTGTCGAAACAAGCATTGGAGCTGGGTTTTAAAAATGAATCCGACAAGCATAACACGGCGATTCATGAGTTTGTGCATTTGATCGATAAATCGGACGGTGAAATTGACGGTCTTCCGAAAGTGCTGATGGACAAAAAATATGCACTTCCCTGGATTGATCTGATGAACCGGGAAATTGAACGGATTTATGACGGAAAATCAGATATCAATCCTTACGCAGCAACGAATCGTGCCGAATTTTTGTCGGTAATCAGTGAATACTTTTTCGAACGCCCGAAACTATTGGAAGAAAAGCATCCGGAATTGTATGCTTTATTGGAAAAGATTTTCAATCAGCACCTATCTGACCGCACTTTGAATCGGAAACGGAAAGAGATCGGAAGAAATGATCCTTGTTATTGTAAAAGCGGTGAAAAGTTTAAACATTGCTGTGGGAGTGTGCATTATAAGCGATAAGATCCTCATCGCTTGGAATCATTTCCTTAAATTGCCGATTATTACCTTCATCATGATGTTTCAAAGAAGCCTCTTTATTCTTATCGTTCTCATACTTACCTCCTGTGTAAGCGAAAAAGAATTATTACTTAAATGCAACAGAACGTCAACTAATTGTGAGCAAATTTCAGGTACTTATTCGGGCATTAATAATTTGGATTCAACAGGAAAGGCCCTTTCAAACCAGCTTTACGAATACGATCGAATTACCTTATTTGAACGCGATCATTTGGGCTGGGATTCTTTACCGGTAACACTTCATTATGACGGAAACAAAAAGCTATCTGTTCTAATTGGAGACAGCCTGCAACCCACCAAAGAATTCTCATTGAAAGTGAAGAATCGAGGAAATTATTTATCTGTCAAACAAAAACTGCTCTTCACACCCATTCCTTTTTTGCTTTTTATTTATAAGAATCGAAAAGCTCTGATCTATACCCAGGAAAACGGCAACTTAGCAATTATAAACGGACGTAAAGAAGTGTTTTGGATTTTCATTGCTGCCGGAAACAAATCATTCAAATCGTCCGGTTTTGTAAAACAAACGCCATGAGCCTTCTTAACCGCTGTCTTGTACGAATCTGCAGAACCAAACCCGAATAACTGCATTTTCTTCATCCGGAAAGTGCATCATTCGGAAAGCCTGAAAATCTAACGATCCACCTATCGACCACCCATTTAGCCATTTCGCAAATTCGCCAATTCGCCAAATAGCGAACCGAGCCATAGGAAGGCCTTTCAGGAAGAAATCGAAGAGTTAAACAATTTAAAATAAAATGCTTGCAGCAAATCATCTTTTTTCTTAAATTAAATAAGAAAGAAGCTATGGGCACAACTAAAATCTATCCCTATTCTGACCAAACTTTACAGTTGGCACAAATCGCCAAAGCACTTGGTCATCCAGCCAGAATTACAATCATCAAATACCTGTTTGAAAATCGTCAGGCAACGAATGACACCTTTCAAATAATTACGACTTTAACCAAATCAACGATCTCAAAACACATCAAAGAGTTAATTCATGCCAATTTAATTATATCCGATTACAGAGAATTCGAAGGTCATTACTATTTGAAACGCGAAGCCGGTCATCTTATTGAAATGCTTGTGCAAGAGATCAATCAGTAAAATTCATTGCGTACCTTTACTTTTGTAAAAACACTTTAATGTCTGAACAAACGGAATTCTGTAACGATCTTTTCAATCGCGAACGTTTTGAAACGCGGGAGGTGAAGATTGGAATTACGGCCATCGGAGGTGAAAATCCGATTCAGATTCAATCCATGACCACTACAGACACTATGAATACCGAAGGTTCTGTGGAACAATCCATTCGCATGATTGATGCCGGATGTGAATTGGTGCGCTTGACAGCTCCATCGAAGAAGGAAGCGGAAAACCTCGGGATCATCAAAAAAGAGCTTGTTAAACGCGGTTATAACACCCCGCTAGTAGCAGACATACATTTTACACCAAACGCTGCTGAGATCGCAGCAAAACTCATTGAAAAGGTTCGGGTAAATCCCGGAAATTACGCGGATAAAAAGAAATTTGAAGAAATTGATTATACAGCCGAAAGTTACCAGGCCGAATTGGTTCGGATAGAAGAAAAGTTCACTCCACTCGTTTTGCTGTGCAAACAGCACGGAACAGCCATGCGAATCGGAACAAATCATGGTTCACTTTCCGATAGGATCCTTAGCAGATTTGGTGATACCCCGGAAGGAATGGTTCAATCTGCCATGGAATTCATTCACATTTGCCGCAAGAATGATTATCATGATTTGGTTATTTCCATGAAAGCCAGTAATACACTCGTCATGGTTCAGGCTTACCGGCTCTTGGTAAAAACCATGAAAGAGCAATGCATGAACTACCCGCTGCATCTTGGCGTAACCGAAGCTGGTGAGGGTGAAGATGGAAGAATAAAATCGGCTGTTGGAATAGGGGCTTTGCTGGAAGACGGATTAGGAGATACGATTCGTGTTTCATTAACAGAAGATCCTGAATTTGAAATTCCGGTTGCGAGAAAATTGGTTGAAAAATTTCATAAAAAATCCTATCACAAACTAAATTATTCGTCAAAATTAAAATTAGATTACTTCAATCATAACAAGCGGATAACAAATCGATTAATTAATATAGGAGGAAGTAATACTTCAATCGTTTTTGCAGACATTTCAAAGAAAGAAAAAATAGTTTCAACTAATTTTTTCGGATTTGGCTATTCCTATTCTGAAAAGTTAGATAAATGGACTATTTCTGATCAGGCAGCCGATTATGTTTACCTGGGAGATCAAACTATTGATTTCGAAATCCCGGGAACTTTACGTTTGGTCCAAAACTATGAAACCTGGAAAAAACACTGCAGGACCGACTCTTATCCACTCTGCACATTGGCAGAATATTGTCAAAACTTGCCGAATGGAACTGTGTTTCTACTGCTTGATTTGGATTCTGAATTTGCTGTTTCAGAGCTTCCAACAGGAGAAGTTATTTACGTTGCTGAAACTAAAAAGCAACAGAAAACACAAATTATCCGCAAATTTCAATATGAATTAGCGGAATTAACAAATCGAAATCCTGTTATTCTTAAACTAACTTACGATCTACAGGAATTAGAGATGCTTCAATTGTATGCAAGTTCAGATGCCGGCATTCATTTCATTGATGGTTTTGCTGATGGACTTTGGATCACAGCTCCACGATCCTTAGTTGATTTGAATAGTCTGTCTTTTGGGATCCTGCAAGCTACACGCACACGAATCTCCAAAACAGAATATATTTCCTGTCCATCCTGCGGAAGAACATTGTTTGATCTACAGGAAACCACCGCAAAAATACGTGAACGAACTGCCCACTTGAAAGGTCTTAAAATCGGGATCATGGGCTGCATTGTAAATGGTCCGGGAGAAATGGCCGATGCCGATTACGGATATGTTGGAACAGGTCCGGGGAAGATTAATCTTTACAAGGAGAAAACCGTGGTGAAGAAAAATGTTTCTGAAGAAGAAGCTGTAGATGCATTGATCAACTTGATTCGTGAAAACGGAGATTGGATTGAGCCGAATATCTAAAAGCACCAAAATCTCTTAAACATTAAATAAAGAGGTCGACCTCTCGACTACGCTCGATGACCTTAAAAATTTTGAACTAATAAGTTAATAACTTTCATAGTTAACCATGATAAGTTATAAGAATCCAAAATGATAATTAAAGAGAAGTTGAAGGGCCATATTATTGAGAAACTGCTCTAAAAAGTTAAAAATTTCACTTGATTTCCTGCCAGATCCCCAAACACCCAAAGTATTTCCCTTCTAAACACAAAAAAAACCCTTCAGAGAGCTTAAAAACACTATTTCTTGCGGAAAATATAGATCTGGGAACTCGACAAACCTTCTTTC
Organism: uncultured Fluviicola sp.; assembly: GCA_965650365.1. Lineage (GTDB taxonomy): Bacteria > Bacteroidota > Bacteroidia > Flavobacteriales_D > Crocinitomicaceae > Fluviicola. Next base: position 27,426 of record CBFGOJ010000039.1, on the reverse strand, counting down.
GCTTTGCTATTTGACAAAAATCCAATTCTCAGTGCTTTCAGCATGGAACCACCCTTGTATTTTTCGCTAAGCATTGAAACATAATAACTGTCAAATTTCATTGGAAGCATTTTTTCAAACTTCAAACCTTTGGATTCAACTAAAGGAATAATCGACTTGGGAGAAAAATGATACAAGTGACGTGGAACATCATAAGCCGCCCAAAACTCTTTATAATATTGCGCATCAAACGATGTATAATTCGGAACCGCAATAATAAGAACACCATTCTGGTTTATTAAAGAAACTATCTTCTCTAAATCTGCTTGCAAATTATACACATGTTCCAATACGTGCCACATGGAAACAATGTCGAATTCCTCGTTCAATTCATGCAGTAAATTCAAATCACGGAGTTCAACTCCACTTTCTGACAAAGCAACTTTTCTCGCATCCTCATCCGGTTCCAATCCCAGGACAGTATAACCTGATTCTTTAGCTTTAGCCAGGAAGTGACCGGTTCCCGCACCAATATCCAACAACTTCGTTCCGTTTGTTAATTGCTTCAACAAAGAAATCTTCTTCTTCAAAGTATATGAACGCACCAAGCTGTAAGCTCTATTGACTAATCCCTTCTTTGTAGAACTATGCGAAACATATTCTTCAGACTTATAGTAATCTCCAATATGCTGTAAGCTGGGCCGCGGATTGGTAAACAATAAAGAACAGGAATTACACAACTCCAGTTTAAAACTTTCCTTCGAAAGGAAATGATCGGTTACCGTCAAATACGTACTAAACGATTGTGTTCCGCAAGCGGGGCAAGCTGATTGGTTTAAATGTTCCACGTGAAACTATCTTCCTAAATGAATTAATAATACAGAAATATCGCTTGGAGAAACACCACTTACGCGTGATGCCTGACCGATTGTTACCGGTTTAATCCGTGTGAGCTTATCTCTGGCCTCCAAAGAAAGCGATTTCATTCCGTTATAATCTACCGAATCCGGAATTACAACAGATTCCAACCTGGATAGTTTCAAAGCCACTTCTTCCTCACGAGCAATATAACCCTCATACTTTAACAGGATTTCAGCTTGCTCCACAGCATCTGCATGTTCCACGTGTAACCTTTTCGCTAATTCTTTAACCTCTTCACTCATCTCAAGCACATGTTCCATTGTAACGTGTGGCCTGGTAAGAACAGAAGCTAATTTAACCTGTTGCGAAAGAGGGGCACTTCCAACTTCTTCCAAAATTGGATTTGCAATAATCGGAGTCACGCCTTCTTTTCGTAGAACACTCATCAGTTCATTTGCAGCATTCATTTTTCTATTTACCCTGTCCAAAGCTTCCTGATCCTGTAAGCCAAGTTCAACAGCCATTGGGGTCAAGCGAACATCTGCATTGTCCTGGCGCAACAATATCCGATACTCAGCTCGTGAAGTAAACATACGATATGGTTCTTGAGTTCCTTTAGTAATCAAATCATCAATCAAAACCCCAATGTAAGCATCACTTCGCGACAAAATCAACGGATCTTTCTCCTGAACCTTCAGAGCGGCATTAATTCCAGCCATTAAACCCTGGCAAGCGGCTTCTTCGTAACCAGTCGTTCCATTAATTTGACCGGCAAAATATAATCCTTCAACCAATTTTGTTTCCAACGTGTGTTTTAGTTGAGTGGGAGGGAAGTAATCATATTCTATTGCATAACCAGGTCTAAACATTTTAGCATGCTCGAATCCTTCAATAGAACGAAGTGCACGCAATTGAACATCCTCAGGTAAACTGGTAGAAAATCCGTTTACATATATTTCAATCGTATTCCAGCCTTCCGGCTCCACAAACAATTGATGCCTGTCACGGTCAGCAAAACGATTAATTTTATCTTCAATACTTGGGCAATATCTTGGGCCGCTACTTTTGATCGCACCGTTAAACATGGGCGAACGATCAAATCCTTCACGCAAAAGATCATGTGTTAGGGTAGAGGTATAAGTCAAATGACAAGCTCTTTGAATTTTCAAAGCTTCCGTGTTTCCGTAGGAAAACTTATTTGGGTTCTCGTCTCCTTCCTGGACTTCCATTTTGGAATAATCCAGGGAACGACCATCAATTCTTGGCGGAGTTCCTGTCTTCATTCTTCCGGACTCAAAACCCAAAGCAATCAGATCCTCAGTAATTCCTGTAGCACCCTTCTCACCAATCCTTCCGCCTCCAAACTGTTTCTCTCCTAAATGAATCAATCCATTTAGGAAAGTCCCATTCGTCAAGACAACAGATTTTCCATAAATCGACATTCCCATCGATGTTTTCACACCAACAACCTTTCCGCCTTCAACTATCAAGCCGTTAGACATATCCTGCCAAAAATCAACATTTGGATTTCGCTCGAGCAACAAACGCCACTCTTCAGCAAACTTCATTCGATCGTTTTGCGTTCGTGGAGACCACATTGCAGGGCCTTTCGATCGATTCAACATTCGGAACTGAATAGCTGACAAATCCGAAACAATTCCGGATCCGCCACCAAGCGCATCAATCTCCCGAACAATTTGCCCTTTTGCCACACCACCCATTGCCGGGTTGCAACTCATCTGAGCAATTGTATTCATATTCATTGTAACCAACAACACCGAACAACCCAGCTTTCCCGCTGCATTCGCAGCTTCACAACCAGCATGTCCGCCACCTACTACAATGACATCATAATTCTTCAACATATTATTTCATGTTTCACGTGGAACAAAATTACTATCATTCCAATCAAGCCCTCACATGTTCCACGTGAAACTTACGCAACATTAACACTTAGGCCTTCAAATTCTGAACAAAAAACATTCATTCCAGAAAAATGCTTGTTCCACACGGAACAAAACATGTCACTTCAAATGTTTCACGTGGAACTCACGCAAAACCAACATTTCATTTTCTTTGGAACGCATTAATTTCTCATCGCTTTCAGACTTATCCTTATACCCACACAAATGCAACAATCCATGCACACAAACGCGGTGCAGCTCATCCTGGAACAACACATCAAACTCGTCTGCATTATCATGAACACGATCAAGGCTGATAAACAAATCACCAGAAACCAAATCACCTTGTGTATAATCGAAGGTTATAATATCTGTGTAGTAATCATGCTCCAAATACTCCTTGTTCATTTCAAGCAAATGCTCATCTGAACAAAAGATCAATGAAACCTCTCCGAGTTCCTTTCCCTCAAGCTCACAAACATTAGCATACCATGCAAACAAAAATTCCGGGTTTACACCCGGAACTTCTTTTATATCGTCAAAAAAAACTTCTACCATTATCTATTAAAAAAAACACTCACTTCGTTTCCTCTATCATTAAACATGACTTCATCAGCCAGGTTTCGCATCAAGAAAATTCCTCTACCATTTTCCTTTTCAATATTCTCAGGAGCCGTGGGATCGGGGAGGTGAAGGTGATCGAAACCTGTTCCCTCATCACAAATTGTGAAACCAAATCCATCACTGGTCTCATAAAATTCCAATTTCACTTCTTTACTTCCGTGCATTGAGTTGCCATGAATAATTGCATTGTTTACTGCCTCAGTCACTGCGATCAAGACATTGCCATACATGTCTTCATCTATACCAACCGTCTGACACGCCTTGTCAATCATTGACTCAACGACCGGTAAATTATTCAACTCTGAAGGAATGCTTAACGAATCAATTAAAGTAAACCCTTCTTTCATTCTTATCATTTAATGTTCTACGAATACTAGAACTGATTGAAGTACTTGCCCGCTTTGTCTTTGTAATACTTTGTTAACAAAGGATCGACGGCACGCAGCAACTCAACTTGTCCAAGCTTGTTACGCTTATACTCATCAAATCGAATAAGGTTACCATAATTTGTGTTTTTTCCGGAAGTAGATTCCCTTTTTTCCTCAAACCCCCGTTCCTTCAATGCTTTCTCACTCTCCAACAAACGGGTAAGAATGTCCTGCTGGCGGCGAATCATATCCGGAGAGAATTGTTTATTGATCAATTGTTTCTCTTGCTCTTCCAATTCTTTAATCAAAGGATTCAATTGATTTCCCTTTCCTTGTCCTTCCTTGTTCATTTCATTGCGAAGCTGCTCCAAGCGCTGACGAATAGCAGTTTGCTGAGCGGCCATTTTGGCAACCTCCTTATTTCCTAAACCTGGCATTCCCTGGCTTCCCTGTCCGGGTTTGTCTCCGGGCTCTTTTCCACCAGGGTTCGGACCCTTCTTCATTTGCTCCAGCTGTTTCTTCAACATCTCCTTCATGTCTCCCGGAGACATTTCTCCGGCACTTGGTTTCTTTCCGGCACCTCCCGGATTATCACAAGAGCCAGAACCTGGCTTTTGTTGTTGTGCCTGCTGCTGCATGGATTGCAGACTCTCATTCAACATCAAAGCCAAATTATTGTAGCTCGTCATTACATACTGTTGGTGTTGCTGCATTGGTTTTCTGCTATGCTCACCAATCTCGTTTGTAATCAGCCCGAAGTTTGTACGGATCTCCTTTAATTCCTTATCAATAAACGGAGCAATCTTTGTTTGTCGTTTCGCTAGAGCCAACAAACTATCTTCTATTAGTTTGCTGTCATCAATAATGCTTCGCTGCTTTCTGCCCAACTTATTATAATAAGGATCCATGTCCTTTACCTTTCCAAATCGGTTCATCACATATTCCTGGTCGAAACTCAAAGACATCAAATTCTCCAGCAAAAGACGAATCAAGCCCATGTCTTCTTCGTTCTGCTTCTTGTTGGCAGCTTCTTGCTGGTTATTCAATTGGTCCGAAAGCTCTTTCATTTTCTCAGCAGCATTCTTCTGATTCTCTCCTGCCTTACTTTTCTTGCCCTGATCCAATTTACCTTTAGCATCATTCATCTCTTTTGAAATATCCTGTTGCTCCTGCTCAAAAGCATCCATTGGCATAGGTCGTTCCAGTTCCTGGTTCAGCTTCTGCATTTCCTGCATTTCTTTCTTCAACTCCTCAAACTTCTTGTTCAATTCGTCCTGCTTCTTGGATGCATCCTTTTCAGAAACTTTTTCTTCCTTAATATCCTTTTCGAGCTTTTCCTGCTCAGCAGCCAATTGGTCCAACTCTTTCTCTAAGTCGTCAATTTTCTCATTCACCTGCAAACGCTTCAGCATTTCCATCGTACGATCCAATTGCTTCTTCATCTCATCACTGGATGCGTCCAACTTTTCAGTTTCGTTTTTCATTTGCTGCTGATCGTTCTTTTCCATCAGCTTCTCCAATTCATCCAGAAGCTTTTTCAGCTCGTCGTCCATTACTTCTTTCAGTAATTCTTCTATCAATTCCTGCTGCTTCAACAACTCTTCATCCTGTTCGCTCAACTTGTTCTTTTCTTCGTTGCTTGCGTCCAGTTTATCTTTAATAGATTGAAGTTCTTCCTGCAAAGATTGTTGCTGTTGTTTCAGGGATTGCACCTGTTCCATATTTTTGAAATCACTCTTCGATTTATTCATCAAAGATTTCTGAAGTTTGTTTACATCCTTTTGGAACTGTTCCGTTTTCTTGAAGACATCCTTCAATGAATTCTTCAATTCTTTCTGTACCTCGTCACGTTTCTGATTCAAATCCGTAAGTGTCGGCAACTCGTAAACGAAGTTCTGAGAAGAAGTGCTTTTCGATCCGTTCACACCATCGTTATCGTAAACCTGGAAATGATAAGAAATCTTGTCTTCCACATCAATATTATCGCGACTAAAGTCTACAGCGAAGGAGAATTTATTATTAGTCGAACTGTATTTGTCTACCAACATTTTTCGCTTCAACTCAGACCCGTTCTTCTTCCTGATTGTGTACATAAAATACAGCGAGGTCAACCCGTAATCATCAGAGATCAATCCTTCAAACAAGCGCACCGAGGTTTTCACAGAATCCACACTTTCAGAAACCAGGATAGAAGGGAAAGCATCTTTTATTACATGCACCTGGATATTCGATGTGTCAATTACATTTAGGTCCTTATTCTTTAGAACAAAATTGATAGACCCGTCTTCTTTATAGGTACCTTGAAAGTTTCCGTTGGAAGCATTGAACTGCTTCGAGAATCCCTTACTAAAAACTTTAAACCAACTCACATTCCGTGCTTCCACATTCCAATCTACTTTTGTTCCTTCCGGAAGATCCAGATCAGCAATGTTTAATAAACGTTCGTCTTTCTTGTGCAGGTATTTGGGATAGTGAAGTGTTGCTACCAATTTTCCAAGAGAGGAATTCCCTAACACTTTTACCTGGAATTCTTTCGATTCATACCCTTCGCTTTCGAAATGAAAAACAAAATCCGTTTTCAAATTCTCAATAGGGAAGGCCAACCTGTTCTTTCGAACTTTTCCCATCTTATATCTTCCACGATTCGACACAAGGAAAACATGTTCCGGAACATACAGTCCGTTAATATCAACTTCTACATTGTATGAACTTCCTTCTCGCAATTTGTCCTTTCTATTCACCAGGGTGAAATCAAACGGAGCTTCCTGAGCCTGCGAAAAATTCACCACATTGGAAGACCCTTTTGAAATCCATCCGGGAGCAAAAACCGCGATCGCTCCGAAAAGAAGAACGATCGGAATGACGTACTTCAAATATCTTTTTGATTCCTCATAGCGAACAGCTTCTTCAAACTTCACAGCCAATAATTCATTCGATTTTTGCGAAACACTCGCACGGATCAATTCGAAGCTGCGGTCGTTCTCGTTTACGATTTCATTTAACTGAAGGGTGTTCAATAAACGATCTGATACATTCGGGAAAAAAGATCCGATGATTCGCGCAGCCTGTGTTCTGTTGATCCGCTTTCCAAATGAGTACAATCTCATAAACGGAAGAGCAAAATAGCGAACTAGTAAATAGCCGTTTGTCCCAATAAACAATAACAGGAGAATAAGTCGTACCGAACTCGGGAAACGACCAAAATATTCCAGGACACTCACTGTTAACCAGGAGGCCAATAAAAAGCCAACGACGATTAAAACACCCTTCAAGATCTCACTCTTGTAATACTTGCGGATGAAGGCGTCTATTTGCTCAATCAAGCGATCAAATGCTGACATAAAAACAATTCTTATTCGAATAACTTACTAAAGTAGAAAAGTTCATACAGAACATCTTACTCAATTCTGAATGTCTGTACACTTATCTCATAAAAATGGTTAATCCGGCACGTTTTTAACACATTACCATTTTGCCGGATGAGGGCATTATTTAATTACTTTTGCATAAAAATTACAAGCATGAGTTCGTCAAACATACGTGTTCGTTTCGCACCATCTCCAACCGGTCCTTTGCACATGGGAGGTGTTCGAACAGCACTTTATAATTACCTTTTCGCCAAAAACAATAATGGAACTTTCATTATTCGAATAGAAGACACCGACCAAACACGTTTTGTTCCGGGAGCTCAGGAATATATCATGGACTCTTTGAAATGGTGTGGAATCATTCCGGACGAAGGTCCAGGAATCGGTGGTGAATATGGCCCGTACGTTCAAAGCGAGCGCAAGGAAATGTATCGTCCGTATGCAGAAGAATTGGTTGTGAATGACAAAGCTTATTATGCTTTTGATACTCCGGAAGAATTGGAGGCTGTCCGTGAACAGGCTAAACAAATGGGAATGCCTAACTGGCAATACAACAGTGTAACACGCACAAACCTGAAAAATTCATTGACACTTCCTGCAGATGAAGTGAAGCGTCGTTTGGAAGCAGGAGATCCTTATGTCATTCGTTTCAAAATGCCTAGAAATGAAGATGTTAGGCTTGAGGATATCATCCGTGGATGGGTTGTAGTGAACACTAATAATCTGGATGACAAGGTACTATTCAAAAGTGACGGAATGCCGACTTATCACTTAGCCAATATCGTAGATGATCATTTGATGAAGATCTCACACGTAATTCGTGGAGAAGAATGGTTACCCTCAGCTCCGATGCATGTGATGTTATATCGCGCTTTCGGTTGGGATGAACCAAAATTCGCACATTTACCTTTATTACTAAGACCCGATGGAAACGGAAAATTATCCAAAAGAGACGGAGATCGATTAGGTTTCCCGGTTTTCCCGGTAAATTGGGTAGCTGCAGATGGTGAAAAATACTCCGGATACCGCGAAAACGGATATTTTGCAGCTTCGTTCATCAATATGCTTGCATTCTTAGGATGGAATCCGGGCACAACACAGGAAATTTTCTCCATGGATGAATTGATCCAGGCGTTTACTTTGGACAGAGTAGGGAAAGCAGGAGCAAAGTTTGATCCTGAAAAAACGAAATGGTTCCAGCAACAATATTTAAAGAATACTTCTGAGAAAGAACTGGCTCGTTTATTAAAGCAAGAGTTCAGTTTAACGGATTCAGAAGAGCGTTTGGAAGCATTCTGCAGATTGATGAAAGAAAGAGCAACTTTTGTGAAGGATATGATGACGGAAGGATCGTACCTGATCAATAAGCCTGCAACATACGACGAGCAAACGGTTTCCAAGAAATGGAAAGAAGATTCTGCTGCATTAATGACCGAATGGAAAAGTAAATTAGAAGCACTTTCTCCGTTTGATGCACCAACAATTGAAACAGCATTTAAATCGTTCCTGGAAGAGAAATCTTTAGGGATTGGTGCTGTACTGCCTTTATTCCGATTGCTGCTTACAGGAGCCGGAACAGGGCCTTCCATGTTCGAGATTTCATCTTACTTAGGTAAAGAAGAAACGTTGACACGCATGAATGACGGTTTAGCAAAATTAGGATGAATCACATCATTGAAGTAAACGGAATAAAACTCTATGGCTATCATGGCTGTTTGGAGGAGGAAGGAAAGATTGGCGGCAACTACCTGGTAGATGTCCGCATGAAAACCGACTTTCAGCAGGCAGCTTTGAATGATGAATTGAGCCAGACTATTGATTACGTGCATATCAATGCGATAGTAACCCAGGAAATGGCGATCCGTTCCAAACTGATCGAGCATGTTGGCCAGCGCATTGTTTCACGTATTGAACAAGAAATCAACGGATTAATCGGTTTACGGGTAAAACTCACTAAAATATGTCCTCCTATCAACGGAGACGTAGATAACGTTGCAATTATTATTGAGACGGGAACTTGGTAGAAAAGGGTTCAAAAGTTCAAAGAGTTCAAAACTCCTATAATGAAGAATGAGTTAACAAAAACAAGCATTTTCATTAGGAATAAAGAATAATTTACTATTTTTGCCCTCACAATACGGTCTCGTGGCCGAGCGGTTAGGCAACGGTCTGCAAAACCGTCTACTCCGGTTCGAATCCGGACGAGACCTCAGAAAGCTTCACATAATGTGGAGCTTTTTTGTTTTATATTCAAATCCTGCAGGCACGCGACGCATCGAGTGCCTACAGGAAATCACAACAAATGATTAAAACAAAAAACACCCGCCGGAATCGACGAGTGTTTCTCTTATTATTTCAGTTTACGTGTAATTATTAGCGTTTTAATTCGAACAACTGGATGTCCTTAAAGCGTTTACCGTTTTTATCTTTACCGGTAACAACTGCGGCGTACATTCCATCCGGTGCTCTGTCTCCGGAAATTGTTCCGTCCCAGCCTTCATTCGGATCATTCGTTTTGAAGATTGTGTTGCTGTTTGATGTATTGCTGATAATGATCAAATTAAAGTCTTCAATATTGCTCACCGTCACTTTATAGAAATCATTAATTCCGTCTCCGTTTGGTGTAAATATATTCGGGAAGTCCGTTACTTCAGCTTTCAAATCTGCAAAAACCGGTTCCGCAATATTCTCAGGATGCTTAACAGCCGGCATTTCTTTCTTAGTATCTGCAGGTACTGCCTTTTTTGAATCTGTTTTCTCTGTTCCGTCTTTCTTGCTGTTGTCTGCAGGAGTAGTTTTCTCAATAATCTGTTTATCCGTTTTAGGAATCTGCGTAATACCTTCTTTTGCTATTACAACATCTTTATTGATTTCCTTTTCTTTAGATACATCCTTAGGATTAGAATTCCCAAATGTTTCTTCATCAATCACAACAGGTGCAATATAACCACCGGTATGCGGAGCCCACGTTTTTTCTTTCGTTGGCTTTTCTTCCGTACTTGTTACAGTTGTATTCTGAGCGATCTCCTTCGGAGCATCTGTCTGTTTACTTGTTCGCTCTTCACCTGAATTCAAAGCAACAACAGCAGTGACAACACCCACAGTTCCCACTGCAGCTGAGCCAATGATCCATTTCGTCAAAGCAGAAAGCCCTTTTGTTGCAACAGTTGCCGTTGAAGCAACCCCTGCAGCAGCCATCTTAGCCTGAACACCAGCCCACAGATCCGGCTTTACCGGAGCGGTTTGGTTTTCAAATGCCTTCGAAAACAGTTCTTGTATATTATCTTTTTCAATCACGTTCTAATAGTTCTAATTGAGTGCGTAGAAAAGCTCGTGCACGCGAGTATTGTGATTTGGAGGTATTCTCCGTCACTCCCAATGTATCTGCAATTTCTTTGTGTGAATAACCTTCTATAGCGAACATGTTAAATACAACCCGATAACCATCCGGCATTTCGTTAATTAACTTCATTAACTGGGCCAAATCCATTCCATCAAACTGATGATCTGTGTAGGGCATTTTGTATTGAACTTCTTCAACCTGAACGTCATCCAATAATTTCTTGTTCTTTCGAATCGTATCCAGAGCCGTATTTACTACAATCCTTCGTATCCATCCTTCCAGAGACCCTTCCATTTTGAAATCAACAATCTTCTGAAAAACCTTTACAAAACCATCTTGTAAGACGTCCTCAGCTTCCTGGCTATTTCTCAGATAACGCTGGCAAACTGCCAACATTTTGGGAGCAAACTTATCAAACAACGCTCGCTGTGCTTTTGAATTTCCTTTGGCGCATTCATTTACCAATGTTAAATCATCCATAGCACTTGCTGTATCAATAGACTCTAAACTACCAAAAAAGGTTGCATCAGTCTAAATTCTTCGAAATAAAAAATTAATTTAGTAGCACTTTAACACCCCAATGAAAATAAGTTTTGCCTCCTTGTTTTTGATCCTGGTATCAGCAACAACCGTACATTCTCAGAAGATCTCTCTTCTTCCCGGATCCTATTCCGCTTATCTTCAATTAAATGAAACAACCCAATTACCTGTTCATTTAACCGTTGAGAGAAAGCAAAAAAGAATCCTCCTGGTTGTTCATAACGCGGACGAAAGAATCGAATTAACCAACGGAATAAAAAAAGGTGATACGACCATTTTACCTTTCCCAAGTTTTGATTCCGAATTGAGATTCATTACTGACAAGAAGAAAGAAATCCGCGGGTTTTGGTTTAACTACAATAAAGGTGCGAACTACAAGATCCCTTTTTTCGCGAATTTCAATCTAAAAACACGAAAAAAAGAAGCTCCTGGCGGAGATTTGAATGGCAAATGGGAAACTCACTTCTCTCCAAGATCGGACGATGAAGAAAATGCACTGGGAATTATTGCTCAAAAAGAAAATCACATTACAGGAACATTCAGAACAGAAACCGGCGATTACAGATTCCTCGAAGGAACGATTGAAGGGTCTAAATTTTACCTTTCTGCTTTCGACGGATCACACGCTTTTCTATTAAACGGTACTTTAAAAGATCACGGCATCCAGGGTTATTTTTACAGCGGAAAGCATTATTCAACTGATTTTGTAGCGAACTATAATCCGAACTACGAACTGCGCGACCCTGATTCAATCACTGTTCTGAAAAAGGAAAATACTTCCTTAAGTTTTAACCTGAAAACGATTAATGGAACTGATTACTCTTATCCAAATCCGGATACGCGGGGAAAGGTTGTTATTATCCAAATCATGGGAACCTGGTGCCCGAATTGTATGGATGAGACGAATTATTACAAAGAACTGTACGACAAATACCATTCGAAAGGACTGGAAATTATCTCGATAGGATATGAAGCTGCCGATTCTTTTGAAGAGCAGGCAAATAAAATCCTGACTTTAAAACAGCGCAAAAACCTCGATTTTACTTTCCTGGTTGGTGGTAAAGCTTCCAAAGGAATTGCTTCTGAGCAATTTAAAATACTCAATGAAGTGATTTCCTTCCCCACATCTATCTATATAGGAAGAGATGGTGAAGTAAAACGCATCCACACCGGATTCAATGGTCCCGGAACCGGTGAAGTTTACACGGAATACATGAATAAAACAAATGCTTTGATCGAATCCTTGTTGGGAATTACCGGTTCAAAGTAAGTCTTTTTGAAGCATCTGCTATTTCCCAGGCTGTATAGTAAACCAAACGTGCTACTTTCTCCACTTTCGAGAAAATGATCTTTTCCACGTCATCCGTTGGCTGGTGATAATCTTCGTGAACCCCGCTGAAATAGAAAATAACAGGAATGTTGTGCTTAGCAAAATTGTAGTGGTCTGAACGGTAATAGAACTGATTCGGATCCGACAAACTGTTGAATTTATAATCCAGTTTCAACTGTTCATACTTAGTATTTACCCGTTCGTTTGCATCGTGCAAATCATTGCTCAACATGTTTGAACCAATAATGTAGATGTAATTGGTGTCTTTTTCGTGTGCAATATCGTTTCTGCCGATCATATCAATATTCAAATCTGCAACCGTATTCTCTAAAGCAATAACCGGGTGAGAAGAATAATAATCAGACCCAAGCAATCCTTTTTCTTCACCGGAAACCGGCATAATTAAAATGGAACGTTTTGGTCCCTGACCGTTCTTCTTTGCTTCCATAAAGGCTTCAGCCAATTCCAATAAAGCAACAGTTCCTGTTCCATCGTCATCCGCTCCGTTGTAAACAACGCCATGATCCACACCAATGTGATCGTAATGCGCAGTAATCACCACAACTTCCTTTGAAAGTTTCGGATCGCTTCCTTCTATATACGCCAACACATTAGAACTGGTCAATCTTTCTTCCAGCGAATTCAATTGCGCATTTAATGTGAATAAGGGCTTCGGACTTTCTGTTTCTTTAAATTTGCCAGTTCCAAACAGGTATTTGTTCGACTTATTCTTCAAAGAACTAACAGCAGAATCATTCACAAAAAGGATCGGGAATTCTTCCCTCTTCTTTTCATCTGCAAGGTACATGGTTTTTGTTGTTGCATAATGCTCCATGTACTCATAAAGTGTTCCGTATTGTTCAGAAACCAGGATGATCCCTTTTACATTTTTTCCCAGCTGCTTCTTTAATACTGAAACTTCTTTTCGAACCTCCATGCTTTTCATGACGTAAATCACATAGCATGGTTTTTCTCCAACCTTTGGCAATTGCTCTACACTGTAAACCGGTACATTCTCTAAATTCGTTTTAGACTTGCAGGCATAATAGATAAAGTCTGTTTTGAAATTCAATGACTGATTATTCAATGACATTGTTCCACCGGGAGTACTTTCAATGACATCAAAATATTGTTCATAACCCGACATTCCCGGGGCAAACGAACAGCCCAGCTTCTTAAAGTAAGCACTTAAGAATTCAGCTGTCATTTTCTGTCCCTGCTTGCCGGTTTCTCTTCCCAAATAGTCATCGGAAGCCAAAACTGTGAGGTTTTTTTTCAGGTCTTCTTCATTAATATAGGAACTGTATTTTTTAGCAACATCTGCTTGCTGCGAAAAACAAACGCACAAAGCACTTGAAAATAGTAGGCTGGTGATTCCTTTCATACTTAATATATATAGTTGAAATGTTCAAAAAGTTCAATCGTTCAATATTTCGAACATTTGACCATGAATTATTTACACATCGGGATTTTATCAATACGATTCTGATGTCTACCGCCTTCAAAAGCTGTGCTCCAAAAAATATCAACCATTTCAAGTGCTTCTTCTACTGAAATAAATCTGGCAGGTAAAGTCAGAATGTTTGCATCGTTGTGTTCACGTGCCAATTGAGCTATTTCTTTTTTCCAGCAAAGTGCTCCGCGAATTCCCTGGTGTTTATTAACAGTCATGTTAATTCCGTTTCCACTTCCGCAGATCACAATTCCTTTGGAACCTTCATTTGCTTCTACATGATCAGCAACCGGGTGGCCGAAATCAGCGTAATCGATGCTTTCCTCACTATAACATCCGTAATCTTTTACTTCGTAACCTTTTGATTCCAAATGTTTAATTACTTCTGATTTCAATTGAAATCCTGCATGATCTGCTCCTATAGGAATGATTTGTGACATAATACTGAAAGTTTTTCCAAAGTTAAGGCTTATCAACAAATGGAACAATCAATTAACAATAAGAAAAAAGTCATTCACTGAAAGCATTGATTTCGTTGATCTTATTAAAAGTAGTTTTACACACTATTCACAGTAGAATTGTCAATAGCTGTTAGAAAGATTCAATAAGTATTTCTAGGATATTCAAACTATTTAGTCATATGTACAAGTTTTCGAATTGAGCACCATAAAGTTTGGTCAATTTATCGCTCTTTTATCCCCATGTTAAACACATATTAACGCAGTTAAAACAAACTATTTTATACACATTAACAATTTGAAGCAATTTGTTCATATCTGCGTAAAGTATTGTGATAGAACTTCAAAAGGTGAATTTTCATTGTCAATAAACTCGTTCAAATAACTCATAAGTTTAAAAAACGAATCTTTCGAATGAAAGTTTTGCACGAATTAACACCCTTAATAGATATAATAAATTTCTTATTTAAAATCTTATATATTCTATTTATTAGTTTGACCTTGTTTTGAAGACTAATTTGCACAATTCATAGTTAAAGTTTATATTCGAATAGACGAACGAAAGTTAAGCGTCTACTAAATATTTAGAACAGATAGTAATTAACGCTCAAAATTAATTACTTTTGACTCCAAAGCTGTAAAGAATGACGAAGGCTAATGTATTAGTTGTAGAAGATGAATTCATTGTTTCGAAGGATATCCAGTCCAGCTTGAAAAAGCTTGGTTACCACGTTGTTGGGGCTGCTCCTTCTGGTGAAAAAGCATTGGAATTATTGGAAGCAAATCAGCCTGATATTGTCCTGATGGACATCATGTTGAAAGGGGAAATGAACGGAATCGAAACAGCAGAAATTGTTCGAAACCAATACTCCATTCCGGTAATTTATTTGACAGCTTATGCAGATGAAGCTACCTTGTCAAAAGCAAAAGTTACCGAACCATACGGTTATATTTTAAAACCATTCAAAGAAATCGATTTACACACATCGATTGAAATGGCACTTTACAAACACAAGAAAGAACAAGAAGTGGAACGCGAACGCGATATGCTTTATTCACTTGTGGAAAACAAAGAAAAGGATTCATTGAATGAGTTCATCTTTGTAAAGTCCAACAGCAAATTGGTGAAATTGAATATGAACGATATTTATTTCATCGAAGCACTAAAAGATTACGTAGTTATCAACACCAATGAAACGCGTTATACGATCCATTCTACCATGAAGGATATCGAAACGAAATTGGGGACAGATCAATTTATCCGCGTCCATCGTTCGTTTATTGTTCGTTTAGACAAAATTGCATCGATCGATTTCCCGAATCTTCAATTGGAAAATGACCGTAAACTAATCCCGATAGGTGGTTCATACAGAGATGAATTGACCAACCGCATTAAAATGCTTTAAGCATTATAACCAATTTCACTGTTTCTTAATTCCCTTTCCCTCAATAGTTTGTTACGTACACACTTTAAATGAAGTTGGTAATGAATTATTTATTAGCATTGGTGAAAATACATGACTTATGAAGATTGTTTTACTCAGCATAATCTCTTTTTCCTTTTTTCCTGCATTTGCTCAAACAGAAAAACCTCAGATTTTACATGTAAAATTTGAAGATGGAGCAGCTATGTATGCAAGTTCCGGAAAATTAATCTCTGAATTTGGAACAACGACAGATATAAGTGAGTACGGATATTGGGAACCGTTTTATACTATTCCGGCTGAGAAGCTTCAGAAGTATTACCTGAAAGCGAAGCAAAATTTAAAAAAGAATCTGGCAAATCCATTTAGCATTTTTGAATTTCATGTAAATCCGGGTGTTGACATAGAAGCTGCTAAGAAAGCAATAAAAGAAAGCACTTATGGGGTAAAGTATATCAGCGTACCACCAAAATTGAGCACTCCTGCGGCTCCAAACCTTCAGCCAACACAGCTTTATTTATTTGACCAGGCTCCGGGAATTCATGTAGAGGAATTTTGGACTGCTTATTCCACATATGGCTCCGGAGTAAAGGTTTGCGATATCGAGTACTTCTTCAATGGAAATCATGCCGATTTGCCTCTGGTAACTATTATAGGCGCTCAACCGGAAGATCCTGGTTATGGACCAAATCACGGTACAGCTGTACTGGGAGAAATTGCTTCCTTGAATGACGGGGTGGGAACTACCGGAATTGCTTATCAAAGCCAGTTGTATTTTGCAGGAGCTTATATCAATGAAACGTATTACCTGGAAGAAGCATTGATTAGTACTTTGGGTGCTTTGGAAGAAGGAGATGTAGTACTTATTGAACAACAGATTGGTGGTCCGAATGCGAACCAGGATTATGTACCGGTAGAGTGGTACGAACCTTTTTACGACGCCATTCAATTGATTTCCGGGAACGGATTGATCGTAGTAGAAGCAGCCGGAAATGGAAATCAGAATTTGGATGATCCTATTTTTAGTGCAGACAATGGGGGACATTATCCTTTTTTGGAAGAAAATTGGTCGGAAGCAATCATGATTGGTGCGGGTGCTGTTGGAATTGATGATGTATCACGCTCCAGGTTGTGGTTCTCTAATTACGGAAGCCGCATTGATTTGCAGGGAAATGGGGAAGGAGTTGTAACAACCGGTTATGGTTCTGCATATCTGGCAGAAGGACCTGACAAAGCTTATTCAGATGATTTTGGCGGAACCTCAGGCGCTTCTCCGATTGTTGTTGGAGCTGTTACACTTTTGCAATCAC
Organism: uncultured Fluviicola sp.; assembly: GCA_965650365.1. Classification (GTDB taxonomy): domain Bacteria; phylum Bacteroidota; class Bacteroidia; order Flavobacteriales_D; family Crocinitomicaceae; genus Fluviicola. The sequence goes on along the minus strand of CBFGOJ010000039.1, from coordinate 10,464 downwards.
TTTACAGGACCTACACAGGAAACTCATTGACAAGAGATTACATGTGTGATTTGCTGGTAAATACCGGTAAACCGCAGGTAGCAGGAACACTTTTTCCGGTATCTGAAAAAATAGGACCTTTACCAAATATATTTGCTGCCGGGAATTACCTGGCAGATCAATTGGGTGTAGAAGAAGCGTATGATAAAAATGCTGTTTCTGTTTTCCCGAATCCCAATAAAGGATTATTCTCTGTTTATGTTCCGAATGAAAAAGTACAGCAGCTAAACCTGAGAGATATTTCCGGGAAAGAAATACAAATCAGTCCAATAAAAACGGATATGGGATTTGAACTGCACAACCAAAATCTGGAAGCTGGTGTTTATTACCTGTCGGTGATTTACAAAGACGGAACGGTGGTAACGAAACCGGTTCAGATTTCCAACTAAGAGACCACTTTTATTTTTCACCGCAAAGAGTGAAAGAACGCAAAGGAATAAAATTTAAACTTTGCGCCCTTCTTTTCTTTGTAGTAAATTGCAATATGGAGCATCTAATTATCACATCAGACAAGAACAAATTAGATCTGGAATACATCACGGAATTCATTTCTCACTCTTATTGGGCAAAAGACCGCAGTTTGGAAAACATGCACACGTGTGTAGACAATTCTCTAAACTTTGGGGTTTTCCTGGATGAACAGCAAATCGGGTATGCGCGGGTTGTAACGGATTATTTCCAGTTTGCTTATTTGATGGATGTTTTCATCGACGAAAAATACCGGGGCAAAGGTTATTCAAAAGTTTTGATGAAACACATCCTGGAATGTGACTCGTTGAAAGATGTAAAAGTGTGGCGCCTGGCAACTGCTGATGCACATGAACTGTACAAACAATTTGGGTTTACTGAATTGTCGAAACCGGAGAATATGATGGAATTATTTAGATAAACAGGCAAATGAAAAAGAGATCTATTTATAATTTAGCCATTACCACCATAGTCTTTTTGGCTGTAAGTTGTTCAAATTCGGTCCCGGGGATGAAAGACAATCACAAATTCAAAAAAGAGCAGCTCTACAAAGGCTATTCAAAAAGTGGCTTTTATTTGTGTTATCTGAAAATTTCACCCGATAATAAGGTGGTTTTCACTTATCAAACAGATGGAAATTGGGTTTACGGAGAACACTCCGGAACGATCAAAGCACTCAATGACAGCACGTTCCATGTAAGTTGCAAACTTACTTTCGGACAATTTGCCTGTAAAGCCCCGGCACTTGATACCCTGTCGATCTTTGTGGATCCGCCTTCGCTGATCAGTAAAAAATCAATCCTCGTGCGCTACGATAATGAAGATTTAATGACGAATGCGAAAATCACTAAATCCGGACTTGCTTTTGGGTTCAATGACCGATTGTTCAACGAGTACACACCAGCTTATATCCTGACCGACCACTCACACCCAATTACCGGGGAAGCATTGACGATCAAAGCAAGTTTCGGAAGTGGGTATGACTTTGTACAGGGATACCAGGAAGAATTTGACATCGTCATTTCCGGTGATTCCCTTTACACGATTAAAGAGGATGCGGTATTTCAAACAGGTCCTTTTCGATTGAAAAAACAAAAGAGATGAAAGATGTTTTTGTGAAAACAGTTGTCAACCAGCATCTCTATTCAAAAAAAGATGAAAAAACTGATTTTTATACCATTTATAGTTGCTGCACTAACGGGATTTTCCCAACAAGTCGATTCGCTGGCTTTTTTATATCAAATATCGTATAAGAGCAGCCCGAAAATAGACGGGGAAGAGAAGAGAGGAATCAGCAGCAGGAGTGAAGAACTTAGGTTTAAAAAGAAAAAAAGTGCATACAGCATAACATCCACAAAATCTTTGGAGCTTTTTTACGAATGGGACGGCGGGTTCGGACTCAATCTCATAAAAGATAGTTTGGGTAAACCACGGTATTTGATAAACCGGCGAATAGATGGAAAAAACCTCAATGATTTTTTAGCAGAAATAATTACCATCGATTCCAATACGGCATTTCCATATACACTGAAAGACATTCCGAAGGAATATTTAAAAAACCATGCGCTTACCGATGAAAGTGAGAAAATAAAAGTTGATTCTTTGCTCCGGGAAGAATTTTCTTCATTTGGCATGTCGAACGTAACAGGGCACTTTTTTATTCAATTTAATTACAAAGGAATAAAGTATGAACTGCACAAAGACACCAATAATGCTTTTTGGCGGATCCGGGTTGATGAGAGATCTATCTACTTTTTCCATTTCGCTTTTGATGCATTTTTAAGGGAACATCTTCCTAAGAAATTTTCGGGCTTAAAAGTTTTAATGTAACTTTCAGACATAGTTGAAAAGTATGACCATCCAAACAATTTTTACCTGCAGCCTGCTTGCGTTATTAAGCCTTGGTTCCTGCGAATTATTCGAATCGGAAGAAGAAAAAGCGCCTTATTATGTTGTCAAAACAGATGAATCAAAAGACCTCAATAAGCTGGGGAAGCTGATCAACCTGGAAAATTACCGACCGGAAAAAGCACAGTTTCAGCATATTTACATTGAGACAGTCAATGGAAATGGTTCGGAAGAGCCAAAAGACGATTATTTGCAGGTGGTACTTTATTTTGATGCACAAACCTTTCGAAAGTTGCAGGATAATCTGCAAAAGATGTCCACAGCCCTTCGCAAGCATAATAGAAGCCAATTTGAGTTTCCCTGGTTAGATGATTCCCTGCTCACCGAATTGAAAAATTCAGAGGGCAAATACTATAACGGTTATATGGGTGGCTTTTTTGGAGAAAATCAGGCAAAGTTGTGGTTGCTTGACCAAAAAGTATTGTTATATCGCGAGATCAAGTAATTTTATCAAAACCCAATCCAAAAAAGAGAATGAAACGAAACCAACTTGCTTACGCCTTTATCTGCCTGATCTCCATTTCCTGCAACGGACAAGTCAAAACAGAAACACCCAAGGAAACCCTTCAAAAAATAAGCCAGCCAAAACTGATTCGAACTCAGGGAACAGCTGAATATGCCAATGTACATTGTTCACTGGAAGACCGAGGCGGCAATTTGTGGTTCGGAACTATCGGCGAAGGACTTTACAAATACGATGGAAAAAACTTTACGAATTTCCTGGAAAAAGAGGGTTTGGCGGGTAAAAATGTTTGGTGTGCCTATGAAGACAAAGCCGGTAATTTATGGTTTGGAACAGATTTCGGGGTTTGTTTGTATGACCCGGCGTCAAAAACACTTCAATCATTTTGGGTCGGCGAGTCGCTGGTTGTCTCCGGAGATCCTTTAACCAATCCGGTGCATGCTATTTTCCAGGATAAAGACGGGAAATTTTGGTTCGGGACGGATCAGGGAGTTTACACATCCAATGAAACACCCGGTGAATCAACAGAGTTCAATCCGTTTTTCAAAACAAATAACTTAATAATCAACCAAAAAAACCTGCATTTGAGAGGTGTTTCGGACATTCTGCAAGACCAGGCAGGGAAAATGTGGTTTGCTTCCTGGAACAACGAAGGAGCTTGCTCTTTTGACGGGAAAATACTGACCAGCTTTGAACCGAATGGTGACAACATGGTTTATTCCTTATTGGAAGACAAAGAAAGAAACCTGTGGTTTGGAACCCGCGAACATGGTGTTTGCAGATACGATGGAATCGGTGCTCAGAAATCCTACACGAACTTTGCAGATATCCCAACCTTCAGCGCCAGTTGTGTTTATTCCATGGTACAGGATAAAACCGGTATGATTTGGTTTGCAACCGAATTTGGAAGCGGCTCTCCAACAGACAAGCAGGGCGGAGTTTGGCGCTATGATCCTAGCACAAATGGATTTACCAACTTTACGGCAGCCGGCGACGGATTGACAAACAATTCAGTTTTCACCGTTCTGAAAACACGCTCAGAAGATTTTTGGTTCGGAACCCGGAATACGGCGTTGTGTAAATTTGACCCAATGGGAAAAAAACAGAAGTTTATCGTGTATTCGGAGTGAAAGGAATAATCTTATCATTAGTGTTTTTCATTTTAGTTGGTGGAAATCACTTTTTTGCGCAGGAAATGACGCTTGATGAAATGCAAAGAGCAGATTCAAGCAAAATTACACTGTGGGAATCTGTTATGAACGGTTGTGTAATTAGTCCTGTAAATTTTTTGGAATTTAAGTTCTATCCCGACTCTACAGTAATAAAATTCTGTCCGAGTTTAGAGAATTCCATGCAAGGAGGTGAAGATGAATTCAAATTTGCGGTCGTTCCTTATAATTTGCGGAATAAAATTCACAAGTATGAGGAATCACTGGAGCGTGAAGGCAGACGAATTGATTATAGGAATAATCCGCATTATCGTATTGAATTTGATAGATTTATAGGATATGCTGAATACAGACTGAACCTGGAGGAGCACCTTGTTTTATCCAAATGGTTTGAAGAGCTTTCAAAGGAATCCCAGTCGACACATTAAAACGCTATCAAATCTCTGGTTTCTTCCGCGGAAAACCCCTATGTGTTCTATGTGAACTATGTGTTAAATCATTACTCCGCCACCGAAACCAACTCCAAATCGATCGTCCGCTTCTTAGGACTAACCTCTGAAATCTTCACACGTACATTATCCCCGAAATGGAAGGTTTTCCCCGTTTTCTGACCCACAATTGTCATCGTTTTTTCGTCGAATGAATAACGGTCTCCCGGAAGTTCCTGGATCGCAACCATTCCTTCACAGGCGTTTTCAGTCATCCGTACAAACAACCCGAAGTCTGCCAAACCGGAAACAATTCCGTCAAACTCCTCCCCGATCTTGTCGTGAACAAATACCACCTGGAAGTATTTATTGGATTCGCGTTCTGCTTCCGTTGCTTTGCGTTCCGTGCGGGAAATACGTTTGCAGATATCTTCCAAAGCATTGTTGTACTTGTGCGGACGGTTTTCCAAACATTCCAATAAAATGCGGTGAACCATCAAATCGGCATACCGGCGGATTGGTGAGGTGAAGTGCGTGTAATACTGAAAGCCCAAACCGTAGTGACCGATGTTGTCCGTATCATAAGTTGCTTTCGCCATGCTGCGGATCGCCATTTGCTGAATGATGCTGAACTCGTTTTTCAAACGAATATCGTTCAATAATTTATTGATGCTCTGAGCGGCTTTTTCCGGACTCGTAAATTCAAGTTTGTATCCGAATTTATCCAAAAATAAACTGAATAATGCGATTTTCTCCGGATCAGGCTTATCGTGAACGCGATAAACAAACGGAACAGGATCTTTTCCTTTTTGCGGCATTCCAACAAACATCGCCACGCGCTTATTTGCCAAAAGCATGAACTCTTCGATCAGCTGGTGTGCATCTTTCGAAACCTTCACAACCACATCAACCGGCTCTTTGTTTTCATCGAGTTTGAAACGGATCTCTTCCGAGTTGATCATCAAAGCACCGTTCTTAAATCGCTCTTTTCGATATATTTTTGCGATATTATCCAAAATATGCAGTTCCTCTTTGTATGGGCCTTCTGCACCTTCCAGGATTTCCTGAGCGTCTTCATAGGCAAACCGGTGGTCAGAATGGATGACTGTTTTCCCAAACCATTCATTATACTGCTTGCCATTTTCATCCAACTCGAAAACTGCCGAGAAAGTAAATTTATCTTCCTTCGGTCTTAGGGAACAAACCATGTTTGAAAGCTGTTCCGGAAGCATCGGGATCACGCGATCGACCAAATAAACAGAATTTCCGCGTTTGTACGCTTCTTTGTCCATAGCAGAATCCGGTTTCACATATTGGCTCACATCAGCAATGTGCACACCAATTTCATAATGTCCGTTTTCCAGTTTCCGGATAGACAAAGCATCGTCAAAATCCTTCGCATCCACCGGGTCAATGGTGAAAGTGAGAATATCACGGAAATCCCGGCGCTTAGCCACTTCCACCGGATCAAGTTCCAGTGTAACCTGCTCAGCTTCGTTCATGACGTCCGCTTCAAAATCGATCGGGATTCCCTGCCCGATCAAAATCGAGATCATCTCGGTATCGTGAATAGAATTTCCACCCAAAGTCTGGACCACTTCTCCAAACGGGAATTCGGCAGACTTGGGCCAAACGGTGATTTTCACCAACGCTTTGTCCTTATTTTTTGCTTTATTCAGTTTTTCAAGCGGAATATAGATCTTCACACCTGTCTTGTTATTGTCGGGAATTAAGAAAGCATGTTTGTCGAGCATGTGAATGGTACCAACAAACTGCGTTCGTTCGCGGGAAACAACTTCCAGGATTTTACCTTCCGGCCGGCTGCCGCTTTTCTTAATCAGCGCAACCTTGACAATATCGCCGTGAATGGCGTGACCTAAATTATGCGGAGCAATAAAAATATCCTGTTCTTTTTTACCAATAGAAACAAACCCGGAACCGCGCTGTGTCAGTTCCAATTCTCCTTCAATGGTTTCCGTTTGATTCGAATACTGGTAGGTTTCATGCCCGCTTTTGCGAACGAATCCTTCTGTTTCCAGTTCACGCAGTAAAGTCACCACCAATTTCCGGGACTCGCTGTCGTGAATATGCAGCAAGGTGCACACTTGTTTGTAGTTCAAAACTGCATCGGGGTGCTGCTCGAACGTTTTTCGAATGATATGGTAGAAACCGGTTTTGAGTTTTTTATCTCCTTTAAATTTTGGTTTTCCGGGTTTTCCTTTTGATTCGCCTTTTCGGTGCTTCTTTTTATCCATAATTCGTGTTGTTATGTAAAAATACGATTTATTGCAGGCAAGATGTTCAATTTAAAGCTTAAAATGATAACTTTGAGTAGAAACAGAACAAAATTTAGAACAATGAATAAGCGAATTGAAGCGGCATTAAATGATCAAATTCAAAAAGAATCTTCTTCATCTCATTATTACCTGGCAATGGCCTCCTGGGCTGAAACAAAAGGGTTGAATGGTACAGCAAAATTTATGTACACACATTCAGATGAAGAGCGTTTCCACATGTTGAAGCTGATCAAGTTTGTCAATGAGCGCGGAGGTGTTGCTATTGTTCCCGCAGTTCCTGAACCTCCCGTTGAATTCGATTCACTGGAGCGTGTATTTGAATTGTTGTTGGAACACGAATTAATGGTAACCGAAAGCATCAATGGCGTCGTGGATATTTGTTTGCAGGAAAAGGATTATTCTACGCACAATTTCATGCAGTGGTATGTTTCCGAGCAATTGGAGGAAGAAGCGTTGGGTCGCAGCATCCTCGATAAATTGCGTTTGATTGGCGGAGATAAAGGTGGACTTTACCTTTTTGATCGAGACATGGAAACTGCAGCTGCAAATGCGGTGAAGGTAGCAAGTGCGGATCAAAAGGCTTAGGAAGCTGAGAATGAAACTTTTTCGGTAAATTATTCGTTGAAATAAACGAAATTAAATACTCTATGCTCGTTCGATTACTAGGAATTGGAGCTGTTGTTGCGTTTGCTACTACTAGCGCGGTAAGTCAAGTCTCGTATCGTTTTAGAAATTTTTCTATTAACGATGGACTCTCACAGAGTTCCGTGACTACTATTGTGCAGGATGAGGTGGGAACCTTGTGGCTTGGAACGCAGGATGGGCTCAATCGTTTTGACGGACAGCAGTTTGAAGTCTTCACTTCGGATGATACTCCCGGCCTTGCCAGTTCCTATATTCATTGCGGCTTGAAAGACCAAAGCGGTCAATTGTGGTTCGGAACAGCAGACGGAATTTCTATTTACGATCCTAAAAATGAATCTTTCCGCTCATTGCTGGCTTCAGACGACAGCAACCTTTCCATTGAAAGTATTTCGGAAGAACAGAACGGGAATATCTGGGTTGGATCTTCTACACACGGATTGGCAAAGTACGATCGGGCAAGTAAGAAAATTTCCTTTTTAACCGGAGAAATTCCTTCAAAACGCATTCACTATATCAAGTTTGTTGCTAAGGAGCAGTTAATCGTTTCGTTTGAAGATGTAGGTGTGTATGTCTACAATGTGAAAACGAAAGGCTGGAAAAAACTTACTCCGCCCAAAAACAAAAAAACCTGGCTTGTCTCCGACGTAGAAGCTTTTACCGAAAGCAGTTTTATCTTATCCAGTAATGAAGGATTGTGGTTGTTTGATACTCAAAGCCAAAAGCTCTTTCCTTTCTTAAAGTTCATCGGGAAAGATTACGGGATCGAAGAGTTCTCAGATGTTTATGTAAAAAACACGAATGAGTTTTACATCGCCACGGTAAATAATGGTTTGATCAGTGTAAACAACTCTAAAGACGGCTATCGGATCACGTTCAGTAAAAAAGATATTTTCCAGAAAAACGGCATCTTTTTCAATGAACTGAATGAGTTATTTTGTGATGAGAACGGAACCATTTGGATTGGAACATTACGAGGACTGAGCGGCTTCAACCCGAAAAACGATTCTTTCTTTGGTGTCGGACCGGCTTCGAATATCAACCTGGGACTTCCTTCGGAAAGCGTTTGGGGTTTTGCAGAATCGGATGATTTTTCCAAAGTTTACATCGCAACGGATTTCGCCATTTCCGAATTAAACAGGAAGACCGGCCAGTTCAAACACTACTACATTTCAAAATCCGAGGATTTTAACGAAAACAGCATTGTTTCGATTCATCACATTACAGACAGGCACTTTTTGATCGGAGCGAATGACGGTTTATACGAATTTAGACTCAATAACGGGCAGGGAACATTTAAAAAGATCAACTACAAAGGAATTTCCAATCCTGCCGGTTTCCAGCGGGTTTACAAAATTACTCCTTATAAACAGTCTCAATTTTTCATCGCTACAAAAGGCGGTGTTCTTTTGTATGATATCCAATCAGGAGAATTTAAACCCTTTATTTACGATCCGAAAAAACCAAAAAGCACGATTGGTGCAGGAGTTTGCCGTGTTGCTTACAAAGGGTTGAATGATACGTATTACTTTGCAACAGGAGTTGGAGGCATCAATATTCTGACGCTTGATAAAAACGGGGAGGAACAAATCATTCCTTATCCGATGAACAAAGAAATTCTGAAGGCAAGCCGGGATGTAATCTCCACTATTTACCAGCAAAATGAAACCACGATGTGGCTGGGTTCTTCCGGATCAGGCTTACTGAAATTGAATTTAAAAACCGGGAAGGTTGTTGCGTATACGCGCAAACAAGGCTTGCCGAATAATTTTGTTTATGGCATTCTTCCCGATAAACGCGGGAATTTGTGGTTGAGTACCAACAAAGGATTGTGTAGATTCAATACGGTCCTGGAACGCTGCACCAATTACTCCGAAGTAAACGGTTTGATGAGCAACGAGTTTAATACCGGCGCTTATTTGCTTTCAGGAAATGGAGAAATGTATTTTGGCGGAATTGAAGGGTACAATTTCTTCAACCCGGAAAATTTGCAGGAACTGAAGGAAAAAGTCTACGTCAATTTTTTGAAATTCCGTTTTGATGATCAATGGTTAAAGCCGGGTGACAAAGAAGCTCCGTTTAGCCAATCATTTTCTTACCAGCCCAACATCAAATTGGGATATGACGAGCGCAGTTTTACGATCCGTTTTTTGCCTACAGATCTGATTAATCGGGAACTGCTTCAATTCAAATATGAATTAGAAGGGTTGGATGAAGGTTCCGTCTTTTTAGGCAATTCCAGTGAAATTCATTTTACATCACTCACACCGGGATCTTATGTGTTGAAAGTTTATGTGAAGCGAATAGACGGAAATTGGGTTCAGGCGACTTCTAAAATGACTATCGAAATTGCTGCTCCCTTTTGGTGGAAATGGTGGTTCTGGGTGCTTGTTTTAGTTGTTTTAACCCTGATTATTATCATCTTCATCCGTTCCAGAATTAACCTGGCAAGAAGAGACCAGGTGCGCTTGGAGATGAAGATCGTAGAGAGAACGAAAGAAATTCGTGCTCAAAACATGAAGATTGAATCCCAGAAAAAAGTCATCGAGGAAGAAAAAAATAAGGTGGAAGAGCAAAAACGCCTGCTTCAAATTGAAAAGGATAAAACAGAAACCTTACTTCGAAATATCATCCCGGAATCAACAGCAGAGGAGTTAAAAACGAAAGGACGAGCTTCTGCCCGCGCTTATAAAACTGTTTCGGTATTGTTCACGGATTTTGTTGGATTTACCAAAATTGCGGAAGGGATGAAACCAACAGAGCTGGTGAACAAACTGGATGTTTACTTCCGAAAATTCGATGAGATCATCGTTAAAAACAATCTGGAGAAGATCAAAACCATCGGCGATGCATATATGTGTGCAGGAGGTGTTCCGGTAAGAAATAATACCAATCCGATTGATGCGGTTCTTGCAGCACTTCAGATCCAGGATTATATAACTACGTTGAAAACAGAAGCGCTTGAAACAGGCGGAGAATATTGGGAATTGCGTCTCGGAATTAATACCGGTGAAGTAACTGCTGGAGTAATTGGTTCCGAAAGACTGGCA
>CBFGOJ010000038.1:0-43459 GCA_965650365.1 uncultured Fluviicola sp. | reverse complement strand
CAACATCCGTAAATGGATTAACAGCAGGTACATGGACCGTTAACGTAACAGACGCAAATGGTTGTACCGCTTCTCAATCATTCATAGTTACACAGCCAACAGCAATCTCATTTACAGCGGCTGCTCAAACTAATGTTGCTTGCTTTGGCGGGGCGACAGGTGCTTTTACAGTAAATCCCGCTTTAGGTGGAACAGGTGCATTTACGTACGACTGGAATCCCGGAACACCTGCAGGTGACGGAACAACTTCTGTAACAAATTTGACTGCCGGTTCCTACTCAGTTACTGCAACAGACAATAACGGATGTACTGCTTCTATCTCATTCACAATTACTGAACCTGCGGTAATCGCAATTATTCCGACTTCACAAGCAAATGTTTCCTGTAACGGCGGGGCAAATGGTTCTGCAAGTATTTTTGTGAGTGGCGGAACTCCGGGTATGACTTATTCCTGGTCCCCAACCGGTGGAACAAATGCTAACGCAGGCGGGCTAAGCGCAGGGACATATACAGTTACTGTTACGGATGCGAATGGCTGCCAGGCGACACAAGACTTTACAATTACAGAACCAACGGCTTTGGATGTTTCTGCAGGATCACAAACAAATGTTATTTGTAACGGTGCTTCAACCGGATCTGCAACTGTGGTTCCAACAGGAGGAACAGGAAACTATGATTATTCATGGTCACCTTCAGGAGGAACAGCTGCTACAGCTGCCGGTTTAACAGCAGGAACATACACTGTTACAGTAACAGATGATAACAATTGCCAAGCTACACAAACGTATGTAATCACGGAATCTGCTGCATTGACAAGCAGTTTCTCTCACGACGCTTGTAACTCTTATACCTGGGGAACACAAACTCATACATCCAGTGGAACTTACACTCAAACTTTCACATCTGTAAACGGTTGTGATTCGATTGTAACTCTAACGCTTGCGATTGTTTCCGAAGTCACCAATACGGTAACAGAAAACAGCTGTGTTTCTTATACATGGGCTCAAAACGGTATGACTTACACCACTTCAGGAATGTACGTTGATACAATCCCGGCTGTCGGAGGATGTGATTCAATTGTAACTTTGGATTTGACGATCAATGTTCCTACTTCATCAAGTTCATCTGAATTTGCCTGCGGAACATTTACATGGTCCCAAAATGGAATGACCTATACAGCTTCAGGAACATATGTGGATACAATTTCAAACGTTTCAGGCTGTGACTCTATCGTTACATTGAACTTAACTATCGGAGGAACTTCCACCTTACAACCGGCAACGGCTTGCGGAAGTTATACCTGGTCTGCAACCGGATTAACGTATACCACTTCCGGAATGTACTTTGACACCCTGGTCGCTGCCAACGGATGTGATTCTATTCAAATTCTTGATTTGACTATTAATCCATCAGTTGTTGCAACTGCTGCGGATAACGGAAACGGAACGATGACAGCTTCCACAGGTACAACTTACCAATGGATCAACTGTACAACGAATACTGCTGTTGCAGGAGCAACTGCTCAAACTTTTGCTCCGACTGCAAATGGATTCTATTCAGTTCTTGTTACCAATGCCAGTGGTTGTTCGGACACTTCTGATTGTGTTGAAATAGACAATTTAGGATTGTCTGACTTAAGTTCAGCTTCTGTTCAGGTATTCCCGAATCCAACAGAAGATGTTGTGAAGATCTCAATGTCTGTAAACAGTGCGAACTTAACAATCACTGATGCGCAAGGTAAAACACTTTACGTTGGACAGATTATCAATGACCAGCAAGTAAATTTAGCTTCTTACGAAGACGGAATTTATTTCTTATCCATTGAAACTGAAAAAGGAAAAGTTTTAAAACGCATCGTTAAAAATTAAAATCAAATACTACTTGGTTAAAAGCGGCGGTCATTAGATCGTCGCTTTTTATTTTTAGGGCTTCCCCCTGATTTCGGATTCAACAAATAAATCTAATTTAGCAGCGCTATGTCTCAAAAAAACGCCTCTTCTGTTAAGCAGTCTTCACAAAAAGCTTCTGCAATAAGTAATCCGGTCGATCAAACTCTTTTAATCCGCCGCAGACTTTTTTGGATGCTTTCCATTGCGGCTTTTTTACTCTTTGCTCCTACTATCGGACATGGATTTGTTTTAGATGATATTGCAGTCATAGAAAACAACCGATTCGTACAGGAAGGTTTGGGAGGAATTCCGGATTTGTTTTCTACTTTTTACTGGAAGGGTTTTTGGGACGCCAATGCAGGTTTATACCGGCCTTTATCCATGATCATGTTTGCCATTGAATGGGCAATTTCACCTAACAATCCTGCCATTCACCATTTCATCAATGTGCTTTTATATGCATTGACCGTTGGATTACTCTTTAAACTTCTCTTAAAAATACTACCCAATTATTCCGTTTGGGTTTCATTTGCTATAACACTCATTTTTGCGGTTCATCCAAGTCATACTGAAGTAGTAGCCAATATCAAAAGCCGGGATGAAATTCTTTGCTTCTTATTCTTCCTGCTCACTTTTTCAAGTTTGTTGAAAGCAAGGAGCGGAAAGCCGATTGACCTGGTAAAAACAGCCCTGCTCTTCTTTGGGTGTTTATTATCTAAGGAAGCCGGAATTATGTACCTGCCAATTTTAGGACTTTACTTCTGGATGGTACAAAAAGAATCGCTTGTGCCTGTTTTCAGGAAATTACTTCCATTAATGCTTGTAACCGGTGTTTGGTTGATTTTACACCAATTGGTTATTCATTCGGATCCAACTCCACCTATTCAGTATGGCTATCACGATAATTCACTGGTTGCCTGTGAAAATAGCTCACAGGTTGCTACCGGAATCGGGATTTTAGGTCGTTACGTATTGGAAACTGTTGCTCCTTACAATCTGAGTTATGATTATTCCTACAATCAAATTCCTTGTTTGAACTTCATCTCTCTTCCCGTAATAGGCACTCTGGCTGCTTTGATCCTGGCTGCGCTGATTGTAATAAAAACACGCAAATCAAAACCTGAGATTGCATTCGGAATTCTGTTTTTTCTAATTTCGATTGCTTTGGTTACGAACATCTTCTCTTTAATCGGTGCAACCTATGCAAACAGATTGATTTATGCTCCTTCGTTGGGAATGATTCTTGCCCTTGTTATTGGATTATTTACTTTATTCAAATCCCAACAAACCCAGAAATGGCAATCGGCAGCTGTTCTGATTTTTGTATTGATCGGAATTGTATTTAGTATTCAGACCTTTCAACGCAACAAAGCCTGGGAATCCAATACCACTCTTTTTACGGCGGATGTTCAAAACAGTCCTAACAGCGGACGTGTGCAGTTCAACTACGGTGTTCTGAAAATGAACAGTGAGGAAGTTGATTCAACCCTGCTGCGGCAAGAATGGAGCCTGGCTGTTTCCAGTTTCAAAAAAGCCATCTCCATTGATTCGCTGGATGCAGGCTCTTATACAAACCTGGCCGTCGTTTATTTTCGCTTAAAGAATTTCGATCAATCCGTTCTGTCTACTCAAAAAGCAATCGAACTGAATCCGACAGATACTTCTCTTTACGGCAATTTAGGAGATGCTTATTTCGCATTAACCAATTATGAGAAAGCAAGTGATGCATTCAAACAAGGTGTTCAATGGAAAGGTGCCACTGCGAGCCATTACAAACGCTACGGTATTTCTCTATTCAATTTAAAACGATATGATCAGGCCATTACCGTTTTCAAAAAAGGGCTTCAAAAATTTCCGAACGACATTGAAACGGCTTCCAATTTAGGAAATGCCTACGGAGCAGCTGCCAATTACCAGCAAGCGGGCCAGGTATTTGAGGGGATTTACCTGAAAGACACTTTGAATATGAATGTACTGCGATTGATGCTGATATCTTACGAACAGGCCGGAAACCGGGAAAAATTGGCGCAATACGGTCCACAGTTGAAATAAGGCGTTGAAAAAATATTAATATCAAGTTCTACTGGTTAAAGAGAGGCTCATCGGAGTTCTCTCTTTTTTATTTGATCCTTTTCCAGTATCTTAGATAAAAAGCAGATTTTATGAATACTATTGCCTATTTTGAAATCCAATCATCCGATCCAACGCGGGACAAGGCATTCTATGAAACATTATTTGGATGGAAATTTATAAAGGAAGAATCACTCCCGATAGAATATTACCGGATAGAAACGGAGAACATTTCTGGCGGTTTGTTGAAGCGTCCGGCAAAAACTCCGCCATCCGAATACGGAACGAATGCTTTTACCTGTTCCATTCAAGTGAATAGTTTTGATGAAATGGAAGCTACAATTTTGAAATTGGGTGGTCAGGTCGCTTTACCAAAATTTGCTGTTCCGGGAAGGTGCTGGCAAGGATATTTCATTGATTTGGATAACAATACGTTTGGAATTTTTGAGGTGGACGAAAATGCAAAATAAAAGAGAGGAACTAATTAAAGTTCCTCTCCTTGCTTTGTTTAACTGTACTCAAAAATTAACTGGATGATTTAGCCGGCGATTAATTTCAACAGACGCAAATGCATCTGGATTAAAGTCAAATTCTGCATGGCAATTTTTGTAGTGTTTGTTGAAAGGTTTATAGAGCTGATCTCAAAAACCAGGTCTTTGTGTTCCGGATAAGCCGCTTTCAATCTTCCGTTGACTTCTTCAGTCATCCTGCAAATGCTTTCCCATTTACTTTCCATAGATGTGTTCAAAATTCGCGACATTGCTTCTTCTTTCGGAAGAGAACCGTATGCTTCGTCTTCCGATGTATTGGTATATTCTTCCTGAGTCATCTGTGTCGAACTCCTTATAATCATTGATTTTAACTCAATAATCTCCTGGTTCAGTAATTTCACCTGCTTTTGCAATGCTTTTACGTCTTGCTGATTCACAGATGTCACTTGTGACTGATCCATTTTCTGAACTTCTTCATTCAACAAGCGGTATGCCTGTTGAGAAGACTCTTCCACTTTGGTCGAATAACCCAAATTGTACATGCCAAATAACAATCCTCCGCAAGCCATCATCAAAACCGAATTGACGGTTGAATTAAAGCGCAGTTCCGGTCTTCTAACACGGGTGAAGAAGTAGATCGGAACATAGACGAAGGTAAATGACACCAGGCCTGAAAGCATCAGCATGTTGGCACCCGGCCAATGCATCAGTTTGAATAAAAAACCCAGGGAGGTAATGATTCCTACTAAAAATCCGAAACTAAGGACCAATTTATCTGTTTTGGTTCCTTCGTCCATGAATTTCAAGGCAATCATCAGTGGTAGAAAAATGAGGGTAAAAAAAGCAACTCCTAATACAAAGCTGATCCCGGCTCCGGGCCAATGCATGACTTTTAATACTGATCCCAACAGGGTAAAACTTGCAGATAAAAGTCCTGAAATATTTAATGTCTTTTTCATGGCGTAAAAATGTTTGAAGGTTAATAACAATTCTGTTTCCTCCTGAATTTCACGCAAGTTGTCGTTGAAAAATCGAGGCAAGAGCCGTTTAAAGAACTGGTCAAAGTTGTCTGTTTCAGACATTTCATTCTCAATAATACAGCACATGTGATCCAGTAGGTTATACTGCAGATCTTCAATAGTAACCCCATGCGCTTCAATTTCATGAAGAATAAAATCAACTTGCTCGTCCGAAATTCTAACCATTTCCAATTCTTGGCTCTAAATTCAACAGGAACTTCATGGTATTCATGAAATCTGCCAACTCATTTGCTTTCTCTTTGGCTGTCGACTGCCCTTTTTCGGTGAGGGAATAATATTTCCTAACCCGTTTTCCGATAAACTCTTCTTCCGTTTTTAATTCGCCCTGTGACTCGAGCGCATGTAAAGTAGGATAAAGTGCTCCTTCGGTAATTTGGATCTTGTCACCGGTGAGATCTTTGACGCGTTGTGTGATTTCATAACCGTACATTCTGCCATTGTCCTTAAGCAGATTGAGAACGATTGTTTTAAGCGTACCTTTTAAAAGTTCTGATGAATACATAGGACAAATATACATAAGAATATTAGGTATGCAAATAATTTACCTAAGAATGTTAGGTATTTAAACTTAATTTAAATATAACTAATTAAAAATCAATAATTTAATACTTATTCTAATTGAATAAAATATTCAAAAAACTTGTAGGAGAGAAAATTTTCTGCCATACAACACATAAATTTGTCGAATTATCTGCCTTCATTACATATTTTCAATCCTTCAGTACATTCATCTTTCTGCCGCTTCGATATCTTTCCAAAAAGAATTCCCTTTGCAGAAAAAAGATGAAACAAACATTCTTATTCTGCCTGATTTTACTTCTTGCATCCACTATCAATGCCCAGGAAACAAGTCCTCAACCCGCAAAGCCAGGAATCAAATTCAATCCCTTTGATGGAATAATCGTTGGCGGGTACGTTGACAAAGGCGCATTTCTGAATTTCACCGGACCCAACATAGCTCTAACAATCAAAAACTCCAAATTCATTCTGGGCATGCTTCCTTCTCTTCGCTACAAGGAAGACAATGGAATCTTCCGAAATTCGCCTATCATGCCGGGATTGGGTTGCGGATTTACCTATTGCTACAAACAAATCGCGATCCAGGTTCCTCTTTATTACAATACAAAAACGGCAACTACAAACGGAAGATGGAATGTTGGAATCGGAATTGGAATGCGGCTGAAATCCAAATAATGATTGGAAATCTCTAAAAGGAGCAATACCTTTATCGATTGCAAATGAAAGCCCTTTTAAAAGAGTAATTCGAAATAAACTACTTTTGGAACATGGAAAAAAAAGCAGTTGTCATAGGGTCAGGAATTGCCGGAATAGCAAGTGCAATAAGATTGGCAGTCAAAGGATATTCGGTGGAAGTCTTCGAGGCAAATCAATATGCCGGAGGTAAACTCACCACGCTTCAGCTGGGAAACTATCGCTTTGATGCCGGCCCTTCCCTATTTACACTTCCGCATCTGGTAGACGAACTCTTTGAATTATCCGGCAAAAATCCGAGAGACTATTTCAATTACCAGGAACTGGAAATGCTTTGTCATTACTTCTATGAGGATGGAACAGTTCTGCAGACTTTCGCGGATCGGAAAAAACTCCTGGCAGAAATAGAAAATAAACTTCAAATAGATTCAGCTCCATTGAAAGAATACCTGGATCACAGTGAATACCTGTTTGAGCGGACACGTCATTCATTCCTGGAAAGGTCCCTGCACAAATTCAGTACCTACATTTCTTCGGATATTCTGAAGACAGTTACATCGATGCGGAAACTGAATCTATTTGACAGCATGCACGAAGTGAATCAAAAGCGTTTGAATCATCCAAAATTGGTGCAGCTTTTCGATCGTTTTGCGACCTACAATGGTTCAAATCCTTATAAAGCACCGGGAGTTCTAAACAGTATTCCGCACCTGGAATTCGGAATCGGGTCCTTTTTTCCAACAGAAGGAATGCACCATATTTTGACAGCCTGTATGAAACTGGCAGAAGAATTGGATGTGAAATTTCATTTCAACCAGCAGGTGAAAAGTATAAAGACGGTCAATGGAAAAGTAAAAGGAATTGAAACAACAAACCAATTTCATCCGGCAGATCTGATTATCAGTAATTGCGATGTCAAACAAAGCTACAAGCAACTAATTCCGCAGCAGAAGGCACCCAAAAAGACTATGGAGCAGGAACCAAGCAGTTCCGCACTGATTTTTTACTGGGGGATTAATCGGTCTTTTCCGGAGCTTGATGTCCATAACATTCTTTTCAGCAGCGATTACAAAAAAGAGTTTGAATCCATCTTTGAAGGGAAAACAGTGAGTGAAGATCCAACTCTCTACATTCACATTTCATCCAAAGTAGTTCCCGGAGATGCACCCGAAGGACAAGAAAACTGGTTCCTGATGGTGAACGTTCCAAGCGATCAGGGACAAGATTGGGAAAAGTTGCGCTTGGAAGTAAGGCAAACCATTATTCAAAAGATCAACCGCATGCTGAAAACGGATATAGAACCGCTGATCGAGGAAGAAGATTATTTGGATCCTGTAAGAATTTCAGAGCGAACAAACAGTTTTGCCGGAGCACTTTACGGAGCGAGTTCCAACGATAGAATGGCGGCATTTTTCCGTCATCCGAATTTTTCGAAGATCAAAGGTCTCTACTTTGCCGGAGGAAGCGTTCATCCCGGAGGTGGAATTCCATTATGCCTGCTTTCAGCGAAAATCACCACGGAATTAATACCGTAATTAAAAACCCCGATCTGTTGCAGAAAGGGGTTTTCAGTTTTAAGCCTATCTAAAAATATTCACGTGACCGATCAGGTCAACCCTATAATCTTTCACTTTCTGTTTGATAACAATCTTCCAGGTGTAAGCTCCTTCTTTACAAAGCACTCCATTGTAAGTTCCGTCCCAGCCAATTTCAGTGTCATGTGTTTCAAAGATCACTTCTCCCCAACGATCAAAGATCAACATCGTGTAAGACTGCTTGTCAAATGCATCATTGAAAATTGGTAAGAAGACATTGTTCACCTCATCCCCGTCGGGAGTAAAGGTATTTGGAATAAACCAGGTCAATTCTTCTTTCACTTCAACTGTTCTGAATGCCGAATCAATACAAATTCCATTCATTGCGTACAAAGCAATCACGTATACTCCGGCCTCATCCGGATAAGTGTGACTCGGATTAAATGCATTGGACGTAAATCCGTCACCAAAATTCCAGGAATAACTGATCGCACTCGTTGAATTATTAGCTGTAGTCACTAACGGATTGTAAATTAAAAGCTCCGTTGGCGTAGCATCAAAAGTGGCATCCGGTTGCGGGAAAATCGTGATCATATCGCTATTCAACAAAGTATTCACACAACCATTCAAATCCGTTACTGTAAGACTTACATCAAAAACTCCGTCGCTGGTATAATCCTGAGTTATCGATCCACAGTTATTCTGCGTTCCGAATCCTTCCAGATTCCAAACACAGTTTGATGCATTGACAGTCGTATTAGTGAAGGTAATTTCCTGCGGATTACATCCGGAACTAATGTCGCTGTTAAATGTAATGACAGGCAGCGCATGAATAGTAACTGTTACGTTATCCGTTGTAGAACACGAGCCAACACTTGCAGTAAGCGTATAATTTGTTACACCTGCAACAGTTCCGTCGAAAGTTGGATTTGCAATGGCAGCATTACTTAGTCCGGTAGTTGGTGTCCAGGAATAATTCACTCCTGCAGCTGGTGTCTGACCCAATTGATTACTTCCGGGAGCATTGGCACATATGGTCACATCACTTCCTGCATTTGCAGATGGAGGAGAATCAACTGTAATTGCAAAAGAAGTTGGTGTACCAATACATCCGGCCAAAGTGGGTGTAATGGTAACAGTTCCCGTATTCGATCCCGATCCGGGATTCAATCCTGTAAATGAAGCAATGTTTCCAGATCCGCTTCCCGTCAAACCAATAGTTGCATTGCTGTTCGTCCAGGTAAATGTTGCTCCTGCCGGAATGGATGCAAAAGCAGGAACTGTTACTGTGCCATTTGCACAAACGTTAATCGGAACAAGGGCATTTGCTGTTGGAGGAAGTGAAATTGTTACCGTGGCAGAACCAACAAGCGCGGCGCTGCATCCGCCCGGCGGACTAACCTGGACACTTATCAGCGTATAAACGGTGGTTGCTGCAGGTGAAACCGCTAAAGATGCATTTCCGGAAGGATCCAAAATAATGGTTTGGTTTGTTGCACCAGCCTGATAAGTAACCGTGGCATTTGGAGTTCCGGTGAAACTAATTGTTGCACTTTGAGAAGCACAAATGGTTGTCGTTCCTGCAATACTTGCAGTTGGCAGAGAAACAACAGTGATCACTTGTGTAGCAGTACAACCTCCTGAATTCATATAAGTAATGGTCGTAGTTCCGGCTGAAACGGCAGTAACTAATCCTGCACTTGAAATCGTGGCAACCCCCGTATTCGAAGAAATCCATGGAGTAGTTGCATGAGCAGTTCCGGTACCTGTCAGATTGGTAGTTCCTCCAACACAAAGTGTAGCCAAAGGAGTGTTGATAGTTGGAGTTGGATTGACAACAATAGTCGTTGTAGAAGTACAAGGTGTTCCGGCAACCGTTGCGGTTACTGTGTAAGTATAAGAACCCGCAGCTGCAGGAACAGGAACGCTGGCCGGGTTTTGAACACTGGACGTAAATCCGTTTGGCCCTACCCAGTTCCAGGTTGCCCCGGCAACGTTTGTAGCTGTTAAATTGAATGTTGGAGTTCCCTGGCAAACATCACCGCTATTTCCGGCTGTTACGGTACATCCACCGCATGAATTGACAGTAATGGTTGCAGTTGCCAAAGTGGAAGAAGGACACAAAGGATTTCCCCCGGAAGAATTCACCGTATAAGTATATGTTCCAGGCGCACTCGGAGGTGTAGCAGTTACTGTTGACCCGGTTGTTCCACTTAGATTCGGTGAAGCATTCCAGGTGTAAGTACCATTTCCTCCGGTAGCTGTAAGCGTTACAGATTGACCGGAACAAATAGTGGAAGTCACCGGAGTAACATCAACCGGAATAGCAATACCCGTATTTGCAGCAAAAGTATAATCACAAACGTCTCCCGCAAATCCATCGATCATGATGTAATAAGTATTCCCGGGTGTTAAACCACTCGCCGAAACGTTTTGAGACGATGCGGATGGAACTAATTGGCTGCAATAATAAGAGGTTACTGTACCTGAACAATTATTCGCCGAAAAGATCATAATCTGGATTCCATCCCCATAAGTTGAGTTATACACCCAGCAATTAAAGGAAATGGATGTGGAAGAGGCAACAAAGGTCAAAAAAGAATTATTCTCAATGGAACCGCAAAATTCACCGGTCAATCCGCAATCACCCAAGCCCAAAAAACCACAGGATTGGCTCCAGGAATTTGACGTATAGGAAGCGGAGGTATTTCCGCAATATCCGTTTAGCTCACAAATAGGAGTTGCTGTAGCACAAGTATTTCCTGCTGCAGGATTCGATCCGCAAGGCGGTTGTCCAAAACCTGATACACTGATCAGAACGAAGACAAAAAAGTAGATCAGCTTTCTCATTTGACAACTTTTAAGCGTTCTTCGATGTAAACCAGGATCTCCTTGTTCTGATGAGAAGGCTGTGTCCTATTCTTGTAAATGTAGGATTCGCGCCATTTATTCAACTCAAATACAGATAACTGGTCAATTCGCTGGTACAGCTTTTGAAGGGAATCTGATGAAAGTGTGTCGCCGGATAACTGGTGAACAGCATTTAAGTGCACAACGTTCTCGTGTGCATACGTAGTAGTTGCACCAATAACCGAAGTCATTGCTGCTAGTAGTAGTAATCTCATAAGTGTTGAATTATTTTACAAATTCTAATTCAAGAACGAAATTACAACAAAGTGGTTGCCTATTCTAACACGAAATGAAATGATTAACTAAATAATAACCAAATGTTAATTATTAAACGATAAATCTTATTTTGAAATTAATCTTTTAAAAAACTCAGGATGAGTGTATTTACAGTATCCGGTTGATCGAAACTTAAAAAGTGTCCGGCATTTTCAATGATTCCGGTTTGACTATCAGGAAGTAGTTTTTTCACTTTATTCAAACACCGCTGATTATTGATGATGTCTTTATCTCCTATCAATACTAATAACGGCATTTTCAATGATTCAATAGATTTTCGCGAATACGGAGTCATTTCAAAAATACAGGAAGAAAGATTGTCTTTCTCGGTACCCAGGTAATATTGGTCAAAATAGGTTTTATTGATTTTGACACTTCTTACGGACAAACCCGAAAGTATATGCCCCAGCTTCTCTTTATTCGGGGAAATACAATAAGTGATATTACTTAATAAAGCTGAACTTGGCGGAATCCATGTAAATGTTTGAGCAGGACTCAACAGCACCAGCTTCTTCACTTTTTCCGGATGCTTGATAGAAACCGCTGTTGCGAGCCATCCTCCGCGCGAACAACCAACCAAATGAAATGAATTTAAGCGCAGTTTCGCAAATATTTCATCGTACCAGTCGGCAATTTGCTCCATTTTCAAATGTTTCGAATTGCAGGTCGATTTTCCGGGTTCCAATAAAAAATCAATGGCATAAACACAGTAATCTTTAGCCAGGGTTTTCATATTCGGATACCACATCGTTGAACTGGCATTCATTCCATGAAGTAAAACAAGCGGCGGATTTGCAGCGTTTCCACAGATCAATACATGAGCATTCCCGTATTGCGTGGAAATATCTTTTTCCCGGACCGGCAATTCAAATAAGGCTAAAGTCTTATTATAGGCATTGATGTAATCGCTGAGCGAGTCATTTTGAACAAACACATAATTTGAGGTCGAATTAGAAGCATTGCTCACCACTTCCGACACTTTCTTTTTTCGCTTGGTTCTTTTCTTTTCAGTCAAACCGGAATCATCACCACCTTCTTTTTTAGAATTCTCTGAACAGGAAAAGAAAAGCGTCACCCCTAAAAACAAGCCAATCACAAATCGGAAGTTTCGAATCATAAAAGCAAAAATTTTGTCTAATTTACCCGAAAAAACTGTGAACTCAATAAATAATCAAAAAGCAGTAGATTTATTCAATAAACTGGCCGATTCATACCAGCAGCGATTTTTTTCAGTGGATCACTACAAGGAATCGCTGGATATTTTCATTTCCCACCTGAAAGCCGATTCTACGGTGCTTGATGTGGCTTGTGGCCCGGGAAACATTAGTCATTTCTTATTGGAACGTTTACCCGGTTTAAGAATACTTGGGATCGACCTGGCTCCAAATATGATTAATCTGGCGCGGACCAATAATCCGAGTGCACGATTTTTGGTTTACGATGCTTTACAAATTGATGGTCTGGATTCTAAATTTGATGCAATTGTGATCGGCTTTCTCTTCCCCTATCTGTCCATTGAACAGGTGGAACTCTTTCTTTTCAAAGTCTATGAACAATTAAACGACGATGGTTTGGTCTATCTCAGCACCATGGAAGACAGCTATGAGAACTCAAAAATGAAAGCTTCCAGTACCGGAGAAGAGTTGATGATGCATTATTACGAAGCTGATTTTTTGATCCGTTTATTGGAACAGATCGGATTCCAGGTCTTTTCAAAACACACACAGCCATTTGCCCTTTCTGAAACGGAAACAGATACAGATCTGATGCTTATTGCCCGAAAAAAAGGTTTTTTCAAAAATCAATGAGCCGGTAATCACGTACCGGCCCAATAAAGATTTAAGAATGAAAAGCGTTTAAGCTTTTACTTATCTTGTGTAGCGTAGGTAGAACTTACAGATAAATCTATTTCATTGCGAATAACATCTTCCAGCGTTTCTCTTTTCCGGATCAATTGCGGAATACCGTCTTTGATGTAAACTTCGGCCGGTCTGAGACGCGAATTGTATTGATTACTCATGCTGAAACCATAAGCTCCCGCATTGTAAATTCCCAAAACATCTCCCACTTTAGCCTCCGAAATAGGGCGATCGTAGCCAAAAGTGTCGGTTTCACAAATATATCCAACCACCGAATAAAGCTTTTTATGACCTTCCGGATTTGAAAGATTCTCAATGCGGTGATACGCGTTGTAGAACATGGGCCGGATCAGGTGATTCTGCCCGCTGTTTACTCCCAGGAAAATGGTTGATGTGGTTTGCTTCACAACATTTACAGAAACGAGCAAAACACCGCTTTCACTGACCAGGAATTTTCCCGGTTCAAACCACAATTCCAGTTCCCGGCCATATTCTTTGCAGAAATTTTGAAAAGACTCGCCTATTTTTGTGCCGATTTCTTCAATCGGGGTTACAAAATCACCTTCTTTATACGCTACTTTAAACCCGGAACCGAAGTCCATAAATTCCAATTCTGGGAAATAGCCCGCAGCCTGGTATAAAAGATCGGCTCCCTGCAGGAAGACATCTGCATCCACAATATCGCTGCCTGTATGCATGTGTAATCCTACAATATGCAATTTATAATGTTCTACAATTCGCTGAATGTGGCGCAATTGATGGATGGAAATCCCAAACTTGGAATCGATATGTCCTACCGAGATATTTGCATGTCCGCCTGCCAAAATATGTGGATTGATGCGAATGCAAACCGGAACACTCGCCCCGTAAACCATCCCGAAATGTTCCAGTACGCTCAGGTTATCAATATTGATCATCACTCCTAAAGCTACAGCTTCTTCTATTTCAGAAAATGCAACTCCGTTGGGCGTATACATAATTTCGTTTGCTTCGAACCCGGCTCTCAATCCCAAAAGGACTTCTTCAATGGAAACCGCATCCAGACCTGCTCCCTGCTCCTTTAGCGTTTTCAGCACATTGATATTGCTTAAAGCTTTCATGGCATAATGCAATTTCACCTCTTGTGTGCCAAAGGCGTTCTTTAAACGATTGTACTGTGAAATAATTTTTGCTTCGTCATATACGTAAACCGGCGTTCCAAATTCACCAGCTACAGATTCTAAGAGTCTTGAGTTCATTTTAATTCTTACTTTTCAGAATCAAAATTAAAAACAAATATTTATTTCACAAAGTTTTTGTTTTAACACATAATGTGTAAAATAAAACAATATGCTTTTGAACGGATGTGCTGCTAGTTTGTATTACGCTAAAACCAATGCTATGAAAAAACACTTTTTGAACCTCTTAGTGGTTCTTTTCCCAATTGCGATCTTTGCTCAGAATATGCAGGAGCAGGTTTTGAAAACCGAGATCAAACGCGTGAAATTATTCCTTACTGCCGGTGAAATGACGCACGAAACACCTGTAAAATTGATAAAGGGACGAAATAAGATCATCTTTTCGGGGATTTCTGCATTCGCTGATCCAAGAACCATTCAGTTTTCCGGATCCGGTACTTTCCGCCTGGTTTCTATCTCTACGGAAATGGATTTCCTGGCTGCAGAACAGTGGAACCCAAGAATCAAAATTTTGGCTGATTCCCTGGAACATTTAAAAGACCGTCATCAATTGAATGTAGATCTCTTGAGTTCTTACCAGGCAGAATTGGGGATTTTGAACACCAATAAAGATTTAAAAGGTCAAAACACCCTGACGATCGATCAAATTAAAGCTGCCGGAGAATACTACCGTACCCGCACATTTGAGATCAATAAAACAATCACTAAAATTAAAAAAGAGCAGGATGTTTTAGCTGCAAAAATCAATGACTCCCGTTTCCAGTTAACAGAATTGAACTACACCGAAAATCAGCGCAGCAACCAGGTGATTGTGCTAATAGATGTGGATAACAACACCGACATTTCCGGAACATTGAAGTATCTGGTTTCAGATTGCGGCTGGGCAGCAACTTATGATCTTTCTGCTACAGATTTGAATCAACCCATTAACCTGAAATATAAAGCACAAGTCTATAACAATACCGGAAATGACTGGAAGAACGTGGCATTGACTTTAAGTACTTCAGATCCGCTTTTGAGCGCAGCTTCTCCTGTTTTGAATCCGTTCTACCTCAGATACGGAGAACAAGCTGATTACAGTAAAAAATCCTACGTACAGCCTGTGCAGCAACAGGCAAATTACCGCAATGAGGTCATGAATGAAATCAATATGGCTAACCAGCGTGCTTACGACAATTATGTATTGGACCAAAAAGTTTCGGAAAACAACTCTGCAGGTTTCTTTAGCTCAGACAGAATGAGCGGTAAAAATGAAGGTAAGAAAGTAAGTACGGTTGCCATGAAACAAATTGAGATTTCAGATTTGAATGTCGAATTTGTGATTGGGCACGCATTCTCCTGTCCTACGGATGCAAAACCTTATATCGTTGAAATCAAAGAGATCAATATGCCGGCAACGTTCACGCATGTTTCTGTTCCGAAACTGGATCAGGGATCTTTCCTATTGGCAAATATTGTAGGCTGGCAGGACCTGGATTTGATCCCGGGCCCCACAAACGTTTACTTCGGCGGAAACTATGTGGGAGTTAGTGAAATCAACACGAATAATGTAGACGATACTCTGAGCTTATCCTTCGGTCGTGACTCCAAAATACAGGTTTTGCGTAAGTTGAAATCCGAAATGACCACGAAAAAAGTATCCGGAAGCACGAAGAAAGATACTTACTTCTACGACATCCAGGTTCGAAACAACCGAACTGTTCCAGTGAAAATCAACGTATTCGACCAAATCCCGCTTTCCAGTTCCAGTGAAATCACGGTGACTGTAGAAACGATCGGAACAGGTAAAAAGAATGATCTTACGGGAGAAGTTTCTTACATGATCACGCTGCAACCTGGTGAAACCATTAATCTTGAATTAGGTTATTCGGTTAAATATCCCAAGAATGCGAAGATCATGACGAAAACTTTCAGAACGATCAGTTGTCCAAGTTTTTAAGTATAAATCCTAATAGAGCTCCTCACTTCGGTGGGGAGTTTTTTTTGATCTAATCTTCATTTGTGAAGAAAAACTAAAATTTTAGTAAATTATTTGTTAAAAAATTAGGAAGTACCTATAACGTTTTAGTAAGTTTGCTAAAACACTCGATTATGAAGCAAACCATCCTGCTGCTACTTTTTAGTTGCCTTTCACTCTTTCCTATATACGCTTGTACCGGGGGAACAGCATCCGGATCATTAACTCCAACAGCAGCTTACCAAACCGTAGCCACGCAAAACGGAAGATATTACACCGTAAATGTGGTTCAGTGTAATCAATACGAATTTACCTTTTGTGCGGGTGGAGGTGCTTCCGGAATGGATTCCCAATTAACACTTTTAGATGCAACAGGAGCTACCCAAATTGTCTATGCTGATGATATCTGCGGAACGAATGCTTCTATTAACTGGACTGCTACTTTTACCGGAAGTGTACGGATACTTATATCCAAATACAATTGTGTTCATGACTTGACCTCCAATGTGACTTTGGCTTATAAAATGGTTGCAAATACGGGAAATTATTGCCTGAACGGGAATGCCAGTTACCAAACTATCGGTGGTCAGAGCTGCATCGAACTTACTCCGGAAATATCCAATCAAACAGGCTGTGCATGGAACAATACTGTAATAGATTTCAATCAGCCATTCAATCTTTCTTTGAACTATTATTTTGGAAATAACATCAATGGTGCCGATGGAACAACTTTTACATTCCAACCGAATCCGGTAGCTTGCGGAACCTCGGGAGGTCAGCTTGGGGCTGGAAACATTGCCAATTCACTGGTTATCGAATTCGATACCTACGACAATGATAATCCCACTCATTTATACGATATGCTAGCCGATCATATTGCAGTAGAAATAGATGGAAACCTCCAAGGTCCGGCCGCACCTTACTGTGGTCCGGTTGCCGCTTTTGCTTCTCTGGCAAACCTGGACGACGGTGCAGTTCATATTATTATGATTTCCTGGGACCCGGTTACACTCAATCTCAAGATTTTCGTAGATGGCAATTTGCGCCTGACTTGTAATGGCAATTTCGTGACTTCCGTATTTGGAGGCGACAATACTGTTTATTGGGGTGCTACCGCTGCAACGGGAGGTTTGAACAACCAGCAGTATTTCTGCCCTTCAACAGTGGTGCTTCCGGTAGAATTGAGCGCTTTCAAAACAAGCTGTGAAGGTGAATACAACCGAATTTTCTGGAGGGCTGAAACCGAAAGCCGGCTGGATTATTATTCCATCGAATATACGGTTGACGGACAACTCTTCTATCCCCTTGCAACGCTTCAGGCTAGCGGCAGTTCGGAAGTTCCTTTGGAATATTCATACACAGACCAGCGCAAGTGGGACAAACAGATTTATTATCGTTTAACATCTGTTGACCTGGATGGGAAATTGGAATACAGCGATTTAATTTCTGCTTTCAATTGTGCGGTAGATTCCAAAAAACTCATCACGAATCTTTCTTCTGAAAATGGGATTATCTCTATTCATTTTGCTGATAAGTCGATCTCCTATCAGATTTTCGATTTAAACGGCCAAGCTGTTACCGGGATTTTAAATAACGATGACAAATCTGAAAATCAGTTAATTACCACAGCTTCACAAGGGATTTACATTTTGAAAGCTTGGAATAAGCAAGAAACGATCTTCGAAAATCAACGTTTTTTCATCCAACAATAAAATCATTCAATCTGTTTTTTTTAAGCGTTCAACCCTTCTTTTTTAACACTTGACGAATAATTTAAAGGAAGCTGTAAATTAATTTGGATGTAGTTAAGAGCTTGAATATATTTGTTAAGTAAGAAATTCGAACACATCTATTACCGATGCAAGAGCCGTCAGAATACTGACGGTTTTTTTATGAAAAGTTCAACCAATTAATTCAATTTTTGAACCTTTTGAACCTTTTGAACTTTTGAACTTGTTTTAATGTGATTTTCGCTCGATAAAAGAGCATTCCATCATCAAATGCTTGCGGTTTTCCGTAGATTCTTTCAATCGGTCCATCAATCTTTCTACCGTCTCTTTTCCAATTCCGTTTACCGGCTGGCTCAAGGCTGTTACCGGCGGAGCGAAATAAGAGAATGCTTCAGAGTCATCGAAAGAAATGATCCGTACTTTTTGAGGGATTTCTACTTTCAGGATATTCAGTGCATTGATTGCGTGAAGCGCCACTTTGTTATTTAAAGCAACGAATGAATCCACACCGTCATCAATCATCTGTTTGATTCTGTCAACACTGTCTTTCTGGTTATCAGTCAAAGAAGCTAATTCAAAAGGAATGTTTTGTTTTTCACATGCTGATTTTGTTCCGTCGATACGCAATTGAATAGTCATCACATCAGATCTTTTCGGATGCAGGATTCCCACTTTCTTCGGTTTCACCGAAAATCGCTTGACCAGCATTGCAGCTTCCATGTAATTATCTACACCCACAAAATCGGCAAACTCATCCCCGATTCTGTCCACCCAAACCACCGGAATTGGCGTTTCATCCAAAACTGGTTTTAAGGCCGGAATTCCATTGCATGGAGCGATGATCAAAGCATCTACGGAACGAAGGATCAAATCACGGATCAATTTCAACTCCATCGTACTGTCATCATTAGTTGAAACAATGAATAAACTGTATCCTTTTTCGTAAAGAGATTCCTGAATTGCCTTACTTAATTCGGAATAGAACGGATTTGAAATATCTGCCAACACCAAACCGATGGTTTGAGTTTTACCTTCCCGCAATCCTTTTGCAAAATAATTCGGAACATAGTTCAGCTCTTTTGCTTTATCCAAAATTAATTTCTGCGTGTTTTCACTGATATTGAATTGTTTTCCTTTGCCATTCAATACAAATGATACGGTAGATTTTGAAACATTTAAACTTTCGGCAATATCCGCAAGTGATGTTCTTTTTGATTTCATTCCTAAAAGTTAGTTTCGCTGGTCTTTTCCCCACGACATTTTGTTGCGGATCGTATCCAGGAAATTAGTGTCCTCTAATTTAATTACATTAATCATATATTCAGCCTTTCTGATCAAAACTTCTTCGTTCTGCTTGATACTTTTGGCATTCCCGTCAACCGAGATCAGGTAATTGCGCTCCCTTCCCTCAATTCTTAGTTTGATAGGCATATTATCGGGTACTACTACCGGACGAACATTCAGATTATGCGGTGCAATGGGTGTAATAATATGAACCTGGCAGCCCGGAGTTACGATTGGTCCGCCACAACTTAAATTGTAAGCAGTGGAACCTGTCGGGGTAGCTACAATCACGCCATCTGCCCAATAGGAATTCAGGTATTTATCACCCAAAAAAGCATCAACGGTGATCATGGACGAAGTATCTTTCTTTAAAAGTGTTACCTCGTTCATGGCAAAATTATCTGCCCCGTAAATGCTGCGTTCTGTTTCTACACGAAGCAAAGAACGTTTTTGAAAATCAAATCTTTTTTGATTGACCATTTCCAGCGCATTGTCAAACAATTCGTCCCCCACGGTTGCCAAAAATCCCAATCTGCCGGTATTTATTCCCAAAATAGGAACTCCCGAATCGCGAATAAAAGCCACTGTTCTCAGGAAAGTTCCGTCGCCGCCAATGCTGAAGGCCAGGTCTATTCCACTGTGGAAATCAGCGTGGCTGGTAAATACTTCTGCATTTTCGCAAATCCCTGCTTTCTTTACTAACTGATCCTTCAATTCTTTTTCAAGAATTAACTTCCAGCCGAAACGTTCTGTAAGGACCACGAAATGCTTAAAGATCGGGATCGTAGCTCTATTAACTTTTTTACTATAAACAGCTACCAGCATCTTAGATATTTAAATAATTCATCAATGCGTCATATCTGAACTGCATGTCATCCTGATCTTCTGAACGCTGGAAACTGGCTTTCACAATCATGTCGTGACGTTCAAAAGAGCGAATAATACGCGAAAGGTCAATCTCAGAAATTTTCAACGTGACTTCAATTTTCGTGCTGTCACCTGAAGACATAATTAATGAAGAAAGGATTTTTGCATTTTCACTTTCAACAATCTGAGCTATTTGAGCAAGGGAATAATCAACCCGGTTCATTTCCAGGATAATAATTCCTCCGCTTTCCTTAATACTCGCGGTATTCGCTATCAGCGTCATTAATTGATGAACACTGGTACAGCCCAAATATTGTTCGCCACTGTCTAATACAGGCAAAACCGAAATACGGTGTTCTTCCATTCTTCCCAACACCTCGTAAATATGTGCGTTTTCCAACACATAGGGTCTTGGAAGGTGGTCGAATAATACATCTAATGATAATTCCAGGTCTTTCTTATCCAAAATATCACTTTCGGAAATTAAGCCTACAAAATTGCCGTTTTTCAATACGGGCAGATGGGAAACTTTGAATTCTTCCATCCATATTAATGCCTTCTCCCCTGAATCTGTATGAATTAACGGGGGAATCTCGTCTGTTATTACTTCTCTTGCTGTCATGTTGTTTGCCAAAGTACTAAAAAGGTCGCTATAGGGGAAGCCTTTCTAAAAATATAATGTTTATAACCACAAAATCAATGCCCTTTTTTCATCCTCAGGTATTGATTCTATTTGGTGTTCCCTTGTGGTAAATAAGATGGACTGCAGAGGCAGCAAAAATTCCCAAAAAAAGGGCAGAAAACAATGTCACAACACAATTGCCAAATTGTTTAAGGGTTAAACCCGAATTGAAACGAACTAAAAACACCAAAGTGGTGACAATCGCAACAATAAACCAGTATTTCCAAAAGTTGTCGGAGATATTCGTTTGTGAGACCGGAAGCTTATACACGCAAAAACAGATATAAATCAAACCCAATAAAGTACTGGAATGCTGTACTAATTTATAAACCGGAAATTTTCCAACAGTTGATTTAAGGAAGGAAATATGCTCAACAAAAAACCGATGTTCGTGTGTAAAGGAATCCCAAATCAAGTGGGAAAGTGCTCCAAGAAGAATTGAATAAATGAGCACATACCAGCGCTTTTTTAAGTAATCCAGGGATTTAAAAGAAACTACATGCAAAAATCTTCCTTTTAAAAATGGTGGCAAATTTTGAATTAACGGGTTTCTGATCATTGAATGATAACAGCAGTAAACCAACAAACCTGCAGGAAGACAAAAAAGCAAAATCCCAAAAAAGGAATGAGCAATCTTATCCTGCAGATTAAAAGCCATCAAATATTCAAAATCGGGAGACATACTTCCAATAATCAATCCGGATAAAGAAAAGAATTTAGGACCTGCTTTTCGCAATGGAAGAACAATCGCCGGATGTGCTAAAGTTAAAGGCATTTCAAGTATTCAGTTATTGCTCAATCCGATCTCCATATTTTTTGCGCAGGTGTTTTGTCTTCAAATCTTCTTCTTTCCAACGAATATGCTGTCCGAAAGTACCACGTAAACGCTGCCAGGTAGACTGCCTTTCTACAATCGAAACAAAATTAGCACGTTTTGCAGCATTTGGATCAATAGTTGGTTCGGTGAGATCCTGTTTCAATAAGGTGTCTTTCAAAATCGGTAACAGGTCCACCGGAAGTTCAAATTTCTTAATAAACTTCCTCATTCCGTTTAACTGAAAAGGATCCGTAGCCAGAGCAATCTTTTGAAAACCTTGTTTCTTTGCAACGCGATAGGAATAATAAATATTTTCGGTGCTGTGCTCCGCTCTGGGATCCAGAAAAATGTGCTCTTTCGGAACTCCTAATGCTTCTGCATAAAGTGCCATCACTTTCGCTTCTTCATACTCCGAATAAACTGCCGACCCGGAATAGATCACATTCTTTGCAATTCCTTTTTTATAGAGGTAAATGGACCATTGAACGCGGTTCCTCATAGCTTCACTCCAATGTTTTCCATCATACGGAACTCCGGGAACAATGATTGCATCATAAGGCGCTTTTGGCAGGTATTTCCGGTTGGTCTTTTCTGCAGATGGCGCAAGAAGAAAACAACCACTCAGAAATAGGGTTAATAGTACGCAAGTGATTACTGATAGGACTTTCATACTTCAATAATACTGCTTTCACCGAAAACAATGTCTAAGAAAACGTTAAAATCAGGTATAAACTTTCAAGAACTTTAACAACCTTAAGCGATAAATCCTCTTTATCTTTGGCCAGCCGCTGAAGCTCTCGCCTTTCCGTACCACTTCGGTGGAACAAGGGAAGCCCAGGCGTCGCACTCTAACAAAGAAAGTCATGACGAAACTAAGCGTAAACATCAACAAAATTGCTACTATCCGCAACGCACGCGGAGGAAATACTCCAAACGTAGTTCAGGTAGCTATTGATTGTGAGCGCTTTGGTGCTGCAGGAATCACTGTTCATCCAAGACCGGATGAAAGACACATCACCGGAAAAGACGTGGTAGATCTTTCCAAAGTGGTTTCTACCGAATTCAATATTGAAGGATATCCTGATGAACGTTTCATGCAAATGATCGAATCTATTCGACCTGCACAGGCAACCCTTGTCCCGGATCCGCCACATGTATTAACCAGTAACGCAGGCTGGAACACTAAAGAACACTTGGAAGTATTGCAAGATATTATCCGTCGGATTAAATCGTGGGGAGTCCGCACTTCTATTTTTGTGGATACCGATTTACAAAACATTGAATATGCGGTTAAAACCGGCACGGATCGTATTGAATTTTACACCGGCCCTTATGCAGATGAGTATACTGAAGACCGTGAAAAAGCGATCAAACCATTTGTGACTGCAGCGAATCGTGCGCTGGAATTGGGATTGGAATTGAATGCCGGCCATGATCTGAACCAGGATAATCTGCGTTTTTTTAAGGAGAATATTCCACAATTGGCAGAGGTTTCAATTGGTCATGCGCTTATCTCTGATTCCATCTATTTGGGCTTGGAAAATACCATTCAGCGATATAACTTCTTGCTGAGAGATTAATCATACCAATAATTACCCGGGTAACAGGTGGATCCGCCGCGGCGGACACTTATCTCCCGGAACCAATCAGAGGCGATTCTCAAGGATCTTTTGAATGTAGGAGTTGATTTGTTTTTTCTGCTTTCGTGATCCTTCATCATTCATTTCATTGTGTGTGATCTTCTTCAAGTGAATGATCTTTATTCCATTCCTCAAACATACTTCCTGAGAAGGAATCACTAATGAATCTGCAGTTTTATCTGTTGATCGCAGACTCGAAAATTGAGTCCTTGATACTTCTGGAATTGGAAAACGCAAATGGTCCAGCGTAATTACTTTCCGAATCAACTCCGGATGATCTTTTGCCGTCAAAACACTCATGTCTCCCCCATTTGAATGACCAATTAGGTCGATCGAACTAATTTTTAGATCCGGGTGTTTCCGCTTGAAATCGTTCAGTACGAAAAGTATATTTTCTTCTCCACGAATCCAAAACGGCATGCGGACAACCTGGATATTTCCTTCCTTTGGAATTAAGGGGTCGCCCAGTAATTCATGCTGAATACTTAAAGTCCAGAAACCCGTTTTTGCCAATCTTTTTGTCAGGTAGGAATAGTTCAGGTAATTGCGGGAATAATTCGATCCATAGCCGTGACTGAAAATAACCAGGCGGATGGAATCGTTTGAACTAGGTTTCACTTCCGGGGAGTACAAAGCATATGGAATCAGGCGATTTCGGACACTGTCGAGCACTTCAAATGTTTCGATCCTAATCTCCGTAGAAATTGGTTCATATTCGGAAGACATGGAGGCAAAAGCTGTAATGCTAAGAAGCAAAATTCCTCCCCAAATGGTATAAATGCGGTTTTTCCTTCGTTTCATAATTACTTGGAAAGCAGTGTGAAGTTTACACCATCCACTGTAACTGTTCTTTCCTTATCATCCGAGTAACTGATTTTGTAAACCAATTTCTTACCGTTCGTATTTGTCACTTCAGTCATCTCGGACCAAATGCTGCCCAAGCAGCTTTCAACCTGTTCTTCCTTATAATCCGTTAAATTACCTTTCGCATCGAAGGTCAATAACACATAACCTATTTCTGAACCGGCGCCGCACATCCCATTCGGATTGGACCTGGACATCAGTTCATAGTTCAGCATCACTTTACAGCCTGTTGCATCCATTTTTTCGGCAAAAACGGAATACCCCTGATAAAACGGACCAAACTGCTTCAAATCAATGTGCTTTTTGTTTTTTGGACTAAATTGAAGAACCAAAAACTCATTTCTACCTGTTAGATTAATGTCACTCGTATTAAAATTCACTTTCAATTCCTTCTTATCATTCTTCCAGGTTCCATTGTAGGAATAATCTCCGTAAGCAAATTCAAACTTCTCAAGATATCCGGAACGATTACTCAAATCCTCCACGACTTCCCACACATTGGAAGCTGAAGAAGTGAAATCTTTAATACTGTCTGCACGTTTCTGATCCGCGAATTGGTAGAGTGAAAAACGGTCCGTACAAACACCGATCAAAGGAATTTTCTTTTTGACATTGTCGTAATAATACCAGCCGGAAACCGTGTGACTGGTTCCATCTTCAAAAAACTCGTCGAATTTCAGGTACATCGTAATCGGGTATTTTTCGTCAATCGTTCCATGAATGATCTGGTCATTGATCGTAAACTTATCGATGTAGACTTTTTTGTCCTGGGCATTTAAAGAAACTACTGCAAAAAAAAGGAATAGTGAAGTGATGACTATTTTCATTTGATCATTTTAAAACACAAAAAGCGAAGAATTAATTCATTCATAAAAGACTTCTGATCGAAATTACAATAAATAGTCGCTTGGCCCGAAATTGAAGTACAAAAAAATCCGGCAGTGATAGCCTGCCGGATTTCCATTGGTGTTAGTTAATTTAAATCACTCCGTGAACGGTAGCATCGTCTTCTCCTTCGAGATTTATTTTCTTTTTCGTGAATTTTGCCTGCAATCTATCAACGATGTAATACATCATTGGTACCACAATAATAGTCAAGAACATTGAACTTGTCAACCCCCCGATCAAAATCCAGGCTAATCCGTTCTTCCATTCTGCTCCGGAACCTGTTGCAGTTGCAATCGGGATCATACCAACAATCATAGCGATCGTGGTCATTAAAATCGGACGCATCCGTTCGCGAACAGACTCTAAAAGAGCATTATACGTAGATCGGCCTTCCGTTTTCAGATGGTTGGCGAAATCCACGATCAGGATGGCATTCTTGGCCACGAGTCCTAAGAGCATCAACATTCCGAGCATGGTAAAGATTCCCATATTCGAAGAAGAAAGGTTCAGAGCCAAAATTGCCCCGATCAGGGAAACGAAGATCGAGAAGATTACAACAAACGGATAAATAAAGTTGTCGTAAAGTGCAACCATGATCAGGTAAACGAGGATCAACCCAATTCCCATTGCCGTTCCCAGTGCTCCCATGGATTCTTTGGAACGTTTTACTTCTCCTCCCCAAAGCATGCGCACATTTTTATCCAGTGGTGCTTTTTTCAAATACTTCGTAATGGAATCAGCAACCGTACCGGCAGCCGTACCCAGAACATAAGATCTCAAAGTAGTGTTTGAAATACGGTTTTTACGTTCTAGCTGACCGTATCCGTTCTCAATGGAAACATCTGCAAATTCTCCCAAACGCACTTGTTTTCCGTCGTTGGTAACGAAAGCCATTTCTTTGATATTGTCTACGTTACTTCTGTCGTATTTATCCAGCATGATGCGGATATCATACTCCTCGCCTTTGACGTCAAAACGGGCATCATCATTTCCGGTCAAACCGTTCTGAAGCTGCATTCCCACACTTGCAATCGGCAAGCCCAACTGCCCCATTTTCTCACGATCCAGGTCGATTCGAACTTCCGGAGAGAATTCATCGGTAGAAATGCTCGGATCTTTTGCTCCGGGAATAGTTAAAATGTGTTGTTTCAGTCTCTTCGCTTCTTTCATCAAGAGGTCAGAATCATCGGAAGAAAGGAAAATCTCGATCGGAGCTTCTTCCGAATCAACCATTCCCATGTTCAGGGCTTTCACCTCTACTCCCGGATATTTATCCTGGATCTTCTTACGGATTTCACTCATGTAATTCAAAGTCGGATACTTTTTCTGCATATCCTTCTTCATTTTCACCGTGATCTCAGACCTGTTTTCCTGTCCGAAAGAAGCTGCTCCCATCCCGGAAGATGGTCCACCGACGTTTGCAAAAACAATATCGATCACGTCTTTCTGAGCAAGGATCATCTGCTCGATTTCCAAAGTGGTCGCGTTATTTTCTTCGAAAGTGGTACTCTTGTCATATTTCAGTTTGATCATGAATTTCCCCTGATCTCCCTGTGCAACGAATTCCTGCCCCACAATTCCAAGTCCCATGGTAGCAAAACTGGCAACGAAGATCACCAGGATTCCAAGTCCCATAATAATCTTGTGTCTCAAGGACCAGCCAACCAATTTCACATATCCTTCCGTAAAGGAATGAATAATACGCTCAAACCACATCAGGAAACGCTGGAACGGGTTTTTCGGATTCAGTTTTACTTCTTTTGCCAAGCGGGAAGCCAGCCATGGAGTCAGTGTAAAACACACCAATAATGACATCAATGTAGACACAACTACTACGATAGAGAACTGGCGCAGGATATCCGAAATGGTTCCTTCGATGAAAACCACCGGAGAGAATACCACGACATCCACCAAAGTAATTGCCAATGCAGTAAAACCGATTTCATTTCGTCCGTCTAAAGCAGCTTTTCTCCGGCCTTTACCCATTTGCAGGTGGCGGTAAATATTCTCCAGTACCACAATCGAGTCATCCACAAGAATACCGATCACCAAAGACATTGCCAGCAAGGTCATCAGGTTCAGTGTATAGCCAAGCAGGTACATTGCAATGAAAGTAGAGATCAAAGATGCCGGAATGGCAATCAATACGATCAATGCATTTCTAAAACTGTGAAGGAACAACATCATTACCGCAGCTACCAAAAGTACCGCCAATTCCAAATCGTGCAATACCGCATCCACCGATTCAATGGTTGGAAGCGAAGTATCTGTTGCTACTGTAAATTTAATTCCTTCTTCCTTGTATTTCTCTTCAATTTCTTTGAATTTGACCTTCGTCAGGTTTGCCATATCCACGGCATTCGCATCACTTTGCTTTTTAACACGAAGACCTATTCCATTCAGTCCGTTGAAACGGCTCACAGTTACCACATCTTCCGATCCGTCTGTTACGTCAGCTACGTCTCCCAAACGAACCGAAGAAGTTCCGTCCGTATAAATGATCAGGTTCTTCAGATCATCAACCGTTTGGAATTTCCCTGCCAGACGAACAGTCATCTGCTCCGTGTCATTTTTCAGCTTACCGGTTGGAAACTCTACGTTTGCCGAAGCAACAATCTGGTTTACCTGCATCAAAGTCAAGCCGTACATCTTCAGACGATCTTTGTCCACATCTACCCGGAATGCTCTTTTCTCGCCCCCGATCACCTGAACTTCAGCAACCCCTTTTGTTTGTTTAATCTGCGGAAGGATTTCTTTGTCCATCAGCTCCATAAACTCCCGATCGTTCATTTTTGTAGCGATCGCACTTACCTGCAATACAGGAGATGCATTCGGTTCAATTTTAGCAATCGTTGGAGCTTTGGCACCTTCAGGTAAATCATTCAGAATGTTATTGACCTTCCTCTGAGCATCTTCCAATGCCATATCAATATCTGCGGAAGCTTTAAATTCGAGCATTACGACAGATGCATTGTCCATCGAAAATGTAGTTACTTCTGAGATATTTTCCAGACCGCTCAAGGCATCTTCCAATGGCTTGGCTACTTGTGTCTCTACCGTAGCAGGAGAAGCACCGGGATATAAAGTTGTAATTGTGAGAATTGGCGGAGAAAAATCCGGCAACAGCTCATAGCTCAACTGATTATAACTTATCAGACCTCCACCAATCAGAATTGTAAAGATTACAATAATGAAGGACGGTCTCTTAATGGATAATTCCGTTAATGTCATGACCTTAATTTATTTTAGTTGGTTTTAACATTTGCTTTGTCCTGAAGATTTACCTGACCTTTTACAACGATCACATCTCCTTTTTGAATACCGCTTACCACTTCGATATATTCTCCGTCAGCGGTACCTGCATTGAAAGTTGTTAAATGAGCAACTTTGTTACGGACAACATATACCTGCGGATTTTTGGATGATCCAACCAAAGCAACACGCGGAACAGCAAGTCGGGTAACACTTTCATTGTTTGTTAACCGGACCGAACCGTACATTCCTGCCATCAATTCCCTTTTCGCGTTTGGAACTGTGATCTGAATCTTAAAATTGTGAGCTCTGTCTGCAACTACCGAAATATTTGTGATCTTTCCTGCAAAATCCCTGTCTCCGTAAATATCTGCACGGACAGAAACCGCCTGACCTAATCGGAATTTCAATACATCTCTTTCCGGAACGTTTACCGTCAATTTCAGGCTGGAAATATCTGTTAGTTCAAACAACGGAGTTCCCTGTCCGACAAAAGATCCCAAATCGATCAGTTTCTTGGTTACTACACCTGAATAAGGCGCTGTAATCGAAGTACTCCTGATCTGTTTCTGGATTTGTTTCTTCTGCAACTCACCTGATTTAACCCCTAATCGCGTTTTCTCTACCTGAACCCCGGAAACTGCGTTTTCTTTTTCCAGGTTTGAATAACGTCTGTCGTCATTTTTCTGACCTTCCAACCCAACTTCTGCATTCTCCAATTGCAATTGAAGCATGTCGTCATCTACTTTTGCAAGAAGCTGACCCTGTCTTACCTGGTCACCTTCCTGAAAACGAATGCTTACCAGTTTTCCGTTTGCATCGGACCCAATTACATTCTGACGGGAAGGCTCAAATGTTCCCAGGAAAGAAAGTGAACTTTCAAATGAATGAGTAGTTGGATACCCGGTCTTTACCAAAACCGCAGCTTTGACATCATTGATAAATATTTTTGCCTTAACCTCTTTACTGTTAGACATTAATTTAAATACAATTAGTCCTACCAAAACTACTGCTACGATGACTATTGTGATAACTCTTTTCATTTCTATATAAGTTAATCTGATTACTACTATTTAACGTTTCCAATATTCTTTAAATACTCCAATTCTGCCTGACGCAATTGAACGTATGACACAACCAGGTTTGTTTGTGCCTGCTGCAAATCCGTGCTTGCTTTTACCAAATCATTGGAATCAACCGTTCCTTCATTGTATTGCAGTTCTGTTTGTCTGTAAACACTCTGTGAGAGCTTCAACTGTTCCTGAGCAATTCCTAATGAGTTGACCTGGATTTCGATCTGGCGTTTTGCATTTTCAGTCTGCATATGCAGCTGCTGCGTCAACAAATCTTCCTGGTTCTCGAGTTTCATGTGCGCAATCTTGGTTACTTTTTGTTTGTAGAATTTTTCCATTCCGTCAAACAGCGTCCAATCCAAACGAATTCCTAAAAATGCCGATGGAATTCCCTGGCGAACCTTGTCTTCAGGCTTCATGTTGTAGGTATAATTGTATCCTGCAACAAAAGCCAGCGAAGGTAAATAAGCCATGTTATTTCCTTTTTTCTCCTGGTCGTTCATACGAATCTGTGCTCCCACCAATTCCAATTCCGGGTAGTTTATCGTATTTCCGTCTACTAAAATTGATTTCTCTACCAGGTCATCGGATGCTAATGTAATTTTCTGATCTTCCGGTATGCCAATCAGGATTTTCAGCAACATCTCCAATTGATCTTTGTTTGCCAAAAGCGTCTGCTTTGCATTAACCGAATTCAAACGGTTGATTCGAAGCTTATCTACTTCTGTTTTAACAATCAATTTTTGACGCTCCATTGCCTCCATATTACCAATCAGGCGGTCAATGTTCACCAGGTTCGAATCCACAAATGAAATTTGCTTATTAATTGCCTGCAGATTAAAAAAGGTATTTGCAACCTGCGTTTTACTGTCGCGCTCTGTGATTTTTTGCTGAAGTTCAATGACTTCCTGCTGAATTTTCAGAGTGGCAATTCCATAATTAATCTGTGGATTGAACAAAATTTGCTGTAACTGGATGGAGTTACTAAAAACGTATGGAACACCAAATTTTACGGTTTGGTAAGTCCCCGGAGCACCTCCGAAAATTTCACCTGGTAATAATTGTCCCGGGATAATCGCGTTGTACCTGTAATCAGCATTCGCTGTAATTTTTGGGTAACGCGCAGTTAAATAGGAAGAAACCTGGCTTTTATTCATTGCTACGTCCAACCGGGAGTTAACAATGGATAAATTAGCCGTATCCGCCATTTTCAAACAAGTTTCAAGGTCTAATACCTGGGCAGAAGCACTGCTTCCAACTCCTAAGACCATGAGTACACCTAAAAAACCATTTCTCATCTTAAATCTTTGTTTAAATGAAGTGTTTATATATTTGTTTTCGGGATAAATAAGTACCCGATCAGCATTTCCGTAACATATTGTTTTTGGAGCACCAAACGCTCCTGGTATTCCTCTTCCGACAAACTGTTCAGGTATTTCATTAAAGGTTTCGCCATGAATGGATAGTGACAGTTCGACATGATCATCAACATAATATTTGTGAGGTCCACTTTGCGGATAATCCCTTTTTCCTGGGCATCCAATAATTCTTCAAAAACTCCTGTAGCTGCAATTTTATCCAGAATCCCGGCATGATCAAACTCGCATTTATCACCTCTTGAAAGTTCAGAGAGTATAAAGCGCGGGATATCCTGATGGGTAGTGAGGAATTCAAACTCACGTTCAATGAAAATGCGCATTTTGGCTTCCAAACCAAGTTCGGATTTGAAAACCTCGATAGTTGAAAGCATGAAATCTTCCAACACGGAATTAAAAATAAGTTTGAATAATTCTTTTTTGGAGCAGAAATAGTAGTTTACAAGAGCCACATTCATTCCGGCTGCCTTGGCTATTTCCCGGGAAGTACAGCCGTCAAATCCCTTGGCAATAAAGACAGTCTTTGCTGCGCCCCGGATCTTTTCTTCTGTAGATAGTTCTTTGCTCATATTTTTTAAAATCGCGACAAATTTAAACAACAATTTTAAACAAGCGTTTAACTTTTATCGATTTAATAATTAAAATAGACCAAATCCCGTGTTAAACCGGGTCATTTTAAGTTAAATTAACTATTAAACAGGGCAAATTTCGTTACAGAATGAATAGCATACTACCAAAAATCGGCGAATGGTAACTAAAATACTGTGAATGGTGGAAAGGATTCAATAAGCATAGCTTATTAACGTTCAAAATGTTCCAAAAAAAAGTTCAAAGAGTAAAATTACATTTGAACTTTTAAACCGTTAAACTTTTTGAACTTGCTAATTATTCTCCTTCATCCAGGAAAACATCTGAGCGCTTATTGTTGAAATACAATGAAATGGCGAATCCAACAAAGATAGATTGTGTGGGTGCTCTTAAATCCTTTGCGGTATATCCTCCGGAAGATGTTGAACCAATGCGGCTTCCTGTAAATTGATAGCCGGTAAAATTATATCCTACGATCCACCGATAAGCAACAGCTTCGTCCGAAGCCAGGATAATAGAAAACAGCGGTTCCACGTATGCAGCAATAACATCCTGCTTTCCATAAACTTTATTTCCGGATGTGGTGAACCAGTGTTGTGCAACACCTCCGCGGACGCCAAACTCTAAACCTAAACGTGGCCCAACCCAGCTTGTCCAGCCCAATTCAATATCTCCTCCCAAAACATGCATGCCGCCTGTCATGGAGTATACTTTCTGGTGATTGGAAACAGAATCATTGCTTACATTCGGTTCAAAAGGAATGCGGAACTGGTTCACTTTGTAATACATGTATTTCGGTCCGAAAGCAACATACCAATGTTTGAAAGGTTTGTATTGGATTTTCGGATGGGCATAAACCAATCCATTCAGGTAATTCCGGAACATTTTATTTCCCATCCCGGCAGGCAGCATCACTTCACCTGTTATACTCCACTTATCATTCTCAATCTGCGCATTGGAATGAGCAAATGATCCTAAAATGAACAACAGTACCAGAATTTTTTTCATGAAACCTTAATTTTATGCTTAAATCTACAAAAGTATTTTTACAGATAACGCAGAAATTGATCAAACATTACCAGAGATTGAACATACCTTCTAATTTTGTGAAATGATCAAAGGTATCGTTTACATCATTCTTTCCGGAATGGCATTTTTTATCATCAATTTCTTTGTGAAGCTGCTAGGAAATCCGGACAATGATATTATCCCCAATCTTCAAAAATATCCGGCTCATGAACTGGTGTTTTTCAGAAGCCTTGTTTCATTTGCAATCAGCGCAGCAATTATCAAATACCGCGGACTGCCAATTCTTGGAAACAACAGAAGATGGCTGCTTTTGAGAGGAACTGCCGGAATGCTCGCACTCACAATCTTTTTCTTTACGCTGCATGAATTACCTTTTGCCATTGCTTCTACCCTGCAATACCTTTCCCCGATTTTTACAGTCCTTATTGCTTCACGTTTGTTTCGCGAAAAAGTCAGTACGATGCAGTATTTGAGCAGCCTGATCGCATTTACCGGTGTTGTTTTCATCGGTCTCAACGGGCTGACAGGTGGATTCAGCGGTGAAAAATCCGTCCCGATAACTATCGGCATATTCTGGATGGGAATGGGAGTTCTTTCTGCGATTCTATCCGGTATCGCTTACAATGCAATCTCCAAACTAAAAGAAACGGAAGAAACCATCAACATTGTGATTTATTTCCCGATGCTTGCACTCCCCTTAACCGGAATCTGGTGTTTGTTTGATTTCACGTTTCCAAAAGGAATGGAATGGCTCATTTTATTGATCATAGGAGTTTTCACTCAAATAGCACAGGTTTGTATGACACGTGCATTCCTTTCTGCCAATACTGCCGTTGTTGCACCGTTTCAATACATCGGAGCGATTTATGCGTTGATTTCCGGCTGGTTTGTTTTCAATGAAAAGCTGGAATATGCTTCTATCATCGGAGTTTGCCTGGTTGTATTTGGGGTGATTTGCGGAACGATTTTCCGGGCAGGAAAAAAACGAAAAAAAGAACTCGAACTGGGGATTGACGGAGAAACGGAAGTTCTTTCCTAATTTTCGTGAAACTCCATCAATCAATCACATTTATCCGTATTTTCGACCCATGTTGTCTACCATACAAAAAGATCAGCTGGCCCAATTCGGGAACCTTGAAATCCTTGCCAAGCAGGTCGTAGAAGGATTCATTACAGGAATGCACAAAAGTCCGTTCCACGGGTTTTCTGTAGA
This sequence comes from uncultured Fluviicola sp., assembly GCA_965650365.1. Lineage (GTDB taxonomy): Bacteria > Bacteroidota > Bacteroidia > Flavobacteriales_D > Crocinitomicaceae > Fluviicola. The sequence continues at coordinate 9,739 of CBFGOJ010000038.1, read as the reverse complement.
ATTTGCAGAACATCGTTTGTATAACCCGGGGGAATCCACCCGTCATATTGACTGGAAATTGTATGGTCGTTCAGAGAAAATGTTCACCAAAAAATACGAGGAAGAAACGAATTTGCGCTGCCAAATGGTGGTCGATGTTTCCTCTTCCATGTATTACAGCGGGAAAAACGAGCTTTCAAAACTGGAATTCTCTGTTCTTGCCGCAGCATCATTATCCGAACTTTTGAAAAGACAACGTGATGCAGTAGGTCTTTCCCTATTTCACAACCGCTTATTTTTACATACTCCGGCAAAGTCTTCGGGTGCTCATCATCGTTTTTTGCTGCATGAAATGGAAAAACAGCTGCATGAATATGAGTCAGTGGATTCGAAATTAACAGAAACCATTTCTTCCCTGCACGATGTTGCGGAATTGTGTCATAAAAGAAGTTTGATTGTCATTTTTACCGATTTATTGGACGATCCTTCCCGACTGGATGAATTCATGCAGAGTATTCAGCACATGAAGCACAACAAACACGAGGTAGTTTTGTTTCACGTCATGGATAAAGCAACCGAGATTGATTTCGACTTAGGCCATAATCCGATCAACCTGATTGATATGGAAACGGGTGAAAAGCTGAAACTGCAGCCAAATGAAATCAAAGAAAAATATACTACTGAGATCAATCGTTATTTCAACGAAGTGAGTTTAAAATGTACGCAGTACAATGTGGATTTCTATGCAGTCGACATCAAGGACCCGATACAGGATGTGTTGGTAAAATACCTGTTGAAACGACAAAAACTATACTAGTTGACTTTCCCGAAACTTCGTGGACTCAGTCAACTTTATCTTCGTCCTACAATTTTCCCGCATCAAAACCGGTAACTGAGCGGAGTCGAAGTTCAGGGTTGATGTGCCTTATCCAGCAAATCTAAAATAGACTTCACAGGACTGAAAGTTGCACTCGGGATTTCTACGAAAACCGTATTCCATTTCGCCATGGAGCCATTCCACAAGCCCGGCAGCTCCACAAAATGTATCGATTGACCGTTATGTGACTTACTCACCTTAAAATAAGCGTTTTCGTCTTTAAAAGCATTCAGGTCGATTTTTGAGCCATCGCTGTTTTTGCCTTGGCAAACCATGATTACCGGGTTGAAATGGGAAGATTGGATCATCACACGAACCTGGTCGCTTTTTGGATTGATCTGAGCCTTTTCCACGATTTGTTTCGTGATTTCGCCATTGTTATCTACCCAAAACGGTCCTCCGCCAGGCTGCCCTTCATTCTGAACCATTCCGCAAATACGCAAAGGTCTTTTCAGTAATTCCGACTTATCAGCATGAGATAATTCATTCGCTGATTCGTGGAACAATTGATATTCTTCATTAAAGTCATTCCAGGCTTCTTCCGAAAAATCTGTTCTTAATTTTTCTATTTCGTTTTGAACTTCCAGGAACAAACCTCCAAGCATACGCTGCGTTTCAATAGCAATATCGGAATGGCTGTAATGTTGGATATTGTCTATATTCTTGATGAAGATCAAATCAGCATCTACTTCGGAAAAGTTTTCCAATAAAGCACCGTGACCAGCCGGGCGTGTCAGAAAATCACCTTCCGGATTGGTAATTGGTTGGAAATTATCATCAAACGCAATGGCATTCGTTTCCATGTTCTGCACTGAAAAATTTACATCGAATTTCTTAGAAGTCATTCCTTCCAGAAACTCCAACTGACGCTGAATGTATTCCTGGAACTTAGCTTGAATTGTAAAATGGAAAGAGCAGGCATTTTGATTCAGCAATTGTCCCTGAACCACGTGTTCCTGGATTGGACACAATAAAAAAGGACCGTTTTTATGAAAGGGAATTAATCCCTTAGGAAGGTGCGCCAATCCGTATCCTTTATTATTCAGGATGAATGAAACAAAAGCATCCAAATCCATACTCCGGTTTCGAAGTGCTTTTTGAATAGCTGCCGGAAACTGGTAGAAAAATGCAAAATCTTCAATGTGTGTCAGGAAGCGTTCCACGTATCCACTATTGCTTTCGTTGGGATTATCCAAAAACTCGAACAAAAAGTGGAACATGCGGGAACCTGAGCCTGAAGCCGGAATAAATATGGAAACCTTCTTATCCGATTGATAAAATGATTGGGCCAGATCTTCGATTTTCTCGTCATTCAGCGCAATAATTCCTTCCTGGATTCTACATGCCGCAACCAGGTTTAATGCCGGCTGGGGAGCTCGCAAGCGTTCCAATTGTAATTCTATTGTAGTTTTTAGCATAAGCATGCTTCCTGTAGCGTTTTTTCGTTTCTTTGCGTCATGCAAAATTCCAAATCAATTTTCGGATTTTTACTCAAGTCAAAAGGCAGACATGGCATCCATTCCCCCTTTGTATTCGACTTTGTCGACAACTGTCTAACGACAAAAATGGATAAAAATTTTCTCACTGCACGAAAAAAATGGTTACAAACCGTTAAAAAGGACAGGGAGCAATTCAAAATAAACGATTTAGGAGCTGGTTCCAAACAGATGGGAAAAACTTCCCGCACCGGCGGAACAAGCCGCTCTGTTTCAGCTTTAGCTAAAAATGCAGGCAGCAATGGCCTTTATGGTGAATTGTTGTGGAAAATTGCACACCATTACAAACCCATGCTGATGCTGGAATTGGGAACTTCTATCGGAATGGGAGCTATTCATTTGAAATCGGGGAATCCTGCCGGACACCTTGTAACCGTGGAAGGTTGCGATGCGATTCAAACACGCGCTATGAAACAATTCGATGCGTGGGACCTTTCGGGGGTTACGACGATCTGCAGTTCTTTTGATGATTTTGTGAAGCTTCCGGCAATTGGCACCTACGACCTGATCTTCCTGGACGGAAATCACTCCGGAGAAGCAACGATGAAATCTATCAATTCATTGTTCGATCAAACACACAGCAATACGGCATTTGTACTGGATGATATCCGTTGGAGTGAAGATATGTGGGATTGCTGGAAGTATTTGTCATCAGATCCGCGTTTTCACGTTTCCATTGATTTGGGAAGAATGGGAATCCTTTGGCGCAGGGAAGAACAAACAAAGGAATCATTTACGATCCGTCCGAAGATTTTCAAAACCAAATTGTTTTAAAATATGTAGGCACGCGATGCATCGCGTGCCTACAATATCACAATATTTGGTTTTATTTTTATGATTTTCCAACCGATCCCATCGTGACCACATAGCGCAGAATCTTCTGTTCTCCATCTGCACTCACCGAATGACCTTCTTTGTTATTCACTTTTTTGACCATTCTCGGAACAATTTCTTTCCACTCTTCTTCTGTTCTGGAAGCCGGTTTTTTCAATCCGTGACACAGGTTACAATTCGTTTCAAAGAGTTGTTTCCCCTCGTTCAAATCTGTTAATGTGTAGCCCGGATATTTGGTTTGTACCCGGTCAACATCACCCTGAGTAGGCAATGCTTCTACTTTCGGACCTGAATTTTTGGCTGTTCCGCAGGCAACTAAAATGGCAATACCAACAGTTGCTACTAAGAATTTCTTGTTCATATAGTTTTTTTAATGTGTTAAGGCAAGGTAATATTGCTGCATCTTCTCTTAAAGATCAACCCTGGTATTGTTTTCGTTCAATCAAATATAGATAAAATATGCCAGGGTAAATAGCTTTTGAATTATCAAATAAGTGAAATATCGTTAACTTTAGATTTATGAAAGTCTATACTAAAAAAGGAGATAAAGGAACAACAGGACTCATTGGAGGTACCCGGCTTCCTAAACATCATATTCGTATTGAAAGCTATGGAACGGTAGATGAACTCAACAGCTACATTGGCTTATTGCGCGACCTCATCCATGAAGGATCCAAATCACAAGTTTTGATCGAAATCCAGGACCGCTTATTCACCATTGGTTCTCATTTGGCTGCAGATCCTGTAAAATCAAAGATGACACTGCCTGAATTATTTGAAAGTGATATCACTTATTTGGAAAATCAAATCGACGAAATGGACAACGAACTACCTCCTATGAAGTTTTTTGTACTTCCGGGCGGAAATGTTGTTGTATCCCAATGTCATATTGCGCGTTGTATCTGCAGAAGAGCAGAAAGACTAGTTGCACAATTGAGCGAATCAGAACCTGTAGAACCTTTAATCAGTGCTTACATGAACAGGCTTAGCGATTACTTATTTGTTCTTTCCAGAAAGCTGGCTCATGAACTAAATGCTACAGAGACGCCTTGGAAACCAAGAACAAGCTGATTTTCAGAGATCTGTAAAACTAAAAAAAACTTTTTTTTTAATCCGAAAGAAAACACTTGGATTTTTTTAGAATAAGGTTATTTTTGCGCAAATAAACAACAATATACTAAGACATGTACTGGACATTAGAACTAGCATCCTACTTAGAAGACGCTCCTTGGCCTGCAACGAAAGACGAGTTGATTGACTATGCGATTAGAGCAGGTGCACCCTTAGAAGTAGTAGAAAATCTCCAAGATTTAGAAGATGAGGGCGATGTATATGAAAGCATTGAAGAAATTTGGCCGGATTACCCGTCTAAAGACGACTTCCTATTTAATGAAGATGAATATTGATTCATAAACACTTTTTTTACGAAGGCTCTCATTTCTGAGAGCCTTTTTATTTCATGTATTGTGTGGCAAGCAAGCCATTAATCGCGTGCCTGCCAATTCGTGGAATTCCATTAACCAATATTTAACACCGGAAAATTTGGCTATGTTTGAACTCCGGGTTAGTTTTACACTATGAAAGCTTTGCTTATCGGTTTTTTTCAGCTCTTATGTTTACTCCAGGTTTTTGGAGCAAGCCAGCTGAGCAACCCTTCCGGTGACCGGGCAAACTCCTCATCTCTTTTTCATCAGTATCATCGCTCAGAGCATTGTCATTTCGCGGTCAAACACCACGAATCAAGCTCTTATATCAATTCCGATTCTTCTATTCCTTCTGAAGACACGGAAGTCATCTTTGAAAGTATTGAAGAAGAAACGGAAGACTTCTCTTCCGGAAAACACCTTCTTAATAATCTGTTCTTTGCTGGTAACCTGGTAGATCAATCGCTCGATTATCTCTACGGAAGTGCCAAAAACAGCTCTATGTTCTGTGAACAGTTGTCTTTTATTGCAGCAAATAAAAGACACGTCGTTTTCCAGGTATTCAGAATATAGAATCCGGCAGACAATCACGCATTGTCTCAACAAACTAGTTTTCTTAGTGACTGATTTGATTCAAAAGGGTCGTACATTAGGAAAACTATCGCTGGATCAAAACATCCAAAAACATTTTTCACAACAAAAACATCCCGACCCGCCGCGGCTTATTGGGACCAGTTTAAAAACACGATTATTATGAAGAGAGTTTTCATTCTCATGAGCCTGATTGCAGCAGTATGTAGTACAGGTTGCAGCTCAAAAGAAGAAGAAAAGGAAGAAATCGGAACCTTATTGGTTACGAGTCCTTTAAAGAAAGATACCACCATTGTACAGGACTATGTATGTCAAATACATGCCATTCAGCATATCGAGATCCGCGCACTGGAAAAAGGTTATTTGCAAAAAATTTACGTAGATGAGGGTCAGCTGGTAAGAAAAGGCCAGTTGATGTTCCAGATCATGCCAATGATGTATGAAGCGGAAATGCAAAAAGCGCAGGCAGAAACAGATTTCGCTAAAACGGAATACCTGAATGCCAAAATGCTGGCAGACAGCAATATCATTTCCAAAAACCAATTAGCACTTGTAAGAGCGAAATACAATAAAGCCAAAGCGGAATTATCTTTATCGCAGGTTCGCCTGGGATTCACAGAAATCAAAGCTCCGTTTGACGGAATCATGGACCGTTTCCAGGTTCGTTTGGGAAGTTTGGTAGATGAAGGAGATTTATTGACAACTCTTTCAGACAACAGCAAGCTTTGGGTTTACTTCAACGTTCAGGAAGCGCAATACCTGAATTTTAAAACCGTTAACCAGGGCGAAAACATGAAGAATGTACGTTTGTTAATGGCAAACAATGAATTATTCGAACATCCGGGTGTGGTAGAAACCATTGAAGCGGATTTCAACAATGAAACAGGGAATATTGCTTTCCGTGCTACTTTCCCCAATCCGAAAGGTCTTTTAAGACACGGTGAAACAGGGAATATCCAAATGGTTATTCCGCTAAAAAATGCGGTAATTATTCCTCAAAAAGCGACATTCGAAGTTCTTGATAAAAAATATGTCTACGTTATCGGTAAAGACAATAAGATCCATTCAAAAGAGATTGAAATTACCGCCGAATTGCCTCACATTTTCGCCGTGAAAGGATTATCAACTACAGATAAAATCTTGTTGGAAGGTCTTCGTCTTGTTAAAGAAAATGAGAAGATCGATTACAAATTCGAGAAGCCGGAAAAGGTGATGTCTCACCTGGAATTGTATGCTGAATAATTGATTCATCTTAAAAGAACGCAACATGTTTACTAAGTTCATACAAAGACCCGTACTGGCAATTGTGATCTCGATCGTGATTGTCTTCATGGGAGTACTGTCCATCGTACAACTTCCTACTGCGCAGTTTCCTGAAATTGCTCCTACCACCGTAAATATCTTCATTGCCTATCCGGGAGCCAGCTCCGATGTATTGGTGAAATCAACACTCATTACACTCGAAAACGCCATCAATGGTGTTCAGGATGCGCGTTACGTAGCAACAGATGCTACCAGCGCCGGTGAAGCAACTATTCGTGTCATCTTTAAACCGGGAACGGATCCCAACCAGGCAGTTATTCGTGTAAAAACACGGGTCGACCAGGTAATGCCGCTTCTGCCGGAATTGGTGCAGCGTGAGGGAGTCGTGATCACTCCTATTCAGCCCAGTATGTTGATGTATGTCAACCTCTACGCTACAGGCAAGAATATGGATGAAAAATTCCTGTACAACTATGCCAGTGTAAAAATGATCCCCGAGATCAACCGGCTCAATGGTGTTGGTAGAACACAAATTTTGGGAAGCCGTACCTACGCAATGCGTATTTGGTTGAACCCGGAACGCATGCGTGCTTACAGTATTTCGGTAGACGAAGTGATGAAAGCCCTGGGTGAACAGAGTATCGTTGGACGTCCGGGAAGGATCGGTCAAAGTTCCGGTATCGAAGCACAATCATTGGAATACGTACTGACTTACAAAGGTCGTTTCAGTGAGCCGAAGGAATACGAGAACATCATTATTCGTTCGAATCCTGATGGTGAATTCCTGCGCCTGAAAGATATTGGCCGTGCAGAACTGGGAAGTGAATTTTTCGATATTTACTCCAATCTCGACGGACATCCTTCCGCTTCCATAGTATTGAAGCAAAACTACGGGAGTAATGCCAACGAAGTAATCAAGAGTGTAAAAGAAAAGCTGGAGGAAATGAAGAAAGATTTCCCTCCGGGAATGGATTACAAGATCAGCTACGACGTTTCTCAATTCCTCGATGCTTCTATCGAACAGGTAATCCATACGCTTCGTGATGCATTTATTCTCGTAGCAATCGTAGTATTCATCTTCCTCGGAGACTGGCGATCGACTCTAATTCCAATCCTGGCGGTTCCCGTTTCACTGGTTGGTGCGTTTTTCGTGATGCAGTTATTCGGACTTTCGATCAATCTGGTAACCTTGTTTGCATTGGTATTGGCGATCGGTATTGTGGTCGATGATGCGATAGTCGTCGTGGAGGCGGTCCACGCCAAATTCGAAGAATTCCCGCACATTACTCCCTACCAGGCTGTGAAGAAAGTATTGGGTGAAATTAGTGGTGCGATCATCGCCATTACAGCAGTCATGGTATCGGTTTTCATCCCGATCTCATTCATGTCCGGGCCTGTAGGAACATTCTACCGCCAGTTTTCTATTACAATGGCAAGTTCCATTGTTATCTCGGCAATTGTAGCACTTACACTGACTCCGGTTTTGTGTGCAATGTTCCTTAAAAATACCCACGGACAGACGAAGAAAAAGAACATTCTCACGAAAAGTCTGGATGGTTTCAACCGTGGTTTTGATAAAATGACCGGGAAATATGTCAATTTATTAAAGCGAATAACCAACAGAAGGCTGATTACTTTCCTGGTATTGCTTGTATTCTGTGCCGGAACATTCTACGTGAATAAGATCCTTCCTGCGGGTTTCATCCCAAGTGAGGATCAGGGAACAATCTATGCTATTATCCAAACACCTCCGGGTTCTACCCTGGAAACTACGAACGAAGTATCCCGCAAACTCCAAAAAATCTGTGAAGATGTGGATGGTGTTGAATCCGTTTCTTCACTGGCAGGTTACGAGATCATGACAGAAGGACGCGGATCAAATGCCGGAACTTGTCTGATCAACCTGAAACCATGGGAAGACCGAAAACACAAAGTGACCGAAGTCATGGAAGAATTGGAGAAAAAGACCCGAAACCTGGGTGCAAAAGTCGAATTCTTTGAACCACCCGCAATTCCGGGATTCGGTTCCTCCGGTGGATTCTCACTTCGTTTGCTGGATAAGAACACCACAACCGATTACCAGGATTTTGACAAGATCAACAAACAATTCATGGAAGATTTGGGTAAACGTAAAGAGCTTTCAGGCTTGTTTACCTTCTTCGCAGCTAATTATCCGCAATATGAATTGGAGATCGATAACAACTTAGCCATGCAAAAAGGAGTTACGATCAGTGATGCGATGGAAAACCTGAATATTATGGTGGGAAGTACCTATGAACAGGGATTCATCAAATTCAACCGATTCTTCAAGGTTTATGTACAATCCGATCCGAAATTCAGAAGGCTTCCTTCCGACATCCTGAACATGTTCGTGAAGAACGACAAAGGAGAAATGGTCCCTTATTCGGCTTTCATGAAGCTGGTAAAAGGACAAGGTCCAAACGAGATTACGCGTTACAACATGTATAACTCGGCAGCCATCCAGGGACTTCCTGCAAAAGGTTATACCACGGCAGATGCAATTGGAGCTGTTCGGGAAGTGGCCAAAAAACTGCCGAAAGGGTATGACATTGCCTGGGAAGGGCTTTCTTTCGACGAAGCAGCTAAAGGAAATGAATCCGTTTACATCTTTATCGTGGTACTGGTTTTCGTTTACCTGGTACTGGCTGCACAGTATGAAAGCTTTTTAATTCCATTGGCAGTTGTATTCTCTCTTCCTGTGGGAATCTTCGGAACCTTCTTCATGTTGAAAGTGATGGGGCTGGAAAACAACATTTATGCACAGATCGGACTCATCATGCTCGTCGGGCTCCTCGGTAAGAACGCCGTATTGATTGTGGAGTTTGCCATTCAAAAAAGGCGCGAAGGTTCAACAATCCTTGAAGCAGCCATTGAAGGAGCAAAAGTACGTTTCCGACCTATTTTGATGACTTCGTTTGCTTTCGTTGCGGGATTGATTCCATTGATCGTAGCAACCGGAGCTGGTGCTATCGGGAATAAGACACTTGGTGGGGCCGCACTCGGAGGAATGCTCTTCGGTACCGTTTTCGGGGTGATTATTATCCCGGGGCTCTACTACATTTTCGGTTCTCTTGCAGATGGTCGTAAAATGATTAAAAATGAAGACGACAATCCATTGACCGAAAACCTGGTCCATGCAATAGACAATTTTCCAACAACAGAAGAAACTGAAGGCGATGCGCATTAAAAACAGAATTAACAGTTGGGTATTGATTGCCGCTGTGGCAATAACCGTTTCGGCTTGCAAAAGCCTG
>CBFGOJ010000037.1:0-46046 GCA_965650365.1 uncultured Fluviicola sp. | reverse complement strand
AGTATTCCGTTTCTTTCACCGTGTTGTGGGTGGTGTTATCCGTTACAAACTTCACGATCGCCATTCCGATAGCCATCGGAACCCGTCCTGCTGCGTCTTTGAGGTACATTTCCTGGGTGGTTTGAGCTAAAGATACCACTTTTTTAGCAATGCGCAGGTCTGTGTATTTGAAACGCTTTTTGTAAAGGTTTGTGCTTTTAATACTGTCCTTTATTTGGGAACATTGCCTGAATGATGATCTTCACTTAATTCGACACGTTCCTCTCCAGAGTATCAATTAAACAGGTCTTGCATTCAAAATCAGAATGTGCTTTAAAAATAATCCACTGACCATTTTTGTTATACAAATTATAAACGCTGGTTGAATCAACGTTTACTCTAGCATATGTTTTACTAGAATTATAATATTCTTCAATATAGAATCTTGTCTTTTTGTCAGATTCCTTTAAACCTTTACTAGCGCCTATAGCGTTATTTGCATTCCAAATTTTTTTCATAAATAAACCTAATTCGTCACAGTTATAATTTTTATCACTTTTGCCACCTAATTTTTTAATTACACTTTGAAAAAAAAGATTACAATCAACTGTTTCTAAATACAACCCAAGGTCCCTATTAGTTTCCGATTCTATATGCTTTAAAACGCAACTCGTTGGTTTTTTTTGATCGAAGCGATTCTTTTCATAATTTATTTCATAAACATTAGATGTTATGCTTCTACATCCATTCAAACACATAACTATGTTTAATAAAATAAATGAATCAATAATTATTTTCCATAAACTCTTGTGTAGCATTTTCATCTAATTTTTTATTAGTACTCTTTTCTTTCACTTCCTCTTTATCTTTAAGATCGTTATAAAGTTGATTTGGTGCATCCACAGTAAACTTAATTCCAAAAACTGTAACTGTTGTTTGGGATAGTTGCTCATCTGGATAAACAATTCTTTCCAATGTTTCTGCAGCCAAAGATGTGCAATTAAAAGTAGCCGGGTCCTATAACTTTCTTTTCGCATTTACACTCGTTTCGATTACTTCCAAAAATTTCAAGCTTTTGTCGTCTTGTTCTTTAGTTGTTTTCAAAATAATATATTCATCACCTCTAGCTTCAAGAAATTCGTCAATATTCTGCACGGAGTGTTTTATATTTCCTGGTACTGCAGAAACTCCACTTGGCCATCTATCCGGGTGTAAATCATATACTTTCATATAACCAGTTGGATTTCCAGCTTCATCATATACTGTAACACCAATCATTGTATGCCCAGGGTTATTTTCACCACCAGATCCCGTCTTATTTACAATGATTATTATATCTTTTCCATCCGGGTCAATTGCGATAATCGGCATTGCTCCAACATAATTATAAGCAGAAAGACTTGGATACTTGCTGGCTTTCTGATCAAGTGATAAAAACCGCGCAATATCCGAATCATAGTACCTCGCATGCTTATAACTCTGTGCATTTAAAACGCTTTTTGTAGAGGTCAGCGCACTTATAGAAGTGCCTTTTTGATATGTGCGGAATATGGTTTGCATTAAGTTTTTACAACAGAACCAAATGTATACAAATTTATCAGATATGTGTAATTCAGGCATAAAAAAACCGTTCACCAATTGGCAAACGGTAATTCCTTTTATTTTCTGAATTTCTATTCTTTAATGCGGTTTATTTGTGCTTTTGTAAGACCGTTTAAAATGAATCCTTAAAGAAACCCAATTCTTTACATAGTTTATAATAATTTTTTTCCTTAAAAAAAGATTCCAACTCCTCATACGTCTTAAACTTAAGCCTTTTCTTTTGAGTTTTTGATTCTTTTCTAATCGTCCCAATCAGTTTAATTTTGTTCTTTCGATAACTCAAAAAATAAGATACATATCCCGTTTCTTCAAAGCAACGAATTCCACCACTACCCTTTCCATCTTCGCCACATGCAATATGTCGGCTGAAACTTGCATTTTGTTTCTGGCTATAAAAGGTTTTCTTTTTAATAGAGATTATGCTGCCAGATCCACAGATATCGTAATAATATTGAAACCCATTTAAGTAGCCATTTTCAACCATAAGAGAATCAAAAGCATATTTACCATACTTTGCCAACAATGCTCCAGAGTAAGGCTGCTTACTGACTGAATCAATATAATACCTAGAAAATAAAAATTCATCCTTGAACGAGAGAGAATCAACGGTTAAAATAGTCTCTCCTTTAGAGCCAATATATCTTTCCTTAGATTGTGAAAAAAGGACGATTGGAAATAGAAATAACAATCCTAATAAAAATAGTTTCATTGTCTTTTAATTTTGCGTAATATAATTATGGCGACACCCAAATCGTTGTTTGGTGGACTGGATTCACTTCTGGTGGAACTGGAGCGTTATTTGGAATAATTACAATCCGAGATGCAGGAATACCATTTGCAATTAATGTGTTTTGCATTGTATTTGCATTTGATGCAGAGTTATTAGGAACTCCCGGAACTCCTCCTCCCCAAATAAAACAGGTTGTCGCTGTAGAACAATTATTCATATAATTGGATAGTACTTGAAATTGTTTCCCATCAGCAACTGAAGTTCCATCTACAACATATCCGGATGCATCTGTTGTTCCCGTAGGTAGAAAAATTCCGGGATCAGTACATGGGTTTGGTGGAGTAGGTGAAGTACCTCCTGTCGTTCCACTTCCAGGTGGATCTTCTGTTGCACCTTTATCAAAAACAGATGCATTATGATTCGAAACGCCTTTATTTTCTTTAAATTGAGTTCCACTACCTTGAGTCATTTTTGCAATTTTCACATCTATTTGGTCAATCTTTTTTTGTATTCGGTCAGCTTTTTTGTCACTAGGTGTTAAATCTCTCTTGAAAACTAAATCTCTCTTTTTATTGGCTAACTTTAATTGGCGTTCCTCAGGTCCTCCCTGCGCATTTTCTGGTCCTTTCCCTGTTGGGTCTTTGAAAATTATAGGATTACAGAATGAATAACTATAAGTACTCCAAGATGGATATTTATTAGCCCAAGGGTCTATTGATAAGAACCTTGCAATATCACTATCATAATACCGTGCTCCCCTATAATCCAAACCGGTTTCTTTGTCGCGTTCATGATTCGTGGTCATGTATCGGTCACCCGCACCATTGTCATACTCACGTAAGATTTTTCCGTAGGAGTAATAATCCATGGCATTGGTAATTGTGGGAACAGCTTGCTGGTTTACCATAAAGGCCACACGTGTATTTCCTAAATGATCGTAGAGGAAATAGGCAGCTTCGTCTTCCCGGATTTTGTAATCTCCCGGAACGTTATTATTGGTTACACGTGCCACACGATCTGTACCATATACGAAATATTCAGTTTCTTTCACCGTATTGTGTGTGGTGTTATCCGTTACAAACTTCACTATGGCCAAATCTCTTCCTGCTGCGTCTTTGAGGTACATTTCCTGCGTGGTTTGAGCTAAAGATACCACTTTTTTAGCAATGCGCAGGTCTGCACCATCGTAGAGGTAATAGGCATGATCATTAGTACCAATCTTCACGTGATGCGCATAGGAGCCACGCACGTAATCCGTTCCATTGATGTTTCGGGAATCATCGGTGAGTAGATTACCATTGACATCATACGTATAATTGCGGGCTGCCGTGGTTCCCTGATCTTCCACTTTGGTCAAGCGGTTGGTTCCGTTGGCATAAGTATAGATGAAATCGTCTACAAGCGTACCACTATTCGGCTGTGCTCCTGGTTTGGTTCGGTATTGATATCGGATGTTCCCGATTTTATCGTAAACCCACGCTTCATCTCCAATAGCATAAGCTATCGTTGCGTTTATATTTGCAGGGTTATTGGCATGTTGATCCACAAAATATCCCACAATTGCATCTGCGCCTGTCAAACGATTGATGTTATCGTATTGATATCCATAAATTGTAGGTTTATTGAAGATCGCTCCTGCCGTTGAGTTGTTGGTTGCAGCGCTAAAATTGTATTTCATTTGAACTCCTTTGATGTTTCCATTAAAAGCATTCTCCTGGGCAACGGATGAAATTCCATAATTAGGCAGTACACTGGCATCGTAGTATAAATTTTCGGTAAACAATGTACTTGAAATTTTAGTCAATCGATCACGAACATCATATTCTATCGCAGTTGTTTGAATCTCATTTCCAATTCCGGCAACAAAGAAATCCTTTTTGGAAACCGTTCCCCTGGCGTCATCGTAAGCATAGGAGCTGATTTTGGTTGCGTCGATCAATGATTGATTGCCTTGTGAAGCACTTACTTCCTCCAGGCGATTCAAATCATCGTATTTATAGAAGTATTTCATATCCACACTTCCATCATTATCCATATCCAATTTTTGTTCGAGCAAGGAGCCGCGGAAATTATAACCGGAATACTCAATCTTTGCTCTGACGGCAAATTGATCGGTTATCGCAATGTCCGATGGATGCTGCCTGATGATTTGTGAGGCAAGCAACTCTTCCGTGTTATATGCATATTGGACTTCCTGAATAGCAGCTCCATTTGGATGACCTTCTGTTGAATAAGAGAGGGATTTCACGAGTTTCCCCAAGGTACTTACAGAAGACTGAGACACTCCATATTCGAGTTGTTTTTCCTGTATAACGAATGAATAGGAATAAGGAATAGGCATTCCCTGTACGGGAATCGGTCCGCTTCCAAACGGATCATGGGTATTGTAGCGGATCAACCAATCCTGTGTCATACGGTCGGAGAATGTATACTCAAAATAATCTGTGGTGCCCGGACTTCCTTCGGCTTTATTCACAAAACAGAATGGATTGTAGTGAACCGAATTCGCTACCAATTGTTGTCGGATCAGATTACCATAGCTGTCATACAAAAATTCACGGTAGCGCGGAGCGGGGTCATTGGTTGAATTCACATGATTTCGATCCAATTGGTCCTGAATGGCGCGAATTTTTCCAAGCCTGTTATAGATGTATCGTTTTTCACCCCCATCCACATTGGTTTCACGGATCAATTGACCCAGCATATTGTATTGATAGTTGGTATGTTGCCGTTCCGGATTGATCGTCTTCATTAAATTTCCGTAGGAATCATAAATAAAGAGGGTAAGGATTCGGTCATTGAGACATGGCCAAATGACATACGACAACGTAGCCACCTTTTGTCCAAAAGCGTTGGTATAAACGATGCTTTCTTTTCCGTCCTGATCAGTAATAGAAACGCGTGTAAATCGGAAAGCTGCTGTACCACCTGCATTCATTACTAACTGCAACTCTGTATTACTTAACCCCAGTTCACAGGACATGAAGATATGGTTGGTAATACAAGTAGTTTTTCGGATGAGCGGATTTGAATTATTGGTGATATCAATTCCGTAATCGGAATGAAGCATGTCAATGGATTTGGGATCGTTCTCGTACTTGGTACCATTGTTTAAACCCACTGATGAACTGGTGTTCACTTGGTCTAAGAGCATGTTGTTGTTGGTTATGGTTCCCAGAACATCTTTACGCCAGGGTTTATGTTCCTGTACAGGTCTTCCCCAATTGTCATAGACAATTTTACCGGTATGAATTTGAATATTCCCACCTCCTTTATAGGCTTGAATTGTTCCGTGTTTTCTGCCCAAGGGATCAACGAAAGCTTTTTGGAATTCCCGGGCCATAGTTGTATCCGCATTTTGATACAGAATAGAATAAACCGAGTTTTGTTTTGCCCTATCGGTAAAATCCTTTGTAAAATCGTGTTTCCATAAATTATATTCATTGATTGAAAGCAGTCTGTTCCCATTCTCCTTTACGCTGGTCAGGCGGTTCAATCCGTCAAAGGTATATTCCATGGTATGTCCGGATGGAGCAGTGATTTTTTTCACTTGCCCGTCATTCGTATATTCAAAATTGGTACCAAGAGAATCTGTTCTTCCGTAACCAACAGTTACACGAAACGGAAGTCCAATATTCTGTGTTACAACGGACGAATAATTGTAAAGGAAGCTGTAGTTTGGATTCGTACAATTCGGGTTGGTGGTCCATTTATTGATCGTTGAACTGTAATAGAATTTCGTTTTCAAACCGACACTATTTGCAATCAAACCAGGTTGTGTATGCTGATTTCGTTTGAGTACCGTCATAGTGGTTAATGTATCGTAAGGGAAAAGCATTTGGAATTGTCTGAAGAATCCGTTATGATCTGTTCCATCGAATGTAATGTAAAAATCAGCTATTTCGGTGTTCGATCGATCAATACGGCGATCCGTAAAATCAGGGCTCACAGCTCCCATGACATTGTCTACCTGCACAATAGTAGATCGCAGTTCTAAGACGCGTTTCAATGCATCCGTTAAAATAATCATCTGTGAAGGTCCTCCCGGTTCATCTTCTACATAAATGGCAGGATTACAATCAATCAATTCAACTCCATTAAAGCAAAGTGCATAATTAACAGATGAAGGGCAGGCAAAATATCCGATTACGGGATCTTTCCAAAGGCAATAATTGAATGGCAGCTGTTCCAAAAATTGATCTTCCGTACCATACTTGAGTCGAATACAAGATGTACATCCAGCAGGATCTGCGGGAGGAGTTCCAACCGGTGGGCACTCTGGCCCATTAGTATCTTCAAAAGATTGATGAGATGAGTAAGCATCTGTTCCCCAGCGTGCATCATAGAAGTAGTATTCACTTTTTCGTTTTTCCGAAGCGTCGCGCTGATTTTTAGTAATACTCATCTGCTGGAACGGAGTAGAACGCATACCATACTGGCGGCTTTTTGTCATTCCGTCATATTTCGGTATAACCGGAGCCTCATCATTGTATGCATCAAAGAATTCAGTTCCCCAGCGCATATCATACATCACGGTATCCAAATCATCATTCAATCGTATTGGAAAGAATGAAGTCCCTACCCCATTTACATCGTTGATATCGTAATTATACCAGTAACGGTCATAGCGGTTCTTCAAATCAAACAGGTAGAAATATTGTTTTTCATCTTTTGCAGTTGGCAAATGCGGCGAAGTAGTTGTAACACTAAACACCTGCCAGGAAGGCTCATGTTTGAGTCGTAAAGAGCTAACCGTCAGATTACCTCCGGTTCCGAAATGATCACTGATTGAAACTGTTCTTGACGGAATATCTTCCAAGCCCATCAACACTTTATAGGCTCTTCCAACGGCTGTTCCTTTGTAATCTGCTTCATAGTATTCGTAAGCGGTTTTGGTCTCAATGAAGTCCCATCCACTTTGAACTCCGCTATTGCAATAGGCATTTAACGGATTGCCTGTAAAGCTGAAATTCATAAAAGCGTCCAGCGGACCGTACTTGGTGATTAGAGTATTTAAAATAGCCGGTTCCAGCTGGCGATCTGCAACTGCTACGATACGCTCCATTTCCTGAGCAGTAAAACTGGGGCTACGGCTAATCAGCTTACCGAATATAGGCTCAGAAGGATACTTACCTCCGGTTTCAATGATTTCTACAATGGTTCCGTTTTGTACATTGGTATTGGCAATAATAGAAGAAAAATTAGCCTCTGTAATCTGTTGATTGCTTAAAATAACAGGCAATGATGCGTGTGTGAGGCTGCGTGATGCTACAATTTTAGTAATCGCTGCTTCTGTAAACTGTGGTTGCTTCGAAAGAACTTCCGTAAAGGAAGAGGTGTTGAAATAAGCAGAACTAGCCATTGCCTGAGTTACCTGATCGGATAAGTACGCATTTTTCATAAAAAATGCTTCTATAAACCCCCACTGTGAACGTCTGGTCAACAGTGGTAATATAGTCAATAAAACATCATCAGAAATATAGGATTGTTGATTAATTACGGATTGCGGTGAGAACTGTAGACTGGTTAAACCTGCTGTGGCATAATATTTTGCAAATTCGTTTAGAATCAAATTACTAAGGTTACCCTGAAGAAGGAGTACTTTGATTTTGTTTTCATAACTCACAGCAGAAGATTTCATCATGTAATACAATGTAGAATCAGGCAGCGGAGACTGTATAATTAAGGTATCCATAATTTTTTGAGCGTTCCCGGTTTGGATCAACGCAATTTGTCTTGGCGTTATTTCAGCATGATAAACTACTGGATTTGTAAACCCACTCCCGAATGGATTCGGATCTAAATTTAAAACCCCAGGAACGGTTGTCCCGGTAATTACGGCTTGTTTGTATTTGTAATCATCATATGTGCGGTTGATTTCCTCTGTTTTCTTGATGAAATAAGAGTGAAATAGAAATTCAGGGTTGTGAGTATTATCAGCGTATAATTCAGGATAAAATTCAAACTCCATGAATTTGGGTAATTCGAAAGTACTTACATGCCCGTCGAATGCTGGAATATCCAGCCAAGGATATGCTGCTGGACCTACATAAGTTTGATTGGTAGGTATAGTCATTGAAATTGAAAGAGGTAAATTTAAATAGTAATCACGGTATTCATACTGCCCTCCCGGATTGTCGTATTCCTGATCCCAGAAAATGTGTTCTTTATAGGGATTGGGACGAGTATACCCATTTTTATAGGCTAATGTAAAATCGTAGGAGATGAGTTTTTCGGTGTGTATTTTATTGGTTATATCATATTCTTTGGCGGATTTCAGTTTTCCGTGGAAAAGGTAATCCTGGTATTGCTGACTGGTTGGATTAGGTGTATATAATTGAGTGGTATTACCATAATGTTCGTAGACTGTTTTGTTTACAAAGTTGTTAGAACCTTCAACTAAAGTAGGTCCATAAACCGTAACTTTTTTGAATCCCATATCTGAAGACGATAATTGTGTTTCGAAAAAACGCGGGATATTTACAAAATATTGGGTTCTTCTTGACACTTTTGAGCTCGGGTCAAAGTCGTATGTCCATTTTTGATGTCCGTTATTCGAAGCAGGAAAATTGTCTTTTACCAAATTATCCTCATCATTTTTCAGAATAGTTTGAACGATCGGGCATACTGTAATAGCGGATTGATTTCCAAATGGCGGAGCAGCAGAGGTACCTGAGCAATTATTTTTGAATGCTACTGTTGAATTGTAGCGAGTTCTGTTATCACTTGCATTTACCGGGTAGTACTCAATTTTGGTAATTCCCCCAAGTTGATCCACAATTTTTGAGAGAATGATTCCAGTATAACCATTGAGAGGAGAAGAATCGTCATATTTAACAGAGGGGCTTTTGAATGTTTGATAAGAGAAAAAAGTAGTGGGAAGTAATGTGGTATCTGTAATACCATTGATCGGAATATCCCGCACTTTATCCAATAATACAATAATCTGTCTGAAAGGTTTATATACTATATCATCATTGTTTACATAATAATAGTTATCCGGGATTAATGCTCTAAGGGTTTTGTATTCCAGTTTCTTCTTAGAAATCAAATGTAATCCGGATTCCACTGGTCCACCAACCTCTCCGTTCACTTGATAGAATTCTACAGATGTCAACATGTATGGATTTTTGGTGTATCGGATTAGTTCTAATTCACTCAACTGAACGGATTCATCCATTTTTGTTGGTACATTGTCATGTGTATATCCTTGAAGCGGGACCAGGTAATTCCACCACAATTCCATCATTGAATTTGAAGGAGATGTATTTGTGAAGGCATTCAAATAGGTAACCATGTGTTTGTAAATGGGAAGCATTTGTGCCCATGGCAAGCCAATCCCAAAGTTAGAACCTATGTCAGCCGCAGAACGCACACCACTTGAATTACAAAAATTGTAGGCTTGATTTGCAAAAGGACCGGCATTGATACCTTGATAAGTAGCAGATGGATCGGTATTATAACTCATATCTGAATTCCCTGGTCCTACTTGAATGTTTAGCCCTTTAAAATTCGTTGGGAAATTTGGCATGGAAAAGAAATTGGATGTCTTTTTTAGACTTTCGGAATAAGATAAGGTCCATTTCAAAGCCATGTTAAAGGTCGAAAATAAATTGATTCCTCTTGATTTTTCATATTTCACAGGATCATAATAAGAACCTTGATCATTATATTGATTAAAGGCGTTATTTACTCCTAAAACATTATTCCCTAATGTTCCTGTCACAATAGCGATATCAACGGTAGCATTCCCCCGTTCCAGCGAATTGGGATTGGTTCTATGGATATTTGTTTTGACTTCATAGATATCTCCGGGAATCAGTTTCTCTGCTGTTGCAGCGTCTTCAAATAGTCTTGGGGATTCCAGAAAACTGTGATTAAATGGTATAGGATTAGTATTATTGGTTGGGATAGTGCTTCGTACATACCCCAGTGAGGATATATAAGGATTAGATTGTACGGGATATTGATTGGTTCCATCATTCGCTTTACTATGCTGATATCTGTGCCATCCGGATGTGGTTCCTTCCGTGAAATCTTCTTTAAACACACTTCGATAGGTATATAAACTATCCAGTCTTCCATTTTTTGGATCATTAAACTTCAAAAATTCATCATTTGAATTAACCATTTGTTGATTCGTTTGATATTTCATTTCCAAACGATTTACCAAACCATCAATGGAATAGGATTCCATTTTTATCAATAAAAGATCTGTATGGCACGAGAAATCATATTCTTGTGGAAATGTTGAGTTTAGCAAAAGGGAGGGTGCTGCATTTCTGAAGGCTTCCTGCTGAAATTCTTTGAAGTAATTAAACTTTCCAAATCCTTTGTAAAAGAAAACAATACTTTGAAATGGTTTGTTTTTATGTCTTATCGCATCACAATACCATAGATTGTAACGTTGTTTGGGAGTGATGGAATTCTCCACAATTCCTTGTACACTACTCGAAGAATAATTATTGTTTCCAACCACATTATTTGCAACATTATCAGTAGTAGATGCCCCATTAATTGGATAGTGCAGAACGCGCTTATTGGCTGGAGCGTTAAATGATTGAATGACAGTCCTAAATTCATAGATAGTTCCGTCTGATGTTATAATTGTCCATTTATCTGCATCGTACCGAATTTCAATGTGGTTTTCAAATGTATTCAGTTCGAATACAGCGGCTCTATTATCATCCACATCCACATATTTAAAGATTGCTCGTCCACTGGCTACACCAGGAATGTTGATATAGGGGGAGTACCAATATAAATCACCTTCATTGATAGCTTTTTCGACACTGGAATAATTTAAAGCAGTTCCGGTGCCTGAGTTTTCATTACAATACTCCGAGAATGTGAATGCGTTAAAAATTTGCGATTCGATTGAAATCGTTGGAATATTCAAATTCCACCCATCACCATACGGAATCCCTTTGCTTATTGGAACTGTAGATCCGATGGAAAAGGAACTATTATAATTTAGTTCCAGACCAAACGCTATTCCACCGGGAGTAGCTACCTTTCCCAAGGGCATTGTGGAACCATATCCACCAGAGAATAAGTTTACATCACCACTATACCCGCCTGCATTTAATTCTGCTGGCTTTGAAACCGTAGGTGTCATTTCTGAGTTATTCCGTCCTCCGATAACTTGGGAAAAAGATTGAAAGCATAGCAACAGCATGCTGATTGCAAAGATTGATTTAGGCATTTTTGTCTAGGGTTAAAAAGTTCAAGTTGGTAAATCAGTCCGGCTAAATTAATTATTTTTTCTTCTTAACTCAGTTTCAAGAAAAGAATTCAAAATATATCTTTTTTTACATGACAAGTTGTAAATGACTAAATACTTATTCTTGAACATAAAGTATTTACGGCCCATAATTAGCATGAATAAAAGTTTATAATTTGTCTTTTCGGTTCTACTAATAAATTTCCTTTTTTCGGTCAACCGTACCACCTCTTTCCTACTCAATGACTAAATTTGCCCTCAAAAAAATATGAACTTCAGATCTGCTTTAGGTGCACTCCGCATCGTGGGATTATTGGAAGGAATTTCCTTTCTTTCGTTTTTGGTGACCATGCCTTTGAAATACATGTATGAAATCAAGGAACCGAACAAGTTTGTTGGAATGGGGCACGGAGTCCTTTTTATCGCATACGTGTTCCTGGTATTCTGGGTATCTACCGAAACGAAATGGAGTCTGAAAACCAAATTCTGGGCTTATGCAGCTTCATTACTTCCTTTCGGGACCTTTGTTGCAGATGCTAAAATTTTCAAACCAACCCAGGAATCCCTGAAATCCATCTGATTTTAGTACCTTCGCTCTTAATATGGATACAAGAAAACTGATCGAAGTTTGCTATACTCCCGGTGAGTACGGCTATTTTAAGGATGAATTTGAAATTGTGGTAGTGATCGATGTATTGCGCGCAACATCTGCTATTTGTGCTGCATTCGACAATGGAATTGCATCCATTATTCCGGTTCCTACGGTGGAAGAAGCCTGGGAATACAAGCAAAAAGGATACCTTGCCGGTGCTGAAAGAAAAGGTCAGATCGTAGAAGGTTTCGACTTCGGAAACTCTCCTTTCTCCTACATGAAAGAAGAATTCAGAGGTCAGGAAGTGGTTTTGACAACTACCAACGGAACAAAATCTTTAGATGTAGCGAAAGACGCTGAGATCGTGGTCGTAGGTTCTTTTTTGAACTTAGATCATCTGAACCAATGGCTTGCAAAGCAGGATAAGAACATTTTGTGTTTGTGTTCGGGCTGGCAGGACAAGTTCAACCTGGAAGATACTATCTGCGCAGGAGCAATCTGTGATCATTTGATCAATACCGGGAATTTTACTTCAGTAGAAGATTCATCCATTGCGGCAAAATACCTATATCTTTCAGCTAAAGACAATTATCTTGGATTTTTAAAGTCCAGTTCGCACAGAAGACGATTAAAAAACTTAAATTTGAATGAAGACATCAAGTATTGTTTGACTCCTAATCAGACAAACGTGATTCCAATTTTAAGAAATGGTAAACTCGTCAACATTTCGGAGAACTAGCACTATTCTACTGCTAAGCCTGCTCGTTTCAGGATTGGGGAACGCCGGCCCCTTACCCGTTCGCACCTTTGTAAAACCTGCTGTTTGGGGATTTTTCGGCCACAAGCGCATCAATCGTGTAGCAACTTTTACGCTTCCCCCGGAAATGTTCGGTTTCTTCAAGGAAAACATTGATTTTATTACGGAACACGCAGTTGATCCTGACAAACGTCGTTATGGCGTGGACGGCGAAGCTCAGCGGCATTACATCGATATTGATCATTATGCGGTAAACGGACTGGATCCTTTTGAAGCTGTTCCGAAAAAGTGGAACGATGCGGTTGCCAAATTCACGGAAGACACACTCCAGGCTTACGGAATTGTTCCCTGGCATATTGCAGTCATGAAAATGCGCTTACAGAAAGCCTTCGAATCGAAAAATATGGATTTGATCCTGAAAAATGCTGCTGAAATCGGTCATTATATTGGAGATGCGCATGTACCGCTGCACACTACGGAGAATTACAACGGGCAGCTGACAGGTCAGCGCGGCATCCACGGATTGTGGGAAAGCCGGATTGTAGAATTGAACTCAGAAGAATACGATTACTTCGTGGGAAAGGGAAAATATGTTTCCAATGTACTTGAATTTGCCTGGGATGCCGTAAAAGCTTCTAATGCAGCAGTGGATTCGGTCCTCACCATGGAAAAGGAATTGACAGCAGAATATCCGAGCGATCAGAAATATACTTATGAAACCCGCGGAAATGTGGTCATTCAAACGTATTCAAAAGGCTTTTGTGATGAATACCAAAAACGCATGAATGGCATGGTAGAACGCCGTATGCGCCAGGCAATCATCGCAGTTGGTTGCATTTGGTACACCGCCTGGGTGGATGCCGGTCAGCCGGATTTGTCCAAATTAACGAACAACCCGCCTTCTGCAGCTCTTTTGAAAGAATTGCAGGAACTGGATGATTTGTACCAGCATTCGGACCACAAAGGAACGATTTGCGATTGAACGAAAAGAGTTGTTTTTCTTGGAATTATGTAACTTTTTAACCTGAAAACAGGTGTCAATTCTCCTGAATTATCGTACTTTTATCACCGAATTATTCAAAAAAATATGACAGTAGACACAAACATGGTGGTTTCCTTGAGTTACAAGTTGACCAATCACAAAACAGGAGATCACATCGAGGAAACATCGGAAAATCAACCCATGGAATTTTTGTACGGAGTGGAACGCATCATTCCTGCATTTGAGGTAAATATCCACGGATTGAAAGTCGGTGATACGTTTGAATTCGATATTCCATCTGCTGAAGCATACGGTGATAAGAACGATGAACATGTTGCATTGATTCCTGTATCCGTATTTTTCGATGAGTCGGGAAAAATTGACGAAACACAGATCAAAGTTGGTGCAGTGCTGCCAATGACAGATAACGAGGGAAATCATTTGAGAGGAACAATCCTTGAAATGACGGACGAAACAATAACAATGGATTTCAATCACCCGCTTGCAGGAACAGATTTATTGTTCAAAGGAACAATCCTGGATGTAAGACCGGCAACTGACGAAGAAATTGCTCACGGGCATTCACACGGTGCACACGGACACCATCATTAAAAAGCAGCTTCGACTCCGCTCAGCCACCTTTCTGAAGGAAGAAGGAAACTGGGCGTAGTCGAAGTTTGAACCTTGCGCCGATGCTGATCGCGTGTCGCCAATAGCTTTAGCGATGGCACAAGCTTTAGCGCAAGTATTTTGAATATTAGACTTGACAAAGGCAATAAATCACTCTTTTTAGCAGTTATACCACAAAAATCTCAAAATGAATCGTTTTCTACTCTTCTTATCAGCTATTTCAATCGGAAGTATTTCTAATCTTCAGGCACAAAACAGTATGTTTGACCTTGGCCTGGAAGGCGGACCAAATCTGAGCACCGTAAACATTACAAGTCCCTTATTTGATGTCAATACCGACCCAATTGTTTTTGGATCCGGGGGATTTATTTTTCAATACAATTTCAAGAACTTTCTTTCCATCAAAACAGGGTTATCTTATCAACGAAAAGGATTCCAGTTTTCTGAAACCCCGTTTTTAAGCGCTAACGGAGATTTTATTGGATCAGGAAGAACAGTATACAGTTTAGATTACATGACTTTACCGATTTTAGTGAAGGCTTCTTTCGGAAAAAAAGTCCAGTTCTTTGTCAATGCAGGGCCTTATGTCGGTTTTCTCCTGGGAAAAACGGAGCGCACAAAACTAACTTTGAATGATAGCGAGCAGATTTCCAAAAATAAAGACATGACCGGCTTAAACCGCTGGGACCTGGGTGTTTCCGGAGGAATCGGAATAGCAATTCCTATCCGCACTTATTGGGTTATTTCCGTGGAAGCTCGCAATTACACAGGCCTTATGGATATTGCTGAAAGCAGCAACGTCAGATGGATAACAAATACCACCGACCTGCGTATTGGGGTTGCTTACAAGATTGGTTTTTACAAGGAAGAGTAAGAAGACTAGAATCCTCAAAAATCTAAATCACCATGAATCAATCGTTAAAACTCCTATTTTTATTCCTTTTTACAGGAACATCTTTACTTGCTCAAAAAGGAAGAATTGAGCTTGGCTTTGAAGGCGGCCCCAATATTTCACCTTTCCTGGAAAGCGGCCCTTACAATTACAGCTTTAATTCGGCTCATTCTAGTCTTAAGCCAGGCTTAGCAAGTTCTGCAGGACTTAGCTTTCAATGGAACAGCAACAGGCATTTCTCATTCAGAACAGGACTAAATTTCCAGCAAAACAATTATTCATTCACAACCGGTTATGGTGATGCCGGAACCGGAATATCAGGCTCCGGAAAAGGCAGCCACCATTTTGATTACCTCATTCTTCCTGCACTGGCACGTTTCACTTACGGAGAGAAAGCTCATTTCTTTTTCAATGTCGGCTTGTATGCAGGCCTTGTAACACGTCAGACCGAAACTATAGAAGGCATGATGCACTATCCTTATGCAGGGGAAACAACGACTCCATACAGCTACACATCTAACAGTATCCCTGATTACAGTCCAATTGATTTTGGTGCGATAGGCGGTATTGGTGTTGGAATTCCAATAAAGAAACACTGGGAACTTTCTTTAGAAATGCGCGATAATTTCGGGCTTCTAAATGTACAAAAGAGTACTTATTACGGTAGTCAGCGTTCGCTCCGAACCAATACTCTCAGTTTGCTCCTGGGAGTTTCCTACAAACTCAGTTTCCGCGAAGCGAATAAATAAGTAACTTTCCTTCATGGGAAAACAGGATTGCTTCATCTTTTCGGGTTTGGGTGCAGATGAACGCGTGTTCGAACAAATCGATTTCGGTGACTTCTCCCCCGTTTTTATTCCGTGGGAACCCGTTAATCCGGATCAGTCTTTTGAATCGTATATCCAACAACTCAGCAAACACATTTCTTCGGAAAATCCCATTCTGATAGGAATTTCTTTCGGCGGGATCATAGCACAGGAAATAAGTGCTTTGTTTGACAATTGCCCGGTGTTGATTATCGCTAGTATTCAGACTCGTAAACAATTGACTCCGTTTATGCGTTTCAGCGGAAAGATCGGTTTGCACAAATTGATTCCTATGAAGCGGGTACTGAATAACAAACCCATCAATCATTGGCTGTTCGGAACCAAAACAGAAAACGAAAAGGCAATTCTCAACCAGATCCTGGCAGATTCCGACGCGGTTTTCACCAAATGGGCCATCCATCAAATCACACAATGGAAGCGAACAGAACCAATTCCTTCCAGCTTGCTGCACATTCACGGAGATGCAGATCGGATCTTCAAGATCGGAAACGTAAATCCGGATTATATCATTAAGGGAGGCACACATTTCATGACCGTTTCAAAGCACGAAGAAGTGAGTAAAGTGATTCGCGAAGCTTTAGAGAAACTCGCTATTCGGCATTGGTAATTAGCAATTCGTAATTATTTAAGTCCTTTCATCCCTAAAAATCACTTTCATCCCGTATTTACTGGCATTCCTTGCAACATCTTGTTAATTTAGTCGAATAATCTCACACTATGATTCAAATTTCGCATCTCAGTAAGTCATTTACTCTAAACAGACAGCAAAAGAAAGAATTGGGGACCAACCAAAATTCTGTTCTTGCTGTTGACGATATTAGTTTCGAATGCCTTCCCGGACGAGTACATGCACTGCTTGGTCCGAACGGAGCCGGAAAAACCACCACACTCCGCATGTTATCTACGATTTTCAAACCTACAAACGGAAGCATTGTTATAGATAACATCGACGCAGTACAAGATCCGCAGGAGGCTCGCAAACACATCGGTTTCCTGACAGGTTCAGCCGGACTTTATGCTCGTTTGACACCCAATGAACTCATTTCCTATTTTGGCGAGTTATACGGTGTTTCAAAGAATGACATCGAAATGCGCAAGAAAAAGCTATACGATTTGCTCGATATGCATGATTTCCAGAACAAACGCATCGGGAAACTGAGCACTGGAATGAAACAAAAGGTTTCCATCTGCAGAACGATGATCCATGATCCGCAGGTCGTTATTTTCGATGAGCCCACAAGCGGCCTTGATGTGATTACTGCCGAGAACATCATTCGATTGATCCGCGATTGTAAGAATCAGGGCAAAACCGTGATTTTTTCCAGTCATATTATGGGAGAAGTGGATTTGCTGTGCGACGATATTACGATCATTCACAAAGGAAAAGTCCTTTACAACGATACCATGGAGGCGTTCCGGGCACAACAGCAGGCTCCGAATCTCACCGCAGAATTTATTCGAATTGTTCACGACCAAAAAACTGAAGCCCTATGATCTTTACCGTATTTAAAAAGGAAATGCGTGACACCCTGCGTGACCGCAGAACGATCATGATGATGATCGTCATTCCCACTTTAGTCTTCCCGTTAGTCATGAGCATCTTCATGTCGGTATCTGAAAGTTTCCAGAAAAAGGCTGCTGAGAAGAAAGTGAAAATAGGTTTGGTAAGCAACCAGGTTGGAAGCCTGGAGGCAGATTTATTGAAAGTTCCGGAAGCATTGGGTAAAAAACAATTCATTCCGTTTACGGATACCATTTCCCTGATCAAAGCCATTCGTGAAGACTCTATCCAGGTGGGAATTTATGTTCCTAACAATGCAGAGCAGTTGAAAAGCGCTATGAAACCTATTTCCGTTACTGTTTTCCACGACGGAACAGATCTGGGAATGAAAGAGCGTGCCGATGTTTACCTGACATACGTCCAGGGAAACTGGGAAAGACAGCGCTATGCTGAGCTAAAAGTGGATGAAGCTAAGATCACTCCACTTATTACGACCTATTCCAATGTGGCTTCCAGCAAAGAAATGATCGGTAAACTGGCGGGCGGATTTCTTCCTTACATGTTCATTGCATTTGGGTTTATGGGTTGTATGTTCCCGGCAATCGACCTGTTTACGGGTGAAAAAGAACGTGGAACCATTGAAACTTTGCTGACAACTCCTGTACCGCGCTGGAAAATCCTTTTCGGAAAAATGGGCGTAGTAGTCGTTTCCGGATTGTTAGCCGCCATGTTCAATTTAGTGGGGATTTATTTGTCCATTGAAGTTTTTCACCTCGTAAAAGATCCTGTTATACTTCAAGCCATTAAAGACATTCTTTCTCCAACCTTCCTTGTGATGTTGTTTGCATTACTTTGTCCACTGATCATTTTCTTTGCGGGTATCATGATCCCAATCGCTGTTCGCGCCAAGAGTTTCAAAGAGGCCCAAAGTATCATTTCCCCGCTCAATCTATTGATCATTTTACCTGCCATGGTAGGATTTTTCCCGGGAGTGGAATTGAACGAGGTGACAGCCTTGATTCCGGTGGTGAATATCGTATTGGCAACGAAAGAGCTGATAGCAGGAACACTGGAATTCCACCTGGTCGCAATGGCTTTTGGTGTGATGGTGCTGCTGGCCGGAATTGCAATTATGCTTTCTTACCGCAAATTTGAGAACGAAAACAACGTGATTTCTTAATTTTACCGCAAAGAAGAGAAAGCAGTGCTTTTGATGGAGGAGGACGCAAAGTTGGCAACTGTTTCTTTGCCTCTTTTGCTCCTTCGCTGAAGCTACGGGGTAAGCATTCACTCTTTGCGGTGAATAATAAAACCTAAATTCGCGTTAAAAAGAACGATGCAGTCGATACACCCACATTTGGAGCAGGCCGTCAAGGAAGAAATTTCTTATTCCCACGCATTAGCGGCGGAAAATTTGAAAGCTTCACCGAATGAGTTGCGCAAGCAGGGTTTGAGTTTATTTCCCTGTGAAATTGCAGAGATTCGAAGCGGAATTGACGGAGATTTCTACCAGCTGGAAACTTCCTTCGTGATCAACAATTCGTTCTTCAAACGAGGCGCGGCTGTTCTTTTTTATGTGGAAAACAAAAGTTACAAGGCACGAATCGTAGAAATCAATGGGTATTCCCTGCTCCTTTTCTGCAAAGAAGAGATTGAAGGGAATATCCGGGAAAATCCGGTGCGAGTGGATTTCACCCCGGACGACCGGACACTTGAGTGCATGGTCCTTGGACTGCGTTTTTTGAAGGATCACAAACACCTGCAGGAATTTGAACACGATTTCCAGCTCGAAAAAGAAGCAACCGCATTTGAACATCCAACGCTCAATCTTTCTCAACAGAAAGCCGTTAGTGCTATTCTAAGCGCTGATCCGACAACCGTTATCCAGGGTCCGCCGGGAACCGGGAAAACACATACACTTTCCATTGCCATTCAAGAATTGGTGAAACGCGGAAAGAAAGTCCTGATCACCGCACCAAGCAATACTGCAGTAGATAATTTGTGCAAAAAGATCGTTGCTTCGAAGATTTCTTTGCTTCGAGTGGGGAATGATGAAAAGATTACTGCCGAGATTCTTCCCTTTACCATCGATAATTATTTGGATTCGGGGAAAGGTGCAAACTTTGCAAACTCGCTGAAAAAGCAAATCCAAAAGACCCAACAAATTGCCAATCGAAATATCCGGAATTACACCAAAGAAGCAGTAGATGAAAAACGTACAGCACGAAAAGAACTGCGTGAATTGCAGAAAGAACTTCGCAAGCTGGCGCATGATTCCGAAGAGCAATTGATTGAAACCAGTTCTGTTATTGCAGGAACACCGGTTGGTTTGTTCAATGCACTTTCCAAAAATCATTCTTTTGATGTGGTGATCATGGATGAAGCGGGGCAATCTTTAGCGCCATTAACCTGGCTGGCTGCAAGTTTCGGAAAGAAATTGGTGCTATGCGGAGATCCACAGCAGCTGCCGCCAGTAGTTTTTAGCACAAAGGCCCTTCAATTAGGTCTGAATAAAAGTTTATTGGAAACAGTGAGCGAAATCCGACAGCCCATATTGCTGAATGAACAATACCGCATGTCGCCGGAAATTGTTTCGGTGATCAATCCGTATTTCTACCAGGGACTTTTGCAAACCGCAAGCGGAATTCCCGCCGGTCAGATCCAGTTTATTGATATGGCCGGATTTGGCGAAGGCGAAACACAAAACGAAACCACGGGGAGTTTCGAAAACTGGGACGAATTGAGGATCATTCGAAAAATCCTGGAAGCAGAAGCGCTTGATCCGAAACGAACGGTGATTCTTGCTCCTTATTCTGCACAGATTGCACTTTTGCAAAAAGAATTGAGCAGCGCTTGGAAAGTTTCGACTATTGATTCAATCCAGGGACAGGAAGAAGAAAACATCGTAGTGAGTTTCACACGTTCGAATCCGGATGGAATGATTGGCTTTTTGAGCGATTACCGCCGGACCAACGTAGCGATTTCCCGCGCCAAAAGAGCCTGCTATTTGATTGGTGACAGCGCCACTTTGGGAAATGATCCGTTTTATTCCGAATTATTGGATCAAATTGAACAAACCGGGATCTACCGAAGTGCCTGGGAATTCGATAGCTAGTTAAACTTTTCCTCCCCCTTAGTCCCCCTCCAAAGGGGGAACCCGGATCGACCTTCGATTGAAAGTTATGTAGAACTAGAATTACTCAGTTTTTGAATTAAAATCTTCAATAAGATGAATTTTACAGTCTCCCCCTTTGGAGGGGGATGCAAGGGGGAGGACATGAGAAATTACCCGACTGCAATGGAAATCTTATACAAACAGCTGTGTATTCACCGAATAATCAATGATTTTGATCTGGATGTTTGCTCCAGAATTTTCAGATTTGTTTTTACCCACAATAAAACTTGCGTCTATCTGCTCACACAAAGAACGGATCAGTTCAAAGCCTAGTGTATTTCCGTTTTGTCTTTCTGATTTAATTCCCGGACCATTATCGATTACTTCTATCTGCATGGAATTCCCGATTTGAGAAACGTGGATATTAACGACTAGTTTCTTTCCCGGAACCATCGCGTGTTTGTAAGAATTTGTAATTAGTTCATTCATGATTAACCCGATCGGGACTGCTTTTGAGATTGGAAGGATTAACTCATTGGAATCTACTTCCAACACCACATCGGCATCACCGCCAAAGCTATGTTCCACATTGCGGATCAATTCTACCAAATAATCCAGCATGTTCAGATTTCCTACTTTCGACCCGGAATACATTTGCTGGTGCACCAAAGCCATTGAATACACTCTTCCCCGGCAATCTTCCAAAGCATCAATCACTTCCTGCGAGTTCGAATTGTTCTTTCTAATATTGATCAGGCTGGTCACAATATTCAGGTTGTTTTTCACCCGGTGATACAATTCGGCTAAAAGCAGGCGCTTCTCCTCGATCACATTCCGGACTTGTTCTTCCTGGCGGATATTTAACCAGGTAATCACTGTGATCTGCATCAGTCCGCAAAAGAATGCAAAAAGTCCGTTAAAGATTTTCAGCGTGCTCATGGTTGCTTCCGAAACCTGAACGGGGTAATATTTCGGTCCAAAAATTAAAAGAAAACTAATCGTGAAAAAATAAAGAATGCACCAAATGACCAGGTGAGCGAATGATTCTTTTCTTCCGTAAATCTGTACGATAGAAAGTGTAAGCGGAAAGAAATACATCAATACATTGCTTTCCAACTGCATATATACGGTTGCAACTCCCAATAAATAAATTCCAATTGCAAAGAAGAGGTAGGAAGCCAAAATGAATTTCCCCGCATAATTCAAACTAAAAATCGCAGCGGCAAGACCAAATACTACGAAAAAGTGCAGATTCAGGAACTGAAAACCAATAATATTAAAGACTAGCAGGCATGTAACAACATTAAAGGAACCAATCAGGCTTAAGAAATTTACCTTACGAACTAAATTCTTCTCCCATTCAGGAGTTGATTCAGGCCATTTTAGTCCTAATTTGTTGCTTATCACGCGTTTCAGTTTTGGCTAATATACCAACATTTTTGAAAAAAAATGCGGGATATGTCAGATATGCTATATACATTTGAGGCAAATTATTAGACTCGATCCATGCCTATGCAGAAGACGTTACTACATTCAGTCTTACTTTTTACATTTTTGTTCATAACGAACTTTGCTGATGCTCAGCCTTCTGTTCTTGGGAATCGTAAACCGTATTCCTGGATGATTGGTGTGAGCTGGACAGCTGTAGAGGATGATGGTCGCGGTTTATGTCAGCCCTTTGATGTGGCGCAGTCGTGGAATTACGAATATTTCCCAACCCGCATCATGGTTGACAAGTACTTTAAGTACGGATTGAGCGCAGAATTTTCAGGAGCATTTGTCACCTACAAGCCCACGAAATTAATCAACGATACTATTGGTCGTTCGGGAGTCTTTTTGGCACTCGATTTAAATTGCAAATACAGTTTTTATCCTTTAATTACACCACGATGGGTTGATCCGTATGTTTCTTTGGGAATTGGAATGACACAACGTACCAGTATGCCGGGCGTTAGTGCTTTGACAGGAAATGTTGGCTTGGGTGTGAATTTGTTTTTCTTCCGTGGTTTAGGATTCCAGATCCAGACTTCGGGGAAATTTGCTTTCACAGGTGGTGCATTATCAGGTGGTAATTATTTACAGCACAACTTAGGATTTGTCTACAAATTCAATTCCGGTGCACGTGGAAGAGAAAACTTCACCAAGCGCCGTTACAAGTGGACGAGCAAGAAAGTGAAGTACAAAGGGAATAAGCGCGGAGGATAATAATCAGAGTGAGAAACAGAATGAGAATGAGGAATGGATTGTCATTCTTACGCTCAAAATTTGTTCATTATCTGTAAATTAAGGTGATTCTGAAGATTTTATCCATTCTTTTCAGTCAAATATCTTTTTATTTTATCAGTATTCAGAAACAGAAACAGAATGATGATTTAAATTCCTCATTCTCGCTCTCATTCTCCATCCGGGCTTTAGCCCTTAAGTCCCATCATCAACAAATCGATATCTTTGTATTTCAGGTCGAAAACACGCCCCAATACTTCGCTTACCAGGATTCCTTTATAAATATATACTCCGGAGCGGAACCCGTGATCATTCCGGATCAAATCCAAACAACCTCCTG
Organism: uncultured Fluviicola sp.; assembly: GCA_965650365.1. Lineage (GTDB taxonomy): Bacteria > Bacteroidota > Bacteroidia > Flavobacteriales_D > Crocinitomicaceae > Fluviicola. Next base: position 22,653 of record CBFGOJ010000037.1, on the reverse strand, counting down.
ATTCTCCCATATCCATCAGGATCGGAGAAAAGATATTGGACAAAGCAAAAGAAGCTGTTCTCGGCACGCGGGATGCAATGTTCGGTACACAGTAATGAACTACTCCGTGCTTTACAAAAGTTGGATTATTGTGATTGGTCACACGAGAAGTTTCAAAACATCCACCCTGATCAATGCTCACATCAACAATTACGGAACCTTCTTTCATGTTCTCCACCATTTCTCCGGAAACCACACAAGGAGTGCGTCCCAAAGGAGAACGAATCGCCCCGATAACCACGTCGGCACGCATGATAGATTTTGCAAGTACTTTTGGCTGTAAAACGGATGTGTAGATGCGTGATCCCAAATCGTTCTGCAAACGACGCAGACGCGACAAACTATTATCAAATACTTTTACGGAAGCTCCTAAACCAAGTGCTGCACGAGTAGCGAATTCACCAACGGTACCTGCTCCAAGCACCACTACTTCGGTTGGCTGCACTCCGGCAATACCGCCCAGCATGATTCCCTTTCCTTCGTTGAAAGAAGACAATAACTCACCGGCGATCAAAATAGATGTCGTACCTGCAATTTCTCCCATCGTGCGAACAACCGGAAATACTCCCTGCTCATCACGGATGTAATCCCATGCAATGGCCGTTACTTTCTTTTCGATCAGTTTTTGGAGAATACTTTTGGGCTGAATACTTAATTGTAAGGCCGAAATCAGTGTTTGGTTTCCCTTCATCAAATCCACTTCTTCCTCAGAAGCAGGCGTAACTTTCAGGATGATATCACATTCAAAGATTTCTTTATTGGAAGGACAAAGCTCTGCCCCTGCTTCGGAATATTCGCGGTCGCTGAATTTGCTGGATTCTCCTGCTCCTCTTTCTACCCGAACATCGTGTCCGTTTGCTACTAAAAAAGAAACTGCTTCCGGTACAAGGGCCACACGGCGCTCCTGGAAACTTAACTCTTTCGGAATTCCAATCACCAAGCGCCCTTTCTTCTTAGCAATCTCGAGCATTTCCTCCATTGGAAGAATATTCCCTTCTTTCAACAATTGTTTGAGTAATTCCGGGTCCTTTACCATAATCTGTCTCCAATTTTAGCCAAACGAAGTTACGGAAAAAAGGAATATAGATTACGCTGTTCCGAAAGACATTTCACAAAAATTTACGGTCTATCACAGCAAAGTAAACATCCTGGTTAAAAATTTAAACCACTCAAAAAACAGAAAAAACAAATTGTTAAAACAAAAATACAACAACCTGACAAACATGTCATTAACGCAAAATCTGTTCGCAAATTAGCAAACAAGCGAATTATAGAATTTTCAAATTTTGAAAGCTGGAAATTTGAGAATTTGAAAACCAGTTTTTAATGGATATGAATCAATCGTTCGCCAGCCTCGTTGATTGTAATATTCACTTTCACCACATCTTCCGGAAGCAAAGGTTCAATGATTTCAGCCCACTCCACGAAACAAATCGCTCCGGAATACAACAGCTCTTCCACCCCCGCATCCAAAGCTTCTTCAACCGAATTCAAACGATAAACATCAAAGTGCAAGACTTCCCCGTAATAGGGAGACTCATAGGAATTCACCAAAGAATAAGTCGGGGAACCTTCCGGAGATTCAATGCCCATGGCACGCAAAACTGCTGAAATCAGGGTTGTTTTACCCGACCCCATTTCGGCGTAGAAAGCAACGACTTTCCTATTCCCGATCTGTTCCAGTAATTCTTTGGCAACAAAAGGAATATCGTCTAAACTATGTGCAATCAATTGGCTCACTTCGACTGCAGAATGATAAAAGGAATCAATAATTCCTCCATCGAAATGCCGCCGTGCTGGAAGGTATCGTTGTAATAATTTACAAAGTGATTATAGTTATTGGGATACACGAAGTAATCCTGTTCACGTGTAAATACAAATTCAGCAGATAAGCTCGATTTAGGTAAACCAACCTTATCCGGGTGCTTAACAGTGAATACTTCTTTGTCTTTATAGCTCAGGTTACGCCCTGTTTTATACCGTAAGTTAGTATTCGTACTGCGATCTCCAACAATTTTCACCGGGTTTGTAACACGAACTGTTCCGTGATCTGTTGTGATTACAACCTTCCCTCCTTTCTCCGCAATTTTCTTAAACATCTCTTGCAATGGAGAATGCTCGAACCAGGAAAGTGTCAAAGAACGATAAGCAGATTCATCTGCAGCCAATTCCTTGATCATATCCATTTCTGTACGTGCATGAGAAAGCATATCTACGAAGTTGTAAACGATTGCATTCAGCTGATTGTCCCATAAGGTGTGGAACTGATCCACCAATCTTTTTCCTGCCTCCAGGTTGGTGATCTTATGGTAAGACCACTTTACATCTTTCCCATTGCGTTTCAGGTTACCTTCCAGGAAAGTTGCTTCGTGCATATTTTTACCACCTTCATCATCTTCGTTTAGCCAATGTTTTGGGAAACGTTTCTCAATTTCAGAGGGCATTAAGCCTGCAAACAGCGCATTTCTTGCGTAATGAGTTGCTGTTGGAAGAATGGAATAAACAATATCTTCTTTTTCAATCGTAAAGAAATTGGAAATAATCGGTTTCAAAACCTGCCACTGATCGTAACGCAGATTATCGATCACCATCAGGAAAACGCGATCTTTCTCATTGAGCATCGGAAAAACCTGTTCCTTCAATAAATGATGGACCATATCCGGAGCTTCCTCTTCTCCATTGAACCAATCTTCGTAATTATTTTCAATGAAACGACAGAATAAATCATTCGCTTCTTTTCGCTGTGCGTTTAATATCTCACCCATTCCCTGGTCTTCAATTCCCTTGAATTCCAAATCCCAATAGGTCAGTTTTTTAAATACATCTTTCCATTCTTCGGCATCCAAACGACCGTTCAACTGCATTCCCAACTGGCGGAATTCCTGCTGGTAGGTTGAATTGGTTTTCTGGGAAACCAGTTTTCGGTGATCGAGGTTCTTTTTCAGACAAAGCAAAAGCTGATTCGGATTCACAGGTTTGATCAGGTAATCGGCAATTTTGCTACCGATAGCTTCCTCCATAATGGATTCTTCTTCACTCTTGGTGATCATCACAACCGGGGTCATCGGAGTAATTTCCTTAATCCGAGCCAATGTTTCCAATCCGGAAATACCAGGCATATTCTCGTCAAGGAATACAATATCGTAATTGTTTTCCTGGCACTTTTCCACCGCTTCACTGCCGTTGTTAATGAGTTCTACACTGTATCCTTTTGCTTCCAAAAAGAGCACATGTGGTTTTAGAAACTCCATTTCGTCGTCTGCCCACAGAATCTTTGCTTGCATATCCTAAAGATTAATTAGCTTTGATATTGATTTATATAAAGGTATTCAATTGCGCACAAACACACATCGAAATAATAAAAAGAAAATCATCAACGACCCCGTTTATGGTTTTATTTCAATTCCGGACGAATTTATTTTCGATTTGGTGGAGCATCCTTTCTTTCAAAGACTCAGAAGAATCAAGCAATTGGGCATGACACACCTGGTTTACCCGGGAGCTTTGCACACCCGTTTTCACCACGCAATTGGGGCAATGCACCTGATGGCACAGGCTGTTGCGGTGATCCGCAGAAAAGGTCATGAGATTACGGACGAAGAAGAACGCGCGGTTTTGGTGGCGATTTTGCTGCACGATATCGGCCACGGACCGTTTAGCCATGCTTTGGAATTCGACATTGTGAAGAATGTCAGCCACGAACAGATATCTTATTACTTTATACAAGCATTGAAGCGGGATTTTCCGGAAAATTCGGACGATTTGGAACGTGCCCTGATGATCTTCGCCAATAAATACCACAAGAAATTCCTGTATCAATTGGTTTCGAGCCAGCTGGACATGGACCGACTGGATTATTTGACCCGCGACAGTTTTTTCACCGGAGTTTCGGAGGGAATTGTGGGAACGGAACGCATCATCGAAATGCTGAATGTTCACAACGATCAATTGGTGATCGACGAAAAAGGAATTTACAGCATTGAGAAATTCCTGGTGGCAAGACGCGTGATGTACTGGCAGGTTTATTTGCACAAAACGGTTGTTTCGGGCGAATTTATGCTGATCAATATTCTGCGCAGAGCCAAAAAACTCATTCGTGACGGTCAGACTTTGTTTGGAAGTCCTGCCCTGCTCTATTTCATGGAAAAAGATGTTCAAAAAGTAGACTTCGAAACGAATCCTGAAGTGTTGCAAACCTTTGCGCAGCTGGATGACTTTGATGTAATGGGAGCAGTGAAAGTGTGGCAAAACCATTCGGATACCGTTTTGTCCATTCTTTCCAGGAACCTCGTAGACCGCAATTTGCATAAGGTAGAAATCGCAAAAGAACCGTTCAGCCCGGACCGTATTTTGATGGAAAAGGAATTGGTGCGCACTCAATACCAGCTGGATGATGAAGAGATCAACTACTTCGTTTACTCCGAATTACTTTCGAACAATGCCTACAGCCAGGTGAAACAGACCATTAACCTGCTCATGAAAGGTGGACAAACGATTGACGTTTCCAAAGCTTCAGATAATCTCAATATTTCAGCATTGGCTCAGCCGGTTGAGAAATACTGTTTGTGTTACCCGGTGACGAGACATTAAGATCACCCTCATTTTTTTTACCACGAGGAACACAAAGAGCACAAGGGACTATTTTATTACTCCAAGTCAAGCAAGTGTAGAACCTCGTGTGCTTCGTGATTAAATAATTTGAATTCTGCTAAGAAATACCCATTTTTACTAGTCTCAAACAAACTCAAATGTTTTCAAGAACGGGTATCAACAGCACTATTCTCTTCCTTACGGCAATCCTATTATTCTCTTGTGGCGGTTCGGGGAGAAAATCTGCTGAAACAGAAAAAAAACGACCGAATTTAAAAGTATGTGAATCGATGCCGGTTTCCAAAAAGAAAGAACCGTTTGATATCATCCGGTTCCTGCTGGATGAAGAAGCGAAAGGGTTTAAAAAGGCTAAAATCGATTACAGGGAACATTCTGTTTCATTTTCAGGCGATGAGGATCCGTATTCGGTCAGTTTTAGCTTGCTTGCATCCGAAGATTTGAATCAAGACGGCTTAAGTGATTATATTATCCACCGCGAATCGGAAGGAATGCTTGGAGGAAATGTACATTCCAATTCACAGATCCTTTACCTCATTATGGGGATGGATAATCAAATCGGACAAAGACATGAGATCCTCTGCTATGCACCGTTTTCGTATAACATACTGGAAGATCTTACTTACAAGCATGGAAAACTGAAAGCACTTGCAACTCAAAACTTCAGGACTTATTTTCCGGAAGAAGGAGATGAATTGCCGTCCACCAACTTGTCTTTCATTTACCAAAACGGGAATGTCTACGAAGAAAGTTACCTCACGGAATGTGAATTGGCAAAATGGAAAAATAAAAAGCTCTTCCAGGGAAATTCGGAAGTGAGCAAAAGCATAGATATGCATAATTATACGGAAACTATCGTTGAAAAATACAAATCCGCCGAATTTGATGTCTCAGCAACCATTTCGGGTTGTGACAACCTGAGTATTGATTTGGAAACTACATTTCCCTTTCACGACAATCAAAAGGAACTGATTGCTCAAAGAAAGCGATTCCTGGAATTCCTGAGAAAACACACCACCAGGCTTTCTGATGAACTGGAGATCATTCAGCAATACTGTTTAGAACATGAAGAGAATATGAAAGAAGCTGTGGAAGTGGAAATACTGTCGTTTATTTTTCATACCAATCGGGAGAAAGGAAAAGTGACCTTCCGACTGAGAATCGACCAAATCCGGAACCCGGACCAGACAGAGAATTGGGAGATTACTACGAGACTTTAAGACATCCGGATTTTGGACCAGATTCGATATTGATCCAAAAATCTAAGTCCTGACATGTTAATATGCTGACGTCTTAATAGCGCAAAAAATCGTTTATTTACCAAAAATTTAAAGCTTATGATGATTGTTTGGATTATTCTGGGTGCGATCGGTGGATTGATCGTCCTTGTGTTACTAATTGCTGCTTTCAGCAAAAAAGATTTTCGTGTAGAGCGAACCATTACAGTCAACAAACCACTCCCTGAAACTTATGACTTCCTGACATCACTGAAAAAACAGAACCAATGGAGCAAATGGACCCAAATGGATCCGAACGTGAAGATTACCTTCAGCGGTACGGACAAAACAGTAGGATTTATTTCCAAATGGGAGAGCCAGAACAAACAAGTGGGAGAAGGAGAACAGGAAATCAAAAAATTGATCCCGAACCAGCGAATTGAGAACGAACTGCGCTTTCTAAAACCGATGAAAAGTATAGCCAATGCATATTTCACCGTAGCAGCAGAAGGAGATGCACACACACGTGTTGCCTGGGGATTTACCAGCAGAACTCCCTGGCCATTCAATGCTTTTATGCTTTTCTTCAACATGGAAAATGCGATTGGAAAAGATTTCGATGAAGGATTGGGGAATATGAAACGAATGATCGAAGCCTGATAATTCCCCTCTTTTAAATTAACCACGAGGAACACAAAGAGCACAAGGAATTATTTTACAGCTAAGCTCATAAAAAAACTTCGTGCGCTTCGTGTACTTTGTGGTTAAATCCTTTACGATTGTTTTTAGAAGTATTCTTTGAGTCGAATACACGTCCATTTTTGTGTAGAGACTAATCCGAAAAATCTACCGGTAATGCCGCAATAATAGCATCAGCACCTTTCCTTACTGATTCAAAGAATGTGGTTATTTCTTCATCTGTGAGGTCGTCGATGAAATGCTGCTGAAAATGTTCATTCAGGCGCTGGCTCATTTGGTGCTTGATAGCGAATACCAACTCAGCCAATTTCTCCCGGTCCGCAGAAGTGTAATCCAGCTCGTTCAATTTCTTGCTGAGATTGGTTAAATAAGATTCTAAAAGCTGTTCTTTCGTCATACGGAAAGTTACAAAAAATCAAAACTGGATTCTAAGAATTTACTCTTTGACAATCATTTTCCGTGCAGAAACTCCATCTTTCGCAAGTTCCACGAAATAAACCCCGTTCTTCAAATCAAACAGTGGAATTGTTACCTGGTTATCATTCGAGAAATCAAGCATCTGTGTTCGTATCAGTTCTCCTGACACACTCAGAATCCGCAATTCAATGGTTCCCAGCGCAAAAACACTTTCGCAACGAAGGATCACGCTTTCTGTTGCAGGATTCGGGAAGAGCGTAAATTCCGTTTCAGCGAATAATTCACCAACTGAAGTTGTATTGGAAAAGACCGTCGTCTGGATTGTCAGCGAACAACCGTTTTGGTCCGTGATCACACAGGAATAAGTTCCCGCACACAAGTTTGTTGCCGTAGAAGTGGTTTGGTTCAGCGGATCATTCCACTGATATGAATAAGGAGTATTCCCGCCGGATACCACTACGAAAGATTGCCCGTTGCAGGTCCCGTAATCCATTCCGTCAAAACCGTTGCCGCTAATCGGACTGGTGGATGCTACTTCAAAGCAAACCTGGTCCGTCAATCCGTTGTTGTCTGTTACCGTTACGCAATAACTACCTCCCTGAAGATTTGCTGCGGTATTCGTGGTTTGTGAACCCGCGTTTGCGCTCCATTGATAGGTATATGGTCCCTGACCCAAATTGGGGTGAACAGTTACGCTGGTCCCACCCGATTGACAACCGCTTCCCGCAAATGTCAAAGTTAGGTTCAATCCGTTATTCGTTGGAATAGTGGCCGTAACATCCATTTTCACCGGCAAATGATCGGAAGAATAATACAAGGCACGAACTAAAGAATCCGGATATTGCGAATTGCTTCCCGCCAAAATACTTTGGTTGTAATGATTCCCGTCATTCCCGATAGCTTTGTAAGAGTTGGTATTGTATTGCAATAAGTTTGTTCCGTTCATGACATTCTGCGACACGATGATGTGGTCAAAACGATCATCCAATCCGCCGGTAACGCCGCAATCTGTGGAACCGCTCGCACGTGGTGATTGCGTGTGAATCGCAGCAAATGAGTTGTTGGTTGTCCAGTTTCCGGGCATATTCAAAGGATCTTTCAGGAAATTCGTGCCACCGCTCACCAGGTTTTGGTAACCCACTTCCGTACTGCGGTAAGTATTCAAATCTCCGCAAACGAAAAGGTGTCGTCCTTGTGGTCTTCCGTTTAAAACGGCACGAAGCAATTGCGTTTGCGCCGCACGATCAGCCAAGTCTGCACTTGCACTTCCGGCTTTCAAATGGCACATGAACACTTCTATGAAACAGGTATCGTGGTGTTGAGGCAAGGTTGCGTCGTTTACATACAAAATGTAGTGATTGATATCCCTTGGCGAAGTTTGAACAATGCGCTGCTCTTTCAAAGTAAGCTTGGATGAGTTGTAAAACAACATGTTCTGCAAATCACCGCCAGCCGAATTGTTGATCCATTGCGCACGTTGGTAATGTGTGGTTCCAAATACATTCAAAGCACGGGTCAATACGCTGTCGCAGCCCGCCGGTGTCTGGATCTCGCAACCCACCAAAATATCCGGTTTCAGGTACTGCATGATCTTGCGCAAAGAATCCGCCCGATTGGGAAGATTGACATTGCTGCTGCCACAATCGTTCCTTCCATTGGGGAAGTTCAACAGGTTGTAGGAAACAATGCGAACGGGAATTGTTTGAGCCGAAGCTGTAAGTCCCAAAACGAGCAGAAGAGCAAATAAAGCGTATTTCATGGTACAAAATTACGACGGAAAAGCGCGGGAACCCAAGAATAAATTGGGTAAAACGGTTTAGTTGCACATTATAATATCTCCCGTCCGCCGCGGCGGACAAATGACGCAGATTAAAACCTCCCCCTTCGGAGGGGGACTGAGGGGGAGGAAGTGAGAGAATGAATATAGCTGATTTTTTCGCTCTGCTCAAGGAACACTCACGACCGTTCAGAAGACTCAAAAATGCAGTTCGGAAAGTTTTTTGGGCAGTTCGGAAGAAAGAATTACATGATTGGGACTAACTAAAGAAATAAATACTACTTTGTCGGCTGATAACTGAAACACTATTACTGATGAGCGAATTCTTTTCTAAAATTGAAAACTTTCTGTTTGATTTACTAGGTCTCATATTACCTGGATTTATTTTTCTTGGCGTATTAATTACCCCTTTAGCCTTAGTTGATATTTCTAAAATAGCTCCACCTGACCTCGAAAAATCATTTATTTTATCTGAACTATCAACTATTAGCAATCTTTTTAAAAATTATTGGAATGAAAAATCATTATTAATTACCAGTATAATAATAGTATTAGCCTATTTATTTGGTCACTTTGCTAAAGTTTTCTCAATAATAAAATATGAAATCTTAGTAGCCCTATTTGATAAAACTTTTAATAAAGTAATGAACTATAGTTATAAGAAAACAAAAACTGGTATTGAGTTCTTATACAAAAAAATAAGCCAACAAGATTTTAATAACACAAAGTTTTATTCGTGGTTAAAAGATATTATTAAGCCAATCAAAAACACTTTATTGAAAGTATTTACATTCAAATCCGAAGATTATATAAATGACAATAAAGACTTAAAAACAGAGTGCATTAAAATAATAAATGATAGACTTAACACTAACTATCCTGATAAGTGGTACTCGATTTATAAATTTTCAACTATTATAAATAATCAGGAGAATATTAGATCACTAGCAGCCTTCTTCTTGGCAAAATATAATCTCTATAGATCTCTTTCTTTTATTTTTCTTTTTGCAACAATATATTTTTATTTCTTCTTTATAACAACAATAAATTATTTCCAAGATGGCACGCAAAAATCTTCTTCTTTAATTTTAATTACAACATCATTGTTATGGTTCACTTTCCATTATAAATATAAGCGCTATTGGACACTTTGTGGTAATGAAACATTAGTATCTTTGTATTTTTATCTAAACAAGAAAAAAATTAATGAAGTTTAATAGAATCCTTTTTATTGATACCGAAACTGGTGGAATAGATCCTATTAATAATAGTTTATTGTCTATTGCATTTGTAATTTGGGATAATGGTAAGATTTCTCAACCCCAAGAGTTTCTAATAAATGATGGAGTATTAAATGTTACTCAATCAGCTCTAGATATTAATAAAATTGACTTAATTGAACACTCTAAAAAAGCAATGTCCCCGAAAGACATAATTTATAAAATTGAGCAATATCTAGAATGTAATTTTTCGGATGAAGAAAAAATAATATTATGCGGACACAATGTACTTTTTGATATCAATTTCTTCAAGAATTTTTGTCAAAATTATGGACTAGATTATAACAAAAGGTTTTCACATCGATACGTGGATACGGCTTCAATATTATTCTACCTTTCAACAGTCGGAATCATCCCTGATAATATGACATCTTCTCAGAATGCGTTTGATTATTTCAATATTTCTGTCAATAATAGACATAGCGCTTTGGGGGATGTATTAGCAACAACAGAACTTTTCAACCAAATGCTTTTGCTAATTTCCAACTTAAAAGATACTAAGACATTCAAGACTTATTGATCGCCCCATGACCCTTCACCAACACCCCCTCTTCTTCTCTTCCCCGAACAACAATAAGTAATCCCTCCAGAGAAATCCCCTACCTTTCTCCCCAAATCACACCTTTATGAAAACAGTTTTTCTACTTCTCCTGAGTTCCCTGGTTATCAAGGGGACATTTGCTCAAACCACTTATTCAAGTGCTGGTCAGATGGCGATCTTTAAGGCTGACAGTATGATGTTTCATCACAAAGGCAACGATTCTACTTTCACGCTGAAAACTACCATTCATGCGCTTTCACCATTGAAAAATCAGCGGGTGGTTTCGAAAGGTACCGCGGAGGGAGAGATTTATCGGGTGAAAGACGAGATAATCAAGGTCCTTTACATGAAAACTTATCGGGACAAACTGGCTGATGATGCATCCATAGAAAAAAGCAGCTTGTACCAAATCTACTATTTCAAAGGCAAACCTTTTTATGTAATCTTCTCTCATTCGGAAAAGGTCCAATCTGAAACGGTCTGCAAAAACTACTTCGATTTTTATGTCAATCCACGTGAACCGGATTACCAACAATCTGATTATTTCGATGTCGCAAAACTCAGAAAAGAAGTTCAGGAAATAGTTTCTGAAATAGAAAGGCTATAAACCATTAAACTCATCTATGAAGCACCTGCTTTTTCTGTTACTGCTCATTTCTGTTTACAGTTGCAATTCGCCCACTCAAAAACCTACTCCAAAAGAAACAGTCGGAAAAGAACTTTCCCTGGAGCACACGAAATGGAACAGCCAATTTTACCACTACAATAACTTTTATCATTTTACAGATAAATCGGCTGGTTATTCGCAGGATGGACAAGTGGCATGGAGCTGTCCGATAGATTTGAAAGCGAAGAAAATTCCGGAAAACAAAATTCTTTACAGCGAAAAGGAAGTATTTACTTATGTGATTAAAGACAGTAAATTAACGATTCACTATCTGAATCGGGATACCACACAAACTCCCGTGGAAGACCGAGTCTTTAACTATCGGAAAAAGTATAGCGATTGGATTTCAGATTACACCTTTACTTACGGCCCGGAAATATTGCAACCCGGAAAACGCAAGGAGGTTTTTGACGAATCAGGTACTCCACAAATAAAATCGTCCAATTAACCCTGAACTCGAAATTGGTAATTAGCAATTCGTAATTCCTAATTATCTTCGCCTCATGACTTACACCTTTTCCTTAAGCCAAAGTGATTACTTGAATCACCAGTTGTTTTTTGCTTCTACCGCTCTGAATGCTCATAAACAGCGAAAAAATGGTCAAATTATCTATACAGTAATGTTCCTGTTCCTGGCCTTTAATTTCTATACTGATAAAAAAGTATTATCCGCTGTCATTCTAGTAATCATAGCAATTGCCTGGGTCATTTTCTATCCGCTTTATGCCAAAAATCACCAGCGAAATCACTTTGAGAAGCATGTCAATCGCTTCTTAGCAGATAAATTCGATAAAGTTTCCACGATAGCTATGGATGACCAGCTAATCCAGAGCGAAGAGGAGAATTACGAAATGAAAATTGGTGTCAACCAGGTGAAACACATTTATGAAACAGCTGATTACTTCTATGCGCAGTTGAAATCCGGACTCACCTTTATTTTTCCACGGAAAAAGATTGAGAACGTTGACGTTTTGGAAGACCAGTTGCGCGATATTGCCGCTAAAAACCAAATCAGCTTCACAGAGATGACTGATTGGAAGTGGTAGCGGTTTGGTAACCTTTCAGTTATCCCGATAGCTATCGGGACATTTTCCCAAATATTTCCTACCTTCCCTCCCAAATCACTTGCTATGAAAACCGGTTGGGAATTTGAGGACTTATCCAAATTATTGGAAGATGCCAGAAAAGGAAATGCTATTCCATTGGAAGAATTCACCGAAAACAATCCTTTTGCAAAAGTGGATCCTGCATTTACGAAGCTCCTGGTTTTGCGAAAGTTCCGGGTAAAAAAGATGCCATTCATGCCTCATCCATTGGTTTCAATTAATCCACCAAATGACGAACATTTTCAATGGGGAATCAGTATTGTGACTACACCTGAAGACGGTGAGACGAATTATTCAGTTTACATTCCCAACCAATACAAGTACACCGGGCTTTCTTTTGAAAACGACGAAGTAACCATTCATGCAGAAGGTTTGAATGTGAAGTCAAATATTCGTGAACTACACCAAAAATTGAGGGAATTCCACCCAATGTTTGACCAGAGCGATTTGGAACGCGCATTCAAAACCCTTACTAACGAAGGATTTCAAGGTCAAAAAGTTTCTGAACCGACAACCATTGAACCGATCATTCAAAATGAATTCCTGGGAACACTTACATACGATCCAAAATATACCCAGTACGAAAACAACCGAACGTCGAAGTATTTTTCATTTGAACTGAGTATTTATTACGAAGAACCGGGAGAATTCCCTGCTTTACTGGCATATGTTGAATCACAAATGAAAAATGAGTTCTACAAGCCTCATTTGCTTACAATGGAATCTGAAATGATTGCTCTTAAAAACGACAGCTGGCTGGATGAAGACGAAGAGGCAATCACTCCGAAACAATTCAGAGAATTAATCTCGATTGAAAGTATTGTCTTTTACAGCGACCGATCCTGCGCTATTTATTGCAACGACGGGGATCTGTTCAGCGATCATAGTATTGATATTTCTATTGATAAGGATGGAAATTACGAAAGTGTAACCTTAGCGGGATAAATTCATTTCTTTAAATCGGTTTGTTAACCTTTAGTTATTTGGTTTTGTAACCAATTTAGTTAACAAGTTTCAATGAAATTTTCCAATTTCCCTATCTTTACCCCAACGAAAACCCAAAACCTCATGCGTATTTTCAGCTTGCTCATACTCGTTTTCCTACTCTTCTCCTGTTCGGAAGAAACCGAGAAGGAAATTTCCGTTAGTAACGAAATCAAGGAGTATATTCAAAAAAGGTATCAGACAAGTGAAATTTCTTCGAGTGTTGGTTCGGAGATCAGAAATGGAAAAAAAGAAAACAACTTTAATATCAGTGTGGGGAAAAGTACCGTAATGGACAATTCGAAATCTGGACCCGAACTCTTTGCATCAGACATCGCTTTTCGTTTGTACTGCGGAATGGATGAGACCGAACGCAAAAAATACGATGTCATTGCTGTGAAAGTCACTCAAAGAAATAAGGTAACTGAAATGCGCTACAGCAATAAAGAACTGCTGGATGCTAATACGAATCTCCTTTGGCTGGATAAATTCTTCCGGATGGTGGAAAAAAAGGACTATCAAAAAGCCAAGGAACAATTCAATACCCAATTGGTAGATACCGCAACTGTGGACCTGAAGAACACTTACGAATCCCTTTCCTTTAGTTTGGGAAATCTTAAAAACCAGGAGCTGCAGGGATTTGAGATCATTGAATCAAAAGTGGATTCGAAAACTTACCGTGTGCTGCAGGCTTCTTACATTTCTTTCTACGATAAGGAATATACGCTCTCCAAATATGCTTTGCTAATGGACGAACCGGAGCAAAAATTGGTTAATTTGGCTTTCGAGTAAATATTACGTTCCAATTAGACTAATTCACTTTTAGAAAACATTTTACCTCAACTTAGATGATCATAATTCGGCGATTAGGTGAACAAGATCGGGTACCTGTGCAGTAAATGACAGTAAATTTTCCATACTGTTTGAGGCGGAACGCTGAGTTTATGGAAGAGCCAGCCGCGGCTGGTGAAGACTGAAGCTAGCCTGTAAGGCTTAAAGCGGAAGGAGGCATAACCTGCTAACAGGTCGATTGGTTTACCAACGCCTAGACCTTTTTGGCTCCACCTTTTTGTGGCAATGATAAGAGCCAGCCGTGGCTGGTGAAGACGAAGGTTTTGCCTCACAAGGCAATAAACCGCAGGTAAGGTGGAAAAATGATTATTTTAGTAGTTAATCCTGATTTATGAGTAGAACAAGCATCAATCTTCTTTCACTGGCAATCCTTTCTTGCTTGTTATTTTCTTGCGGCAGTGATTCCAACAAAGAGGCAGAAACAAAACAGCGTGCAGAATTATTAAAAGATCCGGAAGGTGTTAAATCAACTAAGCCCGACTTATTAGCCACAGTTCCATTCAAAAATCTGCCGGTTACAGATTCCACCAGTTTTGACAATTTCAACGGCGAAGACAAACTTTCCGGAAAATTGGTATCCAAATTACAGCTGAAAAGCATTGACCCGAATTTTAAGAACTTTCATTCCAGGTATCGCATTGTGTTATCAACGACTGTAGACATGATGGTTGTTACAGCATCTGCCGAGCATGAAATGAAAACCTTTTTGATCTCTTATTCGAAAGAAGACTATCAGCTCATTGATAAAGTGATGATCGCCTATGACGAAATAGCCGAATCGGCATTTTCTGCAACCGGAAAGATTTCCAAAGAAGACGTGGTCGTGAAGAATTACAATTACATGGGTGATGAACCTGTGATTGAAGTGAAGAAGTACCGCATCGAGCAATCGGGAAAGTTTACTCAAAAATAGAATCAGGGGAATTCAAGATCATTATTCAGAAGAGTTATTCTTCAATAAAACTAAATCTAACCGGCGATTAGGTGAACAAGATCGGGCACCTGTGCAGTAAATGACAGTAAATTTCTCATACTGTTTGAGGCGCAGCTGAGTTTATGAGAAATTCTGGCATGACCTGCTAACAGGTCGATTGGTTTACCCGCGCCTAGACCTTACCTTACAACTTTCGCTCTAACGTTTGTCGTTGTTTCGTCTTCTCTAGCTTCGCTAGTTCTTGGCTCCACCTTTTTGTGGCAATGACAAAAAGGTGGAAAATACCTATCTTAGGTAGATGGAACAAGAACTTCATCCCTGGAACTGGTTCGCTCCCGAAGGTAGCAGAGTCCTGATTGTCGGGACCTTTCCTCCTACTAAGCGAAACTGGTCTTTTGATTTCTTTTATCCCAATAAGGCCAACTTCTTCTGGAGAATTATTGCACGGATTGCGGAGACGGAATTACAGGTTCCCACTGGAGATTTAGCAGTTGAGGAACGAAAGGACCTGCTGCGAAAATTACACCTGGCCGTCACTGATATGGGACAACACATTGAGCGCGCCGGGAACAGTTCTCTGGATGAAAACCTGAGTGTGCTGGCATACATGGATATCTTCCAGATCCTGGATGAGAACCCGGGAATTCGTAAGATTATTTTCACCAGCAGCTCCGGAAAGGAAAGTGCCACCCGCTGGTTTAACCGGTTTTTGGAAACAAAAGAGATCACACACCGTTTTCCAACAGGTAAAAGACCGCTAAAAAGCAGCCTTCAGTACAAGGAACGAAACATCGAATTAGTGGTTCTTTACTCCACTTCTCCACGTGCCGCCAATCGGTTTTCTTTTGAGGATTTGGTGGATTTGTACCGCAATGAGATCCTTTATTAAAGATACTTCAGCTTCATCTGCTGGGTTGATTCTTGGTTGTGATCGGTAAATTGTTAGCTTTGGGGCCATGAAAACCATCATGCAAAAATTCCTTGCAATCACGCTGATCATTACTTCTGTGTTTGCATTCCTGGGTGGCATCCTTGTTCGCGGGGCGCTAAGTAATTTGAATAATTATGTCAGTTATTTTATGCTCTTCCTCGGAATCGGACTGATGGTTTTGTTCGTGATCGTTCTTGTGATTGCTGTTCGTTACTCCCGGAAAAAAGAACTGAAGGAGGTAATGGGTAAATACCTAACTGCTGCCCAGGGAACCAAGTTCAACATCGACCTGGATACTGTCCGGATTAAAAGCAATAACTGGGAAAATTTAAGGTTTATCGAAGCTCACCTTCAGGACATCGAAATAAAAGAAAAAAAATTGCAAACGATCCTTGAATTCGATGTGGAAATCAACGGGGAGAAGAAACAATTTCACTTTCCTACAAACCTGGAACCTAAAAGCCTCGAAATGTATTTCGCGATTCAAAAAGAAACGACTTTCTACTTAGATCCTGCAGATCACACAAACTTCTTCCTGGATTTGAGTTTTATTCGAACTTAACCTATTTTTAATCTCAAATTCAATCAAACCGATAAAAAACTTAAAATGGCATTTTTAGACACCAGCTTTGAAAACTCTCTAAATAATCAGGAATTACTTGAAATCCGTTATTTCAATATCCATGATGATTATTTTATTTTTGATTCCGAAAATTTATTAATTATTGATGGCGCGGTCTTACTTCAATTTTCAACTACTAAATTGACTTTAGGATGGAATGCAAATTTGGAGCTTTTTGATACCGTCGAGGAAGATGTCTCGGTACTTTTGAAAGATTCAAATTTTTATGAGCTGGATTTAGATAACGAAGTCTTAACGAAGAAGTTTATTGGTAAAAAAATTCAATCTACCAGTGTTAAATGGAATTGGTACCAGGATTTAAATGACGACTACGAACCGGATGGCCCTCAAATGAACATTATCGAGGAACTGGTTCTAAAATTCGAAGATGGAAGTTCTCTTCAGATTGCAACGGTCCGCTATACGTTAAATCAAAAAAACGTCACCGATCTGGAATTTGATCCGCAAGGGCAACTAATGATTTCAGCAAATAACGTTCGAACTATCGCAACTTATGCACATTGAAACCCATACTGTAAATACGATTTCCATTGCAGAAATAACTGCGGCAGGCTATCTGATTGAAAAAGCCGAAGACGGCCTCGACCTTCTTGGAACTGTCTATTACCAGGGATTCGACCGCATGATCATCCATGCAAAGAACATCACCCAGGATTTCTTTGACCTGAAAAACGGAATGGCGGGCGAAATGCTTCAGAAATTCTCCAATTACCGCATGCGCCTGGCAATTGTGGGAAATTTTTCGACGTACACCGGCAAAAGCATCACGGATTTCATGTATGAATGTAATAATGGAAAGCAGGTGAATTTTTTGAAAACGATTCATGAGGCTTTGGAGAAATTATCCATCAGCTGATAATCTTTAATTCATCATTCTTCAGTAACTTTCGACCAGAAATTGAATTAGTTTCATAAACGAAATCTTCAAATTATGAGTATTGGAAAAATCGCCTTTTTATCTTTTATATGTGCACTGTTAGTTACTTTTCAATGTGCATTTTCTCAGTTGGATACGGTCAAATTCAACAATCCTCTGCCTATCTTAAACGGGAAAGCGGTATTTACTTTTCCGGCTGGTGCTCAAAATGTGAAACGTGACGTGGATATCATGTCGGCAGACCACAATGCGAATGAAGAAACACGGATCATGTATGATTTGGGAGACAAGCGATTGGTGTTTTTTGCCGAAGAATTATTTGCCTTGGGCGAAGATCGGTTATTCGAACACGTTTCGAAAGATTATGCAGGTGATCCTTTTACCCTGAAAGTACTGACGGACAAAAACCAGCTTTATTCCATTTTAGCGACCCCTACAAACTGGGATTCAACCCAGAACGGAATCCTGCTGAACACGCTGATCGTCAAAACAGCTGACAATACTTTATTCCGAATCCATGCTTTGATCACTCCAACGGCTTATAAATGGAAAGATCAATACATCAAACTCACCGAACAGGTCTTCGCTTCATTGGCTAAAGGAACCCGTACAATTGATTTAAGTGCGCGGAAAGAAACACTACCCATTTTCGGATCAGATAAAAAATTCACTTTTGAGATTCCGCAGAATTTTGTGGTCAACGTAAGTCAGAAATACGACTTCCAGGTTTTCAAGTTCCGTACCTATCGCCCTTATTCCGATACAAACTGGACCAATATCACTTTGTACACGGGGCATCATCCTTCTGCAAACTACAGGGATTACGGCTTTTCAGCAGCTGATCTTCAAAAAAAGGACGGAAATTTCCTGGGTAAAAAAGTATCGTGGATTTTCTATCCTATTCCGAAAGAAGGTTATTACTGCAAGGAGCAGATAATCCCGGCAGATGAAATTGAAGAAGACCTGGTGGTTCATATCTCCATGACTTCTAACCTGGAAAGATCCCTGGATGAATTGACACGAATTATGGAATCAGTGACACTGACCAAATAGTAAGCATGAAAAAAACGCTGCTTTCCGCATTGCTTTTAATGCTTTTTCTTTTTTCCTGCACGCAGAAAAAGATTGAATCATTAGCAGACCTGGTTGAAATTGATGCCATTTCCAGTGTCAAAATGTCGAACAATTCGGGAACTTTTTACTTGAACGATGACCAACTGGTTTCATTTAAGGAGGATTTGAAGACTTTAACTTATACGAAAATGACTGCAAAGGTCGGGGCAATCCAAATGGAGTTGACCATTGATGGAAAGAAGGTTGTCTTAAGTTCTGCTACACATGGTGACTATGTTGAAGCACATAACTCAATCGCCACAAAAAACCAGGACCAATTGGAACCGGATTCCTGGCTTTATTTTGAAACCAACGGAGTGAATTTTGATAATTATACCAAACAATGATCAAATCACACCTGATATCCATTCTATACGGTTTCACAGCTCTAACCTGCTGTTCATTGGCGTTATTCGATCATTCCGATTCTCTTGACATTGCTATTTACGACACTTATTTTGTTAGTGCTAAAAGTCATATTTGGCTAAGCCTGGCGCTATTATTTATTTTGTTTACCGGAATTTCTCTCACTTTCGAACTTCTTCGAAAACCAATGAACAGCATACTTTCTGTCATTCATTATTTGCTTACAATGGGATGTTTGGTAAGCATTTGTTTCATCCTCCAAAAATCAGAACCTAAACGCTATTATGATTACAGTGTTTACGATGATTTCAATCAAACAACCTCTGATTACGGAGCGACAAACTCATTGGTCCTTATTCTTTACATTCTTTTTGCTGCCCAATTTATTTTCATTCTGAATGTGATCCTTTCTATTTTCAGAAAAAATCCTAATAAACAGCAGTAATCACTGAACTCTTACATATCTTAGAAACACTGGAATCTGAAAACGGACCAATTGGACTCAAATTCAGTTTCTCAACATCATTAAAAGAATGCATTATGAGAAATTTCAAGAGTTACATCATGACCCTTTTTTACGCCGTCACGGCAGTAGGCCTTTTGATTGTGTGCCTGGAAACGGACGCAACACCAACGGTGGATATTGCTTTCGGGAATTCTGCTACAGCACTTCCCCAAAAGTATGTGCTTTTAATATTGACCATTCTCTTTTTCGTATTCACCTTCATTTCATTGGTCCAGGAACTCATGCGAAGACCGTTAGTCAAATTCATGTGCTGGATTCATTATATTGTCACTATCGCCTGCCTGTTGATTTTACGCCATATCTTATTGGTTGAACTTGCAACGGGTGAAGGTGTCGATTACAGCCTTCCTGAAAATATTGATGATGCTGCAGTGCAAAATGCCGAATGGAAATCGCCTCTTACCATTGTGGGTATTACATTTGTAGCTGCACAGGCACTCTTCCTGCTTAATGTCATTATTACGCAATTCAAAAGAAGGCAAATGGATTCCGTGGAACCAATTCCGGAACAAACTCCTAAAAACCCAAAGCCGCCAACTGAACCAATTGGCAGCCAAGAAGTCAGAGATATTATTTAACCTGTTCAAATTGAGTTAAGACCCAATTTTTGGAAGGATCAACTACCAATGCTTCGCAGTAGGAACAGGTATGATGAGTTGTATCTTCATAAGGAGCACCGCAATTGGCGCATTCGTAGCTGAACGCAATGTCTTTTTCAGGAGTATTCAACGCAGAAACATCTTTGGAAAGAACCATTCTGAAAGCGTGTTCTGCGAGCGAAGAATCCAGTTTTTTAAGCTTATTTCCAGGCTGTACACGCTGATAATGCGCCGTCAAGCGAAAAGACAGGTTTAATTGATCGTTTTGTGTATCAAATGCCTGCATGGTTACTTCATTGAGGTAAAGCCGGTCAAAGACAAATGTTCCCTGCTCCTCTTTTTGCGAACGAATTTTTTCAGCAACTCCACCATCTGAGAAACGGTCCAATTTCTTATTGGATTCACCGCTCCAAACTTCCATTACCTGCATAAACAAATTGGATGCGATATCCTCCATACGCTGAATAGCAAAGTGCGAATCATTCTGTACCAGCTCTTTTAGTCGGATATCCTGCAGCAGGTCATTCCCGCTCTTATAGTCCTGATCTTGCGTGATCTCATTCAACACCCAATCAAAGGAAGCATTATTGGTCAATGTCTTACAATTCGGACAACGGCTGACTTCCCCCAGTTGATCATCCAGGGAAGAACCGCAATTGGGGCAATTATTTGTGAGGTACAAATCGTTTTGAACGGAAACCACGGTATCTTTTCGTTTAATGAACGTCCAGATTTCTTTGTCCGAATCTCCCTTGTAGGATTCATTCAATTCCGGGTATTTCTCACTGATGAATTTATCGTCCATTGAAAAAGTAATAGCAACATCAGCAGACTGGTACAATCCATCTGTCCGGATATCCATGACGGAGATATCTTTGATCTGAATATTGCTCAAAGCATTGGTCTGAGTCAGCTGTTTCATCATGGAAAACTGCGCCGTAAAACGCTGATAAACTCCGTCAGACATCCATTTCCGCACCTTACTCAGATCCTGCTTTTCCCAGGCTTCCTGTAGTGCAAGGAATGAAGTACTTACTTTTTCTTCTGTTAATCCTTCCGGGAAATGTTTGCTCCCTCCGTTTCCGGTTTGCTGGAAATCTTTTTGAATAACAGCTGTAAAAGCTCCGGCAACTCCGCCACCCGACATGGCTCCTTTCATTCCATCCAGGAAAGAACTTTTGGATCCGCCTCCACCCATTCTTTTTCGGATGATGAAATAAACAATCAGCACCACGGCTAGGCCGATTAACCCGGGAATGGTTAGTTTCCCTCCTGTTCCGGTTGGCAGATTAACAGCCTCATCGGCCTTCTTTTCACCTCCAGCTCCTCCGACTCGCGCAAACAAATCAAGCGAAGCAAAGAATATGCTCACAACTACTAATACTGATTTATAAAAAGTTTCTCTTCCGAAATTCATGTTTTTCTTTTTTAATAACTATTCATCAACTACAAATTGTCTTACATCGGTGGAAGTGGCGGTGGCATACTCTGGAACAGGGAGCTCAATTCTTCTACACTTCCTGCTTCTGCCCAATTGGCCATACCGTTTTTCCAAACCATCGATTCTCTGCCGAAAGATCCGTTTTGAAGCATAGATGTAAGTGCTTCAAGGGTAAAAGGTCCGTTTTGTTTTCCGTCTACTGCCACAAAATAAGCTATGGCTTGTGGAAGAGGCGGTGGAGTTCCTGTATTCTGTGGTGCTGTTTGAGGGGTATTCATTGCGGCAGACATCGAATTGGCGACCATATTTCCCATTCCCATTCCAACGCCCATACCGACTCCCATTCCGCCCATTCCCGGGTTTGAAACGGCAGCTTCAATACTGTTGGCAGCTTTGAATTGGGTCAATTTCTGCATATCAATGCGGTTCAGTCGGGAATATTCGAAGATTTCCTTTTTGATATCATCCGGCATGGAAACATTCTCCAATAAGAATTTGGTGATCTTCATTCCATATTCCTCGAACTCTTCACTAATTTTCTCGTGAACGGTTTTGGAAAGTTCTTCCAGGTTGGCCGCCACTTTATCAATCGGAATTTTTCCGCTTCCTATGAGATTAGAGAATTTGGTAACGATCATACTTCTCAACTGGCCATTGATTTCTTCTGTCGTAAATTCGGTATCGGTTCCGGAGACTTCTTTCAGGAATTTCCCTGCATCCATGATCCGGAAGGCAAAAGATCCGAAAGCACGCAGCTCAATCATCCCAAAACGCTCATCGTCGATGGTAATAGCATTTTTTGTTCCCCAACGCTGATCCAGGAATTGTTTGGTGGAAACGAAGAACACATCTGCCTTGAACGGACTGTCGAAACCGTATTTCCATCCTTTCAAAGTAGCAAGGATTGGCATGTTTTGCGTCTGCAAAGCGTGCATACCCGGTTCAAAAACATCTGCCAGCTTTCCTTCATTCAAAAAAACTGCCTGCTGCGATTCACGAACCGTTAGTTTCGCGTTCATTTTTATTTCATTCTGAT
>CBFGOJ010000036.1:0-46393 GCA_965650365.1 uncultured Fluviicola sp. | reverse complement strand
TTCGGGAACTTTCAGGAGCGTTGGACTTTTCCCGTTCCATGGTCATGGATTCGTACTTGCACGGGTATTTGTGCGCTCAATCGGTGGTGAATTCCCCCGATTGGGAATAATTCGTTAATCCTAGAAATAAAAACGCTGAATTGCTTATAAATAAAGGGGTTCAGCGTTTTTTATAAAAATTTCTCAAAAATGGGTGGGTCGGAGTTTTAGAAAATTGTGTAATTGCAAAATCCAATCAAATGAAAACGGATAGAAAAAACAGAAGAAAACCAGTAAATGCAAGCATTACAGCTACATACAGCACTAATAAAGTGCTTTTTATTCAAAAGGGGATTAACGCTAAAGTTCGTTCCCATGAGTGCGTTTGCTAAACATCGAATTGAAGAAGCGAAAGAACGGTTAAGAAATAAACTCACATACGAGTATATTATTTCGCTTCCAAAATATAAGAAGTACACCAAGGAACAGTATGAAAAATTGATTGAGAATATTGAATCCTTGTGCTTAGTGCTATTAGAATCCTACTGTAAAACAAACAATTTAGAGCCATGAAAGATTTAACCCCGTTCAAATCCTTTGCGCACAAAGATAACAAGCGCAATCCGAAGGGAATTAACGCGGTAATTTACACCCGTGTTTCCCACCATTCACAAGAGGATAACACTAGTTTAGAATCGCAAAAAAAATTCTGTGAAAGTTTCGCAGAAAAAAAAGGACTGCACATCATTAACCATTTTGGGGGAACATACGAATCCGCAAAAACTGACGATAGAAAAGAATTCAATCGGATGCTTTCGTTTGTTAAGCGAACCAAAGATGTTACTTATGTGATTGTGTATTCGTATGACCGCTTTTCCCGTTCGGGAATGGGTGGTGCGCAAATTGCAGATGAATTATTGAAAAAATACGGAGTTATTACTCTTGCAGTTACGCAGGAACTTGATCCGACAACTTCGTCGGGTTCATTCCAACAAAAGATTTTGTTCCTATTCAGTCAAATGGACAATGAGCAACGAAAAGATAAAACGGTTACAGGAATGCGTGAATTGATTCAGGAGGGTTACTTTCCATTTGCTCCCCCAGTTGGTTACACCAATTTGAATAGAGGTCAGAAAGCGGACAAACAGAAGATTGTTTTAAACGAAACGGGTAAAATGATTCAGAAAGCTTTTTTATGGAAAGCAAACCAACAGATGCGTAATTCCGAGATTGTGCGAAAACTACAATCCATGGGAACGAGTATCAATGAACGCAGATTAGGACAAATTTTTGCAAATCCTTTTTACTGTGGTTTACTCGTTTCGAAATTAATTCCAAACGAACTATTTGAAGGAAAGCACGAACCCGCAGTTTCAAAAGAAATATTCCTGAAAATCAATAACATTGTGCTTGAATCCCGAAATCATCCAGTAACTCACAAAGAAGAAGATGAACACTTACCACTCAAACGCTATATGAAATGTAAAGAGTGTGAAACACCCATGACAGGGTATTTAGTGCAAAAGAAGGGCTTATATTACTACAAATGCAGAAAGGTAGGATGTAAGAACAATAAGAGCGCAAAACAAGCGCATGAGCAATTTATGGCACTTATGAGCATATTTAGAATTGATGAATGCGATAAAGAAATAATCAAAACAGGAATTAAAGAATTCTATAACACGTTTTTTGAAGAACTTTTTGATAATACCCGATTACAAAAAGCGAAAATTACAGAGTTGCAAAACAAGATTGATACGGTAGAAGAAAATCATGCAATCGGAAAATTAACAACGGAAGTATTCAATAAATATGCTTCAAAATACAAAGGTGAAATCTATGAAATCGAAAAGGAATTACAAAAAATAACCTTCGCGGATTCGAACCTCGAAAAGTGCTTAAAATTTGTAGTGAATTTCTGTGTTAAGCCCAATGAATACTGGCAAAAAGCTGAAATAGGAGAACGAACAATTTTGCAAAACATTATATTCCCCAATGGAATCATCTATGACCGAAAAAATGATACAGTTCGAACCAATAGAGTGAATTCGATGTTTGCACCAATCCCAGAGTTATTAAGGAGTTTAAGAGGAAATAAAAAAGGAGAAACCATCAAATTTGATGATTTCTCCTTTTTGGTGACCCAATCAGGATTCGAACCTGAGACCTACTGCTTAGAAGGCAGTTGCTCTATCCAGCTGAGCTATTGGGCCAGTATTTTCATGTTACACTTTAAACTAAATCTTTACACTTTGGAAGCAGTTGCTTCCGCCGCGGCGGACTGAGCTATTGGGCCAGTATTTTCATGTTACCCTTTAAACTAAATCTTTACACTTTGGAAGCGGTTGCTTCCGCCGCGGCGGACTGAGCTATTGGGCCTAACTCTCTTATAAAATAAAAAAGGGGATGATTGCTCATCCCCTTTTTTTCGTCGGGGCGGCCAGATTCGAACTGACGACCTCCTGGTCCCAAACCAGGCGCGATACCGGGCTACGCTACGCCCCGAACTAGGCTTTTTATTTCAATTTTTCTTTCAACGATTTGAAAGATTTTTTCTTTTTTCGAGGTGCAAAGGTAACAATAAAATCAACTACTGCAAGCACTTTCGAAACTTTTTTTGCGAAGAGAGCGAGATTAGCTTCGCTGGTCTCCGTTTCACTTTGGCACGAACTCGCTGCGAGTTCTTCATCTCGCTTAAAATCGTTTTCAAAGTTACTATTGCGGAGAGAGCGAGATTCGAACTCGCGGTACCGTTACCAGTACGTCAGTTTAGCAAACTGGTGGTTTCAGCCACTCACCCATCCCTCCAAAATTCTTACAAAGAACGCGTCTCAGGTCTCCCGAAGACAGGCGCAAAATTAATAAATGCATCGTTCTATCAAAGGATTTTACGGAAAAAAAAGTAAAAAAAAACATTTTGATTCCGTTTACAGCATCTTAACCCCCGCTTAATCTCTAAAAATCAAGTCTTTCAACTGTTCCCGCTGTTCCCGCAAATTTTGCAGAATCGCACTTCTTCTGCGCGCAAAACGACCAAAACGCTGCTTCGAATTCAAATGATGCATGTAACGCATGTAATAATGTGCGAAAGTCCCGAAAAAAGGCAGAACCGCCAGGTAAATAAGAGTTGGGAACCAATTCAGGTCAAAACAAAAATGTGCAACCAATCCGAATCCAAGGTAATTCAGCGGATATAAAAGCAATCCCAATAAAATAGTCAGTGGTGCGTGATACTCTACCTCTTTCGCCATTTTTGGAACAATCCAGCCAATAAACCAATAAGGAAGAAAGTGATGAATAAAACCAACCAGGAAAAGTGGTACCGTACCAATGACGAATAACCAGCTCTGGATAAACTGCCTCAAAAACAACATCGGGCGGTAAGGACGGTCCAGGAAATCCGGTTTGATTCCCAAAAACTGCAGCGATGCAAATACATTACTCGTTTCCGTTTGGATCTCTTCCAGTTTCCAGGGAGCTGTCAAACTGTGTTGTTCCAAGCGCGACTGTACGGATTTCATGAAATTCATTTCACCCGCCACATCCGTTTGTTTGGTATATTTTGTAACAAATAAATCTGCAAGTTGTTCAATCAGGTCTTCCCGCGCAGAATCATCCATATTGACAAAAACACGTGACAACTCCACCCGGAATTTCTCTGTCAATAATTTTGCTGCATTTCCCTGGTTTACTTCGTATTCCTTCCACAGATCGTCTAATTCGATAGCTCTTCCAACCTGCACCAATACTTTCCCGCGGTAAGAATCTGCCGAAACGTAATTCAATCCGATTGGAATGACTTTCAACCCAAGTTTCCCCTGGTTTCTGCGTTCCACTTCCAATGCAATTCGCGCAGTTCCTGTTTTGATCTCACGGAGCCTGCGTTCCAAAAAACTCGTTCCTTCGGGAAAAACAACCAAAATCTCGCCCCTTTCCAATAATTGGTAACAAGCCTCAAAAGAATCTTTATTATTGACGCCGGTAACTGCTCCGTCAGACTTCCGATTGATCGGGATCATTCCCAAAGAACCCAATAATTTGCGCTTGAACGGCGAACTGAAAAAAGTAGCTTTCGCCATGAAATGAACACGTCTGCGGTTTGCAAAACCAACCATCCAGGCATCCATCAGCGTATTGGGGTGATTCGCAATAATGATCAAAGGACCTTGCTCTTTTTCAAGCAATTCCCGGTTCACCACTTTGATCTCCCGGTAATAATGCCGGATTCCCAATGAAATGATAGCCTTTATGATTCGGTATAACATGTTTTGGTTTTGAACGAAATTAATACAATTCCCAATTACCAATACCTAATTACGAATATTCAAACTCAATGATTCACACACTTTAACAGCATCGTGTTAGGCTTACTTTCATTTTCTCCACCACAATCAACCAATTAGTAATTAGCAATTAGTAATTCGTAATTACCTTTGTGTTATGATCGAACGTTCCCTTTTCAGATACAAAGACGACTCTTTCCTCATTGGAATCGGGTGCGAATCTGAATTTGTATTAGAACCTGGTCTGAACTGGAAAGCCCTGGACGCATTTTTGGACAAGCACAAAGACCGCACGCTTTTTACCGTTATCAATTATCAGCTTGGACTTTCTGTACTGGATGTTCCGTGTCCGGAGAATTCTCTCCCCTTATTACGTGCCTGGGTTCCGGAAAGTACTTATTTATATGAAAGTACAACAGCCTACCTCCTGGAAGGAAAGCAGGACGAAAAGCACCAAAAACTGGCAGAAGATCTATTCGAATCACCAAAAAAAACTGCTCCCGTTCAATGGAAAGCAAATACCGATAAAAAAACTTACCTGGAGCAGGTCAACAAGATTAAAGAGCACATTCAGCTGGGGGATGTCTACGAATTGAACTTCTGTCAACTGATTCAATCCGAAAAACTCCTGCTGCAAAGTATCCAGCCTTATTTTAGTACACTTTGGGAACAGAATCCCACTCCTTTTGCCGCAATGGCAGAAAACAGGAACTGGATGTTAGCTTCAGCAAGTCCGGAGCGTTTTATCCAAAAGCAGGGAAATAAGCTCATTTCACAGCCTATTAAAGGAACCGCACCTCGCGGCATAACAGAAGCAGCCGATATTCAAAACCGCAATAACCTTCAGGAAAGCGTAAAAGAACGGGCAGAAAACATCATGATCGTAGATTTGGTACGAAATGATTTATCTCAAATCGCAACCAAAGGAAGCGTTCATGTGGATGAACTGTGTAAAATCTACACCTTCCCCACCGTTCACCAATTGATTTCTACCATTTCCTGCGAACTAAAAGAAGATACTTCCTTTTCAGAGATTCTGAAAGCCACTTTCCCAATGGGGTCCATGACCGGAGCTCCCAAAAAAGCAGCTGTGGAACTGGCAGAGAAATACGAAGGTTTTTCCCGTGAATTTTATTCCGGGTCTTTTGGCGTTATTTATCCCGGCGGCGATTTTAACCTGAATGTACTGATCCGCACACTGGTCTACAATCCCGAAACCCAAAAACTTTCCTGTGGAGTTGGAGGTGCAATCACCATGCTTTCGGATGCAGAAGCTGAATACGAAGAATGCAAAGTCAAAGTCGGTAAAATTCTATCCCTTTTTGGCCCATGTCAGTGGTAAAAGAAGCGCTTTCAGGGTTAAATCTGCAATCGTTTAACCTGTGTGTTGCCTGTTCCGGCGGGCTAGATTCGACCGTTCTGCTGGAAGCTGCGGTCTGGACGGGACTCGAACCCACGATCCTGCACATCAATTACCAGCTTCGTGGAGAAGAAAGTGAAAAGGACGAAGCCTTTGTTAGGGAATTGGCTCAAAAACATCAGTTAGAACTTAGAGTTGTTCACTGTCCACAGGAATTTACCAAAGGAAACGGAGTCAACCTGCAGGATGCTGCGCGAAAGTTCCGCCACGAACTTTTCAGGGAGTTTAACCAACAAGCTCCAAACAACCGCGTGTTACTCGCACATCACGCAGATGACCAGGTCGAAACCTTCTTTTTACAAGCGATGCGCGGCGCCGGAATTTTTGGTTTGGGCGGAATGCATCCGGAACGAAACGGGATTATCCGGCCCTTCCTGAACCTCTCAAAAGAAGAACTGAAAAACTTCGCCTTTGAAAACAACATCCAATGGCGGGAAGATGCCAGCAATCTGCAAAACGATTACAAACGCAATCAGTTTCGAAATATCGTGATCCCGGAATTACTGAAATCAAATCCGCAACTAACCGATTCCATTCAACTCATTCAATCCGCTTTTCGCGATACACAGTTGGAACTCAAAGAGAATCTGAGTTCAAGGCTCACAGCGTGGGGAAAACAGTTCCAGATTTCTTTTAAAGAATGGGAACTCTTAAGTATCGAAGAACAACTTCTTTGCTGTACGCATTTCGGCTGGCCGTTTTGGATCATTGAGCGCATCCATGCATTAAAAAATTCGGAATTAAGTTCGAAGATTGACAAAAGTCCGATTTTCAAAACGAAAGCCGGTTTTTCCTGGAATCCCGATTTTTCTGAAATTGCACAGTGGGAATTCAAGAGTAAAGAGGTTGAATTCTTACCCGAAACATTCACTAAATGGGAAATCTATCTGGATTCCGGAAAATGCACGCTCCCGATTACCCAAAGTGTTGCGGCAGCTTCAGACGTGATTCATGCAATTGGTATGGATGGAAAGAAAACCATTTTTAAATGTTTGAAAGATGCCGGCATCCCTGAACAATGGAGAAATTCGTATCCGGTTTTTAAAAGTGGCGAAGAAATTGTTTGGATTCCGGGAGTATCCCTTTCAAAGAAATTCACAGCAAATCCTTCTACTTCACTGATAATCAAGATTTATAAAGTCTAATTCTTGCTCAAATACTTTTTTTTCACTAAATGTGATTTTGCAATTAATTTTTTATTAAATTTCGGTTTGTACACTCTTAAAAACCCACACAATGGAACCAGTTACAGTCGAAAAAGAAATCGTAAAAGATTTATCTTTTAAACATCCGGTTGAATTTGAACAACAATCCGACATTCGTGCAAAACTAGAGGAAGCCACTCGGTTAGGTAACGGATATCACCACAAAGTCGGTATCATTTTTCACGACGACGAAGGACTGAAAAGGATCAATACAACCATTTGGGCTACCGGGCAAAAGTACATTTGTCTGAAAGGCGGAATGTGGATTCCAATTGATCACATCGTAGAATTAAAATTCTAATCTCAATTATTTAGCTTTTCAAGAAAGTAGCTAAACTCACTATTGATAAGCAGTTTTCGTTTTGTAGCTTTGGAAGTATAAACTAAAGCCCATGCGTAAACTGCTTTTTTTATGCTCGTTTTTACTGATTGGAACCTCACTTTTTGCCCAGGAAAGGGTTAAATGGGATTTCTCTTATAATCCCAGCACAAAGGAAATCCAATTGAAAGCCATTATTTCTGATGGCTGGCATTTATACAGCCAGCATATTAATAACACAATCGGGCCGGTGCCTACCAGCATCACATTTACGGAAAATCCGAATATTAAATTTGAAGGAGAAGTCAAAGAACCCAAAGCCATTCACGAATACGATGAAAACTTTGAGGCAGCATTGGATTTCTTTAAAAGCGAAGTGACTTTCACGCGTAAACTTACCAAAGTAAAATCCGGAGAAGTGATTAAAGGCTACGTAACCTTCATGGTCTGCAACGAAGTCATGTGCCTTCCTCCTGTTGATGTTGATTTTTCCATAACAATTCCATAATACCCCAAAATAACTCATGAGAATTACTCATTTCTTTTCATTGCTTCTAATAGCATTTAGTTCTTTTCATACATTTTCTCAATCTACTGTTGAATACCCCGAGGATATGGTGAAATGGAAGTTTTCTGTTGAACAAAATGATAAATGTCAGGCTACAATTGTAGCAGAAACAGCTATTTTATCCGGTTGGGAAATCAATGCACTTTACTTGCCGAAGACTTCTTTTTCAGTAGCAACCGTATTCAATGTATTGCCTTCCAAAGAATTCAAAATCCTTGGAAAACCAACAGAACCGAAACCGGTAGTACACCACGATGAAGATTTGGATGAAGATTTGATTTATCATATCGGAACAGTCAAATTCAAGCAAAAAATCGAGGTATTATCCAATAAGGAATTCAAGCTGAAAATCAAATACAGTTACCAGACGTGCCGCATCAACAGTTACTGTCTTCCTCCTTTTGAATCTACTGCGACCGTTACGGTGAAAGCATGTGAAAACGGAACGGTTGAAGTAGTTGGCACTGACGATAAAACGATTGCACAAACTTCTGCTCAACCAACGAGTAATGATAAAAGTTATCAGGAAGGTTCAAAAACCGTAAAAGAATCCGTTAAAAGCAAAAAAACAACTGCTCCGAAGAAAGAATCAAAATCACTTTGGGGAGTTTTCTTCCTGGCATTCTTCAGTGGATTTGCTGCGTTGATAATGCCATGTGTATTCCCAATGATCCCTATGACAGTAAGCTTCTTCACCAAAAGAAGTAAAACAAGAGCTCAGGGAATCCGTAATGCATTTATTTATGGTGGTTCCATCATCCTGATTCATGTTATTTTAGGAGGAATTGTAGTTGTTACCGGAGCAGGACATATCCTGAACGAGCTTTCTACCAATGTTTACTTCAATATCTTCTTCTTCCTCATGCTGTTTCTGTTCGGTTTATCCTTTTTGGGAGCATTTGAAATCCAATTACCTGCAAAGTGGGTTAATTCAGCTGATGCAAAAGCAGATAAAGGAGGAATTGTCGGAATCTTTTTCATGGCTTTGGTATTGTCATTGGCATCCTTTTCATGTACGGGTCCAATTTTAGGAGGTTTGCTTGGTGGACTTTCTGCATATGGAGGTGGATCAGCATTGATGGTTGGCATGTTTGCCTTCGGACTGGCACTAGCTTTACCTTTTATGTTATTCGCTCTGTTTCCGTCTTGGTTAAACTCCATGCCAAGCTCAGGAGGTTGGTTGAACGTCGTAAAAGTATTCTTAGGATTTTTGGAAATCGCATTTGCCTTCAAATTCTTGTCAACCGCTGATACAACCATGCAATGGCATTTATTGGAAAGAGAAGTGTTTATCTCCATTTGGATTGCTGTTTTCGGAACACTTTCCCTCTATATGCTTGGAAAAGTCCGATTACCACATGATAGTCCGATTGAAAAACTTTCTGTCGGAAGAGCCATGATGGCAACGTTAACAATAGCATTTACTTTCTATCTGATCCCAGGTTTGTGGGGAGCTCCTTTGAAATTAGTCAACGCATTTTTACCTCCTGACTTCTACGCGGAGTCTCCGAATGGAGTTGGCGGCAGTGGAAATGCCAATACCGTATCCGCATCCGATGTAAAGGTAGTAGAAGGTATGCACAAAGGACCTAAAGGCTTGATGGCGTTCAACGATTACGACAAAGCAGTTGCCTATGCTAAAGAAGTAAACAAACCGATCTTCGTGGATTTCACAGGCTGGGGATGTGTAAACTGCCGTAAAATGGAGCAAAGTGTGTGGGGAGAACCCGGAATCATAGAACACTTACGTGATGATGTAGTAATCGTTTCATTGTACGTAGACGAACGTACCGAATTGCCGAAAAAAGAGCAAATTACCAGAAAAGTAAATGGCCGTGATTTTTCCATTGTAACAATTGGTAATAAATGGACGGCCAAACAGATTGAAGAATATCAAACATCCTCTCAGCCCTATTATGTGCTTCAAACACCAGATGGGAAAGATATTCCAGTTGGCTCAGCTGATTATCAAAACCATGGAAGTCCTGAAGTGTTTAAAAAATGGCTTGAGAAAGGACTGAAAATGCACAAAAAATAACCCAACTTTACCGTTCATCAATAAAAATGGTGTGTTAAGGTAATTTTAACTAAAAATATTTTATCTAATCACAAATTAAAGTTAAGTTTGTACTGATTTAGGTGGTTAGGTTAGGTTGATTAGTGAATGGAGTTCGGACGCCTGTCTGAACTCCATTTATCATTTATGGGGTTTCTGTTTCTAATCCAAAAGAATCTCACAATTATCACTGGAAAAAGCATTCATTTCAACACTTCGAATTCTTTGAATATTTTTTGAACTTTTTAAACTCTTTGAACCTTCAAAGAAGTTAAATTCGCATCATGAATCAATGGTTGCAAACTCACATCGAATTCCTCAAAGGAGTTGGCCCGCAAAGAGCCAAAATCTTGAGGGAAGAATTGGGAATCGCAACTTACCACGACCTGCTCTATCACTTTCCCTTCCGCTACATCGATCGATCCAAATTCCATTTGATCAAAGACATTCCATTGATTGACGGCTATGTCCAATTAAAAGGACAGATCATATCCGTGCAGGAAACCGGTACCGGAAGGCAAAAACGCCTGAATGTGAAATTCCAGGACAATACCGGGATTATCGACCTGCTTTGGTTCCAGGGCTATAAATTCATTCTCCCGAACCTGAAGTTGAATACGACTTACATCGTTTTCGGGAAAGCGAAACCCTATGTAAATACCTGGAATATTTCCCACCCGGAATTGAGTCCGGCAACCGGCAACGAAGCCAGCATGGGGTGGCAGCCCGTTTATTCTTCTACGGAAAAACTGACAGCTTCGGGCTTACATTCAAAAGGAATACAAAAGCTGGTTGAAGGATTACTGGACCTTTCTTCGAAAGTTCATTTCGAGGAAACTCTTCCGCCAAAATTCATCAGTGAATTGAAACTGCCGAATTTCGGAACTGCAATACGAGCTGTTCATATGCCGGCAGATGTAGCATTGGCCCAAAAAGCAAGAACGCGTTTCAAATTTGAGGAATTGCTGAACCTCCAAATTGAATTATTGCTCCGAAAGTCGATCAATATGCAGAAAAGCAGCGGACAAGTTGTTTCAGAAGTGGGACAGATCTTCCACGATTTCTACGAAAAAAACCTGCCTTTTCCATTGACGAACGCACAGAAAAAAGTACTGCGTGAAATTCGAAGAGATATTGGTTCGGGGTTCCAAATGAACCGCCTGCTTCAAGGTGATGTGGGAAGTGGGAAAACGGTCGTTGCGTTATTAACGATTTTAATGGGAATCGGTTCCGGATTACAGGGAGCTTTAATGGCTCCAACAGAGATTTTGGCGAATCAGCATTTTAGCGGATTAAGCGAATTACTGCAAGGAACTCCGGTGAAAATTGCCTTGCTTACCGGATCTGCGAAAAAAGCTGCCCGCAGGGAAATTCACGAAAAATTACTCAGCGGAGAAATTCATATTTTGATCGGAACGCATGCCCTGCTTGAAGACATTGTCCAATTCAAGAATTTAGGTTTGGTGGTCATTGATGAGCAGCATCGTTTTGGTGTGGAACAACGTTCACGCTTGTGGAGGAAAAATACTTCTCCGCCGCATATTTTAGTCATGACTGCAACTCCTATTCCGCGAACGCTGGCAATGACCTACTACGGAGATTTGGACGTTTCCGTGATTGACGAACTTCCCCCGGGAAGAAAACCAATCACGACTAAACATCATTTTGAAAAAGACCGCTCGCTTGTTTTCGGATTTATCCGCAAAGAAATTGCACTTGGAAGACAGATTTACATCGTATATCCGCTAATCCAGGAATCCGAAACCCTGGATTACAACAACCTGATGGATGGTTTCGAAGCAATCAGCCGTGCATTTCCGCTTCCGGATTACCGCGTGAGCATTGTCCACGGAAAAATGAAGCCGGATGTGAAAGATTACGAAATGCAGCAGTTTGTGGAAGGAAAAACGCAGATTATGATTGCAACAACAGTAATCGAAGTGGGTGTAAATGTTCCGAATGCATCTGTGATGGTGATTGAAAGTTCGGAACGTTTCGGGCTGTCCCAATTACATCAATTACGTGGACGTGTGGGTCGCGGAGCTGAACAATCTTACTGTTTGCTGATGACCGGCAACAAACTATCTGCTGACACGAAAAAACGCATCCAAACCATGGTTCGAACCAATGACGGATTTGAAATTTCAGAAGTCGATTTGGAATTGAGAGGCCCTGGAGACATTATGGGAACTCAGCAAAGTGGACAGTTAGACCTCAAAATTGCCGATTTGGCAAAAGATGGCCCACTTGTTGCATTAGCCCGGGAGAAAGCAAGAGAGCTTTTAACAGAAGACCCG
Organism: uncultured Fluviicola sp.; assembly: GCA_965650365.1. Taxonomy (GTDB): domain Bacteria; phylum Bacteroidota; class Bacteroidia; order Flavobacteriales_D; family Crocinitomicaceae; genus Fluviicola. Next base: position 34,266 of record CBFGOJ010000036.1, on the reverse strand, counting down.
AGATTGGAAAAACAGGAACATCTTTTCTTGCGGCTTGAAGCAATAAAAAGACTTCAGGACAAACCAAATTGGGCAGAAATTTCGTAAACTTGAACAATGAAAAAACTTCTTCTACTTACCATAGCGTTTTTAAGCTATTTCCAGGCTGACTCTCAAATACTTACAGGAACACTGGTTGATTCCGGCCGTAAATTACTCACGACGGGTGAAACTTTTATCATTCCAAGTGGTGCCGACGGAACGGTTGTAGTAGAAATTGCCGTCAATCGCGAGGGAATTGTAACAGGAACAAAGATAATTGCGGATCAATCGACTATCAAGTCTACTCCTTCACGCATGAAAGCAGAAAATGCCGTTAAAAAATTGAAGTTTACTGCCGGAACGCGTTATGCGCCCTTTGAGCATGTACGTGTGAAGTATACTTACAAGGTACAATAAAGTGCCTTCGACCCCGCTGAAGCTTTAGCGTAAGCATTCAGCCACCTTAAAAAATTAGGGTGTGCGATTGGGAGTCTATTTCTGAAAATTATTTAATAAAACATTTGGTAAATCACGGTAACTTAGCTTCGGTCATTGAGCGAAGTCGAAATGCCGAAGTCAAACCGGATTCGAGAACACAAACTCTTCCGAGTTCTCTTCCAAATAAGATAAGATATCGAGGATTTCCTGTAAGTCAAACGATGTAACCAATTTGGTCCGGTATTCCTTGAAATGCGCTATTCCTTTGAAATAATTCGTGTAATGGCGCTTCATTTCGACCACACCCAAACGTTCACCTTTCCAGTTTACGCTCATCATTAAATGATCACGGGCAGCTTCTACCCGATCTTTCACTCCGGGAGCAGCCAAATGTTCTCCGGTTGCAAAGAAATGCTTTACTTCATTGAAAATCCACGGATAGCCGATACTTGCCCGACCAATCATAATTCCGTCAACTCCGTAACGATTTTTGTATTCCAATGCTTTTTCAGGCGTATCAATATCTCCGTTTCCAAAAATAGGAATCTTGATACGTGGATTGTTTTTTACGGCAGCAATCTGGGTCCAATCCGCTTCGCCTTTATACATTTGTGAACGGGTACGTCCATGAATTGCTAAAGCCTCAATACCAATGTCCTGCAATCTTTCTGCAACTTCCATGATATTAATCATCGAATCATCCCAACCCAAACGGGTTTTCACAGTTACCGGAAGTGACGTAGATTTGATACAAGCCTGAGTTAAACGAACCATTAAATCCACATCCTTCAATACACCTGCTCCTGCACCTTTGGAAACTACCTTCTTAACCGGACACCCAAAATTGATATCCAATAAATCCGGAGCTGTTGCATCCACAATTTTCGCAGACATGGCCATTGCTTCTTCGTCGCCCCCAAAGATCTGTATCCCAATCGGTTTTTCGTAATCGAAAATATCCAGCTTCTGGCGACTCTTGATTGCATCGCGGATCAATCCTTCCGAAGAAATGAATTCAGTGTACATCAAATCTGCTCCGTGCTTTTTGCACAAAGCTCTGAACGGCGGATCGCTCACGTCTTCCATTGGAGCCAGGAGAAGGGGAAATTCACCCAATTCAATATCCCGAATTTTTACCATGATGCAAAGATACAGCTAAATTCAAAATGATGTTCCGATAGTTATCGGAATCAAAATTCAAAATGGACTTCGACTGCGCTGCGCCAATGCTGTGCGCCTATGCTGAAGCTCCAGCGTAAGCATAAGCTCAAGCGTAAGCATTCAGTCACCTTTTCAATTTAATATAGATTCATTTTCTAACTCTGCTTGAATTGATCAATCCCTCTCAGATTACTGCGATTCATCCTCATCTTTAACCTGATGCGACGGAACGTCTGCTTCGGGTTCGCTCTCATTGTCCGGTGCTTTTCATTCTGAATTCTTAATTCTGAATTTTGAATTAACTAATCTCTTTTCTGCACAAAATGCCCTTTTTTCAAAACATAAGTCGTTTTACCGATATGCATGGTGGATCCTTCTTCAAATTTGTAGAAATCAGCGTAGTCAATGCCATTAAAACTCAAAGAACCTTTTGTCTGATAGGCCAAATCCAAATAATCGGCATTTAAAATTGTTCCGCCGCAAACCACCACATAAACCGGAATTCCTATACTTCCAATCAGCGACATATCTCTCGGAGAAGCAAAATTATCGGCTATCAAAATAAGCTTTTCGGTTCTAGGGAAACTTTTCAATGCGAAAATCAATGCTTCCACGTTGTTTTCGGGCAAATCACCACCGGATCCTTTCGACATGACAGAAATCATCATTTCGGAAATAGAATCCAGGTTGGTGGAAGTATAGCTGTAAACACCACCCGTCTGCCCCGCTTTCTTCGTCTTATCTTTTCGATTGTCTCCGTCATTGAAGAAAATGAACTGTTTCGGACTTTGGAGTCTGTTCTTTAGTTGTGCAGCGATAAACTCGATTACCTGCGCATTGTAAGGCGCCATGCTTCCCGTAACGTCACAAACCAGCGTAGCTTTTGACCAATCCAATTTCGTCAAAGCTTTGCTCACCTGGTTGGAAGATGGCTGAGGTTTGATTGCATTGTAATCGTATGCCGGTAATTTAGGTTTGAGTTTCGGAGGAACTTCCGTTGCAAAGACTTCCAATGGAGAAGGAACAACACTTCCTCTACTCATAAAATCTACTGAAAATTGAACCATGCATTCCGTAGGTTTGCCATTCAATGTTCCCGGAGTCCAATCCGGCATGTTCTTGATGAAATCAGCCACCTCTTCTTTATAAGGGGAAGGCCCTGGCAAATTCGGGAAATTGATCTGGGTAATTTTTCCTTCTTTATTGATGATAAACTGAACATCTACTTTCTTAGGTCCGGTAGATTCGGGCGGATAATTCAGGTATTTTGAAAAATAATTGATCCGTGCCTGTTCGCTGTGCGGAAACTTTGGAAGAACAATCACCGGATCCACATCTGACAATGAATCCTGTTCCAGTTTCGCGGTTTCCTTTTTCAAATAAGTATCGTATGCATACGATTTGATCTTACCTGAAGCAACTTCACGCAGAAAGTTCGTCTCCACTTTTGTCGTAATTACATCCGGGAGATCGCGGTAAGTAATCGCAAAACCATGAAAGAAATTCGCGCCGTCTTCTGCGGATTTGCACCCTGTTTGGGCAATCAAAACCCATTCAATTCCAGATTGGTCAAAGCTATTAGGAGCCGCCTGGAACAAGCTTTCCAAACGTTTTCTGCTTAGTCCATGCTGATCAAAGGTTTCCGATTTCCGGTAAGTGGTATAAATCAATTCGATCTTCAGAATCACTTTATCCTTTACCGAACTGAGCAATTCTTTGTCTGTAAAAATGGCATTGTTGAAGGCTGTTTCCAGGAAGATCTGATCTTTTCTGTTGGGCTTGGTGTATTTCTCTACGCTTCTGGGCTTTATTTTCAGGACGAAATCAACCTGGTCCTTGATCGTTTGGGCCTGCAGAACAAATGGAAATAAACAAATAAGGAGTAAACGGTGCTGCATATTCAGTTGGTTCTTCATTCCATAATGCATCCGTTGGAAAATGTTACAGGTTGCCTAAAATTGCGTCTTGTCCGAAAAAGAGTGCTGAAACCCAAGAGCTTCCAATGACAAAACCGAATAAGCCGGCCATCGACTTATGCAGTGGATTCGGTGTTCTGTTGAAGAAAACACTTAAAAGCCACATCAATGTAGGAACTATCAACCAAACAAACATTTCTCCGGAAGCCGCTTCTGAAATTGTCCCCATCACCAGGCAAAGCATCATCGCAGAGGCATTGGCTATCTGCAGCCAGCGAAAAATCGTTTTGTCTTCCATGGCAAGCAGAATTTGCCAGAAAAAAAAGAAGAGAACAAATGTCAGAAATAACCAAGCTGAAAATTCCCTGACTGCTTGCTCATTTTGCTCAAATTCACTGTCCGAAATGAAAAACTGCAGGATAAATGTAGAGGAAGCTGCCAGGGCAATTCCTGAAATAAGGAGTGTAATTTCAGGTAAACCGGGCTTCTTCCTGTTTGCGATCAATAAAATAATGGCAACTAATAAAATCCCGGGCTTATACAATCCGAAAGGAAAAACAAAGGTGCCGCCATCCATATAAATGGATATTCCATACATCCCGGCAGTGAGAACGGCTAGTAAAACAATGCGTTCACTAATCATTTTTTCTTATCCAGGGCTTCTTCGATATAGTCGAATGTGGAAAGGATCACCGGTTTTCCGTCAACTACGGCAATATCGTGCTCGAAATGAGCGCTCGGCTGACCGTCTGCAGTAACAATGGTCCAATTATCTTCTAATTGGATCACTTTGTCCGTTCCCATATTGATCATAGGCTCAATAGCAATCGTCAATCCATTCATGATTTTCTTTCCACGACCTCTTTTGCCGTAATTCGGAACCTGTGGGTCTTCGTGCAGGGTTTTACCCAATCCGTGTCCAACCAAATCGCGAACAACTCCGTAGCCATTATTCTCAGCATGTGTTTGAATTGCCCAGCCAATATCGTCGATCCGATTTCCTACCTGCGCCTGTTCAATCCCTAAATACAAACATTCGCGGGTAACTTCCAACAGTTTCTTTTTTGCAGGGGAAACTTCTCCGATTGCAAAAGTGTAAGCGTGATCTCCGTAATATCCTTTATAAATTGCTCCGCAATCCACAGAAACGATATCGCCTTCCTGAATTTGGCGGTCCGTTGGCAAACCGTGGACAACCTGCTCATTGACAGAAATCAATAGGGTACTCGGGCATCCGTACAATCCCAAAAATCCGGGAATTGCGTCCTGAGAGCGAATATATGCTTCTGCCATTTGATCCAGTTCCACCAGGGTAATTCCCGGGCGAATCAGTTCTGCCACCTTTCCCAAAGTTCTGCTTACGACCTGAGCGGCCTGGCGCATAATTTCAATTTCTTCGGCTGTTTTATATTTGATCATACTCTTATTGAGGAAATTCATGAAATGCAAAGATAGGTCTTAATTCAAAATGTTGAATTCAAAATTCAAAAGGTTTTAGGTTCCTGGAGTTAATAAAAATCAAATTTGCTAATTTCAGTTTTGCATTTTGTGTTTTGAAGCATCATTTACTTCTCAAATCGCTTCAATTGAAACGCTTCAAAAGTATATTCTGCGGTGTAAATTTTCAGGCGTTCTTCTAAGTTGTACCAGGGAGATAAATTCCCATTCATCGGATTCATAAGCACCTGGATTTCCTGCGCCGGCATGTAGCTTTGTGCCAAAAGCACTAATTTCTGCCCATCCTGATTTTCCACCATGTCTACAACAATAACAGCATGACCCGGAGATCCGCCGCGAATTAACACATCACCCACTTCAACATCTTTCAATTCAATGGATCTCAATTCCTTTTCCAGGGAAAGCGTACTGGCATAATTGAAAACCGTTTCCATGTATTTCAGGAAGGAAGCATAACTTTTATCTGCTGCAGCTGTTTTTTGCCAGCTTACCGAGTTTCCATTTAATGCAACTCTGTTTCCTTCCCGCCACTTGGAATACTCACAATTGAAACCGCTCACAAAACGAAAATGAATGTCTGAAAAACGCTGATTGTGAAACAAGTATTCCCCCCGCAAACGCATCACCGCATCAGCACATTGCTGTAAATCCCTCTTGCCTACCGACATGTTTATAACTGCCACATGCGCGCCCTGATTTCCTTTCAGACTTCCATCGTACAAGTGCACTGCAGAACCGTGTTTTTTCAGTGGAAGATTTCGCAAATAAAATCCGAAAGAAGAGCTGTCGGATGCTTTTCGCTGATATCCTTCGGGCGGAGAAAAGCGCGTAGCTATAGTTGTCCCGGAAGTATCAATGATTTGCGGGATATTGTAAACTCCGTTGACCGTTTTTGGCGGAGAGAAATTGTTACACGATACGATTGCAATCAAGGTAGTTAAAAATAGTGCAAGAGCTGATTTGTTCATGGATTTGAAGGTTTGTTTGGTTGCAAGTTAAAAAATTCTTCGACAAAGTGCCTCGTCAATAACTGTTAGTTATCTATCGTTAAAAATAGATACAATTATCGCTATATCTATGCTTGATAATTGCTTCATCATACTAAATCTATGGAATTAAAAAGGCACGCGATGCGTCGCGTGCCTACAGATCGGTTCTATCTTTTATGCTAAAGCAAATTACTTTCCTTTCGGAACGTGTGTATCGGTGAATTTTCCTGCTGTTGAATTCCACCCATCAATCAAAGCCGAACGCTTCTTGTTCAAATTCTGATTGGCTGCATTATAAGTATTAACTCCTGCATTCAGTTCATTACCGGCTTTGTTAATCTCATCCACATCTTTCTGTGTACGTTTCTTCTCCGGAATCTCGTCAAATGCCTTTTTCACTTTCGCATAATTCTCACTCATCATGAAATAGTCAGACATTTTCGGCGTTTCATTGGTAGCTTCATCGATGTAAAAATTCAAGAGTTTTTTTGTTGCTTCAACCATACTCTTATCGTTTTTATACGACTTCACCTCATCCAATTTTTTCAATCCTTCTTTTGCGGTTGAGATCAAAGCATTTCTATTTTGCTCAATTGCATTGATATCTTTCCGATTAATTGCATCCATCAGGTACAACTCTTGCTTAAAGCTTTTGAAGAAGATCAAATACACTTCATTGTACGTATCGTAAACCTCACCGGCAACTGCCATTTTCTTATCCAGCGCATCTTCTGATGAAATCAAAGTAATGCTGTTTGCATCTGCAAATACTTTTTGCTGCCTGGTAACCATTTCGGATGCCTCAACCAGTTTGTCATTTGCACGTTCCCGCGCCAGCATGTAAGCTTCCATTGCATCATAAGATTCTTCGGAAACAGCTTCCATATCTACAATTTTCGCGTAATCTTCTTTCAATACCACATTATTGATCCGAAGGTATTCGATCACTGAATCACGAAACTGCGTAGATCCGTTGAATGCTTTTGCAGATTTTGCTTTTGACAATGCCTGACTGGAGGTTTGAATTAATTCAGCGCGTCTTTTTTCTACTTTACGAGCACTTTTACCGTGTGAAACAGAACTGGTGTAATCCCACATATCTTGTTGGATCTTTCCGTATTCGGTTGTAAAAACATTCATATACTCAACCGCTGTTTGTGCGTAGTAGCTATTTGCCATTCCGAAAAAGGCAATCATTACCGTGATTTTAAAGAGTTGATTTTTCATTGCATTTTTGTTTTTGTAGTTAAATCCTGATATTCATCGTCAGGGTTAGTTATTACCTGGTTAATTGCAGCCATTCATTCATAATCCCAAGTGCTTCAAAAAGTTCAATATCCGATTTCAAACGTGTTGAAAAATCTTCAAAATACTTATTAAGGATTGGGTTCTGATCGTATACCGTTTGGTCAAATGAATTCGATTTGACTTCGTAGTTCCAGTTTGTATTCTTCTTTACTATTTTCAGTTGGTCAGCCGTTGCATCTTTCTTTAGTGACTCGTTCCAGAAAGCATTCAAATCTAAAGAAATCACCTGATTTTCATTGTATGCTTTAGCTACAGAATCCAGGATCTTGTAATAAGCTGCATAAATTCCTTCGGAACGCTGTTTCTTTGAAAATGCATTCAGGCCCTCAACCGGTAAATTCGTTGCTGAAGGTGTGTAAGTCATTTTCTTATCGATTGCTGTTGGAACTAACCAATTTTGATAAGTTCGTTCACGCTCTTCGATTGAATCAAAAGCAGTCATTCCCAATTCAATATCGGGCATTACTCCTACTCCCTGGTTCGACTTCCCATTTACGCGGTACAGAAATCCTCCTGTAATATTCGCATATCCATAATCCGGGTTTTCCGGTATGGTTGAAAAATCACTGACTAAAGGATCCAGCGGATAAACCATTTGACTGGTCGCTTTCCCGAAACTAGGAACTCCAACAACTAAAGCCTTTTTATAATCCTGCAAAACTGCAGCTACAATTTCAGAAGCTGAGGCGCTTCCCGCATCGATCAGGATCATTAACGGTCCGTCGTAAATAAACCCACGGTTAATGTCTTTCAAAACTTTCACTTCTCCGGTGTTATCGCGGACAGCCAAAATGGGTCCGTAGTCAATAAAAATACCTGAAAGTGCAATCGCTTCATACAAAGAACCACCGCCATTTCCACGCAAATCAAGAACCAATCCTTCAATTCCGTCTTTCTTCAGTTTCAGAATGCATTTTGCCATGTCGTTTGCACAGCCTTGTTCGGTATAACTGGCAGTATGGTTGGTGTAAAAATCCGGAAGACTGATATAACCGATATTCTTCTTACCGGTCATTAATGCATTTTTGATGTTGTCGTTATCGTTGTAAACAGCGGTTTTTTCAAGGTCAACCTGAATTTCATTTCCCTCCTTGTCTTTTATAAAAAGAGAAATTTGCCGACCCTTAAAATCTTTGAATGCTTCAGAAAGTGCTTTCAATCCGGTGATTCCTGTTCCGACTTCCAACCAGCTCTCATTTTTCCATCCAAAACGGATTTTCAGGATATGATCTCCGGAAGTAAGCTGATTGCTTAACCAGGCAGAACTTCCCGGAAGAATATCCGTCAGCACCACTGTATTTTGCTCGTCCAATCCGTAACCGATCCCGAACTTTTCTTTTTGAGTAGAAAGTTCTTCCACAAATCCTTGTTTTTGACTGGGACTGAAATACAAAGTATGCGGATCAAAACTCATTGCAATGGCATTCAGATACATTTCTTCCATCAGTTCTCTTCCCTGAACAATCTCCAAATAATTGGAATAACGCTGTTCAATCTTTGCACGGGCCTTTTTCTCAAATTGAACCAGGGAATCTTTTAGCAAGGTTTTCGAATTTTTCGGGTGCATGGAAACGATTTCATTCAAAACATCCAGGCATAAACTATTTTCCCAAACCGTTTTATAATTCGCTTTGGTCACCTTATTTCCGTCTTTCAAATCGAATTTCTTCGTGCTGTTCAGGATAATCGGCTTACTTAAATAAGCCTTTTGAATGGTTTGTATTTCTTTACATCGTTCAAGAACGAGTCGGTTAAACTCGTTGAAATAATGCTGCTTCCCGGTTTCAATATCTTCGTTTAGTTTGGAACTCAACCCTTTCAAATAAGCTCTGTCTTCCTGGTGAAGGATCTGTTCTTTTGAATCAATAAAGCTGTAAAAATAATCGTGTACCAGGTTTCCAAATGCAGCATCTACAGCCCTTGGCTGGACGTGTTTTGCCTGGATCTTCTTTACCAAAACGCGCACATTATTCGAGAGAGAATCCGATTCTCCGGCCGATGAATTAAACGAAATGATCGTAATTAAAAAGGTGGTTGTAAATAAAGCTATTAAACGCAAAGTCAGTTTTTTTTCAGCGACAAAAGTACTACGAATTTTGATATAAAAACAACGAGCACAGTGTATTATTCCCGCACTCGTTCTTCTCTTCGGTGGATAATAAAAATCCTTCATTATTTCAGTGCGATTTTTTTCTCAATACGCTTCTTCATTTCTTCCAAATCGGACATAAAAGAACCTGTTTGAGCCAAAAGCATCGCTTCTTTGATTGTTTTTTGTGCTTTCTTGAATTTCAATTGTTTCTCCAGGAGTAAGCCCTCGTAATAGAAAAGCAATCCTCTATCAATTCCTTTTCGCTTTCTGGCAAAAGCCAGTAATTTGACCATTTCTTCAAATTCTTCCTGAATTAACAAGCAATCCAGGAAATAAGAATAGGTTTCCAGGTAATCCACATTTGCGGCAAGCGCTTCTCTGAAATAGGTATTTGCCAGCGGATAATCCTTGAAAATTTCCAGATTCACTCTTCCCATCAGACAAAGCGCAATCGGGTTATTCTCTTCATACGCCATTGCGTAGTTCAAGGATTCCAAAGCTTCTTCCAGGTTATATGGATAAGAATCCAGGGCTTTTACCAGGTAAATATTTGTTGTTGTCATGATTATTCTTTTTAATAATTGAATATGTAGCAAGGACGCGAGGCATCGCATCCCTACTGGTTCATATCTCGTTTCAATTCTTGTTTCAATTGGTTCCGTTGTTTCTTAAAGGTTTTTACTTCGTTCTTTGGTTTAAAGTCCATTCCGGTAAATGTTCTCACCGGATTTCCGCGTTCCAGTTCATGATGCTGCGACCACGTTTGGTTCACCACTTCGATCAACTTTTCACTTTGGGCTTTTTCCAGCTTTGCACGAATGCGTTCAAGGGCTATTTTCTTGTTTTGAAGCTGTGATCGGCTTTCCTGCACAAAAACCATTATTCCACTTGGAGTGTGCGTTGCACGAACTGCCGAACTTACTTTGTTCACATGCTGTCCGCCTGATCCGCTGCTTCTTACTGATTGATAAATAATCTCGTTTTCATTCCAGGCAACAGCTTCCGCCAAATTCACTTCAAAAACACCGACAAACCAGTTCTTTCTCCCATGATTGGGACGATACGGACTCTTGCTCCTAGGCTGAAGCTTCGGCGCAGGCCTATGAATCCATTGGATCGTCCCTAACCATGATTGAATTGCTGTCTGAATGGCAATTCCGCTGAGTTGGATCGTAGCTGATAAAATCGTGCCACTTTCTTGTCCCGCTGTCCGATCGAGAACTTCTGCCTGCAATCCTTTTTGTCGAAGGTCTGCAAGTAAAGCTCCCAAAATCTTCCCGGCTGCCAATTGGCATTCCAAAGGACCTTTGGCTGTTGTGATATGTAATACTCTTGTGTCCATTTTTTTACGACTTTTCCATTCTCACAATTTTAGGAACAAATGTCCCCATCGTTTCTACCAATTCCTGCTGATTCCCCATCACATAATGGATGTTCTTGTAAGCCATCGGAGCTTCATCTACTCCCCCGCCTATCAAACTTACATCTGAATCCGCAAGCATTTTCATCATCCCACTTCTGGTGAATCTGCTCTTGCATTCGGAACGTGAAAACACGCGCCCGGCTCCGTGCGATGCTGAATTCAAACTGGAAGCGTTTCCAAGACCACGAACAATAAATCCGGGTGCTGTCATACTTCCTGGAATAATTCCCCATTCACCTTTACCTGCAGGAGTTGCACCTTTCCGGTGTACAACACATTCTTTGCCATTCACGGTTTCTTTCCATGCAAAATTGTGGTGGTTCTCTATCGTCATCAACATGCGGAGCCCCAACTTTTTGGTCAATCGTGCGTGAATATCATCGTGACAGGCTTTTGCGTATTCACCGGCAAGATTCATGGCATTCCAATACTCTTGCCCGTCGTGCGTGTCCAGGTTCAACCAGGCCAAATGCTGAACTGATCTTGGCAACGGACATTGTTTAATCGCTGACTGCGTGTACTGTTTTGCAATTGCAGCACCCAATCCGCGTGAACCGCTGTGACTCAGCAAAGCGAAATATTCTCCCGGAGGAATCCCGGCATCGGTTGCAGTAATGTTTACCGTTCCGAATTCTACGAAATGGTTTCCACCTCCCGAAGTTCCCAACTGCTTGTAAGCCTTTCCGTGCAGCTTTCGCAAGAGTGGAATTTCACGAAACAAGGTGTTCTCCATAATCGGATGATCTTGTTTGATGGTGTGCTGTTCGTACATTCCAAACTTGGTATGCTCCGAAAGCAAATTCTGAAGCTGGTGTGTTTTTCCGTTGAAAAACGACGCCGGTGCATCGAAAATGCTCAGCGACATCCGGCAACCGATATCTACTCCAACTCCATACGGAATCACTGCATTATCCGTTGCCAAAACGCCTCCGATCGGTAAGCCGTAACCGTAATGTGCGTCAGGCATTAAAGCTCCCTGTACGGAAACAGGTAATTTCAAAGCCTGGTAAAACTGATGTTTTGTTTTGTCATCAATTTCATTTTCGCCGTAGATCAAAAACGGTGAACGTTCGATCTTCAATTCGTTGAATTTCACCTCAACCGGTGCAACCAGTCCTTCTGCCACTTTTCCCCATGTTCCATCCCCGATGTATTCATCCGGAGCGTAAAGCAATTCGGAAAGTTCTTTCAGAACGCGGTCTTTTGTTTCTTTCTTTTTATACCTGCTGATCAGCCCTAGGGCGATGTTTACAGAGTTGTCGTTGGGGAAGCCTATTTTTAACAGGTCTTTCCCCTTGATCTTATTTCCCATGATATTGGTTCTAGGATTGTTTTTCTTCACCACAGATGCGCAGATATTATGGCGCTTATCAGTCGCCATTTTATGCACGCGAAAAGTCTAAGGAGTTTCAATCCAATTCTTAAAAATTAATTGATTAACTCAATTTGAGTTTAAGAGATTCCGGGAAAATTGTGAGTCGAAACGACATAAAAAAATCCGAAACCTCTAGAAGCTTCGGATTTTCATATAAATGATTGTTAGAATCGTTACTGGAAAACCCAAAGCATGAGCGCACTAGCCTCTAGAACAGTTGGAGCTCCTAATGTTGTACTGAATTTGAACATTGCTTCGGTTTTAAAATTGTTACTACTTGTTTTGTCTCTACCTCATCGAGAGACATGTGCAAAGATAACGCAAAAAAAATGACACGGTTGTCTCCGAATTGAAAAAAAAGTTTTGATGGGGGGCCTTATTACGTAGTAATAAAAAAAATCGAGTTGATCCTTAAAATTTATTTCACCCCATAAATTTTACTCAAACCATTCTCATTTTGGTTGACTTACTCCCAGTATTCTCTCACGGTTTTAAAAGTCTTTCGACACCAAATTATTTTGTTTACCGGTGAAGTAAATGTCTGCGTTTTTTCGTCATAAAACGAGCAGCATTCACTTTGCAAATTTGCCAATTTGCCAAATGGCGAACCGCCCGCTGTCATTGACCTGGAAGAGCATAAAAAAATCCCGGTCACTGTAAAGTGCCGGGATTTTTAGTATCGTTAAAATTGACTTACGCCAATACTTCTTTTACTTTATCTGCTGCTTCCTGCAACAATACTGCTGAATGTACATTCAATCCTGAATCATCAATGATTTTCTTAGCTTCTTCAGCATTTGTTCCTTGTAAACGAACGATGATCGGAACAGGAATATTCCCAATGCTTTTGTAAGCATCAACAACACCTTGCGCCACACGATCACAACGAACGATACCACCAAAAATGTTGATCAAAATTGCTTTTACATTCGGATCTTTCAAAATGATGTGAAACGCTTTCTCAACACGCTCAGCGTTTGCTGTCCCTCCTACATCCAGGAAGTTTGCAGGGCTACCACCTGAATACTTGATAATATCCATAGTTGCCATTGCCAAACCAGCTCCGTTTACCATACAAGCAACGTTTCCGTCCAATTTCACGAAGTTCAATCCTGCTGCATCAGCTTCAACATCCAATGGATCTTCTTCCATCGTATCACGCATTGCTGCATAATCCGGGTGACGGTACAATCCGTTTCCATCCAAAGTTACTTTCGCATCAACTGCAATGATTTTATTATCTGAAGTTTTTAAAACCGGGTTGATTTCAAACATTGCAGCATCACATCCTTCATAAGCATTGTAAAGGCTAACAACGAATTTCGTCATTTGCTTGAACGCTTCTCCTGATAAACCAAGATTGAAAGCAATTTTACGAGCCTGGAATCCTTGAATTCCAACACGCGGATCGATTTCTTCCTTGAAAATCAAGTGTGGTGTATCGTGAGCAACTGTCTCAATATCCATTCCTCCTTCTGTAGAGTACATGATTGTGTTACGTCCTTTCTCACGGTCCAATAAAACCGACATGTAGAACTCTTCTACTTCAGCCTCACCCGGGTAGTATACATCTTCAGCAAGCAAAATTTTGCTTACCAATTTTCCTACACCGTTAGTTTGAGCTGTTTCAAGGTGACCACCAAGAATTCCTTTTACTTTCTCTTCAACCTGATCAATTCCTTTTGCAAGAACTACACCGTGAGAACCAGTTTCTTCAACGACACCTTTTCCGCGTCCACCAGCATGGATTTGTGCTTTAACCACATACCAACCTGTTCCAGTTTCCTCTGTCAATTTTTTAGCTGCAGCAATTGCATCTTCTACTTTTTCTACAACTACTCCGCGTTGGATTGCCACGCCGTATTTTTGTAAAATTGATTTTCCTTGATATTCGTGTAAGTTCATGACAACTTTTTTATTTGGTGCGCTAAAGGTAGAATTTTAAAAAGAAATAGCAATTAGAAATTCCATTAAAAATGTGTGAATCGTGATAAATTTCTCATTATCCACTAACGCGGATATTTTTATCTGGAACAGTGCTTTCTCTTGGTTCTGAAAAAACAACGAATTGGATCATTTACGATTGACGAAAATCGAATCATTGAAACACTTTCAAACTAATAAAAACAGCAAGGGGGCGCGATTACTCATGCCCCCTACTGGATCTAATTATAATTCGTAATTAATCAATGTGCATGCAATTTCCACGTAGAAGTAATGTTTCTTGAAGCAGCATTTTTGTTTGCTTTCTCAGTCAGATCTTTCCAAACCTGCCCGATTCCTGCTTCTAAGGCTTCCTTTTCGTCTTTAAACAGGCTCCACATTACTGTTGGGTCCTGGAAATAATGTTTTACGAAATTGGTGTCGAAATCACCGGAACGGAATGCCGGGTGCATCATCACAAACTTCCCGAAATCGAGGGTTGTTTTCAAGCCGGAAATCTCGTAATTATTGATTGCAAGAATCATTTTATCCATCGCTTCTTCACGGGTTTCACCCCATACAACCAATTTAGCGATCATCGGATCGTAATAGATCGGAACTTCCATCCCTTCTTCAAACGCATCGTCTACACGAGCCAGGTCTTTTCTTGGTCTGCGGTAACGGTTCAATGTACCGATATCCGGGATAAATCCATTCAATGTATCTTCTGCATAAACACGTACTTCCATGGAATGTCCGTGAATAGCTAATTCGTCCTGTAATTTTGGTAAACGCTCGCCTCTTGCAACACGAACCTGCCACTCTACTAAATCAGTTCCGGTAATTTCTTCCGTTACCGGATGTTCTACCTGCAAACGGGTATTCATTTCCAGAAAGTAAAAATTCAAATCGGCATCCAACAAAAATTCTACTGTTCCTGCTCCTTCGTAATTACATGCTTTACAAACAGCAACAGCAGCTTCTCCCATTTGCTTGCGCAATTCGGGAGTTAAAATGGCAGATGGAGCTTCTTCAATCACTTTTTGGTGACGACGCTGAATCGAACATTCACGTTCGAACAAGTAAACGGTATTTCCCAATTGGTCGGCAAAGACCTGGATTTCAATATGACGTGGTTTTGTAACGAATTTCTCAATGAAAACCGCATCATCCCCGAAGGAAGAACGCGCTTCACTTTGGGCCATTTTCATCTGCTCTTCAAATTCGCCTACATTTTCTACCAAACGCATTCCTTTTCCACCACCTCCGGCAGATGCTTTGATCAGGATGGGGAAACCTACTTCCGCTGCAATTTTCTTAGCCGCTTCCACATCTGTAATTGCTTCATCCACTCCGGGAACCAAAGGAACGTTGTAATTTTTTACCGCCTGCTTAGCAGAAAGTTTATCTCCCATGATCTCCATTGCTTCCGGGGAAGGACCGATAAATTTAATTCCTGCATCTTTTACTTTTCGTGCAAAACCGGCATTTTCAGATAAGAAACCGTATCCGGGGTGAATTCCTTCCACTCCCAATTCCTTACAGTGTTTTAAGATTAAATCCTGTTGCAAATAAGATTCCGAAGATGGAGATTTTCCCACATAAACTGCTTCATCAGCTTCGTGAACATGCGGCGCATTTGCATCTGCATCCGAATAGATTGCTACGGTAGCAATATTCATTTTCTTTAACGAGCGGATAACTCTTCGAGCTATTTCTCCTCTATTTGCAATTAAAACTTTTTTCATAGATCATTTCAATGGCAGTAAAAATAATGATTGTGCAATTAAAGACCGCAAAAGATTCGAATACTTTATAACAAAATAGAGAAAATTAAGGAGTTGGCGGCTCAGGCTCAGTAGCCGGCTTAACAGGTTCTTCCTCTTTTGGTTCCTCCGGAATCGCAACACCTTTCCCCGGGATGAAATCCACAGGAACGCGGTTTTTACGCTTGGAATTGTTCACTTTGTTCTTCTTTCTGAACAGGTTGGCGAAGAACTCAATGATCCGCGACTCGGAGATATTGTTGAAAGATTCTTCATAATGCAAACCGATACCCTGGGTAAATTCACCTTTATCCTTGTTGCTCAAAATTCCCTTATCATTCGATTCATTGAAAATCGATACGCGGAAAGTTCCGTCGTCATTGATCAGGTATTCGAGGTTAAAGGAACCGATCAATGAATTCTGTGCAGTTCCGGTTGTTGTATTGTTGGAAACTCCCAGTGATGTTTTCAGGATGATATTCTGTTTTGCTCCGTAAGCCCGCTGCAGTCCAATCTGGTAATTCTTATCACCGGTTACGGTATTATCGTTATAACCGACGTTGATCTTAGTTTGCTTGGATAATTGATCAAAGGCCTCATTCATTTTTTGAGTAACTATCTCAGCAACACCTCCATAACTCCCTCCTGCTCCACCTGTTCCCTGGAAGCGGTTGAATGCCAATAGTGAAAAGAATTGTTTTTGCAACTCGTCTTCATCGGAGCGAATCCTGCTAAGAACTTCTTTCCCGGACTCACTAACATTCGGCACTTCAATATCCAATGTTATCGATGGATTAGAAAGAGTTTGTCCGATCAAAAGCACACAATGCACCTCTGATTTTGTTTCCGCCGAACCACCGATCTGATCCCGGTTCAATTCGTCCAAACTTGCATTTACCTTGTAATAAGCCTTGATATCCAATGTTGCATTATCAGGTGTCCCGTTCCAGGAAATACTGCTTCCCTCATCGATCAGGAATAGCTTTTTGACCGGATTCAGGACAAAGAAATACTCTCCCTTGGTAATATAATACGTCCCTGACATGGACATATGCTTCTGTTTATCAATTCCCAACTGAAGATTTCCTCTACCGGTTGCCTCAATGTATTCATTGGTTTGATTGTTCAGGATGAGTTTAATCTTTGCTTCCGGTGTTGCTTCAATATTCATTTTCAGATCAACACCTGTTAAATCAATCTCTTTTGCGACGGATATGGAATCGGTATTGAAATCAATAAAATCGAATTCATTGATCTCTTTGGCTCCATACATCGGCAGGTTTACTACCGTACCTTTTTCAGTTTTCGCATTCACGGTGATCTCTGTATTTCCTTTTTCAATCAAAATACTTGCCGTACCGGTTGCGTATGCTTTTCCGTAATATGCAACCCCTTCTTTTTCAACGGTATTCATTACCATGAATTTTCGGGTTGGGCTTAGAGGACGTCTGGTTATCGGATCCCGGAAACCACTCACCGTTTCATCAAAAGTGATATCGAAACTCATGGAAAAATCCTTGAAGTTGTTGTGGAAAATGGTTGTCATCGCGTAAGCGGAATTCCCTTCATCATCTAATATCGGGAAAGCTCCGTAAATACCGTCGTTCTTACCATCGAATTTAAGCGGGCCGCCCAAGCTGTAATGCGTCCCAAGAATTCCCACTCTCAAACCACCTTTCTTCAATTGCAAATCTCCTGCAATTTCAGGTTCGTCGATACTTCCGGTTGCGTGGATTACTCCTTTGAGCGTTCCCGAAATATCTGAAATCACCTCCGGATCCATGAATGCATTGGTAAAGGCCAAATCCATGTCTTTAAACTCAAGGTCAAAGTTGATATTGTCCTCTTTTTTCATCGGAAGCACATATCCGTTGAAATCAAATGTTTGCAGGTCTTTGTACTTCAAATCTCCGTTGAGGATGATCTTCTTTTCCAAATCGAGCCAAATACCATTCACATGCACATCCCCTACTTCCTCACCTTCCAGATAGAAATCGTTCAAAAGAAAATCTCCGTCAACTTTAATCGATGTAAATGGAGTAGCCAAACGAGCTGTTCCATCGAGACTTCCTTCCATTTTAACACCAACTCCTAAAAGTGAAGAGAATTCCTCCACGTGTAAATCATTTGCTTTGATCGTTAAATAATCTTCCGGGTTTTCAGATAAAAGACCATTCACAGCAAGGTATTGGCTGTCACGTTCCAACTTCAGGTCCTTGATCTCAAAATTCTTTGCTTTGTAGACAATCTGACCGATATTCTTAATGTCCCATCGATTATTTTTCACCGAGAAATAGGACGGTTTCACCTGGATATCAAATTCTCCTTCTTCACGTACATCTACGATAAAATCAAAGTCGGAAGTATTCGGTACATCTTTGTTCCAGATCAAATCTGTCTTATAAATATTTTTTGTACCATCCAGGGATAGTTGAATATTCTCCACATCCAATGAATCTCTTAGCTGCGTTTTTCCTGCATTCAGCGTAAGTGTTCCCGTACCTTGTGTAAACTCCTGGTGTAAAACAACATTTGTCAGGTAAGCATCACTTTTCTGATTCATTAGTTTTGCATAGCTGATCTTGGGAGATGTAATGTCCAACATTTGATGATGTGTGCGGGAATCCAACTCTACTTTCACAACTGTTCCGTAAGCAATGTCCAGCTTCGGAACAAAAATATTCAGGAAGTCTTTCGAATTTTTGATCGTGGCACTCATGTCAAAATGATCTTTCGATGCCATTCCTTTTGGATATTCTTTGGGAGAAAAATAAGATGGGAATGCATCAGACAGTCCGTTATTAACAGCAATCGGAATGGTTTTAAAATTGATCTTCCCGTTCAAATCCGCGTCTACTATATCACTTCTCAATTCAAAGCGGTCACTCTCCGGATTTCGCTCAATATAAAGGCTCAAATCGGGCAGTCCCAGTTTTTTGCCCTGATCCACGAATTCTATGCCATTTGCATTGATCAATCCTTCATAGGTTTCCAGGGAATTTCCTCTCATGTCCAGATCCAAGTTTCCTTTAAAAGTGGATTCCGGGTCTTTCGTGAAATTCAGCTTCCCTAAATTCGCTACATCCACATTTACTTTAAAGTCGAAATGTTGTATCTCAGAAACATCAATGGCACCGTCAAATGCCAATTGCAAATTCGGATCATCCACTTTCAAATCGACATCCAGAACATTCTTGACAAATGATCCGTTTGATACCGAAATATTCGAATAGTTATAATCGTTGAATTGGAATTTGCTAATCTCCCCTTCCAGCGTTTCCAAGCGGATAACATCTTCCTGACCAACTATTCCGCTTAGGTAAACCTGTCCTATAACGTTCCCGAAAGTTGGATTATCGATGAATTTCGCCAGGTTAAAACTGTCTATTACAATATCGTAGCGTTCTCCCTGCGTTCGATTAAACGCATAACCGCCTTCCTTCAATTTTGTAAAGGTAATTTCGTTGTCTAATTGCACCGATCCCAAAACTGAGCGCAGTTTATCACTTTTCAGGGCGAATTTATCTACCGAACCATGCATGGTCGTATTTCTAACTTCAGCGTATTCTAATCTATCGATCATTTCACTGAAATCCATCCGGTTTTTCCCTGAATCTTTGGGAAGTTTAACGTGTTCCACATCCTTAAAGTCAATCAAGGCATAATCAACCCGCTGATTGAACCTGGAGGCAGAAAGATTTCTAAAATCCGGCAAAGAGTAATTTCCACGGACAACGCTTCGTGTACCAAAACGCAGATCCAGGTCATCAATTTTCAGATCTTTCACTTTTTTGGTCACTACTGCGCTTAAGGAAACCACTTCATTCATGCCTTCCAGTGCAGTTCCGAATTGAGAAATATCCCAAAAACTAACCCGCGAAGAATCAATCACCGCATCAAAGCTCACGCTGTCCACAAAGGAACGAATTCCTTCCAATGAGCCCATAAGCATGTGCAGTTTAGAAGCATAAATTTGGGAACGGGATGTGTTAATCTGCACACCACTCAGTAAGATTCCTTTGTTCGGATCAATGACCGCATTGGCAAATAACCGTTTAAGTAAAAACCCACATTTTTCCTGGGTTTGCAAATGTTTTACCTGGAAAGCAATAACACCTTTCTCTTCCGAAAAATCTGCAATGTGCAGGATTACATTCTTGAACTTCAAATGGTCGTAATCCATCCCGTAGGTATTTCTTCCCTTCCGGTTGTCGTCGTAAGAAATAGTTACATATTCAATATCTACATTATCAACGGTAACTTTAGGGGGATCTGATTTGGGTTTGTTGGATTTTTTGCTGGCGAAGTAATCTGCAATAAACTCATAATTGTAATCGCCGGTGATTGTATCCCGCTCGATCCCAACCCTTCCTTTCAATAGTCCTACGCTGTTGAGCTTGATATATTCTCCACCAACATCGAAACTTTTTACACGAACCATGATCTGATCCAAAGATGCAAGAGTATCTCCATGAAGGTCTCGCACAAAAACATCTTTCAAATAGATTTTATCGAAAAAAACAATATCGATTTTCCCGATACGTAATTCTGTCTTTAATTCCTTGGATAAATAATTGGTAGCCAATGACCCTAAATAGGTCTGAAATTGGCTCGTACGAATGGCAAACGCAAAAAGGATGAGCACCAAAAGCACCCATTCAAAAGAAATCCCTACTATTCTACCTAGTATTTTGAGTACTTTTGCCATGTATTATATACAAATTTAACAAAGTTGAGCCAACAATCGTTAGTAATTCTAGGAATTGAGTCATCATGTGATGATACTTCTGCTGCCATTCTCAAAGATGATACCATTTTATCTAACGTTACGGCTACCCAAGCTATTCATGAGCAATATGGTGGCGTAGTCCCTGAATTAGCCTCGCGTGCGCATCAACAAAACATCATCCCGGTAGTGGACGCAGCCTTAAAAAAAGCGGCCCTTACACTTAAAGATATTGATTTAATTGCATTTACACAAGGTCCCGGATTGATGGGTTCACTGGTTGTTGGAACCGCTTTTGCCAAATCTTTGAGTCTTGCACTCCACAAACCAATGGTCGCAGTGCACCACATGCATGCTCATATTTTAGCACATTTTATCAATGAAGGTGTTCCGGTTCCTACTTTTCCTTTTATCTGTATGACCGTTTCAGGCGGACATACGCAATTGGTTCGGGTAGATTCTCCGGTTGAAATGACCGTTTTGGGAAGCACTATCGATGACGCGGCCGGCGAAGCTTTCGACAAAACGGCCAAAATCCTCGGTTTTCCTTATCCGGGTGGACCTTTGATCGACAAATATGCTAAAGAGGGAAATCCGAAGGCGTTCTCATTTTCAAAACCACAGGTCGACGGATATAACTTCAGCTTCAGTGGTCTGAAGACCTCTGTCCTTTATTTCATTCAAAAGGAAGTGGCCAAAAACCCGAATTTCATTGAAGAAAACAAAGCGGATTTGTGTGCTTCCATTCAGTCAACGATCTTGGAGATCCTTTTCAAACAACTCCGAAAAGTTTCCGCAGATACCGGAATCAAAGACATTGCTATTGCCGGCGGTGTTTCTGCTAACTCGGGATTACGCGCCAAACTGGCTGAAGAAGGTCAAAAATCGGGTTGGAATGTATTTATTCCGAAATTTGAGTATTGTACCGATAATGCTGCTATGATTGCCATAGCCGGAAAATTCCTTGCTGAGAACAAGCAGTTTGCCGGACAGGATATTAGTGCCAATGCGCGGTTACCATTTGTAAGACCATGAAAAAAGTAGAACTTCCCAAAGCATTCGTTGAACGAGTTAGCCAGGATCCGTTTCTGGGAGATTCTTTGCTTCAATCATTGGATCAGGAACAGCCAGTTGCTATTCGGATCAATTCTTCCAAAGGAAATTGTGCCATCGCTGAAGCTTCGGGCGACATGCGATCCGTTTTTGAAGGATTGGAAGAAATTCCCTGGTCAAAGAATGGTTTTTATCTGAAGGAACGACCAATTTTCACCCTGGATCCGCATTTTCATGGTGGAAGATATTATCCCCAGGAAGCAGGTTCTCAATTTATCGACAGCATTCTCAGACAACTGAATCTTCCGGAAGAACCGGTTATTTTGGATTTATGTGCTGCACCGGGCGGAAAAAGTACGCTTATTGCTGATTTTCTGCAGGGAAAAGGATTACTCTTAGCTAATGAAGTGATCCAAAACAGATCCCGGATTTTAAAGGAAAACCTCACCAAATGGGGAGCGAAAAACAGTTTGGTCAGCAACAACGACCCACAGGATTTTGACGGTTTAAAAAGCGTTTTTGACTGCATTTTGATTGATGCTCCATGTTCGGGTGAAGGAATGTTCCGAAAAGATCCGGATGCACGAAATGAATGGTCGACAGAAGCGGTCAATCTATGCGCAGGAAGACAAAAACGCATCGTAATGGACGTTTGGGATTCTTTGAAACCAACTGGTAAGCTGATCTATTCGACCTGTACTTTCAATTCCCAGGAAAACGAAGACAATGTGCGTTGGATCCTGGAGCAGACCGATTCGAAAATCTATTCTGTTGAGTTGCCGCTTGCAAAAGACGGAAGAGACGGAATAGGTCATTATGCGCTTCCATCCGAATTGAAGACAGAAGGTTTTTATGTGGTCGTCATAGAGAAATTGGGTGAAGAACGCATTCAAAAAAATAAGTCGAAGAAGAAAAGCACTTTGACACGTTTGAAACCTGAATCCTGGTTCAATGAATGGGTTTCTTCCGATTCGGAGTTTGTTCAGTGGAACAATTACCTGTTTGCTGTTCCAGCGGGTTCAGGCGAATTGGTGGAGCTGCTTCACTCCAATTTGCGCATCATCAAATTAGGAACAGAGCTGGGCGAAATTTCCCGCAAAGGATTGATTCCGAATGAAGCGTTAGTATTGGATTCTTCAATCCTTTCAAATAAGATTCCTGATATTGCCCTGACCCGCCAACAGGCTTTGCATTACCTGAAAGGTGAGACATTCGGTTTAGAAGGAAAGCGCGGTTTTAATACGGTTTCATTTGAAGGAACCAAACTGGGCTGGATCAAACATTTGGGAAATCGGTTCAATAATCTTTACCCGAAAGAATGGCGCATCCGAATGCGGATTGACTAACGCTGCGGACGGAAAAATTCCAACTTCCCTTTCTTTAAATCGCCAAGGAAGATGCTGGATTCTCCCAGCTTTCTGCCAAATCGGCCGGTGTTTTGATGCAGTAATACCAATTCACCGTTCGGCCTAACCTCTTTCACCACAGCAAAATGTTTCTCCATTTCTTCAAAATACTTTTGTCCGTTTTGAATTCCACCAAATTTCACCCCTTTAAAAGCAATGATATCTCCGGGAGCAATACATTCTTTCTTATAATCGTACGTTTTCCCGAATACATCGTAACCATTCCACTCGGCATGAGTTTCATTTAAAGCAATACTCAGAACATCCCAGCATTCACCCCTGAGTATTTTCTGGCCCATGTAAGGTTTTAAAATCTTTAATATTTCGGAGTTCAAAGCCGGAACGGAATCACAAGATTGAATGTTCTGTGCCTTTCCATGAAAGGAAAAAACGATTACAAACGCCAGAATGCTTAAATATTTCATGTTATTAACGCTGTTTTAGAACTGATAACTCAAATAAATATAAAAAGTTAAAACGCAATTTGATACTGCAGCACCAACATATTTTTTCGCGTGGTTTGTATGACCCTTCCCAGGGCGCTGTTTTCAAATACCGGCCTGTTTTGTAAACCCAGAGATAATTTTGCGCCATGAGTTCCGTGAATCAACCAGTTAATACCGGCTTCCGCCATCACCGAAGGATCTTTAAAAGCCTGGAATTGCGAACACTGAACTTCCACATAAGGCATTAAGGTTCCGTTGTCTTTTGCGAACAAATCATCTTTAAATTTATATCCGATCTGTGCAAATAAGATATTCCCGGTTCCGATCATCGGGTAATTCACTCCCGGCCCATTCAATGTTCCTTCCGAATTGATGCCATTTGCAGGGTTCATTCCGTTCAGCATCCGGACGTAATTTTTACCGTAGTTAAAATTATTGTAAGCAATATAGGCATTGAACACAGCTCCTTTATTTCCAACGGGAAGATCCAGGAAGACATCAGCACCCAGTAATAACAAAGCTGTACGATTCGTGTCGCCAACTTCGTTGGTATGCCACATGGCTTTCTGTTGATGCACCCAGCCAAGTCCCAGGTTCAGGATTTTCTTTTTCCCTAAATACGTTCCACTCATGTAGGGATTCGGCGTTGTTTCTTTGTCAAAAAATTGCCAGAATAAATACCCGGAAGTTTGAGCGCGAGGTGCTTCGATATTGAAGTTTGAATTCGCATTGATAGGTGGGATGACAACCGTACTGTTTTTTACAGACATTGGCCTGGATAAAGCAATCCGGTAATTCAAACGCGAAATTTCACCTTTCATATAAAGCGACAGTTTTCGCGCAAACTGATCATTCACACCATTTGTTGCCTGTTGATAGATCGGAGCGTCTAAGCCCATAATATTTGCCACTGCCGGAGAAGAAAAGCGGGAAACTCCACCCCAGGCAGTTAATCCACCGCCAATTTGAACCTGCTTTGCTATTCTGAATTCAGTAACTGCATCGTGTAAAAAAGCACCGGTATGTCTGGGCTGTAAAAAACTGAAATTATTTTGCCCGAACTGTGTATAGAAATAGATCCGATTCGTTAACTGACCAAAAACCTGGATCCGCCATCTTCTGATTCCTACATCTCCCAGGTCCTTTTTGGGTGTTCCGTCAATAGTGGTTCCCGGATTCATTTCAGAATACCTTGCCCAGGTTTGGGCCAAAAACGTTCCTTTGATGTAACTCGTTCCCGATTTATTGAGATTCAGTTTCAATTCGGGAATAACAATCCTGCTTGAATCTTTTGTCTGGGCATTCAGACTTGTGGCAAGTATTCCCGCTAATAAAACAAGTACGTTTTTCATAGTTCGTTTGTTTGATGGCTTTTTGACCGATTCTATAGCCGCAAACAAAAATAAGCATGAGAAGACAGCTTTTGGTATTGAAAAGAAATATTCTTCGCTAGATTTTGGTAAAAGCAAAACCCCCGACGATAAATGTCGGGGGTCGCGTTGTATAATTAAAGTAGTCGGTAATTCTATCTGAAGAGATTAATCGCTCCCTTGAAGGTTTTCTTGTCGTCGGAATAGGTATCCTTCACACTCGCGACCCAGGTATAAGCTCCGGCCTGAACAACCTTACCGTTGTAGGTTCCGTCCCAAGCTGCATTCGGATCGTGTGTTTCCCAAATAAGTTCTCCCCAACGATCAAAGATCATCAATTCAAAATTATATTCATCAATTCCTGAAACATAGAATTTCCATGTTTGATTGAATTCATCTCCGTCAGGCGTAAACGCATTCGGAGCGTAGAAAATAATGTCGCTGTTTACCGATAGTACTCTTTCTACAGTATCAACACATCCTTCTGCTGTTTCAACGATCAGCCGGATAGTGTACGTTCCGACCACACCTTCCGGGTAATGGAACGTCGGGTTTTCATAGTTACTCGTATTGGGAGTTGAACCTATTGCGTCCCAGGTCCAGTTTACAATTCCGGGACTTGATTTATCCTGCATTTTAACAACTGTCTCGAAAATAGTTGTAGGATTTGCCGACATGGTAAAATCTGCTACCGGATTCGCGATCACATTTGCAATTCCAACAAACGTACTATCTGTAATACATCCGCGAGTAGAGGTTGCCACTACGCTGATCGTATAAATTCCTGGAGCTGTGTATGTATAAGTTATATTGGAATCCGCATAGAAAACCCCCGTTTCACCATTTCCAAAATCAACTATTACAGAATCAATCTGGTCTTTATTATCCGAATTATTGAAGAATACAAATTCTCCCGGTAAACATGAATAAGGCAGATTGGACACATAATTCGGTCTGATAGCCGGAGGAAAAGTGATTGTCATACAAGAATCCGTACTTGGTGAACCACATGTCTCGGTTAATTCCACACAATATTGAGTTGCTGTTGTCACTGGATCAACTGTGATAGATGAACCTGTACCGATGACTGTTCCGTTCTCTTTCCAGGTATAAGTGTAAGATGCCGGTCCGTTTCCTCCTGTTCCCTGAACGTTCAGGATAATGGATGCTTCCGGACAGATGATTGTATCCGGAGTAAGACTGACAATTTTCAATGCTGCCGGCTCACCGATTGTTGCAGTTGTTGTAATCACACAGCTATTCGCATCTGTGATCGTTACTGTATGGGTTCCCGCATATAAATCATTTGCTAAAGGTCCTGTTGATGCTGAATTATCCCAGGAATAGGTATATGGAGCTGTTCCATTCACCACGCTGATTTCTATAATCCCGTTATTTGCGCTATTACAAGTTACATCCTGCTGGTTGATAATTGTTGAAACCATTCCGGGAATTTCCGAAACGATCACTTCAACAGTATCCGTACAACCCGTAGACAAGGAAGTGGTGACCACGCAGTGGTAAGTTCCGGCAATTAATCCGGTTGCTGTCTGCGTTGTTTGTCCACCGGCATCATACCAGTTATATGAAACAGTTCCAAGCGGAGGAGTCATGGCTGCTGAAGCAGTACCATCATTTCCCCCGGGACAGCTGACCAAAGTGGAAGAACCGCTAAATGCTGCATTTGTATTCGGGACATTGACATTCACATTCACTCCACAACCCAATGCATCTGTAATGTGAACCGTATAAGGCCCGGAAACCAGGTTGGTTGCAGTTTGAGTTGTTTGTCCTCCCGGGGTCCAGGTATAAGTAAATGGAGCTGAACCCTGTGTTGGATTAACCGTTGCAGTTCCAACACCTCCAAAACAATAATCCGTTGTTGCAGTGGCTGTACCGGCTACCACTTGTCGTGTAATGAATGTAGTATCACTCACTCCTCCAACTGCTACATTACAGGCAGCTGCGGTGAGATAATAGCCCGTTGTTCCCGGCGGAACGGTTGTAACGTTCAACACACCGTTGTTATAAGGCCATAATCCTCCGGCTGTACTTGTCCATTGAATACTGTTGTTTGATGTAGAAGTAACCGTATAATAAGGAACTGTAGCTACGGCATAATTGGATGTGTTATTTGGTGCAACCGGTGTAAATCTCTTTCCATCCTGGTTTGCATTCCAAACACTGTTGTTTCTTCCGGGAGTAATCGTTGCAACGGTTCCTGCTGCATTTTCAACTCCCTGGATAGCCAAACCACCATTCCAGCTTGAACAGTTTGGTTTTTGACCGATCATCATATCGATGATATTACTTGTCTCATAAAAGACAATTGCTCCGTAGTAACAAGTATTCGGACACTGGAAAGCGTTCACACTTTCAAACAGCACAACGAACTTTCTGTTTGGTGCAGTTCCAATAGTCTGATACTTAATCGGCCCGATTGGTGTTTGGGAAGGATTAATATCAGAATAAAAGAGCATCGCAGAATTTCTCGCTGCTGTTAATCCGGTGTTCGGAAGCGTTCCCATACCAACTAGGCTCCAGGTACATCCGCTATTTGCGTTACCTGCATTAAAGCTGATCAGTCCATTCGACCCGATCACGCAATTGGTGTAGTTGGCTCCGTAAAAACTGAAACTAAAGCCCATCGGAATCTGTGCTGAAAACATATCATCCGACAATTGAGGAATAGTGGTTGCATTATCTAAAGTAATTCCCGACCCTAAAATTGGTCCTCCCCCCGTACAATTTGTAATCTGAACCGTTTGGCCAGCACAAACCGTAGCATCCTGCCCAAGACACAGTGTGACCTGAGCATTTAATACACTGTTTGAAATAAACAACAACGTACCTATTAAAAATATCTTCTTCATGATTACCTTATTGTGTTGCTTTTAAAACGAAATTTTTAATTCGTGGTTGCTTGAATTCATGTTAAAACAGGAAATTCAACGAATAATTGCATCCGGGCACGAAAATACCACACAATTTTCTCATCATCAGATCACTGAGATTTAATGTCGGAACGAAAAACTCAATTCTTTGTAAAAAAAAATCCCGCCTCGACTAAGCCGAGACGGGATTCCCTGATTTATATGTTAAAGTAGTTCGGTGTTACTTAATTAAATTAATTAACCCGTTGTAGACTTTCAAATTATCCCAATAAAGATCCTTCACACGTGCAACCCAGGTGTAGGTACCTTCTTTAACAGGCGTGCCGTTGTAAGTTCCATCCCAGGAGGAATTCACGTCGTGTGTTTCCCAGATTGTTTCTCCCCAACGATCGAAGATCATTAATTCAAAATCGAATTCATCAATCCCTGATACAAAGAACTTCCAGGTTTGATTAAACTCATCCCCATCAGGTGTAAATGTATTCGGAGCATAGAAAATGATATCGCTGTTTACAGTCAGGATACGGTCTACTGTATCTTTACAACCCTCAGGTGTTTCAACAATCAGCTGAATATTGTAAGTTGCCACAATTCCTTCCGGGAAATGGAAAGTCGGGTTCTGGTAAGTACTATTATTCGGGTCAGATCCTGCCGAACTCCAAGTCCAGTTTACTACATTAGGGCTTGACTTATCCTGCATTTTTACCACTGTTTCAAAGAACGTTGTAGGATTTGCAGACATTGTAAAGTCAGCTACCGGATTTGCAATCACGTTAGCTATTCCCAGGTATGAAGTATCGGTAATACAGCCCAATTCAGAGATCACAGTCACATCAATGGTATAAATTCCTGCAGCAGTGTAGGTATAACGAATGGTGTCATTTCCATAAACAATTCCTTCAGCCCCATTTCCGTAATGAACGATCACTGAATCAATCGCATCATCATTATCAATAGAATTAGGATCTAAAATGAATTGTAAAACTCCTGGTAAACAAGTGTATGGTTTATTCGCATTATAAATCGGATACAGAGATGTAGGGAAAGTGATCTGCATACAAGTATCGGTACTTGGAGAGCCACAAACTTCCGTTAATTCCACACAGTATTGTGTACCTGAAGCCACAGGATCAACAACAATAGAAGTTCCTGTTCCGATCACAACTCCGTTTTCTTTCCATGTAAAAGTATAATTCGAATTTGCAGGACCATTTCCTCCGGTTCCGTTCACACTGATTGTTGTTGAAGCTTCCGGACAAATAACCTGATCAGGAGTTACATACGTAATCTGCAAAGCATCTGGTTGAGTCAGTGTTTCGCTCTCTGTAACAATACATCCGTTTGCATCCGTAACCGTAACTGTGCTCATTCCTACATACAAATCACTAGCTGTTGCAGCAGTTGAAGCTGAATGATCCCAGGAATAAGCATAAGGAGGAGTTCCCTGAGTAACACCAACAGTTAAAGCACCGTTATTTGCAGCGTGACAAGACACATTAGTAATGTTCGTGAAATTTGCAATCATTCCCGGGATTTCCGTCACCGTAACGTTTACCGTTCCGGTACATCCGATGTTTGAAGTAATTATACAAGAGTAAGCTCCTGCAGTCAAACCAGCAGCAGTTTGTGTTGTTTGAGCAGCCGGGTCATTCCATGCAAAAGACAAAGTCCCTACTACCGGAGCCATGTTTGCTGTTGCAGTTCCATCTGCCCCGCCAGGACATGAAACCACTGTTGAAGTAGCTGAGTATGCTACCGGGTTTGCACCAACCGTTACGGTTACTGTTCCGGTACATCCATTGGACAAAGTTACCTGGCAGGTATAAGTTCCCGGTAAAAGTCCTGTTGCAATCTTTGTTGTTTGACCAGCCGGATCGTTCCACAAATAAGTTGCTGTAATTCCCGGAGGATTTCCTGCAACAGTATGGTTCGCCGTAGCAGTACCATTGTGTCCCATCGGGCAGGAAGCGTTTGTGCTTGTACCACTGAATGATGCATTGATATTTGTAACGATTACTGTTGCTGTTGTTGAAGGAACTGGTAAACCGTTAGCAGGGTTATTTGAAGAACCAACAGTTACTGTATAAGTTCCCGGAGCAACACCAGTTACGGTTTGAGTTGTTGGATTTCCGGGGATATTCCACAAATAAGTGTAAGGCGCAACCCCACCGTTTGGAGTTACTGTTACCGATCCCGTTGCCTGGTTACAGGTCGCAGGAGTTGAAGTAGCAGTAGCATTAAAACTAATACCATTACAATTCACAGTTCCCGTTGAAGGGCTTCCTGTATTTGGCTGTAAACTGATCGTGCCCGGAGACCCGCTAAAGTTTGTTACCAATAAGATATAAACCTGTCCTGCAACTGCAGCGCTAATATCCACAAATTCCGTAGCTGAAGCAGAATAAGAACAATCTACTGTAGGAGTTCCCGGTCCGATTGGACAACCTGCTGAAACGCTCGTGTAAGGTCCGTATAATGCGAAATCGACATCAATTCCTCCCCCACCGGCAGTTGTTTGAGTTAATGTTAAGTGAATGCTCCCGTTTGATCCGATTGAGAATGCCAACCAGTTTGCATTCGGTGTTGAACCAAGACACTGGAAAGTTCCCATACTTGCAACACCTGTATTACTTGAGTAAGAACCTGAAGTTGAACATCCTGCCTGCCCACAGTTTGCACCCGGTGCAAGTTGTGCATAAGCATTCAAATTCAACAATATTCCCAGCGAAAGCAAGGTCTTTTTAATTGTTTTCATATAAAAAATCTCTTAGTAAATTAGGCTTAGATTGAGTATTCTGCGGCGTATCCTGTTACCGTGCCATTCAGCGATTGAAGCAGTGTTTGGAATTCTTCTTTCGTGAATACAGCTTGTGATTCCAGTACCAAAGAGGTTCCGTCTTCACTTAATACAAAGGAAAAAACCCTGGAATCATTAGTTAATAATGTTTCCAAAGCAGTTTTTTGGGAAACACCGATTCCGGCAAGCCCAATAACGTGATGCGCTCTGACTCCGGTTAGGATATCAACACCGGAAACCTTATTCTGATTCATGTGATTCTGAACTTCAGAACTTGACAGGTCATAGATTTTCTCATAAACCTGACCAAAGGATGTGAAGGTCAAAAAAACGGTGCTAAAAGCGATTAGTAGTAAATATTTCTTCATTTTGGATAATTGTAATACATGCAAAAGACGCAATTATTAAGATTAGGTTGTCTCATCCTTTTTTAAATATTATCAATTCGTCCGTTTCAATAATCAAAATAGGGTTCCCATCGATTATTACAGATTTGGTTAGAATGTTCTATAAAATTTCGGCTTCATTTTTAAAATTAATTACATTTGCCCCAAGTAAAAAACAAAAGCATTTTAATAATAAATACTATGTCAAGTAAATACCAAGCACAGATTGACGCTTTTATGGAAAAAGTAAAAGCAACCAACGGTCATGAGTCAGAATTCTTACAAGCTGTTCATGAAGTTGCTGAAGCAGTTATTCCTTTTATGGAAGATAATCCGAAATACAAGACTGCAAAAATTTTGGATCGCATTGTTGAGCCGGAAAGAACGATTTTGTTCCGCGTTCCTTGGTTAGATGACAAAGGTGAAATTCAGGTTAATCGCGGTTACCGTGTAGAATTCAACTCTGCAATCGGGCCATATAAAGGAGGTCTTCGTTTCCACCCTTCTGTAAACCTTTCTATTTTGAAATTCTTAGGTTTCGAGCAAATCTTCAAGAATTCATTAACGACTCTTCCAATGGGAGGTGGTAAAGGTGGTTCTGATTTTGATCCGAAAGGAAAATCAGATAACGAAGTAATGAAATTTTGTCAATCATTCATGACTGAACTTTCTCGTCATATCGGACCTGATACAGACGTACCTGCGGGAGATATCGGTGTTGGTGGTCGTGAGATCGGTTACATGTTTGGTCAATACAAGCGTATTCGTAACGAATTTACAGGAGTTCTTACAGGAAAAGCTCGTAACTGGGGTGGATCTTTGATCCGTCCGGAAGCTACAGGTTACGGAACGGTATATTTCGCAAAAGAAATGTTGGCTACTAAAGACGACTCTTTCTTAGGAAAAACAGTTGTTGTTTCAGGTTCAGGAAACGTAGCTCAATACGCTTGTGAAAAAGCAACTCAATTGGGTGGTAAAGTGGTTACATTGTCTGATTCATCCGGATACATCCACGATGCTGAAGGTATTGACGCTGCGAAATTGGCTTTTGTAATGGAATTGAAAAATGTGAAGCGCGGTCGTATTGAAGAATACGTAAAGCAATATCCTAAAGCGAATTTCATTGCCGGAAAACGTCCTTGGGAAGTAAAAGCTGATATCGCATTGCCTTGTGCTACTCAAAACGAATTAAACGGTGAAGAAGCAAAAGCTTTGATCGCAAACGGAGTAATGTGTGTTGCTGAAGGAGCAAACATGCCAACAACTCCGGAAGGTATTGCTGCATTCCAGGCTGCTAACGTATTATTCTCTCCGGGGAAAGCGTCTAACGCTGGTGGTGTTGCTACTTCCGGTTTGGAAATGTCTCAAAACTCATTGCGTTTAAGCTGGTCTGCTGAAGAAGTTGACGCAAAATTACACGGTATCATGGTTTCTATCCACGAAGCTTGTGTAAAATACGGTAAGGATGCTAAAGGAAATGTGGACTACGTGAAAGGTGCAAACATTGCAGGTTTCGTGAAAGTTGCGGATTCTATGATTGACCAGGGATTGGTATAATCGAAAAACAAATATTCTGAAAACCGTCCCGAACTTTCGGGACGGTTTTTTTTATTATTAAAAAATGTAGGTACGTGACGCATCGCGTCCCTACTGGATACGTCCCGAAGGAAAGTTCCCTTTTTAATTTTTGAATTTTGAATTTTACATTTTGAATTTAAAGTACATTTGTGTGCGAGATTCAATATGGAGAAAGAAAAGACAAAACGATTGATTGATTTTGATCGAGCAGGCTTCGAAAATGAAGAGCTTGTTACTATTTATAAAGCGATTGCAAAACCGCGGCTGATCGAGGAAAAAATGTTGATCCTCCTTCGTCAGGGGAAAATTTCCAAGTGGTTTTCAGGCTGGGGACAGGAAGGTATTTCCGTAGGATCTGCCTATGCGATGAAGGAAGAAGAATTCATTCTTCCGATGCACCGCAACCTGGGAGTTTTCACTACCCGTGGAATTCCACTGAACAGATTATTTGCTCAATTCCAGGGAAAAATGTCTGGCTTCACAAAGGGCCGCGATCGTTCTTTCCACTTCGGAACACAAGATTACAACATTGTTGGAATGATTTCCCATTTGGGACCGCAGCTTGGAATTGCCGACGGAATTGCATTGGCAAACAAGTTAAAAGGCAATAATAACGCTACAATCGTATTCACTGGTGATGGTGGAGCATCGGAAGGTGATTTTCACGAATCATTGAACGTTGCTGCGGTTTGGGATCTTCCCGTAATTTTTGCAATCGAAAATAACTGCTGGGGTTTATCTACTCCAAGTAGTGAACAGTTTCGCTGTAAGCAGTTTATTGATAAAGGCATCGGTTATGGAATGGATGCTTTCCAGGTTGACGGGAACAACATTTTGGATGTCATTCGCACTGTTCGGAAAATTGCGGATTCTATTCGTCAGAAACCACGTCCTTTCTTATTGGAATGTATGACTTTCCGTATGCGTGGACACGAAGAAGCTTCCGGTACCAAATATTACCCGGAAGGAATCCAGGACGAATGGGCAAAAAAAGATCCTGTTACCAATTACGAACAATACCTGTTGGAACAAGGAGTTTTAACTGAAGATGGGGTTGCTCAAATTCAGCAGGAAATTAAAGACGAAATTCAGAAAGGACTGGAAATAGCATTTGCAGAAAGTCCTATTGAAGCCGATCTTCAAAGAGAATTGGACGACATCTACGCTCCTTTTACTCAAAAAGTCATTGAACCAATCAGTGATAAAAAGACCGAAAAACGTTTGATTGATGCCATATCCGATTCATTGAGAGAAAGTATGGTCCGTTACCCGGACTTGGTGATCATGGGCCAGGACATTGCAGAATACGGAGGTGCTTTTAAAGTAACCGAAGGTTTTGTAGAGCAATTTGGAAAAGGCCGTGTGCGTAATACTCCGATTTGTGAATCAGCAATTGTTGGCGCAGGATTAGGTTTATCGATTGCAGGAATGAAAGCGATTGTAGAAATGCAGTTTGCAGACTTCGTGACTTGCGGTTTCAACCAGATCATCAATAATTTAGCTAAAATTCACTGGAGATGGGGGCAGAATGCAGATGTTGTTGTCCGCATGCCTACCGGAGCAAACACTGCAGCCGGACCATTCCACAGTCAAAGTAACGAAGCGTGGTTCTTCCACACTCCGGGATTGAAGGTGGTTTACCCTGCTTTCCCCGGTGATGCAAAAGGATTGTTGAACGCAGCGATTGAAGATCCGAACCCGGTATTGTTCTTCGAGCATAAATTCTTATACAGAAGTATT
>CBFGOJ010000035.1:0-47378 GCA_965650365.1 uncultured Fluviicola sp. | reverse complement strand
TATGATGAAGCTTCCGTCCGCCTGTGCAATGAAATCGATCATTTGAAGATCTTCAATTCCTTCACGTCCTTTTTTCTCACTGTCGTCTTGTTTTTTCGCCTGGCGCTCTGATAAGTATGATTTGATCAATTCTTGCGGGAATTCCAAATTGTAAATGTGGTCCACAGAGAAACTCGGAGAAATAGTGAATCCGTAAATTCCGTTAGCCATGAAAGCAAGAGCTCCTGATCCAGTCCAGTTTCCTTTGAAATCCAACCCGGATGCATAGAAAGAAGAACAAAGTACGTCTCCGTCAACGTCTTCGATCAAGCGCATTCTGTTGAAGAACAAACTTCCGTCAGTTCCTTCCAATTTATGAGTTGCAATTCCTTCTTTAGAAACCGTGATTAACTCCAATTCTTTTGTTGCAGTCAGGTAAGAGATCATGTAAACCAATCCTTTGGATGTTACCGTGTAAGCGATATTATTCATCTCAGCTTCTGTATGCGGCATTTTGTATTCTCCTCCCCATAAAGGCTTCATAGATTTGTCAAATACATGGAATCCTAATTCATCGTAGCTTTTAGCATCGCGTTTTGTTTCTGGCTTCAAACGGTATTGGACCATGATGTGGGAACGGTCGTATGATTGATATACTGTAAAGTTTACACCTACATACATCATTCCTTCCATTCCACCCATTTTTGCGGTTCCCATTGATAAAGGGAAATCACCTTCTTCATCACGCTCACCTTTGGTAATTTTACGTTTAGTTTGAAGCAGCGAAACCGGTTTATCAAAAGTCAATTCTTCCGGGTTAATTTCCATACTGAACAATTCAAATGCTTTGATGCTTCCGTTGTACATTTCATACAAATAGAAAACACCTTCCGTTGTCTGAACGATTCGCTGAAGAAAACTTCCTTTTTTAAGTGCAGGAGTCATTTTTTTCTTGATCTGGTCTCCGGAATTACCGTCAAAAGTTTGAAGCGTAACTTCAATACCATCCGTTTTTACAGATAATACGTTTCCATTGGGAAGAGTAACATACTGCTTGCTTGCAGCATCAACTACTTCATAAGGTTTTCCGGTGTTTACCTCTACTTTTGCCCCGCCCTTTTGAGCATAGGAAAAACCAGTTAAAGTAATTAAGGATAGAAAGATTATTTTTTTCATTAGTTAAATTTTTTTCAAAGATAGTTATTCATTTGATTATTCACTATTTGAACGTTTGAATGCGCTTATAACAAATCGTTTGCCAGGTTTGCCAGCTCGGAGCGTTCTCCTTTTTCTAAGCGAACATGTGCAAACAGATTCTGACCTTTCAAGCGGTCGATGAGGTAAGCAAGCCCGTTACTGTTTTCATCCAGGTAAGGCGTATCAATTTGGTGAACGTCTCCTGTAAATACAATTTTGGTTCCTTCTCCGGCACGTGTAATGATGGTTTTTACTTCATGGGGCGTCAAATTTTGAGCTTCATCTACAATGAACAGGATATTGGATAAACTTCTACCGCGTATAAAAGCAAGCGGAGTAATTAAGATGCGTCCGCTTTCTTCCATTTCAACAATGTGCTTGTGGCGTTTTTCATTTTCCCCGAATTGGGATTTGATAAATTTCAAATTATCCCACAGCGGTTCCATGTACGGACCGATTTTATCTTTTGCATCACCCGGAAGGAAACCGATTTCTTTATTGGATAAAGGAACCAACGGGCGGGCAAGGATAATCTGCTGGAAGAGTTTGTGCTGTTCCAAAGCGGCGGCCAGGGCAAGCAGTGTTTTTCCTGTTCCTGCAACACCCTGCAG
Source organism: uncultured Fluviicola sp. (assembly GCA_965650365.1). Lineage (GTDB taxonomy): Bacteria > Bacteroidota > Bacteroidia > Flavobacteriales_D > Crocinitomicaceae > Fluviicola. The sequence continues at coordinate 45,591 of CBFGOJ010000035.1, read as the reverse complement.
GGCAACCAGCTTGATATTGTTATTCATCAGGGCATTAATAGCAAATGCCTGTTCTGCATTTTTGGGTTTAATCCCGGAAGTGTATTCTTTTTCTACGCGCTGAAGGGTATCTGTATGCGGATCGAAATACGCCAAACCGGAGCTTTTTCCATTTTTGAGGATGTAATATCCGTTCGCAACTTTCTGATTCCCCAAAATACCTTCTTCATCAATGGTTCCTTTCAGGAATAATTGCTTGATGGTTTCAGATTCGATTCCTTCAATGGTAGAACTGGAAGTTTGATGCAATTCGTGTGAATGTACTTTTCCTGTTTCATAATCCTCTGCCAGGATTCCAAGTGCTTTCGCTTTGATCCGCAGGTTGATGTCTTTGGTTACAAGAATAACTTCCTTTTTGGGTTCCTGCTCTTTCACTGCAAGAGTTGCATTGATAATCTTATGGTCGTTCTTACCAACGCCATAAACGACTTCTGCATCAATACCCTTCGGTTGTGAGTCAAGAAGCACTTTAAACGACCCTAAATTAGGCCCCAGTGTGATCCATTGTTGTAAACCGCCGTTTGCCGATATTCTATCAATGAAACGAATTACTTCACGGGCTGAGAAATTTTTGGTGTCATTTCCAATCTTGAACTTATCCAATTCTTCCAAAACGGTAATTGGAATTGCGACATCTTGCGTTTCGAAATGCATGATCGCATCGTGGTCATGTAATAGTACAGAAGTATCTAATACGAATAGTTTGTTCTTTTTAGCCATGCTGAAGTATTTCTATTAAAGTACTTCTTTCCCAAATCTGTTACACGGAAAAAGATTCAAACTTATTGACAAAGATATGTGATTAAAAAAGGGAGCTTTTAACTCCCTTTTAATATTCGCTTTATCTTTCTATCACAAACCGCTTCAGTGTTTTAGCGCCCTGTGAATGCAGTTCGATGTTATAAACTCCCATGGCTAGTTTTCCACAGTCAATTTTAGTTTGACCCGGAACAAGTGTAGTTGTTGAAATAACTCTTCCCAGTTGATCAAGGATTCGTGCTTCGATCACCTGGCTGGAACTATTGTCTACATTCAGGAAGTTATTTGCAGGATTCGGGTAGATATTTACCACCTGGTTCAACAATTCCGAGAGGGAGTTTGGCGTTCCTGTAGACAAACGGTTATCACGATTTGATCTTGTAGTATTGAAATCCTGTGCCATTTTGGTAGTTGAACAAAGACTTGGAGCAGCAACCGTAACTTCATAGAACAGACCATCTGTGTCTATTATATTGGCATCGGTAAAGGTAAACAAGTTATTCGGCATGGTTTGAATGGTTGTCCATCCAGCGGCATCCGTATGTCTCCTCACCAGGAAGTTCGTATAGATGAATCCTTCATAGCTGTCCCAGAAAAGATTGATATCGTTTCCTAACCCGTGGCTGATTACCAAATGGATGGTTTTGTGGATTGAACTTAATTCGGATTCATTTCCGCAATCATCCACAGAAGAGATCTTGTATCTCCAGGAACGAACGTTCGGAGAAGCTACCAGGTCGTTGTAAATAGATTCGTCCGTATAAGGTACGGAAGCTACTAACTGGTACAAACCAGCCTGGGATGTTTCCCTGTAAATGTTGAAGTGGTCAATACCGGTTGTAATCGGCTTTTCCCAAACAACCAGGTTTGTATTGGTGGTGGAATCAACAGTTACTAAACAGATTTCAATCGGATCAGGCAAGGTTGATCCAACTGTTCCGCCCAAAACAGTAATACATCCGGATGCTCCTGTTATGGAAACAGAGTAGTTCCCCGGACTCAAATTCGTGATGTTTTGTGTTGTTGCACCGTTCGACCACAAATAAGCAGTTGGGTTCCCGGTAATGACAGTTAATTGGATTTGTCCGTCATTTGAACAAGAAGAAGGAATGATGGTGTCAATTGCCAACGTTGGCCCAAAATTATTGGAAACCAATGCAGAAGAGCTGAATGAACAACCGTTTGCATCCGTGATGGTACAAGTGAAAGTTCCCGCGCCAATGTTTGTAAGTGTTGCACTATTCGTACCAACAGCTGTTCCCTGACCGTTTACCCATGCATAGTTGAACGGAGCTGTTCCACCGTTGAAAGATGCTACAACTTGTCCGTTTGTTGCAGAACAAGACGGCTGAGTCACACTCATTGGATTCGACATGATCTGCTGAGGTTCCTGTACGGTGTAAGTTGCCGTAGAAACACATCCGCTGGCATCCGTGATTGTCAATTCGTATGGTCCGCCTGGTAATCCTGCAATATCTTCCGTTGAAGCACCGTTTGACCATGCATACACAAAAGGAGCAGTACCAAGATTTGTTGTTACGTTGATCGAACCATTGCTTGTCCCGAAACAAGTTGCTCCTGTTGGAGTTCCTGTTTGAGAAAGTCCGTTTGAACCAACCATTGACATTGCTGTTGACAAACAACCGTTTGCATCCGTTACAGAAACTACGTACAAACCAGGCGCTAAATCATCTGCATCGCTTTGAGTAGAACCATTACTCCAGTAAATAGAGTAAGGCGACTGACCATTTGTAATGCTTACGGTAGCCGTTCCTGTATTTTGATTACAATTGGATGATCCGGCAGTTGTAACCAGATCCGGCGTTTGATTGATTCCAAATGGCAGTGTAGCCGAACTGCTGCAGCCAAATTGATTGGTTTTGGTATAAGTCATTACAACAGTTGATCCTGTAGGATAAGAAGGCTGGAAGGTATTATTGATAATTCCTGTTCCCGACCAGGTCCCGCCATTTGGAGTTACCCAGTTATTTAAATTGATTGGATTTGCATTCTCACAAACCGCATTTACCGGATTTGAGAATGAAATTACTGGTTTAGGATTAACTGTAACCGCAATAACTTTTGTGTCTACTAGCGTTAGGTTTTCAAAAAGTTTAAATTCTAAATCCGCAGTCGTTGGACTAGCAACGTCATTGGTGTTTGTAACCATAACAGAATAATTTAATCCTGTACCGGATATAGATAACGCTGAATTTGGAATAACAGCAACGTTTTGGGAGGTAACGGTCATAGATAGGTTTGCCTGACTGAAATTTGGGTCAAGTAAAAATATGTTGCTACTCCCATTGCCGTTGAGGATTGTTCCTTCACACATCACAAAAGTGTCCCAATCCTCGATGTTTGCCAATTGGTTGTATTCTTTCACATAGAATTTCCCACCATCAATGTATGCGATGACATAAATACCATTCGATAATTCTGTTCTCAGGCAGGTCGCTGTTGAAGGAGCCAAAGTCGCTCCTGAAGAAATTGTACTTACAGTTGGGTTGGCAGCACCCGTTACTTTTTTAAAGAAGCAGGAAGTTGTTTTGTAAAATACATAAGAATCGTTGTTGTATGTGTCAAAATCAAAATCGACCACATTTGATCCGGTGCTCACATTCACCTGTGTTCCGAAAGTTGTACCATTCCACGAACGGTATTTCAAAGGGAAAGTAGAATAAGGAACAGACCAAACGGAACTGACAGCTGTAGCACCATTGTTTTTATCGATTAGCATTTTGGAAGCTCCGTCCATATTGTCGAGCGTATTATTGCTATAAGCCCCACCGTTCACAGAAACATCGAAAGGAATGTAGTTCGACATGTCGGCTTCTTCATGGATGACATAGGCCGTATTTCCGTCTAAGTGAGAAGCAATAGATCCTGCAAAATCCGTTTGCTCCAGGTTTGGGGATGCTCCTCCCAAAACAGTGTGTGTTGATAAATTCACTGTTAGAAGTGCATCATCCGGAGAATAACCGGTTGCCTGCTCATTCTCGTTGTAGAATGATAAAATCAATTGGTTGAATGAATTTACTTTTAGGGAATATTGGTGATTGTAATTTACAGTATTATAACCACCGAAAAAGCTTTGGTAAACCCACGAGCTGGCAATAGTGCTCCATTTGTAAATATACAGGAACTGGCTTGGCAAGGCTCCCTGGTTTGACTTCAATGCAAAAACAGGTGTGTCTTCCCCAATAACCAATAAGTCAAGACCGGATGTTGTTCCAGGAACGGTAGCCCCTGACATGGATACCCACGAGCTGGTAACCGGGCTCCATTTGTAAACGGTAACTACTCCGCCGCTTCCAAGAGCAGCAGCGTATAAATTTCCGCCGGGCGTAGTTTCGATATCAACTTCGATCGCATTTGCAATTCCGGTTGAACTTCCGATAAAATTCCAACCCTGCGAAAAGGAAAAGGTTGAAACAAAAACAACAAATAGCGTAAGTAGTTTTTTCATAAGTACTTTAATATTAGCAATTCACAATCAGCAAAGGTAACCAAATATAATTGGGGCCTCTTAAGAGACTCGTATGTTGTAGTTCTCTTTGTGTGTTTTCGGTCTTTCTACAAATAATTGGTAAAAAAAAGAGCCCGCCATGGCGGACTCCCGGGTTTACTAAAACCATATAGTTTAGAACTTGCTGATTCTCTTAGTGATCTTCGAAGTGGAAGAACTGATCTCAACCAGGTAAATACCGGATTGAATATCATTCAATTGAATCGAAATTTTAGAATCTGAACTGGTTGTCGTGCTCACCACTTTTCCTGAAAGCGAAGTAACACGATAAGTCAAAGTTTCATTTCCGTCCTGAACAAATGTTACATCGCCCTGCGTTGGGTTCGGGTACATTTGGACCTCATTCAGGTAATTTTCAGAAATACTGTTTGATTCTGCTCCGTCAACTCCTTCTCCCACTGCAAACTGACCGCGCTCACGGTTTGAACGGGTAGTATTGAAATCCTGTGCTTTAGTAGCTGTGCATGGGGAGTTTGTAAGCATTTCGATGTAATAATCCACACCGGTTGATCCTGCAGTAGGGGTATCGTTGTAGAAAGAAGTTCCCAATGCAATGATTCCACTTACCGGCATCCAGGCTTCCAGGTCTGTTTTTCTCCAAACCACATAACCGGCTACGTTTCCTGAACCTTCGTAATCATCCCAGAGGATATCAAAAGATCCGTTCCCGGTATTCAGGATGGTATTCAAATGCAGGGTTTTGTGTTCCGTAGAAATAGGGCTTTCCGCACCACATGCATTTACAGCAGAGATCTTATAACGCCAGGAACGATTCATCGGTGAAGCAACTACATCATTGAAGTAAGACAAACTGGACGCTTTTACCGTATCAATTAACTGGTAGTTTCCTGCCAAATCTGACTCGCGGTAGATGTTGTAATGATCAATTCCCGAAGTTTCTGTTCTTTGCCAAACAACTAAGTTGGTTGTGGTAGCTGTATCAACAGTTACCAAACAAATAGGCTGAGCAAGTGGTGCTCTTGTTCCAACAAAAACAGTTTTTGAAGAATAACATGGCTGAAGAACCGTTCCACTTACTGCAGTGATCGTGTAAGAACCTTCGGCCAAATTGAAATTACTTTGGGTAATAGCTCCATTTGACCAGGACCAGGAGTATGGAAGATTTCCACCATTCGGATCTACAGAGAAGTTTACGGTAACTCCACCATTGCTTTGATTACATTGTGTGTTCAAAATGCTGGTGTTGATATCTGAAGCGAACTCATCGTCCAATTGATGTGTGAATTCTTTGATACATCCGGTTCCGTCAGTAACTTCCAAAGTATACAATCCATATCCTACTCCGGTTAGGTTCAAACCTGTCTGACCTGTACCAATCCACTCAAAAGTTGGAGTGCCCGGTGCGTTAACAACGGCTGTAATACTTCCGTCAGCTGCACCGCAAGAAGGCTCGGTAGGAAAGAAATTAGCAGTAATAGGAGCAGGTTGCGTAATGGTGTAAGAACCTGAAACCTGGCATCCGTTGACGTCCCAAACATTTACGGAATAAGATCCCGGAGCCAGGTTGGAAATAGTTTGTGTTCCATAACCATTCGACCATAAGAACTCATATGAATTCGGGTTTGAGATATTGATACTGATAGATCCGTCATTTGCACCATTACAGGTAACGTTGGTAATGGTAGGCGTAAGGGTCACATTTGTTGCGCCAACGGAAGTAACTCCGGTAAGGTGACAGTTGTAATCATCTGTTGTGCTGTAATAGTAAGGTCCTGGTGCCAAACCGGTAATAGTATTAGAGGTTTGACCTGTTGACCATTCCAAAATGTAGTTGGCAGAAGCTCCGGGCGTAAATGTTACCGTAGCAGTTCCTGTTGCAGACCCGCACGCACTTGGATTAGAAACTACAGAAGCACTTCCAAGCGCTGGGAATATTAATGTTGAAGATCCGATTACCATACAGCCGTCAATTTCATCGTTCAGGATGATGGTTCCACCGGTAAAGGTCTGTGAAAGAACGGTTCCGTCTATGGTTGTTCCTTCAACCGGATTTCCGTTGAGACTGAATGTTCCATGGTCGTAGTAATTGACATAGTTTGTCAGGTCGATCAGATTGTCATTGCTGCATAAATACAAGGGATTCGAAGAGAAAGTTACTACCGGTGCTGCCGTAACTCCAACCGTGTTTGAAGGTAAATTAACGGTGGTATTACTGTAACCATCTGTCACAATTAACTGGATATTCGAGTTTCCTCCTGTACCGATAAAACCATAGATCGCATATTTTGTAACAGCCGGAGAAACCGTATTATCGAAATAGATCAATTCTGCAGATAAACCTGAAACTACACCACTTAGGTCTGTCATGAAAAACATTCTTAAAGGTCCGTCCTTGTTGTCATCGTAGAATTCCAAGGCGTGATAGATGAGGTTTTGATGATTGGAACAAGTTCCACCGGTTGGGACAATCGAAGACGGATTGATTTCCGGTTTGGTATTGTAAACCTTCGAGTAATAGTAGCCGTCGTTTTGATAATTGATAGCTAAATGCTCGGCATTTGGAGCCAATGAAAGCATAAACAGGTTATTTAAACCTGCTGTAAGTGGAACCTGAATCCCCAGTGTATCCCAATCACCGGTTCCCCAGTCCTTTCTGAAAACATAGGTGTTTCCAAAATTACCATCACCTGCCGGACTAAAATTCGAAAGCAGAAAGGAATAACTGGCATTTTGTGTTGTAGCATATCTTGCCGTGTCGATATTGAAACTAAGGGCAGGATCTGTAGCGGTGTTCAATTGAAGGTCACCTGTTCCGGGAAGTGTCTTTTCATAAGTAGTCTCGTTTGCATAACTTCTCATGAAAATGTTTGGCGGATTCTGGCCGTTTCCAGCCATGAAAAAACTCCCGGATGTAAAATCGGTCCCCAGGTTCGTTTTCAGAAAGGCATCATTTGCTCCACTTGAATTATAAGGAGATGCCATTAATGGGTCGTTTATATCGGCAACGAATATCCTGTTGGAACCAGCGCCTGAGTATCCATAATAAATACTGGAGCTGGAAAGGTAGATCTGAAAATGGGTGTTATTTCCCCCAACTGTGCTGAAGGGACTATCCCAGGTATTGCTGCCGGTGTTGAATGTGCATATAAACGGAGTCGCGTTCTCAGTATACATCACAACCAGTTTGTTTGTTCCCGGAATTGCTTTAAACTCCCATGAACCTAAACCACCTGTTGCAATCAAGGAGTTATATCCGATGATGGTATTGGTGTTGAAGTCAAACATGTGTGCATACAAACCACCAAAACCACCGGTTACGAAGTAAGCTTTGTTACCGATTACTTCCCCTTCAATTCGGGTCATTCCCGAGATGTAAGTGTCTTCCGCATCGAGCCATTTCCAGGAACCCACTTCCGGGTTATACATGGTAACACGTATGTAGTTTCCAATGGAGTCACTGAAATGGTACAGTTTATTTTGATACATGATTGATTTAACCTGTCCGCTTGACAAATAGGGATCGTCGGGCATATCGGAAGACCAATCGTATGCTTGTGCCTGTACCTTTGAAAGGCTTAACAGCATAACACATAAGAACACTAATTTTCTCATAATTGTAGAATTAAATAGTACCGAAAAAAAATCATTGCACCGGGTTGGAACAATGATTTTTTAATTCGTTTATTGAAGCAGTTTAAAGTTTAACTACCCGTTTAATGATTTTCGTATCGTTTAATGTCATTTCAACCAAATAAACACCGGCATTCAAGGAACCTAAGTCAAGAACGGTATTCGCCTCGCTGCTTTGGCTTGTCTGCATCAATTGACCAGATAAAGAAAGAATGTTGAAAGTCACTTTCTCACTTCCGTCCTGCACGAATGTCAATTTATCTGAAGTTGGATTCGGATACATTCCGATGTTGTTCAGGTAATTCTCATCAATACCGTTGGATGAAGCATCTCCAACTCCTTCTCCGGGAGAAAACTGGCCTCTTTCCCGATTAGATCTTACAGTGTTGAAATCCTGTGCTTTTTCAGCAGAACAAGGTGTTGTTAATTCAAACTCAATCATGTAATCCAATCCCGGAGTTGAATAATCTACAGTATCTGTGAAAGTCAATGTAGAGTTGGATACAATTCCGGCTTCTACCCAACCGTCAGCAGTTGAAAATCTCCAAACGATGTAATTTGTAAATGCAGTTGTGCCTTCATAAGCATTCCAGTTGACTTTTACAGAATCAGTTGCCCAATCCAAAATATCCATGTGAATTGTTCTGTGAGCAATACTAAGCGGTCCTTCTGTTCCACAAACGTTTACTGCACCAATTTTATAACTCCATGAACGCTCAGACGGCGAAGCAATGACATCATTGAAAAGAGAAATGTTATCGAATTCAACCGTATCAATTAAAACGTATTCACCTTGTGTAGAAGTTTCGCGGTAGATATTGTAGTAATCAATTCCAATAGTTTGAACCTTTTCCCAAACTAACAAGTTTGTAGTTGTAACGCTGTCTACGGTAATGATACAAAGATCTTGTCTCATTGGTTTTACTACCGGCATGTTCCATCCCTTGATCGCTTTACATCCTGTGTTAGCAACAGTCAGCGTACATACATAGTTTGAAGCAGGAACGTTTAACAAATCCTGAGTAGTTGCACCGTTCGACCAGATAATAGACTGGATCGGATCTCCTGAAAAAACATAAACATTTGTTAGGATCTTTCCGTCAGATGCTCCACAAGCAGCAGGAATTACCTGTCCGGAAATATCAGCTGAGTTATTCTCACTCAGGTAAACCGGTTTCACTGCCATACAGTTGTTCGCATCTTTCACAGTAGCTGAATAAATCCCAAACGGCAGGTTTGAATTCACGTCTCCGATTGTACCGTTTGACCAGGTTGTTGTATAGGGAGCAATACCTCCCGTGATTCCATATACTTCGATTTCCCCGTCGGATCCACCACAGCTTGGCTGTACGTTATAATCGGCCTGAAAGGTTAATTTTTCAGGTTGTGTAACCGTAATTGCTTTGGAGATCATACAATTATTCGCGTCCGTAGCATAAACCGTATAAGTTCCCGCCAATAAACCTGAAATACTTGTTCCTGTGTGACCGGAAGTCCAGACATAAGTTACCGGAGCCGTTAAACCGGTTTGAGAAATTGAAATTCCGCCATTTGCCTGGCTGAAACAAACTACACTGGTAACGGTTTCATTTATCGAAACACCTAAAGGATCTATAGAAAATGCGGCTGTAGTAGCACAATGGTTCGTATCTACGAAATAGTACATGTATTGTCCGGCAGCTAAGTTTGAAACGTTTGCTGTCCCGGTAATACCGTTAGACCAGCTTTGGCTTAAAACCGGAGCTCCGCCTGTTGCATTTGCGACTGCTGTACCTGTTGCAGCTCCGCAGGAAGTTGGAGTAGTAGCAACATTGACCGTAGGAGAAATGAAAATATTTAAATATAAATAATCGTATGCCACGCAAACACCGTTTGAAACAGAGTAGTTGATTCCGATTTGATCATTGGACGAATAACCTTGTTCAATCACATTGAATGTTGAATTGGGGTAAACAGTGCCATCATAGTCAAAAACTCCGCCTGCGGGAGAAACAAATTGATTCATGTCAACCGTTCCTTCGCTGGAACAGATCTGAGCATAACTTGCCATTGTAATCGTTGGGGTTTCAACGACTGTAACCATTGGAAGAGTAATAAATACCGTATCTATTCCATCTGTTACCTCCAGGGTAATAATACAGGTTCCTGCTATAGTTGTTTCAGCGGCAAAGATGGGGGTATTCAGTAATCCTGCAACAGAAAGATTTCCGGCATAAAACGTATTGTTTGGGAAAACTGCCTGATCGGAAGAAGAAAAACTGACAATTTCAATCATATCACCATCCACATCTGTAATTTCCAGGGGAGCAAAGACAGTGACTTCATCATCATAATCTGAACAAAGATTTGTGTTTGCAACTGTTTGAGACAAATTTAAAGTTGGTGGGGTGTTTACTGCGAAAGATACAGAACACAGAAGTATCATGGCAGTGGTAGCTAATACTCTCATTTATGTAGCGTTTTAATTTAGAAAGCCAAAATTAACTAAACTAAAGCAAACGAGCTCATTGGAATACATAATTTCCAAGTTAGAGTGTGTAGCTTACAAACTATGGGTTGTCTTATGCGAATAAGGCCTTCAAAACTTCGTCAATTCTGGAGCACGGGATCAGTTCAATCTTGAAGTTGGACTGCTCAATTCCCTTATTGTGTTTTGAAATGATGATTTTCTCAAATCCCAATTTTTCTGCTTCACGGATCCGCTGATCAATGCGGTTTACAGGCCGAATCTCACCCGAAAGGCCAACTTCTGCCGAGCAGCAGATTGACCGGTCAATTGCAATGTCTGCATTACTGGATAATACCGCAGCTACAACAGCCAGGTCGATAGCCGGATCGTCCACCCGAATTCCTCCTGCAATGTTGAGGAATACATCTTTTGCGCCCAGTTTGAAACCGCAGCGTTTTTCCATTACTGCAAGGAGCATATTGAGTCTGCGTAAATCAAAACCGGTGGAGGATCGCTGTGGAGTTCCATAGGCTGCTGTGCTCACCAATGCCTGTACTTCGATCAATAAAGGTCTTAATCCTTCAAGAGTTGCAGCAATTGAAACACCGCTTAGTTTGTTGTCGCCGGAGGAAATCAGGATTTCAGACGGGTTCTCGACTGTTCTCAGTCCCGAACCGTTCATTTCATAAATTCCCAATTCGTTTGTGCTTCCAAATCGGTTTTTAATACCGCGGAGTAACCGATAAACATGGTGTTGATCGCCTTCAAATTGAAGTACGGCATCCACCATGTGTTCCAGTACTTTTGGTCCTGCAAGTGATCCTTCTTTGGTGATATGACCAATTAAAAAGACAGGAACTTCCGTCATTTTTGCATAGCGCAAAAGTTGTGCGGTGCATTCACGAATTTGCGAAATACTTCCCGGTGCACTTTCAATTTGTGAACTGAAAAGGGTTTGGATCGAATCTACGATCAAAAGCTCGGGGCTCATTTCCTCCGCTTGTTTGAAGATGTTTTGAATATTTGTTTCAGTCAGAATATAACAGGAATCATTTTTTTCACCGATACGTTCTGCGCGCATTTTGATCTGCTGTTCACTTTCTTCTCCCGAAACATAAAGAACCCGCAAAGATGTTTGAACGGCCAGTTGAAGAAGGAGCGTGGATTTTCCAATTCCCGGCTCTCCGCCGAAAAGGATCAATGATCCCGGAACTAATCCGTCTCCCAAAACACGGTTGATCTCGCTGTCCGGAAGTAAAATTCTTCGCTGCCCGTTTGAAATAATTTCCTGAAGCGGCTGTGCTTTGGCAGTTCTTCCGGATGAAGTAGAAAAGGCAATGACCTGTGGCAGTTGTTTTTCTACCAATTCTTCCACAAAGGTATTCCACTCACCGCAAGATGGACATTTGCCCAGCCATTTCGGTGTTTCGTGCCCGCAATTCTGACAGAAAAATGCTGTTTTAACTTTTGCCATGGAAGAATTTTGATTCGAAGGTAAGAAAATTTCCTCCCCCTTAGTCCCCCTCCAAAGGGGGAAATTTTGATCACCCTAAAAAATGGACGAATTAAAACAAAAAACCCCATCCATCAGTTGACGGACAGGGTTTGAATGGGTAATTTCTCAATTTTTACCTTACGATGAAACTCTTTTGAGAAGTTCCCTCAGTGCTTGTTAATCGGATGAAGTACATTCCTTTGGCTAATGCGTCTGCAGGAATCTTAATGATTTTCTCATCAGATTCAAGAGTCTGAATAATCTGACCTGTTGCATTTGTAATGGCAATTGTTTTCGTTCCTTCTGAAGGGATTTCAATAGTCAGTTTGTCGCTCGTTGGATTTGGATAAAGTTTCCAGGAAGCCTCGAATTCTTTCAAACCGTTGGTTGCATTCACACAGAAATTATCTGTATGGTCATTCCCGAAATTTGCGTTTGCAGCAGTCAATTCAGCCAGTACCACGTTGCTTTGATCCTCGATCGTGTAATGACCGTTCGGACATCCGCTTGAAACCATTCCATCACCGAAATCATCCGAGATTGTAAATTTGTAACAACCATCGCTCAAACAAAATGTAGCAGCAGCAGTTGATCCCCCTGAAGTTTGGTTGTATGGACCACCTTCATAAAAGGTTGTTGTTCCCGCATTATTTTGAAGGACCCAGGAAATTTCATCGCCATAACAGTCCAATGCCAAATCAAGTGTTACAATGTTTCCGTTTGTTACAGTTATAAAAGAGGAAGTGATCGTATCGTTCAAATCGTTTTCATCTGCCGCAGCATTCGGATTGGAAACAATTGCTTTAAATGAGTGGTTACCACCGCCCAAAGTAGCTGTTGGAAGGGTAACAACACTGGATTGATATTGATTCAAAGATCCTGTCCAGTTATAAACAGAAGAAGTAGAACCGTCATACCCATAATTGATCGTTGCGGATGTTAAAACGGAAGTTCCAGAGTTAACAATGGTTACCTGTGGTGTGATTGTCCCGGAACAAATCGTTCCGCTAACTCCCTGCGGATTGGACATTGCTGCATCCAATGCATGTGTTGGCCCGGAAGGGTTAAAACCATCTACAATTGTTGCCCCCGTGTTGTTTGGATCCAACCAGGTTTTCAAATGATTGGTACTGTTACTTCCGGAAGGATTCCAGGAGTTTGCCAGACGACCATAGTAATCTGCAGCATTCAGGTTTGAACAGGAAGCACCACCGCCCCAAAGCTGACCGATAATCCGGTGATTTTGGTCAAACAAAGGAGATCCGGAAGATCCGCCTTCTGTTGTGGTATTTCTGTCCCAGTGCAATGTCCAGGTAGAATTTGCTTCGCTGGAACCCATTCCCTGGGAAATAACTAATGGATTATCATCAAAAGAAATCTTCTTGATATCTCCGTCCGGGTGGTGAATCGATACTGCAGAAGTTGGAATAGCACCCGTATTATCCCATCCTGAGAAGAATGCGTTGTAAGATGCAGGAACAGTTCCGCTTACCAAACCGCCTGTGATTTCCACTAAACAAAAATCAGAAGGAGTTCTTCTTGCTCTTAATATGGCTCCCGATAAGGATACGAATGAAGGAGAACTTCCAGGGCTTGTGCAAGATGCAGCCTGCCAGTTGAAACGGAAAATCCAGCTTGTTGGTGTGCTGTAGCAGTGATTTGCTGTTAATACGTAAGGTTTACCATCATTCAGGGTGTTGTTGATCAATGATGCCGAACAAAATCCGTTGCTTCCGGAAACGAGCATCACTGCTCCGTTGCGTTGGTCAACCCATGGTGCACCATCGGTACAGTTTACGTTCATGTTACAGTTTCCTGCTGTACCAAATGCTTTTGCTTCGAATTCACCAGCTGTGCGGTAACCGTGTGTAACAGTATTTATGTTCAAAGAAGCTGTTTGAGAAGCGTTTTTTGCAGGAATGTAATATTCTACAATAGCTGTACTTCCCGGGACCAATTCAGTTCCCAAAGTTCCTTCATACAAATGGTAAGCAGTAAATTTTCCAAGAATAAAAGACTTATCCGTATTGTAAACATACAGTTCGTTTCCTTCCGGAAGGGTCACATTGTCTAAAGTTAAATTCACCGTCAATGCATTTTGACAAGTGATTGCCAATTGCCAGATTCGATCACCGTTTGGAAGAGTATTCCAGGTGCCGGAATTATTCATGTTCAGAGAAGTGGAGTTGTTGAAACCAAATCTCCAGGGAGCATTTCCTGCTTTGTCAGTTACTTCATCTTCTGCTTTTAGAGCAGCAATATCCGGTTCGGAAAAGAACTTTTTATTGATTTGTTTTAAGGATTGTGAAGCTTTTCCACTTTTGGGAAGACCGCCATCACCCTGTTGTGCAACTAACGATAAGGAGAGGGTTAGTAAGGCACATGTTAGTAGTTTTTTGTTCATGTTTGTTTTATTTGGAGAGTTAAAGAGTTTACTTTTTAACGCGTTTGATACTGCAGCCTCGTGGAGGTGTAGTAGTAAGTTCTATTTGTTTTCCTGAAGAAGCAGTTTCAATGGCGTTTTTCAGGTAATTCTCATCCGAACTGCGTTTTCCATCCACTTTATTATCGATAGCTCCGGTATAGATGAGTTCCATTTTATGATTCAAGAGGTAAACATGTGGAGTTGTTCTGGCACCGAATGCATCTGCCAGTTGAGAGTTTTTATCAATGAGATAAGGCATGGTGTATGCTTTTTCCTCCGCTCTTTTTTTCATAGCTTCCGGAGAATCATCGTCGCCTCTTTTTGCTTCATTGGAATTGATCAAAACCATTTTATAACCGTGATCGGCAGCAAATTTCTTCAGGTCGTTGTATTGCTTTTCCCAACCTTCAAAATTGTCACTTCCAACAACAAAAGGGCAGGTATTGCAGGAGAAAACTACCAACAGTCCCTTTTCTCCGCTTAGTGAGCCAAGCTGATGCATCTTGCCGTCCAGGTTTTCCATTTTGTAATCCAGCATGGGCACAACCTGGCCTATAGGAAGCGTTTTTACTTCTTCATTTTGGGCAAAGGAAACTGCTGATACCAAAAGGAAAATTCCGGTGATGGTATTTTTAATTGTGCGGGAGAATAACATATTCGGTTGAAATATTTTACATTTATCTGGCAATTTACGCTTTATTCCCAATATGAAAAAATCTTTAGTCATTCTTTTTGCGCTGATTAGTATTCCTATTCAGGCCCAGAATTTTGAAATTCCACCTTTGAAACAACCTTATTATGACATCATTGAGTGGAAAGGCATCGGTGCTTTGGCATTGAGCCGTGATTTGACCTTGACCCAGAAACAGGTTGATATTTCAATGGTTTCGGATGAAGGGAAGAGTACCTGGCAGCAGGTTTATAATCCGATGGCCAAGGAAACATTTTTCATTTCGGAAGATGGAGGAAAATATGCTTACTTTCTTGAAAACCTGGAGTTGAAAGACAACAAGGTTTTTATCCACCAGTTGAGTGCTGCGGGAAACATCAAAGTAATGAGTATGAGTTTTCTTGCGCCGTTAAAACGCCTTGGGAGTTTCAGCCCTTCTGATTTGTACTTAACGGACATTATTACCACTGAAAAAGCGCTTTTGTGGATCTTTAAACACCGCGACAAGGAGAAGCTGACCACCATTGCGGTTTCAATGACGCATCATAATTTCAATATGTATGCTTTTGTTGTGTCAGAGAATGTAATCAGTTCTTCTAAGATCGAGGATCAGATTTCCTGGTATGTTGCCGGAGAGAAAGGTGAAAATATTTTGTTTGCAGCTCGTTTGCACGCCGGTAAAGAAGCAGGGTGGAGAGTGAAAGAATACAATCCGAAAGGAGTATTGGTTGCAGAAACGGTATTGGAGCAAAAGGGAACCAATTTTACCGCACATGCGCGTGTTGGATTCGGAAGAAGAGGAAGTGCTTTGCTAAAACGAAGCGAACCGAATGAGAAAGGAACATTGGTAGTTGCAAACGGAGAATACTTCGTTGGAGGAATTGAATTGAACGGAACTGCTGCAAATCTGGTCAGTTACAAACTGAATGGAAAGGAATGGAAAAAGGTCTGTGAATCTCCATGCGCCAATTATAGTGTTAAAAAAGAGGTGGAAGTTGGCTGTTTCAGAATGGATGAAGGAATTGGCTGGTATGTCAATTCTGCAAAGTCGGAAGGACATTTTCACAGCTTTACTTCACCTGTCGGAATTGTGTCCGGAGCGATTGATCAGGCAACTTCTAACCCAAGTCGTTTGCTTACTGCGGAATTTCCAAGTAAATTTGTAGTTGAATTAAATACAAAATGGCTGGTCTTTGACACAAAACAATTTCCGGCAAAAAGCAGTTTAACCTTCGAATATAAACAGAAATGATCATTGGAATTTGTGGTGGCAGTGGGTCCGGTAAAACAACTCTTTTAAAACGTTTAGCGGCATTTTATGGTGAACTTCACCCGACTGTTTTTTCCATGGATAATTATTATCTGCCTATCGACCAGCAATTTCTGGACGAAAATGGTGAGGTGAATTTCGATTTGCCAACTGCCTTGGATGAAGAGCGTTTGGTTGCGGATCTGAGAAACCTCAAAGAAGGAAAATCCATCGAAGTGAAAGAATATCATTTCAATGCACCACCGAATAAAAATGTATTGATCACTTTAGATCCGTCTCCAATCATTATTGTTGAAGGCCTCTTTTTGTTTCAGTATTCGGAAGTGAATCGATTATTGGATTTCTCCATTTTTATGGATGTTGACCCGGATGTGCAGTTGGACAGAAGACTGTATCGCGATCAGGAAACACGAGGATATTCACGTGAAGCCATCATGTATCAATGGAAAAACCATGTGGTTCCTTGTTATGAGCAGTACCTTCAACCCTATATGCATTTGGCTGATTTTGTTTTCGAAAATGACCAGCAGGCAGATTTGGAGTTTGAAAGGCTCATTCAAATGCTGACTCCCAAATTGTTATGTTTAAAGGAATAATTCGGTTTTTTACAAAAAGAGGATATGCATTAATTCTGAGTGCATGCTTTTTACTATTAGCCGGATTGTTATTCAACCTAAAAAGATCCGGTTTAGGAGACATCCGGGAGTTTCAGCAGGTTTTTCTTTCTCAAACTACCAAAGCCAAAAAAGAATTACAGCGAATTCCGGGAGATTGGAAGAACCTCAGCAAGGGGGAATTTTCCAAAAAGTACAATTACCTGGAGAATACTTTTTTTGTCCATATTTACCGGGGAGATTCACTGGTTTTCTGGAATACGAATAAATGCCCGGCAAACCGCTTTGCCGATTTGCATTTCCCCACAAACGGAGTTATTCAGTTACAAAATGGTTGGTATTACAGCCAATTGCAAAAGCGGGGCTCAGAAATCTATGTGGTTACCTTCGGTATCAAGCGCGTTTTTCCCATTACAAACGACCAGCTGAAAGATTATTTCTTCAAACCTTTTCCGGCCATTCATGGAACTGTTTCCCTGGTAAAAGAAAAGAATCGAACCATTTTTGATACGCATGGTGAAGGCGTTTTTGGAATTGACCAGGCAGATCAGCGCCCGGATAACAATCATTTGCTACTTATCATTTTTGCCGATGTGCTGCTTATCTTATTTTTACTTTCCCGGAAGATCAACACACTTTTAACCACAAACACCGTCCGATTTATCTTTGTCTGCGGAGTTCTGTTAGTGCGTTACCTGGCATTGCGCTTCAACTGGTTTGAGTGGATGAGTGACACGCCCTTGTTCGATCCGGGTTTAATGGCACTGAATAACTGGCTTCCGAATTTTGGTGAAGTGCTCGTTTGGTTTGTCTCACTGATTATGATTTTCCCGGCCCTTGGAAAAGGGATCTTAAGTATCCGCAGCAAATACCTTGTTTACTTTTTATTGGTGCTGATCCCGGTTTTTATGATGGTCTTCCCACAGCTCATCAAACTGATCATCGTCAATTCTACCATTCCCATTCATTTAAGTGATATTCTGAAGCTGAGTATCTTTTCGATCGTGTTCATTTTTATGATCGGATTGAGCTCCTTGTTTCTCATTCGCTTTTACCAAACAGCTATTGAAAGATGGAAATCGTTGAATCCAACCGGAACGGAGATTGTTATCGTCCTTTTAGCTTTATTTTCTTCGGTCATTATTGCGAATGAATGGATTTTCCGCTTACACGGTTTCTGGATCATCTGGATGTTTGCGCTATGTATTGTTTCACTGATAACCGGATTTCGTAAAGGCTGGAATTTTACCTTTTATTTATTGGCCACTTTCCTTGTTTCCTTTGGAATTACGATGAACCTTGAAATGGAGGCCAAAAAGAAGGAACGGGAAGAACGACTGCTTTTTGCCAATCAATTAGCGGATGACCGGGATATTAATGCCGAAGTGGATTTTACAAATGCGAAACAGAAGTTGGTTTCGGAACCCTTTTTGAAACGCTTGTTCAATCACGAAACAAAACCGAGTTTCTCTGAATTGAAGGAAGCCATGGAATACCAGGTTTTTAAAGGTTATTGGGATCGTTACGATGTTGATTTCTATTATTACCTGGCAGACAGTTTGGACCTTCGGCTGAATGGAATGTACAAGAAACAATTGGATGAGTTGATCGAAAGACATGGGATTCGCTCGGAAATTGATTCCAGTTTGTATTACGTGAAGGATTATACCAGCCAGTTCAATTACGTGTTTTATATTCCCTTAGAACGAAATGGGGTAAAGGTAGATTTTTACGGAACCATGAAGTCGAAACGAATTCCCGAAAAAATTGGTTTCCCCAGATTGCTGATTTCCAAGCAAACGGCAGTTTTTGAATCGCTTGAACGGTATTCCATTGCAAAATATTTCAATAGTCAGCTGGTGTTGAATTATGGTGCCTACAGTTATCCCACGGATCTCAGGATGTTTGGAGACGAAGATGAGGAAGGCCATCAATGGTATGAAAAGGATGGGTTTGAGCATTTGATTTTTAAGAAATCGAAGACAGATGCGATTATTCTGAGTAAAACCATTCCGTCCTGGCTCTCTTATTTAACAACTACTTCCATTTTGCTGGTTTGTTTTGGGGCTATGCTGACAATCGTTTTATTACTGAAGCAGCTCAACCAGGTAAAAGTTTCCAATGGTATTTCCATGATTACCAAAATACAATTGGTCCTGATCGGGTTGATTGTGATCTCACTGGGTGGATTCAGTATTGCAAGTACCACCATGTTAAGCGGCCAGTACAGAAGCTATTCTACTGACCAAATCCGTGAAAAGGTAAAATCGGTGATTAACGAAATTAATTCCAGGCAGCGCTTTATCTCCGAAAAGTTTAGCGATAAGAACCAGGAAGAACTCGATTATCAGTTGCGAAGATGGTCGAAGGTTTTCCTGGCTGATATTAATTTGTACCAGTCGGATGGAATTCTTGCGGGAACTTCCCGAACGAAGATTTACAACATGGGTTTGCTCAGTGAACAAATGAACCCGAAAGCATTGTATGAATTGCAGTTCAGCATGCGTTCCGAGTTTATTCACGAAGAGAATATCGGGTCATTGGTTTATTTGTCGGGTTATGTGCCGGTGTTCAATCACGAAAACGAATTGCTGGGATATTTGAACATCCTCCATTTTGATCAGCGCAATGTATTTGAAGAGCAGCTGCGCCAATTCTTCGTAGCAATCCTGAATGTCTTTATGCTCTTATTGGTTTTGTCGATCCTGGTTGCCTTGTTGGTTTCATCGTGGTTAACCGGACCATTGATGTTATTGCGAAAAAGTTTTTCCCAGTTTGAATTGGGCAAGAATAGCTTGCAGATCAATTACAAAGCGCAGGATGAAATTGGCTCGCTGGTTGCCGAGTACAATCATAAGTTGAATGAATTGGCAGAAGCTGCTGCAAAACTGGCACAATCTGAACGTGAAAGTGCCTGGAGGGAAATGGCGAAGCAGGTGGCACATGAAATTAAGAATCCGCTAACGCCTATGAAATTGAGTGTTCAGCATTTGCAGCGCGTTTTTGATCCCAATGATCCGAAATCTGCAGAACGCATTGAACGTGTAACGAATTCCCTGATTGAACAAATTGATGCACTGACACACATTGCCAATGAGTTCTCCAATTTCGCTAAACTTCCGCAGCCGGTCATTGCAGAAATTGATCTGATCAACTTGATAAAGGCCGTTGTGGCATTATTTGACGGTGACGGAAACGTGAGAGTGCAATTGGAATTAGAAGGGCCAGAACCCGCTATTTTGATTCCGGGAGATAAAGAAATGCTGCTACGTGTATTGAATAACCTCGTTTCGAATGGAATTCAGGCAGTTTCAATGAATACTACAGCACAAATTGTGATTTCCGTAGAAACTACAAATGAATGGGCTAAAGTACGCGTTACCGATAATGGTACGGGTATCCCGGAAGATCAGATCCACACGATCTTCGAACCCTATTTCACCACCAAGTCTACCGGAACAGGATTGGGCTTGGCTATGGTCAAACAAATCGTGGAAACGCATCACGGGTCGATTGAAATCGAAGAGACTTCCTCCGCAGGAACAACGGTATTGGTTACTCTCCCAATATTATAATCATTTGAAACAGGTAGGTACTCGATGCATTGGGATATATGTATTATTCGCACCCAAGCAATTTTAAAATACAATTGTATATACTTTACCACAAATGCGTGAATGTTTGAGGTGTCAGCCGCGGCTGATCGCCTCTTTAATCAGCAAAACCTGATAAATTATATTCTTACACGGTTCAAAGCGAGTGCGGTGCGCCTATGCTGAAGCTACAGCGTAAGCATTAGCCGAGCCATTAATTTGCGCATTTGTGGTGGAAATAAGTTTGGGTGTGCATTGTGATTAATTCCCGATGCGTCGCGTACCTGCGAGGATTTCTTTTATAATTAAAAAGCCCGGTTGTCATCGACAACCGGGCTTTCATGTTTTTATATCTGATTACTTAGATACAACCACGTTGAAGCGGCTTGTAGTACCATTTGAATAATCTAATGCAAATACATAAGTACCTGAGTTCATTCCTGCAACTGAAGTGTTGAATTGACCATTCTCAATTTTCACTTGTTGAGTAGAAACTTCACGACCTGCCATGTCTACAATTTTCAAAGTAGCATCACCAGCAGCGTTCACTTTTACAGTGATTACTTCTTTTGCAGGGATTGGGAAAGCAGAAGCTTCAACAGTTTGAGTTTCAGCAACACCTAAGTTCGTACCTGTTCTCATTGCAATAGAAGGAACCGGAAGACCTGAGAAACCTGCAGGAGTCCATGTACCAACATCAGAACGAATAGGGAAACGAACTAAATCGTCACCATTAATTGGATCAGCTATTGCGTAATCATAATGATCACTTGTACTATATCCCATGTAAACTTTCGGAATGTAGTTATTGATACACAATAAGTATGTCTGGTTATTTACCAACTGGTAGTAAGGTGCATTGTTAATCGGCATGAAAACATTCTGTTCCAATTCTGGATCTGCAGGGTCCGGGTAAACGTAAGATCCTTCAGCAACAGTGGGTAATAAATCGAATGTTCCAGCTGAAATTGTTTGATCTGCATCGTTCCATGCGTACAAAGTCCAGGTTACTTCAACTCCATCCAATGTTACAGTTGTATCCGCAGCACCTACAGTCATACCACCATACATTACACCGTCCATTTTAAGTCTTCCTGCATTTGCATCTTTCAACACAATACAAGATTCAAAAGTTGTTGTAGGAAGTGTTGCAGCACGGTAGAAACCGTCAGCTTTAACACTGTCGGAAGTAGTATTCAGGCCAGCTAACGACCATAGATCATCTGTTAAAGAAAAGTTACTTTTAGATACATTATCACCTTCAAATTCATCTGCATTGGTCATAGCAACGGTATATGTAATCTCATACAAGCCTGCAGTGTAAGAAGCCGCAGAGAACACAGGAGTTATTATAAATGCAGAGTCTCCGGAATTAAGAGTAACCGGTGAAGATGTTTGGTTGTAGATTGAAGTTCCGTTTCTTGTGATAACCGTATTCAATGTAACTCCCATTTGATCGTCTTGACCGTAGTTGTAAACCCAGGTTCCCGGATTCAAAGAAAATTCAGATGCATTTTGAGCCAAAGCAAGTGGTTTTGAACCAAAGTTTGCTCTTACTGAACTGTTGTCAAATGTAGTGATATCGTCATTGTAGTAACCAGTTTTATCACCGATCAAAACAACAACCGGATCAGTCATCATTTGGTTCATAATTGCCTGACCAGTAGCCAGGTTCACCATAATTACCGGAATTGTAACAAGAGAACCATCAGTAGGTGTTCCGGATCCCGGACTCATTGCAATTGTTGTTGCATCACGGTTCACGATAATTACAGCAACAGCTCCTGCGTTTTGGCAGTTCAATGCCTTAGTTCCGAACTCGCAAGCTCCTGCGTTTGGATTGGTTGTACCGTCACCACGGAATACCATAGCAACTTTTCCTGCCAAACTTCCTGGTGTTAATGCATTACAACCACTTGCAGATGCCGGGTTCCCCTGAGCATTCAACCCTGGTGTTCCATCATTAGCCAATTTAACAGTGTCTAATACCAATACACCATTTAAACTTGCTAGTCCCCAACCTGTTCCGGCTGCAGTAAAATCATAAAAATTCGCGATTGGTGCCGGAGCTTCAACTGAGAATATCACCTGGGACATAGCAGTTGAACCAACAAGCACTAACCCGAAGGAAAGTAAAAGTTTTTTCATAACATAAGTAAATTAAAGATGCACTAAATATAACTAATATTTAACAAACAAAAAATTTTTGTTTGAATAATAGGATTATTATACAATTGATTTTGAGCCCCTATGCTATGAATTAAAAAAGGCCTTCCAATCGGAAGGCCTTTTTAGTTGAATCTTTATAAAGAGCAAATTACTCCGCACTCAGCATCGCGCTGAAGTATTCACGGTTCATGCGTGCAATATTCTCTAAGGAAATTTCTTTCGGACATTCAACGGCACAAGCGCCGGTGTTTGTACAGTTTCCGAATCCTTCTTCGTCCATTTGTTTTACCATGTTTAAAACACGTTGTTTTGCTTCAACCTGTCCTTGCGGTAACAAAGCGAGCTGAGACACTTTCGCTGAAACGAATAACATAGCAGATGCGTTGACACAACTTGCCACACAAGCTCCGCAGCCAATGCAGGTTGCAGCTTCAAAGGCCTTGTCTGCTTCTGCTTTCCCGATTGGAATAGCATTTGCGTCCATGGTGCGCCCTGAAGTGTTTACGGAAACGAATCCTCCGGCCTGCTGAATGCGGTCAAAAGAAGAACGGTCTACCACCAAATCCTTGATCACCGGAAATGCTTTCGCTCTCCATGGTTCTACATAAATAGTTTCACCATCTTTGAATTTACGCATGTGCAGCTGACAAGTTGTTACTGCGCGGTCTGGTCCGTGAGCTTCTCCGTTGATATACAGGGAACACATTCCGCAAATCCCCTCACGACAATCGTGATCGAATGCGATAGGTTCCTGACGAGAGTTAACTAACTGCTCATTCAATTGATCCAGCATTTCAAGGAAAGAACTATCCGTTGAAACATTGTCCAATTTGTATGTTTCCATACTTCCTTTCGAATTAACGTTCTTTTGACGCCAGATCTTCAGGTTTATATTTATTGTTTTTGATGCCATAACTCCGTATTTATATTTCGGATGGGATGTTGGCACGTGATGCGTCACGTGCCTGCCATTATTCCCTGATTATTTATAATTTCTTGCTGCGATCTTAATATACTCGTAATTCAATACTTCTTTGTGCAGCTCAGACTGGTTGATGTCCATTCCTTTGTATTCCCAGGCTCCAACGAAGTTGAAGTTTTCGTCGTCACGCAATGTTTCACCTTCTGCATCCTGGTATTCTTCGCGGAAGTGACCACCACACGATTCATTACGCTGCAAAGCATCTCTTGCCATCAACTGGCCCAATTCCATAAAGTCAGCCACACGAAGTGCTTTCTCCAATTCAGGGTTCAATTCGTTTGCATCTCCGGGAACATATACTTCTTTATAGAATTCCTCGCGCAAAGCTGCAATTTCTGAAATAGCTTCGGTCAATCCCTGGGCATTACGACCCATTCCTACTTTGTTCCACATAATGTGGCCCAAACGCTTGTGGAAATGATCTACGGTTTTTGAACCATTGTTATTCAGGAATTTGGAAATCAGATCTCTTACGTTATTTTCTGCTTCTTCAAATTCCGGGGAATCCGTAGAGATTTTTCCGGTACGGATATCTCCCGCTAAATAATCAGAAACGGTATACGGAGCTACAAAGTATCCGTCTGCCAATCCCTGCATCAATGCCGAAGCTCCCAAACGGTTTGCACCGTGGTCAGAGAAGTTTGCTTCTCCTGCCACAAAACATCCCGGGATAGTGGACTGTAGATTATAATCAACCCAAACACCACCCATTGTGTAGTGAACTGCCGGATAAATTTTCATTGGAGTTTCGTACGGGTTCTCATCGGTGATTTTCTCATACATCTGGAACAGGTTCCCGTATTTTTCTTCCACCCAGGCCTTACCCAATTTGATAATCTGGTCTTCACTTGGATTGTGATTTCCTGCAACTAAAGCGGCCTGTTTACCTTTTGAACGGATCTCTGAAGAGAAATCCAGGTAAACACCTTCCATGGTATCGTTTGCCTCAATTCCGAAACCTGCATCGCAACGCTCTTTTGCAGCGCGTGAAGCAACGTCACGTGGAACTAAGTTACCGAATGCAGGGTAACGGCGCTCTAAGTAATAATCTCTGTCTTCTTCGGCAATCTGTGTCGGCTTCAATTTTCCTTCACGAATTGCTTCAGCATCTTCTTTTTTCTTCGGAACCCAGATACGACCTGAGTTACGCAATGATTCCGACATCAATGTCAGTTTCGATTGATTTGTTCCGTGCACCGGGATACAAGTGGGGTGAATCTGTACGTAACAAGGATTTGCAAAGTAAGCACCTCGTTTGTGCGCTTTCCATGCTGCTGTTACGTTTGATCCGATAGCATTCGTTGAAAGGAAGTAAACGTTTCCGTATCCACCTGTACACAAGATCACAGCGTGAGCAGAATGACGCTCAATTTCACCGGTAATCAGGTTACGTGCAATGATTCCACGGGCTTTTCCGTCTACTTTTACTAAGTCAAGCATTTCATGACGGTTGAACATCTGAACATTCCCCAAACCAATCTGGCGGGAAATTGCCGAATAAGCTCCCAATAATAATTGCTGACCTGTTTGTCCTGCCGCGTAGAATGTACGTTGTACCTGTGTACCGCCGAAAGAACGGTTGTCTAACAAACCTCCGTATTCACGTGCAAAAGGAACACCCTGAGCAACACACTGGTCGATGATGTTTCCGGATACTTCAGCTAAACGGTGTACGTTTGCCTCGCGTGCACGGTAGTCACCACCTTTGATCGTATCGTAGAATAAACGGTATATGGAGTCACCGTCATTCTGATAATTTTTTGCTGCGTTGATACCACCTTGAGCTGCAATGGAGTGAGCTCTGCGCGGAGAATCCTGGAAACAAAACGCTTTCACGTTGTATCCCATTTCTCCGAATGATGCCGCTGCTGATGCTCCTGCCAAACCTGTTCCAACAACAATTACGTCAATTTTCGGACGGTTATTAGGTGCAACTAAACGCAGGTGGTCTTTGTAGTCGGTCCACTTTTTTGAAATGTGGCCTTCTGGTATTTTTGAATCTAGAATAGACATAAAGTGCTTTTTTGAATGTTATCTATTGAAATAAATCATAACTGGAATAATCGCAAATGCCAAGGGAACAACGATCGAGAAAGCCTGTCCGACGAATCGGATAATCCCGTTGTATTTCTTGTGGTTCAATCCCAATGACTGGAAAGCAGAACCGAATCCGTGCCACAAGTGGAACATCAGAACAAACATGGATATTACATACAAAATAACTGCCAGAAGAGCCCACTCATTTGCTTCACCGCCTTGTTCGGTATGTCCGAAGAAATTCATGACAACAGTATGTAAGTCACGCACGCCTTCAGCTTTCGGTAATTTGGTGTTCAAATCTGTAATCTCAATGTCTTCTACTTTCGCTAAATCCTGAGACTGTTTTGTTTCAACATCTGTAG
Source organism: uncultured Fluviicola sp. (assembly GCA_965650365.1). GTDB lineage: Bacteria > Bacteroidota > Bacteroidia > Flavobacteriales_D > Crocinitomicaceae > Fluviicola. The sequence continues at coordinate 19,604 of CBFGOJ010000035.1, read as the reverse complement.
CCGCTACTTCTACGTACTCACCTTTTGTTGTAAGGGCAGATTTCACGGTAATTTTACGGTTTACAGGAGCTCCTGTCATAGGATCTTGCCCTACCTGCATATCCATTGTTCGCTCCACGAAATGTACAGGAACTGTTTCTGATATTTTTTGATGGTACCAGAAATTGGCCATGTGTGTCACAATGAACACCAAAATAAGTGTTCCCAAAATGGCCATGGAGCGGGAAGCAGTTGATGAATTCGTGCCCGGTTTGTTGTAAGCATAGTTCTTCGGACGTGCTTTTTTGTTTTGAACCGCTAAGTACAAACCAAGGATAGCATGGAGCAGGATAGAAGCATAAGTAACATAAGCCAGGACCTTGATAAAGATATTGTGTCCCATGAAGTATGCATACTCGTTGAAAGCGCGTCTTCCTTCCTCCCCCGTTTTTGTGATTAGCTGCAGGTTACCCAGCAAGTGTCCGACAAGAAAGGTGATCAGAAAAAGACCTGTGAGGGCCATCCAATACTTCTTTGCTAATGAGGACGTAAATATTCCAGATTTACTCATAGTATTTTTAAAAAATGTTTCAAACATTACAAATTTAATCGCTAGAACGACCCGATGGGAACTTCTTGCTTATTTAGAAACAATATAGATTATTTTGGAAAGTGAGAATGGGCTTAGTACTGAAACAAAAAAAGCGGCCATTTGACCGCTTTTAGAAAAATTGATTTGCAGAATTTAATGCGCTGCAGCGTCGCTATCCAAAGAAATCCCCTGTTTTTTCAGGAGCTTATTTACGAAAATCGCAAAGAAGGTAATGTAGGCGAAACAAACTGCACCAACAATGAAGGAAGGCTGGATACCAATAATGTCGGATAATTTTCCCTGGATCGGTGGAATTAAACCTCCTCCCAAAATCATCATCACCAGGAATCCTGAACCCTGGGCCTGGTGTTTCCCTAATCCTGCAAGTGAAAGAGAGAAAATACAAGACCACATCGTAGAACAGAAAAGCCCGGCACTCAAGAAGGCATAAATAGCAATAGTTCCTGATGTTGTTAATCCGGTTATGACACAAATTAAGCCCAGTGTTCCGAATAATGCTAAGGAGAAAGCTGGTTTGTCATTTGTTACATAAAATGCGAGAATCTGTACCAAAACACATACTATATACCAATAAAGCATATCGATCCGATACCCGGAAAGTTTGAAGATCCCCAGGATAATTCCAAATGCAATCAATGGAACAATAAACTTAAGAATCATCTTCGTTTGGTTCGAAAGGCTAAAAGCATTTATAGCTCCCGACCAGCGGCCAATCATCATACTTCCCCAGTACATAGCAATGAACGGAGTGGTTTCTGAAGATTCAAGCCCACCGAAAGCGGGTTGTTTCAATAACTCACTGAGATTACTTCCAATGGCAACTTCAACACCTACATATACAAAAATAGCGATCATTCCCAGGCTCAACTGCGGATACTTCATCGCGCCCCAACCACTTTCATTCTTTTTTGCAGAACGATTAGCAAAGAGAATTCCGCCCAGCACTACCAAAATCCCTCCGGAAAGCCACATCATGCGTTTTTGCTCCAGTGGAGCCTGAACGGTATGAATTTCCTGTTGAATAACAACTTTTGTTTCTTCTTGTTCGGGAGTTAAGTTTTCGATTGGTTTATCGTCTTCCCCGATGGTCAATTGTTCCAAATCTCCCTTCAACTCTACCAATTGTTTGGCTTCATCAGAACGGTAACTATTGAAAACCGGGGCAAAACAAGCAATCAGTAATCCGGTTACAACCAGCATGGCCACCATCGTTTTCTTAGCTTTTTCACTTGCAGGAATTTCCGAATCCATTTTCCCGGCCGGAACTTTCTTTGAAAAACCAAATAAAGCGGCTACTCCCAGGAACAAACACCCAACACAGGCGTAAAGAAGAATTATTTTGCCTAATCCAAGAGCCGCAATATCTTTGTCTTCAATGGCAGCAGTTGTTTGAAAAAGTGCCAAAGAAACTACAACCGGTCCAATCGTTGTACCAAAACTGTTGATTCCTCCACCGAGATTGATGCGGTTACTTCCGGTTTTTTCATCTCCCAATGAGATCATAAAAGGATTTGCAGCTGTTTGTTGCAAAGAGAATCCCAAAGCAACAATAAACAAACCGAAAAGCATTGCTGCAAACACATTCAGGTAAACAGATACGATCATCATTGCTGCGCCCAAAGCAGAAAACAACAATCCCTGAACGATACTCTTTTTATAACCCCAGGTTGAAACCAGGTCTTTTCGGGTCATTGTACTAAAAACAAACAATCCCAACGCGCCCAAATAATAAGCCCCGTAAAAAGCAAAATCGATTAACTGGCTTTGAAACTGATCTAAATCAAAGTAATGCTTGCAAAAGGGAATGAATATACTGTTTCCAGCGGCAATGAATCCCCAAAAGAAGAATACCGTTGTAAGGGTGGAAAGTGCTCCGTAGTTTGTTTTTGTAGTTTGCATGGATTGCTTTTTCGATATCTGTGACCGAAAATAAGCAGAATTCCTAAATGATCCATAAAATTCTCAAGTAAGGATAAGCGCGACGCGAATTAATCACTCCCGATGCTATCGGGATGACACCCACTATTGTTTTTACCACAAATTCACAAATTATTGGCTCGGCTACCGCACTCGCTTTTGAATCATGTTTTTACATGGTTCATTAGTGTTTGCTAGAGAAAGAGGCGACTGGTAAGCGCCTCAAACATTTGCGCATTTGTGGTAAAATAGAAAATGCTGTACTTCAAAAAATGGATTGGGTGCGAATAATACATATACCCCGTCGCGACTTGTCCTTACTTATCCTCTTCCAAAAGCTTCTGAATATCTTCGATCAGTTTATCCACTTCTTTCGTATTCGTTCCGTCATAATATCCGCGGATGCGCTTTTGTGTATCGACTAAAACAAAGTAGTTCGTGTGAATGAAATCTGAGCCTACATCACCCTGATTTTGCGCTTCAGCCGGTTTTAGCACAAAGAAACTTCTGCGGGCCAATTTATACAGTTCTTCTTTTTTCCCGGTTAAAAAATGCCATTGTGCCGGATCTGCTGAGTGTGCTTCCGCGTAATTCTTCATTTGTGCAACAGAATCTGTTTCGGGGTCAACCGTGAAACTCAGGATTTTGAAAGACTTATTTCCGACAAATGCTTCCTGAACGCGCTGCATTTCAGCATTCATAATGGGGCAAATTGTGCCGCAGGTAGTAAAAAAGTATTCGGCAACATATATTTTGCCTTTCAAATCTTTTGATCCGTAGGCTTTACCTGTTTGATCTGTAAATGAAAATTCCTGGATAGTATGTCCAAGCCCCTTTCGTTTTAAGTCATCGTCAACCATTTCCGGTTCCACATCAACAGGGTTGTAGATCTTTAAGGGCTTTTCACCGGGTTTTGTAAATTGATAGGCTATTACAATGCCAACAAGTGCAATAAGGGCAACAATAAAAACGCGCATTTCTGTTTTTTCACAAAAATACGCGCTAAATGAATTGGATGGAACTTAATCTCCTCCTAATTTCAAAGTATATTGAAGCATCACTGTTCTTGGTGCCTCCACTTTCAATGGTCTTAAAGAATACGTTTTGTTAAAGATGTTGCTCCCAATGATTGCAAACCGGTGTTTGTCTTTCAATAAATAAGAGATTCTCGCATCAAATATCCAATTTCCGTAACGGTGTGCATCGAAGAAATCCATGTATCGAATATCCTGTAATACATCCACATCTTGAGTCAATTGCTCGAAATCCTTGATGATCGCATCCATGTTGACAATCTTAGAGAAGTATTTAGCACTGAAGCCAACGGAAAGCACCTTTTTGTAGACATATTCAAAATCCATTTTCACGTTATGCAAAAAGCGGTATTTTAGAATACGGGAAGCTGAATCCAAAGATGTGGTGTTGTAAGTGAACTTACGGTTTAATGAGTCAGTTGCATATAAGTAATCAGGTGATAACGTTGTAGGCAAAATATAATTATAACCTGCAAGGAATGTCAAATCGCTTTTCTTACCAATTGCGATAGTACCTGCAAGTGACGCATCAATTCCCTGTACACGTGAATTCCCCGTATTCAGGAACATGAATCCTGCGGACGAACCCAATGCCTCCGGAGTAGTCAGGGGTCTCCAGATACCGAACATGTATTCAATCGTGTTTTGATATTCCTGCCAGAATCCGGCAATGTCGAAGAAACTCATTACAGGACCTATTTTGAAACCTTGTTTAATCCCAAATTCAGCATTCCAGCTGGTTTCAGGTTTCAAATCAGGATTCGGGAATACCCCAAAATTACCAACACCTGTTTGAATGAATCTTTCCGTAATTGTTGGAAAACGATATCCTTGTCCATAAGATGCTCTAAGGAATGTTGCTTTGTGGATTTTGAAATTGGATCCTGCTCTGAAAATCGGCTTTAAAGCGGTTGTATTGTTGTTTAACTCAAAGTATTCCAATCTTCCACCAACAGAAAGTGTCAATCTTTTCCAGAATTTCTTTTCTGCCTGAGCATATGCCGATAAGTTCAAAAGTCTATTGTTGGGTCCGCCTGAACCACGATAAATATTTGAATGGGAGTAGGTGTTTTGTACCGTTATACCCCCAACAAAATCAACCGGGATAATTTGTTTGATTGATGTGCGGTATTGATAATCTCCGTATAAAACAGTCGATTGATTATCCTGGTTAGCGGTTAACTCGTTTACCGTTCTTAGCATTCGTGTTCTTAAACTATGCTTTGCCCCGCGTTTTGTAGAATATAAGATATAAGGGTCAATATTAAAGATCAATTGATTTTGAAGGAAAACGGCACCCGGATAGGCGTTGTAAATACCACTTGTATCATTCAACCATGCAAATACCATGTTGCTTTGCGCAACCATCGCATTTCCATTGATTCCATACATCAATCCTTTTGTTTTTTTTGAACGACGTCCCAAATTAAAATTAAAGCGGGCACGCTTGCTGACCATTTGTTTGTTGTTGAAATTGGTAATGGTATCTGCCCAAACCAATGAATCGGTACTTGGCGGGCCCATATAACCATGGTCGTAATTGAAATTTCCACCTACTACGATATCCCACTGCTTGTATTTGCGTGAGTGCAGGAAATTAACACCTGCAATCAACGGAGTATCATCGTACCATTTAGCGTCTTCCATACTGGGTTTACTGTACAATCCACTATAAAGAATGACTTTTGTAAGGGGTTTTGAAGTTGGGTAAGCCGTTCGGATGTTAATGGACCCGGATAAAGCAGAACTTCCTGAAAGAACAGAAGCGGCTCCTTTAATCACTTCGACCTGGCTGATATTTTCCACTGGGATGAATCCCCATTCAGGTCGTCCGGCATCTCCGGAAAGCATGGGCATATCATCAACCATAACAGATACTTTTGAACCGACCCCAAATGTAAATCCACTTCCTCCCCGTATTTGAGGTTCACCATCTAAGATGTTGAGTCCCGGAGTTTGGTCCAGGGCCGTTTCAATACTGCGTGTGTTCTTACTTTCAATCAACCGCGGTTTTAAAACTTCCATAGATACTGTTTGATCTTCCAGTGGTTTGTCAAACTTTCCAACCTTTACTTCAACAACATCTAAAACAGTCGAAATTTCTTCCATTGGAATATCCAATTCTACCAAACCATTTTCAGTGACATTGATTTGGATAGTATCCGTATTCATTCCTTCCATGCGACAGATGAGGTTATAAACACCCACAGGTAGTTCTAATACAAACTGACCGTTTTCGTCTGAATTCGCTCCATAAAGTTGATTCGTCTTTACAAAAACAGATGCGCCCACAACTGCTTCACCTTGCAGATCACGAACCTTGCCTGTAATCCGACCTGTTTGAGCAAATAGAATAGAAGATGTGGAAAGTAGTAAGATGGAAAGTAAGTACTTCATAACATGTAGCTTAAAAAGTGAACCACCATCCCGATTAAAGATGGTGGTTCACTACAAAGGTATGAATTTTTTATTTCTTTACGATACGAATAGTTTGAAGTCCTTGTTCCTGAGTTAATTGAAGAACATAGATTCCATTTTCGAAGGAAGAAAGATCAATCGTGTTTGCTGTAGTTGAAACAACTCCAGTCAAAACAACTTGTCCTGAAACAGAAACCATATTGAAAGTGGTGTTTGCTGCAACGTTAGACAAAGTTAATTTACCATCTGTTGGGTTCGGATAAACAGAAACCGTATTGATTTCGCTATCAGTCAATCCTAAACACTGATCTACGTTAATTGTGTTTGCAGCAGTGTTTGAACAGCTTGTTGTTCCGTCTGTATAAGAATAAGTAATTGTTTCCGGGCCAACTCCGGCAGTTGCCGGATTAAAGTTTCCGCCGCTAACTCCTGTTCCGCTGTATGAACCTCCTGCAGGAGTTCCTCCAGATAAAGCAAATGCCGGGTTGTATACACATACATCTGTGAAGTTTGCTAAAGCAACAGCTGGTAAATCATTAACAGTTACAGAGAATGTTTCTACGTCAGCCGGGCAAGAACCAACAGCTGCAATGGTATTAGTTACTGTGTATGTTCCTGCAGTTGAAGCAGATAAATCAATAACTCCTGAGTTAGAGTTGATTGTTAAACCAGTAGTTGAAGAGAATACTCCTCCATTTGCTCCTGCACCGAATACCGGTGACGGATCAGTCGCGTTTGCACAATAAGCCGGATTAGCATATGTGAAAGCAGCATCCGGGTTTGCTGTTAAAGTAACACTTGTCTGGCTTGAATTCGGACAAGTACCAGCTACGTTGTAAGTAATCACGTAAGTTCCAGCAGTACTTCCTGAAACGTTGATCTCTCCCGTTGTAGTACTTACAAATACCAAACCTGTTGTAGAAGAGAATGTTCCAGCCATTCCGGTTGTTGGTGTTTGATTTCCGTCAGAAAGACAGATCGTGTTTGAAGGGTAGTTGAAAGAAGCGTCAGAAAGCGCATTGATTGTAATGCTTGTTGTTTTTGTATCCGGACAAGAACTTGAGGTTGTATTTGTAACTATATAGGTTCCTGCAGTACTTGCTGCTAAATCAATAACTCCCGTTGATGCATTAATAGATAAACCTGCAGTAGAAGTAAATGTTCCTGCGTCAACAACTGTTGGAGTTTGGTTTCCTGCGTCTGCACAATAAGTTCCTGCACTGTAGCTGAATGTAGCATCATCAGGAGCGTTTACAGTAATTGTTACCGGAACGGATGTTGTAGAACCCCATTGGTTTGTAACTGTTAAAGTAGCAGTATAAGTTCCTGCAGTAGTGTACTGGTGAACCGGGTTTGCAGTTGTCTCATTTGGTGTTCCGTCTCCGTAATTCCAGGAGTAAGAAGTAGGATAATTTGTAGAAGTATTTGTAAATGTTACGTTACCCCCTTCACAAATAGTTGTACCTGTAGATGTAAACTGAGCCTTCGGAACATATACCAATTCCATATCATCGATATACAACGAATCATTAACTGTTCCTCCTCCGGGGATATTGTTGGTCGCGATCGTTGTAAGGATAAAAGCAGCGTTCGCCGGAGTTCCTACATAGGTGAATGGAATGGAAATACGCTGCCAGTTACCTCCTGAATAAGGGAAGTTAAGTATTGCTGTTGCGATCGTATTTGCTCCCCCAACATCGTTCGGATCCTTATAGTTATTTGTATTGTTGTGGATAACTGTACTGATTCTTGCCAAATGACCAGCACCTGTGTTCGCCGGCTTGTATTTTACCCATACAACAACTGAATCTGGTCTGTCGGTGAATGCTTCCGAATAAGCAGCGTTTCCTGTGTTTGAATAGTTGTAATTGCTGGTGCTTGAGGCAGTAGTACTACCCATTTCGATACGACCTAAGGTCATGTTTCCTTGTGCAACTACACCAAATCCTGCATTTCTAGCCCAGATTCGTGTTGAATAAATACCTGTTGAACCTGGTCTTACATTGGTAGATCTGTTCATTTGCTGACCTCCAAAACTGTTCCATGATCCTGAAGCAGTTTTGAAACTGTTCCAGTTCATCGGTTCTGCAATTTCACTGGTTGTGGTTTCCCAATTCTCGAAAGTACTATTCCCGATCTGTGTCTGAGCAGAAGCTTGCAGTGCAATGGTGAATAAGGATAAAGCGAGTAATGTTTTTTTCATAGTCTGTTGATTTAAGATCCATAGCAGAATCTGGTTTAATTGCTCAAATTTAGCGGTTTTATTTAATCAATCTGTTAATTTCCACAGATCTTCATCATAACAATGATCTTGTCTTTACCCATTTTTCGGGTGTTATTCTTACTAAATCAAAGCTTCCTATAAAAATGAGGATTTGAAAACGGCATTTTGATCTTCTGTTTAACGGGTTTGAATTAGCAGATAAGGAAGATATTTATCATTAAACCCGCTTGCAATTACCACTAAATCGATTCATAGAACACTTAACAGTTATTTCGTGATTCTTTAAACTTCAGATTTATCCAACACACCCTTATTTCTATTATTTTTGACGCAAACTCCAGGAAATGAATAAAAAACTCTTAGCCGAAATATGTAAAACGCCCGGCGCACCGGGATATGAAGACCGTGTTAGAAAATTAGTTCTCCGCGAAATCGAATCACTGTGTGATGAAGTGGAAGTTGACAACATGGGGAATGTCTACGGAATTCGCAAAGGAAAGTCCGACAAATCCGTCATGATTGGAGCGCACATGGATGAAATTGCATTCATGGTTACTTATATTGATGATAAAGGCTTTATCCGTTTCACTACTTTGGGTGGCTTTGACCCGAAAACACTGACTGCTCAACGCGTTATTATTCACGGGAAAGAAGATGTGATCGGAGTGATGGCTTCAAAGCCTATCCATGTAATGACACAAGATGAACGAAATAAAGTAGCTAAGCTCACGGATTATTTTGTGGATACTGGTTTGTCTGCCGAGAAAGTGAAGGAATTGGTTACAATTGGTGATGTCATTACACGTGAAAGAGAATTCATTGAAATGGGTGATTGTTTCAATAGCAAGTCACTGGATAATCGTTTGGCGGTTTTTATCGCTATTGAAGTCCTTAAAATCTTAAAAGGAAAAGAACTTCCGAATGATGTATACATGGTTTTCACCGTTCAGGAAGAAGTAGGTATTCGCGGAGCAAATGTGGCAAGTCTGAATATCAAACCAACTTTTGGATTCGGTTTGGATACAACCATTGCTTTCGACCTTCCCGGCGCAGCAGCTCATGAGCAGATTACCAAACTGGGTGAAGGAACAGCTATTAAAATTATGGATGCATCCACCATTTGTGATTCGCGCATGGTGCGTTACATGAAAGAAGTTGCCGGCCGAAACAAAATCAAATGGCAGCCGGAAATCCTTACGGCAGGCGGAACAGATACTGCCGGGATTCAGCGCATGTCGCCGGGTGGATCTATTGCCGGAGCAGTTTCGATCCCAACAAGACATTTGCACCAGGTTATCGAAATGGCGCATAAAGACGATATCCAGGCAAGTATTGATTTATTGGCGTCATGTTTGTTAGAACTAAGCCAATTCAATTTAGAATATTAAAGAATTAGTCATTTCTCATGAAAAAAATAGTCTTGTTTTCAATCCTGGTTTCCGTTTGTACGGTAAATGGATTTTCACAAAAAGAGTCTAAAAAAGGAGCGCTTCAGTCCTTTCACGGGCGGGCAATTGTTTCCTACAATGTAGAAAATTTGTTTGATACCATTGACAATAAAGAGGTGATTGATGAAGAGTTCCTCCCGGATGGAAAACTGAAATGGAATTCGGAACGATATAAAGTCAAACTGGATCATTTGGTAGAAGCAATCACCATGAATCTGCCTGAAAATCCGGTAATAATTGGGTTGATAGAAATTGAGAATAAGGGAGTTTTGGTCGATTTGAAGAAAACCGGCCGGCTGGCAAAAACAAACTACGAGATTGCTCACAAAGATTCTCCGGATGCCCGTGGAATTGACTGCGGATTGCTCTACGATAAAAGTGCGTTCAAGCTGCTCAAAATGGAAAATCTGAAGGTTTCTATTGATTCCATCCCGGATTTTAAAACCCGCGACATTTTATACGTGAAAGGGCAGTTGCAGGGCGGAAAGATCATTCATTTGTTCGTCAATCACTGGCCTTCGCGCAGAGGTGGTGAAGGTGAATCCGAAATCCGCAGAATCCAGGCAGCAGCCGTTGCACGCGCAAAAGTGGACGAGATCCTGAAAGCAGATCCGAAAGCAAATATCTTACTGATGGGCGATTTCAACGATCACCCGGATAATATTTCCATTCAAGATGTGTTGAAAGCAAAAGCGGTTTCGGATAAAAATGCAGACCTGGTAGATTTGTTCGAAGACGATCACAAGGCTGGGAAAGGAACACACAACTACAAAGGAAATTGGGGAGTTCTGGACCATTTTATTGTTTCATCAGCGCTTTTTAACGGAAGTAACGGAATCCAGCTTTCTCCGAATGACGGAAAAATAGTTTACGAAGAAAAATTGCTTTTCACTCAGAAGGATGGCAGCAAAAAACCTGCAACAACTTACGGAGGAACAAACTATTACGGCGGTTATTCCGATCATTTGCCGATCCAATTGATATTAAAATAAAGACTTAATTAAGTTAGAAATATAAGCGAGACCGGTAGGCTCGCTTTTTTATTTGCGCATTCGTGGTAAAAGAAAAAGCTGTGCTGAAGGCGCAGATTTGGGTCATACTTCAATGCTATCTGTGGTAAAATGATCCCTGATTCTCGTAAATAACTTAAAATTCGTATTTTCGAAGCTACATCAGCTAAAGCATGAAAACAATTTCCTTCACGACATCGCAATTTGTTACGATTGATTATGAGCTTGCGAGCCCCATATATCGGGCAGTTGCTGCTTTTTTGGATGTGATTTTTTTGCTTATCTATTTGCTGATAGCCAGCTACCTTATTTCCGCAAATTTGCTCGATATGAATGCAAACAAGTGGTCACTTTTCAGCATTTTCCTCTTGCGTTTGCCCTGGATGTTGTATTCTCCGGTTATTGAATGGTTAACCAATGGCCGCTCATTGGGGAAACTCATCATGGGAATCAGGGTGGTGAAAAGTAACGGAGAAACTGCCGGATTAAGAGAATATTTTACCCGCTGGATCTTTCGCGTGGTAGATATTTGGGTAGGAGGTTTCGGATTCCTGGCACTATTGGTTTCGGGAACTACCGAAAAAAGACAGCGCATCGGCGATATTATGGCCGACACGGTTGTTATTAAAGTGAAAGACACACAGGTATACAGCTTGAAAGACGTACTTTCTATTAAAAATTCAGACAATCATGTTCCAACATATCCGAATGTTATTCGTTTTTCAGACGAAGACATGTTATTGATTAAGAATACCATTCTGCGTGTTCAGCGCTATCCCAATCAGCCGAATAAAGACTTTGCTATCGAATTGGCAGATGAAACGGCTCGTTTGATCGGCTTGTCTGAAACACCACCGAAAAGAATGGAATTCCTGAAGACCGTATTACAGGATTACGTGGTATTAACACGCTAAATGAATTAAAAAAATGGGTGTGTTATTTGTTGTTCCAACGCCGGTTGGAAATCTGGAAGATATTACGTTAAGAGCTATTCGCTTATTGAAAGAGGCAGAAATCATTTATTCCGAAGATACCCGGGTAACCAAGAAATTATTGTCACATCTGGAAATTACCGGGAAACAGATCATTCCTTTTCATGCGCACAACGAACACAAGCAGTTGGAGCGTTCCGTTCAAACAGTCCGTGAGAATCAATGCACAGTTTTGGTTTCCGATGCGGGAACTCCTGCTATTTCTGATCCCGGATTTTTGTTAGTGAGAGCTTGTGTGGAAGCCGGATTAGAGGTAACTTGTTTACCCGGGCCAACAGCATTTGTCCCGGCATTGGTGGCAAGCGGTTTTCCCTGCGACCGTTTCCTATACGAAGGGTTTTTGCCCCATAAGAAAGGCCGTCAAACGAAATGGCTTTCTATCTTGGAAGAAGAACGAACAGTTGTTTTTTACGAATCCCCGCACCGCATTATTAAGGCATTGGAGGAATGTGTTTCCATTCTGGGTGCAGACAGACAAGTTTGTGTAGCACGCGAGATCAGTAAGTTTTTTGAAGAGTTCAAACGCGGAACCGCTCTGGAAGTGTTGGATTATTACAAAGCCCACCCGCCAAAAGGAGAGATCGTATTACTTATAAAAGGAAACGGATAAGCTTTTTCAAACTTATCCGCTTTATATAAACTAAAGACTTATCCAGTCTTGTGTCTTAAAACGCTATTGTGTAATAAACCCGAACTGGGCCCCGGAAGAAGTATCTTCTCCGTCAAAGGTCATCACCGGAATCGCTAATTCATTCTCTGCTAAACTTTGAACTAAATTCGTGGAGAACAAAGAGAAGTTATCCTGGTAATGCGTTGCTGCCAACAAATCTGCTTTTACCTCGCGGCAATATTCGATCAAATTTTTCTCAAATCCGGTTGAATCCAGTAAATGAATCGTTGCATCTAATCCCTGCTCCACTAAATAACCATTTGCTACACGCAGGTTTACCTCAATTTTCTGCATCAATCCTTCGTCAGAATAGCGCTGGCCAACCAGGTAAAGCTTCGAATTAAATACTTGTGCCACTCGCGAAGCATAACGAACAACCTGTACGCTCTCTTTCGCCAAATCCACCGTCATTACAATCGATTTGATTTTGTGGAACGATGTATCTTCCTGCGTCAGTACAATCGGGACATTGCTATTGGAAATAACCGATAATGCCGGGCTCCCGAAAATCTTTTGCCACATAGATGTGCTGTGTGTTCCCATGATAATTAGCTGCACACCAATGGAATCTGCAATGATCCCAATGTCTCTCAACACTTTTCCGATCACCACCCGTATCGATATTTTTACTTCCGCGTTTTGATGTTTAGCAGCAAGATCACGCAATTGTTTTTCTGCAGCTATGCGTTCTTTTGTGTGCGAAATGATGTGCAATAAAACAATCTCACCTTTATTGTATTTGGCTGCGTCCAATGCAAAAACCAAAGCGTTTTCGGTTACGGGAGTAAAATCAATCGGAACTAAGTAGTGGAATGTAGCCGCCATAATATCAAATTTAAGTTTGATTAAAAGTAGCATTTTTTCGGCATACCGGTTCATCGTGAAACAAGCCGACTAACTTTTTAGCTTAAATTTGCATATGAAACAAACGCAAGCATTTCATTTGGTAAAGAAAGGAAGCGCTGAACAAGCCTTCGAATTGAGAAACCTTTCTCTACCCGAATTAAAATCAGATCAGGTCCTGATTGATGTGGAAGCATTTGGTTTGAATTATGCCGATGTCATGGCGCGTTTGGGACATTACCGGGAAGCTCCGCCGATGCCTTGTGTGATCGGTTACGAAGTAGTCGGGATCATTTCCGAAGTAGGAGAGAGTGCTGATAAAACGCTAATCGGTAAGCGGGTTGTTGGCTTTTGCCGATTTGGCGGTTACTCCAAACAGGTAATAACGCAAAATTATGCTGTTTCAGTCATTGACGATATGGATTCAGGAGTTGCCTTGTCGTTGGCTACGCAATTTGTGACAGCTTATTACATGGTGAACAGGTCAGCGAATGTGCAGGCCGGAGAGCGCGTCCTCATTCATGCTGCAGCTGGAGGTGTCGGAACAGCTTTGATCCAGCTTTGTAAATTAAAAGGAGCTCATGTTATTGCCAAGGTCAGTTCCAAAGAAAAAGAAGCATTAGCTCTTAAACTGGGTGCCGATGAAGTGGTGAATTACAAAGAAACCGCTTACGAGGAACAAATTACAAAGTCCTTAGGATCAGAAACCTTAGATGTGAGTTTCAACCCGGTGGCCGGTGCAACATTTAAAAAAGACTGGCAACTTTTGGGTGCAGGAGGAAGGATGGTGTTATTTGGTGGTTCTGAATTATCAAATGGTAAGTGGGGAATTCTCTCAACACTTAATTTTGTTAGAAAGATGGGTTTTGTTGTACCAATTGCATTAATGATGCGTTCTAAATCCATTATAGGAATAAACATGTTGAAGGTAGCTGACTTCAAACCGAATGTACTCGCTCAATGTCTCAATGACGTGGTACTTTTGGTAAAACAAGGGCAGATTCATCCGGTTGTAGGTGGTGTCTACAAAGAAGGAGAATTAAAAATGGCCCATCGTTTGTTGGAAGAAGGCAAAACTGTTGGAAAATTAATAATTGAGTGGGGATGATAAACAGAATGAATAGTTTGTTGGTGATTGGAGGTTCATTGCTGGTATTGAGTGCTTGTATCGAGCATCGGGATGATGTAAATAAATCCAAAGAACCGGTTTCTGGAAATAAAGAGGAGGAAAGATACGTCAGGGATACCGATTACAAAACTTTCCGTATTTACGAAGGTGAAATTCCTTGTGAAGATTGTGATGGAATTCAGCAGCGCTTGGTTGTTAAAGGCGATACTGCAGGAATTTTCCGCCTCACGGAAACCTACAAAAATGCAACCGATGACGGTGATGCAACCCTGGTTTGCAGCGGACAATGGAAAAAAGCAAAAGCAAATTCAAAAGAGATCCTGATTCTTTCGCAAGGGGGAATAAAAGATTCTGTGAGAAGAATGGAATACGAATTCCGCCCGAAAGAGATCGTTCAATTGTCACTGGATGAAAACCGCTTCGTCAACACGAATCAATATCACCTGAAAATGGTCAGAAAATCAAAGTAGGGACGAGATGCATCTCGTCCCTGCGTAATATGATTCTTGAATTATAATTTAATCCCCAACTCCTTCAATTGCGCTTCATCAATCACAGATGGTGCGTCGATCATCACATCTCTTCCGCTGTTGTTCTTAGGGAAAGCAATGTAATCACGAATCGAATCAGATCCGCCCATCGTTGCAACCAAACGGTCCAAACCAAAAGCCAATCCACCGTGTGGAGGAGCACCATATTCAAAGGCATTCAATAAGAATCCGAATTGCTCCTGAGCTTGTTCAGGTGTAAATCCTAATAACTCAAACATGCGTGATTGCAATGCTCTGTCGTGAATACGAATAGAACCTCCACCCAATTCAACACCGTTCATTGCTAAATCGTATGCATTTGCGCGTACTTTACCCGGTTCTGAATCAATCAGGTTGAAATCTTCCGGTTTCGGGGAAGTGAACGGATGGTGCATCGCATGATAACGCTTATTATCTTCATCCCACTCCAAAAGCGGGAAATCCAATACCCATAAAGGTTTGAATTCATCCGGATTGCGTAATCCCAATTCTGTCCCCATGCGTAAACGCAATTCATTCATCTGTTTGCGCGTCTTGTCCAAATCACCGCTCAAAACAAAGATCAAATCACCTGCTTGTGCTCCCGCAGCTTCCGCCCAGGATTTCAATGCAGCCTCGTCGTAGAATTTGTCGACCGAACTTTTAAAGGTTCCGTCAGTGTTACATTTTACGTAAACCAATCCAAGAGCACCAATTTGCGGGCGTTTTACCCAATCAGTGATCTCGTCTAATTGCTTGCGCGTATATTCACTTGCTCCCGGAACCGCGATTCCGATGACAGCTTCTGCATGGTCAAATACCTGGAAGTTCTTTCCTGCTGAAAGAGCTTTCAAGTCGGTAAATTTCATATCGAAACGAATGTCCGGTTTATCAGAACCGTAAGTTGCCAGTGCTTCGGCGTATGTCATTCTTGGGAAATCTGCTTCGAAAGTAACTCCACGCACTGTTTGGAACAGATGTTTGATTAATCCTTCAAACATGTTCAGAATGTCTTCCTGCTCCACAAATGCCATTTCACAGTCGATCTGTGTAAACTCCGGCTGACGGTCCGCGCGCAGATCTTCATCGCGGAAACATTTTACAATCTGGTAGTAGCGGTCAAAACCGGAAACCATCAACAATTGCTTGAATGTTTGCGGAGATTGCGGCAAAGCATAAAATTCGCCCTGGTTCATTCTGCTTGGAACCACAAAATCACGTGCTCCTTCCGGAGTGGATTTGATCAGATATGGAGTTTCCACATCGAGAAATCCTTTTGAATCCAAATATTTTCGGGTTTCCAATGCCACGTGATTTCTCAGACGCAGTTTTTGCTGCACCGGATTTCTTCTCAAATCCAGGTAACGGTATTGAGCGCGTAATTCTTCACCACCGTCCGTATCATCTTCAATAGTGAACGGAGGAGTTTTAGCAGCGTTCAGCAAGTTTAGTTCTGAAACCCTGATCTCGATATCTCCGGTTGGCAAATTGGCATTTTTACTGCTTCTTTCAATAACAGTTCCTTTTACCTGTATCACAAATTCACGACCTAATTTTCTGGCCTGCAGACACAACTCACTATTTTCTTCCAGGTTGAAAGCCAATTGGGTAATGCCGTAACGGTCACGCAAATCCACAAAGGTCATTCCTCCAAGGTCTCTGGATTTCTGAACCCAGCCTGCCAATGTTACTTCCTGTCCGATGTGTGCGGTGCGTAATTCACCGTTTGTGTGTGATCTGTACATGTACTTGAAAATTGATTTGCAAAATTAACGATTGTAAGAGAGCTTTAAAACGTCTCAGCCAATTATTTTTTACACCATGTAAATAACTCATAATGAATTAATTATAAAATAATTTGATTTTTTTTAAGAATAGCTGTAACAAAATCAGAGTTGAAAAGGTCATATGTTCGAAAAGCCCAAGTACTTAGCTTTACAGAAAGACTAAAAATTAGAGATATGAAAACTGGATTATTTATCACATTTATATTCTTCTTATTCGGTTACGCAAACTCGCAGGAAGAAGAAGCAGATACAACACGTATCAAATTGAAAGAAAAATTGATTTTGATCATTAAGAATAATGACACAATTGATGCTGCACCGGATGAAAAAGAATTAAAACACTTTGAGGCGCATTGGGCAGGAATCGAATTCGGACCGACCATGTTATTGAACGGTTCTATGAAAAGCAGTTTCCCGAACGACAAACACTGGGAAAATGATCCAGGAAAGTCGTTCAGCTGGAACTTAAATTTCGCGGAATACAAATTCAAGATCTACAAGAACTATATCGGACTTACAACAGGTTTGGGTCTTAACTGGACACAAATCGGCCTGAAGAACAATATCCTGAATGATTCCGATTCCCTGTGGGTGTTTAAAGATACCATTAACGACTACAAAAAAAACAAGTTACGTGCAGTTTATCTGACAGTTCCATTGATGCTTGAATTCTGCACAAACGCAAAGTCCGACAGAGGATTTTACCTGGCCGCCGGTGTAATCGGAGGGGTGAGATTGGGTTCAAGCACCAAACAGGTGATCGAAGAAGATAAAACGAAGATTCGTACAAAAACAAAAGGAGTTTACGGTTTAAATGCTTTCAAGTTGGACGCAGCTGTAAAACTTGGATATAAAGACATCGGAATATTTGCAAATTACAGCCTGCTGCCTCTTTTCGATACCGACAAAACAGTCGGAGTTTACCCGCTAACATTTGGTTTAACAGTCAATTTTTAGTGATTTCACATCATAAGTAACAAAGCGAAGAGAAGGAGGTTTATTTTAGCCTCCTTTTTCTTTTTCCGGTGAAATCAGTTTCAGACCTTTTTTGCTAACTTTGAACAAGAACTTTATGAAACGATTAATATTCTGTCTGGTCTTTGTTGGTTTTGCCGAATTCATTCAGGCACAATCGAATTGCTCGTGCGAAGCCATGCAGGATTTTATTGCACAGCGAGATTTTGACAGCACGGCAAAACACAAATCGTTCAATCTTTGGAAATTCTCCAAAACCCTGGAGAAAGATAAAAGCCCCAGATGTGTGGCCTTTTCATTTCAACTAAAAGCGCAGGTTCAGATCAAGAACGATCAATTTGAAGATGCAAGAAACAGCCTGGACCGTGAAAAATTCATCCTGGACAGCATTCGTTGTAAATCTGCGGCTTATGTAGAGAACAACCTTACATTTGCAGAACTTTTGATGCATCAGGGCGATTATCCCGGTTCTATTGATGCTTACTCCAAAACAATCCGCGTCCTGCAAAAATCCGGGAATAATGCCCTGCTTTCTAAGGCTTATTTAGGACTTTCTGCAAGTTACGGAAGATTCAAGGATAAGGAAAAGGCAAAATATTATGCAAATCTCGCTTATCCAATTGTGAAGGTTTTATCGGATAATGAAACAAAGATCGATTTGTTGGCGCAGCTTTCTTCCCGTTATTACAAAATCTACCAGCTTGGAAAAGACAAGATCTATTTGGATTCTGCATTGAATACGGTTTCTTTTTCCTTCGTACTGGCAAAAAAGATCCAATACTCGGAAAGTTACCTGCAAATTTATAATCTGTTTGAGGATCACGCATATTACAGCCGCAACTTCCGCCTGGCACTGAAATACCTCGATAGTGCACTGATCCAGACAAATCCGGATTATCACTGGAAGGAACGTGGAGCAATCTACGGAGATATTTCTGATATTTATTTGGAGTTGAAATTGTATGATAAAGCTTATCAATATGCAGATTCCAACCTGGTTTATGCACAGAAGATCGGAAATCCTTATGATGTGACGAATGCTTTGGAATTGCTTTACAACTGTGCAAAACTGAGCGGAGAATACGAACGTGCATTGGTAGTTTATGAGGACTTGTCGAAAATGAAAGATAGTGTTCTGAAAATTCAGAATGAGCGCGCATTTAACCAGCTTTCGGAAAAGTATCACCGGGTCAGAAAAGAGAAATCCGAAGCGGAATACGAACAGGATAAACGCTTATTGAGACAGCAGCAGCAAATCGGGAAACTGAAATGGCGGCTTATTTTGGTTGGAAGTATCATTTTCGCATTGCTTGCGGCTTATGTTTTAATGGTATTCAGACAGAAAAATATTAAGCAAAAACAAAAACGACTGGAGATCCAGCAACGCCTGAACAGGGCGAGAATTAACCCCGATTTTATTTACAATGCATTGAATCAGCTGCAAAACTCCGCATTGGGCCAGGAATCAGATTATAAACGCCAGATTCAATCGTTCTCTAAATTATTGAAGCAGGTGCTGGAAAGTAACCACGATGATTTTATGACGCTCGACCGCGAAATAGAGTTTTTAACGTTTTACCTGACTTTGCAGAGAGACCGCTCGAAGAATGCGTTTAATTTTTCATTCGATGTGGATGAAAACCTGGATCCGTCCAATGTGTGTTTACCTACAATGATCTTACAGCCATTTGTAGAAAGCACTGTGTTAGAAGGTTTCTCGAATTTGAACAAGATTGGGGAACTGAATATCCGCTTCAAATTGAGAGGTTTGAATGAATTGGCAATTATCATTGAAGATAACGGCAGAGGGCTTAAAGCAATTGATTCTTCCAGAGCTTCGGAAATTATCAACGATCGTTTGTACCTATTGAATAAACTCAATAAGACGAGTTCTTCTTACCTGATCCGTGAAAAAACGGGGGGTGGAGTTTCCGTAGAAATATTCATTCCTTTGATTACGAAAGCATACGCTGAAGAATTGAAGAAGGAAGGATTTTAATTAAAAGTTCAAAAGTTCAAAAGTTCAAAAGTTCAAAAGTTCAAAAGTTCAAAAGTT
>CBFGOJ010000034.1:0-47751 GCA_965650365.1 uncultured Fluviicola sp. | reverse complement strand
CATTCAACGCCGATTTCGATGGTGACCAGATGGCGGTTCACTTACCATTAGGTAATGCTGCAATTTTGGAAGCACAATTGTTGATGCTTGCTTCTCACAACATTTTGAACCCTGCGAATGGAGCACCGATTGCGGTACCTTCCCAGGATATGGTCTTGGGTCTATACTACATCACGAAGATGCGTACAAGTACCCCGGAACATAAAGTAAAAGGTGAAGGAAGTGTTTTCTATTCTCCGGAAGAAGTAATTATCGCGAATAACGAAGGAAAGTTGGATCTTCATGCTCCGATCAAAGTGAAATCTTACGATTTGAACGATGAAGGTGTTCCTGCATTGATGATGATCGATACCACTTGTGGCCGCGTATTGTTCAACGAAGTAGTTCCGCGTGAAGTTGGTTTCATCAACGACGTATTGACGAAAAAAGCGCTTCGTGATATCATCGGACACGTATTGAAAGTATGTGGAACGGCGAAAACAGCGAAGTTCTTAGATGATATTAAAGAATTGGGTTACGGTATGGCATTCCGCGGTGGATTGTCGTTCAACCTGGATCACATTATTATCCCGAAAGAAAAAGAGATTTTGGTTGCGAAAGCAGAAACGGAAGTGAAAGAGGTAATGGCCAACTATAATATGGGTCTTATCACGAATAACGAGCGTTACAACCAGATCATTGATATTTGGACGCATACAAACATCCGTTTAACAAATACGTTAATGGATCAATTGAAGAACGACGACCAAGGATTCAACTCCATCTATATGATGTTTGACTCCGGAGCTCGTGGATCGAAAGAACAGATTCGTCAGTTGTCAGGTATGCGTGGATTGATGGCGAAACCTCAGAAATCAGGAGCTTCTGCACAGGAAATTATCGAGAACCCGATCCTTTCCAACTTTAAGGAAGGTCTTTCGATTTTGGAGTACTTTATCTCTACTCACGGTGCGCGTAAAGGTTTGGCCGATACAGCATTGAAAACGGCGGATGCGGGTTACTTAACTCGTCGTTTGGTGGATGTTGCACAGGATGTTGTTATTAATATCGACGATTGTGGAACATTGAGAGGTTTGGTTGCTTCGGCATTGAAGAAAAACGATGAAGTTGTTGAGCCGTTAATCGATCGTATTTTAGGAAGAACATCTGTTCACGATATTTACAACCCTGAAACAGAACAATTAATTGTTGCTGCAGGTGAGTTGATTTCTGAAACAGTTGCTGATGAAATCGGGAAAGCAGGTATTGAAGAAGTTGAGATCCGTTCGGTATTGACTTGTGAAATGCGTCGTGGAGTTTGTTCTAAGTGTTACGGACGTAACCTTGCAACTCACCGCCCTGCACAAGATGGAGATGCTGTTGGTGTAGTTGCTGCTCAGTCAATCGGTGAGCCGGGAACACAGTTAACACTTCGTACATTCCACGTGGGGGGTACTGCATCGAACATTGCTGATGAATCAGATTTGAAAGCAAAATCTGCCGGAAAATTAGAAATCGACGAATTGCGCACAATTACACGTAAGGGTGCGGATGGCGAAATGAAAACAATCGTTGTTGGTCGTTCAGCTGAATTGAAAATTACTGATCCGAAAACCGGAGTTGCATTGATGACTTCAAATATCCCTTATGGTGCGGAAATGTTGGTTGAAAACAACATCACTGTGAAAAAAGGTGATATTATCTGTAAGTGGGACCAGTATAACGCTGTGATCATTTCAGAGGTGTCCGGAAAAGTGTTATTTGAAAATATTATTGACGGTGTTACTTACCGTGAGGAAGTCGATGAGCAAACAGGATTTACTGAGAAAGTGATCATCGAATCCCGCGATAAGAAGAAAAACCCTGCAATCCACATTATCGACGCTAAAACGAAAGAAGTATTGCGTGAATACAACATTCCTGTTGATTCGCATATTTCTGTAAGTGAAGGAGATAAAGTAGAAGAAGGTGTGATCTTAGTTAAAATCCCTCGTGTTGCTGGTAAGACAGGGGATATTACCGGAGGTCTTCCTCGTGTAACGGAATTATTCGAAGCACGTAATCCTTCTAACCCGGCAGTGGTTTCTGAAATTGATGGTATCGTTGAATTTGGAAAAATTAAACGTGGTAACCGTGAAATTCAGGTAACTTCAAAAGCAGGAGATGTTCGTAAATACTTAGTGCCGCTTTCTAAGCACATCTTAGTACAAGAGAACGACTTTACACGTGCGGGGCAACCGTTATCTGATGGTGCAATTACACCAAATGATATCTTGAATATTCAGGGTCCGACGAAAGTACAAGAATACATCGTAAATGAAATCCAGGAAGTTTACCGTTTGCAAGGGGTAAAAATCAACGATAAGCATTTCGAAGTAATCGTTCGTCAGATGATGTTGAAAGTAGAGATCATTGATGCAGGTGATACACGATTCCTTGAAGGACAATCGATTCACAAAGCAGACTTCATGGAAGAGAATGACTCTATCTACGGAATGAAAGTGGTGGTTGACGCCGGAGAATCTACAACGCTTAAAGCGGGTCAAATTGTTTCTGCACGTAAATTACGTGATGAAAACTCACAATTGAAACGTGCTGACAAGCAGTTGGTTGAATCCCGTGATGCAGTTCCTGCAACTTCAACTCCATTGTTACAGGGTATTACCCGTGCTTCATTGCAGACACAATCGTTTATCTCAGCTGCTTCCTTCCAGGAAACAACGAAAGTATTGAACGAGGCTGCAATCTCCGGAAAAGAAGATCACTTATTAGGTTTGAAAGAAAACGTAATCGTTGGTCACTTGATCCCGGCTGGTACAGGTGTACGCCGTTTCCAAAAAGTACTTGTTGCAAACAAGGAAGAATTGGATGCAATCTCTTAAGATTTGATTATCTAAAAATAGAAATCCCCCTTGGTTCTGCCAAGGGGGATTTTTTATTCCAACCATTCCCATTTTACGTATTATACTTTAAACAACTAAATCGATTTTATGAAAAAATCAGTACTCTTAATTTTAAGTTTGCTGCTTTGCGGGATGTTCGCGAATGCTCAAACAATCAGTTACCAGCCCTTACACGGCAATTATACACAATATCTGAATCGTTATCAATATTGGGATGGAACTCAAAATATAGAATCATTCTCTAAAACCATTTGGTCAGGAGATACAACAATCGGAGGACAAAATTATGTGCGTATTTTTCAGAATGGAAATTACGCCGGAGGAATTCGTGAAGATGTTCCGAACCAGCAGCGCTTCTTTATTGATCCGAATGATGTGGAAACGAACATTACAATCAGTCATTTTTTAACAGCTGGAACTATACTGACAGATAGTTCTAAGTATATGGGAGCATTTCGGACTTATTTCAGATATTTCGACGGAATTTATGATACATTGTATGTAGATCAGGTAGTTCCTGTTCTGGAAGATGATGGAACATACAGTGCAACTTATCATCTGCGGAGACTGCCTCAACCGAATACTTTTGTTTTTAACACATACAGAGGGTTGCTCAATTATCAAAGATTAGAATTTGCACTGGACCAGGTTTGTTATCGCGAGGATGGAGAACAAACTCCTCCGGGACAGCACACTCCCTGGACATTTATGTGTGATCTGGGACTCGCAGATGAAAGTTTATTGGAAATAGGCATTAGCCCGAATCCTTCTGCCAATTTTATTGAACTGTCCGGAAAAGATCTTCATTTGATCAATGAATTAACGGTTTATAATCTCAATGGAACTCTTGTGAAAAACGTAGAGCAATCCGAGATCAGTACACGAATTTCACTGGCAGAATTGGAATCCGGAATGTATTTTCTGACCTTCAATGGAAATGCGAAAACATTGAGATTGATTAAACACTAAATGAATAGGTTACGAAAAGCCTCTCAGTTTTAACTGAGAGGCTTTTTTTTTAGAGTAAACATGCGACTTTTTACTCGGTTGATTTTCCCTGGCAAATAGTATAATACATTCCTATTGTGAAGCGGTTCCCAAGCGTACTTGCGTTGAACCCGAAATCATTGGTAATAATATCCGGAACACCGGGAGTTTGGGTTCTAACATTGGTATAGCCAAGAACTCCTACAGAACCGAAAACGCTGATTCGTGGAGTAATATAATAAGCAAATCCGGCAGAAAAGCTTGCATTAGTTGTACCTACATGCGAGACACTGTTGCCCGGAGATGTTCTGGACTCTCCAAAAAGATAACCGGCACTCACCCCTAAAAATGGTCTGAAAGCTTTGTCACCGAACAGGTAGCGGCTGTAAATTGTTCCTCCGAACTGGAGCGTTTTTACAGAATTTAAAGAAATAAAATCTGAATAAGTACCACTGGAAGTAATTCCAAGACCGAGTTGGATATGATCGGTTAGAAAAGTACCTACTTCCGGAGAGGCCGACCAGGAACTTCTTTTTACGGTTGTATTACCTTGAGTTGTAGTTCCCATCGAAAATCCGGCACTTCCTCCCAGATACCAGGAACCTTTTGTTTGACCGTAAGCTGTGGCTCCGAAAAGCAGGATGGAGGCTAAGAATAATTTTTTCATAAAGTGTGTTTTTTGATTCTCGGTTAAACAAAGTGCGTGCCGTTTTGAAGAACTTCAGAAGATTTAGGGCATAAAAAAAGGCCCGTTTTCACGGACCTCGTTCAAAATCAATTTATTATATTATTGAGAAATGACAGGTTTCAAACCTCTCAATCCCATATCTGTTGGATAATCTCCTGCACCCGGCTCATATTTATGATCACCATTTGAGTCATACCACTCGAAGCTTTTGTTTGTAGACAAAGACATCGTACAAATAATATCCTGGGTTTCATTTCCTGTAATAGTGAACGGGGTATCAAAACTTCCCGTTACAACACAAGAACCTGCAGGAACCGGTGATGTTGCAGATAATGGATTAGGAACCGTAGTTGCGGCAGCTTGTCCCTGAATAACAACTCCCAGGTTTTCAAATCCCCAGTAACCCTGCAATTTGTTTGCATTCAATGAAACTGTTTGATTCCAGATCTTATAGTTCGTGATATAAGTGTTAAATCCTACAAATGAAGCAAGTCTTCCGTTGTAATCAACACCGTTATATCGGTAATCAATGGAGTAATTTTGGTACGTTAAAGACATACGGACCCAGCTATAAGTATCCGGATTGATATCTTTCAATGGAATTTTCAGGAATACTTCGTTGTCTCCCTTAATAATTGCCTTACTGAAATCTACCGCATTTGAACCGCCTGCTGTCGTTTCATCTCCATGGTACAAAACTTCTCCTGCACCCAATTGGGTATACATATTTTGAGCAAATTCAATATAATGAGCACTCATTCCATAAAATGCAGGTGATTGCGCCCAATGATTAGAAGGAATCGTAGCCGGATTTCCGAAGTTGTCCAAACGAGGCGCCAATGAATCAAAATGTAATTTCACGATCAGGTATGGACCTGTTTCTTCCGGATAAGTACAACTTCCGTCATCTGAATTAGCTTTGGAATTGTAATTGGTTGCGGTTTCATCCGTGCAGCCTTTTTTCTTACATCCGACTGAAATAGAAGCGAGTAGAAGTAGTAGAAGCGTTAGTTTTTTCATGTTTTAGAGTTTTCGAATGACAAAAATAGGGAAAATAAAAGACTTGTTTACTTTCATAACGATTTCACGGAGACAATGTTACTTCCGGTTAATCATATATACCGCAGCGATTCCTAATAATCCACCGATAATGGTATGGATTTCCAGCTTTTCCCCCAGAATAGCGAAGGAGAAAATCGCCGCGCTGAAAGGTACAATAAAGATAAAACTGCTGGCTTTTTCCGCCCCGATTTTAGAAGTAGCAAAGAAGTAAGTTGTCGTTGCCAATGTAACGGTTATAACACTTGAGAAAAGCACGTTCCCCCAGAAACGCAGTTCCGTTGTATGGATCAATTTCCCGATTTCCGAGAAGTCGCAGAAAGGAAGGAGGCAGCTGAGCGTTACAACGTACATCCACCAGGTGAACGCAAATGGTGATCCGTATTTCGCAGATTTCGATGTAAATTTGCTCATAACAGCCCAAATGAATGCGCTGAGTAAAAAGTAAAGGTTTCCGGGCTCAGCAAAGATATCGCTGTCTCCCCAGACTTTCAGGAGGCTTAATCCGGCAATCACTCCAAACAACAAACCAATGGATTCATTTCTTGTTGGTCTTTTCCAGTCGATGAGCATTCCTATCCCGTAAGCCATTATCGGATTCAAAGTAGTAACCAGGATTCCGCCTGCTCCGGGACTGCCATTTTTCAGTCCTGCAAGGAAAGTGTAATTATAAATAGCCATTAGAACTCCTGCACAAAGCAAAAAGGGAATCCCGTTTCTGGAAATAATCAGTTTGGTTTTTAAAAGAATGAGCAAAAGCAATAAACTGACGATCACAAATCCATAACGAAAAACTCCCAAAGCTACCGGAGTTGCGAAAGTCGTCAAAACCTTATTAGCCGGCCAGCTGATTCCCCAAACGATCATGCTGCAGACCATCAGGATCGTTAACAAAGATTGAGAAGACTGTTTTTCGTTCATCCCGCAAAATTACTCAATATTTAAATATACCTTCTACAACAGCTGATCCAATCAGGATTTTGGAGAATAATTCGCAATTCGTATCCCAATAATTATCGCGACGGCATTCATAATTCGTAATTGATTTCGTATTTTCGTTGGATGGAAAAAATTGACAATCAGATCAACATTGAACTGAACGAAGAAATGGCAGAAGGAGTTTATTCTAACCTTGCTATCATTACACATTCACAATCCGAGTTTGTGGTGGATTTTGTCCAGATGATGCCGGGAATGCCTAAAGCAAAAGTACGTTCAAGAGTAGTGATGTCTCCACAAAATGCAAAACGTTTGATGCGTGCATTGGCTGAAAACATCCAAAAATTCGAGCAGGCACATGGCGTGGTTAACGATATTGATTCGCCTCCATTTCCACCAATGAATTTCGGAGGAACAACCAATCAGGCATAATTTTTACAAATAAGAGTTATTAATTAATCCCGATAATTTTGATTGGTAAGCTGAATCTTAAAAATCGGTCTGAATTCATTAAGAATATCCTGAAATTAATGACAGGAACTGTTATTGCACAGCTCCTGACAATTGCCTTTTCACCCGTTGTTCAGCGCATGTTTACGCAGGAAGAATGGGGATTCTTTGCTTTGGTCAGTTCTATTTACAGTGTGGTGGTCTTGGTTGCCGGTGGAAGGTATGAAGTTGCTTTATTAGTACCGAAACGAAATGTAGATGCCGCCAATTTACTGGGACTTGCGTTTTTCGTAAATCTCGGATTTGCCTTGATTTTTTATGGTGTTTTGTTCCTGATTTCACTACTCGGATGGGGCGATAAATTAGGTGTTTGGTATTATTTATTGCCGGTTTTCGTGCTGATTACAGGTTTATCCAATACACTGCTTGCCTGGAACAACCGACGAAAAAGATATCGTGAGATTGCCACTTTTCGAATTACGCAGTCCCTCTTAAATAATGTTTTTTCCATCACAACAAGTTTAGCACGATTTAAATTCAATGGGGTTTTATTGGCTTATCTGGGATCTGCTTTTTTGTCGCTGGTTGTTGCTTTTTATCAAATAAAGGCAGATTACAGACTAATCCGTTCAGCAATTACGATCAATCGGATGATGTATGTGGGGAAGAAGTACATTCGTTTTCCACTCATCAATTCTTTCCAGGCTTTGCTGGATTCCATGCAGATAAACGGATTGATCTTTATTATTTCGTTTATTTACGGAGATTATTTTGTGGGGATCTTTTCCCTGGCAATTCGGATCCTGTTTTTACCCATGGGATTCATAGGCTCTTCGATAGCCCAGGTTTTCTACCAAGAGGCAAATTCGTTGGTTCATAAAAAGCAGGCAATTACACCGCTCGTTAAAAGAACGATTAAAATGAGCTCGCTCTTAATTGCTCCGGTATTTATCATTTTGGTACTTTTAGGTCCATTCCTCTTCTCCTTTGTTTATGGAAAAGAATGGGTTGAATCCGGAGTTTATGCGCGGTATTTAGCCGCCTGGGTTTGCATAGATTTTATTCGCGCACCACTTTCCCAGGTTCCGCTGATTTTCAACAGGCACAGTATTTTGCTGACGTTTTCAATTGTAAGTAATTCGCTTATTTTCGCCCTTTTCGGCCTGGCATCTTACCTGAAAGTAAACATAGAAACTACTCTGTTAATGGTAGCAGGCTTACAAGTTTTACTTATATTCGCGCTCATAAGCTGGATTGTCAGAATTTCAAAAGCTTATGATTCAACTGTATCTAATCCCGATCATCAATAGGAATGAGTAGTATAAAACACATAAAAAACAATCCCTTAAGTATCTTTTTGTCTGTTCTGGTTTTTTTTCCGACAATTAGACTATTGCTTATAGGTTCTGGCCACGTAGCCGGGGTTTCATTAATTTTGGGTTTGATTCCTGAAATTCTATTTTTAGGAATTGTGTTTTTTTGGTTCCGGTCTGTTTTGAAGGATTCAAATCGGAAAATCCATTTGTTCGATAAAATGGTTGCGATCTACTTTTTGTTCAATGTGATCGTGGGAATTTGCCTTGCTCAAAATCTGACAGCAAGTATTTATGGGTTCCGCTTAACTTATCTGCCTATGCTAGGCTACTTTGTTTGTTCTTTTTATTGGGATAAACAGGTAGCTATGGAAAAGCTTTTTCATGGGTTCTTTAAAACACTTGTTTTGGTTGCCGCTTTGGGTTTCATCATTTATTTCATGTTCCCGCAAATCCATGTTTACTTTAACAGGCTGATGACCGATCACCCGATGCCAATGGCATTTCCGGGGTTTGTAAGAATGACTTCTATTATTTGGTCACCGGTTGTTTTTGCCATGTTAATGCTGGCTGCATTTTGTTATTGGACTTACCGTTATTTTAAGAATGGAAGCTTGTGGGAACTGATTTACATGCTTCTTACGGTAAATGCCGTTTTCTTCAGTGTTTCGAGAGGACCTATGATCTCTGCTGCAGTTGCATTTTTACTGCTTATTGCTTTGGGTAAAAACTGGAAATTTAAGATGATCGCAACAGGAGTTATTCTTTTGGAAATCCTCTTGTTTTTCCTGTTTAGTCCTCAATTTACCGAATTAATGGAATGGGTGTTCATTTCTTCCAAACAAACGGTTACACTTGAAGCAGACAATTCCAGGGTGAGTTTGTGGGGCGATGTGATCAATTCGATCAAGTACAATCCAATGGGATTGGGATTGGGGAAAGCAGGACACGCAGCAGTGCAGTACTTCCCGGCCGGAACGAAAGGAGTTTCGTTTGCTTCAACGGATGGCTGGTATTTCAAATTAATGATTGAAACAGGTATTCCTGCAGTGATCCTTTATCTGGCTATGGCACTTTGTTTCTTCATTTCTATGATCCGTTACCAGGTTAGAAACGGAATAGGCTTTGTAACTGCAATCTTTGCTATTTTCATTGTTGCGGGATTAGTAAATTTAGTAAGTAATGCGCTTGATTTTTATATTTTCAGTACGCTCTACTGGTTTTTACTGGGAGCATTTGTATTCAAACTAAAACAGGAAAAGGCATGAGAAAAGTGTCCGTAGTTATTGTTAATTACAATGTCAAAGATTTAATCCTTATAAGTCTTCGTACACTTTTTCAATATCATCCGAATACTGATTTAGAGGTTATTGTTGTTGACAATGATTCGAAAGATGGATCACCTGAAGCAATAGCCAACGAATTTCCGCAGGTAAAACTAATCGCCAATAAGTTCAATGCCGGTTTTCCTGCAGGAAACAATCAGGGATTTAAAATCGCAACCGGAGATTATATTTTCATGCTGAACCCGGATACCGAATTCCTTGAGAATTCAATTGATCCGATGATCGATTTCCTGGAAGGACATGCTGAAGCCTGGCTGGTAGCACCCAAATTGTTAAATACTGACGGAACACTTCAGCAAAGTTACTGGCGATACCCAACCTTGACATCCGTTTTTTGTGAGTCCTTTTATATGAGATTTCTTTTGAAAAAGAAGAATTACAAGGATAAAGATCCGAATACCATTTTTCAGGGAGAAACGTTTTCGGGAGCTGCTTTGTTTTTCCGAAAGGAATTGATTGATCGTGTCGGGATGCTGGATGAAACGATGTTTTGGATCGAAGATGTGGAATTTTGCTGGAGAGCCAATCACAATAACTATCCGTGTTACTATTTTCCCAAAACAAAGATCTTTCATCACATTGGCCAAAGCGCTAAGAAAAATTACAATATTTCGCTTTCCAACCAGAATTACAATAAAATTAAGTTCTTTAGAAAACACCACAGCAAATTCGCTTCCTTTTTGATACTTTGTATCAGTTTGGTCCATGTGATTGCCAAAACAATTGTTTTCGGATTGCTTTCTCCTTTTAAAGAGGTTTACTATTTAAAATTCAAAGCTTACCTTTATACCTATCCAAGATTATTTAATCCGCCAAATGGGATTACGTGATACACGCGCAGATTGTAAATAATGGTACTATGAAGATTTGTTTTTTTGCCGATAGCGGGAGCATCCATACGATTAGATGGTGTAATTACTTCAAATCATTGGGGCACGATGTATGTGTGATCAGCCTGAATTCCACTTTGATGGAAGGAACCAAAGTTTATCCACTGGGCCTTGAAGGCATTAAACCTTCCGGTGGAAACTGGAAAACGTTATTCAAATACCGACAAGTAAAAAAACTGCTGAAGGAAATCAAACCGGATATCTTTCATTCACTTTATGCTACCAGTTACGGAATTACAGGAGCACTTTGTTCGTTTCATCCTTATGTAATTACAGCGCTCGGATCGGATATTCTGGTGAGTCCGCAGCAATCTGTCATCTACCGCATTTTACTCAAATTTGCTTTTAAGCGAACGGATAAAATTACGGTCGTTGCAGAACACATGCGATCCGCTGCAATTGAATTAGGAGCAAAACCGGAAAATGTATTGGCGATCCCTATGGGTATAGACAGGGCTGTGTTTAATTCCAAAAACCGGGTCTTATCCGAAGAAAAGTTTGAAGTAGTAAGTACCCGAAATTTTGAACCGCTCTACAATATTCCTGATTTATTAAATGCGGTAAAAAAAGTCTTGCCGAAAATTCCGAATATCCATGTAAATCTGCTGGGAGCAGGAAGCATGAAAGAAGAATTGATTCAAATGATTACCGATTTAGGACTAGATGATCAGGTAACATTTCTGGGTAAGAAACCACAACCCGAAATGGCACAAATCTTAAACAGAAGTCACGTTTTTGTAAGTTTATCCTCGTCAGATGGAAACAATATCTCTCTGAATGAAGGAATGGCTTGCGGAACATTTAATATAGCTTCGGATATTCCGGCAAACCGTCAATGGATTGAAGACAATAAAAACGGTTTTTTGATTCCGGTAAATGATGTGGATTTATTGGCAAAAAAACTGATAGAATCCAGGGATCGATTTGATGAATTGACCAAACAGGCAGAGCCGATCAATGAAAAATTACTCGAGGAAAATGGAATTTGGCAGAACAATATGAAGCGAGTAGCGGAGATGTACGATCAATTGGTGAAATCATGAAACGAGTTGTCATTATAGGAGCCGGCGGACACGCGAAAGTGCTGGCAGAAACCATTGATTTGATCTCCGAACTGGAATTAGTGGGTTTTATAGATGACCAGGTCGAAAAAGGAACTCTTTTAATGGGGCATGTTCAGGTAATCGGTTCTGTGAAAGACATTCAAACGATTTCCGATCAATGCGATGCATTTGTGATGGGCATTGGCAACAACGAGGTAAGAAAACAAGTATTGGATGAATATTCGGGAAAAATTGATTTCGAAACCATCATTCATCCACGGACATTTATTTCAAAAACAGCTGAGATCCAAACAGGAACAGTGATTTTGGCCGGAGCGGTGATTAATACCAATGCCAAAATCGGATCGTGCTGTATCATCAATTCCAATGTGGTGGTTGATCATGATTGTGAAGTAGGTGATTTCACACACCTCACCATCGGAACGCTCGTTGGAAGCAATTCCAAAATAGGATCTTTACTGAAAACCGGTGTCGGGCAAGCAATTCCGGCATTTTCTGTTATCGGATGAAGCAGAAGGTTCAAATAGAAACCATCTACGAGTATTTGCTGGCAGCAACTCTGGCTTGTTTTTGTTTTGCACCGAAATCGATCTCCATTTTTGTAATCCTTCTGGTACTTTTTACAGCAATTCAGGTTGTAAAGAAGCAAATGAAATTTGTCTTTTCACCGGTATTGTTAATCTTTGTCTTGCTTTATGCAGCCTACGCTTTCGGGATACTCTTTACGAATCATTTGAGCGATGCACTCGGCTACCTGGAAAAGAAACTGGTTTTAGTACTCTTTCCTTTGCTTTTTTCGTTTCGTTTTTCGCGTCAGATAGATCTGAAACCAATTACACTTGGTTTGGTACTTGGGACCTTAATTCTAACAGCGTTATCCGTTATAAACGGAATCAAGGTCTATTACCTGACACATGATTTCAACAACAGTTTCGGAAGTAGCCGTTATTCCTACATTCATCATCCAACCTATTTCGCAGCAATTGCAACAATCACGTTCTTAATGGTCCGTGAAGGTGTTCGAAAGAAGTGGAAGGGGTTTAATAATTGGTGGCTCGGGGCCTATTTTTTGCTCACTTGTGCCAATTTGCTCTTCTGTTTTTCGTTTGCTTCCCTGATTTTCTTCTTTTTGGTTGTCGGGACCATTTTGATTACTTACTTCTACGAAAAATTACCACGTATCTGGTTTTTTGTGATGCTTGCTTTTCTGCCGGTGATTCCAATTACGGCTTATTATGGAAATATCCATGTTGAAATCGAAGTGGATGGTGCAAAAAATGATTTGTTCAATTATCTGAAAGATCCGAATACAGTGTTTGAAAAAGTAAGAACGAATCCTTCCGGGAACCAAACGCGCTTACTCATGTGGACCGTCTCCACTCAGGAGTTTTTAGAGAATCCGATGGGTTCCGGGACCGCGAATTTTGACGATAAACTGGGAAAAAGATTAAGAGATAAGGGATTGGGCGATTATGCGGACTTGAATTACAATCCACACAATCAATTTCTGCAGGTGGCTGTTGAAATTGGTGTTGTTGGCCTGCTGATCTTTCTTTCGATCTTTGTCTTTTACTTCCGGATAGCCAAAAAATACCGTTTCGGACTGTTATTTTGGCTCACTTTGAACCTGGCTTTCAATTGCCTGTTTGAATCCATGTTCCAAAGGCAAAGTGGAATAGTGTTCTATGTTTTGCTTTTTTGCATTTTCACCGTTTACCTCCCGAACCGGAAATTTCCTGCTCAAAATGAAGCTGCTTAAGTCCGCTTTTTAAGAAAACCTCAAAGAACTTTCGTTCTCCTGAATACCTGTGAATTCGGATGTAACACAAGTCTATAATCCGGAATTCGGAATTCATAATTCGGAATGAATTGGGTTTATCGCCAAAAAACTGTTCACAACTTCCAATAAAATTGTTGTAGAATTGGTTTTACCTGCTATTTTTGTACAAACGCTTATTGGATGACGTCTGAGTTGAAATCTTTAATTGAACAAATTGGCGCGAAATCTCGTCAGCTTCACCAGTCATTGGTGACTGAGAGAGAACGCGTTCGTTCTATGACGGATGAAATCAATCGTCTGAATACTGAGGTTTCTGGGTATCAAACTCAGAAAAAGGCCATGGAGGATGAGCTCCAAAACCTGAGATCAGAATTAGACCAAGCGCGTGAACAAGTTCAGGCACAGCCTGTTTCAACCAATGGCGTTGAAATTGATGTGCTTGTGAAAGAGATTGATTTCTGCATTCAACAATTAAAAATAGCGAATGAGTAAGGTGTCTTTGAAAGTAGTGGTTGCCGGTCGTACGTACCCTTTAACTGTCCAGGAAACGGAAGTTGAAAAGGTTCAGCGTGCTGCTGAGGATATTAATAAAGCGATCAAACAACTACAAGATAATTTTGCTGTACGCGATATGCAAGACTTATTGGCGATGACCGCCTTACAATTGTCTACAAGAGGAGGAAAGGCACCGGCTGCAACTGCTGGCACCACTCCGCAAGCTGATTTCTCTGAAGCTACGGCTGCATTGAAAGCACTTTCTGATGATTTGGATGCATTGAATTAATTGGTTCTCATCAGCAATGGCTGATCGGGAAACGCAGGTCTTTTTCTCACTTGTTTACGTAACATCTCCGTAAGCAGTGGGATTTTTTATTTTAAGAACTATGGTAAATGTAATTATTGGAGCATTGATCGGATTGTTAGGAGGGGGCGTCGTAACGTTCATTATCCAACAGACAATGCTCAAGAAAAGGAAAGAACAGATCTTGAAAGAAGCGGACCTGGAAGGGGAAGCAATGAAAAAAGATAAGATTCTTCAAGCGAAAGAACGCTTCCTGAAGTTGAAAGAAGAGCATGAGGAAAACGTGAAAGAACGTGAAAGACGCATTCAGTCGACAGAAGACAGGGTGAAAGGAAAAGAAAAATCACTGACTCAAAAAATCGAAGAAGTTTCCCGAAAAGAAAAAGATACGGAACGCTTACAATCCGAATTGGCAACGAAAGTTGAAGCAAACGAGATTCGTCACCAGGAATTGGATAAAATGCACCAAAAACGTGTTGCAGAGCTTACCAAGATTACCGGAATGTCGATCGAAGAAGCGAAGAATTTGTTGATGGAATCATTGAAAGACGAAGCGAGAACTTCAGCAATGGTTCACATCAAGGAAATTACCGAAGAAGCAAAATTGAATGCAAACCGTGAAGCGAAACGAATTGTGATTCAAACCATTCAACGTGTGGCTTCCGAGCAGGCAGTTGAAAATGCAGTTTCTGTATTCAACATCGATTCGGACGAGGTGAAAGGTAGAATTATCGGTCGTGAAGGTCGAAATATTCGTGCTTTGGAAGCAGCAACAGGAGTTGAGATCATTGTAGATGATACTCCCGAAGCAATTATCTTATCTTGTTTCGACCCGGTAAGAAGAGAGATCGCTCGTTTGGCTTTGCATCAATTGGTTTCGGATGGACGTATTCACCCGGCTCGTATTGAAGAGGTGGTTGCGAAAACGAAAAAGTCTTTGGAAGAAGAAATCGCTGAAACAGGTAGAAGAACTTGTATCGATTTAGGAATTCACGGATTGCATCCGGAATTGATCCGGATGGTGGGACGTATGAAATACCGCTCTTCTTATGGACAGAACTTATTGCAGCATAGCCGCGAGGTAGCAAATTTATGTGCGATCATGGCAGCTGAATTAGGATTAAACGTAAAAGTGGCAAAACGTGCCGGATTATTACACGATATTGGTAAAGTGCCGGATGAAGAACCGGAATTGCCGCACGCGATCCTGGGAATGAAAATTGCAGAGAAATTTGGTGAAAAACCGGATGTATTGAATGCAATCGGAGCTCACCACGACGAAATCGAGATGACATCCCTGATCTCACCGATCGTGCAAATTTGTGACTCCATTTCGGGAGCTCGCCCTGGTGCACGTCGTGAGGTTGTTGAGTCATACATCAAACGTATCAAAGACCTGGAAAACCTGGCTTTATCCTATGACGGAGTAAATTCAGCATATGCCATTCAGGCTGGTAGAGAACTGCGTGTATTGGTTGAAAGTGAAAAAGTAACAGATTTACGTGCGGATGAATTGTCGTTTGCGATTTCTCAAAAAATCCAAACAGAGATGACTTATCCGGGACAGGTAAAAGTTACCGTTATCCGTGAAAAACGTTCCGTGAACTACGCGAAATAGTATGGATCAAGTTCAGCGGATATCTGAAAAATTAAAAAATAAAACCATTCTGGTGACCGGCGGTGCCGGTTTCATCGGTTCAAATTTGACAGAGGCACTATTAGAAATAGGAGCCTCTGTTATTGTTTTGGATAGTTTGGAAACCGGCCTTCAATCAAATGTAGACCGACTTTCTCACTATCCGAATTACCGTTTTGTAGAAGGAGATATTTGCAATCCGGAAGATTACAGGCATTTACTGAAAGAGGTGGATGCAATCTCCAATCAGGCCGGTTTGGGTTCTGTACCAAGATCTATCGAATTGCCATTGAATACGCACCGCGTAAATGCAACCGGATTCTTAACCATGCTGCACGAAGCAAAAGAGGCGAATGTAAAACGCTTTGTATATGCCAGCTCTTCATCAGTTTACGGAGATTC
Organism: uncultured Fluviicola sp.; assembly: GCA_965650365.1. GTDB lineage: Bacteria > Bacteroidota > Bacteroidia > Flavobacteriales_D > Crocinitomicaceae > Fluviicola. The sequence goes on along the minus strand of CBFGOJ010000034.1, from coordinate 31,513 downwards.
CCAAGCTTCTCCGAAGCACGAAGGAGATGAGGGGAAAGTACTTTCTCCATACGCGGTAACCAAACTGCTCAATGAAGAATACGCACATGTTTACCATCAACTGCATGGAATGGAAACAATCGGGATGCGTTATTTCAATGTGTTCGGTCCATTCCAGGACCCGGAAGGTGTTTATGCAGCAGCAATTCCAAGATTCCTCAATAAAATGCTTTATGGAGGTGAAATTGTGGTGAATGGAGACGGGGAGCAGTCACGTGATTTTACGTATGTGAAAAATGCAGTTCATGCAAATCTCTTGTCTTTGATCTCTGAAAATGAGGAGGCTTTTGGTCAGGTTTACAACGTAGCTTGTGGCCGAAGTCTGACACTAAATACCGTCATTAATAATTTGGAAGACGGACTAAAAGAACTGGGAACCGGTTCTAAACATACATTGACTTATGGTCCTGACCGAAAGGGTGATATCAGAGACTCACTGGCTTCAACAAGTAAGATGGAGCAATATTTGAATTATAAACCCGTATATACCTTTGAAGAAGGAATCAATGAATACCTTCGACATGTATTGCAATGCAAATAAAAGCGCTCAAATCTGACTTTGTAAAATCAGTACTTACTTTGATGACAGGTACTGCAATTGCTCAGTTAATTGCTTACCTCATTTATCCTATCCTCACACGGGTTTACTCCACTGCCGATATGGGCGAATTGGGAGTTTATACGCGTTTGGTTGCGTTTATTGCGGCAATTGCTACAGCGCGTTATGAAGCAACTTTACCCGTTGCCAGGCAAGACAATCACGCATTCTCTTTGTATCGTTTATCTTTCCGTATTTCGCTGGTTGTATTGACAGCAGTATTTTTGGTAGGTTTGACCTATTTTCTGCTGAAGCCTTATAATTTTTCCAATTACATTTTCCTGCTGGTTTCGGTTTTGAGTGCTTATGTGAGCGTTTGGATTAATCTCGGTACGAATTGGTCTGTCAGGAAGAAATTGTTTAAGCAGATTTCTATCCAGCGAATGACTAATTCCGTTTCTGTGAATTCGTTTCGTCTGATCTTCGGAGCGTTGAATTGGGGCGCATTCGGGTTGATCTTTGGAACATTGCTGGGATCTTTCTTATCGATTTTTGCCTTTGTAAAAACGTTCCTGTCAACTAAGAAAAGCCATGCATCTACTTCTGATGTGAAAAGAATGCGGATCTTGGCTAAAGAATATAGATCCTATCCTGCTATCTACCTGCCGCATGTGTTGTTGGATCTGGGAGTTGATTTAGCAATAGCAGCGTTTATTGTTGAGTTCTACGGAAAAGGAACTTTCGGATCATTCAGTTATGCATATTTGATGCTGAAACTGCCTTTGTCTTTATTCGGACAATCACTTGGACAGGTTTTTTTCAATAAAAGTTCCGAATTGGTCCATCAAAAACAATCCGTTTATCCACTTACCTTAAAAACGCTCAGAACTTTATTCTACCTGTCAATTATTCCATTTACGGTGCTTTTCTTTTTCGGAAGCGAGTTATTTGGATTCGTTTTTGGTGAACGATGGACAGAAGCAGGAAGAATTGCTGAAATCCTGGCTCCGGCTCTCATGTTGAATTTTATTGTTTCTCCCATTTCGTCTTTGTCGCTGGTTTTATCCAGGCAAAAATTAATGTTTGGTTTCGGGCTCCTCGTCGGATTTTTTCAATTGTTCAACTTCGGAGTTCTCCCGATCCTGCTAAACGTTTTGCATAAATTCCATATCACGGATGCCGGTTTTGATCCTTTTTATTGGATTCTGCGTTTCAACAGCGTCTTATTGTCCGTGGTATATGTGATTATTATAGTGCTCTTTTTGAGGTTGACCAAAAGAATGCATACACATAATACAACTCCTGCAGCATGATAGTTATTGTCGATTATGGTCTGGGAAATTTGGGTTCGATAAAGAACATGCTTCAGTTTATCGGGTTTGATGCGCTTATTTCAAGCGATAAAGAACAGATTTCGGCTGCTGAAAAGTTAATTCTTCCCGGAGTTGGGTCCTTTGACCAGGGCATGATCAACCTGCGTGAAAAAGAATTGCTGCCTGTTTTGAATCAACGTGTGTTAACGGATAAAGTCCCAATATTGGGAATTTGCCTGGGAATGCAGTTATTCGGTTTGAAAAGTGAAGAAGGAACACTGCCCGGTTTGTCCTGGATAGAGCAGGAGACGAAAAAATTCGACCCGAAAGACCATCAATCATTTCCTGTTCCGCATTTGGGTTGGGAATATGTTTCCTTTAAAGAAGAGAATAGTCAGCTTTTGAAGGGATTTAGTGACGAAACAAAATTCTATTTTGCACATTCTTACTACGTAAACTGCAAAAACCCCGAAGAAGTGATTCTACAAGCTGATTATATTCAGCCCTTTCATGCCGGAGTGCAGAAAGGAAATATGATGGGAGTTCAGTTTCACCCGGAGAAAAGCCACAAATATGGGATGCAGTTATTAACCAATTTTGTTTCCAATTTCTAATGGCACTACCAAGATGTATCCCGGTTTTGTTGCTTCAGGATGGAGCTTTGGTGAAAACGGTTCAATTTCAGAATCCGAAATATATCGGAGATCCTTTGAATGCCATCCGAATTTTTAACGAAAAAGAAGTGGACGAACTGGTTTTTTTAGATTTGGATGCATCGGTAAAAGGAACACCCATTCCCATTCGCCTGCTGGAGGAAATTGCCGGAGAATGCTTTATGCCATTATCTTATGGTGGTGGAATAAAAACCATCGAAGATATTCGTCAAATTATCCAGATCGGGATTGAAAAAGTAATTATCGGTACGGAAGCCGTTGAAAATCCCGAATTTGTCAGGCAGGCTGTGACCGAATTCGGAAGTTCAAGCATTTGTGTTTCACTGGATATCCAGAAGAAGGCTTCGGGAGAATATGAGTTGTATACGCGGTCAGGAACCAAAAAAAATCAGCAGGATCCGGTTGCATATTCGCAGGTACTGGAACAATTGGGAGTTGGTGAAATCCTGCTTCATTCCATTGACCGGGAAGGGACGGGAAGCGGTTTTGACCTGGAATTGATTCGTGCAGTTCGCCGTGCAGTCAAAATACCAATCATTATCAGCGGCGGTGCAGGAACAATAGAACATTTGTGCGAAGGCGTTGCTTATGGTGCCACAGCCGTAGCAGCCGGAAGCATGTTTGTTTTTCACGGAAAACACCGTGCAGTGCTGATTTCTTACCCCAATCAGACATCTTTAAAAAGAATTTACTCAAGCATTCAAAGGAAATAGCTTATTTTGTCGGCAATGGGAAAGGTGAAAATTGTAACCATATTAGGAGCGAGACCTCAGTTTATAAAAGCGGCAGCCGTTTCTTCGGTGATCAGCAGTCATTTTGATGAAGTATTGGTACATACCGGTCAGCATTACGACCCGAATATGTCGGCAGTTTTCTTTGAAGAGTTGAATATTCCTAATCCAAAATACCATTTGAATATAGGTTCAGGCCCACACGGTGCAATGACAGGTGCCATGCTTACTGAAATTGAAAAAGTACTGGAAATAGAGAAGCCCGATTTTGTATTGGTTTACGGTGATACAAATTCAACCATTGCCGGAGCTTTGGCCGCATCGAAATTACTTTTCCCGGTAATTCATGTAGAGGCCGGATTAAGAAGCTTCAATAAAGCCATGCCGGAAGAACAAAACCGGATTTTAACAGATCATATTTCTAAAATCTTGTTTGCACCCACTCAAACATCCGTTCAAAATTTGCAGAACGAAGGAATTACTAAAGATGTTTACCTGGTTGGGGACGTAATGTATGACGGAATTTTGCATTTCACGAAAATTGCTCAGGAGAAAAGCAGGATCCTGGAATCATTGAACCTGGAAGCAGGCAAGTTTCTCTTGTGCACGATTCACAGAGCTGAGAATACAGATAGTTTGGAAAAACTTGCTGCCATCTTTGAAGGATTGAACGCCTCCAAAGAATTGATTGTTTTACCGCTGCATCCGAGGACATTAAAATGCATAAGTGATTACGGATTGAAATTGGCAGATACCATTCGCGTGATAGATCCGGTTGGATATTTGGACATGGTTCACCTGGAATCAAGTGCAAAGAAGATTGTTACGGATAGCGGCGGGATTCAAAAAGAAGCTTTTTTCCTGGGAATTCCCTGCATTACTTTGCGGGAAGAAACCGAATGGGTCGAAACCGTTGAAAATGGCTGGAATATCCTTGTTGGAGCAGATGAGCTCAAAATAGCTGAAGCTATCCGGAATTTTAATCCGTCCGAAGAGCGTAAAGTGTATTTTGGAGACGGGACCGCGGCTCAAAAGATGGTTGAAACGATTAAAAACTTCATGGAGTTCAATCAATTTGATTAACTTCAATTTAAGAGAATAAACTACATATAAATGAAGACAAAAAAAAGAGTACTTGTTCTGGCACCGCATACAGACGATGGTGAATTCGGATGTGGAGGAACAATTGCTAAGTTTATTGAAGAAGGACACGAGGTAACTTATGCAGCTTTTTCTGCATGTCAGCAATCTGTTTTACCTCAGTTTCCATCCGATATTTTAATTACGGAAGTAAAGGCAGCAACAAAAGTACTTGGCATCAAAAGCGAAAACTTGCTTTTGTTTGATTACGATGTAAGAACTTTCGGTTACCGAAGACAAGATATTTTGGATGATTTGATCAAGATCCGACAGGATTTAAAACCCGAATTGATTTTTATGCCCGATCTGCAGGATGTTCACCAGGATCACGCAACAGTTGCAACGGAAGGATTGCGGGCATTTAAGTTCTCTTCGATTTTGTCTTACGAGCTGCCTTGGAATAATTTGTCTTTTACAACATCCAGTTTCGTTCATTTGGAAGAGAAACATGTTCAGACAAAAGTAAATGCTTTGAAAGAATATCAATCGCAGGCACACAGACCTTATTCAGACGAAGATTTCTTAAGATCCGTAGCTAGAACAAGAGGTGTTCAGATCGGAACGAAATACGCAGAAGCATTTAATATTGTTCGTTGGATAATTGATTGATATGATTCAACTGAAAGATATTCAGACTTTTTTAAATCCGGAAGTGAATGACGACCGTGGTTCACAGGAAATTACCAAAGTACTTTCAATAGATGACGCTGCATTTGATGCGAATTCTCTGGGATGGTGCTCGGACAAAAACAAAGAGAGTTTGAATGAATTAAAAGAAGGAAATGTCATCGTCAGTAAAGCAGTTTATGCGGAGCTGAAAGATCAATTATCTTCATTGAACCTGATTGATGTTGAAAAACCCAGAAGTGCTTTTTTGAAAGTACTCCGGGAATTTTTTGCCGAGAAAAAAACGCTTGGATTTATTCATCCCACAGCGGTGATAGACCCAAGTGTTAAATTGGATCCGAATACCGTAAACATTGGTGCGAATGTCTTTATCGATAAACAATGCATCATTGGAGACCGGGTAACGATCGGGGCAAATACCGTAATCAATTCATTTACCGAAATTGGAGATGATTGCAGCCTGGGATCTAACAATACTATCGGAGGCGTTGGTTTCGGTTATGAAATGAATGACGAAAACGAGTACGAACTCATGCCGCACATTGGAAATGTAGTTTTGAAAAACCGGGTGGAAGTAGGCAATAACGTCTGTATCGACCGGGCCGTTCTGGGTTCAACTTTGCTGGAAGAAAATGTAAAAGTGGACAACCTGGTTCATATCGCCCACGGAGTTAAAATCGGCCAGAATAGTTTGATCATTGCCAACGCTATGGTTGCAGGAAGTGTGGAGATCGGAAAAAATGTTTGGGTATCGCCATCAGCTTCTATTCGTCAGAAATTGCAGATAGAAGACGGAGCGTTGGTTGGACTTGGCAGCGTGGTGGTGAAAAATGTAGCTGCTAACAGTGTGGTAGCGGGCAATCCGGCAAAACCCTTCGAGAAAAAATGAAAATTGCTGTAGTTATTCCTTGTCGTAATGAAGTGCGTAACATTGCACAATGTATTCACGCAATTTATGCCTCCGATTTGCCCGGAAGTTGCGAGTTGATCGTAACTGTGGTAGACGGTAAAAGCACCGACGGAACGGTAGAAATTATTCAGGAGCTTCAACAGCAATATAGCGGATTACAAATTGTTGTAAATGAAAAACAACTCACGCCTTATGCTTTCAATTTAGGGATTTATGCCGCGAAAGAAGCGGATTTTTACCAGATCATTGGTGCACGGCAGATTGTTTCCGTCAATTATTTGAAAGAGTCGGCAGCAACCTTACAAGGCAATCCGGAAATATGGTGTGTTGGAGGCGCGGTAGACAATGTATTTCTCAACGAAGAAGGAAAAATGATTGCCAAAGCAATGGGAACTGCCTTCGGAATGGGTTTGGGAAACTTCAGGACCTTAAGTGAATCCGGATTTGTAGATACGGTGGGAACTCCGATGTATCCTGCCTGGGTTTTTGAAAAGATCGGTTATTTCGATGAAGAACTCGTACGCAACCAGGACGATGATTTCAATTTTCGGGTGACCAAAGCTGGCGGGAAAATATGGTATCATGCAGGGATTTCATTGAAGTACTATGTAAGAGGAAGCATTTCTCAATTGTGGAAGCAGTTCATGCAATACGGTTATTGGAAAGTATATGTGAACAAGAAACACAAAGCAGTAACCACACTCCGACAATTGGTACCGCCCTTATTCGTGCTTTTTCTGTTCCTGATTCCGGTTTTCTTTTTGCTCCATCTTCTTTTAGGATTTATAGGATTGTCCCTTTTGGGAATTTACCTCTGTTTGGGGTTATTGGTAACAACTCGCATCGCCGCAAATATCGGTGAGTTTAGCCGAATTCTTGTGATTTTCCCCATTTTGCACATCAGCTACGGATGGGGATATTTAAAGGGAATAGCACGTTTTTTGATTGCTAACCAAAAGCCCGGAGATAACTACAAAAAGATGTCCCGATAGCAGAATATTCACTAATTTCACTTTAAAATAAAATTATGATTCCGTTTTCCCCGCCCAGAATAGATCAGCGAGTAATTGATGAGGTAACAAATGCCTTGACTTCAGGCTGGATTACAACCGGCCCGAGAACGAAGTTGTTCGAAAAGAATTTGACCGAATACTGCGGGAATAAATGCACCGTTGCAGTGAATTCATGGACTGCCGGAATGGAAGTCGTGCTGCGCTGGTGGGGAATTGGTCCCGGAGATGAAGTCATTATTCCTGCAATTACCTATTGCGCTTCGGCGAATGTGGTGATCCATACCGGAGCAAAACCTGTGATGGTGGATATCAATCCCGATGATTTTAATATTTCTGTTGAAGCAATCCGAAAAGCAATTACACCACGAACGAAAGTGATTATGCCGGTTGATATTGCCGGTTTTCCATGTGATTACGACGGAATCTATGAAATTGTGAATGATCCGGCTATAAAGAGCATGTTCCAGGGCAATTCGGAGTACCAAAAAAAACTGGGACGAATCATGATCGCTGCGGATGCAGCACATTCTTTTGGAGCAACGTATAATGGAAAACGTTCCGGGAATCTTGCGGATGTAAGTTGTTTTTCATTTCACGCAGTAAAAAACCTGACAACTGCAGAAGGGGGCACGATGTCAATCAACCTTCCCGATTCGTTCGATCACGAAGCTATTTACAAAGAATTATGTATCAAGATCCTTCACGGTCAGAATAAAGATGCATTGGCAAAAGCACAGAAGGGAAACTGGCGTTATGACGTAGAAGAACCCGGATTTAAGTGCAATATGACAGATATTCAGGCAGCAATCGGATTGGTGGAATTGGACCGTTTCCAGGAGAATATGGATCGAAGAAAAACCATTTGCCTGGCTTACAAGGAAGGATTGAAAAATGAGCCTTGGGCTATTCTTCCGAAAATGAAAGATGGAAAACGCGAGACTTGCTATCATTTATTCCAGCTGCGTATTGCAGGAGCTTCAGAGGCTCAAAGAGATGCAATCATTCAGGCTATTTTTGACCAGGATGTTTCAGTGAATGTACATTTTCAGCCGCTTCCTATTTTAACCGCTTACAAAAAGAGAGGTTATAAAATGGAAGATTATCCTGAAGCATGGGATAAATACGCAAATGAAATCACTTTACCGGTATTTTTTGATCTGACGGATGAGCAGGTTCAATTAGTTATTCAGGCGGTTAAAAACGCAGTAAAACAAGTATTGGGATAATGAAGCGTCTCTTCGACATATTCGTTTCTTTTATCGTTTTAGTGCTTTTTTTGCCATTCGGGATCATCATTTCCGTTGCTATTCTTTGTGAAAGCAGGGGCGGAGTTTTTTACCGTCAGCAGCGAGTAGGAAAGAATGGAATTTCGTTTCGCTTATGGAAATTTCGTACGATGCGCGTGAATGCTGATAAATTAGGAAAGCTGACTGTTGGTATGCGCGATCCGAGAATTACCCGTGTAGGATATTTTATACGCAAATCCAAACTCGATGAATTTCCACAATTTATCAATGTGTTGATTGGTGAAATGAGTGTGGTAGGTCCGCGACCTGAAGTGCAGGAATATGTCGACTTGTATACACCCGAACAGCGAGAAGTACTTTCCGTGAAACCCGGGATTACGGATTATGCATCCCTGGAATATTTCAAAGAAAATGAGTTGCTTGGTCAATCGGAAAATCCCCGCGAAACCTATATCCGGGAAATTATGCCGGCCAAAATTGCATTGAACAAAAAATACATTGCCAATCCTACGCTTGGCCAGGATCTCAAAATAATGTGGTTGACTTTCCGAAAGATGACCTCCTAATTCCTTAATTTATGACGACAATTTCTGTGATAATTCCCTGTCGAAACGAAAATCGATACATTGAGGAGTGTTTGGAGGCTATTTACCGATCTGATTTGCCGGATGATACGGAAATGCATGTTTGTGTGATCGATGGAATGTCGGATGATGGCACGCGGGATACCATAAAATCTCTTCAGAATCAATTTCCACACCTTCGTTTGATCGATAATACGAAGAAAACAAAACCGTACGCCTTGAATTTGGGCATAGAGGCGAATGCGTCAGCCGATTATTTCCAGATAGTAGATGCAAGACAGATTATCAGTACGAACTATTTGAAAGAGTGCGTAAATCGGCTGCAGTCGGATAAGAGCACCTGGTGTGTGGGTGGTAAAATGTTCAATGACTACCCCAACAAGATGGGAACATACATAGCAAAAGCAATGTCGACCAGTTTTGGAATGGGTTTGGGGAATTTTAGGACCTTAGAAACATCCGGATTTACAGATACGGTTACCTGCCAGATGTATCCCATGTGGATTTTTGAAAAAATCGGCAAGTTTGATGAGGAGCTGGTAAGAAATCAGGACGATGAGTTTAATTATCGGGTCGTGCAGGCAGGAGGAAGGATTTTCTTTGACACCGGTATTTCATTGAAGTATTATGGAAGAGGAGATTTGAAGCAATTGTGGAAGCAGTTCATGCAATACGGTTATTGGAAGGTTTATGTGAACAGGAAACACAAAGCGGTAACCACACTTCGGCAATTGGTTCCGCCGCTATTTGTACTTTTTTTGTTCCTGATTCCGTTCCTGTTTTTGATAAATCTTCCCGCTGGGTTTATTGGAGTGTCAATTTTTGGTGTTTACCTGGTTTTGGATCTGTTGGTGGCAGCGATCGCCGCAAGAAGTATTCCTGAGTTTAATAGTATCGTAGTAATTTTCCCGATTTTACACATCAGTTATGGCTGGGGATATTTGAAAGGAATTTTTGATTTCCTGATCTTAAACCGGAAACCAAGTGAGAAACAAAAAAAATTATCTCGCTGATTGAATAGTTCAAATGAATATCCTCAACTTTTGAACCTGCCAAACCATAGCAACTGAAAGTCTGCTATTGGTTTCTATTTCTTAAAGACTAAATAAACCGCGATCAGAATCAATAAAAAAGCAACCGCATGATTCCACTTAAAGCTTTCTTCCTTAAAGAAAATCAGTGAAAAGATCATGAAAATGATAATGGAAGAAACTTCCTGGATGATTTTTAGCTGAATGAGAGAAAAAGGTCCGCCATTTCCCTGGTAGCCTATTTTGTTTGCCGGAACCATGAAGATATACTCGAAAAACGCAATTCCCCAGCTGATGAGAATGGTAGTTGCAAAAACCCAGAGTCCTGTTTTCTTAGCATCCGGATTATCTCTCAAATGGCCATACCAGGCGTAAGTCATGAATGAATTGGAAACAAGCAATAGTGCAACAGTAAGAAGAGCTCTCATAAATCTTTTCTTACAAATGTAAAAAAAACACGTAGGCATGCGAGTAATCACATGCCTACCGGAAATGATTTAATTCTTATAAACGTTTTTCTTCTCAATTCTTCCGTCTATACTTTCGATGTAGACGAAAATCCAGCCCTGAGGCAGGTCGTGAAGTGAAAAACACCAGTTTGGCATTGCATGATTTTTCAGGACTTGCCCATTCAGATCGATCAATGTAATGTCTTTTATTTCAAGAGAGGAAGTAACCATTAACAGGTCACTCGTTGGATTCGGATAAACTTTCAGGTCCCAGGTCGGTAATTGGTTTTCTTCCGCAGGGTCAGTAATTTGCGCAAACAATGAGCTGGAAAAAAGGAGCAGCCCACCTAAAACTAAGGTTTTCATGGTATTTTGGATTTAAGGATATAATTGGAAGAATTAGGAAACGTTACAACGAGAATTGAAAAATTAATTTGGTGACTTTCCCGAAACTTAGGGACTCAGCCACCTTTGGATCTGGCCCCTTGTTTATATAAAAGGACACTGATCGGAGTCGAAGTGAACTTTTTCAATTATTTTTAGAGTATGGTAAAGCCAATCAAACTCTCAGAAGCAAATGCCGATTTTTTTGACCGTGTTTATCAGGTGGTCGCGCTTATTCCGAAAGGAAGAGCAACATCTTATGGTTCAATAGCAAAGTACCTCGGAACAAAAAGCGGAAGCAGAATGGTGGGTTGGGCAATGAATGCGGCACACAGTCTTCCGGATGTACAAGCTCAGCGGGTTGTCAATAGAAATGGGCAGTTAACCGGTAAAATGCATTTTGGAACGCCTACAATGATGGAAGAACTGCTTCGTTTGGATGGTATAGAGGTTAAAGACGACCAGATTGTTAATTGGAAAGAAGTATTTTGGGATCCGATGACCGAATTGGAGGTTTATTAAGGGAATTTGGAAATAAGCTGCTGATCATCGGTGATCTTGATTTCACAGTCTGATCTGTAATCTGCAATTTGCTCATTGAAAAGTTCTTCATTGCCGGAAAGGTGTGCACGAAGCAAAAGTTCTGTTTGAATTGCTTCGAGTGCTGAGTAACTATAAGTAACGGATTCCATATCGCCCATTTGATTCAATATGACGCGTTCTCTCACAACTAATTTCTTAGAATGTTCAATCTGGCGCTCATATTCTGACTGGCATGAACTCAACAACGCAAGAATTGAAATGACTTGTAGTAGATTTTTCCATTTCATAAATCAAAGGTACGCACAAACCCATCAATTAAAAAAATCGGTTGTTTTCCCGGAATCGTTAAATATTCATTTTTTCTGATAGAATATTCAATGGAATAATCTGGCATTCTATTTATGCTCAAGAATTCGGATTACATTTGTGAGTATGATTTTGGTAACCGGTTCAACTGGACTTCTCGGATCACATGTAGTGGTTGAATTGCTTCATAAAGGCTATGAGGTGAGAGCAATGTTCCGTGATGATGCCAGGAAAGCGGTCGTTTACCGTTTACTGGAGTTTTATTATCCGTCTGAAAAAGAAAACCTGCTTCAAAAACTACAGTGGTTTCGTGGAGATGTGTTGGATTTGACCGATGTGGAAGATTCCCTTGCAGGAATTTCGAAAGTAGTTCATTGCGCGGCGTTCGTTTCATTTCATAGAAGGGATTTCAATGCGCTTTTCAGGATCAACAGACGCGGAACTGCCAATATGGTCAATTTTGCATTGGATTCAGATGTTAATCAATTCATTCATGTGTCCTCAACAGCCGCAGTTGGAAGCGATTCTCAATTTACGGATGGCTTAAAGCGCGAAACAAACATCTGGAATCCCAATGATGAGGTAAGCGGTTATTCACTTTCTAAATTCAGTGCGGAAAAAGATGTGTGGAGAGCGCATGAGGAAGGTCTGCCCGTTTCTATCGTGAATCCGAGTGTGATGTTTGGCCCGGGATCGTGGGAAGAAAGTTCTCTGAAAATTTTCAGAACCCTTCACAAAGGATTGAAATACTACACCAAAGGCTCAAATGCTTTTGTAGATGTTCGGGATGTGACAAAACTCATCCTGGAGCTGATCGAAACAGAGAAAACCGGCGAACGTTACCTCGTTACAGGTTCCAATTTAACCTTCAAAGAATTGTTTGATCGGATTTGTAAACAGCTGCATGTAAAAGCGCCATCTAAATTAGCCGGACCGTTCCTTGTTGGATTAGCCTGGAGGTTGTCGGGTATTTTAGGCCGGATTCAGGGAAAAAGACCAACCATTACCAAAGAAAGCGCACGAAGTTCTCAAAACAATTCGAAATTTTCCAATGAAAAGCTGCTCCGTGATTTCCCGGATTTTAAATTCACCGAATTAGAAGATACGATAGAGATAACGATTAAGGGAAGAACAGATCTTTGAATTGAAAATTAGTTTACAATTAAGATTCATTGTTGTCCGATAAAAAAACACCTTTAATTTGTTTTCTTTTATTTCATAAGGTTTTGAATTTATTGCAAATCTACCGGAGTGTGATTTTCTAGAAAGGATGTTTTTTGAGAATTGATGTTAGGTAACGAAAATGCACAATTACGAGATTACCAATTTAGAGATTTGTACTTAGCATCGAAAATCGTTCAACTTACTCAGAATTAAAACCGGCGATTTGGTGAACAAGATCGGGCACCTGTGCAGTAAATGACAGTAAATTTCTCATACTGTTTGAGGCGCAGCTGAGTTTATGAGAAATTCTGTCATAACCTGCTAACAGGTCGATTGGTTTACCCACGCCTAGACCTTTTTGGCTCCACCTTTTTGTGGCAATGACAAAAAGGTGGAACAAAGAGTAATTGTTTGGGGTATTGAAAATTTAACTGGATAACGCTTATTAAGATTTGCTGTTAGCAAGATCCATATTAATCTGTTCAATGTAATTCAAGATCTTCTCACGTCCGAATTTAGATTCAGCTGAAGAGGTGAAAACAGGCGGCAATGCTTCCCAATACTTCAACATTTCCTTTTTATAAGCCGCTAAATTTTTCTGCAGGGCAGAACTGGATAATTTGTCAATTTTCGTGAAAACGATTGAAAAAGGAAGTTGTTGTTCAGCACACCAGGTCATAAATTCCAAATCGATTTTCTGTGGTTCCAAACGGGAGTCAATCAAAACAAAAGTGTTGATCAGCATTTCTCTTCTGGTTAAAAACTCAGAAATGAATTTTTCCCATTGATGTCTGCTCGATTTAGACGCTTTTGCATATCCGTATCCGGGTAAATCCACCAAGTACCATTCGTCGTTGATCAAAAAGTGATTGATCAATTGCGTTTTCCCTGGTCTTCCGGAAGTTTTTGCCAGGTCTTTTTTCTCAACAAGCATGTTTATCAAAGAGGATTTACCCACATTCGACCGGCCGATAAAAGCGTATTCAGGTTTTCCGTCCGTTGGGCAAAGTTTAATATCGGTGTTACTAATAACGAATTTGGCTTCCTTGATAATCATGTGTTCTTCTATTTGGCTGCAAAGTTACGAGAATAATTCGGCTTGGAGCGATCAGTCGCGACTGATCGTTACCAAGTCTTATTCTGTTTCTCATATTTTCATTCTGAAGTCAAAATACGTCATATGAAGTATTGAATCGTTCTGTTTGCTGCCCTAAGTTTGCAGTAACCAATAAATAGAAACTGATGAAAAATAAAAAAACAACCTTTTTCGTACTACTTTGCTCACTGGGAATGCTGGTGTCATCATGTAAAAAAGAAGATCTGATCCCGGAAATACCAGAACCGGAACCAACACCGGTAAGTACACCAAGCGGAAGTACTACACCAGTTCCATCGAATGCAGATGGAGTAATGTGGGCAATTAAATCGACAAGCTCCGTTCAGGGTTTCACAATCGAGATTGGGACGGCAGTTGGATTTTTCATGAATGGAACAACAGATTTGGTAAATGTTGGAACGGTTTCCGTGAATTCAAATAACCTTTCGATGGCTTCAAACAATGCTTATACATTTGCACCTACTCAAACCATGCCTACCGGATTGGATTTATCATCCACGGAATGGTCGGCTACTGGTGCCAACGGTCATGCCGCTTTCACCTATGATGCAAGTTCTCTGGTGTTTCCTACAGGATCATCCATTACAAGTTCGGGAACTGTAACAAAAGCAAACGGTTATACGCTCACTTGTTCCACCGTTTCCGGGGCAGATTCAACCTTGTTCATGGTTGGGAATGTATCCAAAACAATTAGCGGAAGTGCTAATTCCTGTACTTTCTCTTCGTCTGAATTGAGTGGTTTGAGTGTAGGAACTTCCGTAGTAATGATTGTGCCTTACAAATTAATGCAGGCGACAGTTAACGGGAAGAATTACTATTTCGGAAAAGAACGCGTCAATCAATTGGCTGTAAATATTGAATAATTAAAACCGAAAACTACCTATGAGCGCGGGAGGGATTTCTTCCGCGTTTTTTTGTTTCCGGATTTTCAGAATACCTTTGCAGACCAAAGCGAAATATGTGAGTGAGGAATTGATTAAAGTGATTTTTGAAGACGATTGGTGTTTAGTTGTTTTTAAGCCGAATAATCTGATTGTGCATCATTCTTACTATGCGCGAAATATCGAAGAAACCTCTCTGACAGATCTTATTCGTAAGCAGGGTTGGTCCGAGGCCTGTCCTGTACATCGGCTCGATCGAAAAACTTCCGGATTGATACTTTTTGCTAAAAAATCGGAATGGGTTTCTGATTTTCAGCAGTTATTTAACAACGGACAGATTGAAAAGAAGTACCTGGCACTTTTACGCGGGCATCTGGAAGAAGAGGGAGAAATTGATTCTCCGGTAAAGAATGATCGGGGAAATTACAAAGATGCACTCACAAAATTCAGATGTTTGGAGCATTTTGACCGGGATTATGTCATTCAGCCTTACGAAAAACAACGCTACAGTTTGGTGGAAATGACTCCCGTAACAGGAAGAATGCACCAGTTACGCATCCATGCCAATAAAATCGCACATCCCATAATCAATGACCCGAAATACGGAAATCGGCACCACAATCATTATTTCCAGAATGAACTTGGAATCGATGAATTGTTCCTGCATGCACACAGCTTGAAATTTAAGCATCCTTTTACCAATGAGAAAATTGAGCTCCAAGAACCCTTACCGGATTTCTGGAAGGTTTTCCTGGGAAATTAAAATAAGAAAAAGCCCCGACGATAAATGTCGGGGCTTTCTACTACAACTTAACCTAACTAACTCTCGCGTAAGAGTATTTTGAAGGATTGCGATTGGCTGTGTGAACCGCCTCCTTTTAAAATCTTTCATTCAGGCATAAAGCTAAAAGATCGGAGAGTATTTTTCTGAAATAAATAAATGATTGGTCATTTTACAGGGATTAGCGGTATTTCCATCGAAATCTAATGTGTATTCTAATTGAGATCCGATGTCACTTCGGGTCTCGGTTTTTTCAGTCGGAGAGACCAAGAAAAAAGAAAAAGCCCCGATATCGCTACCGGGGCTTTTCTACTACAACTTAACCTAACTAACTCTTGCGTAAGAGTATCTTGAAGACTTGCTGTTTTGCGCTGTTAGAACAGCAAGCGCTCCATATTTTTATCTAATTAGTGTCTCTTTGGTGAATCGACTGGAAAATTAATCGATTTATTCGAAATTTCCCAGTCGTATTCAGTTTTTTTCTAAAGTCATCCGATCTCTGACAGACAATTTACCTGTTTCCTTGACAAACGGTTTTGCCTGAATCAGTTTCTGACTCCTTGCGAATAGTGTTAGACAAAGGTATGTACTTCATTGCGTCTGTGCAACCGTATAAATACTGAAAATGAAAATGTGGTTTTCCGCAAGTAAATCGATTTTGTAAGAGTTTCAGAGCGAAATTCGATTTTAAGTAGCTGAAAATTAACAGGGTAGTTTTCTAGCTGAAAACTTCTTGAAAAGTTCAATTTTCTGCAATGTGATCACTTTTTTTCCTTTTCCCTGTTTCAGGGATGAAAAATACCGCTTTTTCCAAACGGGCGCAGTAGGGACGCGATGCTTCGCGTCCATTTCCGCGCCCATTCCCAAATATTTAATAGAATAATTTGTACGTAGGCGATTCATCGCGTCCAAATAACAAACAATTTCATAGCAGGATTAAGCCAGCATAAAACAGAAGAAAGTGCTATAGTACTTGAAGACGAAGGTAACTTCAATAGAAGTTGTAACCTGAGGTACACCACCTTCGATATGTAAGATTTTGTGAAGTATAGCATCTTTTTGATACGAGTTTCCGAATTCGTGCATTAGTTCATTAAATCACTACTTTTCCACAATATCTCATTCTTTACCACTTTTTACCACTAGTTAGAAAAATCTTAAAAATTCAGTAAAAACAATAGTTTAGAATAAATTGTTGTAACCTTGTGCGTGTTGATTACGTTAGAAGTTATCAACAAAGTGTAAATTGGTGGTAAAAAGTGGGTGATTCTCCCTAATTTTACCCATTATTAATAGCTATGGCTGGACTTGTCGGAGAATTTGAGGTGAAGCTGGACGGAAAAGGAAGATTTCTTTTCCCTTCTGGTTTGCGCAAACAACTTTCTCCCGATGCTCAGGAACAATTCATGTTGAATAAAGGCTTTGAAGAATGTTTGACACTCTACCCGATGAACGAATGGGAAAAGTTGTCAGCAAAATTGTCGAAGCTGAATTTGTTTAAGCCGCAGAATCGTATGTTTTACCGTTTGTTCCACCAGGGAGCAAAGCAAATCGCACTGGATAATGCAGGCCGCGTTTTGATTCCGGTAATGCACATGGAGCGTGTTGGTTTGGATAAAGATGTGATGCTTATTGCATACAACGACCGAATTGAAATCTGGGACAAGTCCAAATACTTCGAGTTAATCGATGGTAACATGGCTGATTTTGCTGATTTAGCAGATGAAGTAATGGGTGATTTGGGGAATGATGACGAATAACGATGCTGCATACCACGTGCCTGTCATGTTGCAGGAGTGTCTGGATGGATTGAATATTAATCCGGATGGGATTTATGTTGATGTTACCTTTGGCGGCGGCGGTCATTCCCGTGCAATCTTCGAAAAACTTTCTTCAAAAGGGCAATTGATCGTTTTTGATCAGGATCCGGATGCTCGTGCAAATGCATGGGAAGCTCCGAATTTTCATTTCGTAGCGGCCAACTTTGCTTTCCTGAAGAATCATTTGCGTGCCATGGGCATTCCTGCGGTTGACGGAATTCTTGCTGATTTGGGTGTTTCGTCTCATCAATTCGATGATGCAAAACGTGGTTTTTCCATTCGTTCCAATGAAGTATTGGATATGCGCATGAACCAGGCAGGTGACTTTGATGCTGCGAAAATTGTTCGGACTTATGATGAAGAACAATTAGCGGCAATCTTCCGCAAGTACGGAGAATTGGACCATCCTTTCAAAACAGCTGTTGAATTAGTAAAAGCACGAAATAAAGCAAAGATTAAAACAACGGGCGAGTTAATGGAGGCTTTGATGCCTGTTGCTCCGAAGTTTAAGGACCATAAATTCTTTGCGCAAGTGTTCCAGGCGCTTCGTATTGAGGTGAACCAGGAAATGGATGTGTTGGAGAAATTCTTATTGCAGACAGAAGAGGTCTTGAAGCCGGATGCGCGCTTGGTGGTGATGTCTTATCATTCTTTGGAAGATCGTTTGGTGAAAAACCTGATGAAACGCGGAAACCTGGATGGTTCGATTGAAAAAGATTTCTTCGGAAAAGTCCTGAAGCCTTTTGAAGAGGTGAATAGAAAGCCTATCCTTCCGAGTGAAGAAGAGATTCAGGTAAATACACGTGCACGCAGCGCGAAGTTGAGAATTGCTAAAAGAGTAGCGGATGGAAAATGAGTACAGAGAACGGGAGGATGTGAATCCAATGGATGCTGTACGAGGTAAAGCTGCTCGGGAAAAGTATTCGACAGAAATGCCTGCTGATGAAAAGCCGGGCGGGAAAAGTTCGAAGAAAACGACTACGGCCAACGAGAAAACGACTGAAAAAACGAATACCTATTCAAGTACAAAGACAGATAAAAAAGCAAATCCTACTGCAAAAGCAAAACCGCGGAGACAAAATATTTTGATCCAGGTATTGAATGGGGAGATTTTAACACGTGATTTCGTGTTGAACAATCTGACTTTCATCTTCTTCATTTTGCTCCTGTTGATGCTAATGGTGGCAAAAGGATATTACGGGAAGCAATTGCAAAAGGACATTACGGACCTGCAGGCGGATTTGGATGCTAAAACTGCTGAATATATTGAGAACAAAGCGCGTTTGGAAGAATCGACTTCCCGTTACCGCTTAGTTCAGGCATTGGAAAAAAGAGGATTGAAAGAAGCTGTCAATCCGGTGAAAGTAATCCGATTAAACCGCAAAAACGATGAGTGATAAAAAAGACTTGATGTGGCGGGCTTACCTGGTTTACATAGGTTTTTTCATCGCCTTGATCGTGGTGGTTGTGAAAACGATCATGATCCAGTCGGAAGGAAGTGCTTCCTTGTTTACGGCAACGAAAGAAAAAATACCAACCCGTGCGGTGAAAAAGTACCCGCGTCGCGGAGAGGTATTGGATAGAAATTATACGCCGCTGATTACATCGGTATCGTTCTTTGACATACACATGGATCCAACTGTTGTGGACCAGGAAGTCTTCGATAAGGAGATTGGCAGTTTATGCGCCGGTTTGACCAGGGTTTTTCCGGAAACTTCTGCACGTGATTTTGAAAACTACATCCGTAAAGGAAGGGCGAACGGAAGAAGGTATATTACCATCAAACTGAAAGCTACCAACGAGCAGAGGCATCGATTAAGAGAGCTGCCTATTTTCAATTTGGGAAGAAACAAAGGTGGTTTGATTGATACAGATGAAACTTTTCTGTCGAAACGACCTCATGGAGAAATCCTGAAACGCACCTTGGGATATTATCGTGCGAGTGAGGGTGGTTCAAAAGAACTGCGTGTTGGTATCGAAGGGGCATTTAATGAGATTTTAGCCGGTGAACCGGGTGAAGAAGTAGAGCAGAAAATTTCCTCCGGGTGGAAAAAAACCGGGAAAATGATCCGCGAACCTATTGAAGGAGCAGATTTAATTACTTCCATCGACATGGAGATCCAGGAGGTAGCGCATTCGGAATTATACCGTCAGTTGAAAAACCAGGGCGCGAAAAGCGGTTGTGTGATCGTAATGGACGTGAAAACCGGATTTGTTCGTGCGATGGCAAATTTGCAAATGGCTTCCGACGGTGATTATTACGAGTTGTACAATCACGCGGTTGGAACAAAAGAAGTTCCAGGGTCGACTTTTAAACTGGCATCCCTGATGGCTGCTTTGGAAGATAAGAAGATTAGTTTGGACGATACGGTGAATGCAGTTGGGAAATACCAGTTTTACGACCTGGAACTGGATGATTCCAATCCTTACGGTTATGGCCGTATTACCATTAGAAGGGCTTTTGAATTGTCTTCGAACGTGATAGCCCGCGTGATTTATAATGCATACCGCAAAGAACCGCAAGTGTTTATCGATCGTTTGCGTTCATTCGGAATTGGAGATACCCTGGGCGTTGCTATTAAAGGCGAACCGAGGCCAACTTTGTACGCGCCCGGAACAAAAAGCTGGTCAGGAGTTTCACTTCCTATTATGTCGATCGGTTACGAGGTGCAGCAAACGCCTTTGCAAACATTGGCTTTCTACAATGCAGTTGCGAACAACGGAACGTTGGTTCGTCCGCAATTTGTAGAGCATATCCGCCGCGGACAAAGAATCGTGAAAAGTTATAAGCCAATTGTTCTCCGCCCGAAGATTTGTTCGGATAAAACGCTTCGCCTGATGCAGGAATGTTTGAAAGGCGTAGTAAAAAGAGGAACGGGAAGCGCTTTGAAATCTGCTTTATTTGATATCGCCGGGAAAACCGGAACTGCAGTTGTTCAGAATGAAGATGGTCGTTACGGAGAAGATGGAAATAAAACGTACCAGGCATCTTTCGTGGGGTATTTCCCTGCAGATGAGCCATTATATTCCTGTATCGTAGTTGTTGCCGCTCCTTCCAAAGATATTTACGGAGCAACGGTATCGGGAACAGTGTTTTCAGCGATCGCAAATAAAGTGTATTCAAACTCTTTGAATTACCACAAAGCGATCAACGAGGAGAAGAACCGTTCCAAAGAAGCTCCGCTTATCAAAGATGGTAACATCACTGATTTGTTAGTGGTTCTGAAGCGTTTGCATTTGCCTTATCAGATGGATGCTTACAGCGAATGGTCGAGAGTCAGGACTTCAGAATCGCATATTTCGATCGTGCCTCGAAAAATTTCTTCTACAACTGTTCCGAGCGTATCGGGATTAACAGCAAAAGACGCGGTTTATCTGATCGAAAATTTAGGAATGCATGTGTATGTCCGCGGAAGCGGAAGAGTGGTAAAACAGACGATTCCCGCGGGATCGCCGGTGGTTGAAGGAGCATTAATGGAATTAATATTAGAATGAAAACAGTAAAGGAAATAGCAAAAGCAACCAAAGTGACGCAGTGGGTTGGGCCGGCTGAGGCGCAAATTTCTGCGCTTGTTTCAGATTCGCGGAAAGCGCTTCCGGGAACGCTTTTTATTGCTGTAAAAGGAACGCAGGTAGATGCGCACGATTTCATTCTGCAGGTTATTGAGAAAGGTTGTACTGCAATTGTAGCTGAAAGAGTTGTTGAAGTTCCTTCAAATGTCACTTTAGTAATTGTTCCGAATACAGCCTTGGCTTTGGGAGAATTGGCGCATGCGTTTTACGATTATCCTTCACAGTCTTTAGAATTGGTGGGAATTACCGGGACGAATGGTAAAACAACAACGACAACACTTTTACATGATTTGTACACCGGTTTGGGTTACAAAGTAGGATTGCTTTCAACTGTTGTGAATTTGATTGGAAAAGAAGTCATTCCCTCTACACATACAACTCCGGACCAGATTGCTTTGAATGCTTTGCTGGCAGATATGGTTGCCCAGGGTTGTTCGCATTGTTTTATGGAAGTGAGCTCGCACGCCATATCTCAGCACCGTATTGCTGGATTGGTTTTCAAAGGCGGCGCGTTTACGAATATTACGCACGATCACCTGGATTACCATGGAACCTTCAAAGAATACATTACTGCGAAGAAAGCCTTCTTTGACGAGATGAATAAAGATGGGTTTGCTTTGGTAAATGCAGACGATAAAAACGGAATGGTGATGGTTCAGAATACCAAAGCCAAAGTTTCAACTTTTGCATTAAAGACGCATGCCGACTTCAAGGTGAAAGTGTTGGAGAACAGTTTCAGTGGATTATTGATGACTGTAAATGGGATTGAATTGTGGACACGCCTGATTGGTGATTTCAATGCTTACAACATTGCTACGGTCTACGGAATCAGCCAGTTGTTGGGATCTGATTCAACAGAAGTTCTCACGGTGTTGAGCCGTTTGGAAGCTGTTGATGGTCGTTTCCAGTTCACGAAAAGTGAAACGGATATTACTGCAATCGTGGATTACGCGCACACGCCGGATGCTTTGGAAAATGTATTGAAGACTATCGAGAATATCCGTACCAGAAACGAGCAGGTGATTACAGTTGTGGGTTGCGGCGGAGACCGCGATGCGCTGAAAAGACCTGAAATGGCCCGAATCGCTTGTGAAATGAGCGACAAAGTCATTCTGACTTCAGATAACCCGAGAACAGAAGATCCGGCAGAAATCCTCAAACAAATGGAAGCTGGTGTCGGTGCTCATCAAACAATGAAAGTGCTTTCCATTTTGGATCGGGACCAGGCAATTAAAACAGCGGTTTCCCTGGCGCAGGCAAAAGATATTATCCTGATTGCAGGAAAAGGACATGAAAAATATCAGGACATCAACGGAGTAAAACATCCCTTCGATGATTTCGATGTGGTAAAGAATTATTTCCAAAAACTTAGCAAATAGAAGAGAAGCGCAGCTTTTGATAAGAGCCAGCAACGGCTGGTGAAGACAGAACAGAGCAATGACAAATTGCTCAATGTGAAGGAAAGCGGTAGCGCAGATAAAAGAAAATTAATAATTAGAAGCATGCTTACTTACTTGTTTAATTATTTAGAACAAATGGATTTCCCCGGAGCGGGATTGTTCCAGTACATCTCATTCAGGGCTGCAATGGCCTTGATCACTTCGTTGATCGTGTCTATTATTTTTGGGAAGCGTTTGATCAACTTACTGCGTCGTCAGCAAATCGGTGAAACGGTCCGTGACCTTGGTTTGGCGGGTCAAATTGAGAAATCTGGAACACCTACAATGGGAGGGATCATCATCCTTTCCGCTATTTTAATACCAACACTTTTATTTGCGAAACTGCATAACGTGTATGTCTTCACCATGTTGCTGGCAACTGTTTGGCTGGGAGCAATCGGTTTGATCGACGATTACATCAAAGTATTCAAAAAGAACAAAGAAGGTCTAAAGGGAAAATTCAAAGTTGTTGGTCAGATCGGAGTAGGAATTATTGTTGGATCGATCTTGTATTTCCACCCGGATGTGCAGGTTCACAAACGTGTCGCAGCTGATTACAAGCTGCAGTCGGGAGAATCTTTCGTGACACATCAGCATTCAAAAGATGTGGTTTCGGATACGATTCCTTCCAAATGGATCGTAACACGCGATATGACAACCACGATTCCTTTTGTAAAGAACAACGAGTTCAATTACAACTGGTTGATCGGTGATATTGATAAATCATATGGTTGGGCATTGTTCATTCCTTTTGTGATCATTGTGGTAATTGCAGTTTCGAATGGCGCGAATATGACCGACGGATTGGATGGTCTGGCCACCGGGACAAGTGCGATAGCAGGAATTGCACTGGCAGTTTTGGCTTATGTGACTTCCAACGTGCATTTTGCGGATTACCTCAATGTGATGTACGTTCCGTATGCGGAAGAGCTCGTGATATTTATTGCAGCATTCGTTGGAGCTTGTATCGGATTCTTGTGGTATAACAGTTATCCGGCACAGGTTTTCATGGGAGACACCGGAAGCTTGGCTTTGGGAGGAATCATCGCAGTATTTGCCATTTCTATCCGCAAGGAATTATTGATCCCGGTTTTGTGCGGAATCTTCCTGGTAGAGAATCTATCGGTGATTATGCAGGTCGGTTATTTCAAATACACGAAAAAACGATTTGGAGAAGGACGCCGGATTTTTAGAATGGCTCCGCTGCATCATCATTACCAGAAAAAAGGACTGCACGAAGCTAAGATCGTGTCTCGATTCTGGATTGTTGCCATTCTTTTGGCTGTTGTATCCATCGTAACCCTGAAACTGCGTTAATGGAAATTCAAAACAAAATAGTAGTTGTTTTGGGCGCCGGCGAAAGCGGTGTTGGTGCTGCCATACTTGCAAAAGTGAAGGGTGCAAAGGTCTTTGTTTCAGATTTTGGAACGATCAAAGATTCTTTTCAAACAGAATTGAACGAGCATCAATTGGAGTGGGAACAAGGTTCACATTCCATGGAGCGCATCCTGGAAGCCGACCTGGTGATCAAATCTCCGGGAATTCCGGAAAAAGCGCCGGTGATGAAAGCCATTCGTGAAAAAGGGACCAAAGTGATTTCCGAGATCGAATTTGCGGGATATTTCACAACGGCTAAAAAAGTGTGCATTACCGGAAGTAACGGGAAAACTACCACTACCATGCTGATTCACCACATGCTGAAA
Organism: uncultured Fluviicola sp.; assembly: GCA_965650365.1. Lineage (GTDB taxonomy): Bacteria > Bacteroidota > Bacteroidia > Flavobacteriales_D > Crocinitomicaceae > Fluviicola. Next base: position 7,506 of record CBFGOJ010000034.1, on the reverse strand, counting down.
AAAGCAGGATTGAATGTGGGATTGGCAGGAAATGTCGGATACAGTTTTGCAAAGCAGGTGGCTTTGGAAGATAATGAGATTTATGTATTGGAATTGAGTTCGTTTCAATTGGACGATATGGAAGATTTCAAAGCGGAAATTGCCATTCTCACCAACATTACTCCGGATCATTTGGACCGGTACGAATACAACATGCAATTGTATGTGAATTCGAAATTCAGAATCCTGAACAACCAAACTGCAGCTGATTATTTCATCTACAATGCAGACGATAAAACAATTACCGCTGAAATGGAGAAACGCTCCATTCCGGCAAAAAAACTTCCTTTCTCATTGACGCAGGAATTTGAAGAGGGAGCATATACAGCAAACAAACAACTCATCATAAACTTTAACAATCAATTCACTATGTCTATACATGAACTAGCATTGAAGGGTAAGCACAATACCCAAAACTCACTGGCTTCCGGGCTTGCGGGTAGAATCCTTGATATTCGCAAGGAAATCGTGCGCGAAAGTCTTGCCGATTTCGTAAACGTGGAACACCGCCTGGAGTTTGTTGCCAAAGTATGCGGGATCGAATTTATCAATGATTCCAAAGCGACAAATGTAAACTCAACCTGGTTTGCATTGGAAAGCATGGAACAGCCAACAGTTTGGATCGTTGGTGGTGTGGATAAAGGAAATGATTATTCCGAATTGGTGGAATTGGTAAAAGAAAAGGTGAAAGCAATTATCTGCCTCGGAAAAGAGAACCAAAAAATCATCGATACTTTTTCCGATCATGTGGAAACAATCGTAGAAGCAGGTTCTGCTATGGAAGCAGTGGCTTATGGTTACCGATTGGCTAAAAAGGACGAGACAGTTTTGTTATCACCGGCTTGTGCAAGTTTTGACATGTTCGAAAACTACGAAGACAGAGGGAATCAATTTAAAGAGGCAGTTCGTTCACTTTAAACCCTGAATCATGGAAATTAAAAAGGTTGATCAGCAGGCTCAACTGCTTCAGGCTCGAAAAGAGTCACTGGATGCAGCGGAGAGAATGTCCCTGAGACCCTTGGGGAAATTGTGGGGAATGGACGTGTTTACATGGTACAAACCTTCAGTTGTTGAACTTTCTGCAACGATTGCTACATTTCCGTTTCCTGTTTTCTGGTTGTCGAATGAGATGAATATCCAGGAAATGGCCCAGGTGGATCCCGAAACTTTGCGCTCCGTTCAATGGTGTGCCCAGTTCGATAATCCGCAGCTTTCTATCCCGTCCGATATTATTTCCGCAATGACTTTGGTAACCGGAACAGAAACATTGGAAGATGCATTGGAGATTTTGAAACAGACAAAACAGGCGAGACATATTTTACTCTTCACTGTTCAGGGAAATGAATGGAAGACAAAAATGGAAGTGTTTGAGCACTTTGTTAAGCTGCACCAATAAGTAAAAAATGATACAGTTTCTAAGGAAAAACTTCAAAGGAGATTTGGTAATTTGGGTGATCACATTCATTTTATTAGGCTTTTCATTGGTTTCTGTGTACAGTTTTGTCCCGATCCTGGTAAAGATCGAAGGTGGAACACCATTCAAATACTTGTTCAAGCATTTTATCTACATTCTCCTGGCTATTTTGGCGATGTATTGGGTACACAAACGCGATCCGATGTTTATTTCCAAAATGTCCAAGATTATTTATTACGGCTCAATCGGCTTATTGATCTTTACGCTTTTCTTCGGAACGAAAGTGAATGAGGCCGGTCGTTGGGTGAAAATTCCATTCGTTGGATTGACCTTTCAGTCTTCGGATTTTGCCAAGCTTGCTTTGCTGATCTACGTATCGAGGATGCTGGTCAAGAAGAAAGACGAAATGAATGATTGGAAAAAAGGCTTTTTACCGGTAATGGCACCGATAGTTATTATTTGTGGGTTGATTGTTAAGGATAACTTTTCAACGGCTGCCATTCTGTTTATGATCTGCTTTATGCTGCTTTTCCTCGGAAGAGTTCCTTTTTCCAAGTTGTTCTCTGTCATTTTTGCCGGCATTTTGCTCTTCGTCATGGCTATTGGTCTGCACAAGGCTTTGCCGGATTTGAACATTCTTCCACGTTATGAAACCTGGATGAACCGGATCACCAACCGCTATGAAAATGCGGATGATATTGATTCTCCCGGAAACCTGCAGGCCAAGAGTGCAGAGCAGGCTATTTACCTGGGCGGATTCTTTGGCCAGGGAATCGGAAAAGGAAAAGTGAAGGAATTCATCCCGGAGGCTTACGCCGATTTCTTCTTCGCATCGTTTGTGGAGGAATGGGGTTCGTTTTCAGCAATCATATTGGTATTGCTCTATCTGATTATGCTGTACCGCATCATGCGGATTGCACTCAGGGCCGAACAGCTCTTTGAGACTTATGTCTGTTTGGGAATCGGGATTTTATTGCTTTCCCAGGCAGCTGTAAATATGATGGTCTGTACGGGAATTTTCCCGGTTACAGGTCAAAACATGCCTTTCCTTGCAATGGGAGGATCAGCAATGATCATGGCATGTGTGGCAATTGGAATTGTGCAGGGAGTTGCCCAAAAACAAGAAGAAAAAGTTTCTGTAGAATCTGAACCTGTTTTTGCATGAAAGAATTAAAGAAAATAGTGATATCGGGTGGTGGAACAGGTGGACACATCTTTCCTGCCCTGGCAATTGCAAACGAGATCAAGAAACGGAATCCAAATGTGGAGATCCTTTTCGTGGGTGCGGAAGGGAAAATGGAAATGGAAAAAGTTCCTGCTGCCGGTTATAAGATTGTGGGCTTGCCAATCGTTGGTTTGCAGCGAAAATTGACAGTTAAAAACCTGGCGCTTCCGTTCAAGTTGTTGAAGAGTCTTTCTTTGGCGAAAAATATATTGAAAGACTTCAAACCGGAAGTGGTGATTGGTGTGGGTGGTTATGCCAGCGGTCCGACTTTGAAAATGGCGCAGCGTTTAGGCATTCCAACCTTGATCCAGGAGCAAAATTCCTATCCGGGAAAGACAAACCGTTTGTTATCTAAAAAGGTGAAAGCAGTTTGTACAGCTTACGCAGGTTTGGAAAGTGTATTTCCGCCTCAGACCATTCGTTTGACCGGAAATCCGGTTCGTGAAGAATTGAATCGAACTTCCATCAGTAAAGAAGAAGCTTTTAAAGAATTCCCGGTTTTGGATCCTTCTAAGCGAACAATTCTCGTAATGGGAGGAAGTTTGGGAGCACGTACTTTGAATGAAGGAGTGCTTCATGCCTTAACCGAATTAGAAGACGCAAATGTCCAGGTTTTGTGGCAGTGCGGAAAGTACTATTTCGAAGCGATGAAAAAGGAAATAGAGATCCGGAAAAAAGCTCCGATTTTCTTAACCGATTTCATTTCCAGGATGGATGCTGCTTACGGTATTGCTGATGTGATCGTTTCAAGAGCTGGTGCTTTGTCTATCTCAGAATTGTGTATTGTAGGAAAACCAACTATACTGGTTCCTTCACCAAATGTTTCTGAAGATCATCAAACAAAGAATGCAATGGCTTTGGTGAAAAATCAGGCAGCTATCCTGATCAAAGACGATGTAGCAAAAGAACAATTAATGCCGGAAGCAATTCGGGTATTGAATGACGAAGATAGAATGAGCGAATTGCGTATCGCAATCAAACGGATGGCAAAACCAAATGCCACCGCAGATATTGTGGATGTAATTGAACAATTGGCGTAGGGACGCGATGCCTCGCGTCCGAAAAACGCGATTGTTAGCGTCCGAAAAACGCGATTGTTCACGCCCACAAAAAATGACAACAACGAAAATGAATTTGGATAACATTAAACGCTTTTATTTCATTGGCATCGGAGGAATCGGGATGTCGGCTTTGGCGCGTTATTTCAAGGCAAAAGGTTTTGATGTGGCCGGTTACGATAAAACTCCGTCTCCCCTCACAGATGAGCTGAAAGCAGAAGGAATTTCAATTCATTTTGAAGATTTGGGAGAAAACATTCCTTCTGAATTCCAAGATACCGATTCCACCTTGGTTGTTTATACACCGGCAATTCCTAAGAATATGGGAGAATTGGTTTATGTGCAGCAAAATCACAAAGTATTAAAACGAAGCGAAGTTCTTGGATTAATTACGCAGACCAGCAAAGGATTGGGTGTTGCCGGAACGCACGGAAAAACCACGACTTCTACAATGCTGGCTTTCGTTTTGAGCCAGTCACATTTGAAGTGCTCTGCCTTTTTGGGAGGAATTTCTGCTAATTTCAATTCCAATGTATTGGTGAATGCTTCAGCGGAATATTCGGTCATTGAAGCAGATGAGTTTGATCGTTCGTTCCTGCGTTTGAAACCTTACGCAAGTATTATTACGGCAATGGATCCGGACCATTTGGATATTTACGGAACGGTTGAATCGTTTATCGAAGGTTTCCAGGAATATGCAGATAAACACACAGAGCATCAGTTGTTGATCTATAAATACGGACTTCCGCTTCGTCAAACCGGATTTAAGGGAATTTCCTACGGAATCAATGAGCCGCAGGCAGATGTTTACGGAACCCGATTGCATGCGGAGAACGGCCGTTTTTTAATGGATCTTCATTTCAAAAACGACATTTGGAAAGACGTTGTTTTAGGCTTGCCTGGAATCCATAATGCGGAGAATGCGGTTGCGGTAGCAGTTATGTGCAAAGAATTGGGGCTTTCTGAAGCTGAAGTTCGTGCCGGACTTCAAAACTTCAAAGGAGTTAAAAGACGATTCGAATACCAGGTTAGAACGGAGAAGTTAATTTATATTGATGATTACGCGCATCATCCAACTGAGATTGCAGCGCTGGTTTCTTCCATTCGGCTATTGTATCCGGATAAGAAAGTAACAGGTGTTTTTCAGCCGCATTTATTCTCACGTACCCGGGATTTTGAAGAAGGTTTTGTTCATGAACTTTCGAAATTGGACGAAGCCATTGTTATGCCGATTTATCCTGCGCGAGAAGAGCCAATTCCGGGTGTTACCAGTGATGAACTAGTTCGGAAAATTGGTAAAAATGCCAGCTTGAAAACTCCAGGGGAAGTTTTAGAATTCGCGAACTCTATTCGGGAAGGAGTTGTGCTGACAATTGGGGCAGGTGACATTGATCGGATTGTTCCGGAAATGAAAAAAATATTAGAACGGAAGTAAATTGAAAGGGAAACTAAAAATAGTTGCTTGGGCGTTATTTGCTGCTGCCATCATTACGGTGCTGGTCCTGGCGCGTAAAAGTCAGGATGCCGAAATCGTTCATGATCCCAATGTTTCTATTTCAGTAGTGGATGAAAATGCTTTTATAACAGAAGATGAATTGCTTACTCGCTTAAAACGACAAAATCTGTTTTATCCGAATCAATTGATGAAGAACCTTGATACGAAAGCAATTGAAGAGAATATCCGGAAAATGCACGAAGTAGAGGAAGTGAATGTTTTCAAGCAATTAGGCGGAACTTGGGGGATAAAGTTAAAAGTACGACAGGCCTATGCACGTATATTCAATCAATTTGGTGAAAGCTTTTACATCGATTCGAAAGGTGCAACCATGAATCCAACTCCCAACTTTACACCTCGTATTCTGGTTTTTACAGGAAATATCAAAGATAAATCTGATACTTTACTGGTAAGTGATATCGAAGCCGATTCGAAGCTCAAAAACGAACGAAGCCTGGATGAGATCTTCCATATTGCAAAAGTGATTCATGAAAATTCGTTTTTAAGTGCACAAATCAGCCAGGTTCACCGCGATAAATGGGGTGATTTTATCCTGATTCCAAGAGTAGGTTCTCAGCGAATTGTTTTAGGTCCGGCTCCAACAGAACGTGATATTAGCGAAAAGTTGAAAAAACTGGTTGTTTTCTATAACCATGGTTTACCCTATGTTGGATGGAACAAATACAAGACCATCAACCTAAAATACCGCAACCAGGTGGTATGCACTTACCTGCGCGACACTCTCTAAAAGTTTGTTTTTTAACAGCATCTTTCCTGTAATGTTGAAAATTCCAACTACTAAAGTTTAGTAACTATCTTTTGAGGGGGCAGCCCTCTTTACTTTACAAGTTTTGTGGTATAGATTTGCTCTATAAACTGAAAGTAATTATTCAAGAGCATAGATGAAACGTAATAATCTACTACTACTTTTTTCTACTGTTGTGTATTTTAGTTCTGTGGCACAACAATATATTACGTTAAACATCAGCAAATAATTCAACTTGGTAGTGGACACTTCTTGTATTAGGGAGGTGAAAATGGAGAGATACCAATTTGAATTGTTGCAGCAACAATAGACGCTCCTACTGGTTATATTCACGTTGCACGACGACTGATATTTCCAGTGGGAGCTGTTGCATTAGAGCACTCCTTCACAATTACAATTCGGTTTCGAAAAAGATTTAAGACCACTACTACTACTTTATTTACTACTACTCAAAGCATAAGCACACAACTATGCCCTGCAGCTAGGAGATTTTATGAAAATAGGATCTCTTTGTTGTTTTATGAGGTGTTCACACTTCGACTTCGCTCAGTGTTCTTCATTTAATAATTTAATGTCATAAAAGGTGGCTGAGCGAAGTCGAAGTAACCTTTTAACTTACTTCAGCTGATCCGAATCCAATAAGAATTTATTTTCCATACACCACAAGATCAAACTGTTGTTCCGTGCATCAAGATTCAGTTTTTTACAAATTCTGGAGCGGTAGTTCTCTACCGATTTTGGAGAAACAAAAAGCATGTTGGCGATTTCCTTACTGGAGTATTTTTTACTCACCAGTTTCAGGACTTTTAATTCCGTGGGAGTCAATGAATTAATTTCATCGGTGATCAATTCCATTCTCGGATCTGCTTCCTGTTTGTCGTGTTGAGTTCTCAGTACAAGCGGCAGGTATGTTTTTCCATCCCGCACCCAATTGATACATGCTACGATCTCTTCCGAAGTATTGTCTTTGATCAGGTAACCGCGTGCTCCGTTGTAGAAGGCAAGCTTGATAACATCGGGAGTTTTATGGATGGAAAGAATAATGACGGCCAGATCGGGGAATTGCTGCTGAATGGCAGAGCAGGTTTCCAGTCCGTTCAATACAGGCATATCTATATCCAGCAATACAATATCCGGATTGAACGCAGGAATATTTTCCAGTACCTGTGAACCGTTCTCATAGGCTTGGATTTCCACATGGTCAAACGAAGATTCCAGAAGGAATTTTAAACCGCTTCTGAAGATTGGATGATCGTCTGCTAGAATTACTTTCATCTAAATAGTTATTGTGAGAGAAATCCCTTTGTTAGTGCCTGTTTTCAGCTCCAATCGTCCGCCAATAATTGCAGTTCTTTCCTGGATCGTTAAAAGTCCCAATCCCAATTTGTTTTGTGAATCTGAAATCCCAATTCCATTGTCCCGGTATTGAACAATCAATTCTTCATTTTTTCGCTCTACGCTCACTTTCAAAGCACTTGCATGGGCATGCTTGATGGTGTTTGAAATACA
>CBFGOJ010000033.1:0-50770 GCA_965650365.1 uncultured Fluviicola sp. | reverse complement strand
TATTCAGATAGGTGTCCGAATACAAACTAAAAGCATCACCGTTTGAGAGATTCCCGTCAATGTCCTTGTAATAGCTCAATTGGCCTTTGTAATTTCCGACAAACAAATGTGTGGTATCGTTTTCGCGAAAGAAATGCGGTGCTGCATATCCGTCCGGAGTGGATGAAATATCGACTTGTCCCAGGTTTTGAGTGATTAAAGTGAAAGATGCTGAAGCACTGGTTCCTGTATTTTGGTAATAAGAAATTTCACCGGTTTTCCTTCCGATTACCAGATCCAATAATCCGTCTTTATTCAGGTCGAAGAGTTGCGGGAAAGCATAGGATGAAACAGTGATAGAAATTCCGTTATTGTCTGTTAACAGAACAGAAGCTCCAAAACTCATGGTATTTCCGGCTCCGGCAGTATTTGTAAAACGGCGCAGATTCCCGTTTTCCTGCCCGATAATTAAATCTTCATCGCCGTCTCCGTCCAAATCCCCAAATGTGGGAACGGATCTGAGTCCTAAACCAAGTGATGTGAGCCCCAGGTAATCGTTGTTTACAAGCGTGAATTCAGGATTGGAGGCAGAACCTGTATTTCGATACAATTGGAATGCTGATTCCAGTGTTAAAGTAGCTTTGTAGCGGATGAAGTTCGCCACCAGCAGATCTTTTAGCCCGTCGCCATTTTCATCTACCAAAACAGGGATACTTCCCAAGCCCTGATCGATCATGTCTTTTTGAAGGAAATCATTTTCCTGGAAAACAAAGTTCGGAAGGGCATTTGTTCCGGTGTTTTTGAAGAACTGAACACTTTTTTGATTTTCTGAAACCGTGCGTGCATTCGGGGCGACTATCAAATCCTTTTTACCGTCAAAATCCACATCTTCCCAATACATAGCCGGGAATACCTGCATGAATCCGGGATTGGCGGAGCTCGGGTAGTCATGGGTCTGACTGATCATGGCCGAATTGGTGTTCGGAGCTGCTCCGCCGTTCATCAACAAGGTGATTCCGCCAAAAGAAACATCGCCCAGGATCAAATCCATTACGCCATTGTTATTGACATCCATTGCTAATATGGTAGATCCAGTATGTCTTGTAATGCCTGAAGAGTCTGATGCCGGTTCGGTTTCCTTTCCCGGATTTTCGGGCCTTAATGGATTGGGAACATCCCCATTTGTGCAGGGATAAGCTGTTTCATTCAGGAATAGGTCATTGCTGTTCGCGTCTTCACTGAATTTTCCCCAGCATTGGTTTTTCATCACAAAGATCAGTGAATCCGGAATTCCGTAGAGCTCCATGCTTTGATTTTGATGATAAAGCAGGTTTTGGCCTCCAATGTGGAAAGTCAGCACATCGATGTCGCCGTCAAAATCCACATCTGTGTATGCCGGAATATCACTGGCGCTGACAAATAAATTGGAAATGTTTCCGGTATAATCCGTCTGAAGATTATCCGTTACCAATTGCCATTGAAGGCCAAGCGATGAGCTTCCGATGTTTCGGTAAACCATTACTCCTCCAAGCCCGTAGGTGAATATGTCTTTTCTGCCGTCCGCATCGTAATCCACAAAAGCTGTCCGGTATTTACAATCCGGGGGAAAGAAGTTATACCCTTTGTAAACATATTTGTATTCATGAACAGACGCGATGATTACTTGTTCCATCAAAATGAACTCATCGGCGCTGCGGTCAAAGATCACCAAATCATCCAGGCCATCGAAATTGTAATCGATGGTGGAAAATTGTCCGTAATTGATTCCGCCTGCCCAGGGATTTTTCAGGGTTGTACTCCCTACTTTTACCGGGATATTCGGATTGTACTCAAATCCCAAATAGGTCTGTGCAAGAACCGCCTGTGAACTCATGATCATCCAAAGAAAGGCAACGAAGACTGTTTTCATTTATTTAGGATTACAATATGATTCGTAAAATAAGACAAATATTCGGGCAACTCCAAACCTGTTATGGGGTTTAAGAGTAAAACGCACTTACATGAAAAAAATTCTCCTCTCCTTCTTTTGTTTTCCTTTTATCCATTCATTTGTTTCAGCACAGGATTCGATTTCGGTACTATTTATCGGTAATAGTTATACCTATGTGAATGATCTTCCGGGAACCTTGAGCTTGCTTGCTGCTAATTTGGGAAAAGAAATCACCATCGATTCCAAGACCAACGGCGGTTATACTTTTCAAAACCACACAAATGATCCGCTAACCTATTCGAAAATCCATTCCAAACCGTGGGATATTGTGGTGATCCAGGGACAGAGCCAGGAGCCCAGTTTTCCGGATGCACAGGTTGATACTCAAACTTTGCCTTACGCAGTGAAATTGTCTGACAGTATCTGGGCAAATAACGCTTGCAGCAATGTGATGTATTACATGACCTGGGGAAGACAGAACGGAGATCCGCAATGGGCCGGAATCAATACGTTTGAAAAGATGAATACGCGTTTGTACGATGCATATATGCGCATGGCGGATTCAAGCGATCATGCAATGGTTTCTCCGGTAGCAAGAGTTTGGGCATATGTTCGTGCCAACCATCCGTTAATTAATTTATACAATGCAGATGAATCACATCCTTCACCAGAAGGAACTTATTTGGCAGCCTGTACTTTTTATACGGCTCTTTTCATGGAATCCCCGGTGGGATCTGATTATTACGGAGGAATAGGAGCTGGAGCAGCATGGATTTTACAAAATTCAGCCGCTGTCGTTATTCTGGATTCCCTGGACCATTTTCAGCTTCACCCCGTTGACGAACCGACTCAAGCGCATTTTTTCCTTTCTCAAAATGGAGAAATTATCCAACTGACCAATAACAGTTCACGCGCAACATCTTATACCTGGCATTTTGGTGATGGTCAAACTTCCAATACTGAAAACTCACAGCACACCTTTGGTTCGAATGGAGTTTATACTGTTCAATTGATTGCGTCTTCTGCATGTAATTCAGATACTTTTTCGATTCAGGTCACTGTGAATACACTTGGTTTATCGGATCTTACTTTTGATGAAATAGTTATCAAAACCACCGATGAGTTCATTGAGTTGACTTCTTCCGGAGGCCAGTTTTTTGTAGAGTCGTTTAGTATCGAAGGAAAATTGCTCTCCGAAAAACAGGTGCTCCATGGGAATCCGTTAATGATCCGCCGAATGAACCAGGTCCAAATACTTCATTTGACTAATTCTAAAGGTGAGAAGAAGGTTGTTCGGATCATCTAATGAAACCGGGATGAATTTTAAAAGTTCAAGAATATAGTTAATAATACTAACTATTATTTAACATAATTGTTAAAATAAATTTTTTTAAAATCCTTGTATTTAAAACTAACGCATAACCTGTAAGCCTAACATTTTTAGGCTTTTTGAAACCGGTATTTTTGAGATGCTAATAAATTATTTCAAATTATTACGTTAAATAATTAACAACTATTAACTTTCCGATTTACCCTTGTTTTAAGTAAGTTCACCCTGTTTTTACTCGTATTTAACTATTTATTAAGTTTCTGTGAAATTTACTAAATCGGTTTATTAAATCAATTATTGGTGTATCAATAGACAGATCAATTTTGTTTGTAGCAAGGATAGTGTCATTTTTGTGCCGTTACTTAAAATATAGATTATGTTGAAAAACAGTACCATGAATTTTTCAAGGTTCATTATGTGCTTCGCACTTTTGATTCTTGGTTCGGGAAGTTTGTTTGGACAAGTCTCAGGAACCAAAACTATTCCTACTGACTATGCAACCATTGCAGCCTTCATCACGGACATCAACACAAACGGCATAGGTGCCGGTGGTGTTATTTTAAATGTTCCTTCAGGTTATACGGAAACGGCACCTGCGGGAGGATTTTCAATCACAGCTACAGGAACTGTAGCAAATCCAATTGTTATCCAGGGAACGGGTGGAGCACCTAAGCCCATCATTACAGCATCTGCAGCATTAACAGCAGGGGCTTTGAATGACGGAATCATTAAATTGATCGGGTCGGATTATGTGACTATCTCAGGTTTGGATTTGAGAGAAAATGCAGCGAATACGACAACTGCTGCTGCTACTAATAACATGACCGAGTGGGGAATTGCGCTACTTTATGCCAGTGCTACAGATGGAGCACAGCATAACTTGCTTTCCGGAAATACAATAACTTTAGTAAGAACGTATACGAATACTTTTGGTATTTACAGTAATACGAGACACTCTGCAACAGCTGTTGGAACCACGGCAGATATTACTGCTGCTTCAGGATCAAATAGCTTCAACCAGGTTTACGGGAATACTATTTCCAACGTAAATATGGGAATTACTTTCATCGGTGTAAATACAGCTGCCAATCAAGATTCCGGGAACGATATCGGAGGTTCTTCTTTAGCAACAGGAAATACAATTACAAATTGGGGAGGAGCCGGAGCGGTTTCAACATTTATTTCAAATTCAGGAACCTCTTACGGTATTTTCATTAACCACCAGTTCGGTGAAAATGTTTCATACAATACATTGACAAGTGCAACAGTTTCCGGGACAAGTGTTACTTTCCGCGGAATCTTAAAGGATTATACGGCAACGTCTGCTACAGGAACATTCACTTCTACAATTTCTCACAATACCATTACATTGTCAAGTGCATTTACTTCAGGTACTTTTCAACACATTTTTTCTCAAAATTTAACTGCTACAGGAGCGACACTTAACATCACCGACAACTCATTTTTGAATAGTTCTGTGAGCGGTGCGTCTTCCAGCTCTGCGATGGTTGGTATCGTAAATAACTCTACTCCCGCAATTTTGAATATTACCGGGAATACATTTAGTGGTTGGACTACTACAGCTACTTCGGGTGGCGTTACTGCAATCAATAATGGAGGTGCGGTTGCCACAACACTTAATTTATCCAATAACTTCATTGGAACAGCAGGAACAGGATGGGTAACTTTCTCGGCTGCAAATTCAGGCAGTGTAAATGGTATTTTAAATACGGCCGGAGCTGCAACTGCAACCTTGAATATGAATTCCAACGACATCAGAGGAATTGTTCATGCTGTTGCAGGTTCTTCTGCTCATGTTTATTTTTCGAATACGGCAACTAATCCCAGTGCAAATATCAATTCAAATACGTTTACGAATTTGAATGTGAATACAACCGGAGGGATAAGCTTTATTGTAAATAATGCTACTCACATTGCGAATACGGTATTTAATGTGAATAACAACTCTGTAGTTACCGGGTTCGTTAAAGGTGGTTCTGGTGGAACAGTTGTATTCTACAATTCATTCAGTCTTTCCGGGAATACTGTTACAGAAATTAATACAGGGAATAACTTCTCTAATATGACTTTTACCGGAGCTACAATCAATGGCTGGGTATGTGCTGACGGAACTACTACAGCTCCTTTAGGTCCAAAAAAGACAGTTACAGGTAATACCTTTAATAACATAACCAATAATACTTCAGGTACTATTCAAATTTTGTATGTGGGTTACGGTGATCAGACATTTGCTGCAGGTTCAACCGTATCGAACAACACGATTTCAAATATCACAGGAGCAGCAAACATTGTTGGTATCGTTAACGATGGCGGAGCTCATAATTTTACAAATAATACTATTTCAGGTTTAAGCACATCGGTTGCAGCTGGTCAGGTTATTGGTATTATGGTAAATGCGACGGCAAGTGGGGCAAGTAACGTTAAAGTTTTTTCGAATACTATTTCAGGATTAACTTGTTCGGGAGCAACAACTCCATTGACAGTTGGTATTGGAGTTCTTGCAGGAAATGCTACATCAACGATTTCCGTTTATAAGAATAAGATTTACAATTTATCTGCTACAAGTGCATTTACAGGAAATGGTGCTGTAAATGGTATCTTGTTACAAGCTGGATCCTCAGTAAATGTATACGATAACACTATCGGACAATTAACAGCTCCTACTGCGAATTCTGCTGATGCAATTCGTGGAATCTCAGTTACTTCAACTGCTACAAGTGCAAATTACCGTGTATACTACAACTCCGTGTATTTGAATGCTTCTTCTACAGGAACAAATTTCGGTACTTCAGGATTGTACCATACAGCGAGTGCAACTGCTACGACAGCAACTTTGGATGCTCGTAATAACATTATCGTTAATGAGTCGGCAGCTAATGGTACAGGGATTGCTACAGCATTCCGCAGATCTGCTGTGCAGTTGGCAAATTATGCTTCAACATCCAATCGTAACTTGTTATATGCAGGAACACCTTCTGCTACTCATACAATTATGTACGACGGAACAACTCCGTATCAGACAATGCTTACTTATCAAGCGGCAGCTTTGCCAAAAGATGCTAACTCATTTACAGGTGAAGCAGCCTTTACAGGTGCTGGTTACGGAACTGCAGGAAACTTTTTTATCACAACAATTGGGGCTAACATAGACTTTTTACGTCCGGTTGCAGGAATCACAACTCAGGCTGAAAGTGGTGCTAATAATATTACAGTACCTGCAATTACAGATGACTATGCGGGTGTAATTCGTGCAGGTAACGCTGGATATGCAGGGACAGGTACAAATCCTGATTTAGGTGCTTTTGAATTCGCAGGAATATCACCGGCACCGGTAATTACTTTGAATTCTGTTACACCTCCGGCAACTACTCAGTGTATTGCTGCAGCACGTTTGGTATCTGTTAATATTACAACTACTTCAGGAACGATTACTGGAGCAACGATCGGATATAGTGTAAATGGTGTTCCACAATCAAACATCGTAATGACGAATGTTTCCGGAACAACTTGGGAAGGAACAATTCCTGTTCCATCTCCAACGAATGCAACAATTGCATGGGGGGTGGCTGCTACAAACTCTATCGGTTTGAATTCTTCCTATACAGGAACTCCTTACAGTGATGAGCCTTTATTTGGTGCTGCCGGATCGGTAACTGCATCTGTAGGGACAGTGTGTTCAGGAAGTCCAAGTACTTTGACTGCTGCACTTTCAAAAAGTGGAACTGTTGCGTTAGGAGCTGGTTCAACAATAACAACTTCAGTCGGAGAGAATCCATTTTATGGAGGTTACGGAGGTGTGAAAACACAATATCTTGTTCGTGCAAGTGAACTTACGGCATTGGGCTTGACTGCGGGAAATATTACACAAATGTCGTTGAATATTACTACAGCAGGAAGTACTTTGAGCGGATTCGCAATTAGTGCAAGTAATACTGCTTTAACTGCTCTGACTACAAACATTGAAAATGTAGGTACACAGGTTTATTCTACGGCAAGTTTTGTTCCTGCGGTGGGAGCGAATAACTTTGTGTTCTCAACGCCATTGAACTGGGATGGTGTATCAAATATCATCATCAGTTTCTGTTGGAGTAATAACAATACTTCTAACACAGCGAGTCAGATTACAGGAGGAAGCACATCTTTTGTATCAGCTAATGCAAGATATGTTGATAGCAGAACTTCTGCTGAAGTTTGCGGATATATCGGAAATACGCTGCCAGCTGGGTGGAATGGTGGATCTACAACTGTTTCTTTCCGACCTAATTTTGTCTTTACAGGAAACAAACCTCCTGTAATTACATCTGTTTCCTGGTCTGACGGTGTAGGTACCGTTGGTACAACGAACCCGTTATCGGTTTCTCCAACAGCAACGACAACCTATACGGCAACAATTACTTCTGTCGGTTGTTCACTTACTCCTTCACCAACAACAACAATTACTGTCAATCCATTACCAACTGCACCAACTGCAACAAACAGTGCTCAGTGTGGTGTTCAGGTACCAACTGCAAGTGTAACTTCTACAAGCGGTTTACCAACTCCAACGTTTAAGTGGTATTCTGCTTCATCAGGAGGGGCACTTATGCAAACCAGTACTTCAACGACTTATACATCTACAGTTGCTGTAACCACTACATTCTATGTGAGTGAATTGAACACGGTAACAGGTTGTGAAAGTACAAGAACTCCGGTTACAGTGAATGTTTCTACACCGGATGCGGTTTCATTGACACCTTCTGTTCCTGCAATTTGTATCGGTGGATCATTTACTTTGACAGCTGCTAACATCAACGGAACACCTTTCCAAACATATACTTATTCAACTGTAAGTACAACGGGTAGTGGTGCTGAAACACCAATGGCTGGAGCTTCCATTTCAGTAACTCCAACTGCTGCGGGAACATATACGTATACATTAACTGCAACAGATGGTGGATGTGCTGCATCTGCAACTGCGACTGTTGTTGTAAATGCTCTTCCGGTAATTGCGAGTGCGACTGCAACTCCTGCTACTGTTTGTAGTGGAAATACCATTACTTTGACTGGAAATGTTACAACATCTGGTGTTACTTCAGCTACTTTAGGAACTGCAACAACTACTGAGTTTGGTGGTGGTGTTTATAGAAACGGTTTTGGAACAGGCGATTTCAGACATCAATTATTGTATACTGCTGCTGAAATGACTGCTGCAGGATTTGCTCCAGGAAACATTACGTCTCTTACATTTAATGTATCCAGCGCCGGTAGCGGTAGTGCAAATAATTATACGATTAAATTGGCTAATGTTCCAACAGCAGGTCCTTTAACGGCAACTTTTGCAACAGGAACATTTACGACTGTTTATTCAGCAGCAACTTATACTGCTGTTGGAGGTAATAACACGCATACTTTCTCATCTCCTTTTATGTGGGATGGAACATCCAATATCTTAGTTGATATTTGTTACAATATTTCAGCGATTGGTGGTTCTGCAACACTTTCAGCAACAACTCCGGCTGTCGTTTCAAACAGCAATTTATTGGGATCTGCCGGTGCATGTGCTGCAACAGGTGGTGGAACAACTTACGCTAACCGACCGTTGATTGCATTTGCAATGAACTACGCGGCTAACTTTAACTGGTTATGGTCTCCGGGAGCATTTACAACTCCAGTTGCAACTACTTCTATTACGAATACAAGTGGTTCTGCAGTGAACCAGCCATTTACTGTAACAGTAACTAATCCAACAACCGGATGTGCTGCTTCAATGGTAACTTCAGCTGTAACAATTAATCCTGCAACTGTAGCTCCGATGGCAACTAACAGTGCACATTGCGGAACGATGACTCCAACAGCTTCTGTTACAGGAACGGGTACTCCAGGAAACACATTCTCCTGGTACACAGTTCCTACAGGAGGTACTGCAATTGCAGGTCAAACAGGAAGCTCGCTTTCAGCATTCCCTGTTTCAACAACAACAACATTCTATGTGTCTGAGAACAACGGAACTTGTTCAAGTGCAAGAACACCTGTTACAGTAACTGTTACTCCAGCTCCGGCAATTTTGGTTTCGGGTGCGGCAACAGTATGTAACGGAAGTTCAACTTCATTGACAGTAACAAGTTCTAACGATCCGAACTATACGTATACATGGTCCGGAGGTTTGGGTACTGGAGCAACAGTTTCTGCAGCTCCAACAGTTGGAACAACATACACTGTGACTGCAACGGATGCTTCAGGAGGGGCAAATAACGGTTGTATCACTTCTGCAACTCATACGATCGCAGTGAATCCTGTACCGGCAAGTGCGCCTATTGTTCCGGCAACGGCTACTATTTGTGCAGGTTCGGTTCAGAATCTGACTAGCGGACCTGTTGTAACTTCAGGAACTGCAATTATAGGAAACGGAACAACTGCTCCGGGAACAACTTCTTTCCCGAATCCGTTGAGTGCATACTATGGTGGTACAAAACACCAGATCTTATTCACTGCTGCTGAATTGACAGCGCAAGGAATGACTGCGGGAAGTCAGATTAGCACAGTTACTTTTGACTTGAATGCATTTGCAGGAAATGCTTGTACAAACTTTACAATTCGTATGGGAAATACAGCTCTTACAGCTTTGACAGGATTTGTAGGAGGAACATCTACGGTTTACGGACCAACAACGTTTACTCCGACTGCAGCAGGATTGGTAACATTTACTTTGGTTACTCCATATACCTGGAACGGAACTTCCAACATCGTTGTTGAAACGGTTCACAATGCAGGAAACGGTGGGAATGGTTCAGGTACACGTACCAACACTACAACTACTGCTTCTAATACCGTGTTCTATGGTTCTTCCGATAACATTGCAGGTGGGATCGCTGGATTTGATGCATTGTCAACATGGGGTACTTCAGGTGCCAGTAACCTGAGACCAAATATGCGATTTGCATTCACAAGCCCTATGTCAGGAAGCTGGACTCCGGCTGCTACACTTTACACAAACCCTGGTGCAACAACACCATATGTTGGAGGTGCATTGACAAGTTCAGTATATGCGAAACCAATGACAACAACGACTTATGTTGTAACTTACACAGGAAGCAATGGGTGTACTTCTCAAAGTTCAGCAACTGTTACGGTTAACCAACCTACAAGTTCATCTGTTTCTGCTACGGCTTGTGATACGTATACATGGGCTCAGAACAGTACAACGTATACAACTTCAGGTGTACATACAGCTACAATCCCGAATGCGGCAGGTTGTGACTCAACAATTACGTTGAACCTGACAATCAAGAACAGTACAACAGCAACTGTTCCTGTAACAGCTTGTGATTCGTACACATGGCCGATCAACAGTACAACGTATACAACTTCAGGAACACACACAGCAACTATTCCAAATGCTGCAGGATGTGACTCGGTAATTACATTGAACTTAACGATTAATAATGCAACATCCGCTACAGTAAACCAGACAGCTTGTCAGACGTATACATGGCCAATCAACAGTACAACGTATACAACTTCAGGTGTACATACAGCTACGATCCCGAATGCTGCAGGTTGTGATTCAGTGATTACTTTGAACCTTACAATCGGTGGGCCTTCTGCATCTTTGGTGCCGGTTACAGCTTGTGTATCTTATGTATGGCCTCAAACAGGATTGACGTATAACACATCCGGAGCTTACAACGACACAGTTCCGAATATGTATGGTTGTGACTCGGTAATCACTTTGAGCTTAACGATCAATCAGCCAACATCCAGTTCGGTAATTGAAACGGAATGTACTTCATTTACATGGGCTGAAAATGGAACGACTTACAACACTTCAGGAGTCTACACTCATGTAATACCGAATGCTGCAGGTTGTGATTCAACTATCACGTTGAACCTTACAATCGTTCAACCTACAACGTCAGGTGTTTTTGCAACAGCATGTACTTCTTACACATGGGCTCAGAACGGAATGACTTATACTGCTTCAGGTGCATATAACGACACGATTCCAAATGCATCTGGTTGTGATTCGATTATTACTTTGAATTTGACAATTAACAGTGTAACTACATCAACAGTAACTATTTCAACTTGTAACCCTACTTATACATGGGCACAAAACGGAACTGTTTACAATGCAACAGGTATGTACAACGATACAATTACCAATGCGGCGGGATGTGATTCAGTTGTAACATTGAATTTAACGATTGCACCATTCGTTGCAACAGCAACAGATAACGGGAATGCTACAATTACAGCTTCCGCAGGTACAACTTACCAGTGGATCAATTGTACAACCAATACTGCGATTGCAGGTGCTACAACACAAACGTTCACTGCAACCGTAAATGGTACATATGCAGCGGTAGTATCCAACGGAACATGTTCGGATACAACGAACTGTGTGAACATTACGAATGTTGGAATCAAAGAGAATATGATCTCTACGATCTCTGTTCATCCAAACCCGACTCATGATTTCGTAATCGTGACAATGGAAGATGCTTCGGCTGTTGTTGAAGTAATGGATGTTCAAGGAAAATTGGTTCAGACAACTCAAATTAAGTCCGGAGATCAAATTGATCTTGGAGCTTACGAAAGAGGTGTTTATACATTAAGAATCAAAACAGAATCCGGTACTTCCATCGAAAGAATTGTGAAGAACTAAGAACTGGTTTCTTTTAAAAAAGTTGAAAGCGGTCATCCGAAAGGGTGGCCGCTTTTTTTGTTATAATCCCCGATTTCTTTTCTCCCGCAAATTCACAATTAAAAAAGGCGCCTACCGGTCGCCTTGTATTAACTGGTAAACAAAAAATACTTTTACATTATGCGAGACCGGTAGGCTCGCTTTTTCTTATTTGCGCATTTGTGGGAAATAAAAAAGGGCGTCACAGACGCCCCCCTTCATATTTTGCTTTAGTATTTATTATCCTTTTACCAATTGGATCTCACCGCGTAATTTCACGTCTTCTCCAACCAATACACCTCCTGTTTCAAGAGCAGAGTTCCAGGTTAAACCGAAATCTTTGCGGTTGATGGATGATTCGAAGCTGAAAGCTGCTTTTTCATTTCCCCAAGGGTCTTTTCCTTCTCCGTGGAACTCGATGTCCAAAGGAATACGTTTCGTTACTCCGTGAAGAGAAAACTCACCTTCAATCTTTCCGGATTTCAATTCGGGAAGTTCTGCTTTGAATGTAATTTGAGGGTGATTCTCTACGTCGAAGAAATCTCCGCTTTTCAAGTGTCCGTCACGCTGCTCGTTACGCGTGTTCACAGAGTCTGTATCGATGTTAGCATTGATCACTACATTCTTAAAGCCATCTTCTGCTTCAACTGTAGCATCGACCTTGTCGAAAGTTCCGGTTACTTTTGTAAACATCATGTGTTTTACGCTAAATCCCACCTCACTGTGTGTAGGGTCAATTGTCCATTTAGTTGTACTCATTTTGATTGAATTTTAATTGTTTGTATTTATTTGTCTGAAAATCTAAGGGTTCAAACCTGTAGCACATCAGTGGCGACTGATCGCTAGGGTTTAATCTTAAAAGCTATTTAATTGTTACTAATTGTTCTAAAGTCTTTCTGACTTTTTTGTGATGTTGTGTATGATCTTCATCCGAACGATAACCGAAGGTTAGGACCAGGACTGAATGATCATCTGATAAGCCTAATATTTCGTCGTATTTCTCTTTTTGAAAGCCTTCCATCGGAGTGCTGTCAATGCCTAAATGTGCAGCCATAATTAAACCGAATCCCAACCCGATGTAAGCTTGCTTGGTATTCCATGCAATGAGTTCTTCCGAGCTCAGATTGGATAATGTTCCGGCAATGTTTTGTTGGAACCGGCTTAATCTTTCGCGTTCTACTTCTCTTACTTCAACAATGCGCTGCATGTATGTATCGATGTGCTGATCTTCTACATTGCGGTTCACAGTGAATACAATCACATCTGAAGCATCCGTAAGCGGAGATTGGTCGTAAGCTGCTGCTCTTAATTGTACACGCAATTCCGGAGATTTTACATGGATCAATTTAAAAGGCTGCAATCCGTAGGAAGTTGGAGCGCTGTTGATCGCTTCCAGGATTTCCTGCATATCTGCATCACTGATTTTCTTTGTCGAGTCGTATTTCTGTGTGGCGTAACGCCATGCTAACGCATTTTTCATTTCTCTTTTTGTTACAATTTCACGTCCATTGGAACTTCCATGAGCAGGAGAGTAGAGTTCTTAGTGATATGCAAAGTTACGGAGGAAGTGTCTACAATTCCTAATGCATCTCTGCGATTTAATTGCTGACCTTCAATTACCGAACTTCCTTCAACCTGCATCACATATAATCCGTTGGCAGGGTTCTTCATTTCGTAAGTGACTGTTTTGTCCTCGGTGAATTTCCCCATATTGAACCACGCATCCTGGTGAATCCAAACTCCGGCATCGTCTTTATCCGGTGAAAGAATCTGCACAAACTCGTTCAAATGCTCATCTACCGTGATCTTTTGCTGATCGTAGCGCGGTTCTACATTGCGTTTGTTCGGGAAGAGCCAGATCTGGAATAATTTTAGTTCCTGGTCTTCGTTCGGATTGAATTCCGAGTGTTGGATTCCGGTCCCGGCGCTCATTACCTGGATTTCTCCCGTAGTAATGGTTGCACTGTTTCCCATAGAATCTTTGTGTGCGATTGCTCCTTCCAACGGGATCGTAATGATCTCCATATTGTCGTGAGGATGTGCTCCAAACCCCATTCCCGGTGAAACGGTATCGTCATTCAATACTCGTAAAGTACCGAAGTGAACTCTTTCCGGGTTGTACCAGGAAGCAAAGCTGAATGAATGTTTTGCATTCAACCAACCGTGGTTGGCATGACCTCTTGAGTTTTCTGAGTGGAAGATTGTTTTCATGTTATTTTTCCTTTCTTGGATTGTTTGATGAAACAAAGGTACAACAACTTTTGAATTAATTACCATGGTAAATATTATTTTATCATTTTTTAAGAAAATTCTCCCTGCGGTCCAAAAAAATAGAATCAATAATCTTCTGATTTCTAGCAATAATGGGAGCTGTGAAGAATAAAATTCAATTTTTTTTCAAAAATTATTTGCTAAAATGAAAATAGCATGTATCTTTGCACACGCTTTTAACGTAAAGCATTACACAATTTCTGAATCTGACTGTAGTCAGGTCTTTTGAAAAAAAGAAAGAAAATTGGTTTGGTAGTTCAGTTGGTTAGAATACATGCCTGTCACGCATGGGGTCGCGGGTTCGAGTCCCGTCCAGACCGCTAAAAAACGTTAGAAGAAAATAGCTTATATGGCTGTAAGCTTAGAAACCCTCAAGATGTATCAAATGTCTTGAGGGTTTTGTCTTTTATGGAAATTGGTTTTCATGGAAATTCATTTTCGTTGGAATCCAGGGTTTTTACATTCACTATTGGATCAATCTCAAAAGTTGGGAACCAGATATAAGCTTAAAACAAAAATAACATCATGATAAATCATACTCTGAACGACAATATATTAAGCATCTCCATTGCTAATAAGGATTTTTCGTACCGCATTTCTCTTAAGAAGTTAGGAAATCGAATTGACTGGAAAATAGGAGGAAAAGATTCAGAAGGTATACTTATCAAAGATGTTTCTACTTGGGCACTGCAATTGTTTACAAAGACGGTCACGGATGCTCAGTATGTGAAACAGTTTAAAAGCATCGTTCAGGAATACTGTCCGAATAACGCCATACATTGGGAGGATACATTCATGGCGGTGAAAATCCAAAATGAATACAATGCATTGAGTAAAACCAATCAGGATCAAAACGAGATTATAGCCATTCTGACGGATAAATATGATCTTGATTATTAAATCAAATTAACTTCTCGTGAGATTGTCGGAACTGTAATACTGGAAATCGAAATGTCATATATGACAATGAGTTAAGTCCACTCATTTTTTCCAAAATGTAGGATTTATGTAAAAAATCCAGATAAAAGTGTAAATGGGTCTATTTTTCAATCAGTATTTTAGCCCCGGATTATTGAAAATAATGTATTGATTTACAAATGTTTAATAATCTGTTGGGCTGAGTAGATTCAATTTACCCGGTACTTTTAAATTCACTGAAGTTATAATCAAAAATTAAAAGAAAAAGTATGAAGAAGATCGGAACAATTATGTTGGGGTTATTGGTAGTAACCACGTTTTTGGGTGCATGTAAAAAAAAGGAAGTAGTTGGCCCGACTGGTCCGGCAGGTGCAGATGGGAATGCGAACGTTAAAAGTGCTTCGGTTTCAACTGTAGCGTCGGATTGGACAGGTGACGGAGTATCCGGATACGCGATTACTTTAAGTACTCCTATTATTACTGCGGATATTGTTGCAACTGGTGCGGTATTGTGTTATTTGGAAGAATTCGGAGCAACATATGCACTTCCTTATTCTTATTTGTACAATGGCTATACAAGACATATGTTATTTGAGTATGAGACAGGTAGTATAACTGTGGTCCGAAGAGATGACGACGGAGCAACGACAAATCCCGGATCTTCTTCTGCAAAAATAAAAGTAGTAGCAATTTCCTCTTCAGGAATGATCCAACATCCTAATGTGGATTATTCAAATTATGAGGAAGTAAAAGAAGCATTTGATTTATAATCGAAACAAACCGAATAACAAAAACGAGGATGATTTCATCCTCGTTTTTTTTGTTTACACTTTTGAGTAAATGATCTGATTTATAATCATTAACTGAAATGTGTTGCCCGGATTAAAATCTTCGAACCGCTCTGATATTAAAAGTTGCAGCTTTATTAATTGTGAAAACATTTGTCCCGATAGGAGTAATATTCACTGCTATTCCATCCGAATTGTTTGCTTCTTTTGAACTCCAGTAGGGAGAATTCAATAAATTGGTCCCGCCATTTGCTGTAGCAGCCGCATCAATAATGCTATAGTTAACCCCGATAAATTCTAATTCCGCAGGTGTTGGAAGGTACCAGTCAGAATAAGTGGTAGTTCCTTCAGTGATTTGCAGTTCATTACAAGTTGCTGCAGCATATGGATTACCATCATCGCCCAGTGCCAATTGTGCCCCAATGATGATTACATTATTAGCTGCGCCGGCATAGATACCATTTCCATCAGCACGTGTTTTACCATAAGTACCAGCAAACCATCTAACAGTGGGCAAATCGTTTTTAGCAACTACCAAACCATGTTGTCCGGTTTCATCTACATAACAAACTACTCCGCCTTGTGCAAAATCACCGATTTCATACTTCACCAGGCCGGCCACATATCCCATTCCGGCAATGTCTGTAGAATCTGTATGATTGTTCCAGTTTGCAGTATCCGAAGCTGTAATTCCGGCTGCCACAGATGCATCAAAAACAGGATCGTTCTCGTTCGCGCTGCCTGCGTGTAAAGCAAAAGGCACGCTTAACAATTGAGTAGTTCCACTAATGGTATAATTCGTTCCTCCTGCAGGATCAGTTTCAGTTTTCACAAAGTATGGCCCGGCTGACCAGTCAATTGCAGAAAAAGTACCCGAGACAACCGTTCCGCCTCCGATCTCAATGCTCACCAAACCATTGATATTTGATAAGGGCACTTGTGTTTCCTGGTAAACGACAGTTCCGCCGGGACTTCCCTGTAAAATACTAACCCGCATACCTACATTTTGGTTAGTTACCAAAGTATTGGATGCATTGCGTATCACAGCCTGGTAGCTCATTTTCTGAGGTGCCTGTGAAAATAAGTTGAAGGCAAGTAAAAGTAAGATTGCAGTATTTAAAATTGATCTCATTTTTTTTAATTTTTAATAATTTGGAATTCTTTTATTAACTGACCATTATCAGTTATTTTTAATAAATAAGCAGCCGAAGCTAATCCGTCCATTGAAACTCCTGTTTCATTTTGGACAATCTTTTTTTCTTCGATTAGCTTCCCTCGTGTATCAAATAGTTGATAAGAAAGGTTTGTCTCGCTGTGATCGGTGACTGAAAGGGTCAGTGATCCATTGGTTGGATTTGGAAAGGCTGCTAATTCTAAAGCGATATGCTGCTCTTCTAATCCAACAGTTGTGAGGATTTCATAAGGCTGTTGAACTCCCTGGTTCACTTTTCCGTTTGTTCCGGAGCTGGCTGTGTAAGCGACTTGTCCGATGGTGTAGCTGCAAGTTCCGCCTGTTCCGACAGCTTCATTGCCTGCAGCCGCTGTTGCCTGCTGTGCATAAAGTCCACCTGAGCTGGCCATAAGGAGAGTTACGGCAACAATTAGTTTTTTTTGGTTCATACTTTTTACATGAATTATTTATGTGATAAATAATATATTTCACGCTTATGACGATTATCTTGTTTGCAGAGTTGCGTGAATTTTTATTACTAACATTTTAAGATTTTAACGTTGATTTTTTTGCTTTCTGTTGATTGCTTGATTAGTACTCCAAAAAAAGAATGTTGTTGGGTAAATAAAAATTCTCAATCTGTGATTTGTGTAAGTATTCAGTGAAATAGTGTACGCCCCCTTCAGCTTCCAAAAACTACTTTAGCATCGGATTTATGGAGAGTTGTACTAGCAAACCAAGTTAGTTAGTTTAAAAAGGGGGCGCGCTGGTCCCCTTTTTGTTTTTCAGTGAGTGATTGTTGACGAATTTATAAAGGGATATTTACTACATTACGATGAAAATAAACGAAGAAATGACTGCTATTACACGAAACAATGTTGTCGTTAAAGGAAGCGGAAAACAAGCGCTTATGTTTGTTCACGGCTACGGATGTGACCAAAACATGTGGAGATTCGTAACTCCGGCTTTTGAAAATGAATTTAAGGTCATCTTGTTGGATCACGTAGGAGCGGGAGGTTCTGATTCAACTGCTTATTCCTTTGAAAAATACGATAAGCTGGAGGGCTATGCCGATGATATTATTGAACTTTCCGAAGAGTTGGAACTGGAAGAAATAATTTTTGTAGGTCATTCCGTGAGTGCGTTGATCGGGCTCATTGCTTCCATCAAAGCTCCCAATCTTTTCAAAGCTATGATTCTGGTTGGGCCATCTCCCTGTTACATCAATGACGGCGATTATACGGGCGGATTTACCCGCGAACAAATTGATGAATTACTGGAAGCTTTGGATAATAATCATTTGGGCTGGTCCGTTTCTATGGCCCCGGTAATCATGGGAAATCCCGATAGAAAAGAACTGGGTGAAGAATTAGCCAATAGTTTTTGCAAAATGGATCCGGCAATTGCAAAGCAGTTTGCCCGAACAACTTTTCTCTCAGATAAACGGGAAATTCTGCCTCATATAAAGACACCGACCCTGATCTTACAATGCTCCAATGATGTCATTGCTCCCCAAGAAGTAGGAAATTACATGAACCAGCATATTGCAGGCAGTAAACTAGTGATCATGGAAGCAACCGGACATTGTCCGAACCTGAGTGCTCCCCAGGAAACCATCAGTCATATTAAACAGTATTTGTCATGACACCAACACTTACCAATGTTGACCAATCCTTTACAGTAGCACACTTTGAACGATTTTTTGAGCAATCCGTTTCGGGATTCCTGATAACTGACCCGGAAGGGCATATTTTAAAAAGCAATGCAAAGCTGGCAGATTGGCTGGGAGTTTCAGCAGATGAATTAAAAGGAAAACGAGCTTCGGACTTATTATCTATAGGAAGCAAAATTTATTTCGAAACACATTTGTGGCCTTTATTACGAATGCAAGGCTTCTTTGATGAAGTGATGCTTGATCTGGCCGGGCCAAAAAAGCAAAGAATGACTTTCCTGGTCAATGCCGTTGAATGCCGGGATGAAAATAACAACCCGGAATGCATTCATTACATTGTGTCAAAAGCCGCTGACCGGATCGAATATGAAAAAACGCTGCAGCAGCAGAAACAAATGATTGAGTCAAAATTGGAAGATGAAAAAGAGCTGGTGGCTTTGAGAGAACAGCTAATTGCTGTTTTGGGACATGACCTGCGAAATCCGCTGGCTTCTACATTGTTGGCCAGTGAAATGCTCCAGGAATCATTAACCGAAGAAAAGTATAAAGATATATTGGGAATCCTGAGGCGAAGCAGTCTCAGAATGGACGAATTGATTGGTACGATCATGGATTTTGCGAAATCCCGAATGGGTGGAGGCTTTGCAATTAATTGGCAGCATGCCAAATTACAGCCGGTACTTCAACAAGTAGTCGATGAACTGGTTTTGGGTTCAGGTGGAAAAGAGATCAAGGCTACCTTCGATATTGAAGAGCCGGTTTACTGTGATCCCAACCGGATCGCTCAATTGGTATCCAATTTGTTGGCCAACGCATTGACACATGGTAAATCGGATACGCTGGTCAGCATCGATGTCTCTCACCGAAACGGAATTTTAGAATTCTCCGTAAGCAACCAGGGAGAAAAAATCGCAGATGATCTGCTTCCAACCTTATTTGAGCCTTTTACAAGAGAAGGAAAGCGAAAAAGCCAAAATGGATTGGGGCTAGGACTTTACATTTCATCCGAAATTGCACAGGCCCACAATGGATCTTTGACCTGTACTTCAACAGATGAGGAAACCCGTTTTTCTTTTTACATGGAAGTTGGAGACTCTAACAGTTCTAATAATTAAAAAGTTTAACGCACAAGGTGTGAAGCTTATCCTCTTCTTTCGTTGATCTTATCATCTCTTAGCCGGAAAAATAAATCATAAAAAAAACAGGCTGCCCCATTTTGAGACAGCCTGCACGGATCATTCTTTTGAAATTGATCAAGCTATTTCAATCAATTTCGGTGTTTTCTGTTTTACTTCTTCCTTTTTCGGAATAGATAAATGCAGCAATCCGTTTTCGTAGCGGGCACTTATTTTATCCTGATCAACCACGTCCTTCGGAAGTTCGAAGCTTCTTTGGAATGATTGATAACTAAACTCCCTGCGCGTGTATCGATCTTTTGTCTCTTCATTGCTTTGCTGCCTGAAAGAAGAGATGGTCAGCAGGTTGTCGTCAAGAGTAATCTTGAAATCTGCTTTCTCCATGCCTGGTGCAGCAACCTCTACTTCGTAGTTATCACTCGTTTCACGAATGTTTACAGACGGCATGGTAGTTCTTGTTGAAGAATAATTGTTGTTTCCCCAGTTAAAAAGTTCGCGGCCAAAAAAATCGTCGAACATCGGGGAAAGTACCGGGAATTTGTTCCCGTTCTTTTTTACCAGATTCATAATCAACTTTTTTAGTTAAACAATAATTAGTAAAGCAACATTTCTACAAATGTCTTATAACCAGGTGTTCACAAACAAAATGCCAAACCGAAAAAGCTGAAAAATTTTCAGGATAAATGACAAAATTTCCGTCTTACTGAAAAAAGTTCAGTAAAAATCCCGTCATGCGGCTGAACTTAGTCCCTGGAAATAACCACCTTTTCGTTAAAGGTTTTCAATGGGGTTTTTACCTGAATGAAGTAAACACCATTTGCCGCCTGGCTGAAATTAATCTGTTTGTATTCAAAATCGATTGGGAATTCGATGGTTTTCCCTCCCGGTTCCATGATCTTTATTTGGATTATTTTCTCAGCTGTAAGAATGTTTACAATGTCTTTTGCCGGATTCGGGTAAATGCTAAGTGCATTTTCCGGAAGTGAACAGCCTTTGAAATAAATTAGATCATGAACAGTAGTTTCCCCGTCGTTATCGGTTTGGGATAAACGATAGTACATTTCTCTTCCCGGATTTGAAAGATCAGTCCAGGAATAGTTCGTCAGTGAGTTGGTCGTGCCTGCTCCGTCAATCGTTTCGGTGCTTTGCCAGTCAAGTGCGTTCAGACTGTTCTCAATGGTGAAATGATCATTGGAAAGTTCATTGGCAGTACTCCAGCGCAAAACAACCTGCTCTTCTTCACAATTGGCAGCAAAAGCCAATAGTTCTACAGGCAATGGGTTTGACAAAGAGGAAGAGGCAAGAGTAAAGGGCCCAAAACCGGTAACAGGTGCTGAAGAAATGACAGTTCCGGCTGCTGTGCTTCCTGTAGTTCCACCATTTCCCTTATCAGTCCATTGTGTGCCGTCCCATCGGGCAACGCGCAGGTCTGCCGGAACAGTGACTCCACAGCTCCGGGTATCCCAGCTCAGCGTTACTGATACATTGGATGTTCCGGTTGTCCGGTCCAGCATCCAGTATTCGCATTCCGAGATATGATTAAGAGTTGGCTCCAAGCTGGCTGTATTGAACGGATTCGGTGATACCTGGAAATATTCGGCCGTAAATTGGTCCGTTATACTTGCCGGCGCAGCTATAGCGATTGGAGCATAGACTACATTTTTTCCAACAGGGAAAGTAAAAGCCGTATTACCGGTTTTAACCATTGGTCCGAAAACAAAACTGTTATTGCTCGCTGAAACTGCACTGGATGTACTGGTCATTGTCAATATGTTTACGGCGCTTGTATTCAGATAAGCATCGGTGAAAGTTAAAATTCCACGCACGTTCAAAGCTTGTGCAAGAGTAACTCCTGCAGCACTGCTGTTATTCAAACGGAGATTATTTAACGTAGTAACCGAACTGCCTCCGAAAGTCTGCAGATTGGATCC
This sequence comes from uncultured Fluviicola sp., assembly GCA_965650365.1. Lineage (GTDB taxonomy): Bacteria > Bacteroidota > Bacteroidia > Flavobacteriales_D > Crocinitomicaceae > Fluviicola. Next base: position 28,961 of record CBFGOJ010000033.1, on the reverse strand, counting down.
GGCCAGTGTAACCAATGCTCCGGAATCGATCACTGTTCCATTGTTGGTTACATCCCCGTAAATGGTCACATTTACTCCGGTGAACATTTTCAGATTTCCCGAGTTTGTAAGCTGTGCCAGTAATCCCCCGGTTCCAAAAAGGACCAGGATTATGAGTATGATGAACTTTTTCATAGTATTTCTATTTTATTCCATGGAAAAGTTCATTGTTTCAATCGTAACGGAGCTGGTTGAAGTTTGGTTTGCCACCCATACTTCTACGTAATCACCCGGTGCTAATGAAACTCTGGAAGTAACGTTAAAGGATACCTGGTCGGTACTGTTTACCACCTTCACGTCCTGGCGGGATTCCGGTAAAATAATTCCGTTTTTTGCAATGTAAAAGGAAAAGTACCGGTTGGAACTTGGTTGTGTAATACTCATTGAGCCTGATACGAGAAATGAACGGGTCTTACTTCCTGTATACGTTAAACGGTTGTTTGCGGGGCTTGTCATTCGGAAAAGATTCGAGGAAGTGGTCGTTCCTAAAGCCTTTATAGCAACTCCCGCAGAAGCGAAGGTCGTAGCAACTGGTACCGTGATATACATGTTTCCCCCGGCAACGTCATCTTTTTGGGTATTCAAACCGGTTGCTTCAACCTCCCAGGCATTAGTGAAAGTACCTGTTACATAGGTTCCGGTACCCACGAACATAATTACTTTTGCTGATCCGGAAGTCAAACTCGTAATGCCACTAATATGCAAAGCTGTTGCTGAGTTGGCAGAAGTGGTCAAACGGTCACCGCCCAAAAGCTGGATGACATTGAAGGACCCTACAAAACGTTCGTAAATATTAAAATTGGAAGCATCCCAAAGCGTATTGCTGAGCACCACATTATTGTCATCCTGGAAAGTAATTCCGTTTGTATTGGCGAAATAGGCAACCGTGGAGAAAAATACTGTTCCACCAACTCCCTGTATCGTTCCGATACTGTTACATCCTAACAGGAAACAGTTTTGCATCAGCATATTTTGATTGGTTGCTCCGGCATTGATACCAAAAACACTTCCGCTGGGTGTAGTCATGGTCAGGTACCGTAAGTTTCCGGTTTTGTTTCCTGTAAATAATGACCCCGATCCTGTATAGATCAATTTGTCGTTCGCTGAGTCGTCTCCCTTTACGGTACACCCATTCAGGTTAATAGAGTTGGCCAAAGTAATGGTCCCGTTAATTTCATACTCAATACCTGTCACCAAAGTGATCACACCAGCTACCGGAGCTGGTAAATCTGCTGCAGATTTTACCAATACATAATTATCGCGGGTAACTCTCAACATCACCCAACGTGTGGAATTCCAATAGTAATAACCATTTGGAAGTGTGCCTCCGCTGCTATAGACTAATGTTCCTTCAGCAACAGCTGCAGTCAAAGGAGCTGTGCTTGTTAAACTGTTTAATGCAATTCTTGGAGGTAAAAATCCTTTATTGGTACTCTCAATTTCGAGCATTGAATTGGCGTTGATCGTATTCGGATTGTCTCCGATCTTCACCTGTGCTGTTAATTGCGTGAAACAACTAACCAGAATAGTAGTTAATAAGAATAGTTTTTTCATAACTAGTTTTTTTGTTAAACATCAAAAGATAATGTTGCGCTTACGCTTGTAGTTATGAGTGAGTGATAGTGTATTGTCTGCAAGTTACAAAAACATTGTTAAAATTCAAATTAAAGAACGTTTTTTTAACAATTGGAAATAAAAATAAAAAAGCCTCGTCGTAAAGATGACGAGGCTTAAAAGTTTATGTTGTTTGACTGGTTGCCAAAAATTATCCTGCTTCCTGGTCCTCGGGCTTTCCGTCAATCGGCGGATTTGTATTTGCCTTCTGGATTTCTTCTACTTGTTTCACGAATTCGGAAACTTTCAGGTCGGTATAAACACCGTAAGCATCGGTGAGTGTTCCTTTTTCCCCGCGGCTTGTTTCTATGACGTACAAAATTGCATTATCAGACGGATCCGACTCTCCTTCAAAGCGGTAGAAATTGATGATCTTCACTTCATCAGGTGCATATACCTCATGCGTTTCCAATGATTCCAATCCCTCTTTTAATGCTTTGAACTGCGTAACATATCCATTGGCAGATAATTTCCGTGTAGTGGATGAAAGTGTTTTCATAGAATCATGGTCACTTCCTTCTCCTTTATCCGGTCTGTCCTTGAACTCATTCAATTCATTTAAATTTTCTGCTTCCATCTTTAATAGTTTATCTGTTAGTACTCTAGTTTTGATTTGATTGCGTTTTGATTTGATTGCGGTTCTATTAAGGTAAGAAATCTGTTGTGTACCGGAAATGTTTTACCTTGATTTTAGGATAATTTAGCACTTCAAACTAATTCCCGGCTTCTTTCAGGAAGTGTCAGATTTCCTGATACTTTTGTTGTCCGAAACCCATATTTAAGATGAAAACGGAATTATCGACTTTGCAATTAATTGGAATAATCATGGCAATTGCTGGCCTTCTGTTAAGTAATGGGATTCTTATTTATTCCGGATACATTATTAAACGTAAGTTGAAAGAAAATACTCAGAAGCTCGCGATCTTCCGTCCGTTTAATGTATACGTACAATTACGGAAACTGATCAAAGGGATCTCAAAGGGCAGTGATCGTAAAAATTATGAGAGAATCCTAAGCTTCCTGAATTGGACACTAATTTTTTCAGTCGTACTAATTATTATCGGTGTTTTTATAGCAGTGTTAGGCTGACAATAGAATCGGATCATTCGCCGAGAACGCTTAAAAGCACTGCACAACCTGTCGATCTTCAACCTTCTGTCAACTTTCAACACATTCTTTCCAGTTGCATAAATATTCCGGAAGCTTGCAAATGTTTTGGATATCTAGGATTTCGGAGAAAACAACTTTATATTTAAGTATGGAGTTTGAAATAAATGCAGTACAGTGGATCGGCATCTGTATGATGGTGGTCGGATTGGTTTTGAATACGGCGATCTTTGTGTTTTCATATTATAAGATCGTCTCTGTCATTCGTGAGCACCAGGACAAGAAAGGCTACGAAAAGAAGAGTTTTCCGATTATCCGGTTTGTCTTCCGTTTCAGGAAAGTCATAAAGGAACTTACGGAAGAAGAGGAAGAGCAGAATTTCGAATTGATCATTGCGTTCCTGAAATGGACCTTGTTAATCGCAGTGCTTATGATCGTTCTCGGACTTTTGATGTTCCTGGTAGGATTCTTTTTCTAACGGGTAAGCCAATTCCCTTTTATTTTGATCTCATCCCATGATAAACGGGGTTGTAAACAGCGTAAATTCTAAAGAAATGGCAAAATACAGTAAGAAAGCAGGTGAGAAGGTGGAAAAAACCATGCATGAAATGAAAGAAGGAACACTCAAAACCGGTTCGGGAAAGAAAGTAACCAGCAAGAAGCAGGCAATCGCAATTGGTTTGTCTGAAGCACGTGAAGCCGGAGCGAAGGTTCCTAAAAAGAAGAATTAGCCTCGACTAATGAAAAAAGAGTCCGTCGCGGCGGATCAGATCAGTTCTCAAAAGTGAATGTTCGGCCAAATCTCAGTTATTTCTTGTAGGTTCTGAAATAAATCCAGCTGGCAATTCCGCCCATAAGGGAAAACACAACCAACATCCAGAAAACCTGTTGATGTCCGGTGCTCCCTTTGGATCCGTCTAATAAGTAACCGATAGCAGGCCCGGCAAAAATATCAGGAGTGTATCCAATCAATGAAATCAATCCGACGGCTGTTCCGGTAAGTGCTATTGGAACCCGGCCTTTTTCCATGACCGCAAAATACAAACAGCGTGCGGCATAAACTCCGCTCGCTACAATCAGGATCGAGATCAGGAATAAAGCAGTAGTGGAAGCAGAAACAAATCCTAGAGCAAATAACATTCCGCCCAAACAAGAAATGATAAAACTCACCACTAACAAAGAGGTGGTTTGCCAGCGATCAGCAAGCAAGCCAATGATAATTCCGATAAGAGGTCGAATAAATAACAGGAAAGTACCCACTTGCGCAGATTTGACTTTGTCGTAATCCATCACATCCTGCGCATACAAGGAAAAAACATCCGTTATTTTATAGCCGACATAAGCACATAGAATAATGATCATGAGCAGCCAAACTGCCGGTAACCGCAAAACTCTTCCAACCTGGGAAAGGGTGATTTTGTCAATTTTGAGCTCTTCTTCCGTTCCCGGGTCCAGTTTCATGAAGAACCATACCAGGATTCCCACTAAAATGATCATTCCCGAAGAAATAAGAATGACTTGTTTGAAAGCAGCTTTACCTTCCGGAATAGTTGCTTCCGAAACTTCTGAACCCAGAAAAAGTGAAAACACCAATACACCCATCGCTCCAAATAAAGCTCCTACCAGCCCGCGTCCGCCGTCGAGGAAACCAAAAGCTTTTCCCTGCGAAGTGCTTCCGCCCCAAACACGGGTTGCTTTGATCATCGGGGCCCAGAATAAGAAAATGGTCGTAAATCCCCAGTAACCGTAAAGAATTTTTAAAGTAGTATATCCCGGGAATGCAGCATAGACAAAACCACCGAGAGCCGTCATCCAAAGAGCGGTTGCAATGAGTTTTCCAGGAGCAAATTTATCTGCCAACGGACCGCCCATTAAGTAAGAGACTAAAGCCACGAAACCGTAAATCGAAAAGCAGATTCCCAATTGAAGATTGTCCAGGTTGAATGCTTCCAATACGATCGGTCTGAAAACCCGTGAAAGCACAAAAGGAAGAATGAATACCGATTCACCTGCCAGGATTAGCAGCAGCAGGAAATACCACGGAGCTTTTTTCGGATTCATTCTTTTTCAGGGTTTTGAATATTAAACTTACACAAAAAGTAGGCACGTGAGCATCGGGAATACCACAAATACACAAATTATTGGCTCGGCTAATGCTTACGCTGTAGCTTCAGCATAGGCGCACCGCACTCGCTTTTGAGCCTTGTAAATATATTATTCCTATTGTTTACTGATAAGAGGCGACTGGTAAGCGCCTCAAACATTTGTGCATTTGCGGTAAAATATAACACGATTGTATATTAAAAATGGTTTGGGTGCGAATAATACATATATCCCGATTAATCGCGTGCCTACTTTTCGTTTGGACTTGACTCAAAAAACTTTTTTTAGTATTTTTCGATCATGAATTTTGACTCAGTATGTTTCCTGATTGAGCAGAGTCTTGCTGAATTGGGAGTGGATCCGGGATTATGCCGCGGCGAAAAGAACGGACAATGGAATTTGACCTATAAAGGGTCAACCGTGTGGATTGATGTATTCAACTTTCCGCAAAATCCGGATAAATATTATTTCCAGGTAATGAGCCCTTTACTGCGCATTCCCGATCGGAACCAGGAAGCGTTTTTCAAAAATGCATTGGAAATCAATCACGGCATGTATGGTTCGGCAATAAGTGTAAAAGCTGATTGGACGTATGTGCTTTCTTTGCGTGAAGCAGATAACCTCGATAAGAGTGAAATAGATGCAACGCTGGATCGTGTGGCTTTTTATTCTTCCGATTATCATGGAAAACTCACATTCAAATACGAAGGGAGTTGGGATCCGAAACCTACTGATAAACCGGTTAATTTTAATTAATAAAACCGGTAGGGAGACAGAAAATTTTTCGCATCCCTACTAATAATGTATTTCTGCAGATTAGAACCGCTAAACTGAATGAAAAGAAGAGTAGGGATATCCTTACTGAAAATAGATGTTTATAAATGCAACTGTCTTAGCAATGCAGTCATTCGATTGTGCCTGGTCCCAGTTTCCATGCCCTGCTCCCTGGTACATTGTTCCCTGGTTGTAAACTCCGTTTGCGTTCAAAGCATCATGCAAACGCGCCATTTGAGTAGACGGAACAAGCGGATCAGCATCTCCATAGAAAGAAATCGTTGGCGGTGATGCTGCTGTAACGTGCAGGGCAGGACTTACCGTTTGAATTCCGGCCGAGTTTTGCACTCCTCCACTGATCAGGACATTGTATGCCGACCAATACAACGGATTATTCAGGTAATTCGGATCGGTCATGTCTGACGGGCCAACAGTATTGCAAATTGCCTTCACGTGATGATTCGGATCAAAACTGTAGGCATAAAGCAAAGAAAGATGTCCGCCGGCAGATGCTCCAAACAACATAAATTGGGAGGAAACAGTGTATTTAGAAAGACTTATCTCGTTTAAAGCAGCCTGGATATCGTCTATTTGTTTCGAATATGACGGACTAGCTTCCGTTGCAAGGCGGTAATTGATATTGATAATTGCATGATTCGGGTAATAGGTTTTCAGGGAAGTCATGAAACTCGCAAAATCTGCTTTGTCACCACCGCTCCAACCACCGCCATGGATCAAAACAAACACTTTCGTATTCGAATTCCGGTTGGCAGGAAGATAAATATCCATTTTTTGCTGACCGTCCGCCCCATATGAAATGTTCTGCAGATTGTAAGTCTGAGCAGTGTCATATGTTGTTTCCTCCGGTTCCGGATTCTTCTTTTTACAGGCAGAAGAAAAAAGGATCAACAAACAAAGCAAGGGAGCAATGAACTTTTTGGAGAAATTGAAAACAAGCATAAACGAAGTATTTCTACTAAAATTAATGCTTTTCATCGAAGAATCAAAAAATGAATCCATACATAGACTCTTTTGATCCGGAACGAAAAATAGATTATGCAGAAGACTAAAGATCTTCATTCTCATTCTTCATTTTGATTCTCAATTATGGCATCAATTTTGTAAATTTCGCTTTTTTCCTGCTTATGCGTAAATACTTACTTGGTTTCATTTTACTCTTATCCACATCTGCTTTCGGACAAATCGGAGCTCAGGGTGCCTTTCAAATTTTTGATGCGGTCTATACTTTGGGTCGGGAAGTGGTTCAGGCTGCTGATTTCAACAAGTCTAAAAAAGAACAACAAGCCAATGAAGCTGCATACATGACCGCAATTCAAAGTGCAGATTCGTTTTTTGTGGCACAAAAATATCAGCAGGCAATCGAGCAGTATAACCGGGCTTTGCAACTTCGACAGGATGAATATGCTGTAGAACAAATTGGTCGGTCCAACATGGAATTGACTCGTTTAAATAACCAGAATTTTGAGCGGTATTTGGATACAGCTGATGCACATTACACAAATTTGAGATACACGGAGGCAATCAACTATTATTCAGCAGCTTTAGAAATCCGTGATGAAGAATATCCGAGGGCCCGCATCGAACAGGCAGAAGCAAGAAGAGAGTTTTGGAAAACAGTTCACTTTAGCAGCGTATTGATTTCCGATTCGAGTATCACAGATGTTTCATCCCAGGCTTTCAGCACAGATTCTTATTCTAACTTCCTACCCAAAGGACAATATCCCGTTTTGAATGGTTTCTCCTGGGGCGCATCGAATCAAACTCCGAATGGAATTGCTGTTCCTGCCAACGTACATTTCGTCATTTACAGTGAACCTTATTTTAAAGGAAAAATCCTGGTGGATGTAGTCGGTCCGGCAATCATTAATAACAGCAGTAAAAAAAGTCATGCGGCTTCTGTCGTTGCTCATTCAAAAACATTTGGACTTCCTCTGCAATCCATTTTTCCGCAAGCTGTGAGAATTTGGAGTGTCGGTGATATGAAAGAATGGTTCAAAGGATCGATGGAGATCTCGGAATCCAGGTAATCTTCCTAAAAAACATCTTAAGTTCTGGCATTAATTTTGTTCATGCGCATTCTTTTTAAGCATGAAACAGGGATTACTTTTGATCATTTTATTCAGTTATTCAGCAACTTTCGGTCAGATAGTTCTTGGGAGTAATGGCGCCCAGCAGGTTTTTGGAGCTGTTACAACCCTGGGAAAAGAAGTGGTTCGTGCGACAGAGCAAAAAAAACAACAACAAGAGCTGGAACAGCGCGAGGCCGAATACACTGCCTATGTGCAGCAGGGCGATCAATTGTTTGACCAGGGTAAATACCGGGAGGCAAAAGAGCAGTATAACCAGGCACAGCGTTATAAACAGGAACAATATGTTCGCGATCAGCTGGCGCGCTGTAATGCAGAGCTGGCAAGAATTGATCGGGAAGAATATCAACTCCTGATCGATAAGGCGGACAGTTTGTATAAACAATTTAAATTTTCAGAAGCTGTAGATGAATATCAAAAAGCACTGACAAAAAAAGACGTGCAGTATCCAAAAGATAAGATCAAAGAGGCAACTGCTGATCAGGAACGTTGGAAAAAAGTACATTTTAGCGGCTTGCTGATTTCAGATGTCCGGGAAGATAATTTGTCTTCGGGCGCTTTTTCGAAAGATCCATATTCCGATTTTTTAAAACCGGGGAAATACAATTCAATAAATAATTCATTGATCTATTCCAGTTATCAGACGCTTGACGGGATCGCAGTTCCGGCAAATATGCGTTTGATTATCTACAGCGAACCCAATTTCAAAGGGTCCATTTTGCTGGATATCACTGGTCCGGCAATCGTCAATAACAAAAGTAAAAAAAACACCCCGGATGCTGCGGAAATTCAAAACCATGAATTTATAGTGCTGCTTCAGGTCCTGTTTCCGCAATCCGTTCGGACCTGGAGTGTGAGCGATATGAAATCCTGGGTAAATGGCTCAGCGGAAATTACAACACCTTAAAATAAATGATATGAAAATGACGATTATGATTCTTGGAATACTTTGTTCTTCAGCAATTTTGTTTGGGCAAAGAACAACCGGAACGGAAACAGGATCTGTTAAAGAACCCGTTGAGTTCCGTGATGTGCGAAGTTCCGGAAACGTTACCGAAGCAGTTGCAATTATCAACGCAGTACGCTCAGGAGTGAATGCAGCAACGAAAGAACCAAATGCTAAACGGGTTTTTACAGAATCCGATTATCAAACCCTTCATACCAAAGCGGAAGAGTTTATGCTTCAGGAAAAGTACACAGAAGCCATTTTATTGTACACCGAAATCCTAAAAGAACGGAAAGATCAGTCGGTTAAAGATCGCATGCTGGAAGCTGAAGCACTTCTTGCAAAACAACAAAATGATATAGAGCAGCTTAAAAGAGACGCGGCCCTGCGTGCGAAAGCAGAATCTGAATTTTCAAAAACCCATGAAATGCATATGGTCCAATTCACAGGTGCACTCATCTCGGACGAATCTTCCGCGACTAAGTGGACAAGTAAGGCATTGGACAGATCAGACCAGTATTCCAGTTTCCTGCAATTAGGCAAGTACAATACACTTGAAAAAGTATTAGAGACCGCGCGTAAATTGACTATGGACGGAATTGCAATCCCGGCAGATACCCGTTTGATCGTTTACAAAGGCAAGAACTTAAGCGGTGAGGTCCTGCTGGATATTACCGGACCTGCAATCGTCAATAATTCCATTTACCTGGACTTCGGAGGCGGATATTACACTGTAAACATGAAAAATTTTATCCCGGAACTTCAAACTTATTTCCCACAGGCAGTTCGTACATGGAGTACCACCAATATGCGTGAGTGGGTGAATGGCTCACTAGAAGTGAAAGCAGCGGGAATCGAGTAAATAGTGCACCGGAATTCCTGACTCAGTACACACATGTATGAAAACAGAATATCCTGATATCATGTTGGGAAGACCGGGGAATTAGAGTCCGGCAATATCCGCATGAAATACGTATTTTTGAGAAAGAAACCTGAAATTATGCGAAATATTCTTTTACTCATTCTTCTTTTTAGTGGTTCTGTCCGGGTACTTTCCCAGGAACCTGAGAAATTGAAAAAGTATCAATCCGCCGTTTCTAAAGCCACTTATTCCAAAGGAGACACGATCGTAGTTGGAGACATCGCCAAAAATGTATTTACTACCAGGAAGAAGTATACCGCAATTTTCGTCAAAGACAAGAAAAATGTGTGCGGATTTACCGAATTTGATTCCATTATTTCAGGATCTAAATGTATCATTAAGAATATTTTATCCTTCCAGGAACACTGTACTTTTGAATTTAAGAATTCAGTAGTTTTTGAGCTGCAGGGACCCAATAACAGAACGCTTTACATGCCTATAGATAAAGCACTGCAGGCAAAAGAGTTGATCGTATTCACCAATCCGACTAAATGGAAAGGAATCGATTTGTTGGATGATCGCACTATCTTCTTGCTAAACCTCGAATACAGCAAAGGAGTTTCAGCAGATAATGCCTTTAAATACTTAAAATTGGCTGATCCTGCGAAAGGAAAAACCTATGAATTTAACCAGGCGGAATTTGAAAAGGAAAAGGCTGAATGGATTAAAAAGCTCGATTTGGCAAGAAAGGAAGTGCGGCTGAAAGATACTTTTATCATTCGTGTACCCATTTACTTAAACAAGTACATCTTCGAAAAAGGAGAATTCCAGGTATTCGATAACCCGGAAGCATATGGATCGAAACCTCTTAAATATGCAAGTGATAGTAAAGTGCTTTTTGATAATTACAAAGCATTTTCAACGATTAAATCCGCAAAAAACCATGCAGATTTCTTTCAGAATGTCAACACAGCGGATTATAACGGGAATCGGAAAACTTACGGGGAGATTAAAGCCATTTGCACCTCCATTACGAAAGATCCAACGGTGATGGTAACAGCTGATAATCCGGGAATCAATATTCTCCACTTCACCATCCTGGAAATCTCCGCAGTGGATTCGGAAAATCAGAACTACAATTACGTCGGATCTAAAAAGATCAAGTAAGTCAAGTTCAAAAAAGTTCAAAGGTTCCAATAAGTTCAAAATTGAAACTTTTGAACTGTTAAACACTTGAACCCTTGTCCAGGTACTGTTCATAAGCCATTTTCAATTTTCGCTGAATCCGGTTTCGTAACATCCTTGGTTTCAATACCTCAATAGCATTCCCGAATCCCAGGATCAGTCGGTCAAATTCCATGTTAAGATGTACACGCAATTGGATCAAAACTGCTCCGTCTTCAAAAGTCTCTAAAAGCGTTTGAGAATGATGAAACGGTTTGGTCAATACATAAGGAGCATTTTCACGATCAATTTTTAGTACCACATCCATCAGCATTGCATCGCTAAGAACAGTAACTCCATAAGTGTTTTGGTAATGGAGAACGCCGTCAAAATCGGCATTGGAATAATCCAGGTCCAGGTTGTAATCGATTTGTTCGATCCGGTCAAGTGCAAAGGTCATAATTTGTTCACGTGCTTCCTTTCTTCCTACTACAAACCAGCGGTTATTGAATTGCTTTAAAATGTAAGGATGAAACTCGTGAACCTCAGCTTCACGGGCTTTGAAAGAACGGTAATGAAGCACCAGACAAATCCGCTTAATGATAGCCTGGTAAATCGGATCGAAATGTTCCAATCCTTTCAACTGTTCGTTTTTATCCAAATGAATAATGGCCGACTGGTGGGTCTTTTCCACATAGATCGTGTCTTCCAGTCTTTGGATAACTCCGTTCAAATCATGAAATAACGAGAAATTCTTAAATTGTTTCAGCATTTCCACCGATTCATTGAGAATCGTCATGTCGTTTTCCGTCAAGGGGATATTTGTGATCGAATAATCTTCATCGGCATAGCGGTAAAAACGTTTGTCATAAACCTCAATCGGGGCATTGTATCCCAATTTATCGCTGCGCATGAGTTGAATATCTAATTGCGTGGTACGCAAACTCACATTCACATCCCTGCCTTCGTATTCGTAAAGTGCATCCGAACAGGCGTCTACCAAATCCTGGAGCGTCCACTGCCTGTATTTATTCTGCAGGCATTTATCAATGGTTTTATAACGGATTAATGCATTTTTGTTTTGTGCCATAAACAAAAATAAAATTTATTTTTAACTACGCAAAATGATTGCGTAGTAGCTTCTAACCTTTGTATCATCAAACTAAGTAACGTTACTACGAAAATTTAAAAAGATGGAAAATTATACAAACAGAACAGGAGATACATTGATCGAATTGGGATACCGTCCCGGAAAATGGTTTAAAGAAGCTATTGAGTACATCAATGAAAACCAATTGAGTGAAGAAGCAATGAATGAATACTTATTGCCATACGTTTCTCAACCGATCATTCCGTTGAATGAAGCAGGAGTTTCTTTTGCAATAAATATCAGAGCGGAAGAAGAAGTTGAGATTTCAAACGTGGAAACTGTTATTGCATCCATGAAGGAGATTGTCAAAACACCAACAGTTGTAGGTGGAGCAATCATGCCGGATGCTTGTCCAACAGGCCCTATCGGAACTATTCCGGTAGGAGGCGTGGTAGTCACAAAGAACGCAATCCATCCGGGAATGCATAGCGCAGATATTTGTTGTTCGGTTTTACTGACTGATTTCGGGAAAGTGAATCCGCAGGAAGTGTTGGATGCAGCGCATTCGATCACACATTTCGGACCGGGAGGAAGAGATAGAAATTCACAGTTCCGTTTCCCGGCAGATTTGTTGGAAGCCTTTGAACAAAACGATTTCTTAAAAGACCAGCAAATGATCGCTGCGGCAAGATCTCATTTGGGAACTCAGGGAGATGGAAATCACTTCTTATTTGTGGGAATTTCCAAAGCAACCGGAAATACAATGATGATTACACATCACGGATCAAGAGGAGTTGGAGCTCGTTTGTACGATAAAGGAATGAAGATTGCGGAACGTTTCAGAAAAGAGATTTCTCCGGATACCTTGAAGCAAAATGCCTGGATTCCGTTTGAAACTGAAGAAGGTCAAACTTATTGGGAAGCTTTGCAGGTAATCCGTTCGTGGACAAAAGCAAACCACGAAGTAATCCATAACGCAACCGCTGAAAAGTTGGGAGCGAAAGTTCTGAACCGATTCTGGAATGAACATAACTTCGTTTTCAAAAAAGGAGATTTGTTTTACCACGCAAAAGGTGCAACGCCTTTGGATGCTGCATTTATGCCGGATATTACCGGTCCGCGTTTGATTCCTTTGAACATGTCTGAACCTGTTTTGATCGTAGAAGGTGAAACAACCGAATCCAATTTAGGATTTGCACCCCACGGAGCCGGAAGAAATTTGAGTAGAACACAGCACCGTCGATCTAAGGGACAGCAAACGATTGAATCTATTTTTGCGGAAGAAACTGCCGGATTGGACGTTCGCTTCTTCTCCGAAGAAATCGATATCACGGAATTGCCATCTGCTTATAAAAATGCGGCAACGGTTCGAAACCAGATGGACGAATTTGGTTTGGGAACAGTGATCGATGAGGTGATGCCCTACGGATGTATCATGGCCGGCGACTGGGAGAAAAATGCCCCGTGGAAATTGAAAAGACGCCAAAAAATGGAAGCACGTCAAAATGTTTCAATGAATAAAACACAAGGAGAATGAATCGTAGGGATCGGTCGAGACTGATCCCTATATATTCAAAATGATTTATATTTATGCTCGAAATGAATTTAAAAGCGACATATAATTTTCCCGGTCAACAGTTGATACTCCCGAAAATTTGGAGAGGAAAGGACAAATTGTGTGTGCTATTTTGGAATGAATTTCGATAAAAGAAAGTCACTATTGAATACAAATACAGGCGTCCAGGTAACATTGGACGCTTTTTTTTTGAATTTTTTTGAGTAAAAATGAACCCGAAAAACTAAGAAAATAAAAGAGTATTGAAACACAAAGCAATTGAGAGACAGTCGGTTGCCGGAAGGGTAAAAATCTGCAGAATGCGGACAGGGATTTTATTGCCTTTAATTTTGATTTAACTAATTGATAATCAATAAAATAAATTCAAAAATTATTTGGTAGATTCAAAAATTGGTTTCAACTTTGCCTCACCGAAACAGATTGTTCAGGGAATTTAAAAATGACAACATGAAACAAGTATTTATAATTATGCGACCGACACTCTTTGGTCAACTCAATGTCCCGACAGGGCAGCAATATACTTGTGAGCTATTACAAGAAATACATGGAAGGTTTCGATGAACCGGCTTTAAGCTGAACATTCATTGAAGCATCTCCATCCGGGATGCTTTTTTTGTGTCCTGAAATTTGAAAAATACTTCGTGTCGAATGGTTAAGCTTCATTCAACTGTCTCTTGAATAAGCTGATCAAACGATACGAATCTATCCGGGAAGATAACGGTGGTTGTTTACCTGTTTTGGAAACAGGGGGTCGTAGGTTCGAATCCTGCTTCTCGGACGAGTCAGAATGAGATGAAAAAGAGAATGAAGAAAAATGGTTCCTCATTTTCGCTCTATTTCTCGTTCTGTTTTAAATGCGGGAATGGCGGAATGGCATACGCGTCTGATTTAGGATCAGGATTTTGAGAGTTCGAGTCTCTCTTCCCGTACAATTGCCTTTTAGTTTAATGGCAATATATAAATCCGGAGAGATAACGGTGGTTGGTTTACCCGTTTTGGAAACGGGAGGTCACAGGTTCGTCCCGATAGCTATCGGGACCCACTCTTCGGACGAAAGATCAGTCACCTGAATCTTTTTTTAGGGAAAAATAAATCTACGCAAAATGATTGCGCAGGTGCTTTTAACCTTTGTCATGTCAAAGAGAGAAAACGATCTTTCTAAGATAAACCGGGTCAAAAAAGGGTTACTTCTAAACAAACCTTCAAAGTTCACACCTTTTTGATTACCCGGTAAATGAGATAGTAGCTCAGTTGGTAGAGCAAAAGCTTTTTAGTTTTTAGATTACACGAAATTCATTCGGTCAATAGGAACTTACTACTCTGTGGTTCTTTGGGTCGCGGGTTCGAGTCCCGTCTATCTCACAATTAGGTCAAAATAAGCTTACTTCATTGGTTTAACGGTTCCCAGCCTGTCGTAACGACAGTGAAGACAGGGAGCCGTCTTTAGAAGCTTGCTGATTACCTGATAAAACAGGTCAATTATTTCTTACTTATAGGTGTTCGCACCACATTATGGAATAGAAATAAGATTACCGTTTTTTATAATTAACAACTATTACTATGAGAAAAGAACTAACAAAAGTAGCGTTGAGATATAACGCATTGTTCCTGGAAGATGCTTCATTGGAAGTGAACGAGGGAAAAACACTAAACGAAACGACAATTGTCCTGGTGGCAAACTGCAATAAATTGGGATTCACTTTTTCGGAAGCATTATTGGCTAAAGTCAATACACTGACACCAATGGCGAAACTGGAACTATTGGAAGATCTGAAAGAAGCTGCCGGCGTGGGGAAGAACTGGGTTCCTTTGGTAAAACAATGGGATAATCCAACAGGAGAAGGTTTTTTAGACCATGTATTCACTTATTTGGCAAACGTATTTCAATCGAAAAAAGGTACAAAACTGGCTTGCGGACACATTATTCCTGAGGGAACGTTTCCTTTGGAGCGATACAACGGTTGTCCGTATTGTGGAACACAATTCGATACTTCCATGGAATTGGATTTGAAAGCTTCAACAAAATTGAAAGTATTGGAATTGTGGGGAGAAGAAGCATTGAAGAATCTCCTGCTTGATTTGCTGAAGTCGCCGGTTGCATTGGATGCCACCCAAGCTGAAAGCCTGGAAATCCTGGTTGCGAACTTCGGAGTGTCTGACTTTTCGGTGATCGGAATGAAAGAAACACAGATGATCGTAATTGATGTACACTGTGCGAAAGGAGAATCTGAGCTGGTTTCAGGTTTGTTTTCAACTCCGAATGATATTCTGCGCTATATCTGGTACAAGCATACGGGATTTTTGCAATTGGTAGAACCGAAAGTGATCCTGAAAAGAACTGTCCGCAATAATCACATGATCGGACAACTTCAGAAAGACAATGTTTTAACCGAGAAAGAAAAACTGAAACTGAAGTTCTCAAGAACGGAATGTAAAATGTATGCCGACTGGCTGAACGGATTGACGATGAATATCGAATCACAATGTGAAGCGATGCACCCGAAAAGAGAAATCTGGGTACGTGTAATCCGTGCACTTCGATTGGCTGAATACAGCAAAAGAAAAGGATTCGACCGGTTGAGAACTTTGCTGGATGTTTTCTACAATGAAAATTATGAGGTTTGGAACAGTAGAGTAAACCATTTCCGGTTGAAAATGGATGCCGAGGAAACATTCCGTTTGTTGAAGCAGCGTCCGGGATTGTTTGCAAGATCTTTGTTCTCCAATATGCTTTACTTCGGTGCGGATGAAACGCTGGAAAACTTTAAAGAAGTCATGCATACCGTTCCGGCGAGATTGATCTTCAGTCTGAATATGTATGCGGAATATTATTTCGTGAAGAACGGTTCCAGAACGGTGAAACCCCTGGGAGCCGTTTCAAAACGAGTTCCGACAAACAAATTGCTGAACCTGTATTCAAACGAAGATCTGGAGCGAATGATTCAAAAAATAGAAGAACTAAGCCTGGCAGTGATTACAAAGTGTTTGGGTGAAGTGGGGAATGAGAATAAGACCATGTATATCGATGAATCCCTGTTCCAGATTCCATTGGCAATCGGAGATCGAAGTGCTCATGTTCAGGATTTGGTGGTAACACCAATGGGAACGCGTTTCAAAGTCGAAGGAGAGCTGGTGCGTTTGTACATGCATTGGGGAGAAGGTTTGCCGGCCCAGCATTTGGATATGGATTTGAGCTGCAGCGTGATCTACGAAAAACACACGGATTTTTGTTCTTTCTCGAATCTGACAACAATCGGATGTAAACATAGCGGTGACGTAAGAAGCATTCCGAATAAAGTAGGAGCTGTTGAATACATCGAACTGGATTTGGGAGAACTGGAAAGAAATGGTGCAAACTATGTAAGCTTTACCTGTAATGCTTATTCCAGAGGAAGTTTGGCTGTGAATATGAAAGTGGGATGGATGAACAGCGCACTCCCGATGAAAATTCATTCCAACGGCGTGGCTTACAACCCGGCAGATGTGCAGCAGGAAGTTCGGATCAGACAAGGTTTGGATAAAGGAATGGTGTTTGGCCTTTTGGATGTTGTGAACAGAGAAGTTATCTGGCTGGAAATGCCGTTTGGAGGACAAGTTGTTCAAAACATGAATGGTGCAAACGTTTTGAGTTTACTACGCAAATTGGATTCAAAACTGAAAATCGGTGAGGTCCTGAATCTGAAAGCCGAAGTTCAGGGACTGACACTGGTCACAGATCCATCTATGGCAGATGAGGTTTACGACCTGAATTGGGCTTCCAATACGGCAAAAGTAACCGGTTTGCTATTAGGAGAATGAGAAAACAGAATGAGAACGAAGAAATATCGAATCCTTCATTCTCGACTCTCATTCTCATTTTGAATAAAGTTTGCTGTTTTCCAACTTTCCTATATTCTGTTGAGAAAACGATCCCCAGGGCAATCCGGTCTTGGGGGTTTTGCATTGGGGGAATGAGAAATGAGAAACAGAATGAGGAGTTGATTGTGGATCTAAATGAAAATTCGTATATTAAGATAATAACCTTATTACTATGTTTGAATTTCAGAATCTCGCAGTTTATAAGAAAGCGAAACTTTTTCATTTAGAATCAAAGCAATTACTTAGTTTGATCCAATTAGAAAAAATAGAAAGAGATCAATTGTACCGGCATCTTTTAGTATTGTACTAAATATTGCGGAAGGCTCAGGAAGGTCTTCAAATAAAGACAGGCGCAATTTCTTTGTTGTTTCAAGGGCTTCTGTATTCGAATGTGCATCTATTTTTGATTTGCTACACGATTCGAATGAGATTAATAAAGATACGTTTAATTCATTTTTGAAAAAAGCAGATGAACTTTCAAGAATCCTTTATGCAATGATCAAGAACCTGGAAAACTAATCGGTTTGATTTTGTATAATTCTCCTCATTCTCATTCTGTTTTTTCATTCTGTTTTCTCATTCTGAATTACGGCAACTTCTTATTTCTGGTAAATTGCCGCATCAAAGGTAAAACGACCACCATCAAAATGGGCATGCAGAACAGGATCCAGGTATTCTTGCCGGAGGAAATTTCATCATCTTCCGTACACATGTAATTGAAGAGAGCTGCTAACAATATGAAGAATTCAATAGCCAAAATAATGGATGAAGCCAAAATGATTCCCAGGTTCTGATTCAATAAATAGGAGAATGGAGGATAGAATAAGTATAACACAATAATCACCACAATGAGGGCCACTAAACCGATCAAAAACCATAAATACGATTCCCAGTTATTATCCGGGTTATCGCCCATGACTACAGGCCGGATGGAATTGACGGAGAAATTACTCAGAGTGCCGTTGTAATAAGCTGTATCGCCGGTACTGAACTTTGCCAGGTAAAAATGGCTGTTAATTTGAGTGAGCAAACTGAGATCCTGAATTTCCGAATAGCTAAAAGGATCTCCTTTCACGTAGTAATCATCCATGATATTAGTCGGATCCAATAAGATAACATCATCAGCCATTAGGATCAAAGCATACATAAAATCTTCACCAATGATCTTTATATCTTTGGGTTCATGAAAAAACACCTTGAGCTTCATGTTTTTAATAGTCGGATACTTGGAAGCATCCATAACTCTGCGCATCGCTTTTGCGAATTGGGCCATCGCTCTTTTTTCTTTGAAATTGAAATCCGGAAAGTATAAACTGATGGTTTTGATTTTGGAACTGTCTTGTTGAAGTGCCGTGAATATGTAAGAAATAGCCCGGATTACAGCATCTTCATTGGTGAGAAATCGATTGGTGCGGGAAGCTCCGATGAAACGAAAGAGAAGTCCGTCATTTAAATACCCGGCACCGCCATATTCTTTTTCCTGGAATCGTTGTTGGAATTGAAGGTTTTCTCCCAGTGAAAATTCTTTGATCGAAATGCTGTTGGATAAAGCTCTTGGATAGCGGTGATTCCCGAAGTAATTATAGAATAGTTCTTTCCCGGAAACCTTTCCGAGGTCTTTTAAAATGCTGTCAAGTATTTTTTGATTTTTAATCAGATCGTTCAGGTTGACTTTTCCCTTGTAATACTTTTTCAGGAAAGCATCCGCATTCGTAACATACACGGTATCGTGAATGTAAATCGTATCAAAATAGGGTTCGAAGAAGTAAGGGTCTTCCAACGCAGGAATATCCCACGGAGCAACATAAGTTTGACCGCGCTGTCCTTGTCCGGAGGCTTGAAAAACCACCAAAAACAGGATGAATAGTTGAGTAATAAATTTCATCATTCAATTCTTAATTAACCAATTTTCCTTCTTTTTCCAATTCCTTTTTGATGGTGTTTTTGAGCATCTCCAAATTCAGTTTATCGGATGCTTCCGGATTAAATAACTGCAATGCACACGATTGCACCACGTTGAGCATACTTCCTCCCGAAAGCTTAATAATCGCTGCTTCACGTAAGATTTCTTCCGCCTGTTCATCCAGCCATTCTTCCGGGATGAGTCGCTGCCAAAGGTCATAGCGCAATTGCTGATTAGGAACCGGGAAGTATAAAATGGATTGAAATCTGCGAAAAAACGCTTCGTCCAGGTTGTCTTTGATATTGGTTGCCAAAATCACCATTCCCGGGAAATCCTCGATCCGCTGAAGCAGGTAAGCAACTTCCTGGTTTGCATGCCTATCGTTCGAATCGGATGTTTCGGTCCTTTTTCCGAATAAAGCATCGGCTTCATCGAAAAACAAAATCCAGTTTTGATGTTCCGCACGATCGAAAATCTTTGCCAGGTTCTTTTCCGTTTCTCCAATGTATTTGGAAACGACCATGGATAGATCGATCCGGTAAACATCCATTTTGTGCTGTTTCCCAAGCAGGGAAGCTGTCAATGTTTTTCCCGTTCCCGGCGGACCATAAAACAAACAGCGGTATCCGCTTTTAAGGAATTTATCCAGGTTCCAGCGTTCGCGAATCGCAGAACCATTTTTCAGCCATTGAGTAATCTGTTCGAGTTCTTCCTTTAAATTATAAGGTAGAACCAGGTCCTTCCAATCCAACTTTGTTTCCATGCGTCGTGCCGGAAAATCACTGCTGTAATCCGGTCTGTAGTTACCGTTGCGGTACACTTTTGCCAAAAATTCATCCGAAACGCATAGTTTCCCGCTCAAATAAGGTTCTCCCGGACCCTGACTTTCCAGGCGGATCACGTTTTCTTTGTAAAACCAATGTTCCTGGTCGAAGAGATTTACCACCAATTTGCGCTTTGTATCCGAATTGTGTGCCAGTAAAAAAGCCACCGTTTCACCCGTTGGTAAAAAACCGTTGTGCGAAGTTCCTTTCCAGCCTCCGAATTCCGTATAAGGCCGATCCAGGTTTTTGTTCAGGATAAAAAACAAATCCAAACTCTGCGGACTGATATGCGGCATCAGCGCCAGTAATAAAGCCACTCTTTCTTCCCACGATATTTCTTTCCCCGTCCAATTGGCGATTTCATCCTTTTTGGGAAGCGGAATTTCCTCCAGGGATTTGTACTCGCTTTCCTGCCCGAAATAGAGCGCAAATGCGGTGTGAAGCAATGTTTGGAAGTATTGGATGGTGAATTTCATCAATAGAAAGTTATTTAATCAAATTTGCAATGGGGCCGGTTGTGTCCGCAAGATCAACACCACCTACTTTAGCAGATACGGATAAGGGAATGGGTTTGATATTCTCTTTGTGTTTCTCAACGGCCTTTTCATCTTCATTATCACTTTTCTCAATAATTCCGTCTGCATCACTATCATCCATATCGGTTGTCTCTACTTCGTAGGAGATAGATTCTCCCGCATCACCTGGAATAGCATTATTAAATACTTTTTCAACACTATCTTCCCATGTTCCGGATTCAAAATCTGCGTCCCATGGCCGAACATTTATTGCTCCTCCAGCTCCTCCAATTCGATTTGGAATCATATGTGCACTCATTGCAGTTCCACTATCTAAACCAAGAGCTTCCAAGGACGAATTTGCCCGTTCAGCGATTTTTGAATTCGCATCTTTCCCTTTGCCAATACCGCCCAATTTGGTTCTTACAGTTCCCCAATCATTCATGTCTTGAGCAGTAATGTCTTCCGAGCGAGTTACTGTTTCCGAATAAGATTCTAACTGCGCTACCGGTTGATTCATATTTGTGTTTTTATAAGCCTGGAGAATCGTTCCGGTTGAAGCCTGGTCTTTTCCGACTGATTTTTGAGAATCTGCATTGGTCTGTTGGTTTACTTGTGTTTTCATAAATTTAAAATTTAAAGATCACCCGTTTCTTCGTTTTTAACCCGCCAACTTGAAAACTGCAGCGATAAAGTTCAAAAAAAGTGTTTGATCAGTTGCATCCAATGCATTTATATCATCCTCTGTAATTTCGGTGAACTTCTTATATTTTTTTTCTTGCATGATATAAGCTGCAATATCTCCGAATTCATCTTCGTTTTCATCAATAAATAATTGTGCTTTTTCCTTATTAAGGTCACCTGATAAAGGTTCAGCAATATCACGTACCGTACTTGTGATTTTTCCGGAGGTGATCAGCTCGTCAAAATTTAATTTGCCTGATCTTCCTCCATGTTTCCATGCAGCTAATCCTGAACTATGAGGTTGATTAGTTGCCGCTCCTCCAGCACCATTATTTGAGGATCCTTTTGCTTCAGAATCGCGTTTTGGGCCGGTTTTTTTAGGAGATGAAATGATATTAGCCTTAAGAATTTCAGTTCCATTTGTAGCCTCAGTATTTACATCGTTCCATCTTTTTGCTACACATTCAAATGTAGAAGTAGGTTGATCTGTTGTATCATCCTTAGCTCCGGTTACCTCTACTTTGTAATATACACCTCTGGCAGCTGCTTTAGCATCTACTAAAGCTTTTTTTACACCATATTCCATTTTTCGAAGATGGAGACCATTTGCATAGGAAGTGATCGGGAACAAGTTTTGTTCTACTCCAAAACCTCCCAAATCATGGTTCAATAAATGGCCTCGAATCATGTTGTCATTTGGAAATGTTTTTCGGATATTTGAAATGAAATCCTTTTGTGGGCCACCCGTTGCAGATCCCTCTATTTTATCATTCGGATCAAGGAAAGCCTCCATTGTAGTACCAACTGTCTGGTTTTTCTGGCCATTATCTGTATGATCTTTATAAGAATAATTATCCGTGGTATGTTTAATTATTGTTGCTAATTGGGTGGTAGTTGAATTGGAGCTTTTACCGGTTAAAATTGTCGGAGAGTGTACTGTTTTCATTTGCATCGCCTTTGCACCCATCACATCCGCTTCTTTTTCCAACCCTCCATCGTCATTGATATTTGTTTTGCCTTTCAATTGTTTGGTAGGCTGCACCCGGCCTTCTTTTTGCTGAACGACATGCCAGGCTTCATGCGGCAGGTGTTTTTCCTGTCCGGGTGCCACGTGAATATCGGTTCCCTGAGCGTAAGCATGAGCCTGCAAAGTTGCGGGTTGTGAAGAATTGTAATGTACCTTCACATCGTCTAAAGAATGACCTGAAAGGTTTTCAACTCCGGATTTTAGATTATCAGGAAGTCCGGTTTTATTTTCTTTTTGCTGACTTGGTTCTTCATTCTCAATTGATCCTAATTGTGCAGTTTCGTGCTTGTAAGCCTGAAGGATCGTACCGGCAGGCGCTTGTTTTTGAGAATGTGATTCTGAAATAGCAGGACTACTTTGTTGGTTCGATGATGTTTTCATAACCTTGACTGTAATTAAAGATCAGTTGGAATGGTTTCAGTAGCTTCGTTGTCCGCATGGTAAGGAGTTCCTGGAATCCATGAGGCAAAATAATAAGTGGCCTCGGAATCGAAATTGGTAGGAAAGGCGTTATCTTTCCAAGTGTTTTCAAAATCTTGAATATCGTCTTCGATATTCTGATCAACTGGATTTATGGCACCTCCGTTTTGTTGGCGTTCATGGTCAATATTTCCTTGAACAAAATTGGGAGCTCCTTGGTAATTTCCGATAACTTCATAATCCAGCCACAAGTGCTTTGGTAATGCTTTGGTTAATGGATTAATGTAAACTCCGGGCGGATTTACAGAAGCAGTTCCATTGTTTAGTTTTTTCTTTTTTGTTGGATTTACAGGAGGAAGGTTTGTAACATCTCCATTTGCATCAAGCCAGCCATCATTATGAAACCTCAATGGTAACACATGTACAGGAGGAATATTATTAGGATCCCAATAAGTAACAGCTGTTCCGACATCTGTAGTCAATGATTGAGCTTGACCAAGTGAATTCTCATAATCTGCGTTCTCTTCACTGGCGTGAGAAAGTGAACGGATTACATGATTTTCAACCCGATGAAGATGCGTTGGGTTATTCGCTTTTTGACTACCAAGTAAAATATTACTTGATACATTTTGAGTGTTTCCTGAGTTCTCCAACCGGTGATTGATAAGATGAAGACGTGTTGAAGTTTGATTTCTTACCGGATCACGCACCAATCCGCCACTTCGCGAAAACCCATCTTTGTAGGTCGCTAAATTAGTAGGAGAACCCGGAGCCGAAGCCCCACTGTTTTTACGCTGTCCGTCTGTAATGATTTGATTATCGGATCCACAGTTGGTGTTCTTCTGAAGTGCTCCTGTTATAAATTGATGACCGCCAAAATTTGTTGCAACCGGATTATCAGTTGTAAACTGGGGACCAGTAAAAACACCTTGTACAATTGGATTGTCTACTTTTTTGCTAACAGGAATTTGCTGAACTTCCATTCCATTTGAATGGGCCTTTGAACCCATCACATCCGCTTCTTTTTCCAAACCTGCATCGTCATTGATGTTTGTTTTACCTTTCAATTGCTTGGTGGGCTGAACCCGCCCTTCTTTTTGCTGAACAACATGCCATGCCTCATGCGGCAGGTGTTTTTCCTGCCCGGGAGCCACGTGAATATCTGTTCCCTGTGCGTAAGCGTGAGCCTGTAGAGTAGCGGGCTGCGTAGAATTGTAATGCACTTTCACGTCGTCCATGCTGTGACCGGAAAGATTTTCAACTCCCGACTTTAAATTGTCCGGCAAACCTGTTTTATTTTCCTTTAGCTGGGCAGGTTCTTCTTCGGCAGCAAGCTGAGCTGTTCCTTCCTTATACGCCTGAAGAATGGAAGTGTCATTCGCCTGGTTTTTTGCTTTTGCCTGGAAAGTAGAACTGTCTGTAGCTACTTGTTTTGTTGACTGAGCACTTTTTTTCATAAGCTTGTCCTTTCGTTTAAATTCTTCTGAAAGATGTTCTGTTCTTCATTGAAATCAGCCTGGTAATTCCTCTTCTTCACCTGCAAGCTGAGCGGTTTCAAATTTCCCCTGAAGTGCTTCTTCTTCCAGACCTGCTAATTGTGCGGTTCCGTTTTTATAAGACTGAAGGATAGAACTTTCATTTCCCTGCTTAGTTGCCTTGGCCTGAACCGGATTGCTTTGCTTGCCCGCTGCCTGATTTGATTTTCCTGCTTTCATATCCTTCGTTTTTAGTTTGTTTTAATATTTGAACACTTTTGAACCTTCGAAGCTCAGAGAGCGAAGAAGATTTGAACTTTTTCTACCTCCATTTCACCTGTATAGCTTTTTTCATCCAGCTGAATTTGATGGTTCTGAAATTCCATGGAACATGATCCAGCAACATGTCGTAAGCTTTGGCTTCAACAGTTAATAGGTATGTGTCTTCCAGTTCTTCCAATCTTCCTTCCCTGCGGAGGAACCCTTCCTGTAATCCTGCGGGAGTAGTGTTTGTTAATCGTCCCCAATTTTGCAGAACACCCTGCAGCATTCCATCCACCGTATTTTTATCTTCCTCATTTAAAACTGATTTTCTTGGAATGGGAATGCCGGTTTTGAAATTGGTCAGGATCTTATTCAATTGCAATGCATATTCCGGAAATTCGCCCTCTCCGCATCCTGCATATTGCAGCAGGAAAATGCCTTTGATCTGGGCTTCCCGGTTTTTGAATTTTCCGTTTTCGGTCAATTCCATCATGGTGAAAAGTCGTGGAAGGAAAGGAGCGAGAAGCACCAAACCTGCGTTGTCGATAAATTGGACTTGTTTGCCGGAATTATCTGACGATTCCATTTCTTCGGGTAATTCTTCTTCCATAAGCTCTTCTTCTTTTTCTGTTGAAACTAAATCCGCATCTTTTTCAAGTACCTCATGCAATTGTTTCAGAAGTGTCTGCCGGTCATTTGGAGCAATGAATTCCTTTATGAGCCGTATTTTCTGTTCCCGGCTTAAACTCTTTTGAACCAAATTCCACAATTCCGTCATCAATTCCTTTTGACTGCGGTGCTTTGCATGCTTGGAAAATCGAAAAATGGTTTGCAAAAAGAGTTGATTGTTGATGTGGATATTCCATTTTCGCCGGATAAAATCAATCATCTGCCTGGTCGAATCAAGGATAGGAGAGAGGAAGTTCATCCACTCCAAATCTTGTGATAGTGCATTGATCATTGGCATGTTTTGCGCATTTTCAGTGAAATAGTGTACCAGTAATTTCTTGTTTTCCGCTTGTTTCTTCGAATCGAATTTTTCCGTGGTCCTTCCGGACGCTTTACCCGATTCGATTTTCAACTTAATGGAAGACAGGATCTTGTACAGGTTAAAAGGTAGTGAGAAATTTGAATGTTTGAAGTCCAAATAGAAATAATGCACCAATTGTTTCAATGTGAGGTTGTAATGCGCTCCTGTTTTCTCTAAAATGCGCTGAACAATGGTTTCCTGGTTGAAAACCTGATTTTTGGTATCTTCCAATACATCAAAGAGGAAGCTCCACTTTAAACGTTGAATGGATCCGATCGTTCGACCTTCTATTTTTGCATTGTTCCCGGATTGGTTCAGGACGTACATGAAGGAAGACAATTCAATGGCTTTGGAAGGAATAATAATGGCCAATAAACGATGTCGGGCAGATTCTCCCAAACGGTCCAGCAGCAATTCGCGGAAAAGAGCGGAACTCAGTTTTGTTTTCAGTTCCAGCAATTGGTCTTTGGTCAGTTTTGTTCGCTCTTCGAGTAAACCAAGCTGAAAACTGATCGAATCAAAGGTTTTAGTTTGTTCCGATTTGGTTTTTCCCTGCACCAATTCTACATAAAGTTTCTCAATAATCTCACGCAGTCCGTGGTGGCTTTTCCAGGCACTCGTTTCTTTGTAAGCAAAACTTACTAGTTGCCAAATTTCAATATTGTAACGGGCAGAAAGTCGTTTGAAAACCTGCCAGACCAGGTAATCACGATTAACAGTGGAACTTTTGGAGAGTACCAATAATGGAAGAATAACCTGCCATTTGAATACTAAAAAGTCTCCGCTCGCTTTTCCCTGCAAGGCCCCGCTCTGATTCTGTTTGTTTAAATGCAGGGCATATTCCATTACAAAATCAGCATCGGAAGGAACAAGTAATTTCAACAGGTCAAAAATCTCCGTTTCCCGCAGCGGTTTGATGATTTGAAGTACATTTTTCTCGTTTTCGAGTAAAGCGCGCAGCTGGTCCAGGTCATTCTCGGGTAGTTTCCCTTCCCCCGAAGCTTTTACTTCGCGTAAAATGGCAGGCCATTCTTCTGGTTTCCGGATCCGGCGTGCCCTGAATGAAGTATTCTCTTCCTGTTTCAAATCCAGCAAAATGACTTGTAAACCGGAAGGAATAACGCTTCCAAAACCTTCTTCCAGTAAATAAGTCAACGTTTTCAATAACTCGCCATAACGCAGATTGATGTGTGATGCCAGGTTTCCGATCGTTTCCCGTACAAATCCCTTTTTGTTGAAAGTTGTACTCTGATTATTCAGCAAATAGGCATAAACGACTTTCCAGATAACGACTCTGCGTTCTTCTTCACGTATTGGAACGCCTGGTGCTTCGGCATATTTGATCTTTAAAAAAACAAGGTATGATTGAATGAACGAAAACTCTTCCGGTGCTATGATTTTCACGGTTTCAAGCAAAGCAGTATCTTCAAACTGATAAATCATGCGGTGCTGCATACTGGTGAAATGTCCGTATGAGCGCAAGAATGCAGTTAATTCTTTTGACCTGTTTTTAAGAACCTGTTTAAAGAGTTCGGTTATGCTTTTGAAGCGTTTTGCCACATTCCAATCGATGGTTCCATGCAGCAGGAATTTTTTCAGAGCTTCCAGTTGATATGCGGCCTCTTCCAGTCGTTTATCTTCTTTTATAGTCGGATAGAGAATTTCTTTCAAAATGCTTTCTTCCAGTTTTTCTTCCAGGATCCGTTCAAAGTCTTTTTCAAAATTGTCCTCCGCAATACTTCCAAGATCTACTTCCAACCGGGAAATCTCGATCTCAAACCCGTGTTGATCGCAGCGCATCAGTACGCGGTCGGCCACAGCAGTAATGTGCTTTTCAGCAAAAAGCTCAAAATCCCGGTACCAATTCTGAATAAAATCTTCATTCCTGGCAGAAACATGCAGTGCTATGGACGAAATACTGTTCACTGAATATCTTTTAAATAGGGTTTACTGACTCTGAAAAAAGCATGGATCGATTCTGAAAAATGGATCGTTTTTTTAGTATTGCGCGTTGCCAAAGCTTCACGCCATTTGTAATAGATTTGTTCGAAATCGTAAATGTGATCGGGCTGAACACGGTATAACTTAATTCTCAAATGTGCCGGAAGCCGTTCCCTTAATAATTCTTCCAGGCGTTCGTGCATTTGGTTGTTTTCAAAGCGGCTGGAAGCAACAATAGACAAAGTGTTCCCTTCCGCATCGTCGTGTCTATGGGGATAAGCAAATTGCAGCAAACGATGTTCAACCAGGTAGAACAAATGTCTTTCCGGATTCAGAAAGCGCATGAAGGCCCAAAAACGATTGGCCGAACGGATCAAATGATCACGGGTTCTGTAGGAACCCAGGATCATCCAGTCTTCTTTTCCGGGATAGCGGAAGACCAAAATCCAACGGCTGTTTTCACTCAATTGGATCATGCGGTAATTTTCGTCATTCGCTCCAACCTCCAGGAAACTTTCAAAGAGCGCATTTCTTCGGATCAGGCTGATTTCAGTTTGCAGTGATGCGAAATATTCTTCTTTCCAATCCATTTCCTGTGTTGGAATATTTTGCGGTGTTTCATTAAAGATCGGATTGTAGAATACCCCGGAAATAGGAGCTATGCCGAGGTAAACTTCATATTGTTCAAAGAAAACAGAATCGGGAAGTAAATCCAGGTCGTGTTTTTTAAGCAGGCCGCGAACCGGAATTTCAGATTCGATCTTGCTGCCGTGAAGCAGGGAGAACAACTCTTTGAAGACAATATTGCTTTCGGTTGGACTCAATTTGTTGAAGGACCGGAAACGGTTCCGGTTCAATTCGGGCAACTCCTGTGTGAGTAAAGTCCGGTAATTGATCTTTGATTTCGAAGGATGAAAATCGTGGAATAATTGAGCAGTATCTTCTCCGTACAAAGTGTCCAGAATATCAATGAATCCGGATTTCTTGTCCTGTATCGAAGCGGCACTCTGCAATTGATTGCTCTTGCTGAATTTAGCCCGATCAACCACTTTTTCCACATTTGGAATGGAAATCAGCGAAACTTTTCCTGTTGGCGGAGCATCCGTAAAACTGATAAGCTGCGGAGTATCCTGGATTTGCCCGGTGACATCTGCCATCATGAAATCCATCAGAAGCAGATAACCTTTTAGCTGAAGCACGTGTGCTGCGTTTCGTTCGGTAGCTTCCGGCGGCAATCCGCGGTGGCCAATTCCGTAAAAATCCGGAAAATCCAGTTGAAACGAATGGTAATTGTGTATTTTGATCGGATCCTGGGAACTGTCCAGATCGTATGTTTTCTCAACATGAGGAGCATCCACTTCGTGTTTTTTGCGCTTTCCGGCAGATTTCGTCAGAATTTGAATGTCTTCCCAGCGTAAATCCTCGCAAAGGTTCCTGTTTTGATGATAGAGTACGAATAGGTCTTCTTTGACATTGTCTTCCGTAATAGCCGGATTTTTGAGTGAAACGGAAGCACGGATTTTGTAGTATCCATCGGCAAAATCTACCGCACAGCTTTCCAGGTTTTGAATGTTGTCGAGAAATAACTGCTCGTAATCTTCCGGTGTAACGATGGATTGAGCAAAGATAGTTTCAGC
>CBFGOJ010000032.1:0-51234 GCA_965650365.1 uncultured Fluviicola sp. | reverse complement strand
CCGGGATTCCGTCCAGGTTTCCGTGAAAACTCACTACTGCATCCAGGCCTGCGCCTTTTTTTGCTGCATTCAGAACCACAGAACCACCAAAACAATAGCCTATTGCAACCATTTTAGAGGAATCAACTCCTTCAATCTTCAATGCCTGATTGTATCCGGCCATAAATCTTCCGTATGAAAAATCTGCATCTTTATAGAAGGGCATTGCAAGTACCTGTGCATCTTTCGGATTCGCGGCAATTTTGCCTTTGCCATACATATCAATGCAAAAACCAATATTTCCTTCCTGAGCAATCTGAAGCGCTCGTTGTTTCGGGTAATCATTCAATCCCCACCATTCGTGAACGATCAAAACGGTTTTCGTTTTTTTGGTAATCTTCACCGGCCTGGCATAAAAAGCCATGAACTGTTGACCGTTGATGGAATAAGCTACGGAATCCAATACTTGTGAAAAGCCTGGGCCGAAACTAAAAAGCAGCGCTAAGAGAATGAGTTTTTTCATGATGTGTAATTGTTGTTTTTATAAAGGTACAAAATCAACACTTCCACAAAACAATCCTGCGCATCTTACCTGGAGATAAAGGAGTCTTTTTTCAACGCAAAGAGATAAAGAACGCAAAGAAAAGTCCGAACAGTCTGCGCTCTGAAATATATAGCGACTGGAAGTCTGCTATATTTTCTTCGCGGTTCATTTATTACGATAACTCGCGTTCCTTCTCTTTGAATTCTTTCTCAGATTCAAGGTTTGCGGTCTTCATTTCGAAATCTTCACGCAAAGCCACTTTCGTATCGTAAGCACCGGATGACATGAACAATTTACTGATGATCGGGATCAACTCAAATAAGGTTAGAATGACCATTAATAAATAGTATTGGTTCTGCAATCCGTGGGTTTTGTCCTTATCGAACAAGGATTGAAGGGCTTCTTTCTTAATGAGGAAACCTTTTCCGTCGAGGGTCTTTTCGAAATCAGCCACGCTTTTGGTCACTTTGGTATTGATCTCATCGAGTTCTTTGGTGATCTTTTCTAATTCCGTTTTGGAACCTTTCTGGGCTTTGTCCAACTCGTCTTTGGCTATCATGTAGCCGTTCTGTTTGGCTTTCGCGATTCCCGCAATTCCGAATTTCCCGGAACCGCCTGTTCCATCAATTTCTTTCAGATAATCGTTTTGCTTTTCGATAGCCAGGTCGCCTTTTTCTTTCAATTCTTCTTCCAGGGTCTTTTTATTGGCCAGCAATTCGTCTTTCCGGGATTGGTAAACCTGTTCTACTTCGATCTTTTTCTCTGCCAGTTTTTTATCCAGCAAAATCGGGATTTCGCGATCCACATCCGAACTAAAAATGAACAAAATGATAGGCTGCGCCAAAAACGCACCGATACACAAAGCCATGATGACCCGCAGCGCAATCGCTACAATATTGGTTCGTTTCTTGTTGATGGAAGAAACCAAAACGCGGTCGATGGCCAGGACAAATCCTCCCATAAAAATCCCGAGAGATACAAATAAGAAAGGTGAATCGGAATTGGTGCTCCAGAAATAACCCCAGGCCAAAGTGGCGTAAAGCCAGGTAAAAAGCATCGCAGAACCGAGGATTTTATAGCGGTTTCTATCCACCGTACAATCCTGGATCAATTCTTTGATTGCCGTGGAAAACCACCACAATACTTCAGACATCTGGTCTGATTGTGTTTCCTTCTCCTGCTGTTGTTTTGGATTCATTGAGTTTTCTGCCATGCCGTTTATTCCGAATAAAGTCAGCAAACATACTTCAGTTACAAAAGCAACGAATTATTTTAAAGAATTTTGGGAGTTAAGGCTTTGCTTTAGTTCGTTTAGCTTTAATTCATCTGTCAAGGTCAGACTAAACAACTTCTAACGATTACTCTTTGTCTCCCTTACTTTTTTCAAAGGCCACAATTACTTCTTTCAGTCACCCTTCCGGCCCGGGCCAATCCGGGGAATCAACTCCATTTGAGCAATCGTTTTTCCAGCTGTTCGATCAAAGGATGTCCGGCCATTTGAGGGTTGCTTTTCAACTCTTCCAGCATGCGGATAATCGTTTCATCATCGAGCTCTTCTTCGGCAGCCGCTTCAAAGCTTGATTTCGGAGCCAGGGAGAAAAAGAGTTCGTCCGTCCAGGCATTCCGTTCGCCGTCAATCACCAAATGAACGCGGTCGATCGTTCCCCTGTTCGCCACCGAATGCACCAAATTCACATTTGTGTACCAGCATTCGCCCGGAAGCATCGTCAACCGTTCACCATCCAAAATAAATTCGATCTCCGGATTCGTAACGATTGGAATATGCAGGCGGAATTGTCCGTCTTCATAACCCAATTCATGATCGGTATGCGGCTTGATCTCCGCTCCCACTTCCAGGCGCAATAAGCGGACAGAAAGAATCGGGAATTTGAAACCGTCCAGCACTTCGCGGAAATACACGCATTCCTGCATGAGCGGTGTTTCGGAAATAGAGGCATTCTCCGTCTGATGGGCAAAAATATTCCGTTCATTCCCATCCACCGCATAAAGCGAAATGGCATTCCAGCTGCCGGTATAGCCGCCCGTATTGAAATGCGGGATCCACTCGCTTTCCATCGCTTTGGAAAGATCTTCCACCAAACGCTGTTCGTCGAACTGCATGGGAAACTTCAGGTATTTCGTGATTGTTTTTTTACTCATCTCAGCCATTTTAGCATTTGTGGGAAAGGTTTCACTCCATCTTTTTCCGAAGCGGAACACAATCCCATCCATTCCAATAAGGGTAGTCCAATGTAATTCTTATTTCGGAATTGTTCAATCAGCCACTGGGATTCATTCTTATATCCTTCCGGGTGAAAAACCACTTCCGGCTCCAGTTCCAAATGCCGCAAAGCTGCATAAGACCAAAGTATCGCAGCCAGTTCATCGCCATCACTCGGCCAGGCCGGATCCATTTCCGCCGTTCCGATCAAGGGCCGCAGGTTTTCTTCCGTTACAGCCAAATGCCCGGCTTCGTGCAGCAAATCACCAGGATATTTTAACCGTTTCGGATCCATCAAGATCGCATTCTTTTCAATGGTGAGTCCGGGCAGGAAGCAATCGTCCGGGAGATCCCTTTCTATGACGGCAATTCCGATTTGTTCGAGGAAATGAAGGATTTTTTGCTGCATGAATAGTGAAACGTATTTTGTGGGGTGAAAATAGGAATTATTTGGAAAAGTAGGGATGCGATTAAAACATGTAGCCGGAATTCATGAAAACCGTAAGGGCGTAAAATTTTACGCCCTTACGGTTTTTTCAAACGATCTTTTTAACTAATTTATATAGGAAAGATAGAAAACATGTCCAATTCCCCTATTCACAGACGACAAAGCAGACGATTAAATGGTTATGATTACAGCAGATCCGGAATATATTTTATTACCATTTGCACAAAAAACAAGAATCGTTTTTTTGGCAATATTGAATTCGGCAGATTGAATAAAACAATTGACGCAATGATTGTATTTGATATTTGGAAACAAATTCCAATTCAATTTCCATTTGTTGAATTGGACGAATTCGTAATTATGCCGGATCATGTACACGGAATCCTGATCATTAACCAACACGACGAATCCGTAGGGGCGCGATTAATCGCGCCCCTACCTAAACAAAAATCGGGTGGTTTTACAGGGGATCAAAATCCCATGTTTCATCAAAATTTATCGCGAATCATTCGATGGTACAAAGGACGGTCTACCTTTGAAATTCGAAAATTAAATGGTTGTTTCGAATGGCAACGAAACTACCACGATCGCATCATCCGCGACACCGAAGCCTACGAACGCATAGGCCAATACATCCGGGACAACCCGAAAAATTACAATCCAAAATAACCATTGTCCACAAATTGCGGAAAACCACATTCCGACATGTGGTAAATACTGAAAATGAGGATGGAAGGATCAACTAAAGATGTCTTTTGTTAGATTCGTGCCGAAACCTTACTGTTAACATGAAACTAACAACTCTTGCGTTGCTGCTGCTAAGTTCATTTCGGGCTTCTTCCCAGGAAACTGTTGAACTGATCGAATCCACCTTAAAACTGGGTATTACAGAAGAAAAAGAATTCTACTTTGGCTTTGCTGAAGGGGATCAGATTGTATTGAATGTTGAAGTTCTTAAAGGGAAATCACTGGGAGAAGTAGAAGTTTCAGAATATCCAAGCTTCACCAAATTCACGGACTACGAAACCAGTGGAATTCTGGATAAGAAAATCCAGGTTTCCAAAGACGGTATCTATAAATTCAGATTTAAGAACAAAGGATTAATCGGGAAAATCTGCAAGATTCATATTCAGCGTATTCCTCTGAATGAACAATCAAAACATTTCAACTCTGAAGTTTATTGGAGGACTTTATACGACACCACCTATTATTCCAAAAATGAAACCTATTTAATCCGAAGGGATACTGCGATTGTCAATGTAATGGACCAAACTGCAAAAGTGCACTCTAGCGGAAACGTAAATGGAAATAAAACAACCTTGAATTTCAATTTACCTCCAAACACCAAAGTCTGGAGTTATTATATCGGGGTAGATCAATCCGGACAGCAGGCATATCAAAAAGCAGTTAAAGATTTAAGCGAATTAGCTTCGCCAATTGTAAAACTGCTAACCAAGAGTAATCCGCTTGCATGCTTGGCTCTTGGACTACCAAACTATTTAGCTGTAGCCCAAAGCGGTGAAGATATTGACTATTACATAGTCGTAAACGAAAACGCAAATCTATTCCGTTCAGGTCAGCAATTCTATTCAATTAAAAGAGGAAAAGTAATTAATGCATTCTCAAGAGTTGACCAGGTGTCAACCGATAATTTCCATGTCTGCTTATCGAATGATAATGCAGTAACCGGGGTAACCGTTTCTGTAAAGGTTACCGCAATTGTAATTACTGAACAGTGGGGGAACCGGGTGGTTCAGGTGCCGAGAATAAATAATCATCATGAGGCATATTTAAAAGGAAAGTAGACTATTAAAGAACAAAGCTTTTATATTGACAATAAATTATGGATGGTATTACTTATTGAATAAAGTTTTAGCATTCACGATACTATGACTACAATAACTCTGAAGATTACCGGGTTAAAATCTCCAAAGCAATATCGGAAAATAATTCTCAGTATTCTTTGGGTCAGTTTGATGGAAAAGAAATTCTGCTGCCACGAAACAACCATTATTATCCCTCCGTCGAAAATTTGCAGTGGCATCACAGGGAGTGCTTTGTAGCTTCTTAAAAGTAAGATCTTGATAATCGCGTGCATACATTGTTCATATTACCACCTACATTTTTCATACCCTCATTTCAACAATTCATGACATCAATCTCCCCACTCATGACAAAAATCCCTTTTCTGCTGAAAAGACTTTCTACATTCGCTTCACACTATTCGCTAATAAAGCTTTCAGACGGACGCGGCCGGTCCCGAGAAAGATTTAATCGATGCGTGTGGCGTTTTCCGAAAAGCCAACGAGTAGGAACCACAACACTTGCGCTGATCGCGTGTCGCCAAAGCTATAGCGATGGCACAAGCTACAGCGAAGGCGCATTCACATACTATTCACTATGACAGCATTTAATGCAAATGCACCTGAAACTATCCAATTGGGTAACGGTGCACAATTCTGGGTTTATTTATCCCCGCAAAACGACACTTCAAAAATGATCACGACCTGGAGAGTCACTTTCTCCCAGGGAAACTGGAGCGGAACAATTTCCAGCGACAATCCAACACAACAGCTTCAAACTCCAAACCTTTCGGGAATCTTTGATATCAAAGTGGAACTAATGAGCGGTTCAACAGGAGGCTGGCGTGAAATTCCTGCTCAGGACGGAAGCACCAATCAAATCGGATGCAACAGCAATTGTTCATCCATGGTAGGAATTGTTGCAGACAGCACCAACCCGCCAATCGGATCAATCAACGCACATTTCTGGACAACCTGGGATGCGCTTTGCAGAAGAGCATAGAAAAAAATACACAAAACCGGATAGGGGTGTTCGCCACGGCGGATGCCCCTATTTTATTTCTGCGTATCTTCGCCAAAAAAAACGCAAATAGTATGGAGCAGGTTGAATTCTTGGAAAAAAACGTATTTACTGATTTGAAAAACCTGAATGACGGGTATGACAAGAAAGAAAACCTCCATTTCAATGAGTGGGATTTCGCCATTGTGCTTGATCGTGCTGAATACTTTGGTTTAGCAATCTATGAAATCCAGGCTTGGCTTGATGGCGTACTGCACGATACTGCACATCACGAGAGCTTCAATAAAAAAGCTACAAACGCTGCATGGTATAAAAAGGCGTTGATGACTTTTTCAAAACGCCAACCCGGAATGACTTTCACCGCATCTTATAAGGTTTCTGCTAAGTTATTGGCACGACAGGATAAAACCGCTTAAAGATATCTGCTCACTGGCAGTCAAACATCTTTTTACCCCGCAAATGCAAAATACTTGGAGGCTCAGCCGCGGCTATTGCCTCTTTTTCGCGTATCAATTGATAGAATCCCGCGCGACTGGTAAGCGCGCTTAAAATTTGTGCATTTGTGGGAAAAGAAAAAGTCCCGACGATGTCGGGACCTGGAATAATCAGTTGCTTTTCTTACCACGTAAACAACGGTCGTGCGCTCATCAGGGCATTCACTTCCGAACGTACGGAATTGATCGTTTCTTCGTCACCGATATTCATCAGCACGCGGTCAATCAATTTCACGATTGCCGGGATTTCAGTTTCTTTGATCCCGCGGGAAGTAATGGCGGATGTTCCAACACGAATTCCGGAAGTAACGAACGGAGATTCAGTATCAAAAGGAACCATGTTCTTGTTTACCGTAATATCCGCTAAAACTAAGTTATTCTCCGCATCTTTTCCATTCACACCTTTTGAACGTAAATCGATCAACATGCTGTGATTGACTGTTCCCCCTGAAATAATTTTGTAACCCAATTTAGTGAATTCTTCTGCCATCAATGCAGCGTTCTTTTTCACCTGAGCCATATATGTTTTGTATCCGTCGGAAAGTGCTTCTCCGAAGGCAACTGCTTTTGCTGCGATTACGTGCTCCAACGGCCCGCCCTGGATTCCAGGGAAAACTGCTGCATCCAACAATGCTCCCATGGATTTTGGGTTCCCGTTATTCCACTTCAATCCAAATGGATTGTCGAAGTTGTTACGCATCATAATCACACCTCCGCGTGGTCCGCGCAATGTTTTGTGTGTTGTTGTTGTAACGATGTGACAATGGTCCAAAGGATCGTTCAATAAACCAGCTGCGATCAATCCTGCCGGGTGCGAAATATCTGCCAGGATCAAAGCTCCAACTTCGTCTGCAATTTTGCGGATGCGTGCATAATCCCAATCTCTCGAATAAGCGGAAGCTCCACAAATGATCATTTTTGGCTTTTCGCGTTTCGCTACTTCCTCCATCATGTCGTAATCAACCAAACCTGTTTCCTGGCTTACACCGTAGAAATGCGGTTCGTACAATTTACCGGAGAAGTTCACAGGAGATCCGTGAGTTAAATGTCCTCCGTGGGATAAATCGAATCCTAAGATTTTATCGCCCGGTTTCAGACAAGCTAAGAAAACTGCTGCATTTGCCTGAGCTCCGGAATGCGGCTGTACATTTGCCCAGGTAGCACCAAATAATTTGCACAAACGATCGATTGCCAATTGCTCTACTTTGTCAACTATTTCGCAACCTCCGTAATAACGCTTTCCGGGAAGTCCTTCTGCATATTTGTTAGTCAATACGGAACCCATTGCTTCCATCACCTCATCAGAGACAAAGTTCTCAGACGCAATTAATTCAATTCCATGTTCCTGACGCTGTCTTTCTGCAGCAATTAAGTCAAATACTTCCTGATCGCGTTTCATGCTTATATTTTTTAGTTCAAAAGTTTAAACGGTTCAAAGGGTTCAAAAAGCTTAAAACGGTCAAAATTGAACATTTGAACGATTGAACTTTTAAACCTTCGGTTTTCGTGCGCAAATATAATCTGATTCTAAAAACTATTGGTGCTTTTAGAGCCTTTTAATCGAATGCAATTTGTGCGAATGTACTTCGTCGATTTTGCGGGTAATTCCTTTGGAACTAAAATCGTCGATGCGGACATATCCGTGTGCATGAATGATCTCGTCTTTGTTTAGCAGTAAACCCACATGATGGATGTTCCCGGCATCTGAAAGGAAAAAAGCCAAATCTCCGGGTTCGCGGTCTTCAAAGTCAATTTCCTGCCCGATCTCCTGCTGCTGGGAAGAATTCCGGGGCAATTGATAGCTGAATACGCGGTGAATTTGCTGCATAAACCCGGAACAATCGATCCCGAACATCGTTTTCCCTCCCCACAAATAAGGTGCATTCAAATAGGAAAGTGCGAAATCACCAATAGATTCCGGGAAAGTGTCTGCTTCGTTCAAAAAAGTATATTCGGATTTCCCGATTTGAAAAGTTTCTTCCGAATCACCCGGACGGAAAAAACCTTTCGTCAGGATTTGTTTTCCTTCAGGTCCTTCAATGATGCGGAATTCCGAATGTTCGACCACCAGGCCGTCCAGCCAGCGCGAAACTTCTTTTTCTCTTAAATCCTGGATTTGTTTCGAATCGATCCAGCCTTCGTAACCATCCATAAACGAACGGATATGAAGCCATTGTTCCTTCACTTCCAGGATCTCAACCACTTCACCGAAGAGAAGCTGTGTCACTATTTCAGCTCTGTCGCTTGCATCACCGCGAACGGGTGCAATACTTGCTTTACAAAATGCGTGGAGTCTGTTCACTTTTTAGGGAATTGGGGATTTTTTGTCAGTTTCAAAGCCTGCTCCATGTGCCGGTCGTTGTGATAAGCCACAAACAA
Organism: uncultured Fluviicola sp.; assembly: GCA_965650365.1. Taxonomy (GTDB): domain Bacteria; phylum Bacteroidota; class Bacteroidia; order Flavobacteriales_D; family Crocinitomicaceae; genus Fluviicola. The sequence continues at coordinate 42,346 of CBFGOJ010000032.1, read as the reverse complement.
TAGCGCATCACCTAAACGCAGGCGGACCAATTTGGAAATCGAGATCGGAACCTTTACTTTTTTAAGAGAAACCGCTACCGATTTTTCAATAATGGAAAGGAATTCATGCTGTCCGGCAAGTAAGGTCTTGATCTCTTCGCCGTTCACCAAAGCCGGATTTACCGACGGATTGTACTCGCTTGGAGCATTGAATTTTCGTTTCACATTTCGCGCATTTCCCAATTTCATCGATGCCCAGGCAGATTTTCCAAGTGGAGATGAGGTATAATTGATCCGGGGAATACGAAAACGCGTTCTGTCAATGCGGTCATTTAAAGTCGAATGATAAAATTTTGCGTAAGCATTCAAATGGGCAAAAATCTCAGCTAAACTCCAGGTTGAAGGATTGGGCTTCCAATTCAATTGATTCTCCGAATAATTTGAAAACTTCGATTTTAAATGCTGGATATTTTTCTCTGTAATTGTTGCAACTTCGTTGAAGACCCATTGAGTTGTCATATGCCTCGAATTTATATCAAATATAACCACAGCAATTTGATTGGCAAAAGTTACAACCAAAAAAGCAACCTTTTTAAACATTTTCCTATCTTTCAAGTATGAAGCCGATTTTTTCAATCTTTTGTGCTCTTGTTTTTTACACGCAGATTCATGCTCAGGAAATAGAGCATCAGCATCCGTCGCACTACGCATTGGTTGAAAACAAAGGCCAATGGGATGATAAAGTATTGTTCCAATCCCGATCACAGGGAAACAACATCTGGGTTCAGCAGCATGGCTTTCTCTATGACTTAAGGGATTATTCACCCATGAAACGCGCACATCTGGGAGAAGGTACAGATACTTCAACTGAAATTAAAAGTGTATTGTCTGCAGCTCATTTTATAAATTCCAATGAAGTTTATGAAATCATTAAAGAGAAGCCTTTGCCCTACTATTACAATTACTTCTTAGGAAATGATTCTACGAAATGGACTTCGGATGTGAGAAGTTTCCACGAAGTGACACTCAAGAATTTTTACAACGGAATTGATCTGAAAGTATTTGACACACCTGAAAAATTCAAATATGAATTATGGTGTTCACCGGGAAGTCCGATCACTAGTATTCAGATCGACCTCATCCATTTCCAGCAAATCTCCATTGCTAAGAACGGTGATTTGATCCTTAAAACCAGTTTAGGTGAGATCATTGAACAAAAACCGATTGCATACCAACTTTTGAATGGAAAGCTCACAGAAATTTCCTGTGCTTTTAAATTGAACGGAACAGTCTTGTCTTTTAAGCTTGGAAAGTTCAATCCGCTCGCAAGTGTCATTATTGATCCCGTTTTAGTATTCGCGACCTATTCCGGTTCTCCTTCGGATAACTTCGGAATGACCGCTACTTATGGGTATGATGGATCTGCCTATTCTGCCGGAACAGTTTTCGGGAACGCGTATCCAACACCAGATAATTCTGCCTATGATATCACTTCTACTTTTACTGCAGTAACCAATCCAACTTACGGAATTACGGATGTCTTTGTCTCGAAATATTCATCGGACGGTGAAGACATGATCTGGACCACCTTTTTGGGAGGTGGAAGCCCAACTCAGGGAACCGAAACTGCACACAGTTTGATTTGCGACCGGAATAACAATTTGTATATCTACGGAGCTACATCAAGTACCAATTTCCCCATTGTGAACGGTTATCAAACAACTCATGGAGGAGGTACACCATTGGCAAATTTTTACTACAACGGGGTTTATTTCACCAACCAGGGAACGGATATTTACGTCGCAAAAATCAGTGCGAACGGTCATAACCTGTTAGCTTCCACTTACATGGGTGGCTTGCTCAATGACGGAGTTAACATCAGCAGTAATCCTACCGTTTATCCATCTCCGCCCCCAGCTCATATTTATGGCAGTACAGCAGACTATGATTCACTGACTAACAACTATGGAGATAACTTCAGGGGTGAAATCATGTTGGATTCATTGGGCAACTGCATAGTTGCTTCGTGCAGCCGATCCGACAACTTCCCCGTATTGAATGCCTTCCAACCCACAAAAGGGGGACAGCAGGACGGAGTACTTTTCAAATTGAGCAGCAATCTGAGTACGCTCATGTGGTCGAGTTATTTTGGAGGAAGCAAAAACGATGCTTGTTATTCTGTAAAAATTGACTCCAGTTATAACGTCGTTTTCGCCGGAGGAACAGCCAGCAACAACATTCCCGGAACAGCCGGAGGATTGAATCCGGGCTATCTGGGTGGAAAAGCAGACGGATTTGTGGGGAAACTAACTCCAAATGGTCAGACCCTTACACAAAGCACTTACATCGGAACCAATCAATATGACCAGGTTTTCTTTGTAGAAATTAACCGCAACGATGAGATTTTTGTTTTAGGACAATCTGTTGGTGGTAATTTCCCGGTCATCAATTCGCAAAGTTACCCGGGAAGCAGCCAGTTTATCGCAAAATTGAATCCTACTTTAACAGCTATTGTTAACTCCACAGTTTTTGGGAATGGCAGTCCGAATATCAACATTTCGCCGGCAGCATTCCTGGTTGATATTTGCGGAAACATGTACGTTTCAGGATGGGGAGCGAATATTCTGCAGGGAACTCCACTTACCGGAATGCCCGTCAGTTCGGACGCTTTTCAATCCAGTTCAGGCGATGGATTCAACTTCTATTTGTTTGTTTACAAGCGTGACTTTTCCGGTTTACTTTACGGAAGTTACCTGGGCGGTGGTCAGGCACACGAGCATGTAGACGGTGGAACTTCCCGTTTTGACAAAAATGGTGTTGTCTACCAAAGTGTTTGCGGTGGCTGTGGAGGAAACAGTGATTTTCCAACTACACCCAATGCATGGTCAAACACCAATCTTAGTACGAACTGCAACAACGTGGTTTTCAAATTCGATTTCCAATTATTACCCAAAGCCGAATTTAATTCATCCGGTTTAGGCGGATGCGAAGATTACACGGTTACTTTGACGAATACCAGTTCGCCATCTGATTCTTACGAGTGGGATTTCGGAAATGGAACGACTTCGACCGTCTTTTCACCGACAGTTACCTATACTGACCCCGGAGTTTATGACATTGAGTTACGAGTAACAGATTCCGTTTGTCTCTTAACCGACACCACTCAAATTACAATCACTGTTCTTCCGGAGATTCAATTGGCGGTTTCTAACGACACTATTCTTTGTTCACCACTGCCATTGGTTTTCACTGCGAATTCATTCGGATCAGCAGATTTCTTTATCTGGTCGTCCAATAACCAGTTCACAGACACTTTAAACACGACCATAGCTGATTCTACTCTCACTATGACTCCGGGTGCAACAACAACTTATTATGTACAGGCAGGAAACTCCTTTTGTTCAGAGATTGATAGTGTCACGGTCTATTTTATTGGTGGAACTCTGGACATCAGCGGCAATGATTCGATTTGCCTCAGTGAACCCACTACATTAACAGCACTTATTCAAATTCCGGGAATCACATTCAATTATGTTTGGAGCCCGATATCTATCCTAACTCCTACTGCACAGCAAAATGTCGTCATTGCGAATCCACCGACCAGTCAATGGGTTTACGTGGATGCGAGCGGATCAAACGGTTGTTTTGACCGGGATTCTATTTTCGTTACCGTAGGAAGTATTTCAGGAGCAATCACAGCCACGGCAAATCCGGAATATGTAGTTCCCGGGGGAAGCAGTACACTGACGGCATTACCGGCAGGTTATTCCTATGTTTGGTTCCCGCAGGCAGGTCTTTCTAATCCGTACAGCCAAATTACACAAGCCACTCCGGAGCAGACCACCACTTACGTAGTGAGCGTTACAGACGGAATTTGTACCAAATCAGCTTCCGTGAAGGTTAACGTACTGGAAGTAGTTTGTGACCGAACTTATGTGTATATTCCAAATGCTTTCTCACCAAATGGAGATTTGGAAAACGATGTGTTATATGTTAGAAGTGCCATCGCTACAAAGATCCTCTTCCGGATTTTTGACCGATGGGGAGAAATGGTCTTTGAAACCACCGATCAAAACATTGGCTGGGACGGAACATTCCGTGACAAACTTTTGAAACCTGACACTTATGATTACTACCTTGAGGCAACTTGTGTTCAGGGCGAGCAAAAGATCATCAAAGGAAATGTGACTTTGATAAGATAACTTCGACTCCACTGCGCCTTTGCTGTGCACCTATGGTGAAGCTACGACGTAAGCATAAGCTTTAGCGCAAGCATTCAGTCACCTTATCAAAGAGATTCAAAAAGTTACAAGAGTTTAGACAGTTCAATTTGAACATTTGAATCAGCCTCGGCTGAAACATTTGAACACTGGAATAAATCCAAAACATTTATAATTTTTTTATTTGACTCACTGAACGAACCGTAGTAACTTTTAGGTGATAAACCTTTCGGTTATGAAGAAATTATTACTCGTGATGATTGCCCTCACGGCAGTTGGTCTTTCCGCTTATTCGCAACAAAATGATCTGGATGACTCCAAGCGCTATATCAAAATCGTCATCGATTCTGAAGTCAGTCACGAAGAAGAACTTCAAATCACTATAGCATTCAGTCAATTGGCAGGTATTGAAACTTCCCGAATGGATTCCACCACCGGATTGTTCCTGGGGATCTATAACTCCGGAGTAGGAACTTCCGAGCAGGTCTTTTTGAATTGGTTTACCAATCACGGGTATATCATCAAATGTTATTATGATGCTGTTTACACGCAGGCAGGAATGATTAACCTCTCTAAAACCAGTTGTCCATGAAAAAGTTAATCCTACTATTCGCTATCATTCAGAGCTCACTGATTTTCAGTCAATCTGATAATTGTACCGGTGTTGTTCCAACATTACCAGTAGGTGCCACTTGTGTCACAACAGCTTACACTATTCCAACAACTTTCGCAGATAATTTCTCAACGGAACCCTCCTGCGGAGTGAGTTATATCGACGGCTTTTTCCAGTTCACGGCAACTTCGGGAACGACCTCCATTACTTTGACAGATGTAGCTGCCAGCCCTAATCCCGGAATGATGGTATTGAGCGGAGCATGCGGCGGAACCTTAACTTCCTGGGGATGTTCTCAAAACCCAAACGGCTCCAACGAACTGATTACCTTTACGACCACCATCGGCCAGGTCTATTACATTGTCATTTTCAGCGTGAATTCTACTGGAAATGGAGTTCCCACTGCTGCTACAACAGGAACAATTTGTGTAACAAATTATGTTTCAAGTGGTCCGGTGGTGGCATCGGATTGTCCCAACTATGTAAATATCTGCAGCAATGCCGGTTTTCAAATCGACCCGAACGGATTTGGAACCATCAATGAGATTCCTGCCCTAGGTTCAATTGGAAACCCTGATTATGGCTCAATTCCGGGATCTTCACTGCCTCACTTAGGCGGTTCTACCAATGCAGGATGCTTAAGATCAGGGGAGAATAACAGTACCTGGATGGTTATCAATGTTTACACCTCCGGAAACCTGGCTTTCAGTTTCGGGGCAGGAGGGGCACAAGCCGGATATTATGACTGGATCATGTATCCGTATTCAGGACCGGGAACCTGTTCAGCTATCTCCAACAATACACTGGCTCCGGTCAGATGCAACTGGAATATCTCTAGTGCAGGTGGAACAGGGCTTCAAACAACTATTCCTGCGGGAGGTAATGCAGGAAACTACGAACCTGTTTTGGCTGTTACCGCAAATACACAATACATTATCTGCTTTTCAAATTACAGTTCGGTCACAACAACTGTTCCGCTTGTATTCAATGGAACAGCAGTTGTTGGCTGTTCTGCACTTGGCCAAAACATGAGTAATTTTACAGTAGAAGAAAACTGTGAGAACCGTGAGGTTCATCTTTCGTGGGAAGCACCATTGGCAAATTCATCTACTTATGAAATTCAACGGAGTTATACCGGGGAATTCTGGGAAATAATCGGTGTAACAGACTCACCTTCCTATTCAACAGCTTCTAAAGATGTCTTTGAATTCAGAGATATTCTGGCAAAGAATGAACCCGTTTTCTACCGGTTAAAAGAAATCAATTCAAATACTATTTCGTCTTATTCCGAATTGAAATCGGTAGTATGTAAATCAGATATTCGTTCAAATACTTTGTCCCCAAATCCATCTTCGGATTTGACAACTCTAACTTATTGTTCAAAACAGGCTGGTACACTTCACATTTTTGATGCAGTAGGAAGACCAATTGAACAAATTCCGTTGGAAAACACAAAAGACAAAATAATTCTGAAACCGATTGATATCTCCCGACTTCAGGCGGGTGCTTATCGATTCGTGATTGAACTTGGAACGGAATCAGCTACTGTTCAATTCATTAAAAGATAGTCCCCTTCTGTTAATGAATAATTAATTAAGCGCGGCTGCTTTGTTAATTTAAAATTATCATTTAATCAATCAAAACAGTAAAACATTCATTTCTAACACGCTGTGTAAAAATTGACTTTAGCTTTACGCGCACAACTTAATTAGAAATGATCAAATTACTACTTACTACTCTTGCGTTTTTCACGCTTGCGTTTTCCGCTTATTCTCAGCAGAATGATTTGGACGATTCAAAACGATACATCAAAATCGTTATTGAGTCAGACATTAGCGCAGAAGCTCAATCAGAAATCTCAAATGCCATCAAACAAATCTCCGGAGTTAAAACTTCGAGAATGGATAATTCCACCGGTATTTTTCTTAGTATTTATATTCCGAATGAAAATCTCTTGGATCAAACGTTTTTGAATTGGTTTGAAAATCACGGGTATGTTGTCAAATGCTATTATGACGCCGCTTACACGACTGGCGGAGATATGATCGATTTATCAAAAAATAACTGCCGCTGATCATGAAAAAATTATTACTACTGCTGGCTATCTTCCAAACGACAGGAATTTTTGCGCAATCCGACAACTGTACAGGAGTGATCCCATCGTTAACCGTAGGAACAACTTGTACGGCAACTGCCTATTCGATCCCAACCACCTTTTTTGATAACTTTAGTTCGGAACCGTCTTGCGGATGGGATGACGTAGATGGATTTTTCCAGTTTACGGCAACTTCTACCTATACAAATGTGACGATCACTGATGCAACTCCGGCAGGACCAAATCCCGGATTGATGGTCGTTTCAGGAACCTGTGGCGGAACACTCACTTCTTTGGGATGTTCTCAAACCACACTTACTAACGGAAATAACGAAAGTGTGAGTTTCGGAACTGTAATCGGCCAGGTGTACATGGTCGTGATCTTCGCAACCAACGCAAATAATACCGGAGCCCCAAGCCAGGCAACAAACGGAACAATTTGTGTCACTCAAAGCACTTTTACAGGACCCATTGTAGCATCCGAATGTGCCAACTATGTAAACATTTGCAGCAATGCAGGTTTTCAAATTGATCCGAACGGTTATGGTGCGATCAATGAAATCCCCGCTTCGGGTTCATTGGGAAATCCGGAATATGATCCATTTTGGGGACCATTAAGTCCATGGGGCGGCGGAAATATGGGCTGTTTGCAATCTGGTGAAAATAACAGTACTGGATGGTTATTAACGTTTACACGGCTGGAAACCTTGCATTTTCATTCGGCGCAGGAGGTGCACAAACCGGGTATTACGACTGGATCATGTATCCGTATACCGGACCAAGTACTTGCGCTGCCATTTCCAGTAACACCCTTGCACCTGTCAGATGTAACTGGAACGAAGTCAATTATGGTGGAACTGGCTTAGCTTCTACCCTGCCTGCCGGGGGAGATTGGGGAAATTATGAGCCGCCTATAGCAGCAGCAGCAAATACTCAGTATATCATCTGCTTCTCCAACTACAGTTCTGCTACTACAACAGTACCGATGGCATTTTCAGGTACTGCAACAGTTGGCTGTTCTGCTTTGGGTGTAAATACAGCCAATTTCAAGGTTGAAACCGATTGTGAAAACAGCGAAGCTCGAATTTCATGGGAAGCCCCTGTAGAAAGTTCCAGCACGTATGAAGTCCAAAGGAGTTTTACAGGTGAATCCTGGGAAATTTTGGGAATAGTGGATCATCCGGTAAGTTCTAATGACTCCAAAGAATTTCTTTTCAGGGACCAACTTGAACAAGGTAAGATTACTTTATACAGACTAAAAGAAATAATTTCAGGTATTTCTACCTATTCTGAATTAAAATCGGTGCTTTGCAAACCAGGAATCACTCCGAACACTTTATCACCGAATCCGTCTTCAGACTTGACAAACCTGACTTATTATTCAAAACAGGCAGGTACACTTCACATTTTTGATGCAGTAGGAAGACCAATTGAACAAATCCCGTTAGAAAACACAAAAGGTAAAATTGTTTTAAAACCGATTGATGTTTCCAGGCTTCAGGCAGGAGCTTACCGCTTCGTTATAGATTTGGGAACAGAATCATCCGCTATTCAGTTCATTAAGAAATAGATAAATCTTTTATAAGATTTCAATAATAAAAGAGAAAAAGGAATCCTTTTTCTCTTTTTCATTTAGTATCTTTCCACATATTCTATACTCTTACTTTATGAAAAAACAATTACTCACCCTTGGTTTCTTATCAAGTCTTACAGTTTTCGGTCAAACGTTTACTGATAATTTTGACTCCTATACTGCCGGACAAAAATTATGTCCGCAAAGCAGCGGTAACTGGACTACCTGGAGCAATGCTCCCGGAGGAGCGGAAGATGTTATGGTCTCAAATGCAGATGCGTCATCCGCAAGTAATTCCTTGTATTTCACTACATCAGCTCAAGCGGGAGGACCAGTAGATTTGGTCCGTAATTTCGGAGTTTTGAATACCGGTCAGTTCGACATGGATTTTAATATCAAAGTTGAATCTGGAAAAGCAGGATATTTCAACCTTCAGAGAAATGCAACAATCGGCCAGGTTTGGGCGATGGATTGTTTCTTCACTGACAACGGGTCTTTGATTATCAACAACCAGAACGGATTGAATTTCACAGGGCCTACTTACCCTCAAAACACCTGGTTCAACTTCAAGATCTCCATTAACTTCAACACGAATAACTGGGAAGTATTTATTGATAACGTTTCAGTAGGATCGTTCTCAAATCCGGTAAACCAGATTGCATCTATCGATATTTACCCGACGGATCAAAATGCTCCTTACAGTTGTGGCTACTACATCGATGATTTTCATACCGTAATTACTCCGTATGCTTTGCCTTCTTTGAACGCTGCTGTAAACGGTTTGTCTTTTGACCAGGGATTATTGGTTGGAAATGCGGTAACTCCTAAGGTAGTTGTTCGCAATTTAGGAACTACTCCAATCACTTCTTTTGACATTGATGTGGATTACAACGGAAATACAATCACAAAGTCTGTTACCGGAATAAACTTAGCTTCTCTTGCAACAACTACGGTTACCATGAACGGACCTCTTACTTTAGCTGCAGGAAACATGCCGATGACTGCAACTGTAAGCAATGTGAACGGCGGAACAGATTTGGATCCAAATGATGACGAACTTTCCATCAGTGTAAGTCCGTTAACACCGGCAGTTGGTAAAATGGTTGTTGGTGAAGAAGGAACGGGAACATGGTGTCAATGGTGTCCGCGAGGAGCTGTTTTCATGGATATGATGGAGACAAAGTACGATCAGTATTGGGCTGGAATTGCGGTTCATAACGGCGACCCGATGGTTGTTACGGATTACGATGCAGGAATTGGAGGATTGATTTCAGGATATCCTTCTGCTTTGGTTGACCGAATGGCTGCTATTGATCCTTCCGAAATGGAAGAAGACTTCCTGACACGCGTTCAGGCAGCTCCGAAAGCTTTGATTGAAAACGGTGCTACATGGAATGCAGCAACACGTGAATTAAAAGTATCTGTATCTGCCAACTTCTTGTCTGCAGCTACAAGCTCATACAAATTGGGAGTTGTACTTACGGAAGATGAAGTTACAGGAACAGGAAGCAGCTACAACCAATCCAATGCATATGCAGGTGGTGGAAACGGTGTAATGGGTGGATTCGAAGCATTGCCAAACCCGGTTCCGGCATCACAAATGGTTTACGACCATGTTGCAAGAGCTATCGAACCAAGTTTCACAGGGTATGCAAACAGCTTCCCTGCAACAGTAAACATGGGAGAAACACATACAATCACAGCTACGTTTGTTTTACCGGCTTCGTGGGATGAAACTAAAATCCACATTGTTGGATTGTTGTTCAATCCTGCAGGTCAAATTGATAACGCAGGAAAGGCTACGATTACAGAAGCTGTGACGAACGGATTTGTAACAGGAACAGATGTAACGGCAGGTTTGAACGATCTAAGTCAAATTGATGATTTGGTACAGGTTTATCCAAATCCAGCTACAACGGCTGTTTCTGTAAGCCTGCAAATCAAGGAACAAAGCGACGTGACTATTTCTGTAACTGACATTGCAGGAAAAGAAATTTCAAGCAAAAACTACGGTCAAATGAATGCCGCTTCAGTGATTACAATCAATACAAGTAACACGCCTGCGGGGGTTTACTTCGTGAATGTAAAAATGAACAACGCTGTTACTCAGAAGAAGGTAATTATCCAGTAATTTAATTAAACATAAAAAAGTAGGGGCGCGATTAATCGCGCCCCTACTTTTTTCGATACTTTTGTCGCATGAAATGGATTGGAAACCGAATTAGTTATCTTGACGATCAGAATAAAACAACATTCATCATCACTCCGGAACAAATTGGGGTAGTAAAAGCGTTGATGGGCGCATGGTGTTTTATGTGGTTTGCAATTGGGGCAACTATTATTTGGGCCTGGTTATCCGGCAACATCTATGGATTTGATGAAGCCAGCCGTAAATCCCTGGATCTGAAAGAACGTCAGCAATTACTGATCATCACCATCATCTTCCTTGTTTTTTGGGCGTATTATTTTGTCCGGGTAGGAAGAACATTCCTTTGGATCATGTATGGCCGTGAATACCTCAAAGTAGATAAAATATCCCTGTCGCTGAAAACAAGTATCGGGACGTATGGAAAGGCCAAAGAATATTACCTGGAAAACATCAAAAAAGTACGCGTTTCTGTCCCAAAAGACAACTCTTTCCAGGCTGCATGGGAAAATTCTCCATGGATCCGCGGAGGCGAACGCATTGAGTTTGAATACCTGGGGAAAACCGTTCGTTTTGGGCGAAAATTAAATCAACAGGATTCAAAATTGTTTTTCCAGCTCTTAACGAAGCGAATTGAAGATCATCTGAAAAAGAAGCATTAAATCACAATTCTCAGGACATCTTCCCGATTCATCCCTTTTCTTAAATGCTCTAAAATAATTGGGAATTTTTCATCGATGCGGTCCGGAGTAAACCCTAATTCAACTCCCAGTCTTCTCACTAATTTAGTTTCATTTGCATCCATATTTCCATCAACAGCCAAAAGCTGGATCAATTGAATGAAGCGCTCATACCTTTCTTCCCGCAAAACCGGTGGAATGAATGGATAATCATCCGGATTATCACAGATTTCCGTGACCTGTTCTTCCGTTAAAGAAAGTTTTGTAGCGATCTTTTTAAGCAGTTGGTTTTCTGCAAAACTTACATTCCCGTCAATGCGTGCTAACATGACCAGATTTCTGAAATGACCTTTTTGACGTGCTTGCTCTCCCGAATCGAAGATGTGTGAAAATGAACTCATGTTGATAGTGTTTTTTTTAATGTTAAGGCTTCGCGCCTCTGTTCAGTTTTCCGCGAATTTAAGGATCCTGAGCGAAATATTACTTCCGTCTCAAACTTAGTGCCTGAATTTTTAAGTCCTGAATAAAAATTTCCTTACTGCTGGGATTAACCACATAAATCTGGATTTTGTCTTCGGAATGATAAAGAATCGGACAGTTGAACCGAACAGTTAACGTATCACTCTCGCCTAATTTCTTTTTCGTCGTCAACGGAAAGTAATTCCAGTTGTATGTACAGTATTTACTAAATGCCTCAAATTTAATTGTTCCGGTATTTAAACTATCCTTGATTTGATAAACCATCTGAGCTTCAAACAAAGTTTCATCTGTTTTCAATTTTGGAAAATACGGCATCTTCACCAGCAAAGTACTGCCTTTGCCAGGTATTCTCTTATTTTTCACTTCACAAAACGTCACTTTGCTGATCTTCCCAAAATGAAGTTCTTCTGCTTTTATCTGCTCAGGCCAACTCAGATCTGAACGATCAATTTCCAGGCGATTCATCTGATAATCCGGCATAGACGATTTTCCGAAAATATACCAGTAATGCGCCTTGGTCATTCTGTCGGGATGCAAATAGCCATTTGAATATTGCACGGATTGAAAGATGGATAAAACGGTTGTAAGACCAACAAAAATCAACATGAAAAAAGTCCCGGGTTTGGATTTCTGTAAATAAACGAGTGCAAAGCCAAGGGGTACAATTAACAAAGGATACAAATCGACCATTACACGTGATCCGAAAGATGCTGCATACCACCAGCATTCCCAGGAAGAAAAAAACCAGATCGCTGTGAACAAAACACTCAAAATCGGCCAGAACAATTCCTTTTTATGCCTGTAAAGTTGAAAAAAGCCAGGGATTATCAGTAAAAAAATCGGACTATAAAGCAGCCAGCCTTTTTTATAACTGAACAGAAAATCAAAGAGCTTTGGATCTACAATAACGATCTCCTCGACATGCATATTCAAAATGAACCAACTTCCGCCAAGTATCTTCCAATAGATCAATTGCGGCAAATTGAATAACAAACCTGCTAATGGGAACCATAAAATGGATTTCCAATACCCCCAACTCGTTGGGTAAACCTTGCGTAACATCAATAAAGGAAGAAGTCCCAGCAAAACATGGGTTGGCCGAATGGAAGAAATCAAACCAAGTATCAACGCAGCAACAAGAAGCGTTTTTTTCTCCTTAACTTCCTTAAACTTTAATAAATAATGAAAAAGCATGGCAATCAAAGCAAACAAATAGATATGCTGAAGTTGATACGAATGAATAGCAGTAGCCCAAAAATTAGTTCCGAAATAAACAATGAGCAGGACGAGTGAACTGGTTTTGTCCGAAAAGAAGCGTTTGAGAATTTTATTCAGGAAGTGAATTCCCAACAAAATAAAAAGCAAGGCATTAAGCAGGTATGTAATGTGATAAGGCTTGCTGAAACCATCTTTTGGATAGCCGAGTGTTTTAGCAAAAACATGACCAATTGTATAAGCCGGTAATTGCAAGTATGCCTGCCCCATGTGATAGATATCCAGATCATGTCCGGTATCCATCCTTTTGAGTTGATAGACATATACACCGTCGCAATACTTATCCTGAACTTGCTGCAGCTCATTTTGCTGCATGGTCAAATTACGGTATTGAAAAAATTGGGTGAGGTACATGTAATAGCCGTAACCATCGTAGGCACAAACACATGTCGATTCTCCCTTTACAACCTGATTGACTTTACCCGAAAACTGAAAGGTAAACAATCCGATGATGAGCAGGTTAGTTATTTTGCGGATATTCCCTTTAAAAAAATCAGACATTCACATGGTGTTCAATGAAATCGATCAGGGTATGAATGACTTTAATATGAATTTCCTGCGCCCTGTCGGCATATTCCGAATGTGGTGCGCGAATTTCAACATCGCAAAGCCCGGCCATTTTTCCACCATCTTTTCCTGTAAGCCCCACAATTTTCATCCCTTTTGCTTTAGCTGCTTCAATGGCATGAAGTACATTTTTTGAATTTCCGGAAGTTGAGATCGCCAATAAGACATCTCCATTCTGACCAATAGCTTCCAGGTACCGGGAAAAAATAAAGTCGTAACCGTAGTCATTTCCAACACAACTAATGTGCGACGGATCAGAAATACTCAGCGCGGGAATCGCTCTTCTATCGTTGCGATATCTACCAGTTAACTCTTCTGCAAAATGCATGGCATCGCACATAGACCCGCCATTTCCGCACGAAATGATCTTCCCTCCCGAGTTGATTGCCGAAACCATTAAGTTTCCTGCATCCTGAATCAATTGGTGGTTTGCTGCGCTGTTAAATTTTTGCAAAATTTCAAGCGCTTCGTTAAAATGGTCTGCTATTTGTTTCATGCCTCTACAAATGGGATTGTTTGTCAAAAATAAATAATTATTGAGTGCAGTTACCATTTTGGATAAACTTGTTATATTTGAAAACCGGACTTGGCTCCTTAACATAAAAACAACTATGAAAAATATTCTACTTGCCATTCTAACCATTACTTTAGGATTCAGCGCATCTGCTCAGGATGACTGCTTCAAGAAGTTAGAAGATGCTTTTTCTAAAAGAGGTTCCTACACCGTTGCCGACGATATGCACAGAAACGTGATTGTTAGTTTTTTTACTCCTGAAGGAGTTGAATGCTTAACAGGTAAAGCTCGTGTTGAAAATGGATCAGTTGTTTCGGTATTTCTTCAATACGATGATGGAACTTACTACTTGTTGGAAAAGAAATTCTACAATTCAAAGAAAACAAGCCCGGTAGTTACAAATGGAATTTCTGAAATGATCTTCACGGTAGATGGTGAAAAATTCCGCGTAGTATTTATCGATAAATTAAAACCAAAAGCTAAATCATACAAACAGGCAGCTTTACCTGATGATTTATAGTCGAAAATAATTGAATTGAAATCCCCTCGGTTGAACCAAGGGGATTTTTTTATGCCAGAATATCTTTCTCTTCCAGGTTCAGAACTACAATGGAATAAGTGGTTCCGTTTTCTCCCAGTAAAATTTCCTTTGTTCCTTCCAATTGTTCGATCAGCGTATCAATCAGCACCAATCCAAAGGAAGAATCCCCGATCTGTTTTTTCCAAACGCCATTATCGAAGTAGGTAATCCGCAGATGATTCTCCCCTTCTCTTTGGATCTCAATCTGGATGCGGGCATTACCTGCATCATCAAAGGCGTGCTTCAAGGAATTTGAAACCAGCTCATTGACTAAGATCCCCACCGGAATCAGTGTTTTTAAGCCAATTTTTCCTACTTCGGTTTTTATCTCGTACTGAACTCCCCGCTCTGTAAAACTCAGGTTCATAATCTCGTGAATCAGTTCATCCAAATAATCCCCGATTCGGATCTGGGACAAATTTTCATTTTGATACAATTTTTGGTGGATCAGTGACATGGCCATGATGCGGTTGATAGATTCCTGGAACAATCCCCGGAACTCCGGGTTATTAACTTCCTTGCTCTGCATGCGCAAAAGGCTCACTACAATCTGCAGGTTGTTCTTCACCCGGTGATGAATTTCCCGAACCAAGGTCGTTTTCTCATCATTCTGCAACAGGATGCGCGTATTTTGTTCTTTGAGCTGATCGTAAGACTCTACAAGTTTATTTTCCGAATAGTGATTCACATTCAGGAATAGGTAAAACAAGTAATAATTCAATCCGAAACCCGAAACCATTTCGATTGCCAACGCCAACTTCTGGTAATGCGTGCGGGGACTGATAACTTCAATGTGAACATTTAAGGAGTAGAAAACGAAAAAGACAATAGCTGTTAACGAGACCATCAGCAAAACAAATCCCAAAACCCTTCCCAAACTAAAGAACGCCAGTGAAACTCCTGCCAGCATCCACAGTACATCTCCCAAATGCATGGAATGGTGAAAAAAAATCAGGTTGTAACTTGTGATCAGAACACCGCTGAGGGAGTAAATATAAAAAACCAGCGTGTAATTCTTTTTCAGCTTCACGATCACCAGGCAAAGCATGCTAATAAAAGTTCCTAAGGCCATAGTCAGAAAGTCCTCTATCGAATCGAAATAGTAGGTACATGCCAAAACAAAGAAGACAATTGAAAACATGAATGACATGCGGAGTGCCAGCTTCACCTTTAACTTTTCAAAGTAATTTTTCACCTCTTCAGGAATAGTAACACTTTCTGTTATATTCAATTGTCGTAGTAATTCTTGCTGACAATTTAACTAAATTTTCTTTCAATTGTATATGGTGGAGTCAAATCAAATTCCGTTAATTTTGCAGGTAATGAAACAAGTAGCATGGATCACAGGTGCTTCATCGGGAATCGGTGAGGAAATTTGCAAACAATTGGCGCAAAAAGGATTGAGATTGATCTTATCCAGCAGAAGCGAAGAGAAATTGCACGCATTGAAAAAGTCACTCCCAAACTCAGAGGAACATCTGATCATTCCGCTCGACCTGGAACATTCTGCAGATTTCCCGAATTTAGTAAAACAGGCATTGACAGAAACAAAACGCATTGACTACCTATACAACTGCGGCGGTTTGAGCCAGCGTGCTGAGGCTGGTGAAACTTCCCTCGAAGTCGACCGCCGGATTATGGAAATCAACTACTTTGGAACGATTGCGCTTACGAAAGCTGTTTTGCCGTATATGCAGGCTCAAAAATCCGGTCACATCATTGCTGTTTCAAGTATTGCAGGGAAATTTGGTTTTTATTTACGGTCGGCATACAGCGCCAGTAAACATGCTATCCAGGGATTTTTTGAGAGTTTGCTTTTGGAAGAAGCAAAGAATAACATTTCAGTTACGATCGCTTTTCCCGGAAAAATAAACACCCCAATTTCCATGAGCGCATTGGGAAAAGATGGTAAATCGCACGGTAAAATGGATCACAACCAGGAAACCGGAATGCCCGTAGAAACATGTGTTTCCATCCTCTTAAAAGCTGTTGAAAAGAAGAAAAAAGAAGTTTTGATTGGAAATAAAGAAATCAATGCGGTAACGCTTAAGCGTTTTTTTCCACGATTATTCTGGAAGATTATTGCGAAACAGAGCGCAACGTAGTCGTGCGATTAATCGCACGACTACTGGTGCTAAATAATTCCTTTCTCCATCAAAAACACAGCAACATTGGTTTCAATGCGTTTATTGATATTTGAAGTATCTCCTTTTTCAAAGGTATTTCCGGTAATTTTTTCGTAAAGTTCAATATAACGCTCGGTAATCGTGTCAACGAAAGAATCCGGCATGTCCGGCATTAGTTGTCCGTCCAATCCCTGGAAATCGTTTTCAATCAACCACTGACGAACAAATTCTTTGGAGAGCTGGCGTTGGTTTTCTCCTTTTGCCTGTCGCTCTTCGTAACCATCTGCATAGAAGTAACGGGAAGAATCCGGTGTATGAATCTCATCAATCAGGATCACTTCACCATCTCTAATCCCGAATTCATATTTCGTATCTACCAAAATCAAACCTCTTTCCGCCGCCATTTCCGTTCCTCTTTGGAATAAAGCACGCGTATATTCTTCCATTTTTTCGTAGACATCCTGCGCAACGATTCCATTTTTCAAAATATCTTCTCTTGAAATATCTTCGTCATGACCTTCGTCGGCCTTAGTAGCCGGAGTAATAATCGGTTCGGGGAAACGATCGTTCTCTTTCATTCCTTCCGGAAGAACAACTCCACACAACATTCTTTTACCTAAGGCATATTCCCTGGCAGAATGTCCGGCAAGGTACCCGCGAATCACCATTTCAACACGCACCGGTTCGCACGCATAACCAACAGCTACAGAAGGATCCGGCGCACCAATCAACCAATTTGGAACAATGTCGCGAGTTGCCTCTAAGAACATGGTTGCAACCTGGTTGAGTACCTGGCCTTTAAATGGAATTCCTTTTGGCAAAATGTGGTCGAAAGCAGAAATACGATCCGTTGCTACCATGACCATAATATCATTCTCAATAGTATAAACTTCACGCACCTTGCCTCTGTAAACATTCGTTTGCTTGGGAAATTTAAAATTGGTACTCGTAATTGTTTCGTTCAACATGATGCTCATAGTTATTTTTTTCTCGATTTCGATCTTTCCTCTTTTTCTTCTTCTTCCTTCTCAAAACGCTTAGCTTTCTCAATAGCTTCTGCTTTATCAAAGGCATCAATAATCCGTTTCACCAATGAGTGACGGATGACATCGCTTTGAGTTAATCGAATTATTTCAATTTCTTCGACCTCATTCAAAATATCCAATGCATAAGACAACCCTGATTTTTGACGATGTGGTAAATCCACCTGCGACATATCTCCCGTGATTACAAATTGTGCTGTTTGTCCCATCCTTGTCAGGAACATTTTCATTTGCATCACGGTAGCATTTTGAGCCTCATCCAGGATCACAAATGCTTTATCCAAAGTTCTACCCCGCATAAATGCCAAAGGAGCAATCTCAATGATTCCAAATTCAAGCATATCTGCCAGTTTTTCCGGCGGGATCATATCACGTAATGCATCGTACAAAGGCATTAAGTAAGGATCCAGCTTTTCCTTCAAATCTCCGGGAAGGAATCCCAGGTTTTCACCGGCTTCTACCGCAGGACGAGTCAAAACAATGCGTTTTACCTCTTTTGCTTTCAAGGCACGAACAGCTAAAGCCACCGCCGTATAAGTTTTACCGGTTCCGGCTGGACCAACGGCAAAAACCATATCGCTTTTGTTTACCGCTTGAACCAGTTTGCGCTGATTGAGTGTTTTTGCCTTGATCTTCACTCCTCCGTTACCATGAACAAGTGTTTCTGTTCCGTCAGACGAGAGCATAGCATCTCCATCATCGAGCATCAGGTTGTCGATATTGTTCTCCGTGAGGATGTTGTATTGGTGAAAATGAGCCAGGATCAATTCAAACTTGCGTTCAAATTCTTCCATGACTTCAGGGTCCCCTGCAATGGTCAGTTCATTTCCACGTGAATTGATCTTTAATTTTGGAAAAAAAGATCGAATGTGCTTCAGGTTGGAGTTGTTAACCCCAAATAGTTCAGCAACATTGGCGCCGTTTATTTCAATTTTCTTTTCTGTCAATGTGAATAAATCTTTTGTTTGTAAGTTCCGGTTGTATTATAACCCGTATTTTTGAAAACAAATTTAATTAATTTTCAACGGATATAGACCGATTTATCAAATGGGAATTATCACTTTGACAACTGATATGGGATTGACTGACTACTATGTAGCAGTTCTGAAGGGAAACTTATTCAAATTGGCCCCTCAAGTATCTGTTGTAGATATTACTCACCAGGTCCGTCCGTTCGATATTGCAGACGCCAGTTATTACATCCAGGCTTCATTCCGGGAGTTTCCGGAAGGCACCATCCATATTATCGGAGTAGACAGTGAACCCATCATTAATTCGAGTAATGGCGCTTACCCAAGTATCATGCTATTTAAGGGACATTACTTCATTTCGAATGACAACGGAGTCTTTGCATTGATCCTGAAAGATGAACAACCGGATGGTTTTTGGAGAATTGACAATGTACTTTCCAATCCGAAAGGACTTCGTTTTCCAGTAAAAAATATTTTTGTTCCGACAGCAGTTCGTATTCTTTCCGGAGAATCCCTGCTTGAAATCGGGTCGCCGGAATTAACCTGGCGCGTGGCGCATACCGTGAATGCTGTTATCGAAGAAAACCTGATCAAAGGTTCGATAGTTCATATTGACCATTACGGAAACGCTATTACCAATATTACCCGGGAAATATTCGACCGCTTTGAGGATGCTCCGTTTACGATCCTGTTTCGGAAACGTGAATACTACATCGACGAGATTTCCAGCACCTACAACGACGTAGCAGCAGGAGAACGCCTGGCTTTTTTCAACGATAATAACCTGCTTGAAATTGCCATCAATAAAGGTGCAACAGGAAATGGAGGCGGTGCAGACTCTTTGTTCGGATTACGAATCTATGACTTGGTCCGTGTTGAATTTACACCGCGCGGATCGGCAAAAACAATTGACTCTTTGTTTTGATGCCAAAACAAGTTCAAAAGGTTGAAATGTTCAAGTGTTCAATGAATGGACCGCTTTGATTATACTTAATCTCAATTTGAACTTTTGAACTTTTGAACTTTTGAACTTTTGAACTAAAAAAAATATGCTCACACGTATTGTTAAACTCACTTTCCAGGAAGAAAAAACAGCCGAGTTCCTGGCATTCTTTGACACGATCAACACGCGGGTAAGTACTTTCGAAAATTGCTACGGAATGCGTTTGATGCAGGATATTCAGCATCCGAATATTATTTTCACTTACAGTAACTGGAAAGACGAAAATGCGTTAAATACTTACCGGGATTCGGATTTATTTGGCGGGGTCTGGTCGACCATTAAACCCTGGTTTGGCGGAAAACCGGAAGCATGGAGCGTGAACACTTATTTTGAAGATGGTTCTTTTGAACCCAACCTTCTGCCCGAATAAACGTTTATAGCTACTCAAATAACGATTCACGGAAGTGAATAGAATTTAGACAGATTCTCAATATTGTTCTTATTTTTGCCGAAGTTAAATAGATATGAAAGCACTTTACTGGAAAGAGATCAGGAGTTTTTTAGGCTCAGTTATCGGATATATTTTCATTGTCATTTTCCTCGTGTTTACCGGAATAATGCTTTGGCTTGTTAGCGGTCCATCCAATTTAATGGAAGGCGATGAAGCTGATATGATTCCGTTTTTCAATGTTGCTCCCTACGTACTTTGTGTTCTGATCCCTGCGATCACCATGCGTATGATTGCGGAGGAACGCAAAACAGGAACCATCGAATTGCTCTTTACCCGTCCCATCACCGATTTTCAGATTATCGCTGCAAAATACCTTGCCGGCGTTACTTTACTCTTGATTTCACTGCTCCCAACCATGATTTACTATTACAGTATGGTGAGTCTTGGAGCAGATGCTTTTGATGAAAACGGTGTTGCAAAAACAGTTATTGATGAAGGTGCAACTTTCACATCCTATCTCGGACTCTTTTTATTGGGATCTTCTTTAATTGCAATCGGGATCTTTTCCTCAGCAATTACCAGTAATCAAATCGTTTCGTTTATCATAGCCATGTTCTTATGCTGGCTTTTTTACGATGGTTTTGAGCAATTGGGTTCATTCAACCTGATGGGCGATTTCGATATTGTATTCCAATATTTAGGGCTGACGTCGCATTACATCAG
The DNA here is from genome assembly GCA_965650365.1 of uncultured Fluviicola sp. Lineage (GTDB taxonomy): Bacteria > Bacteroidota > Bacteroidia > Flavobacteriales_D > Crocinitomicaceae > Fluviicola. Next base: position 21,367 of record CBFGOJ010000032.1, on the reverse strand, counting down.
TATTAAAAAAGGGGTAATCGATACAAGCGACCTTATTTATTTTTTCGGGATGATTGCAATTTTCTTAGCTGCAACCCTAACAGTTGTTAAATCTTTGAAACGTTAATCCGATGGCTGAAAGTAATACCAAAATCAAGAAGTTCTACAACTGGCTCATACTTGCAATCATTGTTGGAGTTGTTGTATTCCTGAATATTATCGGAACCTTCCTTTACAAACGGATCGATATGACCGAAGACGAGCGGTATTCGCTTTCATCCGGATCTATTGAGTTCCTGGATAAAATGAGAGAAGACGGTGAAGACAACAATAAAGTCAACCGTTTGTATCTGAAGATCTACCTGGAAGGAAAGCTTCCTGCAGAGATCAAGCGCTTTCGAAACGCTATCGAAGATAAATTGGCTGAATTCAAAGAAATTGCCGGTGACCGTATTGAATATGAATTCATAGATCCATTAGTAGGAACAGAAGCAGAACAAAACAGCTTATTCCAAATTCTCTACAACAAAGGAAACGGGATTATTCCTTTGGAAATCGTTTATCAAAAAGATGGTTCCCAAACACAAATGACGTTGTGGCCGGGAGCGGAAATCGAATACGAAGGTTTCACCAAGAATTATATTCAATTACTACCAGGATCGCCGCAAGGACAACCTGCACAATTGTCGAAAGAATTCTCGGAAACGACCATTCAAAATTCGATCAACAACCTGGAATACATGCTGATCTCGGCATTGAGAAGGACCATCCAGAAACAAAAACCACGCATTGCTTTCATTGGCGGCCACGGAGAATTGAGTTTTGCTGAAACCCAGCGTGTACGCTCATTATTGGAACCTTATTATTCGGTAGAAGACATTAATCTGAAAGATTCATTAAGAGCCTTGGATGGATTCACAGGAGTAATCATCGCTAGACCCCGAACAGCATATTCCGACAAAGACCTTTACATCCTGGATCAGTTTGTGATGCGTGGCGGAAGAATGATGTGTTTCTTTGATAAATTGACTTTCCCCCAGGATTCATTGAATCGAACAGGAATGGTCAGCACTTTGAGAACAAACCTGGGCTTAGACAAATTGCTTTTCGATTACGGAATCAAAACCGAGGACAACTATGTGATGGACGTACGCTGTTCACCGATCCAAACACCTTTCGCGAAACAAAGTTTGCTCCCATGGTTCTTTTACGTTGCCGCAACACCAACCAAACATCCGATTGCACGCAACATTGAACCGGTAATGCTTCGTTATGTTTCTCAAGTTCAATTAATTGAAGATGAAAGCAGAAGGAAAGTATCCCCTATTCTTACCAGCTCCACGAATTCACGTTTGAGTGGAATGGCTCCTTTGATCAGTCTGGCAATGCCGATGAACTATGGAAAAGTGCCGATTCTTGCGGACAATCCTACTTCTGAAAGCAACAAGGTTTGCCTGGCAGGAATATCAGAAGGAAAATTCGATTCTCATTTCAAAAACCGTCTTACGGAAGAATTTGCAAAGAACCCGGAATCAGGATTTTTGACAAGCAGCCGGGAAGAAGGAAAAGTATTGGTAGTTGCAAATGGTTCTTTCATTGCAAATTATTACGACTCTATGCCGGGTAAAGCAGGTAAAATGTTGTATCGTCCTATTTCATTCAATAACCTGCGCTACGATGAGGTAATGGCTCAAATGCGCATGCAGCCTTTGATCTACGGAAATCAGGAATTCTTCCAAAACATGGTCGATTACATGATGGGAGACAACTCGGTATTGGATATCCGAAGCAAGCAAATCGACATTCACCCTATTGATAAGGAAAAAATAAAAGATCAGCGTACTAAGTACATGTTAATCAACGTTGTTCTTCCTTCCTTGTTCATTATTTTATTAGCAATTTTATTATTCTACTTGCGTAGACGCCGTTACGCACGTTCTTAGTCATATGAAAAGAATTATCATCATCATTTTAGGAATCTCACTTTTGGTGGGATTGGGAATTTTCACTTCTCAACTGATCAGTAAAAAAGGAAAATCTGACGAGAACGTGGCGGCTTTCAACTTTAAAATCCAGGACACTGCATCCGTTAACAAGATCATCATTACAGAACCTAACGGAATGGAAATGACATTGATTCGCAGCGGAAACGGATGGACAGATGGGAAAGGCGAATGCGTTCAGCCTGTCCTGGTTTTTAATGTCCTGGAAGCTCTTCACAATGTTCAATTCAAAGGATATGTCCCTGAAAACTCTTTAAAAACAGTGATCAATCGTATTTCAAGCGTTGGTATCAAGGTTCAGTATTTCCAAAATGACGATTGGAGCAAGACCTGGTATATTGGAGGATCGACCTCTGACCACCATGGAACCTATATGCTGGTAGAATCAGAGGAAGCAGGAAAAAGTGACTTGCCGGTAATCGCAGAGATCAAAGGAATGAAAGGGATTATTGAACCCCGCTTCTTTGCAGATCCTCGCAAGTGGCAGTGTTCAGGAGTTTTCGCTTACCAAATGGATGAAATTTCAGAAGTGAATGTGAAATTCAATGGAAGGCCTGACAGGAGCTTTGAAGTACGAAAAATCAAGAATGAATACCTAGTGAAATACGGAGGCAAATACTTAACCAGCCTGGATACAAACATGGTTTATCGTTACTTATTGAATTACAAGCGCATTAACTTCGAAAACCCGAATTACGAATTAACTGACAAGCAAATAGACAGTGTAAAAAGAAGCAGACCTTTCTGTGAACTGAGACTTCGCACTACAAAAGGTGAAAAGAAACAATTGCGCATGTTCCGTATCAAAGCTACCGGTGAAACAGAAGGCGAAGTAGATGATTTTGGCGACAAAGCTGCTTACGATATTAACAGATTTTGGTGTGAACTGCCGGACGGACAGCTTGTTAAATGTCAATATTTTGTCTTTAACCCGCTAATCATGGGGCATATCTACTTCAATCCGAACAGGTACGCCAATCCTCCACAGAGTTAATATCTCGTTGAAAACTGCCGCGAAAGAGTTGGATTTTCAACCGCTCATCGCTTGAATAAATGGTATATTTGCTCTCGTAAATAACCAATCAGTATGAATTTTATCGTATCCAGTACGAATTTACTACGTCATCTTCAAAGCATCAGCGGTGTTTTAAGCACTAGTAATACTTTGCCGATCCTTGACAACTTCTTGTTCAATATTTCGGACAATCAATTAATCATTTCTGCTTCCGATTTGGAAACAACGATGCAGACAACGATGGAAGTTGAAGCAACCGATTCAGGAAAAGTGGCAATTCCCGCAAAAATGCTTTTGGATGTGTTGAAAAACCTTCCGGACCAGCCGTGTACTTTCAAGATCGACACTGCTACGTTCGGAGTCGAAATAGTTTACGATAACGGTAAATCAAAAATGGTTGGATTCAACGGTGAAGAGTTTCCAAAAACTCCGGCAATTGAAAACAGTACCAGCATTCGTATTTCCGGTGAAATTATTTCCAGCGCCATTAATAAAACACTTTTTGCTGCAGGAAATGACGATTTGCGTCCGGTAATGAGCGGTATGTACTGCCAGTTCAGTCCTTCCGATATTACATTCGTAGCAACAGATGCTCACAAATTGGTTAGATACCGCAGAACAGATGGTCAGGCAACTGGCGGATCTGCTTTCATCCTTCCGAAAAAGCCTTTGAACTTATTGAAGTCCAATTTGCGCGGTGATGAAGAAGTTCAGGTAGAATACACCGACTCAAATGCTATTTTCACCTTCAACGACATCGTTTTGATGTGCCGCCTGATTGATGGAAAATATCCGAACTACGAAGCAGTAATTCCAAAGGAAAATCCAAATATCCTGATCGTTGATCGTTTGCAGTTTTTAGGAGCTATCAAACGTGTTTCGATCTTTGCAAATAAAACGACGCACCAGGTAAAATTGAAAATTGCAGGAAGTGAGTTGAATATTTCAGCAGAAGATTTGGACTTCTCCAACGAAGCAAACGAGCGTTTGACTTGTAACTACGACGGAACCGATATCGAGATCGCATTCAACAGCCGTTTCTTAATGGAAATGTTGAATAACATCGATGCGCCGGAAGTAAAAATCGCAATGAGCGAACCAAGCCGCGCAGGTTTGTTGATGCCGAATACTTCAGACAACGAGCACGAAGATATCTTAATGCTGGTGATGCCGGTAATGATAAACAGATAATAATCAAGGTATTATAAACGTAGGGGCGCGATTAATCGCGCCCCTACGTTTTTTGGCACGAATTTTATTAGTCATCTAATTATAAAATTCAAAGTCATGAAAAATAGTTACTTCACATTCGCACTAGTACTTTTCACTTGTACACTCGCACATGCTTCTGAATTAGTTTTGCGAGTTAACAGAAAAGGACAATTTATGGTTAGCGCTTCTAATCAAACGCAGACAAACAATATCAACACCTACTCTTTTTACAATTTGTACAGTGGGAATACCCAGGTAAAAGTGGTTGAAAAAACGAGCGGTCAGGTGATATTCAAAAACAATCTGAACATTCCGGACAATACGCAATTGGTAGCTGAACTGGACCATTTTGGAAACCTTACTATTGTGGAAAGCAATCCAATGGGATACAGCAACGGTGGATGGAGCGGAAACGGAAATGTTGGAACTGTAAACTATGGTAATAACGGAAATGGGAATTACGGTGGAGGTTATTATGGCGGAGGTTATCAAAATAACCACTGCGGAACTTATCCGAACAGCCAGGGAGACGGTTACTATAATCAAGGTCAAAACACAAACAACATGTATTTCAACCAGTTTTTGAGCAGTTTGAAAACTGAAAGTTTTGACAGCAACCGTCTGCAAAATGCAAAAGTATACGCATCCAAGACAAATTTATCTGCAAACCAGATCAAGGACATTGCTGCAACATTTACTTTCGACAGCAATCGTTTAGACTGGGCGAAAGCAGCATACAGCAGCTGTTACGACAAAGGAAACTATTTCCTGTTGAGAGAAACTTTTACCTTCTCTTCCAGCTATAGCGACCTGCAGGATTACGTAAGCATTCAATAAGCAAACCCTCGTTTTGATCAACAGATCAAAATTTAAATCCAATACCAATCCGGAATGTCGAATCTCTTTAGGTTCGACATTCCTTTTTATATGCTGTAAAATTGACCAAAATTCACTATCTTTGATTCTCATAACTAGCTATATGAAAGAACAAAATTTAGCCGATTTAGAGGCTTTGTTTAATGAAAAACTAAAGCAGGATATTCGCATTGAGCCGAAAGACTGGATGCCGGATGCTTATAGAAAAACGTTAATCCGCCAGATTTCACAGCATGCACATTCTGAAATCGTGGGAATGCTTCCGGAAGGAAACTGGATCACACGTGCTCCGAATTTAAGACGCAAAGCTGTTTTATTGGCTAAAGTTCAGGATGAAGCTGGTCACGGACAATACTTGTACAGCGCCATGGAAACATTGGGTTATTCCCGTGAGCAAAGTATTGATGACATGCATACAGGCAAAGCAAAATACTCTTCCATTTTCAATTATCCAACGCTAACCTGGGCCGATATGGGCGCAGTTGGCTGGTTAGTTGATGGAGCAGCAATTATGAACCAGGTTCCCTTGTGCAGAACTTCCTATGGTCCGTATGCACGTGCGATGGTTCGTATCTGTAAAGAAGAATCATTCCACCAGCGACAAGGATTCGAAATCATGTGTACTTTGATGAAAGGTTCTGAAGATCAAAAAGCAATGGCACAGGATGCGTTCAACCGTTTTTGGTGGCCGGCTTTAATGATGTTCGGTCCAAGCGATGCAGAATCTACACATACACAGCAATCAATCGACTGGAAAATCAAAAGACATACCAACGACGAACTTCGTCAGATGTTTATTGACGCAACAGTTCCGCAGGCTGAATTAATCGGATTGACTATTCCGGATAAAGAAGTAAAGTGGAATGAAGAGCGTGGTCATTACGATTCAGGTGAAATCAACTGGGACGAATTCTGGCAGGTTGTTAGCGGAAACGGACCATGTAACGCTGAACGCATTGCAGCCAGAGTGAAGGCAAAAGAAGACGGAATGTGGGTTAGAGAAGCTGCGATGGCGCATGCTGAAAAGAAAAAAGCAAGAAAAGCATCTTAATAGTAAAAGAAATGGCAGGAACAGATTGGCCTTTATGGGAAGTTTTCATCCGAAGTAAAGTAGGTTTGAATCACAAACATGTAGGAAGCATACACGCTGCAGACGCAGAAATGGCAGTTGAAAACGCACGAGATGTATACACCAGACGGAGCGAAGGAATATCCATTTGGGTAGTTGAGTCTTCCCAGGTTTTCGCTTCAGACCCGTCGGATTCAGATGCATTATTCGAACCGGCTAACAGCAAAATTTACCGTCATCCTACTTTTTATGAAGTTCCGGATGGTGTTGGACACATGTAAGAGGATATCCCTTTATGAAAAACAATTTATTTACATATACATTACGCATTGCAGATGACAGTTTAATACTGGGACAGCGTCTTTCAGAATGGTGTGGCCACGGTCCGATCATTGAAGAAGATATTGCTATCTCTAACATTGCTCTGGATTTGATCGGACAAGCTACCAATCTATTGGAGTATGCCGCACAAGTGGAAGACAACGGACGAACTGCTGATGACCTCGCTTTTTTAAGATTTGAAAATCAATATCTGAATGCCCAGCTGATTGAACAAAAAAACGGTGATTTTGCTGTGACCATTGTTCGGCAGTGGATCTTTGATACGTTCAGAGTTCCGTTTTACGAAGCTTTGCAACGCTCAACCGACAAACAATTGGCGGCAATTGCTGAGAAATCATTGAAAGAAACGAAATACCACTGGAAACATTCCTCAGAATGGATTATCCGCATGGGTGACGGTACTGAAGAATCCAACAAACGGGTGAATGATGCGTTGAATTTACTTTGGAAATTTTCAGACGAGTTGTTCTACATGGACGATGTGGATCAGGAATTGATTTCACAGGGAATTGCAATCGACCTGGAAACTTTGCGGCCTGCTTTTAATGAGCGTGTTCAATATGTTTTACAGGAAGCAACACTTTCATTACCGGATTCCAAATGGAAACTGAGTGGTGGAAGACAAGGAAGACACACAGAGCACCTTGGTCATTTATTAGCAGAAATGCAGTACATGCAGCGTGCTTATCCAAATATGGAATGGTAGACGAAAGCACCATATGGCATTATTTAGAAGAAGTACCGGATCCTGAAGTTCCGGTACTTTCGGTTATTGACCTTGGGATCGTTCGCGCAGTAAAAGTTATTTCGGATAATGAAGTTGAAGTGACAATCACTCCTACCTATTCGGGCTGTCCGGCTATGAACTACATCGAAAAAAATATCGTCGAAGTTCTTACCGAAAAAGGGATTGAAATCATTCGTTTTCACACCGTTCTTTCTCCCGCATGGACAACAGACTGGATGAGTGAAGCCGGAAAAGAAAAGCTGCTGGCTTATGGAATTGCACCTCCTGTAAACGAAGTAGATAAACTCATTTTGTTTGGAGATGCTCCCGTTGTAAAATGTCCGCAATGTAATTCTGAAAATACCAGGATGCTTAGTCAATTTGGAAGTACAGCCTGCAAAGCCCTGTATCAGTGCAACGACTGCTTAGAACCATTCGATTATTTCAAATGTTTGAGATAAGTTCAAATTTCAACCGTTTTTACCAATGTGTTATTTGTAGGTTACGCTTCGTAACTGACAACATTCAACTAGTGCATTATCAAATATTTATTCTCTTAAATGCGTATATTTGCGCCGATTGATTAATCAACTACACATTTATGAAGGCGAAACATACCTATACGCAAGTTACCAGTTTGCTGTTGAGTGAGTTATCACACGACATCCTGTCAACACCTGCTGATCGCCAAATCCTTTCAATGCCTGGTTTACATTCCGGACTTAATTTTTTCACGATATGATCAGATTGAGTTTCCTCTTTTCATTCTTTTGCGTATTGTTTGAAGGATCTGCATTTGCCCAGCTTCCTGTTTCCGCACCTGCAGGAACAAATATATCTCTAAGTTCGCCAACTCCCTTTGCTTATGCCTTAACCGGAGGGGTGAATTATTCATATACCAATTCTTCCTGGCCGGTATTCAACACCAATTGCCACGCCATTTCTATCAACGATACTTTATTCAATGCCATAAACGGTTTCAATGCAACACCTTCAGGCGGCCCCTGCAGCGGGATGTCGAACCTGGTTTACAATGTCGGACTGTCAAATCTTGCTTCGGGAATTATTGTTTACACAGGAACAACCACTTACCGTTATCAAAACAATTCGAGTGTGTTTGTTGTAAATAATGCAATTCCGGTTCGGGCAACGATTGATTTTTCAGGTCCTGTGATCTACTATCCGAACAATACTTTTGTACTGCCGGTAACCGGGAATTTCTCCTATTCCGTACTTTTTGAAAGCTTTTCGCCAACAGATGCTCAGTATACAAGCGGGGCAGGAAACACCTGGACACCCTCAAAAACATTATTTAATAATATGATTACAGATGCGAACAATTCGATCTGTGTCAATTTCATCCCGGCCAACTTCACGCTAAATACGGTAGCCGCGACTACTGCTCCAGCAGGAATTATCTGCCAGGGAGGAAATATTCAACTAACAGGAGGTGGAACGGGAAATAACCTGACATTTAACTGGGCCGGACCGAATAGTTTCAGCAGCAGCAGTTCGAATGTGACAATCAATAATGCAAGTTCCAGTAATTCCGGAACATACTTTCTAACAGCAACAGATGATATCGGTTGTCCGAATACAGCACAATCGATTATTACCGTTCAACAACAACCTACGGCAACTGCCGGAGGGACTTCGGTAATCTGTGTAAACAGTTCGGCAACAGTTAGCGGAGCCACTTCTTCCAACGGAACAATTTCCTGGACACACAATGGAAGCGGATCACTTTCCAATGGAACTACATTAACACCAACTTACACACCATCTTCATTTGATGCAGGAAATACGGTAGTTTTAACACTTACCACCACCAGTAACAATTCCTGTGCACCAGCTTCTGCGCAAGCCATTTACAATGTAATTGTAGAAGGAAATCCAATTGCCACTGATGGCGCAACCAATGGCGTTTGTTCAACCACGAGTTTTACGGTAACCACCGCAACTGCTCAGTTCGGAACAATCAACTGGACTCATAACGGAAGCGGAACCCTGACAAATGCAAATACTCCATCACCAACGTATACTCCAAGTCCTTTGGATGATGGGAATACGGTTGTTTTGACGCTTACAGTGACCAGCACCAATTCCTGTGCGCCCGGAATTGCTCAAACATTTCATGTTCTGAATATTACTCCGCTTCCACAAGCTGTTTCCGGAGGAATTGCGAACATTTGTCAAAACAGTTCATTAGTGGTTACCGGGGCAATGGCCAATTACGGAACAATTAGCTGGGGTCACAACGGATCAGGAGTATTGACCAATCCTACAACAATCAATCCTACCTATACACCAAGTTCAGGAGATATAGGAAATATTGTAACGCTTACCATGACTGTTTCAAGCAATAATTCTTGTGGTCCTGCAACGGCAACAGCCGATTTCTCGATTACTGTTCAAGGCTTACCAACTGCCTCTGTTTCGAATATGTCTACCATTTGTTCGAATGCTACAGCAACAGTTTCAGGAGTTACTGCCTCCAACGGGAATATTTCCTGGACACATAACGGAAACGGATTTATCAGTAATTCAAACTCTTTAACACCTACATACACTCCATCTATTCTGGATGCAGGGAATACTATTTCACTAACCATAACGGTTTCAAGTAACAATTCCTGCGCTCCGGCATCGGTTGCGGCTATTTATTCGGTTAATGTCAATCATTTACCAACAGCTTCAGCGGGAAGTAACGTGACTATCTGTGAAAGTAATGCATACACTGTTCCGGGAGTATCTTTCAATTACGGTACCGCGAACTGGGTTCATAACGGTTCGGGTTCGCTAACAAACGGAACTACCAGTTCTCCTACTTACACTCCTGGTCCTGCTGATGCAGGAAATGTAGTCATGCTGACATTGAACGTAACCAGCAACAATGCATGTGCTCCAAATGTAACCAGTGTAAATTTCAGCTTAAGTATACAGCATGCACCAATTGCTCTAGCCGGTGGAAGTACCACCATTTGTGTTACCGCTTCAGCGCCTGTAACAGGAGCTACGGCAACTTACGGTACAATTAACTGGACACATAATGGTGGTGGAACTTTGACCAATCCAACAACTTTGGGACCTGTTTACCAACCTGTCGGATCTGATATTGGCAATAACATTACGCTTACTTTAACTGTTACAAGTATTAACAGTTGTGCTCCGCAAACGGCTTCGGCAGTGTATATCGTTCATATTGATCCGCTTCCTCTTGCACTTGCCGGAGGTTCGGCAACCATTTGTGCAAATGGCAGCGGAACGGTTTCAGGTGCAAGTGCATCAAATGGTTCCATCAACTGGACAGGAAACGGACTGGGTACGATTTCAGATCCCACGACAACTACTCCAACTTACTTCCCAACTTCCACTGAGATTGGGACTATTGTTACTTTAACGATGGAAGTGTCGAGTAATAATACTTGTATTCCGGCAAACAGCTCTGCAACCTACACATTTATCATCGATGGCCCGCCGTCCGTTCAGATAACGGATCCGATGGATACACTTTGTCCGGGGGCAACTAAGCATATTCAGGGAGTCACCACTCAATATGGAATATCTTCCTGGACCCATAATGGTACCGGAACCTTAATTGATGCGAACACGAATTCTCCCAGCTATACCGCAGGTCCCGGAGATTTAGGCAATACCGTTCTTTTAACACTTACTGTTAGCAGCAACAATGGATGTGCTCCTCAAATAGCTGTTTCAAGTATAGAAATTTATGTAAAAGCAAGTGCAAACATACCGAACATCAACCTGATTAATATGGTTCATGTGAAATGTTATAATGATCATACTGGTAGTGTGCTTCTAAATATAACCGGCGGAGCGCCACCTTATGCATTTCAATGGAATTCCGGTTCTACTACTCAAAACCTGACAAATATCGGTGCAGGTATTTATTATGTAGATATTACAGATAATCATGGTTGCTCGGCTACCGATACTTTCAAAATTAATCAACCCACCCAGCTGATTAGCAGCCCGATAGTTATTCCGGTAGATTGTTCGGGAATAACTGAGGGAAGTATTAGTGTTTCTGCATCAGGAGGTGTTGGACCCTATTTCTACTCCTGGCGTGATTTAGATATTGACGGTCAAACTGTTTCCGGAATTCCAGCCGGAAATTACAAGGTTACGATTAGTGATGCAAACGGATGTAAACTAACCGAAATAATCAGTTTGGGCACCAGCGGTTCACTAATAGTTGAAGCAACTCCGGATGCAATGAGTGTTAATATCGGAACTGAAATTCCATTTACCGTGACCGGTGCTGCCGGTTTTCAATGGACTCCATCACAATACCTATCTTGTGACGATTGCGAGAGCCCGGTGTGTATTCCTTCTACTTCAAATGATTATGTTGTCACCGGATCCAATCCGAATGGCTGCACAGGAACTGATACCGTACGCATTACGGTTTATGTGGATTGTCACAATTTGACACTTCCAAATGTGTTTTCACCAAACAATAGCGGCCCGGAAGCAAATAACACCTTTGGTTTAATTGGAACTCTCCCCTGTCTGGACACCTACCAATTATTGATCTTCAACCGTTGGGGAGAACAGGTTTTTGAAACACAATCTTCGGAACTTCTTTGGGACGGAACATTCAAGGGTAAACCTCAAAATTCAGGAGTTTATTTTTACCGTTTGGACATGAAACTGGTAAACGGTGAAGAAGTGAAAAAATCAGGTAACCTTACTTTAGTCAGATGATATGAGAAAGTTGACCGTTTACATATTCTTACTGACACAGGTGCTCGCAAAAAGTGCTTCTGCACAGGATACACATTTTGCCCAAACAGAATATGCACCAATGTTGTTGAATCCGGCATTAGCGGGAGCTTTCTCTCACATGCAGATCATTGCAAATTACCGCAATCAGTGGAACAGTATTGCCTCTCCTTATCAAACGATTGCAGCATCTTTTGATGTACGATTGCAGCGCAGGGATGCGGATAACAATAGTTTTCTTGCTTTGGGTTTCAACTTCTTCAATGATGTTGCCGGAGACCTGAAAGTGACCACCAACCAATTCAACCTGGATCTGGCTTACCACCTGAAAATGGGCCGATACAGTTTGTTAAGACTTGGTATTTACGGTGGAATGAACCAACGCGTGCTTGATCCGAACAGGGGAAACTGGGCTAGTCAATTTGATGGTGATGCAATCAATACCAGTATTGGAAGCGGAGAGAATTTCGGCTCTTACAATCATCTATTCATGGATGCGGGTGCGGGTATCGTTTATACTTTCAGAAGGATGAAATATTCGGTAAACAACAATATCAATAATAATGTGAATTGCGGATTAGCTGTTTATCATGCCAATCAACCGGCTTCTTCTTTTGTGAATATAGCAAATGACAAATTGGCAATGCGTATTTCGGGTTTCATCAATAGTTCTTTTAATATTCCGAATACTCAATTGGCTATACAACCAGCTGTTTATGTTCAACTGCAATCCAAATATTCGGAAGTAATGTTTGGAACATATCTGCGCTACAACATTCGTGAAGCATCCCATTTTACAGGATCTATCAAACCGGTTGCTGCTGCACTTGGCTTGTTCAGCCGTTACAAGGATGCTTTTGTGGCGAAAGGATATTTTCAATACCACCAGATTTCTGTTGGTATGGCTTATGATTTCAACCTTTCCCGCTTAACCCCGGTTTCAAAATCACGTGGTGGATTCGAGATTTTCCTGCGCTTCAATTTGGATGACCGTTTGAATAATCCTTCTCTTTGGTGACTTCGACTCCGCTCAGTCACCTTAAGTTCAAGAGTTGAAAAAGTTCAAAGGTTTAAACTTTTGACACCTTTTGAACTCTTTGAACATTCAAAATTTAGATCTGAAAATTGTATTTAAGAAGAATAAAAAAGGGTATCCGTAAAGATACCCCTCTATTGTATTGCTAAATTTTTCTTATCCTAAGAACGGATATTTGTAATCTGTTGGCGGAACGAATGTTTCTTTGATAGTTCGTGCAGAAACCCAGCGCAATAAGTTCATTGCTGCTCCAGCTTTATCATTCGTACCTGAACCTCTTGCACCTCCGAATGGCTGCTGACCAACAACAGCTCCGGTTGGCTTATCATTGATGTAGAAGTTTCCTGCTGCGTTTTCTAATGCTTTTGTTGCAGTTTGAATTGCATAACGGTCATTCGACATGATAGAACCTGTCAAAGCATACTCTGAAGTTTCATCCAATAATTTCAATGTAGCTTCAAATTCGTTTTCCGGGTAAACATAAATTGTAAGTACCGGTCCGAATATTTCCTCAACAATTGTTCTGAATTTCGGGTTTGTAGTTACGATAACCGTTGGATCAATAAAATATCCTTTCGATTTATCGTAAGATCCACCAACGATAATTTCTGCATCTGATTGTCCTTTGGCATAATCAATGAATCCCGAAATCTTATCAAAAGCACGCTCATCGATTACTGCATTGACAAAGTTTGAAGAATCTTCCGGAGAACCCATTTTAAATGATTTTACCTGATTAACCAAAATCTCTTTCACATCCGCCCACAAGTTGGAAGGAATGTAAGCACGTGAAGCCGCTGAACATTTTTGTCCCTGGAATTCAAATGCCCCACGAGAAAGTGCTGTTGCTACTTCTGCAGCGTTTGCACTTTTGTGAACCATCACAAAATCTTTACCTCCGGTTTCTCCAACAATACGCGGGTAAGCTTTGTAATTTTCAATATTGTTCCCGATTTCTTTCCACAAATGACGGAAAACGCCTGTAGAACCAGTAAAATGCAATCCTGCCAAATGTTTGTTTTTGAAGATCACATCTCCGGCAACAGGTCCGTCAACAGAGATCATATTGATTACTCCGTCAGGGACACCTGCCGCTTTGAATATTTCCATAATCACTTGTGCAGAATACATTTGAGATTCAGCCGGTTTCCAAACGATCACATTCCCCATCATTGCCGGTGCAGCACATAAGTTTGCAGCAATTGATGTGAAATTAAATGGTGTAAGTGCGAAAACGAATCCTTCCAACGGACGGTATTCCAATCTGTTCCACATTCCCGGTAATGATTCCGGCTGTTCTTTATAGATCTGAGTCAAATACTGAACGTTGAATCGGAAAAAATCGATCAGCTCACAAGCCGCATCAATTTCAGCCTGCATTACATTCTTGGACTGCCCCAGCATGGTTGCAGCATTCATTTTGTTTCTAAAAGGTCCGGCCAACAAATCAGCTGCTTTCAAAAAGATCGCTGCACGTTGTTCCCAAGGCAAATTCGCCCATTGTTCACGCGCATTCATTGCCGCATCAATCGCTTTTGAAACATGAGACGCGTCTCCGTAATTGAAATGTCCCAACACTTTCTGATGATCGTGCGGAGGCGACATTGGCTTTTTATTATTCGTTCTAACCAATTCGGAACCAATGTACATAGGCACATCGATTGGATCCTGGTTCAACATTTTTTTATATTCTGAGATCAGAGCTGTATGTTCAGCACTTCCGGGAACATACCCCTTTACCGGTTCGTTGATTGCTTTGGGAACCGTAAATAACGCGTTTGACATAGTATACTTTTTTGCATTACAAATGTACACATTCTGCGTTGAGTTCATGCATCAGATCGAAGTCGTATTATTGAACTTCCATGCTAAATTTCAAAGATTGTTCTTATGTTTGGGTTATCGTTATTTAAACACACTTATGAAGATCTTAGCAGCTACTATTCTTTTTACCGTTTGCTCTTGCTTTCTTTTGTTCGCACAATCGGTTAATCCGCACAAACAATGGGCACTACTCAATAAAGGAAGTGAAAAAGACCGCATTGAAGCTGCAAAAAAACTCAGTCTTTATTATCAGTCAGAATCCATTGATTCATTGAGAATTGTTGGCGAAACGCTTTTCTTCTACGGAATCGATAATCATTATCAACCGGCTATTGAATTCGGGAAAATCACTCTTTCAGAGTTTTACGTCATGAACGGACGCATAAACGACGGGATTGTGATGGCAAAATCAACACTTCCACTGCTTCAGGAACGTGGTGACATGGCTTTATTAAGTAATGTCTGTAGAATTATCGCATCCGGGTATCGGAAACTGGACGATGGAAATTCTTCCATGCTTTGGGCTAAAAAAGCAATTGCTTACAACAAAAGCAACGCGGAATCAACGGATAAAACCGAAGGCGTTATTTCTTTAGCTGAAGCCTATCTTCTGCAGAATAAAGAGAAATTATGCATCGAAACTTATGATGAGTATATTTCAAAAGCTTCAAAATCAAAAAACTACCGTGGTTTGAGTACCGCATATGCGCGTTTGGGAGACATTTACCGCATTTCCGAAAAGTTCAGTCTGGCAGAAAAGTTCTTCAGGCTTTCGTATCAAATGGCCCAAAAAACAAACCTGACTTCTCCAAAGGCTCACGCTTTAAATAACCTGGCGATCGTTTATTTCGAAAAAGGCGATACGACCAATGCCCGTCTTCATTTCCAAAAGGCACTGGAATTGAGACAATCTGTAAAAGATGTGAAATCGATTTCCGAAAGCCTCTACAACATGGGAGACTATTATTTCTACCAGGGACAATATCCCAAGGCACTGCAATGGTATCAGAAATCAACAGATTTAGCTCAAAAAAATGAACTTCTGAAGGAAGAAAAAGACGGTTTATTGGCGATTGCTCAGGTTTACAAAGAAATGAAACAGTTTGATGAGTCTACCAAACATTTGGAGAAAGCACTATCGATTTCAAGTGATCTGAAACTACAACAAAGTGCAGATGATGAAGATCTGACGAACTTACAACATGAAATCTGGCGCACAGACTTTGAGGAATACAAAACTGCAGAGATTAAAAAGGAAACTTCTTTTTGGAACTATGTGCTTTTGATTGTAGTGGCAACTCTTAGCATAACTACGATTCTATTACTGATCAAACTGAAAAAGGTGCAATCTGCAAAAATCGATTAATTATCTCTATGAAAGTTCAATTTGAATTAATTCAATTTTCCAGGGAAATTCAATTGAAAAACAGGAATATCCACTTTGAAAAGCTGATCTGTTTCCATATTCTTAAACGTGTAGAATCCGTGCATTGATCCCATTTCGGACTTCAATTCGCATCCACTGGTATATTGGTACAATTCTCCGGACTCCAAAGTAGGTTGTTGACCTACAACCCCCTCTCCACTTACGTGAATGGTAGGATTCAAAGAATCAAAAATAAACCAATCGCGGTGAAGCAATTGAACAGTAAATTGATTTTGATTTTCAATATCAATCCGGTAACTGAAGAAATAACTTGAGTCGGTAGTTTGTGAAACATCTGCCCGAAACTGAGTCGAAACCCGAATCAAAACTCCCTCCGTAAGCGCGGTTATCTGTGTCATACTTTTTTGCACTAGTGACGAAGAAAGTTAGTAACTTAAATCAAGACAGACAAATTTTTCACATTTTTTATTCAATAAAATTCACAAATATCTGTGATTTAGTAGATTTCCAAATTAAATGGATAATCCGGTGAACAGATGAAAGTCACTTGAAAAAGGTAGCCTTTAAGCCGAATAAAATTCTATTTTTGTATTCAAAATAAAACCAGAAATGACTCCAAAGTTTCATCCTTTAGTTGTTCAAGATGTCCGAAAGGAAACCGATGACACTGTTTCCATTGCTTTTGAAATCCCAACCGAACTGACAAATGATTACCAATTTGTTTCCGGTCAATATATTACTATCCGTAAAATCATTGACGGAGAAGAGTTGAGAAGATCTTATTCTATTTGTGCTACACCACAAGATGGTGAGTTACGGGTTGCTGTGAAGCGGGTTGAAGACGGTCGTTTTTCGTCCTGGGCAACAGCTGATCTGAAAATTGGAGAAACATTGGATGTAATGACTCCTAGCGGACATTTCCAATTGGTTCCTGAAATTTCTGCAACCAAAAACTATGCGCTTTTCGCAGCAGGGAGTGGAATTACACCAATCATTTCGATTGCAAAGACAATTCTAATGCATGAACCTATGAGTACGGTAACTTTGGTTTATGGCAATAAAGGGTTTTCAAGCATTATTTTCAGAGAGGAATTAGAGGCTTTAAAAAATAAATTCATCAACCGTTTTCAATTAATCCATGTCCTGAGCCGTGAAAGTTTAGGCAACCCACTGCAGAAAGGTCGTATTGATAAAGACAAAGTGGAATTGATTGGCAGAACGTTGCTTCGCGGAGAACACATTGATGCGGTTTACAGCTGTGGACCGGAAGAAATGATTCATGCGGTTAAAAATGCAATGATGGGATCAGGTGTTCCTGAAAGCAAAATTCATTTCGAATTATTCGGCACTAAAACGGAAGGTTCACAGGCAAAAATCGTTGTTCCGAAAGAACAGGATGTGTTGGCAAAAGTGACTATCATATTAGATGGCGATCGTATTGAAGTGGATTTGAATACCGCAGGGACATCCATCCTGGAAGCAGGTTATGAAGCCGGTGCAGATTTGCCATACGCTTGTAAAGGCGGTGTTTGCTGTACCTGTAAAGCCAAAATTTTGGAAGGAAGTGCAGTAATGGATGTGAATTACGCCTTAGAAAAAGATGAAGTGGAAGCCGGATATATTTTAACTTGCCAGGCGCATCCTACCTCAGAAAAATTAACAGTATCATTTGACGATTAATTATGGGTTTATTTTCCAAATTTAAGAAAGATTCCGGAGCAGGAAAAGCACGTTCAGGAATAGTGACAGTTGCAAAAAATGAGCGAATTACAGCTGTTGGAAGCCGCATTCATTTCGAAATTCCAGCTGATTTAAAAGATCTGTTTGCTTACGAACCCGGTCAATACATCAATGTGCACGTAACTTTGAACGGAACCAAGCACAGTCGTTCATATTCTATTTGCAGCGGACCGAATGAACAATATTTGGCGGTTGGCGTTAAAGCTATTGATAAAGGGCTTGTATCAAACTATTTGGTGAATGAACTAAAAGCCGGAGATCAGATCGAACTGGATTTCCCCATGGGGAATTTCAAACTGGATCAGAAGGCTCCAAATATTGTGTGTTTCGCTGCAGGAAGTGGAATTACACCTTTTATGTCTTTTGCAAAATCTTTGGGTTCAACCCAGAAAATGCGATTGATCTATGGGAATTCAAAAATGGATACAGCATTTTTTATGAATGAGATCCAGGGATTTCCAAACGTAAGTTCGACGTTTTTCTTCAGTCAGGAAAAAAATGAAGGCCACCAGGAAGGACGATTGGATAAGCATCACGTAAGTGAGTTGATCAAATCAGAGTTGACTCTTTTGAGAGCTGACGGGTTTTACATTTGTGGTCCGGAAGAAATGATCATGGGAATTCAGGAAGTACTGGGTATTTTCGGAATCGCAAAAGAGAAAATTCACTTCGAACTATTTACGACTCCTGTTTTAATGAAGCAGGAAGAAACAACTGTTGTTGGTACATTTAATGGTATTTCCCAGGTAAGTGCAATTTTAGACGGAGAAGTTCAGCGCATAGAATTAGCAACAAACGGGAAGAGTATATTGGATGCTCTTGATCAGTCGGGAATGGATGTTCCCTATTCCTGTAAAGGTGGTGTTTGCTGCACCTGCAAAGCAAAAATTATTGAAGGAAGTGCTCAAATGACTATCAATTACGCCTTGACGGATGAAGAAGTGAAAGAAGGATATATCCTAACTTGCCAGTCTCATCCAACCAGCGAAATTCTAAAATTGGATTTTGATGTCTAAAAATGTTTTGGTAATCGGTGCAAGTCGCGGTATTGGAAAAGAGCTGGTGAAACAGTTTGCTGCTGAAGACCTGGAAACATTTGGCTTTGCCCGAAGTTTACAAGACCATTCTGAAAATAATATCCATTACATTCACTTAGATCTTTTAAGTCCGACGATTAAATCGGATTTTGAAAAAGCTACCGAGCATATCGGTCCTATCGATTATTTGATTCACAATGCCGGGTTTATTGCGGTGAAACCATTTTTAGAGTTATCCCGGGAAGACATTCAAAATTGCTACCAGGTCAACGTGATGTCGGTAATGGAAATTACTCAAATTAGTCTTCCGAGAATGAAACGCGGCGGGCATATCGTTATGATTTCATCCATTGGCGGGTTCCAGGGAAGTTCCAAATTTCCGGGGCTGGCGGCATATTCTACATCAAAAGCGGCTTTGGTTTCACTGACCGAATTACTTGCTGAAGAATTCAAAAATTCAGGTATTTCCATCAATTGCTTGTGTTTAGGAGCAGTTCAGACAGAGATGATGGAAGAAGCTTTTCCCGGCTACATAGCTCCTCACAAACCTGATGAAATTGCTGAATTCATTGTTGATTTCACTTTAAACAGTGGGAAGTACTTTCATGGAAAGATTATTCCTGTGAGTGTTTCAAATCCTTAAAAAGAGATGCAATTAGCCCTAGCGCCTTTGCAGACATATACCGATTATCATTTCCGAAACGCACACCTTGCCGTATTCAAAGGAGTTGATAAATTTTATGCTCCCTATCTGAAAATGAACAACGACGGAACAATTAAAAATGCTCCGAAAATTGATATACTTCCAAAGAACAATCCTGAAATAGCCGTAATTCCTCAATTAATGGCTTGTGGTGAAGAGGAATTTGCCATCATGGCTGATTACATCGAATCCTTAGGGTATACCGAATTGAATTGGAATATGGGTTGTCCATATCCAATGGTCACAAATAAAAATTTAGGAGCCGGAATTTTAAACAAACCTTCCGAGATCTTTGAGCTTTTTGATAAGATCTTCCCCAAATTAAAAATGGGTTTAGGAATCAAGATGCGCATGGGACTGGAGAATACTGCGGAGATCCTGGAGATTTTACCTCGATTAAATGATTATCCATTGACGGAGATTATTATTCATGCTCGTTATGCAAAACAGCTGTATAATGGGACTTGTGATCACGAGCGTTTCCTGGAATGCATTTCTCTGACGAACCATCCATTAACTTATAACGGGGACATTGAAACAAAAGAGGACTTTGATGATCTACAATTAAAATTCAAAGGAATTGACCATTGGATGATAGGAAGAGGAGCGATGAAAAACCCAAGCTTATTTGAAGAACTTCAATTTGGGAACGTTGATTCAGGCGAGGTTTATCGCGAAAAAATGTCTCTCTTTTCAAGTCATTTAACGACCAGTCTTTTGGAATGTAATCCGGACAGAGGTTATGCATTGAGTAAGATGAAATCCTATTGGGAATATTTATCGGAGGGATTATCAGACGGAAAAAACTTGTACCGTAAATTAAAGAAAAGCAAATCAATAGAAGAGTTCAACGGATTCCTGGCTGAAATGCTTTAATAAGAAATGGATTCTCCTGCTCTTAAATAAGTTACGAAATTTGCATTTGTCACATAATCCTTTTT
The DNA here is from genome assembly GCA_965650365.1 of uncultured Fluviicola sp. Taxonomy (GTDB): domain Bacteria; phylum Bacteroidota; class Bacteroidia; order Flavobacteriales_D; family Crocinitomicaceae; genus Fluviicola. The sequence continues at coordinate 730 of CBFGOJ010000032.1, read as the reverse complement.
AGCCAGTTTTTCTACAAATCCTTTTCCAAGCTTTTGCTCATCATGTGTCGACAGAAATAATTTCGCTTCACAGTGTTTGTAAAGTATTTCCGCGTGTTTAATACCCAAATTTACGGTTCCTCCCAACCAAAAAGGTAAATGATAACGCGTGGTTGTAGTAATTAGAATATCCACTGTGGGAAGATTCATACTTCTTGCCCCATGTGGAGCAAACAAAACAGTTCCCTCTTCCGAATCAAAGAAGTAAGAGCTATGTACTAAGTCCAAAAATCTTCCGGGTTTATATTCTTTGATCGGGAAAGGAGCATTCTGCAAAGGGATCAATTGCTTAAAACGATTCCATTTCGAGATTTTTTTCAGTATACTTTCTTTAGCAATAATAGGAATAGAAGTATCGAATTGAAGCAAAGTTTCTTTATTACAATGATCTGTGAAGGAATTTGAAATGAATAAGTAATCTGCCTGTGGTAAACTTAAAACGGATGGCTGTGGACCTTGATGAAACTGTTCACTGAATAAACGATGTCCATCAATTTGAGAAGGAGTAAACCATGGATCAATCATAATTTTGAGTCCATTTAATTCCCACAACCAGGAACAATCGTCGTTCAATTTTTGGAATTTCATAGCAATAAAAATAGCAGTTTACGGGAATATTCTAAAAAAAGAGGCATAAAAAAAGCCCTTACCAGTAATACTGATAAGGGCTTTTATAAAAGTGGCATCGACT
>CBFGOJ010000031.1:0-52355 GCA_965650365.1 uncultured Fluviicola sp. | reverse complement strand
CACACAAGCAATCACTCCTTCCACATCAGGAACGTATACCGTTCAGGTTACAAACGCTTCAGGATGTCAAAGTGCAGCAAGTGCAGGAATAGTGATTACGGTTAATCCAACGCCGGCAATCACATTAGGAACTCTGACAAATCCATCTTCGTGTGGATCAACTACTGGTTCGATCGCAGTGAGCGGAACCGGTTCAGGTTCGATTGCGTGGTCCGGTGCAGCTTCAGGATCTGCTTCTGCAGCGTCTTTACCAACCACCATTCCAAACCTGGGCGCAGGATCCTACACTATCATTTTAACAAGTGGTGCGGGTTGTGCTTCAAACACAATAATGGGAAGTTTAACGGATCCCGGAGCACCAACACCTCCTGTAATTACTCCAAGCTCTTCGATTTTATGCCCCGGAGGAACAGTTACTTTAACTTCCTCTTATGCTTCCGGAAATACGTGGTCAACAACTTCCACGGCGTCAACTATTTCGGTGACTTCGGCAGGAATTTATACCGTACAGGTTACGAATGCGGGATGTACTTCTACTTCCAATCCTATCACAATTACAGATGCTGCGCCATTTAGTGTGAATGCAGGAAATGATCAGGCAGTTTGTGCAGGTGGTTCTGTTACTTTAACAGGTGTTACAACAGGTTCACCAGTATTGGGATGGGGCAGCGGAGTGCAGGACGGAGTTTCTTTCGTTCCTGCAGTTACTGCAAATTATACTTTAACCGGAACAGATGGAAATGGCTGTCAATTGACAGACCAGGTAACGGTTACGGTTAACCCGAATCCAACAGTTGGATTAGCCGATCTTGGTCAGGTTTGTACTTATAATCCGGTATTCGTTCTTTCAGGCGGATCACCTTCAGGGGGTATTTATTCCGGAACAGGTGTTACTTCCGGAAGTTTTGATCCTTCGGTAAGCGGAGCCGGAAGCTTTCCGATCACTTATTCCTTCACGGATGGAAACGGATGTTCGGGAACTGCTCAATCAACGATTATTGTAGATCCTTGTTTGTCTGTCAGCGAGACCGATAAATGGAAACTATCCATCTATCCGAATCCGGCTGTAAGTCAAATAGAGATCGCATCAGATGTACCTTATTCGAACCTGAAAATGATCGATGCACAAGGAAAATTGATTTTTGATATGCAGATTGATCAATTCGAAGCAGTGAAGACTCTTGATTTGTCTTCTTATGCAAACGGACATTATACCTTACAAATCCTGGGTGAATTCGGAACGAAATACCACCAGGTTGTGATTAGTAAATAATCCCATTTATGATAAATAATGTAGGGGTCGAAAATTTTCGGCCCCTATTTTTTTGTTAGGTCTGCAGGCTATTGCGTATTTTTGAATAAAGATTCCATCAAACATGCAGAAACTAAAGATCAACGGTCACGGACATATTTTACCCGAACCTTCGGAAATACCGAAATTCATGCGGGAAAAGAAATTGTTTTGGATAGATGATGATAAAAAATTCATGAGACAAGATGATTGGGCGCGGCCAATTACGGATCCAAGCTTCTTTTTTGAAGAGAAGATTGAATGGATGGAAAAGCACGCTATTGATCATGGTGTGATGCTGAATCTGTCCCAGGTCTACTGCAATGGCTGGGCAAAACAAGATACTTTCGATGCAATTCGCTGGCAGAACGATTTCAATGCAAGTGTCCAGGAACGCCGTCCGGATAAGTTTACCAGCGGATTTGTGGTCCAGCCGCTTTACATGGAAGATGCGCTGAATGAAATTCGCCGCTGTGTGGAAGATCTGAATATGAATTTGTTGTGTTTGCCTACACATTTTTTGAATAAAGAAAATGAATGGCTTTCGGTGGTTGATGATTCAACGCTGCCTTTGTTCGATCTTGCAAATGAATACAAACTGGCCATTGAAATTCATCCGTATGACGGGGAGAAGATGGTTGCGTTGAAAGATATGTACTGGCGTTTTCATTTGGTATGGATGATGGCTCAAACAGCAGATACCCTGCACATGTATGCACTAAAGGATTTTGTGAATAAATATCCGGAAATCCGCACGTGTTTTGCTCACGGCTGTATGCTTGGTCAGGCAAACTACGGAAGAAGACTGCAGGGATTTGATGGTCGCCCGGATCTGTTCACAGAAACCCGCGATCCCCGGGCAAGTTTGGGGCACCCAAATTTGTTTTTCGATACGCTGGTTCATGATTCGTATACTTTGCAATTGCTGAAAACACGTGTTGGTTCTTCCCAGATCGTTTCCGGGTTGGATGATCCTTATCCTTTGGGAGAAATGGAAGGAGTTGCAAATTCATATCCGGGACGAGTGATTGATTTTGCTGTAGAAGTAGGAATTTTGGATCAAAAAGAGTCCGATGCAATCTGGCACGATAACGTGCTGCGGTGGCTTGGTAAGACATCAATTTGACGAATCATGCTTCAAAAAAGTCTGTTTCTTCTTGTTTTATTCCTTCTAACGGGAATGAATGGCTTTTCACAGGGGAGAAGGGATTCGCTGGATCATTTACCCATCGAATACGGTAGGTTTGTAAAGAATAACAATCAACGCTTTGGCTTTTTCGAACGCTTAAAGAAGAACGGTAAAGACGAATACTTTGTGGAGGTCTATAAATCTGTTGGTAAAGCCCAAACAGATGTGGTAGATTTTAAAATCAACCGTTTCAAATATCCTTCCATCGATTCTATTGAGTTCTTCATCCATGGAGACCGCATTGCAGGTACGCGTATCAGTGAGATCAAACAACGGATCTTTTTACCGGCATCCAATAAGGATTACGACCTGGTTGCGAAGTTTCGCGGGGGAATCGTTTCAACGCTTCATATTTCAATTTTGCCACCTGTAGATCAAAAGGTCCGAATCGTTCCTTTGTTGAAAACAAAGATTAATAGAGATAGTCTTGAAAACGAACTGAATCGTCTCTTTGGAGCGGCGAACGTACGCTTTGATGTAACGGTGGAACCGGTTTTTGAAAACGATGCATTGGATCATATTGGAATTTTCGAGAATCCGGGAGCTGATCGTTGGAAATATACCGATCAAATGCGACACGTGCGCGATACTTACAAACAGGTTTACAAGGAGAAAGCAAACAACACCATACTGTTTTTTGTAGTTCCGGGCTTTGTAAACCGGGAGCTGAAAGGCTACATGGTGAAAAATAAAGCCATGGGATTTGTGGTGAAAGCTGATTCGAAAGAGTTGTCTTATGAGATCGGGACCGAATACCTGGATGGTTTTGCTAATATTGAAGCGGCTGATGAAATAAGAAGAAATCGCGAAAGTTGGAACTTCGACAATGAAGAATGGTTTCGGATCAATAAAAATCCACGTATTTATTCTATTATCGATGATTATGAAGAAGTAGTCACCAATAATGGATTGATTGCCTATTACTTCTTTGAAAAGTCAAAAGACGGAACGATTCTTCTGAAGAATAATAGTTTCCTGGCCTCAGTGATGCGTCCCATGAAGAAAAATACGTATTCGTACCACCTTCAGATCGACAATCTACTTTACAAAACGATCTTTCGGATTCGTTCAAAACCGTTTAACACGCTTCACATACTGAGTGTAATCGCATCGGTGGCCGGACTGATTTATGGTTTTAGGAAATTGCGGGTATTGGTGCGGTCAAAAATGAAGAAACCGCGGTTGGTGTCTGTTATTTCACGTTTCATTCAGTGGACAGGAATGCTTGTTCTTTCTTATGTCCTCATTAAAGCTGTGGATATGGGGTATTCCTGGTTCGAGGTTACCGATGGAATTATCAAATCCTATTCCGGGATGGGTGAGAAAAAAGTGCTTGGTTTGTTGTTTGATAATTCGCATCCGGATAAACTGGAAGAGAAAAACATCGGGTCAGAAGTGATCATCAAGCGAAATAAAAACTATTTCCTTTATGAGCGAAAGAAAGTCCTGTATTTCAAAATGAATGTTTCTAAAAAGAATGTTCCTTTGAAACTGCGCCTGATTGCAAATTCGGATTCCCTGAAAACAACTTTGCTGGATGGACCGATCGAAGCCGAAAGTCATTACATGATTGTCAAAATTTATTCAGCGAAAGGAAAATGGCTGCGAGACCAGGTCTACAATCATTTGGGGGTTGATCTTACTGCCAAGTTGAAACTGCAGGATCCGCCAAAACGGGTGTTGATCTTTGTGGGTGGATACCGGCCAACTTCTCTCGGAAGTTCGTTCGAAGAAAATTTTGAGGATATCCGAAGCAACGGGCTGGAATTTCCCAATTCACTCAACCGTTTGTTTACCGAGGATCGCTACAATTACTGGCATCCGTGGCAGCAAATTGATGATACTTTCAAATTGAGAATTAATCCTTCGGAGTATTATTATGCAGACGGACATCATTCCGTTTCGACTTCCAATCACAGGAGTTTGCTGAATTTTAGCGCCAATTCAGGGATTTATCCAAAAAGATGCAGAAACCCTAAAATGCATATCTGCTACAGAACAAGTACCGTGGGTTCTAAGTTTTTCGGTTCTAAACGCGCACGGACTTATACTTTACTCGCAACAAAACCCAATAAAAAAGGATTTGCAATACGGGCCAATAGCGGGAGAATTGCGGGACGGAATTTGTATCAAATGCTCAACGAATTACCCAATTCTTCCAAAAATGACACCCTGTATTTAGTGGTTCACAGTATGGGCTTTGCATATGCCCAGGGAATGATTGAACAATTGCGAGGCAAAATAAACTTTGGAGGATACTACATTTTAGCTCCTGAAAATGCAGCTGCCGGAACCGTTAACAGGAAAGAATGGCGGCAAGTTTGGCAATATGGAAGTAATTTGAATACCGTGAACCAGGATGCTCCGTGTTTACAGGATGGCGTGGCACCTCAGGCCTCAGTTACCGGACTAACAGAAGCACAGAGAATCTATTTTCCTTACAGTCTCTATAAACACAAAGGCTACTTTGATTCCCATTTCATAGGTTACTATGATTGGGTATTGCGGATTCAGAAGGGGAAGAAGGGATATATTCAGCAAAGGTAAAGTGAAGATTCACTAGTAGTTGCAGTACGTTCCAGCTGAAAGAAGTTAGCAAAATGATTATTGGCCAATTTTGATGTACTAGAATAATCACAAAATTTTTGTTTCTATCTATGAGAAAAATAGTTGTCATTTTTTGTAGTGTTTGATTGTGATTCATACTTATATAAACTATTTTTTTAGCTAGTTTCATATGTTTTTTTTGCTAAAGCTTATTTAAAATGTGAGAACTGTTAATTACATTTGCCCCGAATTTAATACCTAGCAAGATTCATACATCTAAATCAAGAATACATTAATATGAAAAATCTCCTAACAGGATTGATGCTTTTGGTGTCAATCATCACTTTTTCTCAATCAGGTGACATAGACTTTTCTATGTCTTTTGTACAAAATCCATCTTTTATTGTCGGTTTGGACGAAGCTTCCAGTGAAGGGAATATCTTCCAGGTAAGAGTATCTGTTTCTTCTCCTGAGTCCTTGGGAGAGCTAAAAGTTCTGATTTATGAATTCCCTTCCAATACACTTTTGGGGATAACCAGGTTGAGCCATGAAGAAATTATGAGCGGCATCTATATGGACGGCGAGCATCTGGTGTTTAATTTTCCTTATCTGGAACCGCATTTAAGTTACAAAGTGATCCTGGAAGCACAGAATACAAAAATGGGTTATCTGCCACTGGTTGAGAAAACCTTCCAATAAACTTAAACCAACTAAATCAATGACCCTTATGAAAAGAATTTGGCTTTTATTTATTGTTATTAGCTGCAGCTTTTGTTATTCCCAGTCAGTTACAACCGTGACTCTTGCGACTACAGAAGATTCCTATACCTTTTCGGGAGCCCCAACGGGTATTTATTATACAAGTCCTACTAATTCGGTTTATGTGGATGCATCGTTAAATTATTACCGGTCATTTTACAAATTTGATTTAAGTTCGATTCCCCTCAATTCGGTAATTGTCACCGGTCAGCTTATGTTAACGGAGGATGGTACCGAAAATGTGGGCGTGGTCAATTCTACTGAATTGTATGTGGATGCATGCAACTCCAGCTGGGACCAAACCACTTTGAATCACAACTCGGGGATCCAGAATAATCCAGTTCTGCCGACGGTAAGCATATCAAATCACCCGGGATGGTATCGGCAGATTGAATTAAAGGAGCATGTTCAGGCGATGGTTGATGATCGGGTACCTAATTATGGTTGGCGTATGAGACGAAATCCCGAGAATGTAGCCAGCTTAATTACCAAATACAGATCTAAAGAATCTACAGCGAATAATAATTTCAAGCCTTTCTTATACGTTCAGTATTACCGAAGAGCTATTGTATCAGCAGCTGCCGTTGTTCACGCTTCAGGCGGATCTTCAAATGGTTCGGTTTCCCCCACAATTCTTTATGGTTCTTCCCCCACAAGAAGTTATCAGTGGTATAATTCGCTGGGAGCACAAATTTCCGGTGCCACGTCATTAAATCTGATCAACCAGCCTTATGGTTGGTATGGATTAAAATCCTGGGGTACCACAGCGGGAGACACATTGTTCCAAGGCTTTTTGATTGGCAGCAAATGTGAAACGGTAGATATTTTATTTAATCCAGGCGCTGATTACGTAGATGATGCTTCTATCAACAATCACACCACAGGATCGGGTCTTGGGCTTTACGATCGGAAACAGATAAACTCAGCCTCGACTACGTTGAATTCCACGGAACAGTGGACTAGTGGAACCTGGTTTAATCGTTCAAGTTTCCTTCGTTTTAAGTTATGGGTTGATCCGTCACTGGCAATTAACGTTGCTAATATGACTATGTATGGTTCAGGTCACTATCCGCTTCACCGTCCGAACGATTCAAAGTTATCCCTGATTGAAGAAGACTGGATTGAAACTGGCATATCATTTTCCAACCGCCCGGCAGTTAGTTCCACCGAATTTATTTCGATTCCGAATATACCAACCGGTAATGGTAACTTTGTTACTGATGTGAGTGGTTATTTCAATTTCTGGAAGACGAATAATCTATTGAATCATGGTTGGGATTTAAGCTTAGCCACCTTTCTGAATCCGATTGTTTCAGGTGGTACCTATACAAGACACTCATATGAATCCTCGGACGGTATTAATAAGCCAAGTATTGCCTTCAAGGTTACTTTGTTGGACAACACCTGTGATTTCACTTCTTACTCGCGTTTTAGTGATGTCTTGGATGGGTCATTTGTCCGTACAATTCAAGGGAAACTTAAAATCCAGCTGAATGAGGATTACGACCAAAAGGCTGGCCGCTTTGTGAAGTTAACGCTTTATGATGCATCGAACAATCAGATTAAGGCCGGTATTAATCACGACGGTTCCATTGTCGGTCCTGCGTTGCTTCCGGCTAAACTGCTTGAGTTTGATTACAATCAACACATTTTAGACCTGAACAGCTATGCTTTAGTTGTCGGGAATACCTATATTCTTGAACTTACGAATAGTAAGAGTGAAAAAACCTATATCAAATTTAAATATTACAACTAATAGCCTGATCTATGTTCATCAATCGCAAAAAATCTGTTTTGAGAAATATCAGCATGTTACTCCTTGTCGGTATTGTTTCTCAAATTTCAGCTCCAGTTGTTTATGCAGCAGAGTTAAAAGTAAGAGGTTACGCTTATTCAGAGTCTCGTGGGGTTTCTGGTAATGAGTTTTTAAAGACCCTATACGGGGCTTTGGAGAAGCTTTATTCGGGGATGAAAGATCCTTTGTCTGAGCAAGTACAAACGGAAGTTGTTTCCATGAATAGCCTGCCATCGGATGAAGGAACTGCTTCTGCAGTGATTCCGGAACAGGCAGAATCCATGAAATTGCAAAAAACTTTAGGTGGTCCAGGGCAGAGTGAATCTTCCGGATTTTCGTTAGGATCTACAGATGGAATGGTTGATAAATTCAGCGGGGATTTCAATCAGTCGATTCCATTAATGGATGTAGAAGGATTTCCATTGGTTTTATCTTATACGTCCAATGTAATCATGAATTCAGAAGCTTCGTGGGTTGGACTGGGATGGGATTTGAATCTGGGAGCAGTATCAAGAGATATGCGCGGAATACCGGATGAATTCAATGGTACGGATATGATCCGTAAAAAAGAAAATCAACTTAGTGAGGACTTAAAAGGGAATAAGAACGGTGGTTATTTAGCCATGTCTTATTCTTTTGGTACATCAGATAATAAAGGAGTGATGTTTACTCCCTCCCTTCAGCTTACATACTTGTCAGGTAAATATACAAGTAACTTACTCGGTTTGGGTCACACCCGTGATTTCGGTTTGGAAATACGCTTTGATCTAAGTACGGACCAGGAATTAATCAAAGGCTCACCCACTGAAAAAGGGGGAGTGTTCGGTTTGAATTTCGGATTGGGTTATACTAAGGATAGTAAGCGAGGGTCCGGATTGAATACGAGCTATGGAGCCGGTTTTGGATTTGCAAAATCGGGTAATAACGTTGGAGCAAATATGAGTTTCGGTATCAACTCTAATTCCAGAGAGGGATTAACAGATTGGACCACTGGATTTAATTTAGGAGGAAAGCTGAACTCACATTCAGCATCCATTTCACATGTAGCATCGGCACCTTATGGCACTCAAACGGTTATTCCGGGTATATCCATGGGAAATACGTCGAGTAGTTTTCAATTCAATTTTGATGCTTTTGTTGCTGTTTCAGCCGGAATAACTGTTCAGGCAGGTTATTTAGGTCAGAAATACAACAATAAAAGTTCGGTAGATTATAACGGCACAGAATACCAGCAGCCTGCATTGGGTTATCTTCATAATGGAAAACGTTACAGTTTTCCAAGCGGTTCGATGGTATTGATGGATTATCAGCGTACAAATGATCAGGAATATTCCGAAGAGATGAAACATTTGCCTGGTTCTTTTCAAACCTTTGATTTGTTCTATTACAGCTCTCCAACTCAACAGGGCTCTTTCCGTGCCAACCGGACAGATTTTGGAACTTATTTTGATCCTGCTGTAATTTCACAACACAATAGTCTATCGGATGCGGAATTGTCTGAGTTTTATGAGAAAATACCCGATATCCTAGCCGATATTTTAGGAACTGTCCTCTCGCCTGATGTGGTGAATTTGAGTATTGGGGTCTTGTGGAAGAACGGGCTTAAAATTCAAATTGGTTTAGGATTGGGTAAGCAGGAGGTGGAAACAGAGTATAATACCGATTGGGATCACGGGACTAATGCAGCATTGCTAAAGTTTACCGCTCAAAATCAGGGAAATTCATTTGACAATACGACCTATTTCAAGACTTTGGGAGAATCCACTCCAACTGAAATGGGAGCCTGGTCTTATATGGGTGGAAACAGTCTTTCCTCTTTTAATGTTGCCGAGGCCGGGAAATCGATCAATGTTGGGGCCGATCTGAATGGCACTCCTGTAGTCAGTAATACTTTGAATTCCTTGAATAAAAAACCGATAAGAGCTACGGCAATCAATCCTATCACTGCAAGTTCCAGCGTGACTTCCATTCAGAACTATCCATCGACGGTTAATATCGCTCATAATTCACTTCCACGCATATCAGGTTACAAAAAAGCAAATCATATTTCGGAAGTTGAGATCATCGATGAATCTGGTGTGAAGAATGTTTACGGAGTTCCGGCTTATAATAAAAGCTATTCAGAAGTTTCTTTCTCAAGCGGCGGATTATCTACCTCCGGAAATGTGGTAAGTTATAATTCCAGTGGGGCTTTTGCTGATAATTCCACTGGAAACACACGTGGGAGGTCTAACTATTACAACAAAACAACGATGCCTGCATTCGCTCATTCGTTCCTGCTGACCCAGGTGCTTGGCCCGGATTACGTTGACAGAACCAGTGACGGACCTAGTTTGGATGATGTTGGAAGCTATCATAAGATCAATTACAGGCAGATCACGGACAGTTATAAATGGCGAATTCCTGTGAGTGGATCGGTATCCGCTGGCTCCACTCCGATAGCTTATCACAATCCCGGATTTTTGGGAACCAACCTGGATGATGTAGGTAATTATTCATTCGGAGAAAAGGAATTGTGGTACGCACATAGTGTTGAAGGAAAAAACTTAATTGCCGTATTTATTTTAAGTGATCGTAAAGACGGTCACCAGGCAGATGAGAACGGGCTAATAAATCCTTCAAACGCATCATTGAAGAAGTTACAAAAGTTGGATAAGATCATCTTATATAACCGCAATGATTTTCTCAACAATGGCAATAATGCAACAGCTTTACAAACCGTGTTGTTTGAGTACAATTACTCTCTTTGTTTAAATAACCCATCCAACCAGGAAACGTATGGTGGAAACTCAGCGGAATCTGGTAAGTTGACCTTAAAAAAAATCCGTATAATGGGAGGTAAGTCCCAGGAAGGAGCCCTGAGCAGTTATGATTTTGATTATTCGGAATACAATCCGAGTTTTAGTTACCAGAACGTTGATGGCTGGGGCTGTTATCAGTTGAATAATGCTGCGCTTCCAAATGATCTTTATCCTTATACCCATAATAAATACAGTGATCCTGAAGTTGAATCTGTAGAGCGGGGTTCTTCCTGGAAACTGAAAAAAGTACATCTTCCAACGGGAGGTAGCCTTACCATTTCTTATGATAGTGATCATTATTCCTATGTTCAGGAAAAGCGTGCCATGCGTCATTTTACAATGGAGGGCATGATGACCGAACAAGAATTGTATCCCTTATTAGGTTCAGGTTCCTGGAATGGGGCTTCGGGGCTGTCAGATGAATTCAGAAAGTTAATCGGAAATATGGTTCAATACAGAAACGTGATTGTTTTTAAGCTGGACCGACCTTTGGCTTCAGGTCTTGCCCAAACGGATGCAGATGACCTGATCCGTGACCAATATTTTAAAGATCCTTATAATGGCACTCAATTAACAGAATTGTTTATCAAAGCGAAAGTGTTGATTAAACCGGGAGTGGAAGAGCTGATCCCGATGTTTGTTCCGCTTGACAATCAGAATAATGTATTTGGAGCCATGCCGGCGGGTGTTGACGGAACCAGACAGTATGGTTACGCGGTCTTGGAGTTATACGATGTTTCAGAGATGGAATCCAATGATAAAAGAGCCAAAAAATGGTCAGATCACGGAACTTTGATCCATCCCATTCAGCGTATTGCATTGGATTATGCCCGTCAAAATCTTCCGGATAAGATCTATGGAGCTTGTGCTACGTGTGATTCGGATATTGATGCCAATATCGATAAACGGGTCTTGTTTGGTACATTGATTTATAAGTACATGATTGAGGATGCGAATTATGCAGGTAAGCTATACCCTTCCAAGTCTTTGGTTAAGCTGTATGAAGCGGATGATAGAAAGTTGGGCGGAAATGCCTGTGTAACCAATATTACCTATTCCGATAACTGGAATGCGATTTCGGAGGAGTATGAAAGTATTTATTCCTGGGACTATGCTTATGGAGGAAGCAGAAGACAGGGAAAAAGTAATGGTGTAGCCACGTTTGAGCCAATGAAAATTATGGATGAAAATGTCCATTATTACTGGGATACTTATGTCAACGAGCGCAAGAAGTTTGTAGACGAGAACAAATTCCATCCCCGTCCGATATTTTCGACACTTTATCCAACTGCTAGTGTGGGTTATTCGGAAGTAGTAGTAACATTTAGCGGACAAACCAGTAAAGGGAAGTCAGTTGCTAAATTTCACACTTATAAAGAACATGAGTACAGCACATTTGAGGATGCAACCGAATTGGGTGAGGGCCATCACGCCAAATACACCAATAAAAAGAGTATTACGAAATTTTTAGGAGCAAAGGGCCTTGATTTTTTTGGATTCACAGAAGGTTTTCTGGTTCTCACCAATGATTTTCATGGTAAACCAATTGAATCCTCCACGTATGATGGCGACGGATATTTGCAAGCTTCTACCAAGTATACTTATTATGGGAAGTATGAAACAATCCCGATGCTTGATAGAAAGGGAGATTTAGCGAACTACCGAACTTCAGTAGAGTATGATATCCATACGGAGCAACGGGCAGTGGAGAATTTTTCCAGTTTCCATATTGGAGGTCTGGGTGTAGGGATTACGATTATTCCTCCATCTGTTTCATTTTCTCCATATTATACATGGAACAACAGCGACCGGGCATTTTACTCGTACTCTCTTGTAAAACATTTGAATTATTACGCGCGTGTAAAAAGTGTTGAGACCACGTATATGAACTCTCATAATGTGGCTGAGAACCAGATTTATGATAAATATTCGGGAGCAGTCATTGCTTCGAGTTTTGAGGACGAGTTCAATGACCGTCTTTACCAGTTCTCATATCCATCACACTGGTATCATTCAGGATTAAGAGAAATAAGCAATGCCACTACCATTACAAGTTATACGGGCAGTCTTTCAGCAAACACCTTTACGACCATTGGAATTAATGACCTGGAAGAATTGTTTGCACCGGGAGATGCTGTAGTGCTGGCCAATGTAGCAACTCCGTTAATCACCATGGATGCAGTGATAATGTCTACCAGCAAAACTGTAGTGAAATTGATTACTCCTTCAGGAACAGCTTTTTCTGCAACGAGCGGAACTTATACTATACGGTTGGCCAGAACAAACAGAACTAACCGCTTATCTGAAACGATTCAGAATGTGGTCACCAAAAAAGCGATTTCTATTATTCCAACCACCTCTTTTGTTTTCCCGGTTTCTGAAATATTAAATGCTTCTGCAATTACTTATAGAGATAAGCACAATGTAAGATGTGGAACACCTCCGGTAGATAAAGAATTAAATAACCAGGTGGCGCTTTCCTCTACGATCAATCCGTTCAAGTTCGGTGTTATCGGGGATTTAATTTTGGATTCCAGATTGGCATGGCAAAGTGAGCGAATCAACAATTCACATCCTCATGGAATTCGTTTTGATGGTGCTTATTCGGATTACACTCCGTATTACTCCCTGGATGCGGTAACTAAAAAATGGACTGTATTGGCGAGCCTTCAAAAATGGCGCCGGATGGGCGAAAACCGATTGACAAATGAATATGGGGTTCCCCAGGAAGGAGTTGATCAGTTGAACATTCCCTTTGCAATGATGCTCGGATATAGCAATAAGCTGGAATTAATGCCTGTTGCTACAGCAGTTAATGCGTACAAACAGGATATCGGTTTTGATGGTTTTGAGGATTATGGTTACTATCAATTAGGTGGACCGGTCGTTGATGTAGCAAATTATCATTTCAGCTTTTTATCTGCATTAAATGCGAATGTGATTCAGAGTACTGAACAAAAACACAGTGGGTTGTACTCCTTAAGGATCAATGGTGGGGCAAATGCTGTTTTGTCTAAAAAGATTTCTCCATCGTGTAATGCCCAGCCCAATGGATTGGTCAATGATGTGTTTGTTGTAAACAGCTGTGTTTGTATCCCTCCATTCAAACCTACTCCCGGTAAGGAATATATTGTTGGCGGATGGTTGAAAAAGGGTACCTCTTCAGGTCAAATAGTTGTGAATATTACAGGTGGAGGTACACCGATCATGGTGACAATTTTGCCTACAGCTAAGGAAATCGACGGATGGATACGGATGGAATCTGTTCCATTCAACATCCCTTCCGGGTATTCTGATATTTCGATTTCTCTTAGCAATACAGGCTCTTCCGCAATTTACTTTGATGATATCCGGGTGCATCCGTTCCTGGCAAGCATGACAACTGTAGTTTATGACCCGGTAACACTCTTACCTCTTGCGACACACGATGGGTATAATTATACCACTTTCTATAATTACGACGAGAACCTGGAATTGGTTCGTGTCAAAGTTGAAACGGAAGAAGGTATCAAAACAATAACGGAAACGGAGCAGGGAGGAAAACTGAAATTTAACGACTAACACTTAATCAACCAGATCAATATGAAAACGTGTTTATTAATGCTATTAATAGCCTTTTTTTCGCTGAGCTTCGTGTTCGGCGGGCAGGAGAGTTATGTGAACCGCCTGGAAGGGAATTCGTTTGTTGTCAATGGAACTTACAGTACGTATGATTCTCATTATTGGGACATGCTTAATACTGCCAATTGGCATACATTGTTCACAAACCAAAAAGTATCCAACTATGTACGTTTGGGAGTCAGATCTGACTTCGTTCAAACGGCTTCGTTTACCGCCACTGTTCAGGTTCAGATCGATTATCAAACCTGGAGTTCAAGCGGTTTGTATACACCCGGGAGTACCACTCAAACCCTTACGGTGATCCACGATGTCAATGGGAATACGACGATTTCAGACTTGAATACATACATATTTTCCAATGCACACTTTGTGAAGGTGAAAATATTGTCCATGTCGGGAAGTAGTTTCTATAACAAGGAGTATATTTACCTGGAAACGGGAATTAATGTAGAGCGTTATTATGCATTTAATAATCAAACAGCTATAACTTCCGCTATTAGTACGGTTGCTTCGAATGATCTTCAAATTACCTGGAATGTAGTTCCGGGTGCAGAATTCTATGAGCTTGAATATGTCCATGTCAATAAATACACCTTGACCAATGGGGTTTATATTCCTGCAAATCAGCTGAACTATAATTTTTACCTGAATTCTACACGTGTAGATGTTACGAATACCTACTACAAGCTTCCCAAGATTTTTGACAAAGGATACTTCCTGTACCGAATACGTGCTGTCGGAAAAAAAGGATCTAACTTTTCCGAAAGAGATAACGGGGTTTGGAATGTGATTGAAAGTGGAACCGTTGCAGGGTTAATTTCTTCATACCCTAACAATTACCTGGATATAAATACGGAGTATGATGCCCAAATGAATTGGTCTCATCAAGTTCGTTTTAGTGAAGGGAGCAAGCGCATGGAAACAGTTTTATTCAGTGATGGAATAGGAAAAGGAAGGCAGCAGGTAGGATTGAATCAGGAGAATGGCCAGGTGGTTGTATCGAATTTTTATTATGACGAATTAGGAAGATTGGCTATTAATTCCTTACCTACACCTGTTTCAAATGATTATTTAAGGCACTTTAAAGATTTCAACAGAGCTAACCTGACTGATCCGGATGAGGGGCTTTATCCAAGTTATAAATCAAAATATTTCAATGCTTTGGCTACTGGGTGTCCACCTACTTCTATAGGTTTTGCACCAACCAGTGGGTCCGGGAGATATTATTCGACTTCTAATACGAACCAGGATGGCTCCAATAAAATGACCCCTGATGCGGAAACGTTTCCTTTTTCCCGTATTACGTATCTGAACGATTTAACAGAAAGGATAAGTCGCGTTAGCTCAGCAGGAACAAATGTGAGAATGGGAAGCGGGAAAGAAACCAAATTTGTTTATGAGTCGCCTTTGCAGGAAGAATTAAATAAATTATTCGGTGTGGAGGTCGGAGATAAAGACAATTACCAAAAAGTGACGACGATTGATCCGAATGGCCAGGTTTTTATTCGGTATCTGGACATGTCGGGTAGAGTCATAGCATCGTACCTTGAGGGTGAGTGTCCTGCAAATGTGAATCCATTGGATGACAATGTGATTGTTTTGGACAGTTACCAAATTCTATCACTAGGTGGGCCTCAGACTTCTGATTATACACTTCCTTCTGCACAAGTCGATTTCACCAAATTCATTGCGAGTGCCGGGGATTATACTTTTGAGTATGGATTTACCCCAAGTCAATATCAAAGTGCTTGTTTACCATCCGGGATCTGTTTTGATTGTGTATATGATTTAGAGATCGAGATTTTAGATGAGTGTTCCAATGTGGTGTATGAACATACAGCACTAATTCCGGGTGGTGAGTTTGATTTGTTGTGCAATGGGGGTGGATTTGATGATCTGTCAATCACCCTTCCTTTAACTCAGCAGACATACCGAATTAAGAAAAAACTAACGGTAAACCAGGCTTCTATCGATGAATACTGGTGTCTGTACCTGGAAAATAATACATGTCTTGAGCCCTTGAGCAGTTTTTTCAATACAGCTTATGTGAATGAACCGTTTGAAAATTGTGAACCGGTGGTCCCGGAAGAGAATGATTCGGTTGGGCCGTGTGACAATTTTAAGGACGCTATGCTTTCCGATTTACGTCCTGGAGGTCAATATGCGAAATACATACTTACGGGCGGAGTTTACACAGCTCCTGATGTATGGTCGATTTTGAATCCGGCTTCATCCAACGCTTATACAGGAACGATAGATTGGCAAAATCCACCTTCTCCCTACCTGAATGAACTGGGTGTTAACGTAACTTCAACAGTTACAACCCAGGGATTGAGTTATTTCGTCACCAACTTCCGGGATGAATGGGCTGAATTGTTTTTACCTTATCATCCGGAGTATTGTCATTTGCAGTACTGCCTTTCAAACGGTGCTTCCCAAAGCTATGATGCTGCCATGATGGATATTATAGAGTACGATTTAGCAATAGATGGGAATTACTTTGAACCGATCGTGGAAGTGACCGGGAATGGTTCGGCACGATCTACTTGTAAAACTTTTCAAACAGACCTTGAAACGCACACGGCTGCTTTAGACCCTTTCTTTTCAAACCCTGCCAATGCCACCTATAAAACCCAGATAGCTGCAGCCATGCAGAATTACATTACAATTGACGGATCAACATGGGGAGGGTCAAATATGACGCTTTCAATCTGGCAATATGTGATGTATGTAGTCAACGATTGCGGCCCGAATGTTAATCCGCTTACTTGTATCGATAAATGTGATCCCTGTAAAAATGACAAAATCTGGCTTACTTTCCGGGACCTGTACATGGATTTGAAAACGAAATACGTCATGCTGGCACAGCAGGCATATGCGCATACGAATTGTCCTGCAAGCGCGTGTATCGGAGTCAATCCGAGTACTTGCAGCGGGGCCAATGCCTTGCTTGCCGGGAAAGTCCCGAATTTTGTCAATACACTGATGTATTCTCCGATAATTAATGCGGCGAACCCGGTTGATGTATACAATGATATGGTGCAGGAAAACTGCCAAATCTCTTGTGACGAATTTGCTGACCAATGGATTGCAGATTTAGCAGGTTGTAATTTTGCCGGACACAGTGTAAACGTCATTCAATTAAAAGAAGATTTGGTTGAGCTGTGTATGGCGGGTTGCACCACAGAGCATCCTATGGGGTCAAGTACAGCTCCGGCAGGTTCTGCTTTTTTGACAATTAATGATGTATTGATGCATCACCTTGGGAGTGGATTTGAGACCTCTTTATGCAGTGATTTATTGATTTCCGAACCAGGGCCTTATGAAAATATTGCTACGGGTGGTTCGGAAGAAATTTTGTCTGTTGTTGATACTTGTGGTTGCAATTTTTACATGGGGCATCAACAGGGGTATGATCAGGCACTTGTGAACGGAAGCGTTCCGGCAGGAATTGATAACCTGGAAGAATGGATCAATTTACAGACAGGTATTTTCCTTGAAGATGTAGATGAGATTTTATGTACTTGTAAGAGGTTCAAGGTTAATGGAGTTTGGCTAAATAATGCCAATGCGTCATTAATATCTACTGGTGTTAAGATTCCGGCCAATGTATCATGTAATAATGTTAACTGCGTTGATTGCACCCAGTTAGATGCCGGAATAACGGCACTGGTTGTTCGATTGAATGATGTTTCTGATTTACAGGGTCTGCAGCAATCCCCAAATTACCAGGTGGTACTAACAAATTATTTTAACAGCACCTATGGATTTAAGCTGAATGCATCTGATTACATGGATTTTATCAGCCGTTGCCATGCTACATCAGATAATCCTTATTGCAAGGATAACCCTTTGATGAGCGAATGGATGTTGCAAATGAGCGTACTGGCTATGAGAGGCCAGTTGACTACAGCTGTCTCCAACATGGATTTAACCACTCAGAATATTGTGTATTCAGAAGGGGAACTGAAAGCTAACGGACAAGGAAATATATTGAATTCAAGTATTTCAGGAAGCACGCTGAATTTGAACTATACGGGTTCGGGTTATTCTTCCTGCAATTTTACGCTTACTTTGCCTGTGGGTGCAACATTTGGTTTTGAAGACATTGTTTATTTTGAAGACTTTGATGTTCCAGGTGAGGGATGTGGCCCGCACAATGATTTCACCTGCACGGTTTCTTATTATGAGTGCGGTCTGAAAAAATATGCAGATTTAACGGGAACTTCTTCTTGTATGGCCATACGTAATTGTATTTGCAGCTCCAATAATGAGACCTTGTGTTACGATCCGTTTGCAGTAGAGCATGTGGATTGTTACCAGCCGGAATTGGATCATTTGATCAGTTCGGCGTTTGAAGATTACGAGCAGATGATTGTGGGCGCTCGCCTGGCTTTCATAGAAGATTACAAAACAAAATGTGGGGCAGCGTTCCAAACCGAACATGAGGCATTGCTGGGAGGATTCACACAATATCAGTTTACCCTGTTCTATTACGATCAGGCAGGGAACCTTGCAAAAACAGTCGCACCTGAGGGAGTACATACATTAGCTTCGGCAAATAATACAGCGATTAATACCGCTCGTAACGGAGTAAACAGTTCGGGTACTTATCCTGCAGTTGTTGCAGGTACAACCAAGCCGGTGAATGATTATGTGACCACCTATAATTATAACTCTTACGACCAATTGGTAAGTACCACCAACCCGGACCAGCGAAATGCTGCAAACCCGGCATTGCTTGGAGAATCTAAATTTTGGTATGACCGTTATGGCCGTTTGGTTGCTTCTCAGAATCCGGCACAGGCTGCTCAAAACAAATACTCGTATGTGCTTTTTGATGCGCAGGGAAGGCTTATTCAAACGGGACAAACAGTAAAGGCTTTACCTCCGAATGAAACAACTGAACTCAAAGTGAATGATTATGGAACTGCCTTCACAGCATGGGTTACTTCCGGGACACGTTCAGAAGTGACATCCACCCGATACGACAAAACATTGAGTGTTGCTGTTCAGGCTAAATTTGCAACTGGAACACAGGACAATCTGCGTTTGCGTGTAGCCAGTGTTTTGTATTTTCCGACAGTTTCCGGGGCTACAAACTGGCTCACTGGATATGAAACGGCAATCCATTATTCATACGACATTCATGGAAATGTAAAAGAACAGATCCAAGATGTACCTATGCTGGCTGTGGTGGGACAAACCGATAAATCCACTCAATACGAATATGAACTGGTGAGCGGGAACGTAAATAAGGTTTTTTACCAGAAAGATAAAGCTGATCAGATCACGCATACGTACAAGTACGATAAATTGAACCGTTTGCGTGAGGCTTCTTCCTCAACGGACAAAGTGCACAGTGACCGTCATGCGAAATATTACTATTACGATTTCGGCCCGCTTGCCCGAGTAGAGCTTGGTCAGAACAAGGTACAGTCAATGGATTATGTGTATACCATCAATGGCTGGATCAAGGGGATGAATTCCTCTACTCTTGACAACACACGTGATGTCGGTAAAGATGGGACTTTAGGGTATTTGAGTGCAAACAACCAGGAACACCTGGAAAATGCTATAGATGTTTCGGCTTATACGCTGGGATATTTTGCCAATGATTACAAAGCCATTGCGGGGAGTACCGGTTTTGAAGCAGATTATTCCATTGGAAGTTTCGGAGCAGGCGCTCCGGGGTTATACAATGGGAATATTCGCAGTTTGGTTTCTTCCATTGTGGGAATGCCGACGATGGGAAGTGCCTATAAATACGATCAGTTAAATCGACTTTTGAGTATGGATGCCTATTACAACACGGCAGGTTTAGCGGCGAATAACAACTGGACTTCCGGATCACTTTCACAGGAGTACAAAAGCACCTATTCCTATGACCGGAACGGGAACTTGAAGACCTTACTGAGAAATGGTCCTTCTACTCAGCTGGCGATGGATAATTTCACCTACAATGGCTATAATACAGGTCCCGGAGGAAAACCGTGGAACCGGTTGGATTATGTAACGGATGGGGTAACAACCTCTGTACTGGATGATATCAAAAATGGACAGTCCACAGGAAATTACGGATACGATGCGATCGGACAGCTGACTTCCGACGTTTCTGAAGGGATTCAGACCATTACCTGGCGCTCCGGGGATAGGAAAGTGCAAAAAATCGAGCGAAATAATATAAAACCGAATGCACCGCAGATGGAATTTGTCTATAACCCGTTCGGTCAGCGTGTGTTGAAGATTGAAAAACCACGTATTTCCAATGTGGTACAGCCAAGTAATACCTGGAAGTACAGTTATTATAGTTACGATGCAGGTGGGCAATTACTAGGTGTTTATGATCTGGTACTTGGTACCACAATCCAGAAAGCAGATTTGAACGAACTGCATCTTTACGGTGCATCCCGCCTTGGAATAATCGAGCACCCGGTTTCTTTATGGAATAACGTAGCAGTAGCTTATACACCTGGTAATTTAACAACACATAATAGCGGTGAGATGCGCTATGAAATTGCGAATTACCTGGGGAACGTGAATGCGGTGGTAAATGACCGAAAAATGCACAGAAGCGGTTTCCAACAAAACACCTTCACTTCCAGTACAAATAGCTGGGGAGGATTCAATGTTACCTATACGGTTGGTGCGAATACTTTGCAGATCACTCCAAGTTCTGCTACTAATTATGTAAGCAAGACTTTTACAACAAATAGCGGTAAACGTTATATAGTGAGAATAAGAACACTGAAAGGAACTGGTTCTGACTTAAAAGTAGCTATTTCGGGTATGGCTGGAACCCCTACTTTGTTAGACAACCAGCAGAATACCTTCTTGTTTACTGCCGGATCCAGTACAACGGTAACTATTTCGCGGGTGACGGGAAGTACGGCAATTTATTACCTGGATCAGGTAGAACTGGCTGAAGACCATATCTACGAAGCAACTCTGAAGATGACGAGCGATTACTATCCATTCGGTATGCAGATCCTTGGAAGAAGTACGAACTACGGAGATTACCGTTATGGATATACTGGAAAAGAATCTGATCCGGAAACCAAAGGTCCTGGGAATAGTTATGATTTTGGGGACAGACAATATGATCCGCGTTTAGGGCGTTGGCTATCTTTGGATCCATTAAAATCAATGTATCCATCCATGACTCCATACTGTTATGCGGGGAATACTCCAATTGCAGCGAAAGACCCAGATGGAAATCTGATTATTTTTGTGAATGGATTTACAGGTGGAAAAGTAGCTACCGGCAAAGAAGCATCTAAGCCTGGAGCAGATTATTGGACACCTGAATTTAAATCTGCCGCTCAGGAGTATTTTGGTGGAGACGATAAGCATGTATTCCTTGACGGGTCTCATGGAGAGTATGGATTATCCCAAGCATGGGAAAGACAGGCAATTGGAAAAGCCGCTGGGCTTGCAACAGCTGAAACAATCAAAGAATATTTAAAAACTGCTGGAGATAAAGAAACAATTAAAATCTTAACTCATAGTATGGGGGCTGCGTATGCCGAAGGATTAATTGAAGGATTGATAGAGGCAGGGGTTGATCCAAAACGAATAGAAAAGGTGGTTCATCTTTCAGCTGCGGATGCCAGCGACATTTCAATTTGTGATAAGGGTAAGGATATTAAAAGAGTTCAGCTAGGAGTTGATCAGGATTACACATTATATGCTATTAGTCCTAAAGATTGCTCATTGGGGGAAAAATTAGCTAAAGCTGATCCTTTTTCTGAAGGTGACGAACGAATGATTCCTGGTGTTGACGTTTATGGAGAAATAAATGTTGATGGAGATCAAATGCTCAAATTTGGAAATATAAAAGATCCAGTAAAGAGAAAACAGGCTCAAGAAGAATACAATTATCATGCATATACGAAATGGGACAAAGGAACATTTGATGCATTGAAAGAGCTTGAAAAAGGATCCTTGGTTTCTACCAAGGTTTCATCAGGAAAGACAATCTTTACGATAAAATTCCCTTGCGGGGAATTTGGCTGGAACTTCTTGAAAAGAGGAAAAGATAAATCATTTGTGAAAAACACTGACTCAACTGGAAAAGGGGATGAGTATTATTGTGAATAATGGCTAATGAAGTTCAGAGGAGGGATTTTAAATTCCTCCTCTTTCTTTAATTACTTTTGATTTCAGAAAACAGCGGTAAGAGAGCTGTTCTTTCTACTTTTTTCCGGATGGTTTTATTATTGTGTTCAATCACTTGAAATCCACAGTAGCTTTCTAAATCTTCTTTTCTAAACGTTGCTTCATAGTATGAAGAACTTGTATAACTTGCTGATTTTGCATCTTTAGGATTGAGTTTTTTAGTAAGAGTTTTTGTTGAAATATGTACGACAACTTCGGAAGTGTATATTAATATTGAATCTTCAATGATTTCTCGATAAAATTTAGATGCTACTTCTCTTGTCCTCAACTGCATAGAATCGATATCCAAAATGGCATTCATTGATTCATTTTCAATTCGGATAACATACGAGTCAGTCAAATACCTGGCACAAACATCCATACTGTCCCCTGAATAACTGTAGTTAAATCGATCTAACTCAACTTTCAAACCCTTAGTGCTAAAATCCGATATGAATCTGAGTTCTTTTTGAGTATAGGGTCTAATGCAATCAATTTCGTTTTGTGTGCAGGATAACCCGATTATAAAGACGCTAACAAAAGGAATAATCTTTTTCATTTGAATGTTTTGTTGTTCAAATATAAAGATCTTAAATGTTAATATAAAATACCTTGATCTGATAAGAATAAGAGCAGTATTTTATGAGACGTTCTAAATGAATTAACCTTTTTATGGTATTGCATTATCAGTCATAAGGAGGCAATTTTGCTATTTAGAATTATTCTACACAGCATGAACTTGTATTTAGATAGCCGCAATCAGTTGATCAGTCTCGGATTCAAAGAATTAGTACAAACTATTCTTGGAGAAGTACTGGTTGAATGGCATTCCGGGAATCCAAAAGTAGAACAGGTCCTTTCGGATAATAAACAGGTAGTAGTTTACAATTTCACCGATAACTACCCCGAAATAGAAAACAATTTAAAAGAAATTCCGGAAGATTCAGGCTTGGTGAAAATTGTACTGATCATAAACGGAGATGTATCCAATCTTCCGAAATTGGTTTCCTATGGCGTTTCAGGTTTCATTGATATAAATTGTACACTCAGTGAATTGAAAGAAGCATTCCAGAAGATCCTTCACAACCAGAATTACTATTGCGAATTGGTTTGGAATAAGATCCTGAATCAGGAGGAAGAAATTACTTCACCTACGCAATTCAGTCTCACCAGACGTGAAATAGAAATCGTTGAATCCTTGCTGAATGGGAAGTCGACCGTAGAGATCAGCAGAGAATTAGGACTAAGTCCACATACAGTGCAAACCCACCGCAAGAATTGTTTCAAGAAATTAAAGGTGAAATCCCTTTCCGAACTCTTGCTGTTTGAAATGGAAAATCAGGTATTCAAAAAGTAGAACTACCCTATAAAGGGTATTTTTTTCCGCTCATTTTGGCGATTGCACCCACTGCATTTAGAGCCTACTTTTGCAAATGTTATTTAGAATCATTAAAAATTAGATCGGTAACAATTAAAAGTAAATACAACTTAAATTAAATAGAACACATGAAAAAAGGATTACTTCTATCATTCCTGGCTTTTGCCGGATTTTCTAATGCACAGCTGGTAAACGACTCAGTTTCTATGGGTGCAGGATATGCAAACAACATTTGGTACAGCTTAGAGAACGACGAGCAGGGAACGGCTCAGGCGGCAAATAACTGGGATTTAGCTCTTGCTACAACAATTAACCCTACAAGTCCTTTGGCTTCTTCTATTCTTTTTAATAGCAAAGTCGGGATGATTTATGCTGTTCCTGGTTCTGACGGTACTGATCTGGCAACGGCAGATACGACTGGGATGTCTTCCTGGACACCGCTTTATAACTCAGATGTAACTTGGGGAGAAGGTGCATTGAACGTACCGGGTGTTGCTCATCCTGATTACGGATGGGGATTGTATGATGGTGTAGGCCATACAGGATTCGCAGCAAGACGTGTATTTGCGTTAAAATATACCAATGGCTCAGTAAAATTATTCACTGTTTCTATGGCATTCTCTGATATGTCTTATACGATTGAGTATTCCAATGCAGATCATAGCGGAACAGGTTCTTCAACAGTAGCGATCGCGCCATATAGTACAAAAAACTTTGTTTACTTGCCAGTAGGTGGTGCTGTAATTGATAGAGAGCCTGCATCTGCTTCCTGGGACTTGCTGTTCACACAGTACATAGCTAGCGGATTACCTTATCCATATAATACGGTAACAGGTGTTTTACACAATGTTGGAGTAGAGGTAGCTGAGGTTCACCCTGTAAATAACCCGGAAACAGATATGTCTTTCGAAACTGCAGCTTACTCTGAAGACATCAATACAATCGGTTACGACTGGAAAACATATTCAGGATCTTACATAATCGCAGATTCGTTGGTTTACTTTGTTAAAGACAAAGACGGAGATTACTGGAGATTGATCATGACAGGTTTCACCGGAAGTTCTTTAGGGAAAACAAACTTCAAAAAAGAAAAAGTAGCGAGCTTGAGCATTGCTGAGAACAACCAATTGGTTTCCGGAATCTTCCCGAACCCTGCAGTAAACAGCGTAACTATACTGATTGATTCTAAATCAAATGCAGCAGTGAAGGTATTGAACATGGCAGGTCAGGTAGTATTTGAAAATACTGCAACATCCAATGCATTGGAAGCAATGAACATTTCAACGGCAGATTTCACAAACGGAGTTTACCTGGTTCAGGTTTCTAACGGAGCTGCAACATCAACTCAACGTTTGGTTATACAACACTAATCTTTTGATTAAACAATAAGATGAAAAAAACATGTTTTTTATTCCTTGCTCTTTTAACACTGACTACTGCTTGTAATTCAGGTGCGAAATCAGAGGCGAAGAAAGAAGAAAAGGTCGAAGAAAAACGAATCGTTTCTCTAAATGGTTCGGTAACAGAAATCATCTACGCAGTGGGTTCTCAAAAGGAACTCATTGGCGTTGACGTAACCAGCACATATCCTGCTGCAGCTGAGAAATTGACGAATTTAGGTCATGTACGTAAATTGTCGGTTGAGAGTTTATTGGCTCTGAATCCTTCCCATGTTGTACTATTGGAAGATGAGGTTTCACCGGATTTGAAATCAAAACTGGAGCAGGCAAAAATCGAACTGGTTACTTTCAAACACCCGAACAGTGTAGATGAAGCAAAGTCTTTAGTAAAAGAGGTTGCTAAGTGGTTGGGCAAATCTGAAGCTGCGGAAAAAGTAGTTGCAAAGATTGATGCGGATATCAAAGGACTTGCTAAGCTGGATAAAAAGCCAAAAGTATTGTTCGTTTAT
Organism: uncultured Fluviicola sp.; assembly: GCA_965650365.1. GTDB lineage: Bacteria > Bacteroidota > Bacteroidia > Flavobacteriales_D > Crocinitomicaceae > Fluviicola. The sequence continues at coordinate 26,908 of CBFGOJ010000031.1, read as the reverse complement.
GCCAGAGGTGCCGGAACTCTAATGGTTGCCGGGGAAAAAACACCGCTTGAGAAAATGATTGTTTTAGCCGGTGGAGAAAATGCAGGAAAAGGATTTGTTGATTTCAAACCTTTGACAAGCGAGTCTGTTATTGCTGCAAATCCGGATGTGATTTTGATGTTTACTTCAGGAGCTCAAAGTTTGGGACCTGACGGAATTTTCAATGTTCCGGGTGTGAGCACAACAAACGCGGGTAAGAACAAAGCATTGATACAGATGGATGGACAAATGCTTAGTGGATTTGGTCCAAGAGTAGCTAAGGCACTTACGGAATTAAATAAAGAATTTGCGAAAGTTAAATAGTTCAAAGGGTTCAGATAGTCCCAAACATTGAACTTTGGAACTTTTGAACCTTGAACTTTTTGGAACAAAAAGTAATATGTCAAGACAAGGGATAATAGGTCTTTCGTTAGTGGTTTTATTGATAGTTTGCTTTGTGGTAAACCTGTCAGTAGGAAACGTTAATGTCCCAATTTCCCATGTCTTTGGCAGTTTGATTGAAAAGATCGGCTTTCAAACCGACTTAAAAATAACGGATATCGAATACCAGGTTGTTTACAATATTCGATTTCCAAGAGCCGTTTATTCTTGCTTAATAGGTGCAGGACTAGCCGTCTCAGGTGCAGCATTACAGGGAATTTTCAGAAACCCTTTGGTCGATTCCGCCTTAATTGGAATCTCAACGGGTGCCTCGCTATTTGCATCACTATTCATTTTGTTCAACGGATTGGTTCCCTGGTTGATTTTTTTCAACGAGGGACTTTCCCTTTCTATCGTAGCCTTCCTGGGAGGATCACTGGTAGCATTTATCGTTTACAGGTTGTCCTTAAGCAACGGAGAAATCAACTCATTAACCTTAATTCTTGCCGGAATTGCTTTGAATGCTTTGACCGCTTCCTTAACAGGTTTGCTGACTTACTTTGCAACCGATGATGAATTGCGTGATTTGACTTTCTGGACACTAGGAAGTTTGGGATCGGCAAACAACGATTCTGTTTGGCTGCTGGTTATTTTCACCCTGGTGCCGATGGGATTCATTTTCTCAAAAGCGAAAGCACTCAATGTTTTGTCTTTGGGAGAAAGCAATGCGCAATACATGGGCTACAAAGTAAAAACCATTAAGTTGGCGGTAATAATCTGTTCCACCTGCATGGTTGGTGCGGCAGTTTCCATGGCCGGAGTAATTGGGTTTATCGGCTTGGTAGTTCCACATATTATTCGAATTGTAGCCGGGCCGAATCACAAATCCTTACTGCCATTCAGTGCTTTCTTCGGAGCAATTTTGCTTTCCGTTGCAGATATGATCTCCCGAACGATTCTTCCTCCTACAGAAGTGCCAATCGGGATTATTACCGCGCTCATGGGAACTCCGGTTTTCATCGCCATTATTTTTAAACACAAACGTAAATTCTCGGTTTGATAGAAGCAAGGAACATAGCGTTTGGTGTAAAAGGAAAGCAAATCCTGAATCCGGTTAATTTCATAACCGACCAGGAAGAGTTTATTGTGATCCTCGGACCAAATGGTGCCGGGAAAAGCACTCTCGTAAAACTGCTCTCCAACGGATTGAGACCAAGCTCGGGAAGGATTTCCTATTATGGGAAAGAACTCAAAGAATGGACGCTTGATAATTTAGCAAAATACCGCGCATACATGCACCAGGAAAGCATGATCGCTTCCAGTTTTACCGTTCGGGAAGTGTTGGAAATGGCACGCTACCGGTACCCGGAAACAAAGAATCTCTTTAATAAAACAGTCGTTGAAAAGATTGTGAACGAATTGAATCTGCAGCCGCTTTTGGATTTGGAATTTAATTTTCTTTCCGGTGGTGAGAAACAACGTGTTCAGTTTGGAAGAGTGCTTTTGCAGTTAGAAAGCGAAGGCGAAATTCAACCGGTAAAATATTTATTCCTGGATGAACCATTGAACAACCTGGATGTGCGTTACCAGATTGAATTGTTGAAATACGCACGCAAATTTGTAGACGACAAGCGCGGAAGTGTTATCGTGGTGATGCACGATATCAACTTGTGTTATCAATATGCCGACCGCGTGCTGCTGATGCAAAAAGGAAAAGTAATTAAAGATGGAACAGTTCAAGAGGTGATGAGCCAGGAACTGTTGAGCGAAACCTATCAAATAGAATTAGAACAGATCCGGTCAATGGACGGAGAAGTGTTTTATAGACACATATCTTATTCATCCAGCCTTGTGGATAGTAATAAAATGAAGTAGAAATCAGAGTGACTGATTATAGAATAAAATTAAATACACAAAAAATGGAAACAACTTTGTCATTAAGAGAAGCTTTCGACCAATTGAAAGAAAGCGAACCAAAATTGAGAATCAGAGATTATGCGAAGCGTTTAAATGCTTCCGAAGCGGAATTAGTTGCTTTAGGACTAGGTACAACGGCTGTTCGCTTACGTCCTGAATTTGTAGCAATCCTGGGTGAAATTGAATCATTAGGGTTTGTAATGGCTTTGTCGAGAAATGACGATGTAGTGCATGAGCGCAAAGGGATTTATGAGAATTTCAGTACTACGCCGCACGCTTCTCTTTTTGTAGGAAAAGACATCGACCTGCGTATTTTTCCAAGTGTATGGGCTTACGCTTTCGCAGTAACAGAAGGAGAAGGCAAACAGGCACGTCGCAGCTTGCAGTTCTTTACAAAAGATGGAGTTGCAACACACAAGATCTACACGGAATCCAAAAGCAATATGGAAGCGTACGAAGCTTTGGTAGCGAAATACAAAGACGAGAACCAGTCTTCGGAATTGGAGATCGGTGCTATACTGCCATTGGAATCAGCCGAATTGCCGGATAGCGAAATCGACGTGAAAGCATTCCGGGAAGCTTGGTTGAACCTAAAGGATACACATGAATTCTTCGGCTTGCTGAAAAAGCACAAATTGACAAGAACACAGGCTTTGCGTCTGGCTCCGGATGAAACTCATGCAAAGAAAATCGACAATAAAGCATTGCGCAGGGCCTTGGAAGCAGCTGCAAAAGAGCAGGTTTCAATCATGGTATTCGTTGGAAATGCCGGAATGATCCAAATTCATACCGGTGAAGTGAAAAACATCGTCGAGCATGGCCCGTGGATCAATGTATTGGACCCACATTTCAACCTGCATGCAAAAGAAGATGCAATTGCTGAATCCTGGATCGTTCGTAAACCAACAGAAGACGGTATCGTTACCTCTTTGGAATTATTCAACGCGAAAAAAGAGTTGATCTGTACACTTTTCGGAGCTCGCAAACCTGGAATTCCTGAATTGGAATCGTGGAGAAAATTGATCGCTGAATTATAAATCATGAAACAAAAAGCGTATTTGCTTCTTTTAATGAGTATTCTGAGTGGTGTTGCAACTGCTCAGGATACTTTATATATCAAAGACGAAGCGGGGACAGCTGTGCCGTTTGCACAAGTAGCAATTCAGGCACTGAATGCGAAAAAAACAAACTATGTTCAGTCAGATGAACAAGGAATTCTGCTGGTTCCGAATACAATTTATGCTGCCGAACAGCAAGTGATCATAAAAGTCAGTACGGACGGTTTTCACCAGGAAACAGATACTATTTCTAAAGGAAAGAGCCACAAAATTCGGTTAAGGACCAACTCCAAAGATATTGGCGAGGTAGTGATTACCGGGCAGTTGGGAGCAGGTTCTTTGACCGGTTCTACCAATAAAGTAAAACTGATCGATCGGGCAACCATCGAAGCAAAAGGAGCTGTGAACCTGCGCGACTTGTTGCAAAACGAATTGAATATCCGTGTTAGTCAGGACCAGATCCTGGGCTCCGGAATGTCGATGCTTGGAATTGGTGGTGAAGGAGTGAAAATACTGATAGATGGTGTTCCGGTTATCGGTCGCCAGAATGGAAATGTTGATTTGAGCCAGATCAATTTGTCCAACATTGAACGAGTGGAAATTGTTGAAGGACCACTTAGTACCAATTATGGAAGTAACGCCATGGCAGGTACCATTAACCTGATTACGAAAAAGCCGAAAAACAAAGGCTACGATATAAACTTAGGAGCATTTTACGAAACGGTTGGGAATTACAATCTGAACCTCGGAGTGACTTCACGCATGAAGAACCATTCGATTTCTGCTTACGGAGCACGTAACTTTTTCGACGGTTGGACACCCGGAGACAAGGCCCTTGAATTCCCCAAAAAGGAATTGGCAGATTCCGGAAGATTCCAGCAATGGAAAATGAAAGAGCAGTATTTAGGCGGATTGAAATATGCTTTAAAATTTAAGAAAGTAGAGTTGATTCCATCTGTGGATTTGTTCCGTGAGAAAATTATAAACCGTGGTTATCCGCGTGCGCCTTACCAAATTTCAGCTTTTGATGACGAATACATGACCAATCGTCAGAATGCCGGACTGGAAGTCATTGGCTGGCTGAAACCAAACCTGAAACTGGATGTTCAATTGAATTATTCCAATTACAAACGCATCAAGAATTCTTACCTGACAGATTTAACCACTTTGGATCGCAAATTACTGGCAATGTCTGAGCAGGATACTTCGCGCTTCATTTTGTATTTTAACCGGGTAACTCTGACCAGAAATCACCCCGACAGAAAGTTCAATTACGAAGCCGGTTACGATATCAATTACGAAACCGGATTTGGAAACCGGATTGAGAACAAGCGAAAAGAGATTGGCGATTATGCACTTTTCGGAACATTTAACTGGGCTCCGTGGACTTGGTTGAACGTAAAACCGGGAATTCGTTTTACCTATAATACCTTGTACAAAGAAGCATTCATGCCGGCTTTGAATGTGAAGTTAGGCAAGAAAAAACACATTCTCCGCGGAAGTATTGCTTCCGGATTTCGTTCTCCGTCCATTAAGGAATTATACATGGAATTCGTAGATATCAACCACAAAATTTTTGGAAATCCGGATTTGAGACCTGAAATCGCAAACCACGTTCAGGGTTGGTATAATTTCGCCTGGGAGCCGAAGAAATTCACTGTCGGATTTGAATTGTCCGGTTATTACCAGGATATTTCCAATCGCATCAGTTTGTCGCAATCTGCGGACGGAGTGAACTACAGTTATTTCAACATCGATCAGTTCTATGCAAAAGGATTACAATCAGTTGTAAAAGTGGGGCAGAAGCAGTGGAATGTCAGCGCCGGGTTCAATTATATTGGAACAGCTTCTAACTATTCAGACGGTCGCTTTGCTTATTCCCCGGAATTGGTTTCCAACGTTTCTTACCAACTGAAGAACGGAACAACCAAGTTCAGCGCATTCTATAAATACACCGGAAAAGTAGTGGCGTATTTTGTAAATGAAGATGCATCGATTACTCAATCATTCATTTCAGATTACAGCTTGTTGGATCTCCAGGTGCAGCAATGGTTTTTGAAAAAGACTTTAGGCGTTTCACTAGGTGGTAAGAACTTATTGAATGTAACGAATATCAATGCCGGAAGCGGTACAAGCGGTGGTGCTCACACCTCTACAAGCGGATCAGCTCCAATTGCCTGGGGAAGAAGTGTCTACCTGAATATTACTTACCTGATAAAATCGAAGCAATGAAAAAAATAGGTTTAATTGCGCTCATTCCACTTTTAGGCGCGTGCTTCAAAAAAGAAATTCCGGTGGATAAACCAACTACCGATGCAGTAACTACTCAGGTGGTCATGGGCGGGAATTATGCCAACCAGATTTATTACGACCTGGAAACAAATTCCATCATCCGCCAGAATAACCGCGAAGTGTGGGATTTGGCTTTTGAATCAGGTGATAACGGTTTTCACATTCTCCTGAACGAATCACGGATCATGGCTGCGGCCCTTTCCAATGAAACAGATATCAACGCATTGACTTCAGATGCAGGTTTGACTTATAAATGGGATTATCATACCGGGAACCTCGATTCAACAGCAATCGGCAACTGGCAAAGTTTGGGAAAAGTGTATGCCATTGACTTGGGAACGTCACTTCTGGGAGGAAGTTTAGGCAAGAAGAAGCTGAAAGTTGTTTCCGTAAGTACAAATGAATACCAGATTCAATTTGCAGACCTGAACAGTTCTTCGATCCAAACAGTTACGATCCCGAAATCCACAACTGCCGGGTTTACCTATTTCTCTATGACCGGAAGTGGTTCTATACAGGATATTGAACCGGATAAAGGAACCTGGGATTTACAGTTTACAGCTTACTGCCATGTTTTCGACGAGCACACACCGTATTCTGTAGTTGGAGTTTTGTCCAATCGGTTCGGAGTGAAAGTGCAGGAAGTAACCCTTCCGTTTGCAGAGTTAAAACATTCCGATATCGTAGAATCAGCATTTGAAGACCGTATCAACGTCATCGGTTACGACTGGAAAACCTACGATTTCGGCAATGGAACTTACGTAGTAAGCAGCAATCGTACCTTTGTAGTGAAAACCGTTTTGGGCCGTTATTACAAACTGCGTTTCATTGATTATTACGATGAGAATGGAATCAAAGGTGCTCCGAAATTCGAATTACAGGAATTGATACCTTGATTTTGCAATGCTCAGCCACCTTTCTATTTACGTTCAAATTATTTAAAAGGTAGCTGAGCAGAGCAATTATCCCAATTACATAAAAAGGTCACGGAGCAGAGTCGAAATGAACCATTTCTGTTACCTTTGCGCCAAATAAATTCACAATGGCTCAAAAACCGGCAATCCCCAAAGGAACAAGAGATTTTCTACCAGATGAGGTAGCTCGCCGTACGTATATTTTCGACACGATCCGATCTGTATTTAAAAGCTACGGGTTTGCACCGATTGAAACACCTTCCTTCGAACTTTCCAGCACTTTATTGGGGAAATATGGTGATGAAGGAGATAAATTGATATTTCAGATTCTTCGTTCGGGGAACTATCTTTCCAAAATAGAAGCAGCAGACGTTACAAGCGAATTAACATCGAACGATTTCGATAAACTCCCATCGGAAGATCGGAAATCACTGGCTCGAATTACAGGAAAGATATCTGAAAAATCACTTCGCTACGACTTAACCGTACCTTTCGCGCGTTTCGTGGTACAGCATCAAAATGAATTATCATTTCCATTCAAAAGATACCAGATCCAGCCTGTTTGGCGGGCAGATCGTCCGCAGCACGGCCGTTACCAGGAATTTTACCAGTGTGACGCTGATGTCGTTGGTTCGGATTCTTTGTTATATGAAGTAGATTTCGTGCAGATCTTCGACCAGGTTTTGACAAACCTGCAGATTCCCGGCTTCACCATTATGATCAACAACCGCAAGATCCTTTCCGGAATTGCTGAGGTTTCCGGTGAAAGCGATAAGTTAATCGACATCACGGTTGCAATCGACAAACTGGACAAGATCGGTGAAGAAGGAGTGGTGAAGGAACTGAAAGAAAAGAACATTTCTGATAAAGCTATCGAAATCATTTCGCCCTTGTTTAAAATGAACGGAAGCAATGAGGAACGGTTGGATCAGATGAAATCCTTTCTTTCAAACTCTGAAATCGGCTTAAAAGGAATCGAAGAATTGGAGTTTGTATTGAACCAAACCAAAGAACTTGGGTTGGAACGCGCAGAAGTACTTTTCGACGTAACACTTGCCCGCGGACTGAACTACTACACCGGAGCAATTTTCGAAGTGAAAGTGCACGATGTGAAAATGGGTTCCATCTGCGGCGGCGGACGCTACGATGACCTGACAGGTTTATTCGGACTTTCCGGTTTGTCGGGAGTGGGAATTTCTTTCGGGGCTGATCGTATCTACGATGTATTGAATGAATTGAACCTTTACCCGGAAGACACCAATGCAGGTTTGACTTTGTTATTCGCTAATTTCGGTGACAAAGAAGCGGCTTATTGCATGAAATTAACCAAGAAATTGCGCATAACCGGTGTAGATTGCGAAGTGTATCCAAGCGCTGTCAAAATGCAGAAACAATTCAAATACGCCGATAACCGCAAGGTGAAATTCGTAGCATTGATAGGAGAAGACGAATTGAACAAAGGGTTACTTCAGATCAAGAACATGGAATCCGGTGAACAGAAAGCAATGACCGAAAGCGAATTGCTTCAATTTTTTAAAGCTTAAACAAAAATGGACCATTTTATCATAGATAATGAATGGGTTTCTCTGGAGAAACTCGACGAAATAGTGGCATCGAACGCTAAAATCTCAATCAGCGAAGATGCGAAAGCAGGAATTTTAAAGTGTAGAAGCTATTTAGACGAAAAAGTGGCAAAAAGCGACCGTTTGATCTACGGAGTAAACACGGGTTTCGGGAGTTTGTGCGACACAGCGATCTCCAGGGAAGATTTGGAACAATTGCAGCGAAACCTGGTCCTTTCCCATGCTTGTGGAATGGGGGAGCGCGTTCCGGAGGAAATTGTTAGAAGATTATTGATCCTGAAAGTCATGGGACTTTCTCATGGAGCTTCCGGAGTACAGTTGGAAACAGTAGAGCGTTTGGTTTTCTTTTACAACAATCACATTCACCCGGTGGTTTTTCAGCAGGGAAGTTTGGGTGCATCCGGCGATTTGGCTCCTTTGGCTCATTTGGTACTGCCGCTTTTAGGCGAAGGGACCGTGATGTTCGAAGGAAAAGAATACACTTCGAAAGAAATCAATGCCCGTTTTGACCTGAAAGAAATAGCTTTGAGATCAAAAGAAGGTTTGGCTTTGTTGAACGGAACACAGTTTATGTCGGGATATGCTTCTTATGCGATTTTCCACGCACGAAAACTTTGGAAACAGTTCAATGAAGTAGCTTCCATTTCTTTGGATGGTTACGATGGCCGCAAGGAACCGTTTGGAGTTCAGGTAAACGAGATCCGCAACCAGGTTGGCCAGATCAAAACCGCAGAAATTTTCAGAAGTTTACTGGAAGACAGCGAATTGGCAAACCGCGAGAAAGCACATGTGCAGGATCCGTATTCATTTCGTTGCATTCCTCAGGTCCATGGCGCTTCTTTTGATACCATCGAACATTGCGCAACTATTGTGGAACGCGAGATCAATGCAGTAACTGACAATCCAACTGTTTTCCCGGATGAGGACATGGTGGTTTCCGCAGGAAATTTTCATGGGCAGCCACTTGCATTAGCTATGGACTTTTTGGCCATTGCATTAGCTGAAATGGGAAGCATCAGCGAACGCAGAATTTACAAATCCATTTCAGGAACACGCAATCTGCCTGCATTCTTAGTGGCAAAGCCAGGTTTAAATTCCGGTTTCATGATCACGCAATATACCTGTGCATCTATCGTAAGCCAGAACAAGCAATTGTGTACTCCGGCAAGTATCGATACCATTGATTCCAGCAACGGGCAGGAAGATCATGTTTCCATGGGAGCAAATGCTGCTACGAAATTGTTCCGTGTGATAGATAATTGCTATTCCATCCAGGGAATTGAGATCCTGCATGCTTGTCAGTCATTGGAATTCCGCCGACCGGCAAAATCCGGAAAGCGCCAGGAAGAGATATTTGCTAACTTTAGAACCAAAGTTCCTTTTGTGAAAGAGGACGGTTACATGCATCCGTTAATGCAGAATAGTAAGGAATTTGTAAAAGCAGGAATATGAGTGAGTACTTTTCAGAAATGGACAAGCAGCCGGAGCAAGACCAAAAAAGACCGGTTTTGTTAACAGTGCTTTGCGTTTTAAGTTTTATAGTCGTTGGATTCGGTCTGTTGGAAGTTTTATTTACTTTGATTGGCGGACAACCAAGTCCTGAGAAAATTGAATCAGCTTATAATCAAATCATTCAAATGAGCAGTGAGATGCGCGACAAGCAAATGGTTGTCATTGCAGAAATGTTAGAACAGGGTGCAGAGTTAGCCAGGTATCAGCAATACCGTTATTGGTCGGTTTTAGGTGTAAAAACTTTGACCATGATCACAGGTTTTTTTGGTGTACTCTTTATGTTGAAAGGGAGAAAGCTGGGATTTCATTTGTACATCATTTACAACCTTTTGAGTATTGGTGGAAAATTCCTGATCGTTCCGTCTGAGATGGTTCCAATGGTATCTGTAATCTTCGATTTGATTGTTTCAGGAGTGTTTATTTTGCTTTACAGCCGAAGCCTGAAGTGGATGAATAAGTAAACCGGATAATATAGCTTTAAAAGCCCCGCTCCAATTCATGGATCGGGGCTTTTCTTTTTATTTACCTCATAATTACCACCTTAATAATTAGTAATTAACACAAATTGGCTACCGTTTAGTGTCGATAAAAGGACTTTTAAATCTCCTAAATGACATTTAAGTAAACAAATGAGCAATTTAAAAAACGGATAATTACTTCTTATACATTTGTTTCATGTGATTTTTAAAAATGCGAATGGGCCCTCGAATTTGAAAGATTCATATCATAAATAAATGATGTTCAATCTGTTAAACTATTAAACATGCGCAAAAATTTACTTTTAGGTGTAATTTCCTGCATCGGAATGATTTCAAGCGGGAATTCATTTGCACAGGGAGCACAACCGGGTTGTGGACTTGAGAAACAACGCCAAAAACTCATTGCAGAAAATCCGCAGATCCAGGTGGATTATGAGAAACTGCTCAATCGCTATACGGAGAACCGATTAGTGAACGGGAAATCGGAAACCATCCGCGTTATCCCCATTGTATTCCATGTTGTTCATGAATATGGAGAAGAAAATATCTCCGATCAACAGGTACAGGATGCCGTTCGGATTTTAAACGAGGATTTCGGGAAAAAGAACCAGGATACGATCATTGTGGTTTCACCTTTTGATACGATTATCGGAAATACTCACCTCGAATTCCGTTTGGCAACATTAGATCCTTATGGAAACTGTACAAACGGGATCGAACACATTTACAATCACCAAACAATTGCCGGCGACAGTTATTCCAAGTTAAATCAGTGGGATCGCGACAAGTACCTGAACGTTTGGGTGATCGGTACGATGGATGATCCGGATGTTGCCGGATTTGCGCACTATCCAACAGATGTTACCGGCGTTGGGTTTTGGCGCGACGGTGTGGTGATGGTTCATCAATCTACCGGAAGTATTGGTACGGGGAATGACTATCGTTCCAGAGCATTGACGCATGAAGTAGGGCACTATTTGGGATTAGCACATACCTGGGCAAATAACAATACTCCGGAATTGGCATCCAATTGCAGCCTCGATGACGGGATCGGTGATACGCCAAACTGCAGGGGATTGGCAAATTGTGATTTAACTGCAAATACTTGTACGGAACCAACTACTCCGGGAAATTACTGGCCTTTTGATGTGATTGATAATACCCAGAACTATATGGATTATGCTTATTGTTCGGTGATGTTTACCAACGGTCAGTCAAACTTTATGAATAACGTGTTGGATCAGCAAACCAGTGGTCGAAATAACCTCTATACAACGGATAATTTGCAGGAAACCGGAACCACTACTTTAACACCTGTAACATGTATTCCTGTGGCAGATTTCTATGTGGATGCAAATGGCGGAAGCGGTAATATCGGTCCAAACGCAAACGTAATGACTGCTTGTGTGAATGATCCGGTCGAATTCAGAGATGCTTCCTGGAAAGCAGGCGTTACTTCCTGGTCATGGAGCTTCCCGGGTGCAAGTCCGGCAACTTCCGTAAACCAGCATCCGATCGTTACTTATGCTGCACCGGGTTGGTACAATGTTACCTTAACAGTTGCAAATAATGTAGGGTCTGATACTAAGACGATCAATAACATGATTTACGTTCAGGGGAACTGGGCTGAGTACACCGGTCCGAAAATGGAAGATTTTAATCAGAACGCAAACTTCTGGATTACGCATAATCCGGAGGATAATTACGCTTCGTTCAACCGGGTTACTTCCGGTGGAAAAGGAAATACAGCGTGTTTCAAGCTGAATAACTACAAAAATGTTTCGGGAGCACAAATGTTTACGGAAGATTGGTATTACAACGACCGTTTGGCAAATTCCAAAGATTATTTGATCTCGCCGGCTATCGATTTGAGAAGCACAACTAACGTCACTATTTCTTTTGATTATGCTTACGGCACAAGAGCAACAGGAGCTGCTGATATTACAGAAAAATTGATAGTTTATTCTTCCAGAGATTGCGGAAAAACCTGGGTGCAAAGAGAAATGCTTACAGGCACCGTGCTTTTGACAGGTGGTTATGTTGGAAATACCGATTATGTTCCAACCACTAACCAGGACTGGAAAACAGCCAGCTTCAATTACACGCCGACAGCAGCAGATAATAAGACAAAATTCAAATTCGAATTTATTGCTTCTGATTTCTCATCCAACTTCTACTTTGACAACTTCAATATCTCAGGAACATTAGGAATTGATGACAATGGAATGGTATCTGCAGTTTCAATCGCTCCTAATCCGGTTGCTACAGGTTCCGATCTGTCTGTTGAAGTGGCTGATACGGACAGTGGAATGCAATTAGTAGTCATGGACTTGAAAGGTGCAATTATTTCCACAACAGCCGTTCCTGCTTCTTCCGGAGTTCAAACAATAAACATTCCGATGAACGTTGCCAAAGGATGCTACATCCTGAATGCGGTTCAGGGAACAGCTAAATCTACTCACAGAATAGTTGTTTATTAAGAGTGGATCAATAAAAAAAACTGGGGGTAGCCACGCGATACTTCGCGTGGCTACTTCGGTTTTTAGTTGATATTTAAATCTGTGATTTATAATTATTTAGCAGTGATTTTACTGTTTTCTTTTTTATAACGGAGGAATATGTGCTATCTTTGCACCAAAATTCCAAGTATTTCTCATGATTTCAGTAAACAATCTTTCACTCCAATTCGGTAAACGTATCCTTTTTGATGATGTAAATCTCAAATTTGGTTCAGGTAACTGTTACGGAGTTATTGGTGCTAATGGTGCCGGCAAATCTACATTCTTAAAGATCTTAACAGGTGACCAGGATCCTACTTCAGGACGTGTAGAATTGGAGCCAGGAAAACGGATGGCCGTATTGAGTCAGAACCACTTTGAGTTTGACCAGTTTGAAGTATTGCAAACAGTTATCATGGGTCACAAACGTTTGTTTGAGATCATGACTGAAAAGGATGCGTTGTATGCAAAGCCTGATTTTTCAGATGCAGACGGAATGCGCGCTTCCGAACTGGAAGGTGAATTTGCTGATTTGGAAGGGTGGAACGCAGAAACAGATGCAGCAACTTTGTTGAGCAACTTAGGAATCGATGAGAGCAAGCATTACATGAAGATGGAAGATGTTCCTTCTGAATACAAAGTACGTATTTTGTTGGCACAAGCCCTTTTCGGAAACCCGGATGTTTTGGTACTCGATGAGCCTACCAATGACCTGGATTTGAAAACAATCGGTTGGCTGGAAGACTTTTTATTGGACTTTAAGAACACCGTAATTGTTGTATCGCATGACCGTCACTTCTTAGATACGGTTTGTACCCACATTTGCGATATCGATTTCAGTAAAATCAATGTATTTACAGGTAACTATACATTCTGGTATCAGTCGTCCCAGTTAGCAGCTCGTCAGCGTGCAGATAAAAACAAAAAAGCAGAAGATAAAAAGAAAGAGCTTCAGGACTTTATTTCCCGTTTCTCTGCAAATGCTTCTAAATCCAAACAAGCTACCAGTCGTCGTAAATTGATCGATAAATTGGATCTGGAAGAAATCCAGCCTTCTTCCCGCCGTTATCCGGGAATTACATTCCACCAGGAACGCGATGCAGGAAATCAGATTTTGACCGTAAGCGGATTGACGAAAATGCACGAAGGAGAATACCTGTTCAAAGACCTGTCTTTCACATTGAATAAAGGAGATAAAGTAGCGATTGTTTCTAAAAACTCGATTGCAGTAACTCAATTCTTCGAGGTTTTGAACGGAAAAATGCAGGCAGACAAGGGCGAGTTTACATACGGTACAACCATTACAACAGCGTACTTGCCAAATGACAACACGTCGTTTTTTGATAGTAAATTGTCTTTGATCGACTGGCTGCGTCAGTACGCACAAACAGATGAAGAAAGAGAAGAAGTTAGTATCCGCGGATTCCTTGGCAGAATGTTGTTCTCCGGTGAAGAGGCATTGAAAAGTGCTACAGTTCTTTCAGGAGGTGAGAAAGTACGTTGTATGTTGTCGAGAATGATGCTTGCAAAAGCAAATTTCCTGATGATGGACGAGCCTACGAATCACCTGGACCTTGAATCAATTACAGCATTGAACAACGGAATGTCGGCATTTGAAGGAACCATGTTGTTTACATCTCATGACCACGAGTTGGTTTCTACTGTTGCAAACAGGATTATTGAATTAACTCCGAATGGCTTCATCGACAAAATGATGCCTTACGATGATTATCTTGCTGATGCAAAAATTGCTTCTTTGCAGGAAGAGCTTTACGCTTGATTAGTTATAAAATAATGTAAACGCCAATCTGTTTCAGGTTGGCGTTTTTTTATATGATCCCTTGGAGATTATTAAAATCAATTTCACCTTGTTTGGTGAATATATAACCACGAAAACCTTCCTCATCGTAAAGGTATGTACTTTCAATAAATCCGGTTTCTCTCAAAATTTGGATGTGCTGTGATACCGCGTTTCCGCTAAGTTTTACTCGTTCGGAAATATACCCGTTTGTGACAATTTGATACTTTTTGATTTCATGAAGAATTACAATTCTTGCAGAAGCAGCAATTGCTCTTCCGATTCTTGCTCCGTTTAATTCTTCTTTGGTGTATTGCAGATGCTTAGATCGTCCCATAAATAACTGTTTCTTATATAAGTTAGTGGAAAAGATCATTTGAAACAAGTAGATCGGAAAAAAATTATATCATGAAATAATGATAACCTGATATCATGATATAATGTTTTCCTTACAACATGATATAATGATTTGATGATAACATGATATCATGTTTTATGTCGGCTGATAATCCAACAATAAGTGATAACTTCGTATTCATGTCCATTCCCGAAAGATCCTTTTCGTTCCGTCATAAACTCATTTCCGCACTCCGCGATTGGGACGTCAAAGGAATTAGAAGACTTTCTGTTTCCTTGCCCAAAATCCTGTTGCCTGATCCGAAATCTGCCGGAAAACACATCCTGAAAACCATTCATGGTGTCAAAATGATAATTGATCCATCTTTGGACAAAGGAGTAGAACTCTCCCTTTTTGAAACAGGAACCTACGAGAAAGGAACCATTCAATTCCTGGAAGAGTATTTGAAACCCGGATCTTCATTCCTGGACGTTGGCGCAAATATCGGATTGATGTCAGTCATTGCCTCCAGGGCTGTTGGCCAAAAAGGAATTGTTTACGCAGTAGAAGCAAATCCGGGAACAGTCCCGATTTTACAAAGTAATATTGACCTGAATAACTGTAAAAACATCGAACTGCTTCCTGTAGCACTTTCTGATACGCAGGGAACTGCTTTACTGTTCGAGAATTGGGAAGTTAACCGTGGTGGAGCGTCTATGATTTCTCAAGAGGAAAACCAAATCGGGGTAGAGGTGAAAATGGAACGCCTGGATGATTTGTTTGATGAAATTACCAGCATTGATTTAGTGAAAATTGATGTGGAAGGATTTGAACCACAGGTGATACGTGGGGGAATGAATTGGTTCAGCAAACAATTACCTGTTTTTATTATTGAAGTTTCTGAAAAGAGAGAAAAGGAAGTTGGTCCCACCCCAAGGGAGATCATGGAATTGGTGCAAACAATCGGAAGGTATACTTTTTACAAGCACAAAGGGACTAAAGAGCGAAGAGGAAAGCTGACAGAAATCAGGAATGTGCAGGATCTTCCCAGTCACGATAACATCATTTGTATTCCCTTAAAACAAATTAAGTAGTTGATTAAGATATACTTGTGCGATTTTTCAAAATAAAACCGTAGTGTTTGATTATTCTCATTTTTTTTAACTCCTTGTGAAGCATTTCAAAAAAAGGAACTATTTTTTTAATTTATTCTTAAAATTTAATCTCCGTTTCACACTTCACATCCTTGTTTAACTTAAATTTGCAGGGCTTAAACAAACATCATTTTAGCAAACCAATAAACTGCTCTGCTGTGATTCTGAAAGAATTTCAATGCTTCAGTTTCCGGTAGTTGCAAATTAGTTATAACCATTGAAATCCAAATCGGGTTTTAAACAGTATGTATATCTGATTGAATGAGACTTAGCATTAGAATAGTATTTCTGTTAGTTATAATTTGTCTGAATTCGTTCGGTCAGTCTACTCTTACCACTTTCAAAACGGGATCGCTTATTATCCCTATGGATAATTCCAAACAAAATTTGATCACATCCCAAATAGCATTCAATGTTAAAGCATACGGATTGGTAAATGCACTGCTCCAAAATCATATTCCCGTTCATTGGATCATCAAAGATGCGAAAGTAAAAGATGAGGTCGATTTTTCGTTGCTTGCCGGAAGAGTTTCTCCTTCTGTAACTGCTGCTGCTCTGACAGATTTTAAATCAGGACCGTTCGTTATTGATAGTTTGTGGGCAAGCACTGCTATGCCCATTATTACTGCATACGGAAATAATGTGGCGGTTTACACAGCTCAGGCAACATTTATTGCGCCAGTCAGATACCAATTGATGTTCAAGCCGAAAATTGCTGTGTTTACCAATGGAAACAGCCAATTGATTCATACCAAAGCGCTTCGGCTTGCCGGTTTTTCTTCTCCCGCTCATTTTGATTCCATTCCGGCGCAAAATGCAAATGCAGCAAGCTGTTATACCTTTGGTTGTGAACCGCATTGGACAAATGGGCAGAACGCTGTAACCAATGTGATTACTTCTTTTTTGAATTCGGGAGGAAATTTTTTCGCACAATGTACAGGAATCAGTGCTTATGAAGATATCGAACACTATCATACCACCAACGGTATTGAATATGAAAACAGCTCTTTCAACCAGACAAACACCAATATTTATTCAGGTACGGATAATCCTTTGATGCAATTTGAAGGTACTTTGACGAATGCTCCTACGGGCACTGTAGTCAATTACAAAAACAACAGCGGGGCTTACCAGCCATTGACCCAATTCCTGATAAAGAAGTCTCCAACTCCGGCTTCAGGAATAACAGATGGTGATGTGGTGATGTCTACACGTAAGGTGGGCAGTGCGGTGCTTGGTGGAAATGCAACCTATTTGGGCGGACATGATTACCTGAAAGGAACATTTGATTTATTGGATCTCGGATTGCTTGGACTGGATTATGCCCGGGCAAGCGATGTGACCTGGAACAATGGTTTACGCATTTTTTACAACGCCATTTTTGTTCCTTCTACCAGACCGACAAGCTGTGAATTTGTGTTTGCGGGCGAAGCCAAAGTCAGTTTAGGGATCAATAATGCAGCGCCATGCCTGAATGATACCTTACTGTATACAATTTCATTTACCAATGCCGGACCTGGAACTGCTCACAATATTTTAGTAAAAACGGCTCCGCTTCCTGCCGGATTGACATACGTGTCAAATACTGCTGGCCAGGGAACGTATTCCGTGGGAACAAATAATTGGACAATCGGGCAATTGGCGCCGAATACCACTGTACAGCTGACAATCCGTTACAAAGTCACTGTTGATGGAACCTACACATTGAAAGCATACAACGCAAATCTCATTGCAGGAAATGCCTTTACGGAGGATACAAGCTCTTTGGTTTTTACAACCAATCAGAATAATCCGGTGTTAGTTGCTCCTGCAGCAGTGAATGCTTCAACGAATTTAGGTTGTACGGCTACAGGAGTAAATCTGGGATCGCCAACAGTAACGGACGATTGCGGAATTGCTTCGCTAACAAATAATGCTCCTTCAATTTATCCATTGGGAACAACAATCGTTACCTGGACTGTGGTTGATAATTCCGGAAATACAGTCGCAGTAACACAATTAGTTACGATTTCGGATACTGAAAATCCCACAATTACAGCTCCCGCTAATGTTTCTGTTTTCCCTGTTACGAATTGTGATACAAGCGGAATTAATTTGGGAACGCCCGTAACTTCAGATAATTGTGGAGTTGCTTCTGTAACGAATAACGCACCTGCCTTGTTTTCTCCGGGAGCTACAACGGTTGTTTGGACGGTTACAGATAATGCGGGAAATACCAAAACTGCAAATCAACTGGTAACGGTAACGGATAACCAGGATCCAACGATTACAGCGCCTGCGAATATTTCTGTTTTCCCGGTGATAAATTGTGATACAACATTAAGCCTTGGAACTCCGCTAACTTCCGACAATTGCGGAGTAGCTTCCATCACAAATAATGCTCCTGCTTCTTTTTCTTTAGGGACCACAACAGTTGTTTGGACAGTTACAGACCCTTTTGGGAATTCGGCTACGGCAAATCAGACGATAACAGTTACAGACAATCAGGCTCCAACTATAACTGCTCCCGCAACTATTTCTGCATCAACAAACGCTGGCTGCACAGCTGTTGGAGTGAATTTGGGAACACCGCTAACAGATGATAACTGCACCATTTCTTCTGTGACAAATGATGCGCCTGCTTCTTTTCCTTTGGGAATAACAACCGTTACCTGGACAATTACGGATAATTCAGGAAACACAGCTTCAGCAAACCAGGTAGTAACGGTTACCGATAACGAAAATCCGGTGATTACTGCGCCGGCAGGTATTTCTGTTTTTCCCGTTACAGCATGTGATACAGCAATCTCAAATCTTGGAATGCCCGGAACATCTGATAATTGCGGAGTTACTTCTGTTACCAATAATGCGCCTGTAGTTTTTCCTTCGGGAGTAACGATCGTTGTTTGGACAGTGACAGACAATGCAGGAAATACTGCAACAGCCAATCAGACAGTAACAGTAACAGATAACCAGGACCCAACAATTTCAGCACCGGCAGCTATTTCTGTTTTCCCTGTATCAAATTGTGATACAACATTGAATTTGGGAACTCCGGTAACGTCTGATAATTGTGGAATTGCTTCGGTGATGAATAATGCGCCTGCTTCTTTCCCTTTGGGAACTACAACGGTTATTTGGACAGTCACGGATAATTCGGGGAACACAGCAACGGCCAATCAACTTGTAACAGTTGCGGATAACCAAAATCCGGCAGTAACTGCTCCGGCAGATATTACTTCTTCAGCAAATTCAGTGTGTTCAGCAACTGGAATTAATTTGGGAACTCCGGTGAGTTCAGATAATTGTACGGTAGTTTCTGTTTCAAATGATGCACCAGCTTCTTTTCCATTGGGAACCACAACGGTTATTTGGATGGTGACAGATAATTCGGGAAATACTGCAGCTGCCAATCAAACGGTTACGATTACAGATGACGAAAATCCAACGATTACAGCTCCATCTGATATTTCTGTTTTTCCGGTAATGAACTGTGATACATTAGTGAATATTGGAACACCGGCTACTTCCGATAACTGTGGAGTTGCTTCGGTGACAAATAACGCACCGGCCTCTTTTCCTTTAGGGACCACAACCGTTATTTGGACGGTCACAGATAATTCCGGGAACGCAGCAACAGCTAATCAACTAGTAACAGTTACGGATAATCAGGATCCCACAATTACTGCTCCGGCAAGTGTAAATACTTCAACAAATTCCGGATGTACAGCCACTGGAGTCAATATGGGAACGCCGGTAACTTTAGATAATTGCGGAGTTGCTTCGGTGACAAACGATGCACCTGCTTCTTTCCCACTGGGAAATACAACTGTTACCTGGACCGTTACGGATAATTCGGGAAATTCGGCTTTAGCAACACAAACAGTTACGGTGCTTGATTCTGAAGAACCGGTTATTTTGAATTGTAACGATACGATCAAGTCCTGTGAAACCATAGTGAACTTCCAGCTTCCAACTGCAGTAGATAATTGCACGCTTGCCGGATTGAGTCAGACAGATGGAACGAACTTAACGAGTGGAAGCTCTTTCCCGGAAGGATATACTTTGTTGCAATACGAAGCAATAGATGCGGCAGGAAACCAGGCTGTTTGTACAAAAGCGATTTACAAAATTACCTTGCCAAAAGCTCCGAATGCAGGAGAAGACCAAACGATTTATAAGGACGAAACGCTTTTGAATGCTATTCCCGATGCGAATGGAACGGGTGAGTGGAATGTCATTGAAGGAAGTGCAAATATTGCGGATCAAAATAATCCAAAATCCTTGATCAGCGGTCTGCAAAAAGGGAACTCGGTCCTGACCTGGAACATGTCGAATGAAGGCTGTGAAAGTGGAACGGATACTTTGGTAATTACATACATGGACCTTAATATCCCGAATGCTTTTTCACCGGATGGGGACCATAGAAACGATTTTTTTGAGATCAAAGGAATTGAAAGTTACGGTCCGGCCCGGATGATTATCAGCAACCGCTGGGGCGAAATTGTATACGAAAGCACCAATTATCTGAATGATTGGAGCGGAAAGAATAAAAGCGGGCAGGAACTTACCAACGATACGTATTACTACCAGTTGATCCTGAACGATAAAAGTGAATTCAGTGGATTTGTAATTGTGAAACGAAAATGAAGCTGCTCTTAATTGTAAGTCTCTTTTTTTGTGGTGGATTGTTGGCGCAGCACAACGATTTCCAGAGCATGTATATGTATGATGCGCTCACGATCAATCCTGCCTATGCAGGTAATAAAGAAGCTCTTACCTTAAATGTAAACTACCGCGATCAGTGGAAAGGAATCAAAGGAGCACCGAAGACTTTTTCATTCAGCGGGCATTTGATCACGAGGTCAAAAAAAATGGGATTGGGCCTGACGCTCATCAATGATAAATTCGGAATTCAGAGCAACCTTCGGATCAATGCCGTTTATGCCTACCGGATTCGAATTAAAAACAGCATTTTATCATTCGGTGCAGCCGCCGGTATCCGGAATGAATCTGTGGATTACAATGCGTTGAACCTTGTTGATGCGGACGATATTACTTTTCTGAATCAATCCCGCAGAAGTATTTTGCCGGATGTGAGTTTAGGGACCATGCTGAAATGTAAATCGTTATTAGTAGGAGTGAGTCTTCCGAATATCGTTCGCATCAAAGAGAAAAATCAACTCCAGGCTTTCAACGGATATGCAGCCTATTTGATCACTATCAACCAGCAATTCAAACTTAAACCAACGGTTCTTTTAAAGTACGTTCTCCGTTCACCACTTTCATATGAAGGAAACCTGACGCTTTATTACAAGCAATTATTTTCCGTTGGGTTAGGAGCAAAAAGCACTAAGACCGGAAATATTTACGCGCAGCTTCATCTGAATCGACAGTTGGGAATTGCCTATTTATACGAACGGAATTTAGGCTCACAAGGGCAGCTTTGGCGAAACACGCATGAAGTAATGATTCACTACACATTTGATTATAAGACCAATGTTCAGAGTCCGCGTTATTTGTAGTAGTATCTTTTTGATGCTTGGTTTGAATTCACTAGCCCAAAATAGTGTTGGGAACTTCAGCCTGACAAAAATCGACATCAATTCTGATCGGAACGAATATGCACCCGTATTCCAAAACGGGAAACTGCTTTTCACTTCCGATAACCGGGATCGTTTAGGGCTTTATTTCTCTTCAATGGATTCCGTAAATGAGCTTACAAGTATTTATGTTGCAAGCCAGGTAAATGATACGACATTTTCCGAACCGAAACTGATCGATAATCGTTTGAACCGATGTTATAACAGCGGTCCGGCCTGGATGAACAAAGCGGGCGATCAGCTGTTCTTTTCGTCCAATGAAAACAGCTCTTTTCTCCTGTTTACAGCTAAGCAAAAAAGCACGCTTCAGATTTACCAATCGCAGGCGAACAAAGGAAAATGGTCGAAAAGAAGTAAGTTGGCTTTCTGCGATAAAAAAGACAACTACACGCATCCGTATTTGACTTCAGGGGCCGATACTTTGTATTTTGCTTCCGATCGTCCGGGTGGTTTTGGAGGATTTGATTTGTATTATGCAGTTCTACAAAATAACAACTGGTCTGAGCCTGTCAATTTAGGAAGGGCAGTGAATTCTGCTAAAAACGATCTTTTTCCAGCTCTTTACGGAACAACTTTGACCTTTTCAAGTGATCGGGAGTTGGGCGCCGGAAAACTGGATTTGTATCAATTTGCAGCTAATCAGTTGCTGCGAATGGGTTTGCCCTTCAATACTGAAAAAGACGATTTTGGTTTGGTGATGGTAGATGCTAAAAAAGGATATTTTTCTTCCAACAGAGATGGAAGCGATGATATTTATTTCTACCGCGAACTATTTCCCGATTTCAAAAAGTGTGAACCCTACGTGAAGGATCCGTTTTGCTTTACCTTCTTTGAAGAGGAAGCGGATGAACTGGACGAAGAATTGGCATTGGAATATGTGTGGAGTTTTGGAGACGGAAGCACTGCGAAAGGAAAAGAAGCCAGACATTGTTTTGCCGATTACGGAGAATATCTTATTGAATTAAACATTGTAGACCGTACGACCAGCCAGGTATTTTTCAATCAAACCACTTATCCGTTTGCCATTGAGCGCACCAAAAGATTACACGTTGAAGGTCAGGATACCATTCCGCCATTTTCTTCTGCCTTATATAACGCCGAATACTCTTCTGTAGAAGGATATGAGATTCAGCGTGTTTTCTGGCATTTGGACCAGGGAAATATCCGGGTTTCCGACACCAATAAAATTACTTTGATCTTTGAAAAAGAAGGAACACATCAATTGACGATGGGAGTTATTGCTCTGGCAAATGATGGAAGCGGAGAAAAGCAATGGTGTGTCACCAAAGAAATTACCGTAAAGAACGGAGCACCGGTCCCACCGCTTTTTATGCCTTTCTCGGAATTAAATGCGTCTGATTTTTCGGTGCCGGCTGTCGATTATCAATACACTTTGTTTTTAGGAGTAAGCGATACCCTTTTGAATATTGGTTCGATCAACAACAAGGATTCGCTCCAGGTTCAACCCGTAGGTGATAGTCTCTATTTGTATTCGATGGGAATCAGCGATCAGAAAAATGCTCTTTTGGCAGATTATCGGGCGGCACAGGAAATGGGATTCTCGAATTCACAGGTTACGGAATGGAAAGATGGCAAGTTGGTCCAAAGTGAGAAATTGGCGCAGACAACCATCCTAGAAATAGAAAAAATTCTCGACAATCGAATCCGTAAAGAACAAATAATCACTAGTTTTGAAATCTTTTATGATTTTGATGTGTATGCTTTAACGCAAAACAATAAACAGCAAATCAGGAAGATAGCTCTTGACCACCAAGCTGCTGCTACGAGGAAGATTTTGATAAGCTCTTTTACAGATGTAAAGGGGAAAAGTGAGTATAATTTAAAATTATCTAAAAAACGATCGCTTGCAGTACAGGATGAATTTCTTAAGAACGGTTTCCCAATCGAACAGATTGAATTGGAGTATTACGGAAAACGCGTTCCCGAGAACATGGAACCTTTATCAGACGCGCAGCGCCGAAAATCTTTAATCATAGTGTATGAAAAGAATTAGAATCGGAATGATCCTTTCCCTGGTAATGTTGAGCAATTTGTTGTTTGCCCAGCAGGTTCCTTCTACAGAAGAGAACTTTACCTACCTGGTTACTTTTGGAAAGAAAGCTGATAAATCGCATGGGGACGATGATTTTTCACAGGTTATCTTTTTTGTAATCCCAACTTCTCAAAAGAATCCGGTTTATATTCGTGTTTTTGATGCGGATTGCGGTGGTAAAAACGACGAACTATATGGATCGGAAGAAACCAAAACCAAGTTCACCGTACTGGGTGGAAAAGGAGCGCATTCGAATAAAGATGCAAGAAAACTCGATCCAACCGGAGAATACAAAAGTGGTACTGAGTTGTTTTCCAAAACAGTAGGAGCAAGCGATAAACTCGACAACGACTGGCTGACTTTCGGACCGTTCAATCCTTCCAGTGGCGAATTAATCCCGGAATTGGGTGGAAATGTATTCAAATTAGTGGTAGATGGAGTTACCGGTCAGTCGGGAAATTTGTATAAACTGTTTCTTTCAACTTCCGCAACCAGTAATAATGCGGTTGAAGGCGGAAATGCTTTTACTTATGAGTACTGCGTACGCATGTCGGAGAAGAAAACGGTTGTTTCTCATTTGTATCCTTTTATCAGTAAGACAGTTGTTAAAGTGAAGATCAGTGTGTTTGACTATGACAACGACGGGATTGTGCGCCTGGTTTCTGTTTCCAAAAAAGGATCTGTTTCCAAATCTTCCGGAGATAATCAATGGAAAGAACACGAATTTACGGTGACGGAAGATGAAAAGAACACTTCACTCGACATTCAGTTTGTGAAACAAGGGGATTCGAAAAACAACAACATTGTCATCAACATAACGAACCAGTACGGGGAAAGTATGCCCTTCTATACATCGCCCATTGGCGGAGTTCCTAAGTATAAATCCAAAATTGGTGTAAAAGCAGATTGATATGCTACAGAGAATAAGCCTTCTTCTATTACTCGTTTTTGGGATCAGCCAATCTTCCAACTCACAGTTGTACAATATCAAATCGTACACGGATGACAACGGCCTGGCCCAAAATTATGTGTACAGTATCACTCAAAATGAAAACGGCTTATTACTGATCGGTACCGGAGATGGGTTTAATGTGTTTGATGGAGATAAGTTCAAAACATTCAGAGTCAAGAATGGATTAACAGAGGATTTTGTCACAGCTCACATCACTTTTGATCAAAAAACGATCATTGGCCATTTCCAGGGAGGGATTACTATTTACGAGAACAATCGCTTCAAAAAGATTAAGAAAGAAGAACTGGAGAATGTAAAGATCAATGGTTTTTTGCTGGATAAAAAGAAAGATGTCATTGTTTATACGCAAGGAAAAGGTTTATTTAAACTCGATAAGAAAAACCAGCTCATTCCTTATCCCAATCCCTTGGCAAACGGAATCAACCAGGTAGAATACGATCATGCAAATGATTACCTGATTGCAACAAACGACGGATTGGTCGTAATGAATTACGATGATCCGAAGAATCCCCGTGAGCTGGAAAGTCCGGAGGAATTGAAATACAAAACCGTTTCACGCATTGTGAGAGGAAACAAGCTCAGAAACTTGTTCTGGGTAGCAGTTGAAGGTGAGGGAGTATATGGAATTATCCGGAAAGGTAGGGCTTATAAAATCGTTTCGTTTATCGGGTTGGAGAAATTGGGAGTCACGGAATGTAAAATGACTACCATGATCTGCGACCGGGAAAATAACCTGTGGCTTGGTTTCCTGGGCGAGGGAATCAGAAGGGTTTCGTTTACCGGTTCCGATAAGAATTCGTCTTTCATCAAAAAAATTGACGCTGCAAATGGAATCGATAATGTTAACATCCAGCAGATTTTTGAAGATAATGAGGGAAATATGTGGTTCGGTACTTTTGGTGGCGGACTTTACCTCAAAACCATTCAGCCTTTCGTTTATTACAATGAAAAGAACGGATTGAACAATACCAATATCCGCGCAGTTACCACTGTTGAGAACAATGTAGTGTGGCTGGGAAGTGAAAAAGGATTGTGCAGCTATAATTTAGTAGATAATACCATTACCGTTTTTAATAAATCCAATGGTTTCATCAACGATGAGGTAACTTGTCTGCGTAAAGGCTACAATGGAGTTTTGTGGATCGGGACCAAGAATAATGGAACTTTTACTTACGATCTTTCCACCCGGAAATTCCGGCATTTTTCCAAAGAAAAGGGTTTAAGATTGAATTGTATCAATTCCATCGATCAAACGGCATACGGTGTTGTTTACATTGGAACTACAGACGGACTTTACATCTTTAATACCAAAACCAACGAAACGAAATGGTTGACAACCCTGGAAGGTTTGATGCATAACAATGTGCGTGATCTTTTTGTGGATAGCCAGAACCGACTTTGGATCGGATCTCCGGGAACGCCGCCTTACTATTACAAAAACGGGAAAGTTAACCCGTTCAAGGATATTGAAGGCCTGAAAAATTACAAAATTGTCAGTTATGCGGAAGATCGTTCCGGTGCCATTTGGATTGCGTCCGAAGGAGATGGAGTTTTCCGATTCAAAGACGGGAAGTTCCGGAATTTCACGATTGCCGATAACCTGAAATCGAATTATATCTACGGAATTTTATTTGATGGCTCGGAAACCGTTTGGTTAACTCACAAAGACGGAATGTCGAAACTGAATACTTCCACCTTTAAAGCAGCAATAGTTGATAAAGGAAGAGGAAACCTGAAATTCCGTGAAAACAATGTCAATAGTTTCTACCGGGAGAATAACACCTTATTCTTTGGAACAACCGCTGGTTTGATTGTTTATTCGAATCCGGTAAACGGTTCGGGTCAGTTGGCTCTTACTTCCATTTGTGACATCACATTTGACGGAAAATCATTCTTTGGAAATGAACCGGTTTCTTTGAAGTATAAGCGGTATAATGTGACTGTCCGCTACAAAGGAATTGCCTTTTCAGACCAGAAAAGTGTGGAGTACAAATACCGTTTGATTGGTTTGGACGACACCTGGAGAAGTACTTCAAACGATTTCGTGGATTTCCCAAAACTGGACGATGGAACCTATACGTTTGAATTGCTTGCCAGCAATCCGCAGGGAACCTGGACAAAAACTCCTGTTCGAATCACCTTCGAGATTCGTTCTCCGTATTGGAAGCAATGGTGGTTCTATTTACTGCTTGCAGTCTGCTTATTTCTTGCCGTTTGGTTAGTAATGCGTGCAAGGATCAATGCTCTAAGCGAGGCAAAACTGAAGCTGGAAAAGATTGTCGACCTCAAAACCAAAGAATTGCAGGAAGAAAAGAATGTGATTGAACAGATCAAAGATGAATTGGAGGACAAGAACAAG
>CBFGOJ010000030.1:0-53154 GCA_965650365.1 uncultured Fluviicola sp. | reverse complement strand
GTTCTGACATCAACAGCAGGTACTTCTTACTTGTGGTCGACAGGAGAAACAACACAATCAATTACAGTAGCAACTTCGGGCTCTTATTCCGTAACTATTATTGACGGACCATGTTCTTCAACTGCTTCGAACGTGATTAACATAACGGTGAATCCAATTCCAGCTATTCCAACAATTACTGCAGGCGGACCAACAACATTCTGTGCAGGTGGTTCGGTAGTATTGACATCTTCTGCTTCCACAGGAAACTTGTGGTCGACAGGTGCAACAACACAATCGATCACTGTTACAGCAGCCGGATCTTATACGGTAGAGCAAATCTTACTGGGATGCTCTTCAGGTGCATCTGCTTCAACAAACATATTGGTGAATCCAACTCCTGCTACTCCGACAATCACTGCCGGTGGAGCAACAACATTCTGTGCAGGTGGTTCAGTCGTTCTTACATCAACAGCAGGAACTTCTTACTTGTGGTCGAATGGTGCAACTACACAGTCAATCACGGTAACAACTTCCGGTTCATACTCTGTAACCATTGTTGACGGACCGTGTTCTTCAACTGCTTCAAATGTGATCAGCGTAACGGTGAATCCTATTCCTGCTGCTCCAACGATCACAGCAGGTGGTCCTACTACATTCTGTGCGGGTGGATCTGTGGTATTAACTTCTTCCGCAGCAACAGGAAACTTGTGGTCGACAGGTGCAACAACACAATCAATCACGGTATCTGCCAGCGGAACTTATACTGTAAACGTAACCTTACTAGGATGTACAAGTCCAAGTGCGACTCAAACGATTACAGTAAATCCGGTTCCTGCTGCACCTGCTGTTACTGCTGGCGGACCAACTACATTCTGTGCAGGTGGATCTGTGGTATTAACTTCTTCTGCAAGTTCAGGAAATACCTGGTCAACGACAGAAACTACCCAATCAATCACCGTAAGTGCAAGTGGTTCTTATACCGTTACTCAAACAGTATTGGGTTGTACTTCAGCTGCATCTACTCCTGTAAATGTGGTTGTAAATGCAATTCCTTCCGTTCCAACGATTACAGCCAGCGGATCTACCACCTTCTGTGCAGGTGGTTCGGTCGTATTGACTTCATCTTCCACAAATAATAACTTCTGGTCGAATGGTGCGACAACACAATCCATTACAGTAAGCAGTTCGGGAACATTCCTGGTACAGGTCATTACAAATGGATGCAGCTCCGGATCTTCAGCTCCGAAAACAGTTACTGTTAATCCAACACCTCCAGCACCAACAATTGTTACTGGAACAACCGAATCCATTTGTGCTGGTTCTTCCGTAACACTTACATCTTCTTCAACAGGTGGTAACTTATGGTCGACAGGAGCAAATACACAATCCATCACTGTTTCTACGGCTGGTTCCTATTCGGTAACAGTTACAGACGGTAACGGGTGTGTTTCTCCTGCATCATCTTCAACAATAGTAACGGTGAATCCGATTCCTGCAGCACCCGTTATCAATACAGGCGGACCAACCTCTTTCTGTTCGGGTGGATCAGTAGCACTGACATCTTCTTACAGTTCGAATAACTTATGGTCAAGTGGTTCAACTGCGAATTCTATTACAGTAAGCAGCAACGGAACATATACAGTTACCCACACGGATGTAAACGGATGTACAAGTCCTGCTTCAGCACCTGTAACTGTAACTGTGAATGCTATTCCTCCTGCTCCGGTAGTTACTGCAAGCGGACCAACTTCATTCTGTTCAGGCGGATCAGTTACACTGACTTCTTCGCAGCCAACGGGTAATTCCTGGTCAACATCAGCAATGGCGCAAAGCATTACCGTAAATACAGGAGGTGTTTACAGTGTGATCTACATTGACGGAAACGGTTGTGCATCCTCGTCTTCCGCTCCGGTTGTGGTGACAGTGTTCTCAAATCCTTCTCAGCCTTCTATTACAGCTGGGGGAGCAACCACCATTTGCAGTGGAGATTTTGTGACACTAACGTCGTCTTACACCAGCGGAAATGCATGGGCTCCAGGTGGAATCACCACACAAAGTATCAATGTAACTACGAGCGGATCTTATACCGTTACATATACCAATGGAAACGGTTGTACCAGTACCAGTGCACCGATGAACGTAACAGTTAACCCTACGCCACCAATACCAACGATTTCTTCATCCGGATCAACAACAATCTGTGACGGATCAAGTATTACACTGACATCATCTAATCCGAACTGTCTTTGGTCAACTAATTCTACAGCACAGTCTATTACGGTTACAACTTCTGGTTCTTATTACGTAACGGGATACCAAAGCGGTTGTTCTTCTCAGCCTTCTGCTCCTGTTGTAGTGACTGTAAACCCAGCGCCGGCAACTCCGATTGTCACGCCAAGCGGACCAACAACCATTTGTGAGGGAGAAGAATTATTCTTATTCACTTCGGGAACAGGAACCAACACCTGGTCAACCGGAGACATCGGACAAGTGATACAGGTAACCGCTTCCGGAAATTACTGGGTATCTGTTCAAAACGTTTACGGTTGTGCAGCTTCATCAACAGTTCTTCCGGTGGTCGTAAATACAAATCCGATTGTTACGGTTAATCCGTTCCAGCCTGTTTGTTCATACGTTGCTCCGTTTACCATGTCTAACGGTTTACCTGCCGGTGGTACTTATACCGGAGACGGAATTACAACAAACATCTTCTACCCTGCTGCTGCCGGTGTCGGGTCGTCTATCGTGACGTACACGTACGTAGATGTGAACAATTGTTCTGCTTTTGATCAAACAACCATTGATGTTAACAATTGTGCAGGAATCGATGAAAAAGAGGTTTCAAACTTCTCTTTATTCCCGAACCCGAACAACGGACAGTTCAAAGTAGTAGCAAACGGAACACCAATGGAGCATATTATTATTTACGATGCTCAGGGTAAAATGGTGTTCAATGAATCTTATTCAGGACTATTTACCCTTGAATTTGATCTGAATGTTTACTCCAACGGAGTTTATTACATCGAGATCAATAGCGGACTGGAAATCAGTGAACGCATTCCGTTGATCATTAATCATTAAAAAATATTGAGCACATAGTTAGAAAGTCCAATCGAAAGGTTGGACTTTTTTGTTAACAACTATTTTTGTTACGTATTTTAGTAAAACCATTTATTAAGGATATTTGAATTCCATAATCAAACGAATGAAATACGTTTACACTCTTTTAATCTCATTTGCATCTCTTACCGCGGCTTTTAGCCAGGGGACAAATGATCTCACAGCAGAAGACCGCGCATACCTTTTTCATATTGTGAAGAAAAGTCCTATTCTTGATAACAGCATTGGGCGCTACTTTGAATACTCCGGTCCGCTTGTTCGTTTGATGAACAAAGAATTGAACTACGATTCAATTGAAAGCTATATCATTAATAACCCGAATTCACTTTTTATCCGCAAAGGAGAAATTGAAAAGTCCCCGAAAGGAATTATTGCCGAAGCAGCCAATAAAATGGCTCTGTGGGAACTCAATAAAATCCTGCTGGCATCCCGTCAGTCTGAAAATGACCTGGAGCGCTATAAATCGCAGTATAACCAATTTGAAACGCTTTTAAAATCAAAACTCCCTGCTTCTGCCATGAAATCGGAAAACGGGACTCTGGAAATCCAAAAAAAGATCCTGGCAGTTCTGAACCCCAGTCTCAGCTTTGACGATAAATCGGCTATGCTGGCAACGTTTCATTTTCTGACAGCAGAAGACCAATTGGTAACCATTGAAGCCATGAACTATGCTACAAATGCCTATGTAGAAAAGAGAGCTTATGAAATCTTCCTGTTGTTAGGCGGAACTGCAAACACCTTTAAAAACGTTCTGATCGCTGCCGGAGATGGTTCGGAAACCTCCGGACTTTTAAATGAACGCGAAAAGGATGAAAACGGAAAATGGAACAAAGGTCTTCCGAAAGCTGTTGGCCTTTTCCCGTATGAAGCAAAGATCATAGATGTTTCCAAAAGAAATAAAACAAACCTGGAGCCTGTTCGTATGCCGACAATTGATTTTGAAACCGTTGGCGAGAACAAACTGACACAGCTTCATTTCGATGTTTGGGGCTACAACTCCAAAAAGCAAACAACTGTTGTCATTGAAAGAAACGGACTCTCTTATCACCTCTTCGGCTCAAATGATACGCGTTTCCTTTCTCCTGATTCGACCTATAGCGACGGAAAGACTTTCCAAACCGTCATCGATGAACTCGAAAAGGATAAAATTGCTAAGTTGTGGGACAAGATTTACGGAAAGAGAGGCTACGATTATGAGATCGAAACAGCTAAGCGAAAAAAGGACGAAACCGAGAAGAAGATCAACGAAGACGAGCACAAATATTCCAATATGACCATGGGAACGATTACTACCAGTTCGAAAGTTCCCGGTTCGGTGAAACGGAAAAAGAAAAAAGCACTGAAGAAAACGACAGGTGGTGAATTCACAGCTCAACCAAAAACAGATTCGGGCAAGAAAGCTCGTAAGAAAGAACAGAATGGAATTATCTACCTCTATGGAGAATACGAGCGCTACAAAAAGATCATTGAGCAGCTGGAAATCGAAAAAAAGGCGGCAATTGATTTAATGGCTATTTATCAAAGGCGATTAGACAATTACAAATCTGCCATGGGCCATCATTGGGTCGACTTTACGGAGAAAGACGGATTCTACACCTTTGCGGATTCCTCTACTTTTGATTTGTACACGCAGGAATTTACTTTCAGAGCAGATACGCTGAAAACCCCTTTCGAAGTACGATTGATTGCTATTCCCGACGGACCGCTTTCAGACAATGCAGACGAAGTGATGCTTCACGTGAACCTGGCAGATTCAAAACCAGGCTTTGATGCACGGGTCCAGTTGAATTTGGTAGACCAGTTCGAATCCAATAAATGGGAACTCAACAATTCGTTATTGCAGCCGGCAGACAGTGTTTCCATTCGTCAATTGTTCGAAGCGCTTTTGGATAAAAAACTGCCTTTTGAGATTATCAGCCGCGGACAAGGTGTTGGAAAATGGAACGGAACCAATGTGGTGAGGTCCAACGACAGAACCGAATGGAATGCCTATCAGGGCGGTACGGATGCAGAACGGTTGAAAGCCAAAATGGATTCTTCCAACTTACGTTTGCGCTCCACACAGGTCAATATTTTCTTAAATCGGGGAATTTTACTGGAAATAAACACATTTACAGATCCTGTTAAAACCAATCTGAAAGCTTCCAATGAGTCTGTACAAAGTGAACTGAACAAATACCGTTTAACCGGAAATGATTATTTATCTGCTTTAAGAACTGCTGCAGTGATCCAAAAGTTGAAAACAGAATTGAACGTGCTTGCAGGAACTTATTTAAGCAGAGAAGACGCTAAGATCGTTATTGACCGTCTGAACAAACAATTAGAAGGATTGAAAGTAAGCTGCGGACCAACTTCGTTCAAATGGCAGGAATTACTGAATAGTAAATAAACGGGTGACTTCGACTCCGCTCAGTCACCTGGAAAATAGTTGGGATGAATTGCATGGAGAATGAAGATCCTAAAGTTCGTTTTAAGTTGATTGTTATTAAATTATGCTGTTATAAGGTGACTGAGCGGAGTCGAAGTCACTTCTCTACTAGTTCCTCCATCAAATTCACCGTATACAATTGCTCACTAGCACGAGTTACAGCCGTGTAAAGCCAACGGAGAAAGGAAAAATCCACCTGTTCAAACTCCAGGTAACCGTGGTCAATAAAAACTACCGACCATTGTCCTCCCTGCGACTTATGACAAGTCACGGCATATGCAAACTTAATTTGCAATGCATTGAAGTAAGGCGATTTCATAATTTCCTGGTAGCGCTTTTGCTTGTTGTGCTCATACATAAAGTCCTTCTCGATCTCGTAGAACAGGTTCTTCAAAAAACCGCGATCCAGGTTTGGCTGTTCAATCGTAAGTGTTTCCATGAAAGCTATGGTTTCAAAACGATCCAAATCCGGGTAGTCGATCAGGGAAACTTCCAAATGGGCAAAACGCACACCGTAAAGCTCTTCAATTCGTCGGATACGGTGAACCTTCAATAATTCGCCGTTTGCTATAAATCCGGCAGAACTCAACGGATCGAGCCAGAAATAATTATTCTTGACGACCATGAGCAAATCACCACCACACAATTCCTCCTCCATCACCAAAATCCGGTTTCTGATATGCTGATTGTAAAGATTTGCCCGTTTATTAGACCGTGTTACGATCATCACCTCATCAGCTCCGTAATTGCTGTAAGCAGATTCTATTTTCTCAATCAGTTCATCGCCTGGTACAGCCTGCACATCCGGAAAGGCTTTTACATTCAACTGCGGAATTGTCTCCTCGACCTGCGCCTGACGAATACGTGTAGCATTCTCCAAGATTCCCGAATCAGTTCTTTGCCTTACCACTGATGTCAAGCCGTAAACCGTAAAATGTACCAATGGAAAATGCTGATCCAAATAAGCCATGCTCAAAGCCGGACTTTCATCCGCGCCAACCGGCGGAAGCTGGCCTTCATCTCCAAGCAGGATCAATTTACAATTCTCACCGCTTAATGCATATTGAAAAACATCCTCCAGCAAATTTCGCGAAACGCTTCCGTCAGCCTGCAGCGAATAATCGCCGATCATGGAAGCTTCATCAATTATGAAAATCGTATTCTTGGATTTATTGGGAGCCAGCTGCAATTTCACGGTTCCATCCGGTCCTGTTCCTGTAAAATAGATGCGTTTATGAATGGTAGTTGCCAACATTTTAGACCTGAGAGAAAGCACTTTAGCGGCTCTTCCCGTTGGGGCCATCAATACTGTTTTTCGTTTCACAACCTGCAAAGCCTGGATATAAGCTCCGAGAATGCTCGTTTTCCCCGTTCCGGCATAACCTTTCAGAATAAAACAGGCAGGATTCTCTTCCTCAAAAGTAAAATTCGAAAGATGACGGATCAATAGCTCCTGTTCCTCATTCGGTGTATGACCAAAAAAAGACAAGATTAAACGGTAACACTCTTCCTGAATAGACGCTTGCTCCTCCATGACTTAAAATTACCCATAATTTGCACGCGGTGCCGATAGTTATCGGGATCGCAGACTTACGCAGATGTTTAATTATTGCATTATTCTTATTACAACACGCTCGCATACAATAATATAAGAATAATTACATTGAAATTCAATAGCTGGAATTCTCTTTTTTGTTGGTAGCTTCAATCTATGACAGAAAACGAAATCTCATATAAAATCAGAGGAGCCATTTTTGAAATCTACAATACTGTTGGCCCTGGACTCTTAGAAAGCGCTTATGAAGCTGCATTGTACTTTGAATTGAAAAAAGCAGGTTTGAAGGTTGAACGGCAACTTGAAGTCCCGTTTCGACACAAAGACGTAAAGATGCATGTTGGTTATCGACTAGATTTACTGGTAGAAGACAAAGTAATTATTGAGATCAAATCAATTACTGATTTTTCAGCCTTACATTTTAAACAATTGACCACCTATCTAAAACTTACAAACTTAAAACTCGGAATACTAGTCAATTTTAATACGCTAAACATCCGGGAAGGAATAGCCAGAGTTGCAAATAATATCTGAGTAAACCATATATCTGCGAAATGCGCCAACGCTGAAGCTAAGGCGTAAGCGTTCTGCGTGCAATAAACTGAGTGTGATCCTCCAAGTATGATTCGCTTTTGTTTGCTATCTTTGTTTAAAACGAGTTCGTGCAGTTAATACTAGAAATTACACAGCAAAGCATTGCGGCCTTCCAGTTTAACGGAAGTGAGGTTCAGCTGTTGGAAAAAGCCCTCTGTACCAAAAGAACGGATGCGGGTTACAAAGAAGTTCTGACACAGGTCATCGAGAAAATTGGTAACCTGGATCGATTCGAGAACTTTTCCTGCTCCTATTTTGCACCCGAATTTTGTCTCGTTCCCAATTCTTTATTCGCTGCTTCAACACCCGAAACACTTTTGCAATATACCGCTCATAAAACCATTTCAAAAAGCGATGTGGATTACAACCGACTACCGGAATGGAGTTCTGTGATCATTTACCAATTGCCGATGTGGGTGAAATCAGTATTGATCCTGAAAGCGCCAAGAATTGTAATTCAACATGAGATTGCACATGTTTTGCGTCATCTGACTACCGGATCAGTGGTTCCTTTGCGCAGTTACCTGGTCATTCACGAAGAACAGTTTTCACTCGTGGTTCGAAAGGATGGAAATATTGCACACACAAGTATCCAGGAATATCAAAGTGAAGAAGACATTGTGTACCACCTGGCTACCGTATTCTCGCAGCTGAAAATCGATTCGAAGAATGAATTATTTATCCACGGAACAGGTGACCGGATTGAAAACACACAGGAAAAACTCCAATCTCATTTAAAAAAAATTAATTTGTTCGAACACTCAAAAGTAGAAATCCAGTCTTTGGCTCACCTTCAATTCCAGGCATTGTGCGTATAGTAAGAGGTATTTATAAAGCGCGTAGATTCAGTCCGCCAAAAACTTTTCCTTCCAGGCCCACAACGGATTTTGCCAAAGAAGGAATTTTCAACGTATTGGAAAACAGGTATAGTTTAATCAATCTCAATATCCTCGACTTGTGCGCGGGTACCGGAAATATCTCCCTGGAATTCTTATCACGTGAAGCCGGAAATGTTACTTCTGTGGATAAACACCCGGTTTGTATCAAATTCATGTACAAACTCAAGAACGAGTTGGGAATTGAAAATGAATGGCTCATCGTAAAAAACGAAGTACGTGGTTACCTGGAGAAATGTACGGATACATTTGATCTCATTTTCGCCGACCCACCTTATGACTTAAGCTTTCACGACAGGATTGTAAGCATTATCCGTGAACAAAAACTCCTGAACGCGGGAGGAATTTGTTTGATCGAACATGGAAAACAAACAGATCTGAGCCAGGAAGAAGGATACATAGAAACCCGAAACTTCGGTAATGTTTACTTTAGTTTCTTTCAATTTGAATGATATGAAAAAAAGTGCTTGCTTTCCGGGATCTTTTGATCCGTTTACAAAAGGTCATGAAGATATCATCCGAAAAGGATTGGGATTATTCGACGAAATTGTGATTGCTGTCGGGATCAATTCCACGAAAAATTATTTGTTCCCGCTCGAAAAGAGGTTGCAGCACATCAAAAGCTGTTTCCAGGACGAACCAAAAGTTCGGGTGATCACTTACCAGAAACTCACCGTTGAAATGTGTAAAGACGAAGGATGTAATTATGTTCTGCGTGGTTTGAGAGATGTGAAAGATTTTAATTACGAAGTTCCAATTGCATTAATGAACAGGGATATGACAGAAATCGAAACCGTTTTCCTCATTCCTGACACTTCACTTTTCGCTATCAACGCAACCATTATCCGGGAAATTTATAAAAATGGCGGGAAAATTGATAAGTATGTAACAAATTTCGATCAGCTCGTTAATTAGACATGAACAGATACACTTTAAGCCTCCTTTTTTTCGTTTCCCTCGCTTTTTCAAAAATCTACGGACAAGCGCTTACCGAGATCAGCGGATTTGCACCGGCTTACGTGGGGAAAGAAATAGAACTTTACCAAATTTCCGATTTCATTACCATGCGGGAAGAACGCATTGCTTCCTCAACAGTAAAAGCAGACAGCTCCTTCAGTTTGGTTTTCAACCTGGATGAAACCCGTAAGCTGATTCTGAAATCGGGAAATAATAAGGCGAATTTATTTGCTGCTCCTTCCGCAAAATACGAAGTGTTATTCCAGGAGAAAAACAAATACGATCCTTACAATCCTTCCGGCAATTTTGTGGAAGTGATTTTTTACGGCTTAGGGAAAGAAGACATCAATTACAAAATCTTAGAATTCAACCGCTGGAATGATGAGTTTGTGGCTCGTTACTACACCAAGCACAATGCAGATTCCAAGTATTTTGTAGCGCGTTTGGACACCTTCAAACTGAACGTTGAAACCTATTACAAAGCAGATACAAATGACCGTTATTTCAACTATCACCGAAAATACACGATTGCAAAATTAGACGACCTTCGTTTTGTGGGAAATCGGAACCAGTATGAAAAATACGATTTCTACATCAAGTCTACGCCTATTTACTATCAGAATGAAGCATACATGGAGTATATCATGCACTATTATGAAAAACTCCTTCTTCGGATAAATGCTGATTTGAACAACAAGGTCTATCTCGGGATATTGAAATCCAGTCCAAGAGATGTCAGTAAAGCGCTTTCACAGGAATATACTTTAGCCAAACAATACAAACTGCGCGAAATGATCATGCTCAAAACACTTTCCGAGTGCTATTTTGACAAAGATTATCCGCAAACAAATATTTTGACAATCCTGGACAGCGTCTCAAGAGGTGCTTTGTACCCGGAAAACAAAATTATTGCTCAAAACATCCGTTTCCGGCTTACAGAATTGAGCCAGGGTTCCAGAGCTCCTGAATTCCTCCTGAAAGACGAAGGAAAAGACCTTACGCTTCAGAGCTTTCAAAAGAAATATTTGTATTTGTTTTTCGTAGATCCGACCAGTGTGGATAACATGAAACAAATGAACTTGTTGAAGCCCATTTACGAACGCTACAAAGACAATTTCAACTTCGTAATGGTTTACAAGGACAAACCTGAAGTGGATTTTGCCAAACTGAAGAACGAACTTCCATGGAAAGTCATTTCAAGTAAAGAGAGCAATTCGATTTTCAAGAGCTACAACGTTGTGAATTATCCCTATTATGTACTGATCGATCCTTTCGGTTATGTGATCAGCGCTCCTGCTCTGGGGCCTATTCCAAACGGTTCTTACGACACTATTGACAAACTCTTCTTCCTGATTCAAAAAGCATTGAAAGAAGGTGGAAATGGCTCAGATCGATAGATTAGGTAATTTCGAAAGATGGTAATTACAATTGTCCTAAATTATTTTCGCACTGATCAGCCGCGGCTGATCATAATTTAGTCTTCAAAAGCTGTCGCTCTTCCTAAATTATTTTCGCACTGATCAGCCGCGGCTGATCATAATTTAGTCTTCAAAAGCTGCGCTTCTCCTAAATTATTTTCGCACTGACGTTTGTCATAATTTAGTCTTCAAAAGCTGCGCTTTTTCTTCTTATTTTTACAAAAAAATGACAGAATGCGTTACAATCTAAGTGAAGTAACAGCGATTATTCGCGATCGAAGAACCATATACCCGGAACAATACAGTACACGAAAAATTCACAAAGAACAAATTGAATTGTTGCTGAATAATGCCATTTGGGCTCCAACCCACGGTATGACTCAGCCCTGGAGATTTATTGTTTTCCAGGACAATGCATTGAATGAACTTTCGGAAGGATTGGGAAACACTTATCTGACAGAAATTCCAAAAGAAAAGCAGATCGACAGTAAATTGGGAAAACTGATGAGTCGGCCAAAACTGGCAAGTGCAGTAGTGGCAATTATATTACACCGGGAAGAAGATACACGTATTTCGGAAGAAGATGACTTTGCAGCTATTTCCTGTGCTGTTCAAA
Source organism: uncultured Fluviicola sp. (assembly GCA_965650365.1). Lineage (GTDB taxonomy): Bacteria > Bacteroidota > Bacteroidia > Flavobacteriales_D > Crocinitomicaceae > Fluviicola. The sequence goes on along the minus strand of CBFGOJ010000030.1, from coordinate 41,588 downwards.
ACATGCACCTGACAGCTACTGCACAGGGAATCGGTGGATTCTGGTCCACACCCGGAATTCTGAAATTCGAATCCTTCAATCAGTTTCTCGGACTGGAAAAAGGACAACGTTGTGTGGGCTTATTCTACCTGGGTTATCCGGCGATAGAATGGCCAAAAGGACAGAGAAAACCGATTGAATACCTAACCGAGTGGAAACAATAACTCATCAAAATCAGCGTTAGTTTACCAACGAATCAAAAGCAAAACCCGTTTATACAAGAAGAAAAGAGAAAAGTACAATGCAAAAATTCCTATTATTCGTATTCATCTGTGCTTTTTCACTTGTTTCCTATGGACAAAAACGGAAGAAGGAACGCTTTCCATCTTATTTCGGGATTGTAGCAGCTCCTGTGATTCCCAATAATTTTATCGGTGCAGTTCATACGGAATTGAAAGATACATCAGGGGCGATGACCACCGATTTCCACAATAAATGGGGATTTACTTTCGGTGCAACCATCCGCATTGGATTATCCAAGAATATAAGCCTGGAAACAGGAATTTCACAGGTCAGAAGAGTTTATAACGTAGGAGTTTCGATTCCTGACTCCAATATCTACGACAGTCAGAAATTATCGTTTATCAATTACGATGTTCCGCTGAATGCCCTTTTCTACGTTAGAATGACAGAAAAATGGTATGCTGATGCTTCATTAGGAATATCAATCACGCATTATCCTTCAGATGTTCAGGATTCCATGCTTCCTGCTCCTCAAAAAGCTATTTTCATCCAGGGTCGAAGAACTGCCAGTACTTATTTTGCATTTAATGCCGGTGTTGGGTTTGAATACCGCACCGAAAAGGCCGGTACATTCTTCTTAGGTTTTGGAGCAAAAGTGCCTATGAAATCTCCATTCTTTGCTGTTTCTATTTTAAGACAAAGTGGTACTTCCAAACAATTAACTGCTTTCAAACCCATTACGGCTGGTTATTTCACCATTGATTTCAGGTATTTCATACCAACACCAAAGAAGAAAAAAGATCCTGTCAATAAACCCATTATAGAATAAATGGAACTTCCCAAAAGAGTCATGGAACTCATTGAAAAATTTAACTTGAAAAGTCACCCGGAAGGTGGCTTTTATGCTGAAATGTACCGCTCATCCGAAACCATTCAAGGAAAAGAGCGAAACCTGCTAACTAGTATTTATTTCTTAATTACCGGCAGCAGTGTTTCCAGGTTTCACCGAATCCAATCAGACGAATGCTGGTATTTTCACGAAGGTTCTCCCCTGCTTGTTCATAGTATTCTATCAAACGGTGCACATCAAATCACTCAATTAGGATTGGATCTTTCACAAAATGAAGTTCCTTTTCACGTAGTTCCTGCCCGCACTATTTTCGGTTCTCACCTGAAAGACAACGAAGGTTACGCATTTGTTTCCTGCGCAGTAGCTCCCGGTTTTGATTTTGCTGATTTCGAATTGTTTTCTTCCGAAGAATTACTGAAACTTTATCCCGATCACCACACAATTATTTCTAAATTGACCTAGTATGTCAAAATGGAAAATTTACTTAATGGGCATTGCCACTTTATTGATGGCACCGCTTGGCTGGCTGCTTTGCGGAATGCCCGAAATAAGTAGTTTCCTGCAGCTTGACCGCATTCCAACTGTCTGGACAGGAATTGGGATTCAATACGGTGTTGTATTCGGAATTTTCATGCTCATAGTAACCAACACCGAAACAGCGCGCAGAAGTTTCTCTGTGCAGCATCAATTAATCCGGTCCATGCGATTAAACATCTTTGACATTCTTTTTTTGTCGCTTTGTGCCGGATTTGGAGAGGAAATTCTCTTTCGCGTTGCCGTTCAGCAATGGCTGCATCCCGTTTTGGCTTCTATAGCCTTTGTTGCGATCCACGGATACATCAATCCGAAAGACATGGACACCACCAAATACGGACTGTTGGTTTGCATGTTTATCCTGGTTCTGAGTTTTGCCATTTCGGGCGAACAGGGACTTTGGTTTTGTATCGCTGCACATGCAAGCTACGATTTCGTGTTATTTTATTTCTGGGGAAGGAATTAAGGTTCGATATAGATCACCAGGCGGTTGGTCTGTTGCGACAGAAAACAAACCGGGAAGACAATGGACGGGTCGGCCTTTATTTTCTCTAAAAACCGCAGCGTACACGCAGATTCGGGAACCTGAAGCATGGCCCCGGCATACTGCAGATTCAATTCTCTCAAACCGCGCATGTGCTGAATTGAATCCGGAAGCTTATCCAAATTATTGAAACTCAAATCCATAAACTGCATCGACGACAGGAAACCCAATTCTTCCGGGAGTTTTTTAATGGAATTCCGATTGAGATCGAGTTGTTCCATTTTTTTGAGACTACCCAAAGAATCAGAAACATAAGCCAGTTTATTATTCGAAAGAAATAAGCGTTCGAGATTTTGAAGTCTGCAAATGCAATCCGGAATCGAATCAATGTCATTATAAGCCAGGCTGAGCACTTTTAGGTTCGTCAAACCGCAGATTGCCTTCGGAAAGGATTTCATGTGATTACGTCCCAGGTAAAGCACCTCTAAATTCGAAAGATTAATTATCTCGCTGTCAATATCCGTAATCTGGTTTCCAAATAGAGAAATCTTCGTGATCGTCGAATCGTAATACAATTCATAAGGAACTGCTGCAAGGCGCTTGTGGTTCATAAACACTTCTCTTCCATCTGTTCTGGCAGCAGTTACTACAGAACAGGCAGTTCCAGTCAGTAAAACAAACAGGATGAAAAGAATTTTCTGCATAACCCGAAAATACAATAATAAAACAGACGAACAATATAAAACGGGATGCAGCCATGCGTTGCGTGAATACGCCCCGTTTTTTTAAACCGATTAAACCTCCTGGCACAATTTGTGTCTTACGGTATGAATTATAAATCAGTTTAAGTATGAAGACACTTATTTTAGCATTGACATTCCTGCTTGGTGGAACTGCAATGGCACAGCAAACCGAAAAAAGAGAACGCAAACCGGCAGAAGAAAGAGCAAACAGTTCTGCTCAGCGAATAAAAACCAAATTGGGTCTAGACGATGCTCAAACAACTAAGATCCACGATATCAACCTGGGAATTGCTCAGAAAAATGACGCAATCCGTGAGAATACTTCTTTAACGAGAGAGCAGAAAATGTCTCAATTGAGAGAAAACCAAAATTCACGAAACGCACAATATAAAGAAGTGCTTACCACTGATCAATATGCCAAATACGAGGCCTGGGAGAAAGAAAAGCGGAAAAAAATGGAGGCAAAACGTGCCGAAAAACAAGATGCCAAAGGTGGAAAAGGGAAATCTACAAGTCCACCGGCTGAAGAAGACGAATTGTAAAAACAGGGCAATTGTAGGCACGCGACGCATCGCATGCCTACAAGCCCATTTTCATTTCAATTTCTCCGCAAAAACCTTTTTGAATTTCTCATACTTCGGTCTTACCACCGCCTGGCAATAAGCATTCCCCGGATTCAACTCCAGGTAATTCTGATGATAATCTTCTGCCGGAAAATAATTGGAGATCGGTGAAATCTCTGTCACGATCGGGTTTTCCCAAACATGCTCTTCAGTTAATTTTTCTTTGTAAGCCAATGCTTTTTCTTTTTGCTCTGCATCGTGGAAAAAAACTACCGAACGGTATTGCGTCCCAATGTCATTTCCCTGGCGATTCAATTGTGTGGGATCGTGAACAAACCAAAACACTTCCAATAATTCATCAAAAGAAATGATGGATTCATCATACATCACGCGCGCTACTTCCGCATGACCGGTATCTCCGTTACAAATTTGTTTATACGTCGGATTGTCTACATGTCCGCCTGCATAGCCTGAGGTAACAGAAACAATTCCTTTCAGATCTCTGTAACAGGCTTCAATGCACCAAAAACACCCTGCACCCAAAGTCGCTTCCTTTATCATGGATTCTTTTTTATCAAAAGTACGTGAAGTTTTAGAATCCGGATTGCGTCTCTAACAAAAGAGTTTGCTTACTTTCGCGCTATCTTGAAAACATACAGTTCCAATTTTTGGAAATTAAGCTTCTCCATGCTTCTTTTCACCACGAGTTACAATATAGTGATTCCCGAAATGAATGCGTTTTTAACAGACCTTGGTTCGCCGGGTTTAAAAGGATTGATCATCGGATTATTTACCATTTCGGCAGGTTTTACAAGGCCTTTTTCAGGTAAACTCTCAGACATTATCGGCCGCAAAAAAGTGATGCTGGTTGGATTGCTGATCTCGGTGGTGGTCTGTTCGCTTTATTCGTTTGCTTTCGCAGCCTGGTTTTTACTGCTTCTCCGCTTTTTACATGGTTTCAGTGTAGGATTTTACCCAACCGGGGCAACTGCACTCATTACAGACATTCTTCCGGAAGACAAGCGCGGTTTCGGAATGGGACTTTGGGGAACGTTCATTTCAATCGGGATGGGACTCGGACAAGGACTTTCCAGTTTTATTGTGGAGCATGGAAACCGGGACGCCTTGTTCTTTACAGCAGCCTTGTTTACTGCCTTATCTTACATTTTGTTCTTTAAGGTGAAGGAAACCCTGGCAAAAACCCATAAATTCCAGTTGGGCCATCTGAAAATCAATTCCGACGAAATCATTGAACCGAATGTCATTCCAGTGGCCATTGTAATGTTCCTTTCCGCCATGTGTTCAGGAATTATACTCGTTCTTTCTCCGGATATTTCAGATCATTTACACATAGGAAACAAAGGCGCCTTTTTCATTTTTTACGTCATGGCAACTATCCTGATCCGTTTGGTGACCGGAAAAGTATCCGACACTTACGGTCGAAGAGAAACATTAGCTGTGGGAATGATCATTCTTTGTATTGCCATGGTTTTGATCGGAATGTCTGATACGGAAACCTGGTATTACATCGCTTCAATCGTTTTCGGGATAGCAACCGGGATTATTTCACCCACTATTTTTGCGTGGACAGCGGATCTTTCTCCGCCAAACAGGCGCGGAAGAGGAACCGGTACGATGTTCATTGCTTTGGAGTTCGGAGTGCTCAGCGGCGCTTTATCTACCAATCTGTGGTATCAAAACAACCTCTCATCGATTTGGAATGTGTTTTTGTTTGGAGCGGGCATGGCATTCATTTGTGTCATTTACCTGTTATGGCACATAAAGACCAAAAAGGCCAAACACTGATTTATTTCGGAGCAATTCCCCCGTAATCCAAACGCTTGGATTTCAGGTAGCGTGGCACGTAATACCCGCTGTTATTGAAAGTGTCAATGATAACACCGCGTGAAGTAGAACTGTGAATAAATTTGATCACACCTTCTTTTACTTCTACTACCATTGCAACGTGACCAACTCCTGATGTACGCGTACTTCTTCCTTTAAAAAACATCAAATCACCGGGTTGTAACTCGGACAATTTCACTGTTTTTCCAAATTCAGCAAGACCAGGGCTTGAGCGCGACAAACGCATTCCGAAATTCCCCATGACGTAGTAAATGAATCCACTGCAGTCAAAACCAGACGGTGTAGATCCTGCATAATGATAGGGCGTTCCAAGGAATTTCTTAGCAAATTGAATGATTTCTTCTACCTGTTTGTTGATCTTTGGAGCCGAATCTAAAGCGGATGATGCAGAAGATGCTGCCTGCTTCGACAGGGTATCAGATGACACCTGACTCTTTTGAGGTAAAGAACCTATAGCTGTTTGTGCCTGGATGGCGTTACTCGTTAGAAGTACAGCTATCGAAAATATGTAAGTTTTTAAGGACATAATATTTCTGACGGTGCAAAATTATCATTATTTTCACGAAATCAAAATGATTGGTCTTGAGTAAATTAGAAAATATCGTATTAACCAAGTTATATTACTCCATCGGAGAGGTTGCTACTATATTCGACGTAAACACTTCACTGATAAGGTTTTGGGAGAAAGAATTCACCGTCATTCAGCCCAAGAAAAACAAAAAGGGAAATCGTTTATTTACGGTAAAAGATATCGAGCATTTTAACAAGATTTATCAACTGGTAAAAGAACAGGGATATACACTCGACGGAGCCAAAAAAGCGCTGAAATCGGGTGACAAAGGTGTTTCCGATTCAAATAACTGCCCTCAAAATGAGGTTTTGATTGATAAATTGGAAAAGATCAAATCGAAATTATTGGAATTAAAAAAATAAAATACGGTAGGGACGCGAGGCATCGCGTCCCTACATTAATTTTTATAATACGATTGGTACAAATAATTAAACGCCCCTTTGATATCGTTTTCATCGATCAAATGATTCCAGGAACATTCACCGATTTTATCTAAAAAGCACGCTCTTATACCCTGTTGATCATTTTTCTTATCGTTTTTCATGATTTCCAGCATGATTGAAACTCCTGTCAGCAAATCTTCCGGACACGGATACAAGGCCATCATTACCTGCACAATTTCATTCAACTCGTCGGCTGGCAGTTTTCCTTTTTGGTTCGACAAAAATGCTTCGGCAATCATTCCAAGTGCAATGCAATTTCCATGCGGCATCGGATTCAGTTCCAGGTAATATCCTTCAATTGCGTGGCCGATCGTATGTCCAAAATTCAATGACTTGCGTTTCCCTTTTTCTTTCGGATCTTCCGTCACCACTTTTGCTTTTACGGAAATGGATTTCTCCAGGATTTTTTTGACGTTCTCTTCGGAAAACAATTCGTCCTGCTTACTGCCAATTAAACGCGTCCACTCTTTCTCATCGGCTATCAATGCATGTTTCAGTACTTCTGAAAACCCACTTTTCCATTCTTCTTCCGGTAAAGTGGACAGAAAGCGCTGATCCACATAAACAGCAACCGGATCGTAGAAAGTTCCAATCTGATTTTTGAAATTCCCCAAATCAATCCCGGTTTTTCCTCCAATAGCTGCATCTACCATTCCCATCAAAGAAGTTGGAATATGGATGCAGGGCAACCCTCTCTTATAAATAGATGCAATAAATCCTCCCATATCGCTCACAACGCCGCCACCCAATGTAATTATTAGGTCAGACCGAACGATTTCATAATCAGAAAGTGCTTCCAATACCTGGAAACAAACTTCCATCACTTTATTTTCTTCTCCTGTAGGCAAAAGGATTACTTCAGCGTCTTCCAGCGTTGGAAAAGCAGTCAACAGGTATTCCAGGCAAGAATCGTGAGTATTCTCATCCACAACAATCACTTTTCGAACATCTTTAAAGGAATCCTGAAGCAATGCAGGAAAAGAAGAAAGCTCCAGATTACCGACTTCTACCGTGTAAGAATTACATTTTATTTTTTTCAAAACACTAAATTCAATGATGTAATAAATAAATTCAGATTAAAGGTGAACAAAAATACTGGAAAGCTATTAATTTTGCCCTATGATATCTTTTAATAACACAGAAATTGCGTTCAAACATAAGTCCAATAAGGATTTGAAACGAGCACATTTTCTTTTTTCCGTAATGGCAAGTCCGTTCCTTGTAAAAACAGGGAAAGGATTGGCGCGTTTTGGGCTGAACACCGGTCTTCCAATCAAAGGAATGATCAAGTCAACCATCTTTGCACAATTTTGCGGAGGTGAAACCATCGAGGAATGTACTTCAACTATCGATACGATGTGGAAAAACCACGTAGGTACCATTTTGGATTATTCGGTAGAAGGAAAAACCAGTGCGGAAGATTTTGAATACACGACCAAAGAAATCATCGCTACAATTCACAAAGCAAAAGGAAATCCGGGAATTCCCTTCGCGGTTTTCAAAGTAACGGGAATCTCACGTTTTGCGTTATTGGAATTAACGAATGCAGGAATTGAAGGCATTTCGGAAAGCGAGTTGAAAGAATATCAGGAAACGGTAGAGCGTGTTGACCGTATTTGTAAAGAAGGATTTGAAGCAAACGTTCCGGTATTTATTGATGCGGAAGAAAGCTGGATCCAGGATGTGATTGACCGTATTTGTCATGAAATGATGCTGAGATACAACAAAGACCGGGCTATTGTATTCAATACTATTCAAATGTATCGTCACGACCGCCTGGAGTTTTTGAAAAAGAGCATTGCCTGGGCAAAAACAGAAAACGTGCAATACGGAGTAAAACTTGTTCGGGGTGCCTACATGGAAAAAGAACGAAGAAGAGCAGCTGAAAACAATTATCCCTCTCCTATTCAGCCGGATAAAAAGACTTGCGATACAGATTACGATAAAGCATTGGAATTTTTGACAGAACCGGAGAATTTCTCTCAAATGGCTTTGTGTGCAGGTTCACACAACGAAGATTCTTCTGCTTATTTAGCCGATCTGATCGAAAAGAAGGGAATTGATAAAACAGACAAACGTATTTACTTTGCTCAGTTATTGGGTATGAGTGATCATATTTCTTATACATTGGCTGCAAATGGCTTCAATGTTGCTAAATACGTTCCCTACGGACCTGTAAAAGAAGTTATTCCTTACCTGTTCAGACGGGCAGATGAGAATACTTCCGTGAAAGGACAAACCGGAAGAGAGTTGAAACTGATCAAAGAAGAACTAAAAAGAAGAAAGGGAGCCTAAACGGACTCCCTTTCTTTTTGGGTTTGAATTTTATTAATAACAAATAATCGAATTTGTTAAGCCGGCAGCAACCAGTTAACGGAATATATTCACGTGACCCAATTGCTCCCTTTTTTCATCACTTGATGAAGTCTTGTACGTAATTTTCCACGAATACATTCCTTCTTTACAAGCAATTCCTTTATATGTACCGTCCCAACCTTCTTCGGTGTTAGTAGAAGAGAAAACTACTTCACCCCAGCGGTTAAAGACTTCTAATTTGTATTGGTTTTTATCTACTCCCGAAGTTACGATCGGCAGGAAAAGAGGATTGAATTGATTTCCATCCGGCGTAAACGAATTCGGTGCATACAAAATTACACCTTTTTCCATTAATATCAGTTTCGTAATTGAATCTACACAACCGTGTTCTGAAATTGCTATCAGGGTTACCAGGAAATTCTGTTCTGGCTCTACCACGAATGTATGTGTCGGGCTAAAATCATTGGAAACTTCCGTTCCATCTCCAAAATCCCAAATGTACTGTGTTGCTCCTGTTGAGCTGTTTACCAAATCCGATTCCGGAGAAATCACAGAAATCACTCCCGGATTTGCAGTGAATGCTGCGTGTGGATTCGGATAAACACAAATGAAGCTTGGATAAGATTGAGTCCAAATACAACCCAAAGCTGTTGTTGAAGTAACTGTCAGGTCATAACACCCCTGGTTTTCATAGATATTCGTTACCGTATCATTTAAGCTAGATAGGCTATTCCCGTCTCCGAAAACCCATTGTGTATTCACACTTGGTGTTCCTGTAGAATTATTGAAGATCATTGCTGTAAAAGGTTCACAAGCCGGTCCTGAAGCCGGTGCAATCTGGAAGTTTACCGGTTCTTCAATAGCAACGACTGCAGAATCTGTATTTACACATCCAACAGCTGACGTACCCGTAACCGTATAAGTCAATGTTGCTAAAGGTGAAAAAGACACGTTATCTGTTATTCCGTTATTCCAGTCATAAGTTGCTGCTCCTGAACCTGCTAAAACAGTCGAAGATCCTTCACAAATAATTTGATCCGGACCGGCATTTACGATTGGAAGCGGATTCACTGTTAAAATAGTCGTATCCAAGCCGAAACAATTCGAAGCGTCGTATCCGTGTAAGACGATTGTGTAAGTCCCTACATTCGGAACATAAGCCTGTCCGTCAGTAATTCCATTGTCCCACGTGTAAGTAGCTGCGGCTCCCGTTCCTGTGAATGTAACAGATGTATTCTCACAAACAGTTACATCCGGACCTGCAGAAATAACGGGTGCTGGAAGGAATGTGACCATTAAAGAATCTTTATTGATACAACCGTTCGCATCCGTTCCTGTTACTATGTATTTACCATCAACCGAAGGAATAAAAGGAGTTCCGTTTACAGCACCGTTATTCCAGGAATAAGAAATAGTTCCGGAACCAATTAATGTCATTGTTGTGTAAGGACAAAGCTGCTGATCAACTCCTGCTTCTACCTGTGGAAGTGCATGAACTGTAATATTCCTTACACGTGTATGCGTACATCCGTCTTCGTTGGTTGCAATCAAAGTTATGGTAAAAGTTCCCGCATTTTGATAAACATGTGCAGGATTTGTACCTGTTTCCAAAGGAGTTCCGTCTCCGAAATCCCAGGAATAGGTCATGTTTTGATTGATCAGGTCTGTAGAAGTATTGGTGATCATAACCGGAGAGAGCATACAAGTATTCGGAACACTAAAATCAGCCGTTGGAATAGACTTGACTGTGACCTGCTGAATAATCGTATCCTTACAACCCGCGGTTTCAAAGGAAATCAAGCGTACGTTATAGACACCAGGGGCAGCATAAGTATGGTTCGGGTTCGCCTGAGGCGATGTTCCACCGTCTCCGAAATTCCAGAGATTGGCTGCAATGGCATTGTTATTTACTGTTGAAGTATTTGCGAATTGAACATTCAATTGTCCGCAGGCTTGTGTGTAGGTATAATTTGGAACAACAATCGTGGGTTCTACTTCTACATCTACTGAAACGGAACAAGATCCGGTATTGGTGAGTGTTGTTAACTGGCAAGAATAAACGGTCCCTGTAACCGGGTTTGGAATAGTAATACTTGGAGTCGTTGCGCCATTACTCCACAAATAGCTGCTGAATCCTGTTGGTGCGGTTAATGTGGCATTGTTTGTACCCATGCAATATTGAACGGTTAATTTCAATGGCTGACAATTCATAGTCACATATGCATATCCGAAATGACCGGCAAGGCTGCAATCCCTGGTCGTAAACTCAACCTGGATAGTTTGTCCGATGAAAGCAGATAAATCCAGTGCGGCAGTAGACCAATTCAACCAAGCTACTCCGCCACAAATCTGGAAGTTTTGTCCGGGCTGTCCTGCATATACATCATAGGTTCCGCAAGCACCTCCAATTTGATTTCCCGCAGGATCCAATACTTTAATAGTCAATTTTGGCTGTTCAGCGGGAGTATGTCCTGCATCTTCCAAAACAGCCGCATATTTATAGATCAATAATGCATTGTCAACTGTTACCGGCATCGTATAGCGCAAAGCTTCTGCTTCGGCATTCGTTCCGCTATTTCCTAAACGTGCCACAACGAATGACCCGGTAGGAAGATATTGCAAACCACCGCAGGTAAAAGGATCTGTGCCGGGTGTGGCAATGATAGTATGTCTTCCGGCAATAGTTCCCGGTAAGTTAAATGGATTTGTATAATCGCCTGTAAAACCGTTCCAGTTATTGAAACCTCCCTGCGAAAAGTTGGCATTTGGACATGCAGGCTGCAGTTGAGAATAAGCGGTACCTGTAATAAGTATTAGGCTGAAAAGCATCAGCTTAAAAAAATCTTTCTTCACAATCATTTAACTATCATTAAATTGATACACTAAAGTTACGGAAGAATGAACTTATAGTTGCCTTTAAATAAAAATCATTTTGTTAAAAATAACAGCTATTAAAGGAATCTTAAAGAATTATACAGATACTGATCGAATTCATTCGTTTTAAAACATCTCCGGTTTAAATATACCGGTGTTTTTGTTTCAGATAACTTAATGTCTGTCCTTCCGGGGAATCCGGTTCGGGCTGGTAATTATACTCCCACTCGGCAACCGGCGGCATACTCATCAAAATAGATTCGGTCCTTCCACCGGAATACAAACCAAACTTAGTTCCCCTGTCGAATGCCAGGTTAAACTCTGCGTAACGCCCTCTTCGGTAATTCATCCATTGCTTTTCCGACTCTGTGAACTTTTTGTTCCTACCCAGGTTTGCCTGTTCTTCATAAAGGAAGGGGAAACTTTCTCCCAAATCCACACAAAAACGGAATAATTGCTCTTTATTCAGCTGGAAATGGTTATTCAAATGATCGAAGAAAATCCCACCTATTCCGCGGGTTTCAGATCTATGAGGCAAATAGAAATAGTCATCCGCCCATTCTTTGAACTTCGGATAAAACAATTCGTCGTACTTATTGCAAACTGTTCTTAATTTATGATGGAATGAAACAGCCTGTTCGTGGATCACATAATGCGGAGTCAGATCAATTCCACCGCCAAACCAATGGATTCCGTTATCCAGCTCAAAATAACGAACATTCATGTGGATAATGGGCACATGCGGATTATTCGGATGCAGAACAATGGAAACTCCGGTCGCATAAAAATGATTTCCATCCAGTTTCAACTGGGTTTTCATTTCTTCGGATACCGGACCATAAACTTCTGAAAAAGCTACTCCGCCTTTTTCGATCACAGAACCGTTTCGAATAGTACGTGTTTTTCCGCCACCGCCTTCTGCACGCTCCCATGGATCTTCAGAGAACTTTGCAGTTCCGTCAATCCGTTCCAGCTCATTGCAAATAAATAACTGCAGTGCACGAAACTCCTGTCCTATCAATTCCTTATTCATAGAAAACTCCCACACGAATTAATTCATAATCTTCATGTCTTAAAATAAAGCATGACTGATTTTCATATCCCCCGCCTGCAGTTACTGCTTTCAGGTCAAATGCATTGATCACTTCACTATCAACATCTTCCTTCATCAACAAAGTCTTCGTGAAGTAATAAACAACATCAAAGCCATGAGCTCCCGCTTTGTTCATATCAGCTCTGTACTTTTTGCGGTACAAACGAAGCAAAGTCTGTGTATCGGTCAAGGAATAATTCAAATCACTGGAAGAAGCCCAGGTGATTTTGTATTTTGTTTTGTAATACCCTGAAACATCATCAAATCCACCCCATTCCTTCGTTCCGATAACGGTTACATCCGCATTCGGTGATTTCCCGATTGCTTTGTGCAGGGAATTAATGAAACTGATCACACTTCCTTTATCCCGTGAAGGAAAAACAATTACAGATTCTCCGCTCTTGCGAATAAACGTTGTGAAATCACTCGTTTTTGCTTCAATCAGCTTCATATTTCCATTCTTCTTGGAAAGTTCTATAAAGCGTTTTCTATAAGCATCAAACAACTCCTGATCTTTCGCATTTCCGGGATTAACCAGGATAATCTGCGCTGTTTTAAATTTATCGATCGTATATTTTGCAAGAATCTCCTGTTGAGTCATGTCAGATGTCACAGAAGCATAGATATACGGATTGTTTTTCAACAAAGAAGGGTTGCAGGCAGAAGGGCAAACCATGCGGATCTTTTGCTGTCCGCACCACCTTCCAACGATATCTGCGCTTTGCGGCACAAGTGGTCCGAACACTAAATCCATTCCTTTCATCTCGGAAGTATTCAGTACTTTCATAATTCCAACAGAATCAAGCGGAATATCGATTACTTTGATCGTTGCATCAAAACCCAGTTTCTCCAGGGAATCGGCAGCCAACTCAACTCCCATATAAAATTCGGTAGCCAGATTTTTCAGGGCTGTATTCCCGGCTTTGTCATTCAATCCGAAACTCAGTAATACCGCTATATTGTACTTTGTTTTCGATTTAAAGATCAATTCTTCGTCTACTTTGCGAATTTCTTCTTTTGGCTGAACGGCACGAATCGGAACCTGCTTCACGTTTTCCTTCTTCAAAGGAATTCGGAGCACATCTCCGGATTTGATCGCAGTCGATTTTAAATTATTGAACTTCTGAAGATCATTGACCGGAACCATGAATCTTTTGGAGATTGTATACAGCGTTTCGGTGGCTTTCACCTCGTAAACCAAAACAGTGTCTGTGAATGTAACAGAAGGCGGTGTAACTTTCGGTTTATCCTCCTGTTTCGGCGGTATATTTTCTATTGTTGGAGGAACTACAACCTTTAGAACCTGTCCAACTTTCAATCCTTTGTCAATTCCGGGATTGTACTTCAACAAGTCATCAACAGAAGAATTGTATTTTTTTGCGACAGAAAATGCCGTTTCTCCTTTTTCAACGGTATGTTCACGAACGATGGTACCGCTTTGAACTTTCATATCCGCACCGCCAAGTGGAATCAGGTAACGGTATCCTTCCTTCACCCCTTTTTCAATTCCGGGATTCGCGGCAACAATATCATCTACCGGAACATTATAGGTAGTATGAATTCCCCAAAGGGTATTTCCTGCCTGGGCAATGTGAACTGCATATTTCTTCCCGTTGGAATATTCATAAACCCAGTCTTTTGTCTCGACCTGGGAAAATACACCTTTCGAAAGAACGAGCAGGCACAGTAACGCAAAATACTTCATATCTTAAAAAATAATGTTTCTTTAATCCAGTAATTGTGCCAGTATTATTCCCATTCAATCGTTGCAGGCGGCTTGGAACTGATATCGTAAGTAACACGATTTATTCCTTTCACCTGGTTAATGATTTTATTGGAGATCAATGCCAGGAATTCATAAGGCAAATGACACCAGTCTGCAGTCATACCATCTGTTGAGCTTACTGCTCTCAAGGCAACCGCATTTTCATAGGTTCTTTCATCACCCATCACCCCCACCGACTGGATCGGTAAGAAAATAGCTCCGGCCTGCCACACATCGTTGTACAGTCCGTGTTCTTTTAATCCATCGATGAAAATTGCGTCCACATCCTGAAGGATTTTCACTTTATCAGCGGTTACTTCTCCTAAAATACGGATTCCTAAACCTGGTCCCGGGAACGGGTGCCTGTTTAATATATTTTCAGGCAGATCAAGTGATTTTCCTACACGTCTCACCTCATCTTTGAACAACAATCTCAAAGGCTCAACAACCTGTAATTTCATGTAATCCGGTAAACCACCCACATTGTGGTGCGATTTGATGGTTTGTGAAGGTCCGCCATTTACGGAAACCGATTCTATCACATCCGGATAAATTGTTCCCTGACCCAGCCATTTTGCATCTGTAACCAATTTCGATTCCGCGTCAAATACATCCACGAATACTTTCCCGATTGCTTTACGCTTCAATTCCGGATCGGTTAATCCTGAAAGTGCTTGATAGAAATCTGCAGAAGCATTCACTCCTTTCACATTCAGACCTAATCCTTTATAGTTTTCCAGAACGGAATCATACTCATTTTTACGCAATAATCCGTTATCTACGAAGATACAGTGCAGGTTTGATCCGATTGCACGGTGCAAAATCATAGCAGCTACAGATGAATCAACACCACCGGATAATCCAAGAATGACTTTATCATTCCCCAGTTTTGCTTTTAATTCGGCAACTGTTGTATCCACAAATGAATCCGGTGTCCAGTTTTGAGAACATCCGCAAATGTCAACGATGAAATTTTTGAGCAGGATTGCTCCTTCCAATGAGTGGTAAACTTCCGGGTGGAATTGAATTCCATAAGTAGTTTCGCCTTTAATAGCATATCCTGCTACCTGGACATCTTTTGTGGAAGCAATAACCTGGTAAGAATCCGGAACATTCTTGATTGTATCTCCATGGCTCATCCAAACCTGTGAACCCATTGACATTCCTGCCACCAATTCATTGGAGTTATCTACAAAAGATAGGTTTGCACGTCCATATTCTCTGATTGTTGAGGGAAGAACTTCTCCTCCGAAGTTTTGCGCCATGTATTGCGCTCCGAAACAAACACCAAGAAGCGGGAATTTTCCTTTGATGGCGCTTAAATCCGGTTTCGGAGATTCAGGGTCTCTTGTCGAAAAAGGACTTCCGGACAAAATAACACCTTTTATATGTGTTCCAAGCTCAGGAACCTTGTTCCAGGGATGGATTTCACAATAAACATTCAATTCACGTACTCGGCGCGCAATCAACTGCGTGTATTGGGAGCCAAAATCAAGGATAAGGATCATTTCTTGCATGCGCAAAGATACATATTTTACGCTAAATGAAGCTATCAGAAAACAGATTCTGCCAGAGATTTCAACAAAAAAATGCCGGTACCATCCTGGAAGACGATACCGGCAAAATACTCTAGTCAGCCCTTCAATTCAGGGAATCAAAAGCTGCCAATCTTTATTTAGAAAGGTCGCAGCTCACTTCGTAAGTATCCAAACCATCCTGTTGTTTGATAGTCGCTTCATTACAAGCAGCCACCGCCTGTGTTTTATTTGCTCCTTCAATTTTGATATTTGTGGTTTCTGCGTAAGAATGTGCTTCATCAGCACCATCTCCATTAGCGTCATAATAATAAACCGATGAACTATTGCAGGTACACGAATAGTCTTTCTTACAGGAAACTAAAGCAAAGCCGATCACAGCTAAAGCGAAAATTGATTTTTTCATCATTTTTAAATCTTTAGAAATGGTTATTTACTTAGATTGCATTCTGTTTTATAAGTATCCGCGCCATCTACATAAGAAACAGTTGCTTCGTTACACGCTGCCTGAGCCTGTACTTTAGTTGCTCCTTCTACTTTATAATTGTAGGTGTACGTTTCTGTCTCTCCATCATAAGTGTCCGTATCCGTGCAAGAACAAGAATAATCTTTTTTGCAGGAAGCAAGAGTCAATGTAAGAAGTGCGATAGGGAAAATGATTTTTTTCATAATGTACTATTTAGGTATTTTTAAATTTCGGTGAAAATAGATAATCAAAAATTATCTACCAAATGTTTTCACAAACCGACAAGATCACGACAGAAACTCGTTTAAACTGACAATTTGTCCGTTCAGATTTTTTGGAATAATTTATGACAGAGAGCAGGCATTAATCAATGAAGCATCGGGAATTTCACTATTTTTGACTTCTATTTATAAGAAACACCATGTTAGGAGGAATTTTAAAAAAAATCTTAGGCGATAAGTCAGCTACTGACCAGAAAAAATATCAACCTGTCATTCAGCAAGTTAGTGACATATACCCGAGTGTACAAACCGATTCTGACGACGCATTGCGTGGTAGAACTGCTAAGTTTAAACAAAAAGTTCAGGATGCTATTTCCGGTTTGGAAGCAGAAATTGCGGATTTGACCCAAAAGGCAAATGACGTTAATATGCCATTGCATCAGAAAGAAGCAATCTATGAAAGCATTGATTCCAAAGCAAAAGAAGTCAATGTGATCATTGAAAAAGTATTGGAAGAAATTTTACCCGAAGCATTTGCTGTAGTAAAAGAAACAGCAAGACGCTGGGCTGCAAACGGTCAATTGACAGTTACTGCAACCGAATTAGACAAAACACTTTCCACCCGAAAAGATGGAATTACCATTGAAGGTGACAAAGCGATCTGGAGCAATAAATGGACAGCAGCCGGAGCAGCGGTTGAATGGGTAATGGTCCATTACGATGTTCAATTGATGGGTGGAGCTGTATTGCACAGAGGAAATATTGCAGAGATGCAGACCGGTGAAGGTAAAACATTAGTGGCAACGCTTCCGGTTTACTTAAATGCCTTGTCAGGAAAAGGAGTTCACGTAGTAACGGTGAATGATTACCTGGCAAAACGTGACTCCGAGTGGATGGGACCTTTGTACCAATTCCACGGATTAACGGTAGATTGTATTGACAAACACCAGCCAAACTCAGAATCCCGCAGAGAAGCTTACCTGGCGGATATTACATTTGGAACGAATAACGAATTCGGTTTTGATTACCTGCGTGATAACATGGCTAGTGCTGTGGAAGATCTGGTACAGCGCAAACACCATTTTGCAATTGTCGATGAGGTCGATTCAGTTTTGATCGATGATGCCCGTACACCTTTGATCATTTCCGGTCCAACTCCGAAAGGTGATCAGCACGAATTCTACGAATTGAAGCCACGTGTAGAATTGATCGTTGAAGAGCAACGTAAATATGTAAACCAGGCTTTGGCAGATGCTAAAAAATTACTGACTGTAATTAACGGCGGAACTGTTGAAGGAATGGACCAGAAAACAGCTTTGGAACAAGGAGGTATTGCTTTGTTACGTGCTCACAGAGGTTTACCCAAAAATAAAGCATTGCATAAATTCTTGTCAGAGCCAGGTATCAAATCTCACTTGCAAAAAGTAGAGAACCAATTCATGGCTGAGCAAGGAAAACAAATGAAAAAGATTGACGTGGAGTTATTCTTTGTCATCGATGAAAAACAAAACACGGTTGAATTAACCGAAAAAGGAATTGATCTGATTTCAGGGAATGAGGATCGTAATTTCTTCGTAATGCCGGATATTTCCTCTGAAATTACACGCTTGCAAAAACAAAACCTTCCAAAGGAGGATTTTGCAAATGAAAAAGAGGTCCTAATCCGTGATTACACGGTAAAATCAGAACGCATTCATTCCGTTTCCCAGTTATTGAAAGCATATACCCTATTCGAAAAAGAAGTGGAATATGTGATCATGGAAAACAAGATCAAAATTGTAGATGAGCAAACAGGTCGTATTATGGAGGGTCGTCGTTATTCAGACGGATTACACCAGGCGATCGAAGCAAAAGAAAATGTAACAGTTGAAGCTGCTACACAAACATATGCTACTGTTACCCTTCAAAACTACTTCCGTATGTACCACAAATTAGCTGGTATGACCGGAACGGCAGAAACGGAAGCAAAAGAATTCTGGGATATTTACAAATTAGACGTGGTTGTGGTTCCTACCAACCGTCCGATCTCTCGTAAGGATGATCACGATTTAGTGTTCAAAACTGCTAGGGAAAAATATGCTGCAGTCATTGAAGAAGTAAACAAACTGGTGGAAGCCGGAAGACCTGTATTAGTTGGTACAACAACTGTTGAGATCTCCGAGTTATTGAGCCGTATGTTGAAAATGCGTAATATTCCCCACCAGGTATTGAACGCGAAATACCACCAAAAAGAAGCAGAAATTGTAGCCAATGCGGGTAAAGCCGGAGCAGTTACTATTGCAACGAACATGGCCGGTCGTGGTACCGATATCAAATTGGGTGAAGGTGTGAAAGAAGCCGGAGGTTTAGCGATCATTGGTACTGAAAGACACGATTCACGACGAGTAGACAGACAGTTGCGTGGTCGTTCCGGTCGCCAGGGAGATCCGGGTACTTCTACATTCTTCGTTTCATTGGAAGATGATTTGATGCGTAAGTTCGGCTCTGAGCGTATTGCTAAGATCATGGACCGTCTTGGTTTGAAAGAAGGTGAAGTGATCCAGCACGGAATGGTTTCGAAATCCATCGAACGTGCTCAGAAAAAAGTAGAAGAAAACAACTTTGGTGTTCGTAAGCGTTTATTGGAATACGATGACGTAATGAACGCTCAGCGTAAAGCAATTTATAAGAAACGCCGCAATGCATTATTTGGAGATCGTTTGAGTGTTGACGTTTCAAACATGTTCTACGATGTTATTGAAGGATTGGTAACTGCTCATCAGAACGGTTCTTACGACGCATTTAATGTGGACATGATCCGAATCATCGGTATTGATTCTCCTGTTTCTGAAGAACAATTCAAGTCAGCGAAATACGATGACCTGGTAAATGACCTTTACGACGGAGTAATGGAGCATTATAACCGCAAGAACACGCGTTTGGCTGAAATCTCCATGCCGCAGATCAAGCATGTATTCGAAAACATGTCGCAATACCAGAATATCCAGTTCATCATTACGGACGGTGTGAAAACCATGCCTTTGGTAGTGAGCCTGAAAGAAGCCTATGAATCTAACGGAGCTTCTGTTCCGAATGCATTGGAGCGAAACATCGTATTGGGAATGATTGACAATGAGTGGAAAGAACACTTACGTGAAATGGATGACTTGCGTTCTTCCGTGCAGCAAGCGGTTTACGAACAAAAAGATCCGTTGCTGATCTACAAATTGGAGTCTTTCGAATTATTCAAAGCAATGAATGCACGTTTGAGTAATGAAACGGTTGAATTCCTGGTGAAAGCAGATGTTCCAAGAGATCAGATTGACGAAATCAAGACAACCAATAAAGAAGTCACTCAAAATAACTACGAAAAAGCACAAATCGAGTCTACTTCCTCCAGCACGGAAACACCTCGTTTCAGCGGAAGTGAAGGATATGAAGAAGCGATGCGTAATTCGGCACCACAACGCGAGAAACAACAACCGATCGTTTCAACAGAACCTAAGATTGGTCGAAACGATCCTTGTCCTTGTGGAAGCGGCAAGAAATACAAACAATGTCACGGAAAATAAAGATAAAAGGCGGTTCGAAAGGATCGCCTTTTTATTTACCACGAAGAGCACAAAGATCACAAGGAAAATGTTAATGGGTGTTATCCAAAAACCTTGTGTACTTCGTGTACCTTGTGGTAAATCATGAATAAATTTTAACTTTGAAAAATGAGCCAAAAATTGAAAATCGGAATTGTTGGAATGGGAAATGTGGGAGTTCATTTTCTCCAGCGTTTGATTGACCTGGGACATACGCATGTCACCGTTTACTCGCGTTCAGGGAACAACCTGCCTGCTTCCATGAATGTGAGGGATGATCAGTTCACCAATGATTTCAAGGAATTTATAGACTTTGATCTTGTCTTTTGCACGGTAAATGACAATACGATGGTGGACATGGTCCAACTTGTTTCAAAATACGCTCCGGTGGTTTCCGTTTCAGGAACGGTGAACCTGAACCATCTGGAAACAAAATACCCAGTCGGGACCTTTTATCCTTTGCAGAGCTTCAAATCCGACCAAAGCATTCACTGGAAGGGATTACCGCTTTTTATTGAAGCTTCGGACGCAAAATTCAACTCTTTCCTGATGGAACTTGCCAATCAATTCAGCGGAAATGCCATTGAATTATCGGAAGACAAACGCCAATATCTGCACGTTGCAGCTGTTTTCGCCAATAATTTCACGAATCACCTCATTGACCTTGCAGCACATTACTGCCAGGAACACATGATTGAATTTGATTGGCTGAAACCATTGATCAATCAGACGATGGAAAAGATCCAGACCAATAATCCGCACGACATATTAACAGGACCTGCAGTGCGGAACGATCAAAGCACTATCAAAAAGCATTTGCAGTTACTGGAACCGGATCAACGAAACATCTATCAAACACTGACAAAAAGTATCATCAAACACCACCAATAAAATGATTAGCTACAAAGAGCGCTTAAACAAGATCTCCACATTTATTTTTGACATTGATGGTGTTTTAACCAACGGAATTGTTTATCCCTATCACGGAGAATTACTACGCGGGCTGAATTCCAAGGATGGGTATGCGATTCAATATGCTGTCAAAAAAGGATACAAAGTCTTCATCATTACCGGCGGAAACTCAGAAGATGTAAAAACGAGTTTAATTCATTTGGGGGTTACAGAAGTGCATCTGCGTTCGTCCCATAAAGTGAAAGTCTACGAACAGTTGAAGGAAAAACACGGATTCAAAGACGAAGAAGTCCTTTATATGGGTGACGACCTTCCGGATTACCAGGTGATGCAAATCGTCGGAACGGCTGCTTGTCCGCAAGATGCTGCTATTGAGATCAAACATATCTCGCACTATCAATCTCCGCATTTGGGTGGAAAAGGCTGTGTAAGAGACGTGATTGAGCAAACCATGCGTGTACACGGGGATTGGTTCCAGGAAGAAGCTTTCGTTTGGTAAAATAAACATTCAAATAATAAATAACATGTGCGCGCGATGCTTCGCGCGCCTACCTATTTATTATTCTTTCCGTTTTTCCTTCCGCTCCTCGCGTTTTTCAAGCCGGGCTTCTTTTCTATCCTCACGTTTTTCTTTCCGCTCCTCTTTCTTCTCCTCTCTATTCTTTTTCTTTTTCGCCTTGTTCTTTTTTTCGTTTACCAATTCCATTTTACCGGAAGCAAAGATCACTACGGGAATACGTTTAAATTTCCCGAAATCCAGGTAGCCGCTGAGCATTACTTTAAAAGGAAGGTTGTCTTTATGATTCAGAATTTTTCCAATCGTTTTTCCCGGATGAAGTAAATTGATATTCAACGGAAATTTCAGGATTTGAGACGACTGCTTACGGATAGAAATATCCTTATAGAATTTACCTTTCGTCGCTAAATCATTGCCGACCGTCAACTCATACTGAATATCATGGAGATCCAACGACAGGTTCTTTCCTTCATTGATGATTTGCAAAAACAAATCGGCTGTAACCTTCTTTTTAAACAATTTCACTTCCAAATTCTCCGTTTTAAGAAGCTTAATTTTGGGAGGCACCGGAACTTCAATTTTTTTACTCGTCATGAAAGGTACTTTCAGTCCCGAATAAACTACTGCGGCCTCGATAGTAATACCCGTTGAATCCTGGCCCTGCAGGCTCATGATCTTATTGCGGGTGTGACTGATAGGAATATCAACGGCAAAGGTGACTGAATCCGACTGACCGCTTTGCTGCCGCAAGCCCACATATTCACTAACTGCCAACAATTTGGTTCCTCCAAGAGACAAATCACAGACAATACTGTCAATATTCATCTCGTAGGGAGCTTTGTTAGTCAATATCATGTTGACTTCGACAAAGGCAGTATCCTGGCGGATAGTTGCCTTTACCAAAGTAATTTCCGTCACTTCGGGAAGTAACAAATTCAACATTTTGTGGCGCTCGATCAAAAAGTAGATCAAATAACCTGCTCCTCCCAACAACAAAATCAGTATTATGGGCCAAGGCCGGATTCTTAGTGTCATTATTTCTTTTTTCGTTTGTTTTTACGAGCTTCTCTCTTCGCTTTTCGTGCTTCTTTTTTCTCCGGGTTTCCACCGAAAACTTTTTCTAAAAATGTTTTCTTACCACCTTCTTTCAGATTATTAATACTGATCGAATTGTCTACTGAAGGTTTGAGTGCATGTAAAAATGCATTCCGCAATACATAACTGATCGCTCTCCAGGTATTCAAATGAACTTTATCAAAGGTACCATTCATATTAATCTTTGTTGCAAGCTGTTCTTTTTTCTGATTTTGAAGAATTTCAGCCGCACTAGCCACTAATGTTTCCCAAAGGATCTGTTTGAAATCACCTTCCTGCTTGTTCCACTGCACCACATCCAAATCTTTCAGGAATGGTTTAACATACCCTCCAAACTTTCCTTCCTTCGCTGCAAATTCGCCATACATATTAAAGGTTCCTTTCTTCACATCGAAATTTGCGTATTCGCGGAGCATATCGTTTAGCTGAGGCAGCTGCACTCCATTCACGGAAACGTTCATATCAAAGGTAGGCTTTTTGGCGAGCCCGTCGAATTTAGCATTCAGCGCAAATTTCCCTTCATAAGCCTCAGCACTCGCAGTCAGCGTTGCAGGAAGTAATTCCTTGCTATCGGTAACGTTCGTAAGGTTAGTTGCCGTAATATTGATATTTTTCATCGCAATATCCAGCTTTGGTTTTGCCTCAAGATCCCTGAAATGGACTTCCCCGTTGTGAATGTCAAAACGGTTAATTGTTACCGGCATCAAATCATCAACCAATTGTGCGAAATCTGCTGTGTCGGCTTTCACGTCTTCTCCCTTATGCTTGTCTTTTACAAAGTTGACAATCGGTTCTTCCACGCTGATCTCACCCACTATTGAACCTTTAAAAATGGCTTTCCACTCAATGGATAAATCGATAGACCGTGATTTGAAAAAAGGAATGGTATCTTTTTCACCGGTTTTTCCATTTTTCTCTACGCGTTTCAAAATACGGATATCTTTGATTTCATAGGCACCTCGGTACAAATGGATATCAATATCATTCACATGACCATAATACTCTTCCAGGTTCTCCAATTTCCCGTTAACGTACTTTAATACGATATACGGCAGAAGAAGCCTGAAAATTATCAGCGCCGAAATGATAGACAACCAGATAATACGGCGTCTTCTTTTGCGCTTTTTTCTTTGTTCCGGAGTCATTGCTTTTTTGCGTTCTCTCCGGCTCATCTTTGGTGTTTGTTTCTTCTCCATGGCAATTAATCGTTTTTTAAATTGTGATGGCAATAGGCACAAACCCTGTTAGTAAAAGGAGCGGTTTCGTTTATTTAGGAGAAAAGATAGTTAAAAAGGGATGAAATGGCTTTAGACAAAAAGTTAATTTTCCTAAACATAATTATTCGGCTCCATGATTCCTGGCAATCTCCACCCAGTGTTCGGATAATCCTTTTGCGTCAGCTCCTATTGCATGGGCTAAAAACAAAGCCAGTGCCATTAGGAGTTTGGCAGCTTCACGGATCGCATTCATTGCTGAAAGACTTTCGGACAGCTCCTGAATTTTCTCGTTCAGGAGTACCTTGTGAGCCTGTACAAAATCAAGCGGTCCATACTGTTGTTCCAGGTCGGGAATCCTGAGTAAGTCCAGCCATTCTGTCGGAATTTCTTTGCTTAGCTCCGTAACATCCATATTTCCCATTTTCTTCCAGGAAGCCAATGTCTGCGTGTCGCCTGATTCGGATAAACCGGTATCCAAAAGCAATTCAAAGGAAATATCTGCCAGGTTCTGCATCATTTCCAGGTAAGCATCCTGTGCTTTTTCAAAGGCTTGAGTTTCCTGTCCAAGCAGATACTCTTCAACAGTTAGTTTGGGTAAATCCAGTACTTCCGCACAGTCTGTCAAACAAGGAAAGGATAAACCTTCGTGGATGTAACGAGCTGTTCCGTTTTGAATTTCACGTCCAAGCGGAAACAAACGACAAGCCAATGGTCTGGCTATATGCACGCTGCAGCCTTTTCCGGACTCATACAACCCGCAGGAAAATTTCCCGGTATAATTGGGATTACCGTTGAAATGCAGCATAGTACCAGCTTCGTGCGTATGTTTGTCTCTGAATTCTTTCGAAGAAACTCCTTTTGCTTGTGCCAAACGCATCAATTCCCAGGGGTTGAGCCGCACCCGGTTTCCATGACAGCAGGTTCCTGAACGGGAACAGGTTAAGGGAAGGGAATCTGTAAGATTTAAAATTGTGTTTTGCACGGAAACAAGTAAAAGCTAAAGGTAGATAAATTCAAAGGAACGAACTTCCCATCAGCAAACTCCTTAAAAGGCGCCCCGAATATCCACCAAATTGTATGTTTCACCCGGACCATCAAAAGGACCTTTAGAGAAGCGTTTCCGTAATACCACCTGATAGATCGAACTTGCATTCTTTGGCAAACGATTTAAGTCAACCGGGGACAAAACATGGATCGTGTATGTTTTATCCGAATGAATACTTGTCAGCTTTCCTAAAAGTACCGTTTCACAAGAAATCCAATGGGAAAAGCAAGGTTCATAGTGGTTCTGCAGATTACTGATTTTTAATATTAGCGTATCCTGGGAATAGGCATTGGAGAAACCAAACAGCAAAAGAAATAAAATGGTACTTTTCATTTTAAAGGGTATTCAAATCAATAATATAAAATCTCGTCATCAGATCCATCAGGTCGATATCCCGGATAAAATCAGCTTCTTTGGATGAACTCCGGCAAATGATTCCGTATAAACGATCTTCTTTTTTCCAATAATACAATCGAATTATTCCAGGTTTATAACTTCGGATTTCAGTGTCTATGCTTTCATTTTTTTCTATTGGCTTAAATTTGAAAAAATGCCGGGGCTCTTCCAGTAAAGAACTGGCAAAATTCTTTTCAAACCGGGTTGTATCAATGTTGATGGCTTCAATGGAGGAAGTCTGGCGTTCCAGTAAAAAACAAATACTCCGCAGGTTATTTTCATTTTTACTAAACTCTAAAATCACTTTCTCTTCAATCTGGCCGGTTGCCGAGACTGAACCGAAAGCTAAAATAACGACGAATAAGATTCTGATCATATATCGAGCTTGGTTTTGATATCTAATTCAAAAGATCTTTAATAGTTACGCTACTGCTGCTTCGGGTAAGAAACCAGTTTATCCCCTGTTTTTAAACGTAAGAAATACTGTTCGTCTGAGTTCTCATCAAAAACAAAGTGTCTCAAACGGCTGACCTCTTCTTCATCTTCTATAGACGCATCCACTAACGAGTAATCGTCACCATTTCGCGCAAAAAGAAAGGATTTTCCCGCATGAGCGCAGTTACAAAGATTTATCTGTGGCTCATCAGAAAAGGAAAAAGGTTCATAAAATCCACTCTTTCCTTTCTCTTGTCTCACCTCTTTGAACGGAACACCTTCCCGTTCATAATAATCCAACTCAATATAGAGAAACGAAGAATCGGAAGAAAAGTACTTGTTCACTTCAAACCCCACATCGGTGTGTTCCGAATCGGGGCGGTAAATACTTACTTCATTCCGTTTGTAGTTGAATTTGAAGTAAAACAGGACTTCCGTAGAATTCTTTTTGTGAATGACCTGCTCAAAAAAATGTGTGTCCGGCTTTTTATTGCTTACGAATGCTGGAACTGCCTGCTTCTTTGCCGCTGCAGTGCATTGCACCAATAACAAACCGATTATAGCAACCAGTGATCTTTTAAAAAGCAGCATATCAAAGTTTCACCAATTTCCCGGAATGCCAGGTGCCGTTTGACTGATATCTTAGAAGATAAGTTCCCTTTTGCCAGGAGGAAGTTTCAATGGAGGTAACAGCAATTTGGGAAAGAAAAATGCGTTTTCCGCTTAGGTCCATTACTTCAATTTGCTCAATCGGAGAATCACTTTCAACCAGGATTGCTTCCGTGAACGGATTGGGGTAAATGGAAACTTCCGGGTTATTCTCAAGCATTTCCACGTTCAACACACTATAGATAGTTGGGTTTGAAGCTGATGGAAAAGCATTGTCGTTTCCAAGTTTCACAATGAAAAGAGAATTTCCGCCACTTGTAAAACCGGTATCCGAGTGGAAACCAACTAACGCACCATATCCATCATTCGTACGGATAAGCTGATTTACCTGATCCTGCCCCACTCCGTTATATCCGGAACCATATCCGCCCCAATAGAATGCAGAAACAAAGCGATGGACGTTAAAATCTTCGCCGTCATCATACGAAAACTGATCAATTGCCTGATTAACGACAAAATACTGATCTCCCGGTGAAGCTGTATAGTTTACAAAGCAGGTTAGCCTGCTTGAATAGGGATTGTATGAATCATCTGTAGAAACGAAATCACCATCCTGTGTGAAGAACACATAATAATCATCGCAATCGGTTTTACCTGTTTTTATGCTTTGCCCCACGCATTTCAACTCATTAAAAACAAATTGAACGTCATTCAAAACGTATTCTCCATTACTTCCCGTCAATGTATCCCAAAGTAAAGAACCATCGATGTGATAATACCCCACATAGCCTTTTGATTTCAGTGAATCTGCCAAATAACCGGTTCCAACAACTGCGAAAGTGGTATCTGTAACCATTACAGCCTTGTTCAGGTAATCCATTCCAACTCCACCCTGCTGGTGACTCCAGATTTCATTCCCATCTTTATCGATCCGGGTGAAATACTGGTCCTGGACCTGCTCCGGATTGGCATCTGACTCACCCACCATCACAATACTTGTGTCCGGCAATAAGATGGCGTCGTGAAAACGCTCCCAGGCACCATTGTCGTACCATTTTTCCCATAGCTGATTTCCTGCCAGATCCGTAAATACAACATACCCGTCAAAACCACCTGTTCCGTTACTGGAAGAAGTACCAACAATGTAATAGCCGTAATTCGGGACAAAAATGATCCTTCTACCGGATTCAAATTCCGCGCCGCCATATTCTTTGGACCAAACGTGAAATCCAAACTTGTTCAGTTTCAATAAAAAAGCCTGAGAAGGAGCATCTTCAAAACTGGAAGAAGAACCTGTTACCAGGTAACTGCTGTCTGGCAATTGTACCAAACCTTCTGCTTTATCATATCCTTTCCCTCCAAAAACATGGTAAAATTGTATTTGTCCCTCTGATTCCAGGGAAAAAATCAGCAAAAGCGAAACAATCAAATATCTTAGAATACCCATGACAAACGAATTAATGCGGATTGACCAAATCCTTTTTTAGATACCAAACCATAGATATCATCTGTGCCCAGCTGAATACCCACTTTATTTCCATGATAACCAAGCATCAAACCGCCGCGAACGGTTGATGACCCCCCAAAAGCAACATTGGCAGACGCCGAAAAACGTGGTATAAAGCGATAGAATAGTCCTGCAAAACCGGTTGGAACAATTCCAATGGTTGGGTAAAAACGAATTCCGAAGAAAGTCTGTAATTTTTTAGCCGACTCCAAATCAACCAATTTCATAACCTGGATGTAAGCCGGAACCATTACCCAGCGTTTGATAGCTTTCTTTTCTACATTCAAAGAATCCAGGAGTGAGAAATCGTCGCCAAACAAGTTGCTGCTGTTTTTAATCTGGTCCAGCGTAAATCCGCTATACCTGTAAGTAGAATCCGGCGAATATCGGGTCTGCGGTTCAAACATATAGGCAGCTCCCAGGTTTTGTACTGTGAACTGGAAAGTTGCTGAATCTTTCAACCATGGAACTTTCAGATAAAAATCAAAATCAATTGCAAATCCTACCCCTTTGCTGAATTCTTTCCCCTTTGAATAAGTCATATCTCCGTTTAAACGAAGACTGATTGAATCCATATTCGGATCCATGGACAACTGCCCCTTACGAATATAACCTCCAAATTGGTTTTGAACATTGACTACATTCAGGGTTAAGGAACTTCCGGTTTTCTTATGGTACAAACCAAAACCTGCTTTTTGGAACTGCATACCGGAAATCCGGGTTCCTGTCAGGTTTGCTGTATCTGCTCCCAGGTAACTATTCCCGTAAAATGTAAGCTTGAAAGCATCTTTGGTGTAATTGACATTTCCAACCACATAATAACCTCCTTTTACCAGCCAGGAATACTTTCCGGACTTAAATAAGCTTGAAGCACCGGAAACATAAGTCAATTCACCCGAAGCAAAAGCCCCTATCCGGCTATTTCCACGCGTAGATTTCAGGGTACGATCCTTCATTTCGGAATCAATGTAACCACCGAAAGCAAGTGTATTTACAAATTCTTTCCGCATGGAAGTTCCCGTAACATCCAGATTTCCGCTTAGCAGCAATCGATTGCTTTGCAAAAGACTATCTCTGAAAACCGGGAATGTAGATTGGGCAAACAGCGAAGAACCAACTATCAAAAAAGGAATGAGCGCAAAAAGTAGTTTCTTCATTACAGGTGATTTTCAAGAGTTAGATTCGCACCCAGTTTAAACTTGAAGAATGCATTTGCAGGAATAGGAACTTGTGTATTTGCCCCGTTTCCATCGTAAGTATTCAATTTTAGTTTGATCATGCAGTATTTAACCTGGCCGATTTTGTCGCATAGCGTTTCGGAAACCGGGAAATAAACCATGCTTTTCTTCTGCATAATTCCATTCACCATGGAACCAAAAACACTTGCTTCAATGGAGCTTGTTCCTGAAACGACTCCAACCACCTGGTAATTTGCATCCAGCAAATACAACTGTAAATCCCCTTCAAACGGGAAAGCATTCATGGCATTTACCCAAATCTGACCTGATTTCACATTTGTTTTAGCCGGGTCATTCATCAAACTCAGCGCAAAAGTATCCTGGAATATTAAATCGGTTAAACCGATATTCAAAGGAAATGCACCGTTTAATTTGACTCTCAGCGGATGTGCATCGTATATTTCATCCCATCCTCCGGAAACATTCCCCCAGGGATTTAACTGAAGCTGGAAACTCAATTCATTCTGCGCTCCGTGATTCTCCACAAAATTTTCAAAATTGCTATTCCCGGGAGTAAAATTCAAGGTGGTATTACTTGGCTGGATGTTATTGACATTCGAACCGGTAGCAGCGTTAATCGTATTCCAGGTACCGATATTCGGGTGATTCAGTGAAACGGCATTTCCGGAAGCATTGATATTTTTAAGTGAATTGATTTTAAACTTTCCATTAACCTTTAATCCGTTCTCAATAGTCAGATCGAAAGTCATTGCATCCACATTCAGAAGTCCGTCGGTAATATTGTTCATGGCATTGATCTGGGCATAAACAGTATCAGAAACCAATTTACTGCCGAAATAGCCACGGGCATAATCCAATTGAACACCATGCATGGAGAATCGGAATTTAAGTACATCTGAAGTTGTTACATTCACTGTTGGACCGTTGGGATCAGAAGTAACCAGCAATTTCGATTGAATGCGGTTAAAGGAAGTACCAAATTGCCCGGTTAAATCGAGTTCATAACCGCTCAAATCCACAAAACCTGTTGCTACTCCCGGATTACTTTGCGTTCCGGCAGGAGCTGTAAATTGCTGTGAAAGTGTAACTCCATTTTTTGTTACTCCGGGTAATTGCACGGTAAAGATCGTCTTGGTACCGATTGGATTGAATACTTTCAAGTCGATTCCTCCGGCTTTTACACGAATTTTCTTCAACTGCGCATCACCGATATCCAAAACATGTTCCTCCACATTACCGCTGGTGAAAGACGAACCCGGTGCTGCAGTAAAGTTCAAAGCAATTGGAAAGGTATTTTCAATGCTTGTATCCGGTAATGCCACAAAATCACCCAGTTTGAATTCAAATAGAGAAGAATTGATGTCCAGTACATAATTACCGGCAACCACTGTCAACAATGAATCTGCCAGTAAGTTGGACATGGTGAGACTATCGTGAACAAGCGGAACCTGCCAATCTGTGTCCCAGACCGCTTTATCCCGCTTCTTGCACGAAGCAAAAGCAAGACTGACACATAGTAAAAAGAGGAGTTTTTTCATGGTAAAGTAGTGATGCACAAATTCTATTTTGGTTGGAATTTAAACGCGTTCAATAACTGTAGCGTAACCTTGTCCAACTCCGATACACATGGTAACCAATGCATATTTTCCTCCGCTTCGCTGTAATTGGTTTGCTGCTGCCAATAAAATACGTGATCCCGACATTCCAAGCGGATGTCCGAGCGCAATTGCGCCACCATTCGGGTTAATACGTGAATCATTATCTGCTATTCCCATTGTTCTGGTACATGCCAGAACCTGCGCTGCAAATGCTTCGTTCAATTCCAATACATCCATTTGGTCAAGAGTTAATCCGGCTCTTTCCAATGCTTTCCGGGAAGCTTCCACGGGGCCAATTCCCATAATTCGCGGTTCAACACCAGATACTGCTGCTGAGACGATCCGGGCAATTGGTTTCAAATTGTGGGTTTTCAATCCGCTATCCGATGCCATTAGTAAAGCCGCCGCTCCATCATTTAGACCTGAAGCATTTCCTGCTGTTACCGATCCGTCTTTTTTGAAAGCGGGTTTTAATGCTGCTAAAGTTTCCAAAGTAGTTCCCGGACGCATGAATTCATCTTTATCAAAAACCAAAGGATCTTGTTTCTTTCTTGGAATAGACAAACCTGCAATTTCCTGTGCTAAGATCCCTGCATTTTGAGCAATCAGCGCTTTTTCCTGCGACCACGCTGCAAATTTATCCTGATCTTCCCTTGAAATAGCGTGTAAAGCAGCCAGGTTCTCAGCGGTCATACCCATAGGATCAGTTCCGTAAAGCTCATCCAATTTCGGATTGATGAAACGCCATCCGAAAGAAGAATCGTACAATTGCTGATCTCTTCCGAAAGGTGCGGAAGACTTCGACAATACCCAGGGGCCTCTTGTCATATGTTCCATTCCACCTGCCACATAAATTTCTCCGGCACCAGCCTGAAGTGCTCTGGCAGCATTCACTGCAGACGACATTCCGGATGCGCACAACCTATTCACAGTTTCTCCGCCTACCGAAATCGGATATCCGGCTAAAAGAAGGGCCATCCTTGCCACGTTGCGATTATCCTCTCCAGCCTGGTTTGCACACCCTAAAATCACATCTTCAATGGCACCCGGATCCAGGTTCGGTACTTTTTTCAACAATTCTGCCAAAACGTGTGCAGCCAAATCATCTGCTCTAACCGGAGCCAAAGTTCCTCCAAAATTTCCTATGGCTGTTCTTACACCAGCCACGATATATGCGTTGTTTGTCGTCATTAAGTTCTTAGTTTAACTTCTTTTCATTTATTCCTTTACGAAATTACGGAATATTCTTTGTCATTCGGTTTCTGTTAAAAGGTTCTCTGTAGTGTTGATAAGTATTGACTTCGGCGGGGAGATATTTTACTAAATTCGATACTCTAAACCAAATTACAAGCTATGAAAAAAACCATCTCGGTGATGGCTGGAATGCTATTTTGCAGTTTTGTCTCTTTCTCCCAGATAGAAAGTATGACTCCTGCAGAACTCAGGTATCGCGATTCAATTACCAAGTTGAATCAAAGTAACGCAGCAATTACTACAAGTCAGGAAGCCTACAACAAAGGAATTGAGCTTTTCAACCAAAAAAACTTCAAGGAAGCGGTTGTATCTTTCAACAAGTCCATTGCATCAGATCCGAATTTTACAGCGGCGCATTACAACAAAGGTGTTGCTGAAAATGAAGCTGAAATGTACATGGATGCCGTAAACACATTTACATCCCTTATCGGCAAGCAAAAAGGTTACTCGAAAGCTTATTTCCAGCGGGGAAGAGCTTACCAGGGTTTATCTGACTATTTGAAATCGGAAAAGGACTACGAAGAATCCATCAAATTGGATGCAAACAACCCGAAAGCGTACTACAACTACGGAACACTAAAATTCTTGCAACAGGATTACAATGCTGCGATTAAATTTTTCACCAAGAGCATCGAGTTAGATCCATCCAGTCCGATGGCATATAACGACCGCGGAAGCTGTTACCGCATGCAGGAAAATTATCCGAAAGCAATTGAAGATTACGAGGCGGCACTTCGTAAAAATCCCAATTTGGCTTTCGTTTTGAACAATGTGGGAACCACTAAAAAGAAAATGAAGGATTATGCAGGAGCTTTGATCGCGTTCAACCGTGCAATTTCTGTAGATGTAAACTTCTTTTTGGCTTATAACAACCGTGGAGTAACACTTCTTGAAAAAGGAAGTTTGGATGATGCTATCAAGGATTTTGAAAAAGCCTTGTCTATCAATCCGAAATATGCACCTGCTGCTTCCAATTTATCGGGGATTTATTTCAAAAGAAAAGATTTCAAGAAAGCCGAAGAACTTGCTTCCAGGGCAATCACCATCGACCCCAATTATGCTTCTGCTTATGTAAACAGAGGAATGGCACGTGAAATGCTTCGCAAAATGGAAGATGCCTGCAGCGATTGGAAAAAAGCAAGCGATCTGGGATCTGTAGAAGGTAAAACATGTCACTCAGGAAACTGCAGCAATTAAAATCAAAACGATGAAAAAATTATTGACACTAGTCGTTATTGGTTTAACGACACATCTATTCGGACAAAATGTAGATTTTAAATCTGCCAATTTTAAAGACGATAAAGAAGGATTGAAGAATGCCACCACCGCAATAGAGAAAGGCGACGAGTTCTACAAAGTTGGAATGGAAGCGGTTTTTGCCGTGCAGGATTTTGGAACGAATTTCAAAAGTGCTTTGAAGGAATATGAGAAAGCGCAAAAATACAATCCCAATAATGCTTTACTGAATTACAAAATTGGTGTTTGTCATGCGAATTCAACGAACCCGGTTTTATCCATTGAATACATTAAAACAGCACAGAAACTGGATCCGAAATGTGATCCTTTCCTGAACTTCTATTTGGGTTATGCATCCCAGCTTGAAGGAAAGTACGATGATGCGGCGAAGTATTATACGACATTCGAAACGGAATACAAGAAGGCCGACAATTTCATGAAATTTGTAAACCAACGCAGAAAACAATCTGCAACAGCGAAGAAATTTGAAATGTCTCCTGTTCGCTGCTGGGTTGATAACGTTCCTTCATTGAATACGGACCGTGATGAAATCGCTCCGTCCATTTCAACAGATGGTTCAGAAATGATCCTGAGTTCAAACAGACCAAACAGCCACGATGCAAATGCTTTGGGAATTTATGATTATGAAATCTATTCTTCCTCGCTTTTGGAAACCTGGTCAACTCCTACCAAATTGGTTGGTCCCATTAACTCAAACAATGATGATATTTCAAACTGTTTGTCATACGACGGTACAAAAATGCTCCTGCACAGAGATGCTGGCGGTCAAACAGATATTTTCGAATCGAAATTGAAAGGAAACGAGTGGTCTGATCCTAAAATCTTAAGTATTTTCATCAGTACTGACAAGAACAACGAACGCTATGCGTGCTACAACGATGACGGATGGAAAATTTATTTCTGCCGCGACAATGACGTGCGTGAAACAGGAGCTGAAGTGATGTTCTCCGGAATGCAGAATAAAATGAAACAGGATTACATGATCGCTACGATGCTGACTGGTGTAAACTCCAAATTCAACGACGGACCGATCTACATTCACATTGATGGAGAAAGTATGTACATCGCATCCGAAGGACATGAAGGAATGGGTGGATACGATATTTTTGTTTCTAAAAAAGTGCAGGGTCAGTGGACAACTCCTGTGAATATGGGTTATCCGATCAACACTCCGTATGATGATTTCTTCTTTGCTTCTACTGCAAACGGGAAATTTGCTTACATCTCTTCCAACAGATCAGGAGGAAAAGGCGGATACGATATTTACAAAGTAACTTTCTGGGGCCCTGAGAAAAAACCAATTATGGAAACAGAAGATTATTTGCTTGCAAGTATCGTAATGCCTGTAAAAGACCACAACATTGAAAAATCTGTAGAGGTTAAGAAAAAGAGTTTAACTGTATTTAAAGGAGTTACGATTGATGCGATTTCCAGAAAACCGGTTGAAGCTCAAATTGAGATTACAGATAACGCAACAGGAAAAGTGATTGAAACATTCACTACGAATTCTGCCACGGGAAAATTCATTATTACTCTGAATTCCGGTAAAAACTACGGTATTGCCGTAAAAGCTCCGGGATACCTTTTCCACTCTGAGAACTTCGACATCCCTAGCGGTGCGGATGATAACCTGGTGAATAAGGTGATTGAACTGAAGAACATTGCAATCGGATCAAAGATCGCTTTGCGCAATATCTTCTTTGACGTGAACAAAGCAACACTTCGCCCTGAATCAAACGGGGAGTTGGAAAGATTGGTGCAGTTAATGAAAGATGTTCCGGGATTAAAGATTGAAATTTCCGGCCATACGGATAACACCGGATCGGCAACCATAAACGAAACACTTTCCCAGCAGCGCGCTGAGGCAGTTGTTGCATACTTGTCGCAAAAAGGAGTTACTGCCAGCAGAATGGCTGCAAAAGGATATGGTTCAGCCAAGCCAATTGCCTCCAATAACTCGGAAGACGGGAAACAACAAAACCGCCGAACGGAATTTGAGATTAAAGGGAATTAATCCGAAAACGGATAAATATCAATAAAAACCAATGTAGGGACGCGATGCATCGCGTCCCTACTGTTTTTTTATTAATAACACTTCTTCGTTATCCACCAGTTTGATCCAATCTTTGGATTGCTGGAAATTCCGGATTTCAACCTG
Organism: uncultured Fluviicola sp.; assembly: GCA_965650365.1. Lineage (GTDB taxonomy): Bacteria > Bacteroidota > Bacteroidia > Flavobacteriales_D > Crocinitomicaceae > Fluviicola. The sequence goes on along the minus strand of CBFGOJ010000030.1, from coordinate 6,274 downwards.
GAACATCGAATCGCTTAATGGGTAGGAAGTATCTTTTTTTGCTAAGATCACATACTCTGCATCCTTTATTATAGGATACATATAACAAAAATCGCGGTTGGCCAAATGAGGAACCAGGTTTGACTGACTGCAAACAATAGCGTCTTTCGGAATCAATTTAAACGCGGCATACACCGGTTTTATGTTGTATTGTTTTTTATAGTGCTCTTTAGAGAGGAGATCGATATTCTCAACAGGTGCGTAGAAATAAGGTTCTCCTATCCGCTTCACCGTCATGATGAATGCTAAAACAACGATTACCGCTCCGGCTGCTCTTTTAAATCCTTCTTTTTTTAGTTTACCGATTACTTCAAATACCCCAATCGCTAAAATGGGTGTGAACTCAATGCAGTAATGAAATCCTGCTCCCCAGATATTGATAGAATCGTGAAAGAACTTTTGCAAAAAGATGGGGATCAGCATCAATAAATAAGCTGGTCTGAATATCAAAAGGGCAATCCCCGAAAACAAGAGATAATTAAACAAGTCTGATTTCGTATTATCAGCAAGCTGATCCCTGAAGTTAGAGATGAACAATTGAAAAGAATCAACCGGATGAAAGATCAAATGCTTGACGGCTTCTGTCATCGTTCCACCTAAAATGGTGTAATCAAAATGCGGATAAATCCCGTCAGGAGTCATTGCCGGCATCACTAACTTTAAGATTATGAGAAAATAAACCATGGATGCAAACCCTGCAAGGATGAAAAAGAAGCGCCATCTTTTCTCTTTCCAGTTCAATAGCGAAAGTCCGAAACAAACGAATGCAATCCACAACCCGCTATTTTCCTTCCCCAGCCAAAGCAACACAACCATAAACGCTGCCCATTTCATTTTCCGTTCTTTGGTAAAAACGAAAAGCCAGGGAACAAGCATTGCTATCACTACACTATCGTGAAAATCAAACGCCAAAGCCGTGAAAACACCAAAAAAAGAATAGAAAAACAGCATCGCATTCATCGCTAGAATCCTGTTTTCCTTGAAGTAACGGTAAATTCCCAATCCTCCGAAAAGAATACTAATAATTTGGAAAATCAGTAAAGTATAGGAGCCGAAAATCCAAACAAAGGGAGAATACAGCATGAGGTAAACATCAAAATGGTCTCCCATCAAATTTTGAGGCTCCGTTTTAAAAACGCCGCTGTCGTTCCATTGAAAATGGGAATAATCATACAAGGCATTCGAGTAAATCCCCAAATCCATTGCATAGGTTCGAAACAAATAGTGATTTACCAGCGAAACCAGTGAATAAATGACTGCAAATGCAAGTAAAATGAGGTATTTCTCCGGTACTTGTTTAAAGGTGTTGTATGTGCTCTTCAATCGGTTCATTCTGTACGAATATACTTCATATCGAACAAATCATCACTGAAAGAAAATGGATTCATTCGGAATTCCTAATCCATCGGAGTACAGATCTCAATCAAAAAGCCCTCCAAATCGCGTACATACGCAACAACTTGTCCCCACGGTTTCTCTTTGGGTTCTTCGACCAGCGTGGCACCTGCAGCAATTGCTTTTTCTACCAATGCGGGAACATCCACTGTTGTAAAACCAATTTCCATCCCAAAAGGTTTTGCTTTCAAATCCGGTGTCTGAAACCCGTCTTTTAAACCCGAATTTGCCAGGGAATGCGCCGCAAAAGACAAAGTAGTAGAACCGGAATTCAATTCTGCATACTCATCGCCGGGTGCAATAAAACGCACTTCAAAATCAAAAGTTTTGGAATAAAACTCAGCTGTTCTCTTAACATCTGAAACGTACAAAATGGTGTATGCGAATTTGATCATATTTAAAGTTTAAAAGTTCAACCACTAGCAGACTTTCAGTTGCTATGGTTTAAGTAGTTCAAAGGGTTCAATACCTTGAAAATCTCTAAGAATCGAAACAAGTAGGTTTATTAAAAATCTTTATTGTTTTAAGTTTCTGAAACATTTGAACCCTAATTTAAGAAAAAGCAAAGAAACCAGCTATCCATAAGACGATAATTCCAAAGTTAATCTTCATCATCCAAATCAGGAGCACCAGGTAATTCCAAAGCACGTACTTCCTGGACTGCATTCCCGGCAATTCCTTTTACCGATCCATACATATCGATCGTATTGACGATCACTTTTTCAATTTGCTTTTCACGCTGTTTCCAGATCCGCTGCATCGATCTTTTTTCACTTTCCAGGTCAGCTTTCATTTGAGTAAATCCTTCAACAATAGCCTCTACCTGCATTCTGAACGTGGAACTTGTCAGAAAATCGTACAGCAAATGCATTTTGTCGCCTTTATTTTCCTGTGCTACCAATGTACTGCTAATTTGAACGATCGTTTCTCTCAGAACAGAGCAAAGTCCCTTGAATTCTTCGTAGGTACAAATCCAGATTCCGTCTTTCAATCCCATTCGCTGCATATCGGAAGGCATCACTTCGGTTACTAAAACACCAATATCACAACCCTTGTCACGAATATCTGCTTTGAACTTCTCAATCCACGAAGGCTGAAAGTCCTTTGCGCGCTTGGATTCGTAGTAAATCGTTCCGCAATTTTGCTGCACGCGGGTGTGAACCGTTTGAATGCAGTCACCTCCTCTTGCACCTTTTCGGATTTCATCAATGGTGTCCATCGGGAAATTCGCCATTAACCACTCTTCTATCGCCAGTTCCTGAACTTCTCCCTGCAGCTGCATAGAACCCTGCTCCTGCTTGCGTTTCATTTCTTCCGTCAGCTTTTTCTGGTCTTCGAGTTGCTTCAGCAATTCACGAACACGTAACTCATTACGTTCTTCTTCTGTTTTACGGATTTTTTCTTTTTCTTCCTGGATCTGAGCGCTCAATTTCTTTTGAGATTCGGCTTCCACCACTTCCTTCAATTCGTCTTTTTCGCGCTTCAGTTTTTCAATCTCGGCTTTTGTACGATTCAGTTCTTTGATCTGCTCCGATTTTTCGTTCAATTCCTTTTGAAGATCTGCAAATTGTTCGCCTTGTTCCAGGATCAGCTTTGCTTTCAGTTTCTCTTCGATCGTTTTTCGCTCGTCCTTCAGTTTCTGCTCAAAACGCTCCTGGAACAATTCGTTTTCACGACGCTTCTTTTCTTCAAATTCTTCTTTTTCACGCAACAAAATATCCTGCTTCTTCGCAAACTCATTTCGTGTTTCATTGAGCTCATTTTGGTATTTGCGTTGGATTTGTTCTTCCAGCTGATGAGCCAAAAGATCATTTACATCGATATGAGTACCACAATTCGGACAAGCAATTTGATTCATAACAGGGGAAAATTGAACAAACTTAAAGTTACTATCATTTTCACAAATAACCCGCGATTATCTGCATCAAAAAATAAAAAAGTGTACTTATTTTAAAGGAAAATCAAAATGAAGCCGCTAAACAAAGACTGTATCCTTAAAACGTCTAAAATTCGCTACTTTTACTAAAAATCAGTATCAATGGCAATGAGCCTCGAAGAGAAACACATTCATTTTTTCACGCAGCTATTGAAAGACCGCATTCAAACCGGGCCGGCTATAGATGCACACTACGCATCCGATCATACGGAAGACTTTGTTTTCTATCCTTCTATTGTTGTAAAACCGGAAACGGTTGAAGAGGTTTCTGCCATCATGAAGTATTGTTATGCCCATGATCTGATCGTAACACCATCCGGGGCCAGGACAGGTTTGAGCGGTGGCGCTTTGGCGAATTATGGAGGTGTGCTCCTGAGTTTGGAACGAATGAATAAAATCATTCACATCGATGAGAAAAACCACCAGGTGATTACCGAACCGGGAATTGTCACTGAGGAACTTCAGAATGCCGTGAAAGCCGTTGGTTTGTTTTATCCTCCGGATCCTGCTTCCAAAGGATCTTGTTTTATTGGCGGGAATATCGCTGAAAACTCGGGCGGACCGAAAGCGGTGAAGTATGGTGTAACGAAAGATTGGGTGCTGAACCTGGAAGTAGTTCTTCCAAATGGAGATATTCTATGGACCGGTGCAAACGTGATTAAAAATGCAACCGGATACAACTTAACACAATTGATTATAGGAAGTGAAGGCACATTGGCCGTTGTAACGAAGATTGTTCTGCGTTTAATTCCTCATCCGACACATAATTTACTCTTATTGGTCCCTTTCAGAAGCGGCGTTGAAGCCTGTGAAGCTGTGGGCAAAATTTTCATGGCGGGAATTATTCCAAGCGGATTGGAATACATGGACCGGGATGCAATCCTGTTCACCACTCCTTATGTGGATGACGCTCCAAATCTTCTCCGGGATGATCACGATGCACATTTATTGATCGAACTGGACGGTTTTAATCCGGATGTATTGATGCAGGAATGTGAGAAGATCCTGGAACTGGTTGAGCAATTCGATATTGATGAAGTACTTTTTGCCGAAACAGAAGCTCAAAAAGAAAGTCTTTGGCGCTTACGCAGAAAAATCGGGGAATGTGTCAAGACTCATTCCATCTATAAAGAAGAAGACACCGTAGTTCCAAGAAATGAATTACCACAGCTTCTCAAAAAAGTAAAAGAACTGGAAAAGAAATACGGGTTTAAATCCGTTTGTTACGGACATGCCGGAGACGGAAACCTGCACGTTAATATTATTAAAGACAACCTGGACGACGACACCTGGAACAATCAGCTGCCTCATGCCATCCGGGAGTTATTCACGGAAGTCGTTCGACTGGGAGGAACAATCTCCGGAGAACACGGAATTGGCCTGGTTCAAACTTCGTATATGGATTTGGCTTTTAGTGAAATTGGTTTGGACCTGATGCGCTCCATCAAACAGGTTTTCGACCCGAAGAATTTGTTGAATCCAGGAAAAGTAATACCAATTAAAAACCAATGAATCGCGTTGATCGCTTATTTGGAATTGTTACCCTGCTTCAATCTCGCAAATATGTGAGCGCTGAACGCATTTCAGAGAAATTTGAAATCAGTGTGCGAACCGTATATAGGGATATCAAAGCAATCGGAGAAGCAGGAATTCCCGTAAGTTTCGAACCGAATAAAGGGTATTTCATTGTTCCCGGTTACTTTACTCCCCCGGTTTCCTTTACACTGGAAGAAGCCAATGCTTTATTGTTATCTCAGTCTTTAATGGGTGGTTTCGGAGACCGTTCCGTCCAATCTACCTTTGATAGCGCTTTGACAAAGATCAAAGCTGTTCTAAAACAGGTCGACAAAGAAAAAGTAGCCATCCTGGATGAAAGTATCAAACTTCAGCTTCCGAAAAGGCTCAACTTCGAATTTGAATACCTGGCGAAAATCCAGCATGCGATTACGGAACAGACTCAAATCAAAATTACTTATCAGAGTTTTAAGGATGAAAGTTCTGAGCGAATTATAGAACCTATCGGGCTGGTATTTTACGCCTTTTCCTGGCATTTGATCGGCTATTGTCAACTGAGAAAGGATTACCGCGATTTCAAAGTTGAACGGATCAAAGAACTTTATAAGACCATGAACCCGTTTCAGGTTGATACCCATATTCCTTTGAGTTCTTATAAATTACCGGTGAACTATTAATTCAAAATGATGCATTTAAAATGCAAAACTTATCTCCCATTTTGAATTTTGCATTTTTAATTTTGAATTAAAATACGGACTGCCATAGGGTTGTCAGTGACGGGCCTTTTCTTTGTATAAAATTAGAAATCATGACAAGAAAAGAGCAATTACAAGCACAGTTGGCAGCAGAAGCAGCAACTACCAGAGAATTTATCAAAGCATTCCCTTTTGATAAAAAAAATTATAAGGTACATGAGAAAAGTATGCAGATTGGCGATCTTTTTCTACACGTAATCGATCTTGCTTTATGGGCAGAAATGGCTGTAACTACAGATGAACTGGATTTTGAAACAGCTGCTTACAATCCGAAACAATTAAATTCGGCAGAAGAAGCGTTGAGTTATTTTGATGAGTGCATTGCAAAAGGAATGAAAGCTTTAGAAAACACTCCTGATTCCGTATTTAATGAAGAATGGACACTTCGTTCGGGCGATAAAATTCATATGGTCTGTACGAAAGAGGAAGTTGTTCGTGTGGCACACAATCAAACTGTTCATCATCGTGCTCAACTGGGAGTGAATTACCGATTACTTGGAATACCTGTCCCTCCAAGTTATGGCCCTACTGCGGATTACACCGATTTTTAAATCAACATAAAAACAAAAAAGGGTCAGTCCGCACGTGCGAACTGACCCTTTTTTTAGTGTGATTTTTTTATATTCTATTTCAA
>CBFGOJ010000029.1:0-57987 GCA_965650365.1 uncultured Fluviicola sp. | reverse complement strand
TGTTCAAATGTTCAAATGTTCAAATGTTCAAATGTTCAAATGTTCAAATGTTCAATTTTTGTAACCTTAAAGACAAACAAAAATTTTTAATTAATTGAACCCATTGAACCCATTGAACCCATTGAACGTTCTCTAAAACAATTCCTGTAATTCTTTTCGCAGGTATTCTACTGTAATTTCCGTGGGAAGTTTCCCCACTTCTGCTACAATCTCAAATATTTTTGCAGCTAAATCCGTTGAAAGTGCCGTGGCATCCATTTGTTGTCCGGCCAAATTGATAATCTTAATAGTTTCCTCTTTGGAGTTTTTGACCATCTCCCAGGATTGAGGAGAAACAAACATTTGTTGGGAAACGTTGTGATCGTATTCTTCCCGGATAGCAGATAAAAGATCTGTTTGAAGTTTTCTCGCCGGAAGTCCCGGATTGTGAAGACGCATGACTAAACTTCCCGGATGGATCCGTTCCATTAAAAGTGCTGCTCGCTGGTAAGCTTCCACCCGCATCGGAAGAAAGTGCTTCTGACGCTCTTTTTTTAATTCTATTTGGGCTGCTCTCACCTCACGATCTCCTGTTTTCTTTAAGAACAGGTAAGCCATAAATAATACTCCGCCACCGGAGATTATAGAAATTAGGATAGGAAAGATGATTCCAACAAATACTTGCATATGTTTGTGTTTCTAGTAGAATTCGTTTTTTAGTAAAAGTAACAATTCCCATTAAATGAATTTCGGATCTGCTTCCATTTGATGTCCGCAAACTGAACAGGTTCTCATTTCAGCCGAATTATAAAACTCTTTAAAACGTGGAAGAAAATCCTTTTCGATATTATCAAGCTTGAATCGGTAGTGTTTTAATTCGTGATTGCATTTTTCACAGAACCAAAACAGGCCGTCCTGCATATCTGTGTTTTTGCGTACACGTTCAATGACCAAACCAACTGTGTTTTCTCCGCGACGCGGGTTGTGAGGGACACGTGCAGGCAATAGGAACATTTCGCCTTCTTTGATATGAATATCTTTCGCCTTTCCTTCGTGTTGAATCCCAACAGTTATATCGCCTTCTATTTGATAGAAAAGTTCTTCGCTTTCGTTGAAATGATAATCTTTTCGTGCATTTGGACCTCCAACGATCATAACGATAAAATCACCTGCTTCTTTATACAGGTTTTTATTTCCGACAGGTGGTTTCAAGAGTTCCCTGTTTTCTTCGATCCACTGATGTAAATTAAATGGCATTAACATATCCCGCGTGTTTTTATCAAAAGTACCAAATGAACTGTCGATTTGCAATATAAAACAGCATAAAAAAACCCCGGCGATAAATGCCGGGGTTTCTGTATCAAAAGCAGTGCTTTCTCTTATTGAATAACTACTCGGAATACTTTCTCAGCGTTCTCAGTAGAAAGTTTAAAGAAGTAAGTACCTCTTTCAACTTCTTTCAAGTTTACTGTGTTTGTACCTGAAACGATATTTTTACCTGTTTCGATTGTACGACCATTGATGTCAGTAACTACTAAATCAAAGTTTCCGGCAAATGATGATTCAACGAATACAACACCTGTAGAAGGGTTTGGATAAAGCGATACTTCTTCTAATGCTACCTCGTCAACTGACAACCAGTTACAGTTAGCAACAGTTACAACAACGTTTGCAGTATCATCCGGACAAACTCCGTTTCCTGAAATATAATCGTAGTTATACTGACCAGGGAAGTTTGCTGTTGTTACTTGTGAATTTAGCATCAATACATCAGATGGATCATACCAGTTACCGTTCAAATCAGCATTTCCGTTCAATCCAGCCAATAAGTCTACAGGCTCATTTCTACAAGCTGTAATCGAACCGTCTTGTCCTGCATTTGAAGGAGCATAAACTTTCACTTGAGATACGATTGAATCGAAAGCACATCCGTCAACAACACGGTATTGTAAATCGAAAGTCGTGTAAGCTAATCCATTTGACTCAAAATCTGAACCTGTGATGCTTGCGTTTACTGCAGGAATTGCAGAAGACCATGTACCACCAGTGTTGTTACCAGTAATTGTTGTAAATAGATCAACATTCGATCCGTAACAGATCTCAGTTAATGGAAGAGCATTACCTCCTTGAAGAACTATCTCAGTTACACGTAAGCTGAAGTTACCTGAAGTACCGTCAAACTTGTCATACATAATGTAATAAGTTGAACCTGGTGTTAAACCACAAACTGTGAAGTTTGGAGCAACACTTGAACCACCGATTTCATTATCATTAGCTGCTCTTAACGTGAATGTGTTAAAGTCAGCACAGTTTACAGCTGAGTATACAGCAGCCTGTCCGTTGTAAGAAATTGCATTTGAGTTAACTCTAACCGAACCGGATGGAGGCGCTACGAATGTATACCACAATGTTCCGTTCAATGTTGAATTGATCCAACCTGTTGTTGTTTGAGCACCTGTTGCAGGAGGAGCGATGTTTGTTTCGTTCAAAGAAACTGCAGCTCCGTTATTATTGAATGTATAAACAGTATTCAATTGAAGCGCTTCCTGCGTACAAACGATATCATTTGTCAAAGGCATTACCAATGAAATTGGACCTACCCAGTTAGAAGTGTCAATTGAAGTACCGTTATCACACTCAGCCTGAACATAAACCTGGTAAACACCAGACCCCATCAATGCTGCGTTGAATACAGTATCAGCGAAGTTAATCCCATCTGCATCATCAATGAATCCGCTTCCAAGAGCAAATCCTGTCATTCCGTACTGAATATTGAATCCTGTTACAGGGAAAGCCACACTTGATGGAGTCCAGTTCCAGGTCAATTCTAAAGAGTCAGCATCTGTCATTCCTGCAAGTGATGTGATATCAGAACAGTATGGTTTTGTACAGAAGTTTACTAAGAAACCATCAGAAGTTAAGTTGTCTGACTGACACTCAGAGTAAACATAAGCATCATAACAAGTCAACTGTGTCAAAGTACTACCAAAAGTTAGAACATCTGATGTAGTAACGGTTAATGTGTCAATTGCCTGCCCCGGTACTGTTGGATCAAATCCGTCTAAACCGTAGATTACTGTCCAGTTAGTTTCTCCGTATGCACCTGCATCCCAGTTCAAGGTAGCATCGTCAGCAGTTGTAATTGTCACCATGTTTTGAACATTCGGACAAAGTGCAGTGTAGAATCTTACACAAGAATTGTTTTGCAGGTATGTCTGACTGTTGTAAGAAACAGTAATTGTTGACATTGGCCCTGAAGCAGAGATTGTAGCGAAGTTACCTGCAAAGTCATATGCACTTTGAGATCCACCGAAAACCTTATCATCGTACAAGTAGTAAACTTCACCTGTAGTTTGGTTAACTGCGATTTCGAAAGTTACATTTTGTCCTGAAACAGTAGAGAATTTTGGTCTGTTGTACCACTCAACGATGAAGTAGTTATCACCACCGATAGCAGTTTCTCTCCAGTAAACGTTTCCTTCTTCATCATCTAAGTCGACGTTCCATGCATTTAAAGTTACTGCACCGAATTGAATCCATCCGTTGTTACTAACAGTAATGTTGTTTGAAGTAACACCCTGGAAAGAAATAGGGTTAACAGTTGTAATTCCAATAGATGCATCATCAGCAAGGTTCAAAGCAGTTCCGTTTGTATGGATTGGAGTGAATCCAGGTCCACATTGGCTATCCCAAGTTGAGAAAGGAACATCTGTTGAGAAAGAGAATGGTCCGGCCCAAGCAGAAGATGCAGTACATCCAGCCTGAACATAGAATTCGTAATCAGTATCCGGAGTCAATCCTGTAAGTTGAACAGTATCGTTAGTTACACCGTTCAAAGCAGGGATTGGACTTGATCCAAGTGTGAATCCAGCTGGTCCGTATTGAACGTTCCAGGTTGTTTCAGCTCCTTGTGGAGTCCATGTTGCCATTCCGTTAAAGAAAGTAACGTTGTAAGCATTCAATGCTGTAGGAGCAATTGGTTGAGTAATGATTACCTGAGTTGGCGCGCTAATTCCACCTACGTTATCCTGAACATAGAAGAAATAAGTACCAGCTGTAAGGTTTGTTGGGATTGGTCCCCAGGTAATTCCATCTAATGAATACTGGAATGGAGCAGTACCACAGCTAACAGCCGTTTGTGTAAAGCTTCCGTTTGCCAAACCGTTACAAGTAACGTTAATTGGAACAAGAGTTACCGCTACAGCAGTTACGATTGCATCAATATCTGCACGAGTAGAAGACGGACATCCCGCGTAATCTTCCTGAACATAATAAGTTGTTGTAGATGTCAATGAAGGAGTAGTATACGAGTTACCTGTTCCTAATTGCATACCACCTACCGGAGAATCCCACCAGCTGATAGTTGCAGCTGCATAAGAAGGCGTACCAGTAAATGTTGCAGCTGTACCGGAACAAATTCCCTGGTCAACAGCTCCTGTACCTGTAAAAGTAGGACACTGAATATTGATTGTGTAATCTTCAGTTTCACCCCAAGTATAAGTACCACATGATGTTGTAGTTCCAGTTTCGTTTTGTACAACACGCATTCTTGTCAGACCTGTCATTGCAGTCAAAGGAATGTTGATAGTTGTAGTCCAGTGTGGTCCTGTAGTTATTACACTAGCTGGCCCTACTCCTGTAACAGCTTCTCCCGGATCAGTAAACAATCCGTTGTGGTTGTAATCGATGTATACCCCAAAATCACATTGGTAATACGATCCGCTGGAGTTAATTTGTGTAAGTGTGAATGGATAAGAAGCTCCTAATACTGCATTAATAGGCCCAAGAGCCGTATTGTTTGTGTACATATTAGAAGACGAAGCATTGGAAACCAAAGGTGTTGGAGCAGTTGCAGGATTTGCAAAAGTTCCGAACGTGATTTGACCGATATCATCATCAGCAGTGCTTGTTGCTGTACTTGTACAGTAACAGTTAATGAATGAGTTTGTAGTAACAAGAAGAGACGCAGTTGTGTCAGACATTCCCGAACAAGTCAAATAAGCACGGTAGTAAGTATTAACCGTTTGTGAACTTGCGTAAGTAGCTGCAGTAGCTCCAGCAATGTTAGCAAATGTACCAGGAGCACCTGTTAATGAGCTTTGCCATTGGTAAGTCATACCTGTTCCTGATCCTGCACCAAGCAAAGAAAGCGTGTTGCTTACAGAAGGACAGATTGGGTTGTTTGCAGCTGAAACTGTTCCTGCTGTTGGAGGAGCCGTACAAGGAAGAACGATTGTTCCGTTAATTGTAAAACTTCCCGCACATGGACTTGGCGGTGCCGGCCAGGTGTCAAACATAATGTAGTACTGTACGCCAGCAGTTAAGTTAAATGCAGCTGTAGTTAAAGATGTACCGGAAGTAGTTTGACTTGTTACAAGTGTTCCACCTGACGTAGGACAACCTTGATAGATAAAAATTCCTATCCAGGATTGACCTGTATAGGAAACAGTTACGTTGCTGTAGTTGGACGTCGGTGTCCAGGTGTACAGCGCTTCCAATCCGTTGTCGTAGTTTGAAGCGAAGTCGATGTCGTTCGTCCCACCACAAACCACAGACGGATCTGTGTAAGGTAAGGTAGGAGTAGCGGGAAGTACAATCGCAGATGGACACGTTGTCGCAAATGCAGATTGAATTCCTACTAATAGTCCTGCCAGACCAAGTAGTAATTTTTTCTTCATAAAGTATAATTTATTTACGTTCAGGCAAATGTAAAGAATTAACGGTTCAATAACATTTTTTTATTTTATTTTTTACTCTAAAGACATTATGAGTTTCTTAAATGTAAGGTTTAGTTGATGAATTACCATGGCAACTTAAACCCCTTTGAAATTAAGGGTTTTCCGGGCTTTTGTTTTACCGCTTCTTTTCATTGACCTAACAATTGAGTTGTTAAATTTCATATCAACTATTGTTTCAATAATTGATTAATCAACAAAAGGGAGGCTTACAAAACATAAGCCCCCCTTTTTTAAAATAAAACGATAAAAATCAATTACTGAATAACCACTCGGAATACCTTTTCAGCATTGTGAGTTGAAAGTATGAAGAAGTACGTTCCTCTTTCTATCTCTTCCAGGTTTATGGTGTTTGTTCCGGAAGAAATATTTGTTCCTGTTTGAACAGTACGTCCGTTAATATCCGTCACCACTAAATCAAAACTTCCCGAAAATGATGATTCAATGAAAACAACACCTGTGGAAGGGTTTGGATGAAGTGATACTTCTTCTAAAGCGCTTTCAGCAACCGATAACCAGTCACAAGTTCCAATTACATTAACCACCACGTTTGCAGTATCATTCGGACAAATTCCGTTTCCTGCAATGTAATCATAGTTATACTGTCCGGGGAAGTTTGCAGTATTTACTTGTGAGTTCGGCATCAGAGCATCAGAAGGATCGTACCAATTTCCATTCAAATCCGCCATTCCGTTCAAACCTGCCAATAGATCAACAGGCTCATTCTTACAGGCCGTAATAGAACCGTCCTGACCTGCATTGGAAAGAGGGAATAACTTTACTTGTGAAATGATCGAATCATACGCACATCCGTCCGTTACACGATACTGAAGATTATATGTGTTGAAAGAAATGGCTTCTGAATTCAATAAAGAATCACTAATACTGATATTGACTGCCGGGATTGATGAAGACCAAACTCCGCCTGCATCATACCCCGAAATCGTATTGAATAGATTGACGGTATCACCTGTACAAACATTTGTTAATGGGTTTGCTGCACCTGCATTCAGAAGAATGTCTGAAATTCGGACTGCAAAATTGCCATTTGCCGCAGTGAATTTATCCACCATTAAATAATAGGTAGCTCCGGGTGTTAGACCACAAACCGTAAAATTAGGTGCCAAATTAGTTCCGCCAATCGCATCATCATTTGCTGCTATTAAGGTGAACGTATTAAAGTCTGCACAATTTACTGCCGAATAGACAGCCGCCTGTGAATTGAAGTTATTAGCTGTTGAATTGATGCGCAGTTGTCCGGATGCCGGGGCAACGAAAGAATACCAAAGTGTACCGTTCAAAGTGGAATTTACCCAACCTGTAGTTGTTTGAGGACCTGTTGCAGGAGGAGCAATGTTTGTTTCATTAAGAGATACGCCTGCTCCGGCAGTGTTGAAAGTGTAATCTGTATCAAATAATAAAGCTTCCTGGAAACAAACAATATCATTTGTAGCAGGCATTACCAATGAAATCGGACCAACCCAGTTAGAAGTGTCAGTTGAAGTACCGTTATCACATTCGGCCTGAACATAAACCTGGTAAACACCGGATGCCATTAATGCTGCGTTGAATACAGTATCCGCAAAATTAATTCCGTCTGCATCATCAATGAATCCGTTTCCAAGATTAAATCCTGTCATTCCGTACTGGATATTGAATCCTGTTACAGGAAAAGCCAAACTTGACGGCGTCCAGTTCCAGGTCAATTCTAAAGAGTCAGCATCAGTCATTCCTGCAAGTGATGTTACGTCCGCACAATAAGGTTTTGTACAGAAGTTCACTAAGAAACCGTTAGATGTTAAGTTGTCTGCAGTACATTCAGAATAAATGTATGCATCGTAACAAGTCAATTGATCCAATGTATTACCGAAAGTTACATCTGAAGAAGTAACAGTTAATGTATCGATGGCCTGACCTGGTACTGTTGGATCAAATCCGTCCAAACCGTAAATGACTGTCCAGTTTGTTTCTCCATAAAGACCTGCATCCCAATTTAGTTGTGCATCATCCGTTGATGGAATCACCAACATGTTTTGCACATTCGGACATAATGCATAGTAGAAATGAACACAAGAATTAGTTTGCAGGTATGCTGCATTGTTGTTGGAGACGTTAATATCTGTGATAGGACCAGATAAACCGATGTCTGCATTCGCTGCGAAATCATCTGCGGTTTCTGTTCCGCCAAATTCTACATCATCGTAAACGTAATAGATTTCTCCTGTCGCCTGGTGCATTTGGATTTGGAATGTAACCGAACCGGCCCCATTGCTAAAGTTGTTCTGATTATTCCATTGGAAAACAGCTACCTGGTTTGGTGCAGTACCGGTTACCTGGTAATAAACATTTCCGGTTTCATCATCCAAATCATCTCCCCATGCAAACAAGTAGTCGCCTGTTATTGTAGTCATATTTCCTCCGTAACCAACAGCTCCTGTTAAAGTTCCCAATTGGATTCCTCCATTGTTTCCAACAGTCAGGTCAGTTATTGAACCTCCCTGGTAAGGGAAAGCAAAAGGAAGGGTGATTCCAACTTCTCCGTCATCCACTGAATTCAAATCAGTCCCTGTTCCTGAAATGTCAAAGAACCCAATAGCCGGACATTCATTATCCCAAGCCAGGAATCCGGGGTCGGTAGCAAATGAAAAAGGACCTGCCCAATCAGAAGAAGCGGTACAACCTGCTTGTACATAAAACTCATAGCTTGTGTTTTCTGTTAATCCTGAAACAAAAATTGTATCATTTGTTGCATTGATTATTGGGAAAGGGCTTGAACCCGGAGTAAATCCTGCCGGGCCATATTCTACATTCCAGCTGGTTTCATTTCCTTGAGGCGTCCATGTCAACTGACCATTGTAATAAGTAACATTAAATGCATTCAGGTTTTGAGGTGCACTTGGTTCGATAATCACGATCGTATTTGGAGCACTGACAGCCAATGCTGCATCTTGTGCAACAATCGAGTAAGTTCCTGCAGCTAAATTCGTTGGAATTGTTTGAAAAGGACCATTGTTGATGGAGTAAAGGAACGGACCGGTACCGCAATCTAAGCTGTCTAAAGTGAACGAACCATTTGTTAAACCATTGCAAGAAACATCAACAGGACTTAAATAAAGGGAAACTGGGTTTACATTTACAGTTACCAATGCACGGTTTGTACTGTAACAGCCACCAAGAGTAGATGCCGCATAGAAATTGTATGATCCGGTAGTTGCCGGTGATGCTAAGATCGAAGAGCCAACTGTTTCAAAGGGGGTTCCGGTTCCGACAATATTTCCTCCTGTCGGCGCATCAAACCAGGTTGCTGAAGAAGGCATTGGAATCGTGTAATGAACGGTACCGTTAAACCCTCTGTTAGCATTTAATCCTCCAAAAAGAGAACAAAGTCCTGCTCCGGTGGTAATCGTCAAATCTGCGTTGGTGTAATTGGTTGCCCCGGTAATATTGGTATACTGTGCACCATATTTTACATAAATACCGTAAAGTGAAGAAGACGGAATCAGTAAGTCTGTAATGTCAATATTAATAGGTGTTCCGGTGGTGGATGTAATCGCATAAGTACCGTTTGACGTCCATGCTCCCGCAGTTGTTTCGCTTCCCAGGTATGTACCTGTTTTGTAAAACACTTCAACCGTTTGAGCTCCGTTAACATTTGAAATAATATCCAAACTTGTTATGTTCAATGAATTTGCATTGGTAGTAATATTGAACATCGCACCACCACCACAACCGTTTCCACCTGCTGAAGTTGTTGTCAAAGAACCGGCAGCGTTTGAAGTTGTTATAGTTGCGATCATTCCAGTTGTAGCTCCTGTGCAAATATTTAGATAGGGAGTGCTTACAGTTGGGTTATTAGGAATTTGACTGTCAACAGTGACCGTTAAACCAGTAGTCGGAGACCAGCATTGAGAAGCGGTTTCATACGAGGCAACATGATAGGTTCCTGTAGCAGTTATGTTAAAAGGAATAGTTGCAGGGTTTGCGTTACTTGATCCGTTCACTACAGTTCCTTGCCAGTAATATTCAATACCCGCTGGTGCTGCCGGCATGGAAATAGTGGTTCCGGGAGCGCATGCGGGATTTGCCGCTGCAACTGGTGTTGGCGGTGCTACGGCAACCGGGAAATTTGTTACTGTAATGGAAGATTCAGCAGACCAAACATTCAAAAGCGGATTAAATGCGCGTACATAGTACGTTCCGTTAGCAAACACAGTCCATGGAGATGAAGCCGGATTTGTTGTGCTGGTGCCTGTTATACTTGTTTGCCAGTACCAAATCTCATCCGTGTTAGCAGGTGATCCAATCATATTTAAATCAGATCCTCCTGAACAGGTAGGAGCCCCTGCTGCTTGAACCGGTGCAGGTGGAACAGTGGGCATTGTACCCCAAATGTAATAACTACCTGATGTTGGAGGCGTAACTGTTCCGCTAATTGTGATTCCCTGGCTATTTGCTGTACCTGCTGTTGTAGCTAACCAGGAAGTAGTCGAGGTGCGGTTGTTATAATCAGTAGCTACTGTGCCGCCAAGACCAACATGAGTGCTGGCAGAAGAAGTTGTACCGAAAGTACATGCACCAAACATAATTTGGACATAATTAGATGTTTCAAACAGGCGAATTTGAAAATTAAGCAGATCGCCATTCCCTGTAGTTCCGGAACGTTTGTAATCTGTCCATTGAACCACGCAAATGCGGTTTGGAGCTGTCCCGATAGTTTCTACTCGAATCTCGGAACCGGTCTGTGCTGCTAAGTTACGCGCCATTCCCGCAATACGGTTACGTAAAAGGGTTGGAGTATTCGCAGCAGTTGATGACAACGCGGTGTATGCACTCGTAGAAGCAATATCTACCGAAGGAGTCAGCGAGGATTGCCCAAGTG
The DNA here is from genome assembly GCA_965650365.1 of uncultured Fluviicola sp. Lineage (GTDB taxonomy): Bacteria > Bacteroidota > Bacteroidia > Flavobacteriales_D > Crocinitomicaceae > Fluviicola. Next base: position 47,394 of record CBFGOJ010000029.1, on the reverse strand, counting down.
AGATCCATCCGTTGGCATTGATTGCAAAACGGTCAAATACAATACCATTATAGGTAAAGTTAAATCCGATTGGAATCCCTACACCCGTAAGTACTGTTCCTCCAGCAGGAGTTGCAGGATCCACAAAACGCTGTTCATCAGTAGTGATTGTTCCATAAACTACACCACCTGTAATGGGTGTGTAAGTTCCGGCAGATTCATTGAACAAGTAGCTCGAGACCTGGGCCTGGGTTTTTTCTCCAAAGAGGACTAATGCAAATAGCACAAGCCAGGAGAAAATCTGATGGTAATTTTTCTTCATAACTTAGTTTTATAAAATAATTAATTCTTAGGTGATTATTTTAAGGATGGAAGAACCGGCAGCCTGTTAAATTATTTTTTGATAATTCAGTGAGTTTTTAATTATTAGTGAGCAAAATAGACTCTTAAATCTACTAAAATCATAGTTTAATCAATCAGAAAAAACAGCTGGGAAATTAAATTTTTTAGAAAACACACAAAGTTTTAAAATCTAAACTGTTTTAAAACAAAATGCCCCTCCTTTTAAAGGAAGGGCATTTTATATAGTAGGATCTTATTGAATTACTACTCTGAATACTTTTTCAGCATTTTCAGTTGAAAGTGTAAAGAAGTAAGTTCCTCTTTCCACCTCTTTAAGGTTCACAGTATTCGTTCCTGCAGAGATAGTGTTCTGAGGAGTTTGAACTTTTCGCCCATTTACATCCGTTACTACTAACTGGAAGTTGCCTGTGCTGAATGTAGATTCAACAAATACGACACCGGTAGAAGGATTTGGATAGATAGTAACTTGTTCCAATGCATTTTCATTAACTGACAACCAATCACAATTTCCAAGAACTGTAACAACAACATTTGCTGAATCGTTCGGACATACCCCGTTTCCTGAAATATAATCGAAATTATACTGACCCGGGAAAACGGCAGTAGTGATTTGTGAATTTGGCAGCAATGCATTGGATGGATCATACCAGGCTCCATTCAAATCTGAATTTCCGTTCAAACCAGCCAATAAATCAATCGGCTCATTTTTACACGCAATGATTACACCATCCTGACCTGCATTTGAAGGTGGGAAGATTTTCACCTGAGATACTATTGAATCGTAAGCACAACCATCCGTTACACGATATTGAAGGTTGAAGGTCTGGTATGCAAGTCCTGAAGTATTGAACATAGAGCCCATGATACTTGCATCAACGGCTGCAATAGAAGAAGACCAGTCTCCACCTGTATTATTTCCGGTAATTGTAGTGAATAAATCCACCATTGTACCTGAACAAACATTCGTTAATGGAAGAGCAGATCCTCCTTCAAGAACAATTGCAGTTACATTCATGCTGAAATTTCCGGATGTTCCATCGAACTTATCGTACATAATATAATAAGTAGAACCCGGAGTCAAGCCACAAACCGTGAAGTTTGGAGCTAAACTTGTTCCACCGATTTCATCATCATTAGCAGCAATCATGGTGAAAGTGTTAAAATCACCACAGTTTGCAGCTGTATAAACTGCAGCCTGACCATTATAAGGAAGTGCAGTGGAATTGATTCTTACAGAACCTGATGCAGGAGCCGTGAAAGTATACCAAAGTGTACCGTTCAAAGTAGAATTAATCCATCCGTCTGTAGTTTGAGAACCAGTTGCCGCCGGAGCGATGTTTGTTTCATTCAAAGAAACTGCAGCTCCGTTATTGTTAAAAGTATAGGTTTCTCCCAATTGAACCGTTTCCTGGTTACAGACGATATCATTTGTTAAAGGCATGACCACACTAATTGGTCCTACCCAACCGGATGTATCTAATACACTGCCATCGAAACACTCAGCCTGGATATATACCTGGTAAACTCCCGAACCCATTAAGTCAGTATCGAAAATAGTATCGGAAAGGTCAATTCCTCCTGCAGGAACGATTTCTCCGGATCCAAGTGTAAATCCTGTCATTCCATATTGAATATTGAATGCTGTTACAGGATATGCAACACTTGATGGAGTCCAGTTCCATGTCAATTCCAATGAATCCGCATCTGTTGTTCCATTTAATCCTGATGGATTAGAACAGTATGGCAAAGTTGTGAAATTATGGACCAAAGCCAAAGAAGTATCACCGTTTGCACAATTTGCATAAATGTAGATGGTGTACTGAGTCAATTGAGTCAAAGACGTGATACTGGAGAAACTACTTGTCTCATTCAGGAATGTTCCCATACCAGGAGTAAATCCTTGAGCACCATATTCGATAATCCAGTTCGTTTCATTTGAGGTACCGGGAGTCCAGCCAAATTGGATTTCATCCGGACCAAGGAAGGTTGTTACGAAATTCTTAGGTTTGGGACAATCGGTATAGTAAAAATGAACACACGAGTTATTTTGCAAATACGTTGAACTGTTCATCGATACATCCAGGTTTTGAGCACCACGAACACCGATTTCAGCATCAGCACCATTGTCATAGAAAGCATTGTCATGGTTTACATCGTCGTAGACATAATAAAATTCATTTGTTGCTTCGTCAATGATTAATTCGAAAGTTGTTCCGTCTGTACCTAATGAGGAGAAGAAATGAGCCACATCAGACCACATAACAACAAATTTACGGTTTGGTGCAACTCCAAATGTTTGGTAATATACTCCGTCGTATGGCGTATTCATATCCTGAACATATGGGTATAAACCATTTCCTGGAACCATGTTGTATCCTACCTGAGCAGTTTGAGAACCAAGCACAATTCCTCCGTTGTTACCAATTGTAATGTCATTGATTAAAGATCCCTGGTACAATACCGGGAAAGGAAGTGCCATTCCAACTTCTGAATCATCCGTTGTATTTAAGTTCGTTCCTGTTGTGGAAATATCTACAAATCCACCGGAAGGACAATCTTCAGACCAATCGATATATACACCCTGATTGTAAGTATTGAATGAAACAGGTCCAGTGTAGTAAGATGAATCTGTTGCAGAACAAATTGCCATCACATAAACCTGGTAAAATGAGTTTGGATTTAAACCTGTCAATGTGAACGGGTTCGTTCCTGCCACCACAGAGTCACCTGTTCCAAGCGCAAATCCCTGAGGGCCATATTGAATTTGCCAGGAAGTCTCAGCTCCGCCAACGGTCCATCCAAGTTCTATTTCTGTATTTGTTGCACCAAGGTTGGTCACCAAGGTTGGTTGAGGACAGGTTGGAGCCGGTGCGATATTCACAAAATAATCTTCTGTTTCACCCCATGTATATGTTCCACATGGTGTAATAGATCCGATAACAGTAGTTTCAACAGTAATAACACGCATGCGCGTATTTCCTGGAGTTGCTGTTAAGGGAATCACAACAGTTCCTGATTCCAAATGAGGGCCAGCTGTAAAGGTTGGAGAAGCATATACCTCTTCTCCCGGATCGGAAAACAAACCATTTTGGTTATAATCAATATAGACTTTCGTCATGTTGTTGAAACTTCCTCCACAGGTTCCTACCTGAACGTTTAACGGATAACTAACAGTTTGAGCAAGATTGGTTGCAGGAAGTGCCGTATAGTTGGAGTATTGATTTTGCACGGATCCCGGACCACCTGTCGATGAACAGGTAGAGGCATTGTTTAAAGTACCGATGCTAACATTGGTTATTTCTTCATCTGCCGTACTGGTAGAAGCACTGTTACAATAACAGTTAATGAAGTTACTTGTATTAACGAGAAGTGCAGCACTTGTATCGGATAAACCTCCGCAAGTCATGTAAACACGGTAATGCGTGTTTGCAGTTTGGTTAGCAATATAAGTACTGTTTGTTGCTCCTGCAATATTTGCGAAAGAACCGGGTGCTCCTGTTGAAGAGCTCTGCCATTGATAAGTTTGTCCTGTTCCTCCTGTTCCCCCTAAAATAGAAAGTGTATTGTTTACAGAAGGACAAATTGGATTATTTGCTGCAGAAACTGCACCTGCTGTTGGGGGAGAAGTACAAGGTACTGCCGGAATAAACGTGATTCCACCAATTAGTCCGCGCGGATAATTTGCAGGTGTGGAGGGGTAAACGACCCCGCCCCAGGAAATTCCGTCACCGGTAATGAGGTTAACACCGCCGCCGCTAAATGTATTAATTCCGCCCGTTAGGGAGGAATACTGCATGGTTGTCGCTGAGAAGCCTAATTGGTAAGTTGCCCCCGCAGGAATTGTTAATGACAAAGAAGTTAATGCGGGAACGATTCCGTTTGCCGTATTGGAATTGGAAACAAATCCTGTTCCGGCAGAAATCCATCCGTTTTGCCCTGCACCTACTGTCCCGAAATCCCAGGGAGGAGCATTGTCTACAAATGGTGTTGTACGATAAAGTAGTTCCAGGTTATTGGTTGCAATAGAACCTAAATGACATTGGATACCAGTAATAATGATATCGAATCCATTGGTGTTTTGAACATTGAACGTGACGGAACCATTTCCGTTGTTGTTCGGGTGATTAGTGTTTATCACGGTTTGACCGTAGATAAAACAACTAAATAGGCAGAACATGCCCAGCCATAGTAATTTTTTATTCATAATCTTCAGTTTCCACCAAAAGTAGGCAAAAATGAATGGCACAAAAAATGTTAAAGGCCAATTCAACTAATGGAAAGTGAGATTGTTAAGTGCTGAAAAAACAATCGGATTTTGTATTTCGTGCCCCTGATTGAATATTTAGTCGGTTTTATTGACCATTTCATAGATTAACAAATAATGAATTTTTTATCAACAAGTTGTTTATTTAACAAAAAACAACTTGATCTATCAATAAATAACATTTACAATGAAATAAATAAATAGCAATTTTAGATTAAATCACCGAGAATCCACCAGCAGTTTTTTGAAGAAAAATCGCCTTTAAAAAGTTGCTGCAGGAAGCACAGAATGATTAATTTTGTGCTGATGAAAGATCTGATTGGTAAAGTTGCTCTGGTTGCAGGAAGTACTCAGGGTATTGGTAAAGCAGTTGCTTTGAAATTAGCAGCTATGGGTGCTGATATCGTTTTATTAGCCCGCAACGAAGAGAAATTAAAAGGTGTGAAAGAAGAGCTCCCCCGGGAAGGAAATCAGAAACACGATTACCTGGCTGTTGACTTTACAAATCCCGCAGACCTAAAAAATAAGGTTGCAGCGTATATTTCCGGCGGGAAATCAATCGATATTTTAATTAATAATACCGGTGGGCCTAAAGCAGGACCAATTATTGATGCCGAAATCAGCGAATTTCTTTCAGCGTTTAACCAGCATTTGATCTGTAATCATATTTTGGTGCAGGCTGTAGTGCCGGGGATGAAACAAGCGGGAGGAGGAAGAATTGTAAATATCATTTCCACCAGCGTAAAACAGCCTCTTCCCGGATTGGGTGTTTCGAATACCATTCGTGGGGCGGTTGGAAACTGGAGCAAAACGCTGGCAACCGAACTGGGACAATTCAACATTACTGTTAATAACGTATTACCGGGTGCAACGAATACTACGAGGCTTCAGGAAATTGCTTCCAATAAATCGGCAAAAACGGGTGATTCGGTAGATGCTATTTTTGACGAAATGGCGGATGAATCACCAATGAAAAGAATCGCTCAACCGGAAGAAATTGCGGCTGCTGTTGCTTTCCTGGCATCTCCTGCAGCGAGTTATATTAATGGGATTAATATTCCTGTTGACGGAGGAAGAACGAAATCACTTTAAGACATTTACGTGACCAATAATATTCCCATGGAGATTTGATCTCGTGGTGAAGTTGATCTTATAAGTAAATGTTCCGTCCGGAACCAGCAGGTCTTTGTAGGTTCCGTCCCATTCAAACCGAAGGCTCGTTGAATGGAATACTTCGAGTCCCCAGCGGTCATAAATCGATACTTCAATTTCACTGATATTAATCATCGAAGCTTTGAAGGTATTATTGAACTGATTACCATCCGGCGTAAAGGTATTCGGAACATAGATCCAATATTCTTCCTGAATCCTGATTGGTTTGGTGATAGTATCTTTACAGCCCAGGTAATTAGTGGCAATCAAAGTCACATAATAAATTCCGGGAACATCATATGTATTGTTCGGATGAACCAGTGTGGATGATTGACCGTCACCAAATTCCCATTCATAGGTGTTTCCACCAATTGTGAGGTTCTGGAAAGTAATTGGTAAATCTTCAAATAAAGTATTACTTGAAATCACAAAGTTTGCAATCGGCTCAATAACTGTCACTGTGGTTGTTCCTTCAACCGTAAAAGTCTGACACTCATCGGAAACAGAAACGGTATACGAGGTCGTTGTGTAAGGATTTACCGAAACCTGCGCGGTATTCTCGCCGCTATGCAGCCAATTGTAAAAATATTGCCCGTATCCTCCGGTTGCACTAACACTGATTGGAACGGTATCTCCCGGACAAATAGTCTGATTCGGAGACATCGTAAGTACTAATGGAGGACTCGTAATTGTGTATAAGACACTATCGATGGAAGAAACGTCACATTGGTCGGTAACCTCTACATAATACATGGTACTTGTACTTGGGATAACATCCAAAGTATCATTGGTTCCCAGAACATGTCCATTTGAAAGTGACCACGAAAAAGTAAAGCTCCCTGCTCCTCCGGATGCCTGAGCCGTTAATTCTTTCGGAACGTAAGGACAAATCTCTGTGATATCCGGTGTTGTAACCAATCCGATCGGCGGATAGACAGGAACAGTTACTGTTGCAACTGCCGTTGCCGTTTGATTTAAACAGGCATCTGTCACTGAAACTGTATAGTTTTGCGTTGCCGGTGGATTTACAGTAATGGAAGCCGTGGTTTGACCGGTTGGTGTCCAGACAATTGTATAAGGACCAGAACCTCCGCTTGGCACGGCTGTCAGATCTGCATCATCCTGCGGACAAAGTTTATCTACCGAGTTTACAGTTACCTGAACCGGCTGAATATCATTGATTTTGAGATTTATTTCTAACGGATTTGTACCTCCGCAGGGATCTGGTATTGCAAAAATTAAATCAACGGTTTCTATTCCTTCTGTTAGTCCGTCTGCCAAAGCGCTGAAATTGAATGAAACCGTAGACTGGCCCGGAGCGAAAGTAACTGAATTGGGAATGTTGGAATAATCAACTCCTTCAGTAGCTGTTCCTGCAACGGTAATTCCTACGTTTGTTGAAACCGCAGTAGAACCATTTCTGGTTAAAGTTACGGTTGTATTTACACAGCCTTCTGCCATGGTAACTCCATCGTTGAATGCATCGAATGACATGGTGTAATCTACTTCAACCGGAACTTTGGAAGTTAAACTGTTTGCTTCCAGGAAAATTCCCGAGTCAAAAATTCCGTCACCGGCATCTGCAATAGCTATGATGAGGTGATAAGTTTGACCACACTGAACTTTTGAAACAGCTTCCAATACTTTTGTAAAACCATCGTATTGAATATAGCTAGAAGATCCGTTGTATGGAGCCTGGTTGCCGTTTCCATTGTTTACATAGTAAGCCGGATTACTTGCTCCGCATGCCCCAACACCACTTCCGGTATTACCGGGATTTCCGCCGTTTACGTTGTTGATCGTAACCGTTGCTCCTGATGGCAGTTTTGCCATGTTTTGTGTCCCTCCCGGTATTCCGGGTCCGGAAATGAAGAAGGCAAAAGCATCGTTGAATTGGGAACAAACATATTCCGGATATTCTTCCGATCCGAAAACGTATTTAAATCGTACGGTATCTGAATATGGAACGAAATCAAATTCCAAAATAGAAGCGTCGTGAGTACTGCTAGCACCTGACTGCGCGGTTAATGCACCAAAGCCTGGTAATCCATTATCTACTCCAGAATTGGAAGAATTATTTGGCCCCTGGGGCCCGCTTCCGTTATTGGCAATGGTTCCGGTTGTGATTACCACACCTGAATTGATTCCAAGGTTTGTGCCGTTTGCCGTAAATCTTCCGATTGCTGCCGGAGCTCCGGAGTAATTAATGTTTGAAACGGTAACTCCCGGTCCAAGAAGTGTATTCTGAACTAATGACGCAGCACTTTGGGGTGTTGTAACCAATTGACCCATCAGGGAAAAAGGAAAAAGAAGTGCTATAAACCAAATTAGCTTCATATGTAAATAACGTTCCTTAAGTGGAATAGTTGTTTCCCTGAATACAAAAAGCGAACCAAAGTGGAAATATACTGATTAAACGGTAGGGATCAATGATTTATCAGTTAAAAAAATCATAAAAATCAAGAGAAAATTCCCTGGAGTCCGCACAGATTTGCATATGTTCCCCCCAACGCAATTAAATCGCTGTGTTTTCCACGCTCAATAATCTGACCTTTTGATAATACCAAAATCTCATCGGCATTAATAATCGTACTCATCCGGTGGGCGATGATCAAAGAAGTTCTGTCTTTCATCAGTTCGTCCAAAGCTCCCTGAACAATGCGTTCACTTTCCGTGTCTAATGCGGAAGTTGCCTCGTCTAAAATCAGGATGGATGGATCCTTTAAAACTGCTCGTGCAATGCTTAAACGTTGTTTCTGGCCACCTGAAAGTTTATTTCCGCGTTCACCGATTACTGTATCGTATCCGTTTTCCAATTGTTCGATGAAACTATCTGCATGTGCAATTTTTGCGGCCTTAACGATCTGTTCCATAGATGCATCGTCTCTTCCGAAGGCAATGTTGTTTCGAACGGTATCATTGAAAAGTATGGATTCCTGGGAAACAATTCCGATGTTTTTATGCAGGTCTTCCAATCCGTATTCCTTGATATTGATACCATCAATGTAAATCGCACCTTCATTCACATCGTAAAAACGTGGAAGCAAATCTGCAATTGTCGACTTTCCACTTCCGGATTCTCCTACCAAAGCAATAGTCTTACCGCGTTTCAGATCAAAGTTGATGTTCTTTAGCACCCATTCGTCTTTGTATTTGAAACTCACACCATCAATTCGGATCTCGTTCTTCAAACCTTCGAGTTTTTTTGGATTTTCCGCTTGGTAGATGTGTTCGTCTGTTTCCAGGATTGCATTGATCCGGTCCCGGGAAGCTTCTGCCTTATTGAGGTTTCCGACTGCTGTTGCAATTCCCTGGATAGGTCTCAATAATTGGGAAAAGACAATAATAAATGTAATGAATTGTGCACCTGTCAAACTGTTTACGTCCTTGTCCAGGATCATAACACCACCAAACCAAACCAGGCTGATCATTACCGATGCACCCAGGAATTCGTTCAAGGGCGGAGAAAGGTCTTTCTTACGGAACGTGCGTGTGATCAACTGCTGATGTCTCAGGTTGATTTTTCGGAAACGTTCCATCATGAATGGAATGGCATTGAATGCTTTAATAACCTTGATTCCGCCAAGAGCTTCTTCAATGGTTGAAAAAACAATCCCGTTTTGTTCCTGTCCCAATTTGGCAGTGCGTTTCAAGCTTTTACCGATCCGTGAAATCACAAAGGCGGAGATCGGAAGCAAAATAAAGGAAATCAAGGTCAGTTTCGGACTGAGGTACAATAAAGTACCAACTGCTGTAATAATTGCAAAAGGTTCTCGGTAAATCAATTCTAAAATAGCAACAACAGCAATTTCGATTTCTCCCACATCACTGTTCATGCGCGACATCAGATCTCCTTTTCGTTCCTCCGTATAGAAGGAAAGAGGCAGTTTCATTGCTTTGGAGAAGATCTTGTCTTTTACATCACGAACAACGGCCATCCGCAACTGGGATTGATGCCAGATTGCACCATAGCGGGTTAAATTCTTTAAGAAAAATGCAGCAAGTACGGAAAGGCAGACAAAGAAAAGGGCATCCTTCGGATCATCTTTGACCATTTCCTGCATGGTATAATTGAAAAGATCCATACAGTAATCGAAAAATGCAACGAACCCACCATGATATTCCGGTTTTGGGTAATTCGTAATCTTATCCGGTTGGAAAATCAACTGCAGGAATGGAATAAACAACACCATGGAAAGCAGGTTGAATATCACATAAAGCAAGTTGTAAACAATCGTAAGTATAGCCGGAGCTTTATACGAAAATGTGTATTTATGGAATGCTAATATCGATTTCATGCACTACAAAGATATGTTTTTGTTGTTCTTTGTGGTTGAACGAGTTTACAATTCTTAACTTTGCAGCATGAGTTCAATTAGACAAAACCGGATTGAGGGGGTAATTCAAGAGGAATTAGCTACTTATTTTCAACGCAACGCAAGTGAAATTTGCTTAGGTGCAATGGTCAGTGTAACGACTGTGAGGGTGACTTCCGATTTATCATTGGCGCGTATTTACCTTTCTGTTTTTGCAGGTCCTGATAAAAAAGATGTTTTAACTAATATCCAGCAAAATTCACGCAGAATTCGCGGTGAAGTAGGAAAACGTTTAAAGAATATGCACAAAATTCCGGATCTTCAATTCTTTATTGATGACTCATTGGATTATGCCGAAACGATCAATAAATTATTGAAAGATTAAGGTTTCATTTTTCATAGCGAGAAGATACCTTCGATATACCCGAAAGCAGCGCAACCTTGTTAATTGGATTACGCGGATCTCGGTAGTCGGGATAGCAGTGATTACGGCTGCATTGGTCATTATCATATCAGCCTTTAACGGAATTGAACAAATGGTTTCGAAACTGTATTCTGATTACGACCCTGCAATCACTATGCGCTCGCTGGAAGGAAAAACCTTTGACTCAGCCACTGTAAATCTGCAGGATCTGCGCAAAGTTCCCGGTGTTATTTCCGTGTCAAAAGCCATTGAGGAAACGGTGATTGTGAAGCATGGAAAAAAATGGATCAATGGCCGGATGGTCGGCGTGGATTATTCATTCGTAGAAGCGTGTCATTTAAGTGAACACATGGTCGACGGATCTCCATACCTGGAAGAAAACGGCGAACCAACAGCTGTTATAGGTGCGGGTTTGCTGGAAAAGATCGACGGCTATATTTCAGAAATGGGCGAATACGAAAATCTCATGCTTTATACTCCGCTCAGAGATGCTTCCATGACCCGGTTGAAAAGTCCGTTCAAAGTTTCTCCATTAAAAGTGGTGGGAAGAATGAATTACAACAAAGACGTGAACGCAACGGATGTTCTCGTACCGATCAACTATGCCGAAATTCAGCTCAACTATGGGTCGGATATTACAGCACTTTATTTACACATCAATAAAGAGAATATCGAGTCTGTAAAGGAAATTCTGGATGCGAAGTACGGCCGGAAATTCGCGATTAAAACGGCTGCTGAAAAGAATGAATTGATTTTCAAGACGAGTGAAAGCGAAAAGAAGATTGTTGTTCTGATCCTGCTGTTCATTTTTGTTTTGGCGGCATTCAATTTGGTGGCATCTCTAAACATGCTGTTCATAGAGAAGAAGGAAAACATGGAGACCATGGAGCGCTTTGGGGCCACTAAAAAGTTCATTTTCCAAATCTTCTTTTTTGAAGGGATCCTGATTGCATTCAAAGGAATAGTTATTGGATTGGTATTAGGAGTTGGTATCTGCCTGCTTCAAATGGAGTTCGCCCTTTTAGAAATGCCCAATTCAGATGGAGAACCATTTCCCATGATCCTGCAGGTGAAAGATGTGCTCTTTATTTTAGGAATGGTGGTTCTGCTTAGTGTGCTCTCATCTTATTTCCCGGTGCGTTATTTGGTGAAGAAAACAATTGATTGAATTTACAATTACTCTTCTCATTCTCCGCTCTCATTCTGTTTCCGGTACTTCTTCAGCCCGATAATCGTAATGTCATCCGTTTGCTCATGTCCTTCAGACCAGTTAGACCAGGCATTCTCAAAATACTTTTTCTGCAGGGGCATCGATTCCACCTTGATTTTCTCCAATAATTCACGAATCCGTTTAAAGGAGAATTTCTTATTCCGGATAGACCCGAACTGCTTCTGGAAGCCGTCTGTGATCAAATAAAGCTGATCTTCGGCTGCAAGAGAAATCTCCCTGTTCTCAAAGATCTGCACTTCCGTATCTTTTTCAATTTTCGTAGATCTGTAAAGATTGAAATCTTCCTGGTGAATGTGAATAAGAGCCACTCCGCTTGTTGAAAACTGGATCGAATCATCTTCGAAAACAACTACCAAAGCGTCCATTCCGTCTGTTGTAAGCGTATTTGTTCCGTGATGCAGCAATTTGTGTAATTCGTTGTTCAGTCCGTTGAGAATTTGTGACGGATCATCTATTTTCCGCTCAATAACCAATTGGTTCAACAGGTTAATTCCAAGAATAGTCATAAAGGCTCCCGGAACTCCATGACCTGTACAATCGGCTAGTACCAGGATCAGTTTACTGCCGATTTGATGCGTCCAGTAGAAATCACCGCTGACGATATCTTTTGGTTTGAAAATGACGAAATAATCTTCGAAATGACTTCCAATCTCGGATGCTTTCGGCAACAAACTATATTGAATGCGTTTCGCTGAATTAATACTCGAAGTAATGTCTTTATTTTGCTGTTCGATCAACAATTCATTCGCCCTTTTCTCGGTAATATCACGGGCGAGTGCGGTAAATCCGATAATGCGTTTTCGGGAACCCGGTTCAAATACAACAGATGCATTTTGCCCGAGCCAGATAATACGGCCTTCCTTGGTCCGGATCGGGAATTCCAGGTAGGTATTCTGAATGCGGTTAATGATCTGGTTGCGGAAGAAATCCTTTACGATTTCCCGGTATTCCGGATGAACGACCGAAACGGAATCCTTACCAACCAGGTTTTCGTTTTTATAGCCAAAAGTACGGCTGCTCATCTCATTCAGATAGGTGAAGTTTCCATCAATATCCGTATTGAAGATCATATCGTGTGCATTTTCAACCAAAGATTGATAGTTGGTCGTCAACGTCAATTTTTCCGTTACATCTTGGCCCATAATAACACGGACAGAATCAGAGAAGTATTTACAAGACCATTCGATCCAAACTACTTCTCCCTTTTTATTGTACATCGGTACCAGGAATATTTTTCCGTCTGAAAATTCTTCTCCCAGGGAAAATTCACGCATTTCAGCTGAAACGACAATTGGATTTAGGGTAGAAAGTGATTTCCCGACAATCATGTTTGAATCAATGTGCAGCAAAGTGGATAAGTTCTTACTGCAATAAGTAATGATTCCTTTCTGATCAAAAGAGATCGCCATCATGTTTCCTTTGTTCAAAATGTTACTCACAAAGAACAATTTTTCAAGTGAGTCGTTTCTCAAGTAAGTTACCATCACAGTCAGAGCAGATGAAACACCCATGGTGAGAATGAAAAGAACCGTATTATAAGCCGGGTTTTCTATCCAGATTAGCATTAAAACCGAGGCGAAAATCTGGAGCAGACAGATGATGATGATCGAACGGATATTGTTGATCATGTAAGGCAGCGCACTTGAAATAAGTACAATCGCTACAACCGGGTACGGATGAATATTGGTAATGAAAAGTAAGTAGAAGAACTGTACAAACAGGATCAAAAGCGAGACATACAGACTTAAGGTATTGATAGTATCGAGCCTGTTTCTGCGCCCGGAAATTTTATGAGTGACGTATCCAACAATCAGTACCGAACTGACAATGAAGTTGACCGTCATATTTCCAAGACTTTTGTCTACAAAATAATGAACGATTAGTCCGGTGAGTGCATTGGTCAGCGCTCCGAATAAGAGTAACTTGGGAACAAACCTCGGATCCAGTGAATTGTAGCTGATCTCATAAAGATTGATCCGCATTCCGGTTCGTGTCCATTCCAGGTAGCCGATATTCAGTAATCCCAGGAAGAGAATGATAATAACAATGAACCATTTGGACTGCCAGATCGGATTATGGATCATGATCGGGTACTGTGCAGTTTCAGAATAATTGATTCCGTCAAAACTGGAGCGTACTTCTAATCGATAAGAACCGTTTTCAAGCTCAGGCAGTTTCATTTCTCCGGAACTATTGAGTTTGATCCAGAATTTGTGGTACCCGCCAATCCGGTAATAATATTCCAATCCGCTGTTTTTGGAAAGAATTGTTTTGAAAGTCAGGTATTTTCCCTGGTCCACATCCCGGATCACACCATTTTGGAACAAACGTCCTTTAATGATGATTGGCTTCGGAGGAACCGGGTAATTCTTTAGTATTTCTGTATTGATTAAAAACAATCCTTCGGTTGTTCCGACGAACGATTTGTTTTCATCCTGGAAAACAGCGCGCATATTGGTTTCGTAACCTTTGAAACCATTTTTTTCATTGTAGCTTTTGTGGTAAACAATTTTACCGGCTTTGTCCATTTTGAGAATGTGAATTCCCAGGTTGGTACCAATGATCAGGTTCCCCAATTTGTCTGAAGAAAGCGTGTAGAAAAGGTAAGATGGCAGGATCTTCTTATCCTCAATCAGGATTAAATGGTGATTCCTGTCGATTCCTGCAAGGCCGCGATCGAGTGTAAACCAGAGGTTTCCATACATATCCACCGTTGAGTTCCCGGCATAAGCGCCAATTGGATTGAAGGTCTTGAGGTGTTTAATTTCATTGGTAGCCAGGTTCAGTTTTTTAATTCCCTCGTTGGATCCGAAGTAAATAAATTTCCCGTCGGCAGACTTTTGCCCGCAATAGAAATAATCCGGGAAACCTTCCATTTTTAGTTTCGTGCTGGCCCCGGTTTTCGGATCGTAGCTGTAAAGACCTTTTCCGGCAGGAGCGAACCACAGCTTCTCTCCGTCCCAAATAGCAAATTTAATGCGATCGCCTTTTTGGTTCGGTATGGCGGTTTCTCTGATTTCTCCGCCTTTTAATTGATAAATCCCGGTTTCAGAACAGATCAGCGTTCCCAAAGGACATTCCAGGATGTGATTTGCCCGGAAATTTGTTTTTAGTTTGAAATCCGGAGAATAGAGCGGGCCGTAATACAGTTCATTCTTCCCGTTCCCAAGTAAAAACTCGTTGTTTTTTGTGCGGAAGATCTGGAGAATCAGGTCGTCTTCGAAAATAGGGCTCAACTTCACTTTAGTGAAAGGTTCAATACTCACTTTGGTAATTCCCTTGGAAGTATTCAGCCAATAATCGCCCGAATTATCAATGAAAACGTGGTAAATATTGCCCAGATTTTTTTCGTAATTAGGAGCTATCCGCTTCAGTTTATCCGCTTCAATAGAGAAGAGCTGATTTTTCGAATCGCTGAATAACAGATGATTACTTTTTGAAGCAATATTCTCAATCGAATTTTCAGAGAATTCAAAACCGGTAGTTTCTTTCGTTTCCCTGAAAATACTTCCGTTATTGGAAAAGTAGTAGGTGTATTTATTCTTTCCCGTTTCATCATACAGGATCAGCTTCTTTTGATAATAGGAAGCAATCTTGAAATTTGTTTTAGGTGAATTCAGCCACTTGTTTAAAGGAATGATCTCGGTTGCACTAATGAAATAGGAATCTTTGTCTGTGATCAGGATATTTCCGTATGGAGTTTCCAATAACTGAACACACTTGCTGATGTACTTGGATAGGTACGGTTTCTTTGTGATCAGTTTACCATTGAGATCCGTTACAATGATGTTATTACTGGTAATTATGGAAAGTTTACTCTGACATTTGGCAATACGCAGGGCAGAGCCGTCGCTAACAGGATTGATTTTATAGAATGTATGAATCCCGTTATTGTAATAATTTAATATCCCGGCATAAAGTGTAGAAAAATAGATCTCGCCGTTTACAATGGAAATACCTGTAACGTGATAGGGGCGATCCAGACCTTTGGAGCTGTGAATGGATTCAAAAGTAGTTCCGTTGTACCGAACAATCCCATTTCCGTCAGTTCCGATGAGTAAATGTCCCAGTTCATCTTGCGTAGTGGTGAGCGTGGTGGTTATTTTTAAACCATCCTGGTGTCCAAAATCCTGAAATGTATATAACTGGGCATTAAGCTTTTGACTCAATACAAGTAGTGAGAATGCAATAATAAGTGCGCGCAGTTTCAATAGTTCTTAAATGGGGGTTAAAGGTAGTAATTAAAGAGTAAATAAACGTATTTAGGCTTTGATTTTTAATTCTTTAGCAACCATTCTTCCTGTTGATTTTAATTCATCCAGGTTTGGGCCGTAAATGGTTACATGTCCCATTTTCCGAAAGGGTTTGGTTGTTTGCTTTCCATAAAGATGAACACTCACCCCTTCTCCGGCAATGACTTTTTCCAGGTTTTCATATTTAGCGATTCCTTCATACCCCGGTTCTCCCAATAAATTGATCATCACTCCCGGAGTAATCAGTTTGGTGGATCCAAGCGGAGCATTTACGATACTTCTCAAATGTTGTTCAAACTGGGAAGTATAGCAGCACTCAATGGTATGATGACCGCTGTTGTGCGGGCGTGGAGCTATTTCGTTGATCAGGATTTCATCTCCGGCAGTCAGGAAAAGTTCTACCGCCAGGATCCCTACCATCTGGAGTGAATCGATTACTTTCAGAGCTATTTCGCGTGCTCTTTTTTCTACTTCTTCCGAAATTTCGGCTGGTGAAAAAAGGAATTCTACCAGGTTTGCCACCGGACTGAATTCACATTCCACCGTTGGGTAAACAACACTTTCTCCTGCTTCATTCCGGGCAACAATGACCGATAATTCTTTGCTGAAAGGAACTAATTGTTCAATGACGTATGGTGTATCGATCAGATTTTCAAAATCAGCTGCAGATTTCATGATTTGTACACCTTTTCCGTCGTATCCGCCTTTTCGCCACTTCAAGACGTAAGGAAAGGGGAGGTTTTTGGAGATTAATTCTTCTTTTCCTCCTACAAGAGTGAAATCTGCTGTGGGCAGCTCGTTTTGCTGATAAAATTCTTTTTGCAATCCTTTATCCTGAACAATAGCCAGTACATTGGGCTGCGGAAAAACCTTAATTCCCCTGTCTTCGAGTTCGTAAAGTGCATCTACGTTGACATGTTCTATTTCTACGGTTATAACATCTTTATCGCTTCCGAACCGAACAACCGTCTCATAATCCTGCAGGGAACCATGTTGAAAAGAAGTGGCCAAATGCCTGCACGGAGCGTCTGCATCCGGGTCCAAACAATGCACGTGAACATCATAATTAAGCGCTTCCTGGATAAACATCCGGCCCAACTGACCGCCGCCAAGCATTCCAACTTTATACGTGTTTCCGTTCCATTGTTTTTTCATAATGCAAAGATAGTTCGTTTAAACATATCTGATTTCAATCAGTGTGATTTCATTGATGTTACCGAATTGTTGTGTAAGATTCCACGAAATAATTCAATTTTGAGCTATTTCTTTGTCATTTAAGCCGATAATTGGGACAAAAATCCTACTTTTGCACTTAAAATTAGACGACAAAGTGCTTCAGCTCAACGATAAAACATTTGAGATTTTTATCCAAAAAGAAAAGATCCAGCAAGAGATTTCTGCTTTAGCTGCGCGATTAGAGCAGGATTATGCCGGTAAGGACGTTGTATTCATTGCAGTTCTTAACGGTGCATTTATGTTTGCCGCTGATTTGATGAAAAGCTTCTCTTTGCCCTGCGAAATTACCTTTGTAAAAATGAGCAGTTATCAGGGAATGCACTCTTCTGGTCGTGTGGATGAGGTTATCGGTTTAACGAAATCTGTTAAAGACAAACATGTCGTTATTCTCGAAGACATTGTGGACACCGGGATCACTATGGAGAAGTTGTTTACCCTTTTATCAGTGGAGAAACCGGCAAGTTTGGAAATAGCAACTTTATTATTCAAACCGGAAGCATTTAAAGGAACACATACCCCAACATATATAGGTTTTTCAATTCCGGATAAATTTGTAGTAGGTTACGGCCTGGACTACAATGAATTGGGAAGAAATACCGAACACATTTATCAACTAAAGGGAGAAGGATCCCATTAAAAGAAAAACGTATGTTGAACATCGTACTATTTGGCCCTCCCGGAGCAGGGAAAGGAACACAATCGGAAAGATTGATTGGTAAATACAACCTGGCTCACTTATCGACAGGAGATATTTTCCGTGCAAACATCAAAGGAGAAACCGAATTGGGTTTATTGGCAAAAAGTTATATGGATCAGGGAAACCTGGTACCGGATGAGGTAACAATTAACATGCTGAAGAGTGAAGTGTTGAAGCATGAGAGTGCAAAAGGCTTCATCTTTGACGGTTTTCCAAGAACAAATGCACAGGCGCAGGCATTGGATGCTTTTTTGGCTTCCATCAATACCGGAATCACTATGATGATTGGTTTGGAAGTGGCAGAAGATGAATTGCGTGAACGCTTGAAAAAACGCGCTGAAGTAAGCGGAAGACCGGATGATGCAAACCCGGAAGTAATCCAAAACCGAATCAATGTTTACAAAAATGAAACAGCTCCGGTGAAAGATTATTACGAAAAACAAGGAAAATATACTGCAGTAGACGGAATCGGAAGTATCGATGATATTACGAACAGATTATACGCTGCAATAGACAATAATTAATACATAAACCAATTGGGACGTTAACCGCATTCGAACAGAGTGCGGTTTTCAAGTCTTAGGAGGTTTGCAAACAGTTCAAACAAGTTCAAAAGTTTAAGCGTTCAAACGGGTTCAAAAGTTGAACTCCTTCAACCCTTTAACCTTTTGAACATTTTTCAAAAGAAAAATTATGGCATCAGATAATTTCGTTGACTATGTGAAAATCCACTGTACTTCCGGAAACGGAGGTGGCGGTTCAGCGCATTTTCGACGTGAAAAGTACATTCCGCAGGGAGGTCCGGATGGAGGTGATGGAGGACGTGGAGGCCATATTATTCTTCGCGGGAATAAACAGTTGTGGACGCTGCTTCATTTGAAGTACAATAAGCATATGAAAGCCGGTCATGGTGAACATGGGTCCGGTCAGTTGCAAAAAGGTGCTCAGGGTCGGGACACATTCATTGAAGTTCCCCTTGGAACTTTGGCGAAAGATGCTGAAACAGGAGAAACCTTGTTCGAAATCACGGAAGAGGGAGAAGAGAAAATTTTAGTTCCCGGTGGCCGCGGAGGTTTAGGGAACGATCATTTTAAATCGTCTACTTACCAAACACCGCGCTTTGCACAACCGGGAGAACCGGGAAGAGAAAGCTGGATGATCCTGGAAATGAAAATCCTTGCCGACGTTGGTTTGGTTGGTAAACCGAATGCCGGAAAAAGCACCCTGCTTTCTGTTTTATCTTCCGCAAAACCGGAGATTGGAGATTATCCGTTTACTACGCTTCGTCCAAATTTGGGAATTGTCCAATACCGCGATTACCGTTCGTTCGTAATGGCAGATATTCCCGGAATTATTGAAGGAGCTCATGAAGGAAAAGGTTTGGGACTGCGTTTTTTACGTCACATTGAACGCAATTCGTGTTTGCTTTTCATGGTTCCTGCTGATTCGGACGATATTCATCAAGAGTACAAATTATTGCTCAACGAATTGAAACTATATAATCCGGAACTCTTGCACAAAGAGCGTTTGCTGGCAATTACAAAATCAGATATGCTGGATGATGAGTTGAGGGAAGCAATGAGCAAAGATTTACCCAAAATACCACATGTCTTTATTTCTTCTGTGGCACAGCAAGGCCTCACAGAATTGAAAGATATGATCTGGAAGCATTTGAATCATGTTTGAGTACCTGGAATCCATTGACAGAAGTATTGTTCTGGGAGTGAATGGGTGGAATACCCCATTTTTAGATCAATTTTTCTGGTATGTCACACAGACGGTAACATGGATTCCTTTTTACATACTGCTCATTTATTTTATTTGGAAAAAGAAGGGAACGAAAACAACATTGATCTTCCTGGTGATGGTTTCATTGATGATTGCAATCGTAGATAGTACGACCACTTTATTTTTTAAAGATACGATTATGCGTTACCGCCCTTCTCATAATTTACTGCTGGAAAAACACCTGCACTATTATATGGAGGATGGGCATACATACCTTGGAGGCCAATACGGTTTCTTTTCCTCGCATGCTTCGAATAATGCTGCTGTAGCTTTATTGGGTTGGTTGTTCTTACGCCCGTTTTACCCGAAATTAAAATGGATCCTGATCTTTTGCGTAGCTTTGATTGGACTCAGCAGAATCTATTTAACCATGCATTACCTGTCGGATGTGATCTGCGGCATAATTTGGGGAATTCTATGGGCTTTCGTATTTTGGAAGGTATATCATTTGATTTTCGCTCGTAAATCGGTTTAAGAATGAATGTGTTATACGTTTTCCTCGGAGGTGGAATCGGTTCCTTGCTGCGTTTTGGAATAAGTACTTTGGTTCTTAAATTCCCAAAAGCTGTTTTTCCGTTTGCAACACTGGTTTCTAATCTTCTTGCCTCTTTCTTAGTTGGCTTGTTTTTGGTGATTATGATGAAGGGAAAACCCGCCAATGCAGAAGCTTTCCAGGCATTTTGGATCATTGGGATCTGCGGCGGATTCAGTACGTTCTCTACTTTTGCCAAAGAGAACCTGGAATTGATGGAACGAGGGCAGTGGATCATTGCGACTCTAAATATCCTGATCTCTGTGATTTTTTGTATTGCGATGGTTTATTTGGGTCGAAAATTAGCCTGAATAAAATGTTAAACTTAAAATATAAACCATTCTAAGTCAATAATTTGCCTATAAATCTGTTCGCAAATTTGCGAACATGCGAATTTTGAAATTCGAGAATACTCTAACACTAAAATTGTTCTTAAAAACTCGGATAAATGCTTTTATTTAAAGAGGTGGCGTAAAGTCAATCACAACCCGATCCCAAAAACACAAATATCATCCACCTGCTCCAAATCGGATTTCCACTGACTGAATGTCTCCCGCAAAATCGAATACTGCTCATTTTCTGACTTTTTACTGGTGTTCAGAAGCAATTCCTTTAGCTTGCTGTATTTGAATTTTTTACCTTTTAGTCCGCCAAATTGATCGGCATAACCATCTGTAAAGAGATACAGCCAATCTCCGGCCTGGTGTAATAAGCGATGAGTTTGGAAAGTATTGGTTTTAATTCCGTTTCCAACCGGCATTTTATCATAAGGCAGTTCAATGATCTCTTCGTTGCGGATAATGACAGGCCCATTATTAGCTCCGGCATATTGAATCTCGCTTGTTTCCAGGTTCATGGAAAGGAGAATCCCGTCCATTCCGTCAAAGTGTTTTTCCTGGTCCAGGTTTTCGATCAGGCGATTCCGCACAAAGTCAAGAATCACTCCCGGATCGGCAAGCTGCTTCTCGGTAATGGCTTCTTTGAGAAAGTTGATGTTTAATAAACTCATGAATGCTCCCGGAACACCATGTCCGGTGCAGTCACAAACAGCCAGGTAGAAGTGTGTTTGTGTTTTAATGGCCCAGTAAAAATCTCCGGAAACGATATCTTTTGGCTGGAAGAGAACAAAGTGTTTCTTTAGTTGCGACTCCAGCAGGGAATCATTTGCCAGCAGGGTATACTGAATGCGCTTGGCATAATTGATACTGCTCAGGATTTCCTGCTGTTTTTCTTCAATGATGGTATTCTTTATGGCCAAAAGCTGATTAGTCTTGTTCTTTCTGCGATTGGATTTCAACAGGAAGAAACCTGCACCGACAAATAAAATCCCTGTAAACCCGAACCCCCAGATCATAAACTGCTTGCGGTCCAGTTCACTTTCATTCAGGGCATTTGTCTTACTCAATAATAGGATTTCAGCGTCTTTTTTTTCGGTTTTGTATTGTTCTTCAATAGAAAGGAGCTGCTGATTACTCGTTTCGTTGAAAACACTGTCCTTGTACTGCAAATGCAATTTCAGCGCATCCACGGATTCTTTGTATTGATGATTTTTATCGTAAGCTTCCGACAAAGATTTGCTGAGATCTGAGATGTTGTGATTGGCTTTGTCTATAAGTGCCAATTCGAGCCCTTTTTTATAGGCAGGAACGGCTTCAGCGTATTTTTTTTCAACCATTAACTGGTCACCGACTTCTAAATGAAATCCTTGTTTCGCATAATTATTTTCGCTCAACAAAATGTTTTTCTCAGATTCACGAAGCATCTTTTTTGCTTTGCCCATCTGCCCGAGTTTGCGATAATTCGCGGCAATATTTACGCGGATAATCCCACTTGCCAGGTCGTTATGGATCGCGTCGAATTGTGCTAAAGCTTTGTAATTCCAGCTGTTTGAGGCCTTGTAATCTTTAATACTGTTGTAATAGTTTCCCAATCCGGTTGCTCCTACAGCAATAGTCATCTGATTTTTGAGCTGAAGACCTATGTTATAGCAATCCTCAAAGCTTTCCTTTTGCTTTTTCTCATTTTTTAAAGCCAGGTAAGTGTTTCCCATCAGGCTGTAGGTTGTACCTAACAGATGAGTCAATGGAATCCGTTTCAGACGTTTTTCTGCAACTATTTCGTATTTCAGGGCCTGGGAATAGTTACCTGTGTTGTTGTATTTGCTTCCAATGAAAATAGCAATCTGGGCAATGTGCCGATGACTTTTGGTGGACGCAATAAATGCATAAAATTGTTCCGCTTTTAAAACTACCGACTCCGTTTCCCCTTCATCCTTTTTGATCTTTTCCAGGAAAGTATTGATCGTAGTTGTATCTGAAGGACTTCGCCTGATCCGTTCAAAAAGATCCTTGTAGCTGGCAGATTGCCCGAAACAGCTGATGCTTAGACAAAGCAGAAAGCAAGTGAGTAATAATCGGCTCAAGGTATTTATTTTTCAGTGTGCATGGTAAATTTAATCTTTCTGATGGATTAAGCAACGGGAACCAGTTTTTTGATTCGTTCCGCCAGTTCTGCACGTTTCTCTACAAATTTTGACAGATCCACCGATTTCATTTTTCGTTTGATCTGAATTTCCTTGAATTGATGTGCATATTCATAACTCAAACGCCACAATACCGGGATAATGAAAAAATACAAAATCCCCAGCGACCAATGAGGTAAATACCACTTAGTAACCAAAACAATAATTGGAATTGTGCAGATACAACCAATAATGATAGCCATCATCATTTTCACCGAACCCCAGAAAACTTTCCGTTTCATGATCTTTTCGGTCAGTTTTTTAGCAGCAATATAGGGAATAAAGCCGTGAAGAAAACCCGCTATTGCAAAAGGCCACATGAGGATTAAGTAAGCCCAGTTTTTCAAGGTGCTTACAAGTTCCGGCTGTTGTTTGGCAGCTACAAAACGATCCTGGACTTTCAGGCGTTTTTCCAGGTTGAAGTATGCGTCAAGATCGGTTTGAAGCGCTAAGATTTCCGTATTTTCATCGCTTACGTTTTCATTGATCCAGCCAGCAAGATTTTTGGAATATTCCCAGCGTTTAATCAACGGGATAGAATCGTCGTGGTTTGCATGATTATACCCCTTACGCGTAATTTGCATAATTCCCTCCAACAAGGAGGAATAACGAGCAGGATTTGCTACATAAATGATACAATCCTGCATGTTTTTCTCTACCAGTTTCGTGATTTCATTGAGCACCACATTTGGATTCTCAAGATAAGCTTCTTTGTAATCGTTTAAACAGATTTTAGGGCCGTTGTCCAGTACGAATTCAGAACCCATCATGTTCCTGTCGGTATAACTTACACCAATTCCTGCAATGTAAATCTTTTTGCTCCAGTTAATGGCTTCAAGGGCGCCAAAACCCATACGCGCCGGACCTTTTTTTACCGATTTCAATCCTCGGATCGGAATATCATCCGTAAATCCTTCTCCAAATATCAGGATATTGCGTCCCTTTTTCAGGGATAGATTCACTTTATTGAAAACGTCTGTATTCTTTCCTTTCATGTTGCCGCCATCGTGTTGACGATAGATAGGAAGCATATGTGCCGACCATAAGATGGGTTTCAGCCACCAGACAAATACGTCGGAGCGGGTCATAAAATGCACAATCGGATAGTTGACCGTTCCTATCAGGATCGGATCCATGAATGAGTTCGGATGATTACTGACGTAAATCGTGCTGCCGAATCGTTTTTTGTGTTTGTGTAATACGATGAAACGTTTGTAAAAGAGCCTGAATGAAATATTTAATGAAAATTTCAATAACAAGTAAAACGGACGCATAGTGAGTGAACTTTTTACAAAATTAGTAATCCTGGAAAATTAGCATTTATTCTTGCGGTGTTTCTGCAGGTTTTACTTCTTCCGGTTGCGGATTTGCCTTTTCGTCCTGTCTGAATTCTTTCTCCATATTTCTTTTATGACCGAATATGAACCCAAGACGGATTTCATGCGAAGTATTCCCGAATTTCTCCGTAACCCCGTTTCCAAATTCAAAAGAGTAAGAAACGTTGAAACGAGCCAGTAAATTGATCCCGAAACCGACACCAATAGCAGATTGTCTTCTGTAAGAAAGACTCAGCCAGCCCATCCGCATGTAATGCAAACGCATTGCAACGTCATAACTTACCGGAGCATGTTTCACGGATCTAAACTGAACGATTGGCTCCAATCCATATTTTTTGCCCAAATCGAAGCGGTAACTTGCCAAAACGAAAAGATGCGGCTGGAAATTACTTTCTGTAGTGACGGTGCTCAACCGGGTTTTATTGTTAAAAATCTGACTACCGCTCAAACTTACCAATAGACGATCATTGTAAACGATCAAACCGGCTTGTGCATCCAGGTAATTTTGAGATGCGGAAATTCCGATATAATTCGCATAAGCTTTATCATTGGCGGTTCCCAATGCTACTTTCGAATTATCAATCCCGAAATTTGACCAGCCGATTCCCAGTCCGATCCCGGCATTCAATTTCTGGGAGAGCGGAATATGAACTCCTAAATTAGCTTTGACGTTGGTGCGGGTAAACGGACCGATGATGTCATTGATGAAAGTCAAACCTGCAACCTGCTTGTAAGAAACGGTTCGTTGCGGTGTGCTGTAGAATGTTTGTCCGATCGAAGAAAGTTCATTCAGCAAAGCTTTCGATTTACGCTTTTTGAAGCGGACCATGCTTTGAATTCCGGCAAAAGTGGTCATAGGTCTTCCTTCAACGCCGGCATATTGCAAGCGGTTTCCAACCACCACTTCTGCTACGTTCATTAATCCGCCTGCAGCAGGATTGATTAAGAAGGGAGAAGATGCCGTTTGAGTAAATTGGATGTCCTGTTGCCCGAATGCTAATCCTGCAACTGAAACAAATGATATAAATAGAATTTTTTTCATGAGTACCTGGGATTAACGGATAATACTGATTGAACCTTTGATTGCTTTAAATTCCTCGTTGGCAGAAACAATTTCATAGAAATAAGTTCCGAATGGAAGATCGTCTCCTTTGAAAGTTCCGTCCCAGGGCTCACCGTATCCGGTAGATTGGAAAACCTTGGATCCCCAGCGATTAATAATCAGGACCTTAGCATCCGGGTAGCTTTCGTGAAGGTTCGGAATGAGGAATAAATCATTGTCTCCGTCATGGTTGGGGGTAAAAACTGTTGGAATATCAAAATCAACTTCCCCGCAATCATCCAGTTGAATCCGCAATGTATCCTGAGTAGCACCACAAAAATCGTGTGTATGCCTGTAAAGAAGTACCAATTCCCCGGTTGAGGCGCCCGTAAGCGTAGTATTGGGATTGTATTTATTAGTGATTGTTCCGGAACCTGCAAGCTCAATCCAATAAGTTGCCTGGTCACCACCCGGTTGATTTCCCTGTAAGTTTACCGGCAATTGGTTCAGACAAAGCGTGGTGTCGGGCGTAAGGACCTGGGCTACAACCGGCGCATATATAATACAACTATCCACTGTACTTGGGCATCCATTTGTGGAAATCGTCCAATAAAGCACATGATATCCGTTCGGAATGGAAAGGATGGTTGCAACCGGTGCGTGAGTATTGTTGAAAGTGATTGCAGAAGGGCTCGACCAGGTTCCCTGTGCTCCTGTTCCGGGGTTATTTCCCTGGATAATGTAGTTGGTTGTAGCACAAGCATACATTGAATCCGGAAGATTGGCTGGCGGCGGCGGCATATTCACAACAATTCTTACCGTATCTCTTCGTGAACCGCAAGTTGGTGATGTCACCAGCCATTCGAAAGTGTTAGAACCTAAGGAAAGGTTTTGAACCGTTGTCTGCAGGGAATTCGGATTAGTGATCGTTCCACCCCCTGTGAGCATACTCCAGGAACCTGTCCCGGACTGGATTGCCTGAGCTTCAATGCCCGTTGTAAATGTATTGCACAGGTAGATCAAACTGTTCGGAATAAAAGCGGTATCCGGGTATTGAAGTACTTCAACGGTAAAAGAACAGCTGGCAGTATTCCCGGAAGAGTCTTCGACCTGGTAAGTTTGTGAGGTCATTCCAATAGGGAAAATATCACCGGAAGACAAACCGGAAAGATCCGTCTGTGAAATCGTAAAGAAGCAGTTATCTGTTCCAATCGGGTTTCCGTAATTCACTAAAGGATTACAGGTCGAAACATTGCCCGGACAAGTAATCATCGGAGCCTGGTTTTCTATAATCGTAAAATTGGTAGTACAAGATGAAGCGTTTCCGGCAAGATCAGTAACGGTAAGTGTCACAACATGCGTTCCTGAAATTAAATTCGTTCCCGGAGCCGGTTGTTGTGTTAAGGAATATCCCGTACAGTTATCAGTTACAGTTGCAAGTGATGTTAAATCAGTTATTATTCCGTAACAGGAAACCCCGATATTGATGGATTGTGCCGGCGGACAAGTAATGTTTGGATTGACCGATTCGATTGGAACTGCCTGTGTGATGCATGTACCCGCATTTCCGGAAGTGTCTGTATAAGAGATTACAATTCCAACCGGGTTTGTTACCACTGTTCCCGGAAGCGGGCTTTGTGAGAAAATAAGCAGGTTAGACGGTGTACAATTATCTACTGCGCTGTGAGTTCCTGCAAGGTTTGGAATCGTCATGGAACAGGTTCCCGTAATTGTCAAAGCAGTATCACTCAAACAAGTAACAACCGGATCTAAAGTATCGATTGCAGTAATGAAAATCGTACAGCTTCCAATATTTCCATTTAAATCAACTGCAGTCATCAGAACCGTAATGGAATCTGAAAACAACAAGCTTCCCGGTATATTTTGTGCAAATACAAGCGAACTGCTCGCTGTACAGTTGTCTGTTGCAGAAACCAAAGGAACCAAATCACCAACCAATGCCAGGCACTGATTATTTACCGGAACCGAAATAGTTGGCGGACAATTGATGATGGGAAGAACCTGGTCCTGAACGGTTAGATTGAACTGGCAGACAGTTGAATTTCCTTCCTGGTCGATTGCCTGGATAGTAATGCTCGTTACTCCGGTTGGTAAACTGTTTCCAACCGCCGGACTTTGGTTTAAAAGAAAAACCGTTGAGCAGTTGTCAATTACCGTGGCTTGTGAAGTGAAACTGGCTACATCATATGTACAGCCATTGTTGGTCGAAACCGTTTGGTTTGCCGGGCAGCTTATCTGTGGAGAAATCGTATCGTAGAATAAGACATGTGTAAAACAAGTTCCTGAGTTTCCAGCCAAATCCGTTACCGTAACAAATACGTTTTGTGTTGCAGTTATTGTTGTTCCAGCTGCAGGTACCTGGTTGAAAACCAAAGATGGAGGAGGGGTGCAGGCTTCGTTTACAGTTACCATCGGAACTAAATTCGGAACAATTGCAGTACACGAAGCAGAAGCGTAAACACTGTCCAAAGCAGGACAGGTTGGTTTTGGGATCACTGTATCCAATACGGTCAGTAAAAAATTACAGCTGTTAGTATTTCCGGATGGATCAACAGCATTGATTGTAATGGTTGTATTGGCGCTTACAGTTGTTCCGGCCGGCGGACTTTGAATCGTAGAAACAATTCCACATCCGTCGTTTACAGTTGCCATTGCGGCGTAATCCGGTAAAGTAAACTGGCACAGGAATTCGTCCGTGTATGCCGTTGATGGCGAAGGGCAGGTAATGGTGGGCGGTGTTACATCGTTGGATGTGCCCTGGATTCGGAAGTTATCGATTGCCGGAGCCTTATTTCCGATGTTTGAGTTGTTGTATGTGAACCGGAAACCCAGCCAGAATTGCGTATTGTCGTAAGCTCCCGGAAGTAATTGGCTAAATCCGGAATAGTTAACATTTGCTGCCAATTGGGTAGAAACGGGGATCCATGTTGCTCCGAAATCCGAACTGTGCACCAATTCCACGTAATCCGAACCAATTTCGCCTTCAATCTGAATATCCGCAAGAACCGTCATGGCGCTGTAACAAGCTGCATTTACCATCCGGTAAACAATAGCAGTCTGCGTTCCCGAAGCAGCATTCGTATAGCCGTAATGGGTAATTCCTGTTGGAGTACAATCATTGGTAACTCCACCCGATGTGATATACAGAGCTGAAGTCCCACCGTTACTGGTACAATTTCCCTGAACCCATTGATTTGGTCCTGAGGTGCTTACTGTAGTCCACGAAAATGCTCCTTCAAAATTGTCGGTTACAAAAGTAGTTTGGGCAAATAGGTGTGAGTTCCATGCACTAAAAATGGCGCACACAATAGTGAGTATCGTTTTATTCATAATCTAAGTTGGACGAGGTTCAAAACTAACAGAAAATTCAATAAAAACGGGAGGAAATACTTCACAATGAGCGAATAGTTTTCAACGATGGGGATTAATCGTTAGATTTGCAAACAAATTAGATGGAAATGGTTGGAATTATCATGGGCAGCACTTCAGACCTGCCAATTATGCAAGATGCTGCAGATATTTTAAAAGAGTTTGGAATCCCTTACGAATTAACCATTGTTTCTGCTCACAGAACTCCTGAGCGCATGTTCGAATACGCAAAAACTGCTTCTGAAAGAGGAATCCAGGTGATCATTGCCGGAGCAGGAGGAGCAGCACATTTGCCGGGAATGACAGCGAGTTTAACACCGCTTCCTGTAGTTGGAGTTCCAATCAAATCAAGCAATTCCATCGACGGATGGGACAGTTTATTGTCCATTGTTCAAATGCCCAACGGAATTCCGGTTGCTACCGTAGCGATCAACGGCGCGAAAAATGCGGGCATCCTGGCTGCAAAGATCCTGGGAGCGACCAACAAGGATTTACAGAGAAAATTAAGCGATTATATGGAATCAATGAAGGAAACCGTATTGGAAGGCGCTAAAAAAGTGGAGCAATCAACTAAATAATTTGATCCTCCCGTCATTTCCTGAATGTGGGAGGTTTTCATCTTGAAGACAAATATAAATAGTGTTTTCAAACAAATAATTTCAATATCCAAAACGGGTAAGGAGACATAAGTCTATTTCCGGCTTTTTAATAGCCATAACTTACCTCTTAAATTCTTTATTCTGCTTTTCACGATCTTTCCTGATCAGGTGAAATACTACATTTTCACTATAATTTCAGTTCGTCGGAATAACTTTTTTTAAAATCAGGGGGTTACCCTTGCTCTATCCGTTCAGCAAGGTTTTTAGAGGGATAATTTATCCTTTTCATTGATTTGTCAAGGGAAAGCCAGCCTGGAACGATATCTGAAAAATTGTTACCCCAAACTTAGCTCTACCTTCGCAGCAAATAGTTTCAGCCACTGTTACATCCTTGTTTGAGACAAAAACATAAATTATGAAAAGAAAAGTACTTTTTCCACTAATCGGAAGAAAAGATTGGCTTGCCGGAATGAAAATTCTTCTACTCCTGCTCGCTGTATTTTTATGGAGCGGGAATACCTTCTCCCAAAACTGGAATCAACTGATTAAAACGGTCGCTGCCGACAGGACTTCCGGTATGTACCTGGGTTTTTCTGTAGCTATTTCAGGAGATTATGCCATTGTAGGCGCTCCCCAAGGCGGTTCAGGTTCTGCTTATATTTTCCAAAGAAGCGGTACTAACTGGGTACAGATGCAGAAAATTGTTGCTTCAGACGCTGATTCCGATGACAATTTTGGGACCAGTGTAGCAATTTCAGGCGACTATGTGGTTGTTGGGGCTGTTTATGATAATGGCGACGCCACCAATACCAGTTTTTTAAACGATGCCGGTTCTGCTTATATTTTTAAAAGAACAGGCGCAATCTGGGCACAAGAGCAGAAAATTGTTGCTTTAGACAGAGAAGATTATGATTACTTTGGATATTCAGTAGCTATTTCAGGCGACTACGTTGTCGTGGGTTCTTTCCTGCAAGATTTAGATGATTCAGGGGGAACTCCAATTTCTGATGCGGGAGCTGCTTATATTTATAAAAGATCCGGTACAACCTGGGCACAAGAGCAAAAAATCATCGCTTCAGAGAGGCTCAACGATGATAATTTCGGTGTCACGGTAGCTATTTCCGGAGATTATGTAGTTGTTGGTTCTGCAGGAGAAGACGAGAATGCTGCAGGAGTTAATACACTTGGAGACGCAGGAGCTGCTTATGTTTTTTTCAGAACGGGCACCACCTGGACGCAGCAACAGAAAATCGTCGCTTCGGACAGGGGTACTTCTGACCGTTTCGGCATTTCGGCATCCATTTCAGGCGATTATCTCATAATCGGAGCTTCAAAAGATGATGAAGATGCCGCAGGTGGAAATGCAGTTGTCGACGCAGGATCTGCCTATATTTTTACAAGAACAGGTACAACCTGGGCACAGCAGCAGAAAATCGTTGCTTCAGATAGAGGTTTAGTTGATAATTTTGGGTTTTCCGTATGTATATCAGGAGACTATGCCATTATCGGCGCTGTTTACGAAAACGAGAATGCATCCGGAACTGCTACACTTTCCAGGGCAGGTTCGGCTTATATTTTTGGCAGATCAGGAACTACCTGGACACAAAACAATAAAATTGTGGCTTCAGACAGAGCGGCAGACGATAATTTTGGTAGATCGGTAGCCATTTCCGGAAATTATGCAGTTGTTGGTTCTCCTTATGAAGATGAAGATGCTGCCGGAGCAAACACTATGGCTGAAACAGGTTCTGCTTATTTTTTCAAAAATTGCGGAACCATTACCGGAACCACTGCAGTTACGAACGTTTCTTGCAACACCGGGACAAACGGAACAATTAACCTGACACCTTCAGGTGGAGCACCTGGTTATACTTATAGCTGGGGAGGCGGAATCACAACAGAAGACAGAACTGGTCTTGCTGCCGGATCATACTCCGTAACAATCACGGACGCCATCGGATGTACAGGAACAATTTCCGGAATAACGGTAACTCAACCTACAGCAGTTTCAGGAACTACAGTTGTAACAAACGTTGCTTGTAATACGGGTACAACCGGGGCGATCAACCTGACACCTTCCGGTGGAACACCAGGTTATACTTTTAACTGGGGGGGCGGTATCACTACCGAAGACAGAACAGGACTTGCAGCAGCAACATACGCAGTAATAATCACAGATGCAAATGGATGTACGCGTAATGTTACCGGAATAACAGTAACCCAACCCACGGCAATTTCGGGAACCACTGTTGTAACAAATGTTGCATGTAATACCGGGACGAATGGAGCGATCAATTTGTCGCCTTCAGGTGGAACTCCTGGTTACACCTTTAGCTGGGGTGGAGGTGTAACCACAGAAGACAGAACAGGCCTTGCTGCCGGAACGTATTCAGTTACTATTACAGATGCCAATGCGTGTACCCGCACTGTTAGCGGTATTACCGTAACACAACCTACTGCAGCAGTAGGCGGAACAACGACTGTAACCAATACTACTTGTAACGGTGGAACAAACGGTGTCATTGACCTCACGCCTACCGGCGGAACACCAGGATATACTTACAGTTGGGGCGGTGGAGTCACTTCACAAGACAGGATAAGTCTTGCTGCCGGAACATATTCGGTAACGATCACAGATGCAAACGGATGTACAGGTACTGTTTCCGGAATAGCGGTTACACAACCAACGGCAGTTTCAGGAACAACAGTTGTAACGAATGTTGCATGCTTTGGTGGAAACACGGGTGCAATTAATTTGACTCCTACCGGGGGAACTGGTCCGTATACCTTTAACTGGGGTGGTGGTGTTACTACAGAAGACAGAACGAGTCTTGCTGCGGGAACCTATTCAGTAACCATTACAGATGCAAACGGATGTACAGGAACTGTTTCACCAACAGTAACACAACCTACAGCAGCAGTTTCAGGAACTCGAGTTGTAACCAATGTTTCCTGTTTTGGTGGAAACAACGGAGCAATTAACCTTACTCCTACAGGTGGGGTGGGTCCATATACATTCAACTGGGTTGGTGGTGCCACTACAGAAGACAGAACTGGTCTTACTGCCGGAACATATTCGGTAACGATCACCGATGCAAATGCATGTACGGGAACGGTTTCCGGAATCACGGTAACCCAACCAACCGCAGTATCAGGAAGTACTGTTGTAACAAATATTGCCTGTAATAGCGGAACAACCGGTGCAATTAATTTGACGCCTGCAGGAGGAACCGGCCCATATACTTTTAGCTGGGGTGGCGGAATCACGACAGAAGACAGAACAAATCTTTCTGCCGGAACTTACTCCGTGACAATTACTGACGCAAATGCATGTACAGGAACAGTTTCCGGAATTACAGTAACTCAGCCAACTGCGCTTTCAATGACAGCTTCTTCGCAAATAAACTTAGTTTGTAATGGTGGTGCAACGGGAGCTGCTGCAGTCAATAACGCGAATGGCGGTGCAGGCGGTTATACTTATAACTGGACTCCGGGAAATCCGACAGGTGACGGGACCACTTCCGTAACGGACCTCACAGCGGGAACTTATACTGTTACAGTAACAGATTTAAACGGTTGTACTGCTTCACAAAGTTTTACGGTGACTCAGCCACCAGTTCTTTCAATGACAGCTTCTTCACAAACAAACGTGGCTTGTAACGGCGGTTCAACAGGTGCTGCTGCAGTCAATAACGCGAGTGGCGGTGTAGGTGGTTATACTTACAACTGGATTCCGGGAAATCCAACAGGTGACGGAACTACTTCTGTCAGCGGGCTTACAGCAGGAACTTATCTTGTTATGGTAACAGATGCAAACGGTTGTATTGCTTCACAAAGTTTTACAGTGACTCAGCCACCTGCTCTTTCGATGACGGCTTCTTCGCAAACAAACGTGGCTTGTAACGGCGGTTCAACGGGAGCTGCTGCAGTTAATAACGCGAATGGCGGTGCAGGTGGTTATACTTACAACTGGACTCCGGGAACTCCAACAGGTGACGGAACTACTTCTATCACAGGTCTTACTGCCGGAACATGGACATGCACCGTAACTGATGCAAACGGATGTGTTGCTTCACAAAGTTTTACAGTGACTCAGCCAACGGCTATTTCCTTCACCGCTGCAGCACAGACAAATGTTGCTTGTTTTGGAAATACAACTGGTTCGTTTACCGTTAACCCTGCGGTCGGGGGAGCCGGTTCTTTTAATTACGACTGGGCTCCGGGCACACCTACAGGTGACGGAACAACTACCGTAACAGGACTTGCAGCAGGAACTTATTCGGTAACTGCTACAGATGCGAACTCCTGTACGGCTACGATTACATTTACTATTACACAGCCTACTGCTCTTTCGGTAACAGCTTTTTCTCAAACAAATGTGGCTTGTAACGGAGGTTCAAATGGTGCTGCGGCAATCAATACACCAACTGGAGGTGCTCCAGGTTACACTTATAATTGGTCTCCGGGAACACCTACAGGTGACGGAACGGTTTCTGTTAACGGACTTACTGCCGGAACATGGACTTGTACCGTAACGGATGCAAACGGATGTGTTGCTTCACAAAATTTTACGGTGACTCAACCGACTGCCATTTCGGTAACTGCTTCGGCACAAACAAATGTGGCTTGTAACGGCGGTTCAAATGGAGCTGCTTCCATCAATACACCAACAGGCGGTACTCCAGGTTATACTTATAATTGGGCTCCGGGAACTCCAACAGGTGACGGAACAACATCCGTAAATGGATTAACAGCAGGTACATGGACCGTTAACGTAACAGACGCGAATGGTTGTATAGCTTCACAAAGTTTTACGGTGACTCAACCGACTGCTATTTCGGTAACACCGGTTTCACAGACAAACATCGTTTGTAATGGCGTCGCAACAGGAGCTGCTGCTATCAATACGCCAACTGGTGGAACTCCTGGTTACACATACGATTGGACTCCGGGAACACCAACAGGTGACGGATCAACTTTTGTAACCGGACTTACTGCCGGAACCTGGACTGTAAACGTAATGGACGCGAACGGTTGTATGGCATCTCAATCGTTTACGGTTACAGAGCCAGCTGCAATTACCAACTCGGTTACTGCAACTTCTTGCGACAGTTATACTTTGAACGGAACAACATACAGCACTTCAGGAACATATAATCAGGTATTGACCAGTCAAGCGGGTTGTGACAGCACGCTGACGTTGAACCTGACGATTAACAATTCTTCGACTGAAACGTTAAACGAGACTTCATGCAGTTCGTATACTTTAAATGGTACAACGTATACTGCTTCCGGAACCTACACGCAACTGTTGACGAATGCTGTGGGATGTGACAGTACAATTACACTGAACCTGATCATTACTCAACCAACTTCGGCTACACTTATCGAGTCGGCTTGTACGAGTTATACTTTGAACGGAACGGTGTATACTTCTTCTGCAACATACACTCAAATGCTGACCAATGCTGCAGGATGCGACAGTACGCTTACATTGGTACTGACGATCAATATGCCAACTTCTGCTGCATTGACGGAAACAGCTTGTGATTCATACACATTGAACGGGTCGACTTATACCACTTCAGGTACTTACACGCAACTGCTGACGAATGTTTCCGGATGTGACAGCACCATCACGCTGAACCTGACGATCAACAATTCAACTGCTTCAACACTTATTGAAACAGCATGTGAAAGTTACACTCTGAATGGTCAAACGTACACAGCAAGCGGTACCTATACTCAAACATTGACTAACTCTGTTGGATGTGACAGTATTCTTACCCTTATTTTAACGATCAATGCTGCAGATGCAGATACAACAACTGCAACAGCATGTGGTTCTTACCTGTGGAATGGACAGACATTGACGACAAGCGGATTCTATACCTTGTCGTTTACCAATGCGAACGGTTGTGACAGTATCGAGAACCTGGACCTTACTATCCTTCCTTCTCCGGCAGCAGGAATTACCTCTTTGAGCGTAATTAGCCTGCAAGCTTCCGGAACAGGGACATACCAATGGATTAATTGTTCTAACGGACAGCCGGTCTCAGGTGCAACAAATGCTGTTTTCACGGCAACTTCCAACGGATCGTATGCGGTGATTGTTTCAAACGGTTCATGTAGTGATACATCGGAGTGTGTTGTCATCAGTCAGTTGGGATTAGAAGAGAACAGTTCTTCGTTTGGAGTTACTTTGAGTCCTAACCCGACACAAAATGATGTGAAAATCACCTTTACAGGTACGAATGAAGCATCGATTGTGGTTTATGATGCACAAGGAAAAGCTGTTATGACGGCCAATCATGTTCAATCCGGAGAAATGCTTTCAGTTGAAGCTTTCGAAAGAGGGGTTTACATGGTTCATATCCTGACAGCTTCCGGTAATCATACGGAACGATTGGTAAAACAATAATTTGACCTTAATAACAAAAAGCGGCGGTTCATTTGGATCGCCGCTTTTTTGTTTGCAAACTTTTTGATGAATTCCAGGTTTTATTATAGAGACATCTCTTTTATTATTTAACAGGTCTTAAAAAGACAAATAAGTCTAATTAACAATGCTATCCAAAAAACCGTATTGCAAGGTGACAAAAAGTGGAGCAAACGAGTAATAATCTCATTTACCATCCTCCCTTTGTTAACAGCACTAACGCTTACGCAGTAGCTTGTGCCATCGCTAAAGCTAAGGCGGCATGCGATCAGCGAAGGCGCAACGTTTGTTTTATCAAAAGCAGTGCTTTTTTCTTCTCAAGGGAGGATGCGGATTAATTCTCCCTCCTTGAGTAGGGATTAAGGAAGATGGCTGGTATTATTACCTATAAATCAAATACTTCTGCCGCGTCTTCAAAAACGACTGAATCCCCGTTTTCCAGGTTTCCTTGATCTCTTTTGCACCTAAGCCTGCTTTTAGCTGTGAACGCAGTTGTGTGGTTCCGGCCAGGCGGTCGAAGAAGTTGCGCTGATTGATGAAATCAATGCTGTCGCCCAATTGATCACGTGCATTGATCAACCAGTTCAGGTTGAGTTCATACATGCGTTTGTTTTGACTGGATCCCAGGTCGTAGCCGTTACAAGTACGGTTCTGCCACAAAGGATCTTTCGCACCGGTTGTCGGCATCGGAACAAAGGTGAAACTGGTCTTTCGGAAACTCGGATGACCGTACATTTCAAATGGACGCTCGGTTCCTCTTCCGATACTTACGGTTGTTGCTTCGAAAAAGCACAAACTTGGATAAAGGTTAATGGCCTGATCTGTGCGCAGGTTCGGAGAAGGCGGAATTGCGATCTCAAACTTCGTTTTATGTGTGTAGTTGCGGCACGGAACGATGTACATCTGGCAAGTCACATTGTTGTGCAGCCAAAATTCCCCGTTCACCATCAAAGCATATTCACCAATGGTCATTCCGTAAACGATCGGCACCGGGTGCATCCCGATGAAGGATGTTTGGTCCTTTTCAAGCATGGGTCCGTCTACATAATGCGCATTCGGGTTCGGGCGGTCCAATACGATCAATGGCTTGTTGTTTTCAGCACAAGCTTCCATCACATAATGAAGCGTCGAAATATAGGTGTAGAAGCGCACACCAACATCCTGGATGTCAAACAACACGATATCGACATCGTATAATTGGTCGGCACGCGGTTTTTTATTACTCCCGTAAAGTGAAACGATTGGCAGGCCGGTAACAGGATCTTTGTGGCTCCAGACTTTTTCACCCGCATCGGCAGTTCCCCTGAAACCATGTTCCGGTGCGAATACCTTTTGAATTTGAATGCCGAGTGAAAGCAAGGTATCTACCAAATGATCGTCGCCCAGCAAAGAAGATTGGTTGGCCACGATCGCCACGCGTTTTCCTCTTAAAGAATCCAGGTAAAGATCCATCCGCGCATTGCCCAGTTGCAGGTTCGGCAGGCGTTCCATACCGTAAGCATCGTATTTGATTTCGTCATCAATGGGTTGAATGACCGGATATTCTTTTGGGTTATCAGGGTTCCCGTCAACAGGTCCAACCGCAATCGTCTTTTTATTTGTGGCACATGAAGCCAGGAAAAGCAAAATAATACTTTTCAACGCCAAAAGCTTTATGTACTTTCGTATTCGCATGAGTAATAATTGGAATTATATCTATTTCATAGCTAAAAAACTTCAACGTAAGCAAACGTTTACGGATGACTCATTGCAAGGCAATAAAAAAGCAGCAAAATCAATTACGAAAATTGCTGTTTTAAGTATTTCGCTGGCAATGATTGTAAACATCGTTACAATTGCAGTGGTTGAAGGGTTCCAACAAGAAGTGAGCCGTAAAGTTATAGGTTTTGGTTCACATATCTCCATTCAGAAGTCAGGAGAAATTTCTTTGATGGAATCTGCTCCTCTTATGAAGAGCAAAAAACTGGAAGAATCCCTGGGGCGGGTAAAAGGTGTAACTCATGTTCAATCAGTTGCTTATAAACCAGCATTGCTGCAGTCGCGGGAAGATGTGGAGCAAAAAGAAATTCTTGGAGTTGTTTTAAAAGGTGTTGATAAAAATTACGACTGGTCTTTTTTTAAATCGTATCTGAAAGAAGGAAAAATTCCGTCTTTTAAAGATCCGGCTTCCACAGAAATACTTATTTCAAGGCGCATTGCAGCTGATCTTCACTACGAACTGGGAGATACTATCAATTCTTATTTCGTGAAGCAAAAACCCATTCAGCGCCAGTTTCAGATCGTAGGTATTTATGAAACAGGCCTGGAGGATTTTGACAAGGAAATCGTTTTTTGCTACCTGCCGCAGGTGCAGCAGTTGAACGATTGGGGAATCAAAGCGGAGATCACTGTGGAAGATTCCCTCTATCATGATAATTTGATCATTCGTGCCAATGTTACCGGTGGAAATGGAAATTACCGCTATAATTGGGGAGAAGGATATGAAGATTCACATGTTTGGTTAATGTATCCCCGAAAAGATACGGTTATCCGTCTCATCGCATCTGATTATTGGACATTTATAGACGAACCTGCCGGGAACCCGGACAATCCGAAAAGTGAAACCGCTATTCCGGATACAGCCTATTTGAAGATTAAAATACGTGGGGACAAAGCCTCTTTGGTCCCGTTTGAAAAAGATTCCGAAGGAAACCTGAAAAAGCATTATTTGAGTGATGATGGTTTGCATTACGAAATAAAGGCAGATGGAAAAACCATCGATCTGGAGTTTTTCCCCGGACATGGTTCTGCAGGCCAGTATGTGGGTTCTTATGAATTGAGTGTGGCCGACTTTTCGGACATTGAAAATCAGAAACGGAAAATTCAAAAATCAATCGAATTCAACCCGGATTTCAGACAGCAGGTAAAAGTGAACAGTAT
Source organism: uncultured Fluviicola sp. (assembly GCA_965650365.1). Lineage (GTDB taxonomy): Bacteria > Bacteroidota > Bacteroidia > Flavobacteriales_D > Crocinitomicaceae > Fluviicola. The sequence continues at coordinate 8,912 of CBFGOJ010000029.1, read as the reverse complement.
TAAGGACAATCAGCGTGATCTTTTTGTGTGGCTCAGTTTCCTGGATGTGAATTTGGCAATCGTTCTCATTTTGATGCTGGTTATCGGAATTGTGAACATGGGATCTGTACTGCTCGTCCTCATTTTGGTGCGAACCAATTTCATCGGGGTCCTAAAAGCTATGGGCGCAAGCAACATCTTTGTACGAAAAGTGTTTATGGTGCATACCGGGCAATTGATCCTGAAAGGAATGTTGTGGGGGAATGTCATCGGAGTAGGACTGTGCTGGCTGCAATACCAATTTCAGATTATTCCGCTCGACCCGAAAGTGTACTATTTGAATACCGTTCCGATTGAATTCAGTTTGTGGAAAATAGGAATTCTGAATATCATCACAATTGGCGTTTGTTTACTGGCATTGTTTATTCCTTCGCTGCTGATTAGTAGGATTAATCCTGCAAAATCAATCCGATTCAAATAACCTGTTCAATAATCCGTTTAATCTATAATTCACCCCTTTTGGGATAATTTACTAAAGGAAACCAGGAGATTCCTTATTTTTGAGGGACTATAAAGACATGAGAAATTCGATTTTACTTGCTTTTTTGATCTGCTTCAGTTTACAAGGATTCAGTCAAAGAAATGTCCGCGACAGCGCGATTGCTACACCATGGGTTGCACTTCATTACGGTTTGAATGCACCTGGTGGAGATTTGAAGGAACGTTTCGGTGCCATCAATCATATAGGAGCAATGGCCGGTTACAAGACCAAGAGAAACTGGGTTTTTGGATTTGACGGTAATTTCATGTTTGGAAACCGTGTGAAAACTTCCGGCATGTTTGGCAACCTGGTTGATTCAAAAGGATACATTCATGATGCGAACGGAGACGTTGCAATTGTTGTAGTGAATATGCGCGGTTTCAATACCAATGCAATGGTTGGAAAAGTAATTCCGGTACTAAGCCCGAATAAGAATTCCGGTTTGTATTTTCATGCCGGTTTAGGTTATATGCAGTATAAAATTCGTGTTGAAACCCAGGATCAGGTAGTTCCTACTTTGGAATTGAAATACCGGAAAGGGTATGACCGCTATACAACCGGTTTGAATTTCCACCAATTTGCAGGTTATGCTTTTATGGCCAATCAGGGATTTGTAAACTTCTATGCCGGTTTTTACATTCAGGAAGGATTAACATACAATCGAAGAGAGGTGTTTTTTGATCAGCCGGATGAGCCGGTTTCTAAAGCACAAAGATTAGATATCCAATATGGATTTAAAGTTGGCTGGTTTGTTCCTGTTTACAAGCGTAAACCGAAAGACTATTATTTTGAGTAAATGAGATTATTTTATGGATTTGGGATTAGGGCTTTTTATGCAGTCATGTGGCTTGCATCCTGGTTTCATCCCAAAGCAAAAAAATGGATTCTTGGACGCCGAATTCCACTGTCTTCTTACAAGATCCCGAAAAATAAACAAGTCGTTTGGTTTCACTGTGCTTCCCTGGGTGAATTTGACCAGGGACTTCCCGTAATGAATGCTTACAAGGAAAGGTTTCCCGATTCATTTCTGCTGGTTACCTTCTTCAGTCCTTCCGGAATGGAATTTTACGCAAAAAGAGATCACAAAGTAGACCTTGCTCTTTACTTACCGCTTGATACAAAGATCAAAGCGAGAAAGTTCGTAGACCATTTCAATCCGCAATTGGTATTCTTTGTCAAATACGAATTTTGGTACAACCATTTGAAATGTGCCCGCAGAAAAGGAGCGAAGATCTACGGTGTGAGCAGTTTGTTCAGACCAAGCCATCGTTTCTTTAAATGGTATGGCGGATTTTTCCGAAAAGCCCTTCGTTTGTTCGATCATTTTTATGCACAGGACCAGCGCTCCAAAGATTTATTAAACAGCATAGGAATCGAACAGGTTACGGTAACCGGAGATACGCGTTACGACCGGATGATTGCCGTGAAAGAAAGAAGCAGCGAAAACGAAATCATCCGCACTTTTGCAGATAATAAACCGTTACTTATTTTGGGAAGCTCCTGGACCATCGACGAAGAAATTCTGATTCCGGCCTTGTTTGAACTGCGTCAGAAATTTAAGATCATCATTGCACCGCACGATATTTCAGAGAAACACATCGAACAGATTTCTAACGAGTTTGACGGAGAGCCGGAACGCTATACCAATTTTCAGAATTTGGGGAAAGATGTACTCATTTTAGATACGATAGGTCAGTTGACCAATGCTTATCAATATGCCGATCTTGCTTATATTGGCGGCGGATTTACGGGTAAATTGCACAACATCCTGGAACCGGGCGCTTTTGGCATTCCAATCTTCTTCGGACCAAAATTTTCGCGTTTCCCCGAAGCACAGTCGTTCCTGGATCACGAAGTAGCTTTTACCATTGAAGACAGTTTCAGTTTTGAGAAAGCGGTGGAAGAAGCGCTTGGGAAAAGGGCTCAGATCAATGAGAGATTGGCAGAGATCTTTGCCCGCAATCAAGGAGCAGCCAAAAAAATAATCAGTTCTATAAGTTAACCACATAGCAACATAGGTCACATAGTTTTCATGGATGAGGATAATAAGATTTCTATGGCTAAGTAAATCCAATTAAAAACATGCTATGTGTGCTATGTACCTATGTGGTTTTACTAGAAGTTCGGGCTCAGATCGTGCGTTTTATAGAAATCCTCCACATATTTCACTGCTTCATCCGCTGTATCAACGATCGTCAAAAAGCGCATATCATCTTCTGCGATATTGTGTTCTTTTTCAAGCATCACGTTTCTTACCCATTCTACCAACCCAGTCCAATAATCCCTTCCTACAAGTACTACCGGTCGTTTGGTAATTTTCTTCGTTTGTATCAGGGTAATTGCCTCAAATAACTCATCCATCGTACCGAATCCGCCCGGCATGACAATAAATCCCTGGGAGTATTTTACGAAAATAACCTTGCGGACAAAGAAATAATCGAAATTCAAATGGCTTTCGCGATCCACATATTTATTGTGGAATTGTTCAAACGGCAGATCAATATTCAACCCGACAGATTTCCCGCCTCCCTGGTGTGCGCCTTTGTTTCCGGCTTCCATAATTCCGGGGCCACCGCCTGTAATCACTCCATATCCTGCTTTCGCCAATTTTTCACCAATCTCTACACTCAATTGGTAATATACATTTTCTTCCTTTGTTCTTGCTGATCCGAAAATGGAAATACACGGCCCAATACGTGCCATGCGTTCGTATCCTTCAACAAATTCAGACATGATTTTGAAAATTGCCCAGCTGTCGTTTGTCTTTATCTCGTTCCAGTCCTTGCGTAATGCGTTCATTTGATTGCTTTAAGTAGCTAAAAATGCTATTTCAGTAAAAATAAAGTTCTTGAGCAAGATGAGTGTTATACCCGAAGATTAATTATGAACCAACTAACGTTTATAAGGCAGATGAGCACTCAAAAATTCTTAAAATGTGATGAACGGTTTTTTCAACTATGTTAACAGTTATTTTTCTGACCTTCAATTGTTTAAATATCTAACGATATCGATCCGTAAACACAAAATATCGACGAATCATTAAATTTTCGCGTTAAAAATTTGGAAGTTGTTAAATTTTTTTATAATGTTGAGGAACCTTTATTTCAAAAACTACGCTTTAGAGAACTCACACCATCCTACGGTGCTGTACGAGTAAATAAAGGAAATTTAAAAACTAAAAATATGACCGTTATTTACTCGAATCGAGCTAGGATTCTTATGTCCTTACTTTTCAGCTCACTTTTCGTTATGACGTTGAATGCACAATGCCCCGGAACAAATACTGGGTACGTCAACGCTCAAGTAAGCCTAAACAACGCCGCGGGGGGAACTGATCCCTGGAACAATCCCGGCAATGCATTAACTGATAATAACAGTTATGCCACTATGTCGAACGCAGCCCTGCTTATCGGTGGAACAGTCAGGAGCTCCAATTTCCTCGTTTTAAGGAATCTGAATTTAAACATCCCGATTAACGCACAGGTTTGTGGCGTTCAGGTAGAGATCCGCAAAGCAAGTTCCGATAACACCGGCTCAAACTGGACGCGCGATCTGGATATTCGGCTTTTGAAGAATAATCAGATCACAGGGACCAATCATGCCAATACAGGCGTCAATTGGCCAACCTCGGAAACAGCATTTACTTATGGGACCAATGCCGATTTATGGGGAACTACCCTGAACGGAATGGATGTCAGCAGTAACGGGTTTGGGGTTGCGGTGGCTATTGAATCGCGTGCAGCCGGATTACTTCTGCCAACCGTGATTTCTTACATCGATGCTGTTCGGATCCGTGTCTACTACTATATTCCAACGACTGATTCCGACAATGACGGGATCCTGGATGTGTCAGATATAGACTTGGATGGTGATGGCGTAGCGAATAACTCGGAATTACTGCCCTGTACGGCAACAGTAACACTGCCATTAACGGCACAAGCCGATCCAACCCTGTATTATCCTACAGTCTCTGGCGTTACTGCAAATATGATTTCCCGGAATACAGCCGGGGCTGGAGTGATGAATTTCAATATTTCTGAAAATTTTCCTGCTGTAACCGGCTTGGAAATTTACACCGAACAGGACGTTGCTACGGCAGCAGATCAATCCATCCAGGTGATCAGATTTAATCAACCGGTAAATAATTTATCATTCAAATTACAGGATGTGGATGTGGCAGCCGGTCAATTCCAGGACCGGATTACGGTAAACGCATATTCATTCGGGCAGTTATATCAACTCACGGCAGCCAATTATACGATCGGATCGGGGAACTTCAACTCGTTTGTAGGAAGTAACCGTTTCCAGGGATTAGTAGCCATGGATAATACCGAACTGAACGGAACGATCACGGTAACTATTCCGGCACTTGTTGATTCAGTACGATTTGTTTATGATAACATTGATCCTGCTTTGGGCAACCAGGGATATGGAATCGGTGAGATCAAATTCTGTTCTCCGTCAGCATCTTCCCAGGATTTTGATAACGACGGAAAGGTAGATTGGAAAGACCAGGATTCTGACAATGACGGAATCATGGATTTATACGAATACCAAACATCTGCCGGATTTATTCCTCCAACAGGAGCGGATTCGGATGGAGATGGTTTGGATAATGCCTATGATGCAAGTACCGGTGGAACACTCATTGTTCCGGTTAATACCGATGGCACGGACAATCCGGATTACATAGATCTGGATTCCGATAACGATGGATTCTCAGATCAGCTGGAAGGAAATGACGCGAACCACAATTGTGTGGCCGATTTCAACCTGCTGAATATAGATACCGACAATGATGGTCTGGATAACGCTTACGATCCGAACAATGGAGGAACACTTGCTCCAAGACAAGACACGGATGGCAACGGAATTCCGGACTGGAGACAAAATTCTGTTCCAACTACTGCAAATGCAGGACCGGATCAAAGTGGTTGTGGAACAACTTACACCCTGGCTGCAAACGTTCCGGTGATTGGTCAGGGATATTGGACAGTAGTTTCAGGCGCAGGTAACTTCTCAAATATGAATACAGCTGCTGCAACAGTTTCCGCTTTGAATGCAGGAACGAATACTTATAGCTGGACAATTAATACGGATGGCTGCCACGCTTCTTCAGATCAAATCTCAATTAACCAAAGTGCTCCGATCGCTACGCCAAGCGCCTTGAATAACGGACCTTTGTGTGAAGGGGCAACATTGAATTTAACAACTCCTTTGGTTTCCGGGGCTACTTATTCCTGGACAGGACCAAACAGTTTCGCAAGTACTTTACAAAATCCTTCGATTTCAAATATTACGAGTGCAGGTGCGGGAACGTATAATGTAATAGTAACTGTTTCAGGTTGTAGTTCTTCAGCCGGAAGCACGAACGTAGTTGTCAACCCTGCTCCGGTTGCACCATCTGTTTCAAGTAACTCGCCGGTCTGCCAGGGTTCTCCTATCAACTTAACGGCGCCTTTGGTTCCGGGAGCAACTTATCAATGGTCAGGACCGGGAAGTTTTACTTCGTCCGTACAAAATCCAACGATCGCATCAGCTGCTTTGAGCAATGCCGGTACTTATTCACTGCAGATTACAGCAGGCGGATGTTCATCCACGGTTGCGGCAACAACGAATGTGATTGTTAACCCAATGCCAACGGCTGCAGCAGCTTCAAGCAATTCACCGGTTTGTCAGAATGCAGCAATTAACTTGTCTGCAACAACAGTTCCGGGAGCTACTTATTCCTGGACAGGACCGAATTCATTCTCAAGTACGGATCAAAACCCGATCATTCCAAATGCACAATCAATGAATGCAGGATCTTATTCTGTAACAACGATTGTCAACGGCTGTTCTTCGTCTGCTAATTCAACTTCGGTGGTTATCAATCCGAGTACGACCATTGCTTTAGGAACGGTTACAAATCCTACAACTTGTTCGTCTACGAACGGAAGTATCCAGGTAACGGGTTCTGCAACAGGAAACTTAAGTTGGACAGGAACTGCTTCCGGAAGTCAAATGGGAGTAACTCTTCCTGCTATAATCCCGAACCTGGGTTCAGGTGCTTATACCATTACATTAACACTTGCTTCAGGTTGTACATCCAATGTCTTATTGCAGACACTAACGGGCCCAGCTGCACCGGCAACTCCAATAATTACCCCGGGCGGACCAACCACGTTCTGTGCAGGCGGTTCTGTAACATTAACTTCATCAGCAGCATCGACCTACCTGTGGTCGACCGGTGAAACAACTCAATCAATTAGTGTTTCTGCCGGAGGATCTTATACCGTAACTGTTGGAAATGGATCCGGCTGTGTGGCAGCATCTGCACCAACTTCCATTACTGTAAATCCGGCTCCAAGTGTTCCAATCATTTCCCCGGGTGGATCAACTACTTTCTGTACAGGAGGTTCAGTTACATTGACTTCATCTGCTGCGGCAGGAAATACCTGGTCGACGACTGAAACAACTCAGGCAATTACAGTTTCTGCGTCCGGTACATATACGGTAACGGTTTCAAACGGAACTTGTAGCTCAACAAGCGCAGGAACTATCGTAACGGTTACAGCTCCACTGGCAGCACCAACAATTACACCGGGAGGGCCAACTACTTTCTGTGTCGGAGGTTCTGTGACATTAACGTCATCGGCACCAACAGGAAATACCTGGTCGACGACTGAAACAACCAATGCAATTACCGTTTCTACAAGTGGTTCATATACGGTAACTGTTGGATCAGGAAGCTGTTCAGCTACCAGTATGCCGATTTCAGTAACTGTAAATCCGGCGCCAACTGCAACCATTACACCTGGCGGACCAACATCTTTCTGTGCAGGTGGTTCAGTAACACTGACGTCTTCCCCGGGAAGTAGTTATTTGTGGTCGAACGGAGAAACAACCCAATCTATCATTGCGTCAATTACCGGCTCTTATACTGTAACGGTAACAACCAGCGGATGCAGTGCTACAAGCGCACCAACTGCCGTTACCGTTAGCACCATTCCTACATCGCCAACCGTTACACCAAGCGGACCAACAACTTTCTGTTTGGGTGATTCGGTTACACTGACATCCTCACCGGGTGGTGCATATATGTGGTCAAATGGAGCAACAACGCAGGCAATTACAGTATTCAATTCCGGATCTTATACCGTGACTATCACCACAAGCGGTTGTTCAGCTTCCAGTGCATCAACAGCTGTGATAGTTAATCCAACTCCAACAACACCGACCATCACAGTTCTTGGCCCAACCAATTTCTGTGCAGGTGATTCAGTACAATTACAGTCATCTTCTGCATCAAGCTATCTATGGTCGAATGGTGAAACCACTCAATCCATCTGGGTGCATTTAACAGGAACATTTACGGTTACTGTTTCAAACGGAATGTGCAGTTCACAGCCATCTTCGTCAGTGACGCTTACAATGATTGACTGTAACATCGATACGGATGGTGACGGGTTAACAGATTTTGAGGAAGTAACAGATACCGGAACAGATCCGAATAATCCGGACACAGACGGTGATGGTTATAATGACGGTAATGAAGTGACAATAGCTTCCGATCCATTAGATCCATGTGATCCGAATCCGATGAACCCGGTTTGTGATGTAGATGGCGACGGGCTAACCAATTCCGAAGAAGCAACTGCAGGAACAGACCCGAATAACCCGGATACAGACGGCGATGGAGTGTTGGACGGAGAAGAAGTACTTGGAGTAGATGATCCTTCTACACCATATGTTACAACGGGAACTTCCGATCCGCTTGATGCTTGTGATCCGATCAATACAAGTCCGGCTTGTGATACAGACGGTGATGGATTGAACAACGGTGATGAAGCTACAAACGGAACAGATCCTAACAACCCGGATACAGACGGTGATGGATTTAACGACGGATACGAAGTAACAAATGGTACAGATCCGCTGGATCCTTGTGACCCGAATACGATGAGCGTAGCTTGTGATGTGGACGGTGACGGATTAACGAATGGGGAAGAGGGAACTGCCGGAACAAACCCAATGAACCCGGATACCGATGGTGACGGAGTTTTAGACGGAGAAGAGGTGCATGGAGTAGACGATCCTTCCACGCCATATGTTCCAACAGGTACTTCCAATCCATTAGATCCTTGTGATCCGCTTCCAACAAGTATTGCTTGTGACGGCGATGGCGACGGAGTTTCAGACGATGACGAAACTACAAACGGAACAAATCCGAATGATCCGGATACCGATGATGACGGAGTATTGGACGGAGAAGAAGTTAACGGTGTTGACGATCCTTCCACACCATATGTTCCAACAGGAACTTCAGATCCATTAGATCCTTGTGATCCGCTTCCAACAAGTATTGCCTGTGATGGAGATGGCGACGGAGTTTCAGACGATGATGAAGCTG